>NZ_CP016443.1:0-1200000 GCF_001742165.1 Burkholderia stabilis | reverse complement strand
TCGTGGGCAGCGCGGTGAATGCATTCAACATGCCGCCGTTCGCGCTGCCGGAGAACCAGACACTCGCCGGTTATCGAAGCAAGGAGGTCGGTGCCCGGCGGGCGAATACGCTGGCTTTTGATGATACGAACGGAAAGATCCAGGCGCATCTGTCGAGCGATGAAGGTTGCTCGCAGTTGAATCTGGGGTACATCACGCGTATTGCGGGGAATGCCGGGCGGCAGGATGAGCGTGGTCGTGGGGCGGAGTTGCGGACGGACGGCCACGGCGTGTTTCGTGCGGGGCAGGGCATGCTGCTTACGACGGAAGCACGTCCCAATGCGCAGGCGCATTTGACCGACATGGATGAAACGACTGCCCGGTTGGAAGAAGCCGCGCGTTGGCAGTCGACGATTGCTCAACTGGCGCAACAGGCCACGGCGCAGGACGCGAACGCCCATCAGGAAGAAGTCGCCGCGATGCTGGCCAGACAGAACGCCGCCATACGCGGGCCGCAAAGCCGCGCCGACGACGGTTTTTACGAGCTGGGTGCGCCGCACGTCGTCATTGCTGGCGCCGCCGGTATCCAGACTACGACTCCCGCGACAACGCATATCGCGAGCGGTCAGCACGTTGCGCTGACGAGCGGGGCGCATATCGCGGCATCGGCGAGCGGTAGCGTCCTCGTCAGCGCTCAGGACACGGTGCGTCATTTTGCAGCGCATGGAGGCATGAAATCCGTCGCGGCGGATGGCGATATCGACATTCACGCACTGCAGAAGGCGATCAATCTGCTGGCCCTCCTCGAGGTCAACGTCACCAGCGACACGATCCATATCAAGGCGAAAAAGAAGCTGGTTCTGAACGGTGGCGGGAGCTATATCGAGCTTGAGCAGGGCAGCATCAAAAGTGGCACCAGCGGTGTCTGGCTGGCACATGCAGCCACCCATTATTTTCCTAAACCTGACGAAGTTTCCGTCGAGCTTCACGTTCCCAAGGTGTGCATCGAGTGTCTGCTGAAAGCCGCGAAGAGCGGTGCATCGGTTGTGCCGCGGCTTTGAGGTTGGCTTCATGAAAACAGTAGACGGCAACGGAAAACTCTATGGCCTGGTCGATGGCGCGCAGTACCCGGAGGCGCTTGCTATATGGGTGCTCGAGTTCTCGCCGGAGGTGCGATCGTTATTTGAAGGATTGCCCGAGGAGGAGGCCGGAAACGCGGCTCCGATTCTTTTCGAGATCGACGACGCGGATAGCGAATGGGTTCGTCATATCGATCAGATGGATCGGTATCGGCCATGCTTCACAGTGATGCGCAGCGCGCTCGGTATCGATGAACTCAAGATTCATATTCAACGCTTTCTCTTTGCGGACATCGGTGAAGGCATGCAGGTTCTGCTTCGCTGGTTCGATCCACGTTCGCTTCCGTCGATAGTGGGCGTCGCCGGCCAAGCGGTGATCGTTGAACTCACACGCCCGATAGCGACATGGATGTATCGCGGTGGAAGCTCGGAGTGGCGGTACATCGCTATCGACGAGCGTTTGCGCATCGAGGATGCGAGGCAGTTTTCGCTGTCACTCAGTCAGCGGCAGCTCGATACGTTGGAAAAGCATGATGAGCCGCATGCGCTCATGAGCGAGTTGAGCGACCTTGGCCTGATCGACGCGAATCAGCCATATGCCATCAGGTACCGGGATTTGCTTCACCGATATGGTCGTGCGATTCAATGGGGGTTGGCGCTCAGGGCAGATCTTCACGCGTTCTGTGTGGCCTCGTATCAGTATGGCGAAGCGTTCGACCGACAGGGCGAGATTCGATCGGCCATCCGGTCGGCTGTTGCCGGCGAAGCATCGTTGCTACAAGAGTTTGAGTTGGTTCCGTCGTATGTATGGCGGGATTTGATGCGTGATTTCGAGAAGCGTGCGAAGTCGATCGATGAACAGGATGCCGAAAAATGATCGTAGTTGTTTCGAAGCGCTTTGCCGGTCTTCTTGCTGCTGGTTTCCTGTCGACGATCCTTGGGTGCTCGGATGCAAATGAGAGTAACCCATCGGATGTGAGTGGCTATAACTACACCGACTACTACATCGCGGGATTCCGCGTCGGGAATGAAGGCCAGGAACTCTCAGCAGGCGGGCCGAATATCTTTCCTAAAAAGGACGGTCAAGCGCGCTCGGGCGGAGGGGGATTCGTGTGCTGCATCAGCATTCCGTCCCACTGGCGTCCAGACACGAAACTCGTGATCAAGTGGCGACGAGACACGAAACCCTACGACGATGACCGTAGCGGTGACCAATGGCTTACTGCGACCACAGACGTGCCGCCGTACGGGCCACGCACCGCGGGCTTCGTGGTGCATTTCCTGTCAGGCGACCGGATTCGTATCCAGATCAGGGATGAGAAAGGAATTCTCCCGAAAATCGATGATGACGATCCCTATATCGTGCAGGGCGTGCTGGACTCGGAATTGAACAAGAAGTGAGGAGAGGGTGTGATGAGCGTCATTCGATGGCCCGAGCCATTCAACGAACGGGGTCGTTTGGGCGAGGGCGAAACTGCTCGCACAACGGGCAAAAGTACCTTGGCAGGAGAGTTCTACCGCTGCCCACAGACGTTACGCGTCATCTTGATCCTGACTACATAAAAGGAGATTTTCTTGAGATGGAAATCAGTGCTCTGAGGCATTTCCTTGCTTTACTTACCTGTTCGCTGTTGCTAACGATGATTGGTTGCTCGGATTCAAATGACATCAATCCGTCCAGCGTCAGTGGCTATAACTATACCGATTATTACATTGATCAATTTCTCATTACGAGCGAGGGTCATGAACTGTCTGCAGGCGGTTCAAATATGTTGCCGAAAGAGGCTGGGAAACAGCGCTCGGAAAGTGGTGGATCGTGCTGTATCGGTATTCCTGCCCACTGGCGTCCAGGCATGAAGCTCGTAATCAAGTGGCGGCGGGACACGAAACCCTATGACGAAGACCGCAGCGGTGATCAATGGCTTACTGCGACCACCGACGTGCCGCCGTATGGTCGACGGACTTACGGTTTTGTGGCGCATTTCCTGCCCGGCGATCGAATCCGTGTGGAGATCGAGGACAAACCGGAAATGGCGGAGAAACCCGCCGATAACGATCCGTACATCGTGCAGGGCGTGCTGGATGCGGAATTGAACAAGAAGTGAGGAGAAAGTGCGATGAGCGTAATCCGTTGGCCCGAACCGTTCAACGAACAAGGGCGTTTGGCAGAAGGTGAAGCGGCCCGAGCAATGGGCAAAAGTACCTTGGCAGGGGAGCCCGCTGGCTGTCCGAAGACGCTTCACGTCAATCTGTTCTTCGATGGTACGAATAATAATCTTGAATGGGATACAAAATATACGAAAAAGCCGACACACAGTAATGTCGCGAGAATGTTTCGTGCTTGCCAGCGGAAAAAAGAAGCAGGGATTTTCTCCGAGTACGTTCCGGGTGTCGGTACTCCATTTTTTGAAATTGGCGAAATGGCTTTCACGTCGGAAGGCAAGGCATTCGCCCTTGGTTTCGGTATGCGCGTCGCTTGGGGATACACCCGCTTGCTGAACGCGCTGCATATCGCGATGACGGGGAGTCGATTGCTGGACGATCCTGAGGCCCGTGCTCTGTGTTCGTCGATCGACAATGACGTCATGGCCTCGAACGGCACGCTGACGCAAATTGTCGGAAAGGTGTCTAAGGCTCTCCCCATGGCGGGTTCTATCGCAACCGCATCGCAGGTGTACTACGGATACAAATCTCGGGCGAAGCTGGAGCGTCTTCACGGGGAACTGTCCGCGCTTCAGAAGAAGCATCGCGGACCGGGTGGTCAACTGAATCGTTCGATCAAGAAGGTATGGGTGAACGTATTCGGCTTCTCGCGCGGTGCGGCAGGCGCGCGCGTATTCGTCAACCGTCTCATCAACACGTGGGCACCGGACGGTATGATCGCCGGCGCGATTCCGTACGAGGTCAATTTCCTGGGGATTTTCGACACGGTTGCATCGGTTGGTCTGCCGGATACGGCCACTGCGGCGATCGATATGGCGGATCTAGACGGGCACTGGGCATGGACCGCAAAAGGTGCCCTTAACATTCCCGCTTCAGTGAAGAAGTGCGTGCATTTCTTCTCGATTCACGAACAGCGCATGAGTTTCCCGCTCGATTCCATTCGGGAGCAGCATGCCTATCCGGTCAGCGAGCCGCGCAGGATTGAGGTCGCCTACCCGGGGGTACATTCGGACGTGGGCGGTGGTTATGCGTTCAATGAAGAGGGCAAATCTCGAGACGGCGACGGTAGCAAGCTTAGTCAGGTCACCTTGCACAACATGTATATCGAGGCATTGAAGGCTGGCGTGCCATTATCTGTGCAGACAAAGGAATCACCGCTTCCGAAGATCGTAGACGATGATTTCAAAATCTCGTCATCCGTTTCCCGCGCCTTCAACGACTGGCTCTCAACCGTCAATCAAAAGCCCCTCGACAGCGTCGAAACCGCACTTCGTATCGGCATGGGTCAGTCGCTCGCATGGCGTACCTTGCGCGCGGACTATGGAAATCCGCAGGCCTACATCACGTCGCAGGCCTTTTTCCGTCATGCGCCTGAAGACGAGGTCACGCCCCACGGACTCGAAACGCGAATCGCGAGCAAGGCAGCGTCCAATTCCCAGCTTGACAAGCTGAAGCACGAGAAGAGCCAACTCGAGAAGCAAAAGGCTGGCCTCGATGCCGCCGCGCTCAGCATGCCTGCGATTCCGGCACTGGCGAATCCGTTCAAGAAAAAGGCGGCTGAACTCGGCGAGCAAATCAAGAAGAAAGACGCCGAGATCATGGCGGCTGCGGCTGGGAAACCTCCGCGGCCCGGCGAGGGTACGACGGACGTAACGACCAACGACAAGACCGACCTTCTCGAAGCCGCGGAGGAGTTCCGCCTCTTGCTGGCATACCTGTATCCCGATCGTCGTTCGCGCTGGCAGGTGTACTGGTCTCGCCCGCCGGCGGACAAGGTGAAGCTGAAGGTTGGGGGGCCAGCGATGCCATTGCCTTGGAACAGGACGTCAGCGCTTATTACCTGACGGTTGAACGGAAGGATGTCGCCACGCACCGTCGGCAAGGGTCGACGACCGTCTGGATGGGAGGGCGTGATCGCGTGCTGCAGCTGTTTGGTGCCGTGGCCCCGTATCAACCAGTCCTGGATTATGTTCTCGCGCCGCCGCAGGAAATGCTGCCGTTCCTGCTCGAACACACGTCTGACGCCGCGGTGCGAAAGCTGCCTAGCGCCGCGATTCGTTTGCTGGACGATTACGTTCACGACAGCCGCGCATGGTTCCGCGTGCCCTATTTCCATGAATATGCACCCGGCGGTTACGGTTGGGCGCGGACGTTCTTCGTCGGCAACGACAGGCGCGTTCGGTCGCTCGGCCTGAAAGACGCCGCCGCGCAGATTGCCATCGAGCGTGCCAGGGTAGCGGCGGCGGATCGCGGCAACTACCTTGCCGAGCAGTTCAGGACGTTACCGCCGCCAGTGAAAGTCGACTTCAGCACCTTTCCGCGTTATTAAGCGCGCCAGCCTACGAATAGCACCATGTCAATCAGCATCGCAGTCGTCGGAGACGCAACCGACCATGGCGGCCGGATCATTACCGGCTCGGATACGCACAAGATCGGCGGCAGGAAAATCGCCCGCCTGCATGATCTGGTCGATTGCCCGGAAACCTATCCGGACGGTCGTCCGCACGGCGTCAACAAGATCATCGAAGCGCATCCGACGCTCAGCGTCGGCGGGCGCCGCGTGGCGCTGCATGGGCACCGTACCGAGTGCGGTTGCCGGCTGATTGCCACGTCAACGGCAAAGGTGGGACGCTAACCATGTCGACTCCAAGGAAAACCCGCGCGCCGATCGATTCCGTGCATACATCCACGGAAGATACGGAGGCGTTGGCCGATGCGCTGAACCGGGAAGACGATACGCCGGCCAACGAGGGTATTGCACCGCCCGAGGTCTTCGAGCAGCGCCTGGCCCAAGTGAAGGCTGCGCCGAATCCATTACTTGAAGCATCCCGCGTCCTGCTGCGTGCACAGGCCGACATGCC
This sequence comes from Burkholderia stabilis, assembly GCF_001742165.1. NCBI lineage: Bacteria > Pseudomonadati > Pseudomonadota > Betaproteobacteria > Burkholderiales > Burkholderiaceae > Burkholderia > Burkholderia stabilis. The sequence goes on along the minus strand of NZ_CP016443.1, from coordinate 1,193,918 downwards.
GGAGAAATTTGCGTCGAAGAACGCAGTCGCGTCGTTACGCGCGCTTCTCAAGCAGGAAGTGCGGGTATTCGAAAAACTCTGCGAGCAGACCAATATCCGACGCGACCACATGATTGGCGCCCGATATTGCCTGTGCACGGCGCTGGACGAAACGGTAACGCAAACCGCATGGGGCAAGGCCGGTTCATCCGGGATTGCATGGATCAAAGAGGGGCTGGCAACCACCTTCCACGGCGACCTCGATGGCGGCGACAAGGTTTACCTGCTGATCGGCCGCTTGCTCGAAGACCCTCACGAGCATCGAGACCTGCTGGAAGTCATTTACCGGACGCTCAGTCTCGGCTTCGAGGGCCGCTACCGAGGTGCGGCCGATGGCGCGCGCAAGCACGACGCGATTCGCCAGCGGCTCTACAACGTCATCACGTCGCAACGCGAATCCGTGCCACTGGCGCTGTCTCCCCACTGGCAATCCAACGCAAGTGGCAAGCGCCTGTCGGTCTACGATTTTCCAGTGTGGATTACCGCGACTGTCCTGTCGGTGGTCCTGCTCGGACTGTTCGGATGGTTCAAGTACGAACTGTTCAATCGCAGCGCGGACGTTCAGAAGCAGATTGCCGACATCGCCCGCATGACGCCGCCGCCTGCACCGCCGCCGCAATTGCACCTCAAGCAGCTGCTCAAGGACGAAATCGCGACCGGCACCGTCAGTGTCGACGAAGACGCTCGCCGCAGCGCCGTCACGTTCCGCGGCGACGCGATGTTCCGGCCCGGTGGCGCTTCGGTTCAGGCATCGATGAATCCGCTGATTTCGAAGATCGCGGCCGAGATCGCCAAGGTGCCGGGCAAAGTCACGGTTCTCGGCTATACGGACAACGTGCCGATTCGCAGCCGTCATTTCGCGTCGAACCAGGTGCTGTCGGAAGAGCGGGCCACCCAGGTCATGCAGATGCTGCAAGCCGCCGGGGTGCAGGCGAACCGCCTCGAAGCCGTCGGCAAGGGCGATGCCGATCCGGTCGGCGACAACCGCACCGCGCAGGGGCGCGCGCAAAACCGCCGCGTCGAGATCGACGTCGCACGATGAGCCAGATCCGTTTCCGGAATAACACATGAAGAAGTTCCAGTTCCTGTCGTTTCTGGCCTCGCGCCAGTTCCTCGCGTTCCTCGCACTGGTTGTCGTCGCACTGGTGGTCTGGTTCGTCGGTCCGTTTTTCGCATTCGGCGGGCTCAAGCCGCTCGCCGGGGCCGGCATGCGCGTGCTGCTGATTGGGTTGTTGCTCGCCGGCGTGCTGCTTTGGCTCGTGGGATGGTCGATCAGCATCGTGTTTGCCGCATTGCTGTGCTTGCTGATCTGGTATGCGGGGCCGCTGCTTTTGCTGGGGCACATGGCTCCATTCGAACCGGCGTCGGCCCGGCTCACCGCGATCTCGCTGGTGGCGGTCGTTTTCGTCCTGATCGGCGTGTTCCGCCTGTGGCAGAAAATGCGCGAAGACGATGCGTTCATGAAAAAGATGCTGCGTCTGGATCGCAGGAAGGAGGATCCGCTCGCAGCTTCCCGTCTTCGGAAAGTCGAAGGAGGTGTGACGAACGCGCTCGCGCGCCTTAAATCGATGCGTACCGGTGCGCGCGGCATCGGCAAGCTGTTCCAGGGCAAGCGCTATTTGTACGAGTTGCCCTGGTACATCACACTCGGCTCGCAAGGGTCCGGCAAGACCAGCATATTGATGAACGGTGGGCTGGCGTTTCCCGTTGCCGAGCAGATGCAACGGGCTGCCGGGAAACCTGCTGCCGATGCTGCCGCAGTGGACTGGTGGCTGACGAACGATGCGGTGCTGATCGACACGACCGGCTACTACACGCGTCATCGCACCGCGAAGGCTGGGGGCGGCGATGCACGCGTCGCTGAACCGAATAAGCCGGTAGCCGATGCATCCGGCAAGGATGCCGCCAACGCGCCGACGAGCACGGGACGTTCTGCCGATGACACGCAACAGGACGCCCTCGGAAAATCGGAAGAGGCCGCCGCCTCGAAATCGAGCGTCGATGTCGTTCCGAATCCTTCCGACACGCGCGACGGTCCACAGGAGATCGATCGAGTGGAGTGGCTCGGGTTTCTCGGCATATTGCGCCGGAACCGGCCTCGCGCGCCGATCAACGGCGCATTGCTGACGGTCGATCTCGCGACGCTGGCAAGCGCGGATGAACAGGCGCGTGTCGCCGAGGCTGCTGCATTGCGCGCCCGGCTGGCAGAGCTGAGAGAGGAGCTGGGCATTCGCTTCCCCGTTTACGTGATGGTCACGAAGATGGATCGCCTCGCAGGTTTTGCCGAGTATTTCGGGGCGCTCACGTCCGAGGGGCGAGCACAGGCATGGGGCTTTACGCTTCCATACGGCAAGGAAACGGTTGCGAAGGAAGGGCTGCGTGCGCGTTGTCATCACGAGCTCACCCAACTGGCGGAACGGTTGACGGGTTCGATCGATACGCATCTGCAGGATGAGTACGATCTGGACAAGCGGCGCAAGCTTGCCGCCATGCCGGAGGCGTTTTCCGCGCTGCTCGGGCCGCTGCTCGACCTGATCGACCAGGTATTCCTTGATTCTCGCTATGACGACACCCAGCTCCATTCGACGTTGCGCGGCGTGTACTTCACGAGCGCCCGACAGCGGGGCAGCGAGATCGTGGCGGAACGTCATACGGTGGTTCAACGTCTTCTGTCGACTCAGGACCACGCCCCTGGTGCACCGGCGCGTGCCGAGGGGAATCAAGGGTTCTTCCTGCACGATCTCCTGACGCGTGTCGTGTTCCCGGAAGCGCATCTCGTGAGTCCCAACCTGCGTTGGGAATATCGCTACCGACTCTTGCGCCTGATCGGCCACACATTGGTGCTGCTGTTGTTCGTGTGGCTGGCGATTGGTTTGCGCGTGAGCTTCGGCAACAACAGTGACTATCTCGACACGATTGGCCGCAAGGTGCAGGCGCTTACCGCCCGCGTCACGGCGTTGTACAAGACGCCCGAATTGCAAGCCGTGCCCGATACGCTGACAGAGGCGCGCTATCTGCCCACTTTCCCGGGGCTCGACCTGTCCGATCCGGACAGCGCGTGGCGCTACGGTCTCTACACGCCCGTGGACATTGCCACTGAAAGTCGTCACACCTACGATGCGCTCGAAGACAACCTGCTGTTGCCGCAGATCGTGCACCGTCTGGAAGAAATCATGTCCGGTGCAATGGCCAGCGAGGATCCAAAGGCTGCCTACGATGCGCTTCGCGTGTACTTGATGCTGTACGACAGGGCGAAGTTCAATGCGGGTGACGTCAAGGCATGGGTGCTCGACGACTGGGCGAAGACCGACAGCGCCACTGCTTTTGGTGGAAGGGCGTCGATGATCGACCACGTGCAACAGCTCTTCTCCGGGGAGCGTGTCGTGCAGTCTCCGCTGATCCGCAACGACGCGCTGGTACAGCAGACACGTACCTTTCTTGATGGCAGCAACGCCACCGACCGCCTTTACCAGCGCGCGAAGGCGGCAATGCTCAAGGAAGCACCCGATGAGTTTACGTTGCTGCGCGCGGTGGGCCCGCAGGCCGGCACGGTGTTCACGCGAGCGAGCGACGCACCGTTGTCGCGTGGCGTGCCGGGGCTCTTCACGTTCGACGGCTATCGGAATCTGTTCGACAAGCGGCTGCCGGAATTCGTGCAGATCGCGCACGACGACGACGCGTGGGTGATGGGGCGCTCGTATTTGGGCGAGGCTCAAAAAAAACGGCTGAGATTGTGAGTAACGCCACCGGCGCGGACGATGCGTTGACCGACGCCGTTCGCCGCGAATACCTGATGGAGTACGCGCAGCAGTGGGAGGCGTTTCTCAACGACATTCGGACCGTGAGCGGCACGAGTCTTGCCTTCAATCTGAAGGTGCTGCGCAGCTTTGCGGCCCCCGATTCGCCGCTCGCACGTCTTGCCCGTGCCGCAGTACGCGAGACGACGCTCACGCAGCAATCGACTGCGTCGAACGGTTCGCTGCTGCAGAAGGCTGCCGACCAGCTGAACCAGAAAGCCGACAAGGCGCTGGGTATTCGGGCGTCGGAGCGTGTCGAGCGGGAACTCGTCGACAATCGTTTCGCGGCGTTGCGAGAGGTCGTGACGGGAAACGCGGATGCGCAGCTCGAGGTGCAATCGACCGTCACTCGGGCGGACAAGACGGGACTGGACGGCGTCGCCAACATGCTGAACGACTATTACACGGCGCTCACCGTTGCTGACAACGCACTGTCGAACAACAGCATGCCGCCGGCGAGCGATACGGCCGCGAAACTCAAGATGGCTGCCGACACTATGCCTGCACCGTTCCGCGCGATATTGCTCAAGCTCGCCGCAGATGGGTCGCGCGAGGTCAATCTGGGGATCGGTCAACTGTTGTCGCGCCAGATGCAGGCAGTGGTTGGCGACAGCTGTCGACTGACGATCGAAGGAAACTACCCGTTCTCACCCGAGAGCAAGCGCGATGTCGGTATTGACGACTTCACGCGTGTGTTCGCGCAGGGCGGTGTTATCGACGATTTCTTCGTGAAGACGCTGGCGCCATTTGTCGATACGTCCGCAAAGCCGTGGCGCTATCGAACCCTGCCGGGGGCAACGGAGCCCGTACAAGGGCCGAGCCTCGAGCCGTTCGAGCATGCGAAGGCGATTCGCGACATTTTCTTCAACGATCCTGGCCACAGGCAGATGACGTGGAAGGCCGACATCCGAATTCCCGAACTCGCGCCGACGATCATGAGCCTCTCGCTCGACATCGACGGGCAGGCGACGCTTTACCAGCACGGTCCGGTCGCACCCGTCACGGTTACGTGGCCAGGGCCGCGCGGCGGCGTCCATGCCGAGATCACGGCCAGCCCGCGCATCCGGCCAGACACGTCGACAGTTTCATCCGACGGCCCCTGGGCGTTGATGAGACTGCTTCAGAAAGGTCGGGTGGTCGGAACGGCCACGCCGGGCCGCACACGAGTCGCGTTCAGTTTCGACAGTCGTGAAGCGGTGCTCGACATTACGAGCTCCGGAAGTGTCGCGAATCCGCTGACGAGCGACGTGTTGAAGACGTTCCGGTGTCCGGCCTCGATGGCGATGTTCAATTTGCCGGATAGTGGCCCGCCACCGGGATTGCCCCAGGGCACGTTGCCGATAGGCGCGGGAAGCGTTTCCCGTTGAATCGAGAAAGGGGCGATCACGATGAGTCTCTCAACAGCCGATCCGTCGAACCATGCCGGAGCCTTGGTGTCGCCGTCCGTCGCGACAAGGCTCAAGATGATGGAGCAGTCGACCAACCCGCTGCTTGAAGCAGCGCGCGTCCTGCTGCGCGCGTTGGCCAATCAGCCTGAAATTCTCGATGCCGATTCGATTGCCCGGCAGCGGCGGTGGCTGGAGCATGAGATCCGGCTATTTACGCGGATTTGCGGTGAACTCAACCTCCGACCGGAGCATGTCCGGAGCGCAAGCTATTGCCTGTGCTCGGCGCTCGACGAGGCTGCGATGCAGACGCGTTGGGGAAAAGGAGAGGCAACCGGAAGCGAATGGCAAGTCAACGGACTGGCTGCTGCGATGGGCCATGATCGTCAGGGCGGTGATCGTGTTTTCCAACTGATCGATGAGGCGTTACGCAGCCCGCACGCGAACCTCGATCTGATCGAGCTGTACCAAAACATACTCGATCTTGGCTTTCGCGGGCGTTACCGATTCGAGCATGAAGGTCACCGCCGTTTGCAGGTCATTCGTGAGCGCGTGCACGACGTGGTTGTGACGGGCGGGTTGGGCATGAGCCACGTAAGCGAGCCGGTCAGACAAATGCGACAGACGGTCGATCCGTGGGTGCGTCCGTTGGCTATGCGCCGGTCGTCGCGCATTTGGGCTGTTGTCGGTATAGTCGCCGCGTTGCTGGCGGGCGCCGCGGGATATGCCGTGGTGGACCATTGGACCGGTTTGAGAGAGGCGCAACGGGTGTCGCCGTTTGACTCGCTGGCTCGCAATCTGGAACAGCAGCTCCGTGACGAGGTCGCAGCAGGGAATGTCGAACTGATCCGGGATCCTGTACGGAATATCTTGTCGCTGCGCTTTGGCGGCATGTTTGTGCCTGGTGGTGTGGCGGTGGCCCCTTGGGGAGCTTCCGTCGTGGCCTCGGTCGGACGGGAAATCGCGGCGATGACCGAAGGCGTGGTTGTTCGAGTCGTGGGATACGCGGACAGCGCGCCGGCCAGTTCAGCACGTCAGGTTTCCAACCAGGCGCTTTCCGAAGCGCGTGCCCGACAGGTTGCCCAGATTCTTGTCGCGGCAGGCGTACCGGTGCCGGGCATCAGCGTGGAAGGGCGCGGAGATGCCGATGCGTTGGCGGACAACAGTACTGAGTCGGGAAGGGCCAGGAATCGTCGCGTCGAAGTGATTATTTCGGAATGACGCAGGAAAACGTTGCTCCAGCGGTTTTCCGCGACCGATACCATCCGCCGCTCACTCCGGCAAATCCCGCTGATTCGTGTCCTGCTCGATCCCTCCGGTATTGAGGTGCTCGATCTTCTCCATCCGCTGCCTTGCCAGCTCCGGCAGCCGGTTCGTCACGCCGATCACGATCGCTTCCGCGAGCGCGAGCGCCGGCACGTTGGTCTGCAGCATCGCGAACGGGCGCCCCTGGATACGCAGCACGATCTCCGCGAATTCGCCGATCGGCGACATCCATTCGTCGGTGATCAGCAGGATTCGCGTGCCGAGCCGGTGTGCGGCCTGCGCGAAGCGGATGCTGTCCTTCTGGTAGCGGCGAAAGTCGAAGATGACGAGCACGTCGCCGCGCCCCATGTCGGCCAGCGCGACCGACGCGAGGTTCACGTTCGGCTCGACGTATTGCACGTGCGGGCGTGCATAGGCCAGCGTGAACGAAAACAGCGACGCGAGCGGCGCCGTATAGCGCCCGCCGCCGCAGAAGACGCGGATGTCCGTATCGGCCAGCAGCGCCACGGCTGCGTCGAACGCGGCGGCGTCGAGTCCTTCGATCGTGGTCGCGAGCGATTCCGACAGCCGCTGGAAAATCGCCGAATGGCTGTCGCGCTTGCCCGTTTCCGAGTGGAATGCATCCATCCGCGCGAGCGGCGAATTCATCGCGGTGTCGATTTCGTCGTGCAGCGCCTGCTGGAACGACGAGTAATTGGGAAAACCGATCCGGACGACGAAGCGGAACACGGTCGGGTCGCTGACTTCGGCCTGTTTGGCGACGCTCGCGATCGGCCCGAGCCCGAGGCTCGGGTAACGATCCAGCAACGCCTGCGCGACCTTCTGTTCCGACGGCGTGAAGCTATCCATCTGGGATAACAGCAACGCCCTGATGCTCGTCCCCATCGGGCACTCCGACTCTCGTATCTGAATGACAAACGGCAGACGTGCGTCTGCCGGCGACTGCCCGCATGTTAGCCGATTGACGTGCGGCGGCCCGCGCGCGGGCCGAAATTAGAGGGACGCATCGCTCGGGCAGATGGAGCGTCCGTCAATGTAATGAAACAAACATTCATCTGGAAGCGTTTCCGCGCTTCGTCGCTTGAAATTCAGTGATAACCCTAGGTATTAGCGCAAAAAAGCGAGTGATATGATCGCGCCCTCGCCGGAATGTACGATTCATTACACTCCGGATTGGCGGCGCCGATACGCGATGACGCGGCGGCGCATCCCGGCCTGGCCCGGTTATTTGTCTGGAGGATTCCGTCATGAGGCGGCTCGTCGTACTCACCCTGTTGTCGGCATTGAGCGTGTGCGCGTTCGCCGCTTCGGACCCCGCGGTTGAAGCGAAGAACGGCATGGTCGTGTCGTCGCAGCACTTCGCGTCGCAAATCGGCGTCGACATCCTGAAGGAAGGCGGCAACGCGGTGGATGCGGCCGTGGCGGTCGGTTACGCGCAGGCCGTGACCAATCCGTGCTGCGGCAATATCGGCGGCGGCGGCTTCATGACCGTGCACCTGGCCGACGGCCGCGACCGCTTCATCAATTTCCGCGAGACGGCGCCGGCCGCTGCGACGGCGAACATGTACCTCGACGCGGCGGGCAACGTCCGCCCGGGCGAAAGCCTGTACGGCTATCGCGCGGTCGGCGTGCCGGGCACGGTGGCCGGGCTCGATCTCGCGCAGCGCAAGTACGGGAAGCTGACGCGCAAGCAGGTGATGGCGCCGGCGATCCGGCTCGCGCGCGACGGTTTCGTGCTGACGCGCGGCGATACGGACATCCTCGACACGACGATCGACCGCTTCAAAAAGGACCCGGACGCGGCGCGCATCTTCCTGCGCGCGGACGGCACGCCGCTGCAGCCGGGCGACCGCCTGGTGCAGAAGGACCTCGCCCGTACGCTGGAGCGGATCGCGGAGCAGGGGCCCGACGCGTTCTATCACGGCGAGATTCCGAAGATCGTCGAGGCGGCGTCGAAGCGGGCGGGCGGCCTGATCACGGCGGCCGATTTCGCGTCGTACCGCGCGCAGGACATGGCGCCCCTGACATGCACGTATCGCGGTTACGAGTTCGTATCGGCGCCGCCGCCGAGCTCGGGCGGCGTGACGATGTGCGAGACGCTGAACATCCTCGAAGGGTATGACCTGCGCAAGCTGGGTTATCACTCCGCGGCGTCGATCCACTACATGACCGAAGCGATGCGGCACGCGTACGAGGACCGCAACACGCTGCTCGGCGATCCCGACTTCATCGACAACCCGATCGCGAAGCTGACGAGCAAGGAATACGCGGCGCAGATCCGCAAGGGTATCCATGCCGATACGGCGACGCCGTCGGTCGACGTGCAGCCCGGCGTCGGCGTGCACGAGAAGCCGGAGACGACGCATTACTCGATCATCGACCACGACGGCAATGCGGTGTCGACGACCTATACGGTCAACGGCCGCTTCGGCGCGGTGGTCATCGCGCCGGGCACGGGCTTCTTCCTGAACGACGAGATGGACGACTTCACCACGAAGGTCGGCGCGCAGAACCTGTTCGGCCTCGTGCAGGGCACGCGCAACTCGATCGCGCCGGGCAAGCGCCCGCTGTCGTCGATGGCGCCGACCATCGTGAAGAAGGACGGCAAGGTGTTCATGGTGGTCGGCTCGCCGGGCGGTTCGCGCATCATCACGATCACGCTGCAGACCGTGCTGAACGTGATCGACTACGGGATGACGCCGCAGGACGCGGTCGCCGCGCCGCGCATCCACCACCAGTGGCTGCCCGACGAGGTCTATTACGAAACCTACGGCCTGTCGCCCGACACGCTCGCGATCCTGCGCAACATGGGCTACAAGATGGTCGAGCAGACGCCGTGGGGCGCGGCCGAACTGATCATGGTCGGCCTGCCCGGCACCGAAGCGGCGAGCCGCCAGAGCTCCGGGAACGATTCGTCGGTGTCCGGCAACGTGCGCGTCGGCTTCATCTACGGCTACAACGATCCGCGCCGTCCGGCCGGCTCGGCGATCGGGTACTGATCCGGCCGCAACCTGCCGAACCGCTGCCGCCGTCATTCGCCGTTGTGCGAATGACGTTGCGGCGGCAGCGCGTCCGTCCGCGGACATTCGCAAGTTCGATCGCCGCCGGTGCGCGGCACAGCGCGCACGTCCGGCTCGCTCCGCGCGCTTCCCGGCGCGACGCCCGACGCACGTCTTTCATCAGTCATCCTCGTCACCCTGCGGAGAATTCCGTCATGAACAAACGCATGTCTGCGGCAGGCTGGATCCTGCTCGCGATGGCGGCCGGCATCCTGATCGGCTACCTGATCTACACGCAGCTTCCGGACAAGCAGTCGGCCGCGGAAATCGCCGGCTACATCTCGCTCGTGTCCGACGTGTTTCTGCGGCTGATCAAGATGGTGATCGGCCCGCTGGTGTTCTCGACGCTCGTCGTCGGCATTGCGCACATGGGCGATGCGTCGTCGGTCGGGCGCGTGTTCGTGAAGGCGCTCGGCTGGTTCGTCACCGCGTCGCTGATCTCGCTGCTGCTCGGGTTGCTGATGGCGAACCTGTTGCGCCCCGGCGAAAACCTCGGCCTGCCGCTGCCGGACATCGGCACGTCCGCGCATCTCGCGACGTCCAAGTTCACGCTGAAGGATTTCGTCGGCCACATGGTGCCGAGATCGTTCGCCGAGGCGATGACGAACAACGAGATCCTGCAGATCGTCGTGTTCTCGATGTTCTTCGGCGTCGCGCTGTCGGCGCTCGGCGAGCGCGGCAAGATCCTCGTCGCCGCGATCGACCAGCTGTCGCACGTGATGCTCAAGATCACCGGCTACGTGATGAAGCTCGCGCCGCTCGCAGTGATGGCCGCGATGGCGTCGACGGTGGCGATCAACGGGCTGTCGATCCTGCTGAAGTTCGCGGTGTTCATGGGCGACTTCTACGTGAGCCTCGTGCTGCTGTGGGCCACGCTCGTCGCCGCCGGGCTGCTGTTCCTCGGCCGCCGCGTGTTCAAGCTGCTCGTGCTGATCAAGGAAGCGTTCATGCTGTCGTTCGCGACCGCGAGCTCGGAAGCCGCGTATCCGAAGATCCTCGATGCGCTCGACCGCTTCGGCGTGCGGCGCAAGATCTCGAGCTTCGTGATGCCGATGGGGTATTCGTTCAACCTCGACGGCTCGATGATGTACTGCACGTTCGCGTCGCTGTTCATCGCGCAGGCCTACAACATCCACCTGTCGCTCGGCACGCAGATCACGATGCTGCTGATCCTGATGCTCACGTCGAAAGGGATGGCGGGCGTGCCGCGCGCATCGCTCGTCGTGATTGCCGCGACGCTGCACCAGTTCAACATCCCGGAAGCGGGGCTGCTGCTGATTCTCGGTGTCGACACGTTCCTCGACATGGGCCGCTCGGCGACGAACGCGGTAGGCAACTCGATCGCGAGCGCAGTGGTCGCGAAGTGGGAAGGCGAGTTGATGTCGGAAGCGGAAGCCGAAGCGCATGCCGCGCAACTCGACGCCGAACTGGAACGGCAGAACAGCGATCCGGCCTATGGCGCCGGTCAGGCCACGTCGACCTGACGTCAGACGGTCAACGCGTCGTCGATGCACGCCGCCAGCACCATCGCGGCGGCGTTGCCCGGCGCCGAGCCGAGCAATTGCGGCGCGTAGACGCTGTCGCCGATCTCGATCGGCCGCCCCGACAGCGCGCAGACACCGCGCTTGCGCGTCGTGAACAACCGCCACTTCTGGTAGCCGTAGTGCCCGGTGCACGCGTCGCACCACGAAATCATCACGGTGTCGGCCGTGGGCCGTTCTAGCACGTTGATGGTCGGCTTGCTCGTCGCGTCCCACGACGGCAGCCGGTCGCGCGTGACGCTGCGCCGCCGGGGCATGCCCCACGATACGGACGGCATGTCGAAGCTGCCGATCGCGGCGACGGTCATGAGCCAGGGCGCTATACGGTTGTTCATGTCGGTTTTCCTCGAAACGTTACGCGGTGCCGCGACGCGCGGCATCACGACAGGCGGATGCGCGGCTGCACGCAGCCGTTGATCCGTTCGGCGATCCACAGCAGGGTCGCCTTGGAGAAGCCGTGCAGCGCCTGCTGGTGCCGCCGGTAGAGCATCAGGTGGCTGAACTGCGCGAAACGCCCCTGGATGAAGCCGCCGCGAAAGAACCCGAATTGCCCGAGCGTGCCGAACGCGTCGTAGTCGCTGATCGACACGAGCGCGCCGAAATCGTGGAACGCGAACGGCGGGATCGGCTTGCCGTCGAGCCACGCGGGCAGGTGCTTCGCGAGATGCTCGGCCTGCTGCGTCGCGACCTGCGCGGTCGGCGGCAGCGGCCGTTCCTGGCCGGCGGGCAGCAGGCTCGCGCAATCGCCGATCGCGAACACATGCTCGTCGGCCGCTGCCTGCAGCGTGGGCCCGACGACGATCTGGTTCGCGCGGTTCGTGTCGAGCCCGCCCAGCGCCTGCATGAAATCGGGTGCCTTCACGCCGGCGGCCCAGACCATCAGGTCGGCTTCGGCAAACGAACCGTCGCCATAGTGGAAACCGTTCGCGTCGGCCGACGTGACGCGCGTCGACGTCAGCACGTGAAAGCCGATCTGTTCGAGCCGCCGCTGCGCGGATGCGGAAATCCTCGGCGGGAACGCGTTCAGGATGCGTGGGCCGCTTTCGAGCAGCGTGAGCTGCAGCCGCTCGCGCACGGTCGCGTCGCCATACGCCTGCGCCACTTCCAGCAACCGGCTCAGTTCCGCCGCAAGTTCGACACCCGTCGCGCCCGCGCCGACGATCGCGACGCGGAACGGCTCGTCGCGCGCGATGCTGCGGAACACGCGCATCCGCAACGCTTCGTTGAAGGTTTCGGCCTGCTGCTGGCTGTCGATGAAGTAGCAGTGCTCGCGCACGCCCGGCACGCCGAAATCGTTGGCCTGGCTGCCGAGCGCGAAGACCAGCACGTCGTATTCGAGTTCGCGGGCCTCGATCACCAGTTCGCCGGTCTGCGAACGGATCTCGCCGAGCTGCACGCGGCGGCGCGCGCGATCGAGCCCCGTCAGTTCGCCGGGCTGGTACGTGTAGCCGTGTTCCCGCGCATGGGCGAGGAAGATCACCTGTTGCTGCTGCACGTCCCGCGTGCCGGCTGCAATCGTGTGCAGCATCGGCTTCCAGATGTGGGTCGGGCTGCGGTCGACGACCGTGACCTGCGCCCGCCCGGACCGGCCGAGGCGCTCGCCCAGACGGGTCGCGAGCTGCAATCCGGCGATCCCGCCACCGACGATGACGATGCGTGTAGGGGTTGTCATGAATAAATCATCAAGTGATGAATAAGGTATGATCCTAGCGCTTACCGGCTTCGCGTGTCAACGGAGCCGGGCCGGCAGCCCGGTTTCGTCGACGTGAAACCGGGGCCCGAACACGGGCATTCGAATGACTCAAGGGGAGCAGGAAAACGTGGCTGAAGTCACTGAGCGCGAGCCGTCGAAGCGGCGTACGCGCGGGCGGCCGCTGGCGGGGGCATCCGTCGGTCCGGACGTGATATTGCGGGCCGCGCGCCGTACGTTTGCGAAGCGCGGCTACGACGCGACGAGCGTGCGGGAAGTCGCGCGCGAGCTGGGCGTCGACGCGGCGCTGATCGCCCATCATTTCGGCACGAAGGAAACGTTGTGGCTGGCCGTCGTCGAGCAGATCGTCGAACTTGCCGAGCCGATGTTCGACGCGCTGCGCGCATTGCGTACGTCGTCACTGCCGCATCGCGACCGCGTGCGGCGCGCGCTCGAGCTGTGCATCGATCACGAGCTGGACGAGCCCGACATGGGGATGTTCTTCTCGACCGCGGCGACCGAAGAGGGTGCGCGGCTCGACCGGCTGCAGGAACGGATCGTGCGGCCGTATCACGACGTGATGTTCCCGCTGCTGTCGGATGCGGTGCAGGCCGGCGCGATTCGCGCGGTCGATCCGAACGTGCTGTTCTTCATGCTCGCGAGCGCGATCGGCACGACGGTGTCGTACAGCCACATGATGCTGGAGTTCACGTCGCTGCCGACGCGGCGGGACGCGTTCCGGCAGGCCGTGCTCGACGCCGCGCTCAATCTCGTCGGCGACTGAGCGCCGCGCGCGCGATGCGCGCGGTCACGTCGCGGCAACCAGCCCCAGTTCAGCCACCGCATTCCGCGCGGTTTCGCGCAGCGCATCGACGAGCGGCGACGGCGTGCGGTACGCGATCGCCAGCTCGTACGCGAGCGGGCTGCCCGCATCCTTCAGTTCGCGGAACACGATGCCTTGCGGCTGCATCGGCACGAACAGGCGCGGCATCAGTGCGACGCCGATGCCGCCCGCGACGAGCCCGGCCGTCGTCTGCATCTGGCGCGGCTGCTGGACGATGCGCGGCGTGAAGCCGGCCTGCGCGCACGCCGTGACGATCCGCGCGTGCATGCCGGGCCCGTGATGCGCGGCAAACATGACCCACGGTTCGTCCGCCAGCTCCGCGAGCGCGATGCGCCGGCGGCGCGCGAGCCGGTGGCCGTCGGGCAACGCGGCGACCATCCGGTCGCGCAGCAGCGGCTCGACGCGCACGTCGCCCGCATCGGCCACCGGCAGCACGACGAGGCCGGCATCCGTACGGTCCTGGCGCAGTGCGAGCACCTGCTCGGCGGTCGTGCCTTCCTCGAGCTGGAACGCGACGTCCGGATGGCGCTCCTGGAATGCGCGGAGGATCAGCGGCAACAGTGCGTTGACCGTGCTGTCGACGAATCGCAGCCGCAGCGTGCCGCCGAGGCCGGCGCCCGCGCGGCGGGCCACGGCCACCGCGCGCTCGGCCTGCTCGATCGCGCGCCGTGCTTCGAGCAGGAAGGCTTCGCCGGCCGGCGTCAGCGCCGAGCCGCGGTTGTCGCGCTCGAGCAGCGTGACGCCCAGTTCTTCTTCGAGCTTGCGGATCGCCGCGCTGAGCGGCGGTTGAGCCATATGCAGCCGCTCGGCCGCGCGCCGGAAGCTGAGCGCCTCGGCGACCGCAATGAATTGCCTGAATTGCCGCAGATCGATCATGCGATACTTTTTGCGTATCAGTGGATCATCGAATTCGTATTTTACCTATCACCCGGTGCTGCCCAGAATGCCCTTGTCATCAACCGTCAACATTCAGGAGGGCAGGTCATGACGGGCAGCGAACAGCAACGCACGGCGATCGTCACGGGCGGGTCGAGCGGGATCGGTTTTGCCATTGCAAGCCGGCTGGTGGAGGACGGGTATCGTGTCGCGATCGTCGGGCGCGACGTGACGCGATTGCAGGCGGCGGTCGCACGGTTCGGCGATGCGGCGATCGGGCACGCAGGCGACCTGAGCGTGCGGCGCGACGCGGAGGCGGTCGTCGCCGCGATCGTCGCGCGGTGGCCGCGCATCGACGTGCTGGTCAACAACGCAGGGCTGACCGGCCGGGTCGGCGCGGATACGGAGGCGGGCGAGGCGGAGGCTGTTTGGGACGCCGTGCTCGATGCGAACCTGAAAAGCATGTTCGTGACGACGCTGGCCGTACTGCCGCATCTGGCCGAACGCGCCGCGAGGATCGTGAACATCGGCTCGATCGCGGCGCGCGCCGGCAGCCTGCTGCCGGGCGGCCTGGCGTATGCGGCCGCGAAGGCAGGCGTCGAAGGGTTCACCGTCGCGCTCGCGCGCGAGCTCGGGCCACGCGGCGCGACGGTCAACACGGTCGCGCCCGGTTATATTGCCGATACACGTTTCTTCGGCGACGGCGGCGTCGCGCCGGGCATCGCGGCGACGATCCGCGAGCAGACGCCGGCCGGTCGCGCCGGCCATCCGGACGACATCGCGGATGCCGTTGCGTGGCTCGCCGGGCCGCGCGCGTCGTTCGTCACGGGCGCGACGATCGCGGTGAACGGCGGCTGGCGCGTCGGGTGAGGCAACCCGCGCCGGCGGCGCGTGCAGGCTCGCCCGTCATTCGAGGTCCGCGGGCGGCTTGTCGCCGAGCCAGCGCCGCGCGCCGGGCCCGTTGCGGCCCGCGCGGTCTTCCGGGTTGGTCAGCTTGCAGCGCTTCAGCGACAGGCAGCCGCAGCCGATGCACTCGTCGAGATTGATGTAGAGCCGCTGCAACTCTTCGATCCGGTTCGCGACGCGCTGCTTCCAGCCGCGCGACAGCCGTTGCCAGTCCTTGTTGCTCGGCGCGGTGTCTTCCGGCAGGCTGACGAGCTGCTCGGCGATCTCGTCGAGCGAATAGCCGATCTTCTGTGCGAACACGATGAACGCTATCAGCCGCAGCACCGCGCGCGAATAGTGGCGGTGGCTCGACCCGTTGCGGTGCGACTTGATGAGCCCGCGCGTTTCGTAGAAGCGCAACGTCGACGCCGGCACGCCGCTGCGCGCGGCCACTTCGCGAATCGACATCAGCGGCCATTGCGGGGTTTCCTGGATACCCATGACGCCCTCCGGGAAAGCTTGACTTGAAGTTAACTTCAACTTTTATGCTACGCGGCAGTTTAACCCGTCGCGAGGCATCATGCTCTCCTTATCCCTACGCAGGACGTCGCCTTTGGGCGCGGCCTGTGCCCTGTTGCTGGCGTTGTCGGGCTGTCACGACGGCAAAGGCGCATCGTCGGCCCATCCCCTTCCCGAAGTCGGCGTCGCAACGGTCGCGCCGCGCACGGTCCGCCTCGCGGACGAATTCAACGGACGCGTCGAAGCCGTCGACGCGGTCGAACTGCGGCCGCGTGTGAGCGGCTATCTTCAGCGTGTCGCGTACAAGGAGGGCGACCTCGTCGCGCAGGGCGCATTGTTGTTCGAGATCGACCCGCGCCCGTACCGGATCGCGCTCGACCGCGCAAACGCGCAGCTGCAGCGGGCCCGCGCGGCCGCGAGCCTCGCGAACGTGCAGCTCAAGCGCGTGCAGACGCTGATCGATGCGCATGCGACGTCGCAGGAAGAACTCGACAACGCGCGCGCCACCGCCGAGCAGGCCCGCGCGGATCTGCAGGCGGCCGACGCGGCCGTCGCCGACGCGAAGCTCAATCTCGGTTTCACCGAAGTGCGTGCGCCGATCGCGGGCCGCGTCGGCCGTGCGATCGCGACCGTCGGCAACCTGGCGCGCGCGGACGATACGCTGCTGACGACCGTCGTGTCGCAGGACCCCGTCTACGTGTATTTCGATTGCGACGAACAGAGCTATCTGCGCTACAACGCGCGGCGCGCCGATCCGAAGCATCGCGCGATCGGCGCCGATCCGGTGCGCGTGGGCCTCGCGAACGAGACGGGCTTCCCGCACGCGGGCACCGTCGATTTCCTCGACAACCGGCTCGATCCGCAAACCGGCACGATCCGCGCGCGCGTGCGGCTGACGAATGCGGATCACACGTTCACGCCGGGGCTCTATGCGCGCGTGCAGCTCGTCAGCGGCCGCGACCAGGATGCGATGCTCGTCGACGACAAGGCCGTGCTGACCGACCAGGACCGCAAGTACGTGTACGTGATCGGCCCCGGCGACAAGGCGCTGCGCCGCGACGTGACGATCGGCCGCGAGCTGGAAGGCGAGCGGATCGTCGAGAAGGGGCTGCAGGCGGGCGACCGCGTGGTGGTCGACGGCATGCAGCGGATCTACTACCCGGGCGCGCAGGTGAAGCCGAAGGCGCTGCCCGCGCGCGCCGACGCCGGAACGGGCAACGACGCCGGCACCGGCGCCGCTGGCGGCGCGCAGGCCGTAGCCGACGCCACCGCGCCGGCCGCGCAATAACGGGAGACATGTAATGGATTTCTCCCGATTCTTCATCGACCGGCCGATCTTCGCGGTCGTGCTGTCGATCGTCATCTTCGCGATCGGCCTGATCTCGATTCCGATGCTGCCGGCCGGCGAATACCCGGAAGTCGTGCCGCCGAGCGTCGTCGTGCGCGCGACGTACCCGGGTGCGAACCCGAAGGAAATCGCCGAATCGGTCGCCGAACCGCTGGAAGAGGCGATCAACGGCGTCGAAGGCATCATGTACATGAAGTCGGTCGCCGGGTCGGACGGCAGCCTGCAGGTGGTCGTCACGTTCCTGCAGGGCGTCGATCCCGACACGGCCGCCGTGCGCGTGCAGAACCGCGTGAGCCAGGCGCTGTCGCGCCTGCCCGACGAGGTGCGCCAGTACGGCGTGACCACGCAGAAGCAGTCGCCGACGCCGCTGATGTACGTGAGCCTCTATTCGCCGGACAACAGCCGCGATTCGCTGTACCTGCGCAACTACCTGACGTTGCACGTGAAGGACGAGCTGTCGCGGCTCACCGGCATCGGCGACGTCGGCGTGTACGGCTCCGGCGACTACGCGATGCGGCTGTGGCTCGACCCGAACCGGCTTGCATCGCGCGGGCTGACCGCCAGCGACGTGATCGCGGCCGTGCGCGAGCAGAACGTGCAGGTGTCGGCCGGCCAGCTCGGCGCGGAGCCGTCGCCGAAGGCGCACGATTTCCTCGTGTCGATCAACGTGCGCGGCCGCCTGCGCACGGTGCAGGAGTTCAGCGACATCGTGCTGCGCAACGGCGACGACGGCCAGGTCGTGAAGCTGTCCGACGTCGCGCGCATCGAGCTCGGCGCGGGCGACTACACGCTGCGCTCGTATTTCAACGACAAGCATTCGGCCGTGGTCGGCATTTTCCTGTCGCCGGGCGCGAACGCGCTCGACGTCGCGAAGGCCGTGTACGCGAAGCTCGATGAACTGTCGAAACGGTTCCCGCCCGGCGTCGCGTACCGCCCCGTGTGGGACCCGACGGTGTTCGTGCGCGAATCGATCCGCGCGGTGCAGCACACGCTGATCGAAGCGGTGGTGCTGGTCGTGCTCGTCGTGATCCTGTTCCTGCAGACCTGGCGCGCATCGATCATTCCGCTCGTCGCGGTGCCGGTATCGGTGGTCGGCACGTTCGCGTTTCTCCATCTGCTCGGCTATTCGATCAACACGCTGACGCTGTTCGGGCTCGTGCTCGCGATCGGGATCGTCGTCGACGATGCGATCGTCGTCGTCGAGAACGTCGAGCGCAACATCGCGCAAGGGTTGAGCCCGCGCGACGCCGCGCACCAGGCGATGCGCGAGGTGTCGGGGCCGATCGTCGCGATTGCGCTCGTGCTGTGCGCGGTGTTCGTGCCGATGGCGTTCATGTCGGGCGTCACGGGCCAGTTCTACAGGCAGTTCGCAGTGACGATCGCGATCTCGACGGTGATCTCCGCGATCAACTCGCTGACGCTGTCGCCCGCGCTCGCCGCGAAGCTGCTGCGTCCGCACGGCGCGCCGAAGGATGCGCTCACGCGCGCGCTCGACCGCGCATTCGGCTGGCTGTTCCATCCGTTCAACCGCTTCTTCGAGCGCAGCTCCGATCGCTATCACGGCGTCGTCGGCCGCACGCTGAAGAAGCGCGGCGTGGTGTTCGCGGTCTATGCGGCGCTGCTCGCGGCGACCGCGCTGCTGTTCAACGCGGTGCCGGGCGGCTTCATCCCCGTGCAGGACAAGCTTTACCTGTTCGCCGGCGCGAAGCTGCCGGAAGGCGCGTCGCTCTCGCGCACGAGCGCCGTGACCGAGCAGATGACGAAGATCGCGCTCGGCACCGATGGCGTCGAGATGGTGCCGGCGTTCGCGGGGCTGAACGCGCTGCAGGGCGTGAACACGCCGAACATCACGAACTCGTACGTGATCCTGAAGCCGTTCGACCAGCGTCATCGCAGCGCCGCGCAGATCAACGCGGACCTGAACGCGCGTTTCGCGGCGATCGGCGGCGGCATCACCTATGCGTTGATGCCGCCGCCGATCCAGGGCCTCGGCAATGGTTCAGGTTATTCGCTGTACCTGGAGGATCGCGGCGGGCTCGGCTACGGCGCATTGCAGAACGCGCTCACGGCGTTCCAGGCGGCGGTCGCGAAGACGCCAGGGATGAGCTACCCGGTCAGCTCGTACCAGGCGAACATTCCGCAGCTCGAGGTGAAGGTCGACCGGCTGAAGGCGAAGGCGCAGGGTGTCGCGCTGACCGACCTGTTCAATACGCTGCAGGTGTATCTCGGCTCGATGTACGTGAACGACTTCAACGTGTTCGGCCGTGTGTACCGCGTGATGGCGCAAGCCGACGCCGGCCACCGGCAGACGGCCGCCGACATCGCGAACCTGCGCACGCGCAACGCGAAGGGCGAGATGGTGCCGATCGGCTCGATGGTGACGGTCGGGCCCGCGTACGGGCCCGACCCGGTGGTCCGCTACAACGGCTATCCGGCTGCCGACCTGATCGGCGACGCCGATCCGAAGGTGATGTCGTCGTCGCAGGCGATCGCGAAGCTCCAGCAGATCGCGAAGGAGGTGCTGCCGCCCGGCATCACGCTCGAATGGACCGACCTCAGCTACCAGCAGGTCACGCAGAGCAACGCGGCGATCGTCGTGTTCCCGCTCGCGGTGATGCTCGTGTTTCTCGTGCTGGCCTCGCTGTACGAGAGCTGGACGCTGCCGCTCGCGGTGATCCTGATCGTGCCGGTGTGCATGTGCGCGGCGCTGTTCGGTGTATGGCTGTCCGGCGGCGACAACAACGTGTTCGTGCAGGTCGGCCTGGTCGTGCTGATGGGGCTCGCATGCAAGAACGCGATCCTGATCGTCGAGTTCGCGCGCGAGCTCGAAATCCAGGGCAAGGGCGTGATCGAAGCCGCGCTCGAAGCGTGCAAGCTGCGGCTGCGCCCGATCGTGATGACGTCGGTCGCGTTCATCGCGGGCTCGGTGCCGCTGTTGATCGGCAGCGGCGCGGGCAGCGAAGTGCGTGCGGCCACCGGCGTCACCGTGTTCGCGGGGATGCTCGGCGTCACGCTGTTCGGGCTGTTCCTGACGCCCGTGTTCTATGTGGCGATCCGCAAGCTCGCGGGCGGCACGCCGGCCGTGTGGAGCGAACAGCACGGCACCCTCGAAGGAGAAAACCGATGAGCGCCGCTTTCCGTCTTTCCGCGCTCGCGATGTCGGTGACGCTGGCCGCCTGCGCGGTCGGCCCTGATTTCAAGCGACCCGACACGGCGAGCGCCGTGCGGTTCGCGCGCGACGAACATCCGGCGACGCAGCGCGACGCGTCGCCGTCCGATACGCCGCCCGATGTGTCGGCCGATGCCGATGCCGCTTTCTGGCGCGGCTTCGGCGATCCGGCGCTGACGCAGTTGATCGACGCGGCGCTCGCGGCGAACCAGGATCTGCAGGTCGCCGTGTCGCGCTATGACGCATCGAACGCGCTGCTGTCGCAGGCGACGTTCGACCGCTTTCCGACGATTACCGCGAGCGGCCAGATCGGCCATCAGCTGATGAGCAAGGACCAGGCGTTCGGCGCGCCGCGCAGCCAGCGCGATAATCCGACGTCCAGCATCGGGATCAATGCCGCATGGGAACTCGACCTGTTCGGCCGCGTGCGGCGCTCGATCGAATCGCAGCGCGCGGAAACGGCGGCGAGTGCGGCGGACGTGCGCGCGGTGCGCGTCGCGATCGCGGGCGAGGTCGCGAGCACGTACGTCGATCTGCGCGGCTCGCAGGAACGGCTGCGGATCGCGCGCGACAACGCCGACAACCAGAAGCAGACGCTCGCGCTGATCAATGCGCGCGTCGGCGCGGGGCGCGGTTCGGAGCTCGACGCGGCGCGCGCGCGGGCGCAATACGAATCGACGACGTCGCGGATCGCCGTGTACGAAGCGGCGATCGGCGTCGACGAGCACCGGCTCGCGGTGCTGACCGGGCAGACGCCGGATGCGCTGATCGGCCGTTTCGACTGGCCGAAGGCGGCCGTCTCGCCGGGCACGCCCGTGCCGCTGCCGGCGCTTGCCGCCGACATCGATCCCGGCACGCCGGGCGACCTGTTGCGCCGGCGGCCGGACGTCGCGGCAGCCGAAGCGCGGCTGCACGCGGCGACCGCGCGCGTCGGCGTCGCGACGGCCGACCTGTTTCCGCGTTTCACGTTGTCGGGGTTGCTCGGCAGCGCGACGAGCAGCTACGGGTTCTTCCGCGCGGGCAGCGATACGAACCTGATCGCGCTCGGCATCGACTGGTCGTTCCTCGACGTCGGTCGCGTGCGCGCGCGGATCGCGGCGAGCGACGCGGAAGCGGCCGGCCAGCTCGCGCAGTACCGTCAGACCGTGCTCGGTGCGCTGGAGGAAACGGAGAACGCGCTGCTGCGCGTCGCGCGCACGCGTGACGAGACGGCGCACCTCGTGCGTGCGGCGGATGACAGCGCGCGTGCCGAGCAGCTCGCGCAGGCGCGCTTCTCGGCGGGCGCGATCGACTACTACGAAGTGCTCGACGCGCAACGGACGCTGCTGCAGGCGCAGGACGCGGCGGCCGACGGGCGGATGCGCAGTGCGGCGTCGACGGTCGCGTTGTACAAGGCGCTCGCGGGCGGCTGGCCGTCGGGAACGGGGCAGGGCGCGCAAGGCCCGCTCGCGGAGTCGAGGCGATAGCGCGGGCGCGTTTGCGCGGCAGGCTGGATGCGCATGCCTGCCGCGCGGCCGCACGACTACACCGTCGCCGGATCGATCTTGCCGATGTCGATGCCGTAACGCCGGATGGCTTCGCCGACCCGCGCGCGAGGCATCGCGCCTTCATCGGCGAGCGCCTTCAGCGCGGCGATCACGATGAAGTGCCGGTCGACCTCGAAGAACGTGCGCAGCGCTTCGCGTGTATCCGAGCGGCCGAAGCCGTCGGCGCCGAGCGACACGAAGCGCCGGCCGTCGACGAACGCGCGGATCTGGTCGCCGACGATCTTCATGTAATCGGTCGCGACGACCACCGGCCCCGTACGCCCGTCGAGGCATTGCTGCACATACGGCACGCGCGGCGACGCGTCCGGATGCAGCAGGTTCCAGCGTTCCGCGGCGAGCCCGTCGCGGCGCAGCTCGGTCAGGCTCGTCGCGCTCCACACGTCGCTCGACACGCCGAAGTCCTGCGCGAGCAGGTCGCTCGCGGCGAGCACTTCGCGCAGGATCGCGCCGCTGCCCATCAGTTGCACGTGCGGCGCATCGGTGCGCACCGCGCTGTCGCGCAGCAGATAGAGACCCTTGAGAATGCCGGCTTCCGCGCCGTCGGGCAGCGCCGGGTGCGGGTAGTTCTCGTTGAGCAACGTGATGTAGTAGTAGATGTCCTCCTGTTCCGCGAACATCCGCCGCAGGCCGTCGCGCACGATCACCGCGAGCTCGTACGCATAGGTCGGGTCGTACGACACGCAGTTCGGGATCACCGACGACAACACGTGGCTGTGTCCGTCGTTGTGCTGCAACCCTTCACCCATCAGCGTCGTGCGGCCCGACGTCGCGCCGAGCAGGAAACCGCGCGTGCGCGCGTCGCCGGCCGCCCACGCGAGATCGCCGACACGCTGCAGCCCGAACATCGAATAGAAGATGTAGAACGGAATCGCCGGCAGGCCGTGGTTGCTGTATGCGGTGCCGGCCGCGATCCACGATGCGATCGCGCCCGATTCGTTGATCCCTTCCTGCAGGATCTGGCCGTCCTTCGCTTCCTTGTAGTAGCTGAGCTGGCCGGCATCCTGCGGCGTATAGAGCTGGCCGAGATGCGAATGGATGCCGATCTGGCGGAACAGGCCTTCCATCCCGAACGTACGCGATTCGTCCGGCACGATCGGCACGACGAGCTTGCCGAGGTCCGGGTCCTTCAGCAGCGTGGTGAGGATGCGCACGAACGCCATCGTCGTCGACAGCCCGCGTTCACCGCTGCTCCTGAGCTGGCCGTCGAATGCGGCGAGCGGCGGCACCGGCAGCGGCTCGACGCGGCTGAAGCGGGCCGGCACGTGGCCGCCGAGCGCCGCGCGGCGCTCGGCGAAGTAACGCGCTTCGGCGCTGCCCGGCTCGGGCTTCAGATAGGGCAGTTCGTCGAGCTGCGCGTCGCTGACCGGCAGCGCGAAGCGGTCGCGGAACGCGCGCACGGCGTCCGCGCTCATCTTCTTCAACTGGTGGTTCACGTTCTGGCCTTCGCCGGCTTCGCCCATCCCGAAGCCCTTGACCGTTTTCGCGAGCACGACGGTCGGCCGTCCGTCCGCGCGCATCGCCTGCGCGTAGGCCGCATGGACCTTTTCCGGATCGTGGCCGCCGCGCGCCAGTTTCCAGATGTCGTCGTCGGAAAGATCGGCGACGAGTTCAAGCAATTCCGGATACTTGCCGAAGAAATGCTCACGCACGTATGCGCCGCTCTGCGACTTGAAGGTCTGGTAGTCGCCGTCGACGCATTCCATCATGCGCTGGCGCAGCAGGCCGGTCGTGTCGCGTTCGAGCAGGCGATCCCAGCCGCCGCCCCAGATCACCTTGACGACGTTCCAGCCCGCCGCGCGGAACGTGCCTTCCAGTTCCTGGATCACCTTGCCGTTGCCGCGCACGGGGCCGTCGAGACGTTGCAGGTTGCAGTTGACGACGAAGATCAGGTTGTCGAGCCGCTCGCGCCCGGCGAGCGAGATCGCGGCGAGCGATTCGGGCTGGTCCATTTCGCCGTCGCCGAGAAACGCCCAGACCTTGCGGCCCTGATGCGCTTTCAGTCCGCGATATTCGAGGTAGCGCATGAAGCGCGCCTGATAGGCGGCCGTGAGCGGCCCGAGCCCCATCGACACGGTGGGGAATTGCCAGAAATCCGGCATCAGGCGCGGATGCGGATACGACGACAGCCCGTCACGTCCCGCTTCACGGCCGGTCTCGCGGCGGAAGTTGTCGAGCTGCGCGTCCGTGATGCGGCCTTCCAGATACGCACGGCCGTAGATGCCGGGCGCCGAATGCCCCTGGATGTAGACCATGTCGCCGTCGAAAGCATCGGTGCGGCCGCGGAAGAAATGATCGAAGCCGACGTCGTACAGTACGGCGGCCGACTGGTAGGTCGCGATGTGGCCGCCGACGTTCGAATGCCGGCCGGCGCGCAGCACCATCACCATCGCGTTCCAGCGGATCATCGCGTTCAGGCGCCGCTCGAGCGCGAGATCGCCCGGGTAGGCCGGCTGCCGCTCGCGCGGCACGGTGTTCACGTAGGCGGTCGTCACGCGGCCGTGCAGGTCGCCGTGGCGGGCCGCGTCGAGATCGGCGAGCTGGTCGAGCAGGTAGTGCGCGCGCGGGCGGCCTTCGAGGGCGATCACGGATTCGAGCGCATCGATCCATTCGCGGGTTTCCTGCGGGTCGATGTCGGGTAGCGCGAGAGGTGCGGTCATGCAATGTCTCCAGAAGCATAAGGCTGCGCGGGGCGACGGTCGTGGCGCCGCGTCGCGCGACGGAACACCCGCCGATCGGCGGGTAGATAGTTGCAATTGCAATCATGTCGAAGGCAATTGTATCGAGGTAAAATTTAATTGCAACTGCAATTCAACGAAAGGAACGACCTGACATGAGCGCACCCGAACCCGATCTGTGGTTCTCGTTCGTCCGCGCGCACCGGACGATGATTCGCGAGATCGAACGCCGTCTCGCGGAGGCCGGCCTGCCCGCCTATGCGTGGTACGACGCGTTGTGGGGGCTCGAAAGCGGGCCGGACGGCACGCGTCGCATGCACGAACTCGCCGATGTGCTGGCGATCGAGCGCTACAACCTCACGCGGCTCGTCGACCGGCTCGAACAGGAGGAGCTCGTCACGCGCGCGCGCTCGGCGGACGATGGCCGCGCCGCGTTCGCGCGTATCACCGACAAGGGGCGGACGCTGCGCAAGAAGATGTGGAAGGTGTACCAGTCGACGGTCGCGGAGCTTTTTCTCGACCAGTTCGGCGCGAAGGAGCAGGCGGCGATGGCCGCCGCGCTCGATCGCGCGACGGCCGCCGCGCGCGAGGCATCGACGGACGCGAAGTAGCAGCGGCCGCGCCGCGCGTCAGGCGAGCCCATACCGGTGTATGGCCTGCGCGGCACGGTCGGCCGGTACACGGCCGGCGTCGGCGAGCAGGCGCAGCGCGACCGCCACGATCCATCGCGGATTCGGCGCGCGTGCGCCGCCAGCGCCGGCCGAATCCGCGCCGAGCGCCGCGAAGCGGGCAGGGACGAACGCACCGATCTGCGCGGCGATGTGCCGCGCATAGCCCGTCACCGCGAGCACCGGCGCATTGCCTTCACCGAGACACGCACGGACGTGCGCGATGCGCGGTTCGGCATGCGGATGCAGCAGGTTCCAGCGATCGGCCTCGCGGCCGTCGCGCGCGAGTTGCGTATAGCTCGGGCAGCTCCAGATCGTCGAATCGACACGCCATTCGTCGTGCAGCAGGTCGGCTGCTTCCATCACGTGCGCGAGTGTGCTGCCCGCGCCGCACAGCCGAATCTGCGCGACCGCGCCGGCCGCCGAGCGCCGGCCGGCCCGCACCATACCCCTGAACGCATCCCGGGCCGCGGTGGCCGACAGCGGTTTCGTGTCGGGCATGCAGTCGTCGTGGCTCGCGAGGTAGAAGAATCCCGGCTGGCCGTCGACATAGAGCGCGTGCAGCGCGTGGCGCAGGATCGCGATCGCCTCGTGGCCCGAAGCCGGGTCGTACGGCGTACACGCCGGGTTCGCGGCCAGCCAGTGCGGGACGTCGGGCGTCACGCCCTTGGGCCATGACGACAAGGTCGTTTCGGCGTCGTTCACGAAGATCCCGCGCGCGACGGTCTCGGCTGACGCCAGCCGCAGGCGGTCGGTCGCGCGCGCCTGCAGCAGATACAGCAAAGGCCGCTCGAAACGCTGGCCCGCCGCGAGAAAGCGCAGCGGCCACGCGCTGATGCGACGATGCGCGTTGTCGCCCGCCGCCGATGCGGGGTCATCGGCGCGGACGATCCATACGCGTTCCGACGTCGCCGCATCGTGTTCGAGGCAATCGGCGGCTGCACGCATCGCGCCGAGCGGTGACACCGCTCGGCCGCGCGGCGCGAGCCGCCGCGTCACCAGTCGTTCGAGGCAGGCCGCCGCGGCGCGGCGGGTGTCGGGCGTCCGCACGGGCGGACCGGATCGCGCAGTCTGCATGTCCCTCCTTCGAGTGTTGGCATGTTGCCGGGACCGTTGGTCCAGGCATAGGATTGCAATTGCAACGATTGTAGTTGCAACGATAACCGGATGACAAGGACCGACATGACATCGACTCACTCCCTCACGTTCTATACGGCCGACACGCCGAACGGGCACAAGGTCGCGATCTACCTGGAAGAGGCCGCGCTCGCGCACGATCGCGTGCACGTGAACCTGTCCGCCGGCGAGCAGCGCAGCCCGGCGTTTCTCGCGATCAACCCGAACGGCAAGATTCCGGCGATCGTCGATCACGACACCGGCCTGGCCGTGTTCGAATCCGGCGCGATCCTCGGCTATCTCGCCGCGAAGACGGGCGTTCTGCAACCCGAAACGCTGGCCGAGCGCACGGCGGTCCAGCAATGGCTGCACCTCCAGATCGGCGGCATCGGGCCGATGCTCGGCCAGCTGTGGTGGTTCCTGCGTGCATCGAAGACGGTCAATGTGGAAGCGATCGACCGCTATCGCAACGAGGCGAAGCGTCTCTATGCGGTCGTGAACGGCCGGTTGTCGGAATCCGCGTATCTCGCATCGTCGCGATACTCGATCGCCGACATTGCCGCGTTTCCGTGGTTGCGCACGGCGGCGGAGCTCGATCTCGACATCGCGGGCTATCCGCATGTGGAGCGCTGGCTGGCCGACATCGAAGCGCGGCCGGCCGTTCAGCGGGGCCTGATCGCATGCCGTGCGCCGGTGGCGGAACAGGCGCACTGACGTTACATCGCCCGCGCCGCACGCGCGGCGCGGAAACCGGGCAGGTTGCCCGCCCCGAAACATCGTTCTCCTTCGTCGTAAACGTCTCGAATGCGTGATATTTGCGCCGCTCGATCCGGTTTAGAGTGGCCGCGAATCGATGACGATGCGTCGCATGGCCGCAGCCCCGGGCCGTACAGACGCACCAGAGGAGTGGGAGACAAATGGGTGAAGGCAGGATTACGCAGGTCGAATCGTTCGGTTTCGAGCGCATTCCCGATGCATCGCGCTATGCGCGGCCGATCGATCTGTTCCGGTTGCTGTTCGGCGGCTGCAATACGTTTTCCACATCGGTGCTCGGCAGCTTTCCCGTGCTGGTCGGGCTGTCGTTCAAGGCGGGCGTCGCCGCGATCGTGCTCGGCGTGCTCGCCGGCACCTGCATCCTCGCGCCGATGAGCCTGTTCGGCCCGCGCAACGGCACGAGCGACCCCGTGTCGTCCGGCGCGCATTTCGGCATCCACGGCCGGATCGTCGGCTCGTTCCTCGCGCTGCTCACGTCGATCGCGTTCTTCTCGCTCGCGGTGTGGAGCTCGGGCGACGCGCTCGTCGGCGGCGCGCACAACATGGTCGGCGTGCCCGTCAACGGCTTCACGCTCGGCGCCGCCTACATGGTGTTCGCGGTGCTCGTGCTGATCGTGTGCATCTACGGCTTCCGCTTCATGCTGTGGGTCAACAAGATCGCCGTGTGGGCCGCGAGCGTGTTGTTCGTCGCGGGCCTGTTCGCGTTCGCCGGGCTGTTCGACGTCAACTACGCCGGCACGCTGCATCAGGGCAGCGCGGGCTTCTGGGCCGCGTTCGTCGGCGCGGTGCTGGTGGCGTTGAGCAATCCGGTGTCGTTCGCGTCGACGCTCGGCGACTGGGCGCGCTACATCCCGCAGCACACGCCGAAGCATCGCGTGATGGGCGCCGTGTTCGCCGCGCAGATCGCGACCTTCGTGCCGTTCTTCTTCGGCCTCGCGACCGCGACGATCATCGCGTCGAAGGCGCCCGCGTTCATCGCGTCGAACGACTACGTCGGCGGGCTGCTCGCGATCTCGCCGCGCTGGTTCCTGCTGCCGATGTGCCTGATTGCGATCATCGGCGGGATGTCGACCGGCACGACCGCGCTGTACGGCACGGGCCTCGACGTGTCGAGCATGTTCCCGCGCTTCCTGAACCGCGTGCGCGCGACGCTGCTGATCGGCACGATCGCGATCGCGTTCATCTTCGTCGGCCGCTTCTGGTTCAACCTCGTCGAGAGCGTCGCGACGTTCTCGACGCTGATCGATACCTTCAGTTGCCCGTGGATGGCGATCATGGTGATCGGCTACGTGACGCGCCGCGGCTACTATCTCGCCGACGACCTGCAGGTGTTCAACCGCGGGCTGCACGGCGGACACTACTGGTTCACGCACGGCTGGAACGTGCGCGCGATGGGCGCATGGCTGCCGGCCGCGTTCGTCGGGCTGGCGTTCGTGAACCTGCCGGGCCAGTTCGTCGGGCCGCTCGGCAACCTCGCGGGCGGGCTCGACCTGAGCGTGCCGGTGTCGCTGGTGATAGGCGGGATGCTGTACTTCGTGCTGCTGACGCTGTATCCGGAACCGGACGGCGTGTACGGCCCGCACGGGCGCCGCTTCGTGCGCGGCGGCCGGCAATCGGCGCGCGGCGCCGGTGCGCCGGCGATCCAGCCGAAGGGATACTGAGCGGCGCGTTGCGCCTGACCCCGGAACGACAACGCCGCCGTGCGGGCATAGCCGCCGGCGGCGTTGTCGCTTCCGGCAGGACGGCGGCCTGCCGGCACGGCGATGCGATGCGTATCAGTGGAACGTGCTGCCCGCGAGCATCCCGCCGTCGACGATGAATTCCGACCCCGTGCAATACGCGGATTCGTCGGACGCGAGGAACAGCACGAGACTGGCCACCTCGTCGGGTTTGCCGATGCGCGCGATCGGCAGGCCGCTGTAAATCGACGACGGATCGAAATCCGCGTACTCGGGCGGGCGCGCCATCACCGTATCGATGCCGCCCGGGTGCACCGAGTTCACGCGAATGCCGTAGCGGCCGAATTCGAGCGCGGCGGCCTTCGTCATCCCGCGCACCGCGAACTTGCTCGACACGTACGCGCTGCCGCCCGCGACGCCTTCCATCCCGGCCGTCGACGACACGTTGACGATCGAGCCGCCGCCCGCATCCTTCAGCGCGGCAAGCGCCGATTTCATGCCGAGCCAGCAACCGACCTGGTTCACGTCGATCACCTTGCGATAGTCGTCGAGCGAACACGATTCGATCGGCACGAGCTTCAGGATCGCCGCGTTGTTCACGAGGATGTCCAGCCGGCCGAAATGCGCGAGCGTCGCCTGAATGGCCGCCTGCCAATCGCTTTCGCTCGTCACGTCGAGATGCTGGAAATGCGCGGCGTCGCCGAGTTCGGCCGCGACGCGCCGGCCGGCGTCGTCCAGCACGTCGGCGATCACCACGCGCGCGCCTTCGGCGACGAACCGGCGCGCTTCCGCTTCGCCCTGGCCGCGGGCGCCGCCCGTGATCAGCGCCACCTTGCCTTCGAGTCGTTTCATCCTGATTGCTCCTGTGGGTGAGAGAGACGCGCGCGGCCGCTCACGCGGTGGCGGCCGCCACGTCGATGATGCGGACGGGATTGGCGCCGTCCCATGTGCGGGCTTCGGAGATGCCGTGCGCGATCATGTCGCGCATGCCGGCGCCTTCGATGATTTCGACGCGCACGCCGGGATCGTCGGCGTCGTCGAGATAGGCGACGCGCGTGGACGGGTTGTGCGCTTCGAACACGACGCGCAGGCCGCGCGCGGTGAGCTGCGCCAGCGCCGCATCGAGATCGTCGACGACCCACGCGACGTGATGCAGGCCGACGAGGGGCTGCCCGTGCGCGTCGCGGTACGGCGAGCGCGAATCGTTCGTCACGTGGATCAGTTCGATCTGCAGATCGCCGCGATACGCGAGCCCGACGTCCATCGTGACCGTCACCGGTTCGCCGAGATGGCGGCCGTCGAGGCGCACGTTGCGGAACACGGTCCACGGGCCGAGATCGTGGCGCGCACGCCAGCGCGCGACGCTGGTGTCGAGGTTGGCGACCACGTAGCCGAGCTGGTCGATGGGGCCGAGGACTGGGTCGTTCATGTCGTCTCCGTGGCGGGCGCACGTGTGCGCGGCGCGCAATGAATGACGGCCATGATGGCAACAAAGCCCGTGCTTCGTGCCGTCCGAATGGACTAGCACGCGCTGTTCGTATCGCCGGGAGTCGGGACGGAAGAGGGGCGGGGCAGGCGAGTGAGGCGGATCGAGCCGCGCGTCACCGCGCGTTCGGCCCCTTGACCGTCAGCCGGCACACGGTGGCGAGCGCGAGCAGGTTCGGGTCGCGTTCGCGCCGGTGCAGGAAGCTCAGGCCGATCGTCTGGCGGATCGTGGGCCCGGCGAGCGGCACGAGCGCGATCTTGTGCGCGAACAGGTCGCGTACGCGGCCCGGCAGCAGCGAGCAGCCGACGCCGCCCGACACGAGGTTGATCAGCGAGAAGATGTCGCCGACGCGCATCACGACGTTCGGTGTGACGCCGGCCGCGCGGAACGCTTCGGTGAAGCCGTGGTGCGTCGCGAAGCCTTCGCCGAGCGATACGAACGGCACGTCGCGGCACGCGTCGAGATCGATCGCGTTGCGCTGCGCGTACGGCGAATCGATCGGCGCGGCGAAGAACATCTCGTCCTGGAACAACGCGATCGATTCGATCTCGGCGTCCGGGTCGGGCAGCGCCATCAGCGTCGCGTCGATCGCGCCCTGCCTGAGCTTGTCGAGCAGGTCGGCGTTCGAGCCGAGCACGAGTTCGGCCTGCAACTCGGGGCGGCGCTCCTTCAGTGCGATCACGACTTCGGGCACGGTGCGGATCGTCAGCGAATAGAGCGAGCCGATCTTCAACTGCCCGGCGCCGTAGCCGGCCGCTTCGCGCGTCGAGCGAATCCCGTCCGTCATCGTCTTGAGCACTTCGCCCGCGACTTCGGCGAGCACCAGCGCGGCGTCGGTCGGAATCAGGTTGCGCCCCTCGTGACGAAACAGCGCGCAATGCATGCCTTCCTCGAGCGTATGCAGCGCGCGATGCACGCTCACCGTGCTGACGCCCAGCGCTTCGGCGGCTTTCGCGAGGCTGCCGGCTTCCATGAACGCGAGGAGCACCTCGAGCTTGCGGAACGTGATCTCTTCGTTGATGCGGTTGCGCATGATCCAGGCGACGGGAAGGGCAGCTGACGATTCTGCCGCAGAACCCGGGCCGCAACAATGCGCGAATCACCGGGTTTTTCGCGGGGCAAAGGCGCGCTGCGGAAACATTTAATCTCCGGCTAAGTTTCTTCCGCGGGCGTTAATTGATGCGGGTTTTTGGCGTCCCTATGATCGTTTCAAGCCGGTCGTGCGTGCGCCGAGAGGGTTGCTTTTACCTGTCTCGGGCCAGCGTGCGAACGGTCGGTTCGCCCATGCCTGCCGTGCACGGCGGCCGGCATGCGGTGCGGCACCACGAGACTGCAGGAGATAAGCATGCACGACTCACGTCGGAACACGCGGCATCGGCAAGTGGTTGCCGCCGTCGTCGGCAATACCCTCGAGTGGTACGACTTCATCGTTTACGGGTTCTTCTCCGGCATCATCGCGCGGCTGTTCTTTCCCGCCGAGAGCCAGTACGCGTCGCTGCTGATGTCGCTCGCGACGTTCGGCGTCGGCTTCTTCATGCGCCCGGTGGGCGGCATCCTGCTCGGGCTCTATGCGGAT
This sequence comes from Burkholderia stabilis, assembly GCF_001742165.1. NCBI lineage: Bacteria > Pseudomonadati > Pseudomonadota > Betaproteobacteria > Burkholderiales > Burkholderiaceae > Burkholderia > Burkholderia stabilis. Next base: position 1,161,979 of record NZ_CP016443.1, on the reverse strand, counting down.
CGCAAGGGCCGCAAGGCCGCGATGCAGCTCATCACTCCTGATGACGCTGTCGATCGCGCTGATCACGTTCGCACCGTCGTACGCGACGATCGGCCCGGTAGCGCCGGCCCTGATCGTCCTCGCGCGGCTGTTGCAGGGCTTCGCGACCGGCGGCGAATACGCGAGCGCGACGGCGTTCCTCGTCGAGAGCGCGCCCGAGAACCGGCGCGGCCTGTACGGGTCGTGGCAACTGATCGGCCAGTGCCTCGCGGTGTTCTCGGGCGCGGCGATGGGCGCGTGGGCGACGCAGTCGCTGTCGGATGCCGCGCTGCACAGCTGGGGCTGGCGCGTGCCGTTCGCGCTCGGGCTGCTGATCGGGCCGGTCGGCCTGTGGATCCGCCGGCACATGGAGGAGACGGAGGCGTTCATCGATGCGAGCAAGTCGGCCGTCGAGCCGCCGGCGAGCGTGGCGCGCGTGCTGCGCGACAACCTGCGCGGCGTGCTGGTGTCGATGGGGCAGACGATCACCGGCACGGCCGTGTTCTACGTGATGCTCGTCAACATGCCGACGTTCGTGCACAAGACCTTCGGGCTGCCGCTCGACCAGGTGTTCAAGGTGCAGATGCTGGCGGTCGCGCTGCTGACGGTGACGATTCCGGTCGCCGCGATCGTGTCCGACCGCATCGGCAGGCGGCCCGTGCTGATCGCCGGCATGCTGGCGATGCTGACGGTCACCTATCCGCTGTTCTCGTGGCTGGCCGCGGCGCCGAGCATTGGGCGCTTGCTGGTGATGCAACTGGTGATCTGCACGATCATCGGGATCTGCTACGGCCCCGCGCCGACCACGCTCGCCGAACAGTTCGCGACGCGCTCGCGTTCGACCGGCATCGCGCTCGCGTACAACGTCGCGGTGATGATCTTCGGCGGCTTCGCGCCGTTCATCGTCACGTGGCTGACGCACGCGAGCGGGTCGCCCGTCGCGCCCGCGTGGTACGTGCTGTTCGCGGCGTCGTTCGGGCTGCTCGCGAGCGTGTTCATGCACGACGGCGCGCCGTGCGTGCTCGCGCGCCGGCAGTTTCAGGGCGAACCGCTGAGCGTCAAGTAACGGCCGGCGGCCTGATGCCCGCGCCGGCGAGCCATCGGCGCGGGCGGCATCCTGGGTATCGGTGCGTCCGATGATGAGCATCGCGGGCGGCGGCCTACCGCGGCGGCCGTCCGGTCATTACGCTTGGGCGATCATCCACTCTGTCCGGAAGGTCGCCATGTCCCGGCTCGATTACAAGCTGCTCGGCCCCTGTTTGCTCGCCATCGCGATCGACGCGATGGGGTTCGGGCTCGTCTATCCGATGATGTCCGCGATCTTCAGCGATCCGCACGCGGGCATCCTGCCGGCCGACGCCGGCGCGCACGCGCGCAATTTCTACCTCGGTCTCGGCTACGGGATCTACCCGCTGTGCATGTTCTTCGGCTCGTCGCTGATGGGCGAGTTGTCCGATCGCTACGGCCGCCGCAGGATCCTGCTGCTGTGCGTGCTCGGCCTCGCGGCCGGCTACGCGATGATGGCGGCCGGCGCGTGGCACGCGAGCGTCGCGCTGCTGCTGGCGGGCCGCGGGCTGACCGGCCTCATGGCCGGCTGCCAGGGCATCGCGCAGGCGGCGATCACCGACCTGAGCACGCCGGAGAACAAGGCGTACAACATGAGCATCATGTCGCTCGCGTTCAGCGCGGGCGTGATCGTCGGCCCCGTGCTCGGCGGCGTCACGTCCGACCGGACGATCTCGCCGCTGTTCGACTACGGCACGCCGTTCGTGCTCGTCGCCGCGCTGTCGCTGGCGTGCGCGTTCTGGACCTGGGCGTCGTACCGCGACTCGGCCGCACCGCGCGGCGACACGCGCATCGATCCGCTGCTGCCGCTGCGGATCATCTGGGAGGCCGCACGCCAGCGCAACGTCGCGTTCCTGTCGGTGGTGTTCTTCCTGATGCAGGTCGGCTACGGGCTCTACCTGCAGACCATCATGCTGCTGTTGCAGGCGAAGTTCGGCTATACGAGCGCGCGGCTCGGGCTGTTCAGCGGCGTGATCGGGATCTGCTTCGTGTTCGGCCTGCTGTTCGTCGTGCGGCTGATGCTGCGCGTGTGGCGCGTGATCGACATCGCGAAGACGGGCCTGCTCGTCGCCGGGCTCGGGCAGGTGCTGTCCGCGCTGTTCCCGCAGGAGCCCGTACTGTGGGCGCTAGCGATGGTCGTCGGCTGCTTCGACATGGTTGCGCATACGACGATGTATACGGCGTTCTCCGACGCCGTCAGCGAAGACCGGCAGGGCTGGGCGCTCGGCGTCGCGGGTTCGGTGATGGCCGTCGCGTGGGTCGTGACGGGCGCGCTGACGAACCTGCTGCCCGTATTCGGCGAGATCGGCCTGCTGCTGATCGGCGGCGCGGGCTTCCTGCTCAGCTTCGTGATGATGGTCGCGTACGGGCGCACGCAGCCGGGCGCGCGTACGCCCGCGCTGTCGTAGCGTGGGCGGTCGAGCGGGTTGGCCCGATCCTGTCGGACGTTGTCCCGCGTGCCGCTGTCGCGCGAAGCCGCGTGGCCCGACACTGGCGTCTCGCGGTGCTGGAAGCGCCAGGCCGCGTCCGGCGGCGCCGGCAGGGCCGGCCCGCCGTTCCGTTCGATGTGCCAACCTGGAGTAGAGAACGACCCATGCAACATCCGACCATCCGTACCCTGGCCGGCGCGACGGCGCCGACGTCGATCGCCGCCGCCCGCACCGCACTGCTGGTGATCGATTTCCAGAATGAATATTTCAGCGGCCGGCTGCCGATTCCGGAAGGGCCGCGCGCGCTCGGCAACGCGCAGCGCGTGATCGCGTTCGCCGACCGCGCGGGCATTCCGGTGTTTCACGTCCAGCACGTCGATACCGCCGACAGCCCGATCTTCGCCGACGGCAGCGACGGCTTCCGTTTCCACGCGGATTTGCAGCCGGCGCCGCATCACGCGGTGGTGAAGAAGACGTCGGTGAGCGTGTTCCCGACCACCGACCTCGACGCGCGCCTGAAAGCGGGCGGCATCGACACGCTGATCGTCACGGGCCTGATGACGCACGCGTGCGTCGCCGGCGCGGCACGTGATGCGGTGCCGCTCGGCTATGCTGTGATCGTCGTCGACGACGCATGCGCGACGCGCGACCTCGATGTCGCAGACGGCGGCACGGTGCCGCACCGCGACCTCCATCGCGCGACGCTGGCCGCGCTGTCGGACACGTTCGGCGATGTGCTGACGACCGCGCAGGTGCTGGCGCTCGACGTCGCCTGACGGCCGCCCGGCGTGCGCTTCGACGTCAGTCGGCCCAGCCCGGCGCGGCGTACACGACTTCACCGCGGAAGCTCGTCTCGATCACGCGGGTTTGCGCGAACGTCTCGACCGGGTGCGCGAACGGATTGCGATCGAAGATCGCGAAGCTCGCGTCCTTGCCCGCTTCGAGCGAGCCCGTGCAGTCGTCGAAGCGCAGCGCATAGGCGGTGTTCACCGTATAGGCCTCGAGCATCGTCAGCAGGTCGAGGCGCTCGTGCGGATTCCACGGCGGGCTGTCGGGCTGGTCGATCAGCAGGTGCGTGACGCCGGTCTGGATGATCTGCATCGGGTCCATCGTGCTGACCGACCAGTCGGAACCGGCCGCGAGCATCACGCCCGCGTTGCGCATGCTGCGGAACGGGTAATTGCGCGCGGCGCGCTCGTCGCCGAGCAGGTCGCGATAGAGCTGCTGCTGTTCTTCGCGCGCGGCCGTCCACAACGTCTGCACGCTCGCGATCGCGCCGAGCCGGTTGAAGCGGCTCATGTCGGCCGGATCGACGAGCTGCAGGTGCGCGAGCTGCGCGCGCCGGTCACGCATGCCGTTACGGCGCTGCACGTATTCGAGCGCGTCGAGCGTCATGCGCACCGCGCGGTCGGCGAGCGTATGGAAGTGCAGGTCGAAGCCGGCCGTATCGGCGAGCAGGCAGATCTCGTTCAGCGCGTCCTGGCTCCACAGCGCGAGGCCGCAGTCGTCGGTGCCGGCGTACGGCTCGAGCAGCGCGGCGGTTTTCGATTCCGGCACGCCGTCGACGAAGATCTTCACCGTATGCAGGCGCAGGTTGTCGCGCTCGTATTCCTGACGCCATCCGACAAAACGCTCGACCTGCTCGCGCGGATCGCGGCGCGGGTTCGCATAGAGGCCCGCGCTCATGTACGCCTTCAGCGTGCCGGCGCGCTGCGCCGCGGCGTATGCCTTGAGCTCGGCTTCCTCGACGCGCGCGTCGAACCAGCCCGTGATGCCGTAGCCGTGCGCCATCGTGTGCGCTTTCGCGAGCGACTTCGGATAGCCGGCCGGGCTCAGTTGCGGAATGATCGGGCAGACGCGATAGAACGCCGCTTCGTGCACGACGCCGTTCGGCGCGCCCGACGCATCGCGCTCGTAGACGCCGCCCGATGGGTCGGGCGTATCGGCCTTGATGCCGGCTGCTTCGAGCCCCTTCGTGTTGAGGCAGCCGCTGTGCACGTCGAAGCCGACCACGAGCAGCGGCCGGTCGGGCACGATCCGGTCGAGCAGTTCGCGGGTCGGGTAGGCGCCGAACGCGGCGAGATTGGCGCCGCCGAGGTAGACCCACGGCTCGTTCGGCGTCGCGTCGGCGCACGCGCGGATGCGCTGCAGGATCGCGTCGGGGTCGTTGATGCCGGACAGGTCGAAGTCGCCGAGGATCTGGTGGCCTTCGAGCGGGTGCACGTGGCCGTCGATGAGGCCCGGCAGCATCAGCCGGCCGGCGAGGTCGACCATGCGAGTGGCGGGGCCGGCGAGCGGGCGGATGTCGTCGTCGCGGCCGACCGCGACGATCTTGCCGTCCTTCGTGGCGAGCGCCTGCGCGAAGCGGCGCTGCGCGTCGCCCGTGTAAAGCAGGCCGTTCAGATAGACGGTGTCGGCGTGTTGCATGTGTCTCCTCCGGATAGGGGGCGTGTCGACGGGCGCACGCGTCCGGCGGGCGGGCCGTCTGGCTCGTCCGGTCGCGTGAACCCGGTCGGGTTGGAATGGGGTGCGGGGCGTTACGTACCGGCGCTGCGCGCCGGATGCGACGGCGTCGTGCCGCGGTCACCGCCGGCCGCGACGGGCGGTGCGTCATGCCGGTTTCGCCGACGGCTCCCGATCGGCAAATCGGTGGGGGACGCATGTGCGGCCGCGCGGGCCGGCGTCCATCCGGTATTCGGCATTCGGTGTCTCCGTGGCATCCGACGTGTTCCTGTCGCCGGGTGAGTCAGATACTAGGAGCGGGGCGGCCGGCTGTCTGTCATCGTTTTGAGGACAACGCGCGACAAAGGCGGCGGGAGGTAGGGCGATGTGCCGGGGTGATCTACCGGCTGCGGGCTTCCGGCGTTTCCTCTTCGGTCACGCACCACGCGAAGAGCCCGGCCCGGTTCGCAACGCCGAGCTTCGCGAGCGCGCGCCCGAGATAGGTGCGCACGCTGCTGGGCTTGAGCGCGAGCGTATCGGCGATCTGCGGGACGGGCCGGCCTTGCAGCACGGCGCGGCAGACGAGCCGCTCGCGCTGCGACAGCGCCGCGCCGCTGGCCGACAGCCGCTGTTCGAAGCGCTGCAGCAACGCGTCGTCGTCCGAGCGCGGCGTCAGGCGGGCGAGCCGCGCATGCTGGATCAGCAGCGGCAGCACGAAATCGCCGAGCTGCCGCAGCAAGGCCAGTTCGGCCAGCGTGTAGGACGGCTGGCCGCGCCGGCGGAACAGCGAGAACGCATAGACGTAGTCGCGCTCGCTGCCGAGCAGCGTGCAGTCTTCGCCGAGCTCGCCGAGCGCAAATTGGCGGCCGTATTCGGTCGCCGTGTCGATGTCTTCGTTGCACGAGAACACGAGCTGCGAGTCGGTCGCGCGCTCGATATGCGGAAGCAGCGTATCGGTGCGCCAGTCGCCCTGTGTATACAGATCGAGCGCATGGCGGGTGCCGTCGGGATCGTCGCCGCCGGCGAAGAACAGCACGTCGACGTTGTCGACCGATTGCGACGGCGTATCGCGCCGGTAACGCATCGCGACGCAGTAATGGGATTGCGGGTCGACGGTTTCGCGCAGCCACGCCCAAAGCCGGGCGGGAAACTGCGGACTGCCGAGGCTGGCGACCAGGTCGCCGGCGTTGCTCAGGGAAATGTGGGCGGGGCTCATCGTTGACACCGTCTTCGCGAACGGCCGCCCGCGCCGGCCGGGTTTCGCGTGCGGCGGCGCGCTTGGCAGGCGGCGGCGTGCGGTCATGCGGGCCCGCGGCCGGCGCGGCGGCGAAGCTACGATTGTAGGGGACTTCGCCGCGACCGGGCATCCATGCGGGCGGGCGACACGGCGGATTGCCGTCGACGACCGGCGCACGGCGCGCGTCGTCGGATGCCGCTTGCCGGCCCGTGCGTCAGAACATCGTGTTCCGGTTCGCGGACGTTTCGGGCACCGGCTGGATCACGTCCCAGTGCTCGACGATCTTGCCGTCCTTCACGCGGAAGATATCGACGATCGCTTCGCCGCGATCGCCCGGACGCTCGGTCGCATGCACGTGCAGGTACACGAGGTCGCCGTCGGTCGCGCTGCGGACGATGCGCGCCCGCGATGCCGGGTTCTTCTGGAAGGCGCCGACGAAATACGACACGAACGGCTTCTTGCCGTCCGGCACGTGCGGGTTGTGCTGCTTGTAGTCGTCCGCGACGACGGCGGCGGCTTCGACCGCTTCATGCTTGTTGAAGAAGCGGTCGTAGAACGTCAGCACGAGCTGGCGGTTGGCTTCCTCGGCGGCCAGGTCGCGCGTGGCCGGGCCGGCGGCCAGCGCGGCCGTCGACGCGGCCAGCAGGACGAGCGCGGCAACGGCGCGAACGGGGGAGCGGAGCGATGACATGTAGCGTTTTCCTTGTCTGACGTTTCGTGGACTGATGTGCGATACACGGCTGCGGGCTGCACCGGTCGGTCGCGGTGACCGGCGGCACATGTGCGCGTGGCTGCGAGCACGCATTGCGCGTCGATGCGAAGGGATCGGCGCGAAACGCATGCCGTCAGCGCTGCCGATGGTGCGAGGCCGCGCGGCATCGTCATGTTTCGTTGAACTGGCGAATCCGGGCGGCTGCCGGGCCGATCGAATGGTACAGTTGCCGCGAACCCGTCACAAGAAGTCAGCGCGGTGTGAACAGGTCACACCGCGCTGACCATGCATTGTCCGTGAAAGAGAATCCCGTCATGCCGTTGCCCTCCGCCGACGAAATCGTCGAACTCGATCAGCCGTGCCCGATCCGCGATGTGCTCGACCGCATCGGCGACCAGTGGAGCCTGCTCGTGCTCGAAGCGCTGTCCGGCGGGACGATGCGCTTCAACGAACTGGGCCGTGCGATTGGCGATGTGTCGAAGCAGATGCTGTCGCGCACGCTGAAGCGGCTCGAGCAGGACGGTTTCGTCAGCCGCACGCTGTTCGCCGAGGTGCCGCCGCGTGTCGAATATGCGCTGACCGACCTCGGGCGTTCGTTCCTGACGCCGATGCACGCGATGATCCGGTGGGCCGACGAACATCATCGCGCGATCTGCGCCGCGCGCCGTCGAGCGCGGGAGCTGGAGGGCGGTGGCCGCTGAGCGGCGCGCTGGCTCAGTTCCTTTGAAGGGTGGTGTGTTGCCGACGGCTCGGCTTGGCGACGTATGTCGGCTCGGCATCGGATGTTCGTTATCCGAAGGGCCTCGTCCAGGTGGACGGCTTGACGATACGCTGCCGCGTTCGTCGCAAATACAGCAACGCGTGTGCGACGCGACACCCAAGTCGACGGCCAGCGTCGGCGCGACCGAAACATGGCGTCTTCTGTTGTATGGGGCGCGACAAGAGGACAGCAGGAATTCGCGCGGTGCAGGATGACGAGACCGCAAAGAGGCGGCCGTGTCGATTACCGACGTTGTCCGATCGGATGGAGCACGAGTATCGGTATCGCGGCCGGGGGCGCGCCGGAGAAGGGCCGAATGTGCGGGATGTGCGGGATTTGCGGGGCACGCGTGCCGCTCGCCAGGATTCCGCGGCCGGGGCGCGGTGCGGATTCGCGCCCGGACCGGCTCCGGCCCCTCCACGGGCCGGAGCCGGTTGGTTGTCTATCGCCACGAACCGTCGACGTAGATCCACACGTGCCCCTGGCGACGCCAGTAGCCGGGTACCCACCGCCGCCCGGGGCGCCGTGCGACCCAGCGGCCGGACACCCATATATAGCGGCCGCGCTGCCAGCTCCAGTAGCCGTCGGTCCATATATAGCCGTGCGGCCGAGGCGGCGGCGGACGGCGATCGTGCCGGGCCGCCGGCGGTCCGAAGCCCGGGCGGTCGGCATAAGGCGGCCCGCCGGGCACGCGATTCGGGCCGGACGGCCGATAGACGGGCGGTGCGGGCTGAGCCGAGGCGGCGCGCAGCCAGCCGGTGCCGGCAAAGGCGGCGGTCAGTCCGATGGCGCGCAACAACGAGCGTCGATTCATGGCGTGTCCTGTTCTGTATTCGAGGCCGCCTTACATTAGCCTGCCGGTGCGCCGACCGGGTTACGCGAGCGGTTAAGGCTGTTACCGCGTGTCACGGCAGCCGCAGGCCGCCGTTGCCGGCCCTGCCGGCGGGTGGACATGACCCGCTTCACGGATGTCGTGCGTTGTTTACTGACCGGCCGACACGTTTTAGACGGCGAGAGCCTGGTATTTGAGACTAAACTGAGTAAAAATTGCCGATTCGAGGGTGCCCAATCGAATCCGTTTGTTGTTTCTATGCAACCGTCAAGACGATGACATGTAAGAATGGTGCGATGGGAGGCTCCAAAAAGCCGTCGTCAAGAAGTCAAAAACAAGCATCAAAACAAATACTTATAACGCGGCCCTACTTTCATTATTTCTAGTTCTGGAAAAGCTTATTTCTTTATTTGCGGATCGCTCCCCTAGGGTACACCCCTATACTCACGGTTCCCAAACGGGCAACTATCCGGGCGCGGCCAGCAGGACCGATGGCGCTCCCGGGCGGTTGAAGACCGTTTATGAACAAGGTCGCGAGACCTGCCTCTTTTTAGAAGGGAGCTCCACGAATGAACAAGACTCTGATCGTTGCAGCAGCTGCAGCATCGTTCGCAACCGTCGCTCACGCGCAAAGCAGCGTCACGCTGTACGGCGTGCTGGACGCAGGCATCACCTACCAAAGCAACGTTCAGCCGGCCCTGGGCCAAGCTGGCAAGTCGCGTTGGTCGATGGGTTCGGGCGTTGACCAGAGCCGTTTCGGCCTGCGTGGCTCGGAAGACCTGGGTGGCGGCCTGAAGGCAATCTTCACGTTGGAAAGCGGCTTCAACATCGGTAACGGCAAGTTCGCGAACGGCAACGGCGGCATGTTCAACCGTCAAGCTTTCGTCGGCCTGTCGAGCCAGTACGGCACGGTCACGCTGGGTAAGCAATACGACGCAACGCAAGACTACCTGGCGCCGCTGACGGCAACGGGCTCGTGGGGCGGCACGTACTTCGCGCACCCGCTGAACCTTGACCGTCTGAGCACGAACGGCGATGTCGCTCAGAACAACACGATCAAGTACACGAGCGCGAACTACGCTGGCCTGCAATTCGGCGGCACGTACTCGTTCTCGAACAACACGAACTTCGGCAACAACCGTGCGTACAGCGCGGGTGCTGCATACCAGTTCCAAGGTCTGAAGCTGGCTGCTGCATACTCGCAAGCGAACCTGGGTGACGGTACGAACGCAAACGGCGCAACGTCGTCGGCGATCGGTGGCATCGCTAGCCAAGGCCGCGTCCGCACGTACGGTGCTGCTGCTGGCTACGCATTCGGCCCGGCACAAGTCGGCGCTGCATGGACGCAAGCACGTCTCGACAACAACGCTGTCGGTAGCCTGGGCTCGGTGCGCACCGACAACTACGAAGTCAACGCAAAGTACAACCTGACGCCGGCTCTCGGCCTGGGTGCTGCTTACACGTACACGAACGCGAAGATCAACAACGGCAGCACGCACTGGAACCAGTTCGGCCTGCAAGCTGACTACGCACTGTCGAAGCGCACGGACGTCTACGCACAAGCTGTGTACCAGCGTGCAGCGAAGAACGGCATTGGCGCATCGATCTACAACGGCGACAACAGCACGCTGCCGAGCTCGTCGATCAACCAAACCGCAGCAACGGTTGGTCTGCGTCACCGCTTCTAAGCGTGACAGGCGGGGTAACCCGCTTCGCAGCATCGAAAAAGGCGCCTTCGGGCGCCTTTTTTTTCGTCTGCGGAATGGATAACGACGATTCATATCGTCCGGATGCAAAAAAGCGAGGCACATGCCTCGCTTTTTTTCGTTCTGCGCCGGTCACGGCGCGGTGCTGGCCGGCTGGCGTCAGCGCGTGTATTCGCCGTTGGCTTCCGGCTGGAACACGATCGCGGAGACCTTCATCAGCTTTTCGGCACCGCTCGGCTGCATCACCTTGACCATCTGGCCGCGCTGCGTGCCCAGCAGCGCCATGCCGACGGGCGAGAACACGTTCAGGCGGCCCAGTTCGAGATTGGCGGCGTCAGGATAAACGATCGTCCAGGTGGTCTGTTCCTGGGTTGCTTCGTCGAGCAGCGTGATCTGCGAATTCATCGTGACGACGTTCGCCTTGATGGTGTCCGGCTGAACGATGTCGGCGCGCTCGAGCAGCGTGTCGAGCATGGTCTGGAATCGCGGGTTGTGCTCGGCGTGCTTCTCGAGGCGAGCGACGTCGAGTTCAGTCAACTGGTAAAGGCGTTGTTTCATGGCAGTTCTCCAAATGATCGGCAGGGGCAGGCGTGGCGTGCCCATGAGGATCGCCCGGAGCCTGTCTGACCTGGCTCCGGGAGGAGACCGAGCCGTCAGATCAGGCGCCGGGCAGGGGCGAGCGGCGCCTGGGCCGTGCGTCGAGCGAGGGGATGCGCCGGATAATCGGCGCGCGCGCGCACGCCGGCGGGGCCGGACGGCGAAACCGAAAGAGGCGTGAGCGCGTGCATGGTGGATGTGGAATATCGACTGGCGAATAAAACCTTACGATTCTACAACACAACCTTCGGGATATGTGATCTGGCTGTTGGCGTTTCGTCAGAGATTGTTGTGTAGATGAAGCAAGTGGCGGCGTTGCGATTCGGAAAAGGCGGGCGATATTTGCCAAAATCGCAACGCTGTATGTTCAAACTAAGGGTTTCCCCTCGGGGTGACGAGCACTACACTGGATTCAATCGCTTCAGACAGTCCTGCCGAGGCGACATCAAAAGAGAACATATTCCGGAGGTAAATCATGAAGTCGATCATCTACGCAGCCATCGCCGCATCCGTCCTTGCCGCTCCGATCGCATCGTTTGCGCAATCCGAGCAAGGGCTGACCCGTGATCAGGTCAAGGCCGAACTCGTGCAACTCGAACAGAACGGCTACAAGCCGCTGGCGAGCGATTCGCAGTATCCGAGCAACATCCAGGCAGCCGAACAACGAATTCAGCCGAACCAGCCGATGCTCGCGCAGGCCGATACGAGCGGCTACGGTGCCGTGCCGACGGGCGCAGCACAAGCGGGTCGCCGCATGACGCGGGAAGCGCCGAATCCCGTGAACTCGGTCTACTTCGGTAACTGAACGTCCCCGGGTCTGCCCGAGCGCACCGCTTAATCGACGAGACGCGCGCCATTTGCGCGCGTTGTTCGCCCGCAGGAGCAGAACCTCCGTCGCCGCATTCCGGCGGCTTTCCGCCCAGACGCTTACGCGTTTGGGCCTTTTTTGCTGGTGCGGGTCAGACCGACGTGACCGCGGGAGTGCCGTGGATATAGTGTTCGAGCTGGCTGATCGTGAACTGCTGATCGGCAATCACGCTCTTCACGAGGTCGCCGATCGAGATGAGGCCGATCAGCTTGCCGCCGTCGAGGACGGGCAGGTGGCGCATCCGGTGCTCGGTCATCAGTGCCATGCACTCGTCGGTGGATTGCGACGGTTCGACGTAGCGCACCTTCGCCGTCATGATTTCCTCGACGCGGGTGGCCTTCGAAGAGCGGTCCTGCAATACGACCTTGCGCGCGTAGTCGCGCTCGGTAACGATGCCCGCGATGTCGTCGCCGTCCACGACCAGCAACGCGCCGATTCCCTTTTCCGCCATCAGCTTGATGGCGTCGTAGACGAGATCGGTCTTCCTGACGGTGTAGATGGTGCGGCCGGAATCCGGCTTGGCCTTGAGAATCTGCGCGACAGTCGTACTCATTCGCTTTCTCCGTGTGCAGGTCGATACAGGGAAGGCAGGCGTGATGCGCGTCACCCGATGAGGCCAGTATAGCCGGGCGGGTGGCGGCAGTCGCGTGACGTTTCCAGATTAGCGGTAAACTCCCGTCACGCACTATCCACACAACTCCTACATTCCTGATCGTTTCGACTGAATTCATGATGTCTTCGCGTTCCCAATCGCCCGCGCAGGGCAATGGCCAGGCCGACGAGTGCGTGACGCTCGTCGCCACGGCGTCGCTGCCTACGCGCTACGGTACGTTCACGTCATACGCGTTCCGCGTATCGGGCAGCGATGCCGAACATCTCGCGCTCGTGATGGGCGACGTGACCGGCGAGCAGTCCGTGCTGACGCGGCTGCATTCCGAATGCCTGACCGGCGACGTGTTCGGCTCGTATCGCTGCGATTGCGGCGAGCAGCTCGATCTCGCGTTGCGCTACATCGCGGCCGAAGACCGCGGCGTGCTGCTGTATCTGCGCGGCCATGAGGGGCGCGGGATCGGCCTCAGCAACAAGATCCGCGCATATGCGCTGCAGGAGCAGGGGCGCGACACCGTCGAGGCGAATCTCGACCTCGGTCTGCCCGACGACGCGCGCGAATACGACTCGGCCGCAGCGATCCTCCGGATCCTCGGCGTGACGTCGGTGCGGCTGATGAGCAACAACCCGAAGAAGTTCGACACGCTCGTGAAGCACGGCATTCCGGTCTGCGAACGCGTGGCGCTCGCGGTGCCCGTGCGCGAAGAAAACGAGCGTTATATCCGCACGAAGCAGACGAAGTTTGGGCACTACTTCGAAGAAAACGAGTAATCGCATCCGGCGCTTCGGCGGCTTCTCGCCGCCGCGTGCCCTTCCGATCGTCGCCGGCCGAGGCGACGATCGCGATTCCCGTCTCATCCGTCTTGCGTCCGGGTTCGTGATGCTAGTTGCGTTGCGCCACCGATACGATCCCACTCACCCATGACCACGCGATCGAAGATCGAAACCGAACGTCTGACGCTGCGTCGCTGGCGACCGGAAGACGCGGCCGCGCTTGCGGCGATGCACGCGCATCCGGAAGTGACTGCGTGGCTAGCGCGCGGCCCGATGTCGGTCGACGAGGCGAGCGACGTCATCGCGCGCTTCGACGCGCATTTCGAGGCCCACGGTTTCGGCGTGTGGGCGGTCGAGCGTCGAGCCGATGCGACACTGATCGCACTTTGCGGGCTGTCGCACGAAACGCGTGTAACGCATCCGATGACGCCATGTGTCGAAATCATGTGGCGGCAGGCGCATCACGCTTGGGGCATGGCTATATTGCCGAAGCGGCGGTCGCGGCATTGGCCGACGGGTTCGACCGGAGCGGGCTCGGCGAGATCTTCGCGTGGACGGCCGACACCAACCTGCGATCGCAGCACGTGATGCAGCGGCTTGGCATGCAGCGCCAACCGGCGCGCGATTTCGATCATCCCGCGTTGCCGGAAGGGCATGCGCTGCGGCGGCACGTCGTGTACGTTGCCCACCGCGGCGACGCCAGCGCGTAACGGCTCGTCAACGCCAGTCGGCATTCTGCAGCACGATCCGGTAGCCGTCTGCGTCCTCGAATGTCTGGCCTGATATATCCCAATATGGATTGAACGACGTCACGGGCATGAAGCCGTGCGCAGTCGCGCGCTCGCATGCGGCTTCCCATTCCGGACGATCGGGCAGGTAGAACACGATCAGGTCCTCCGGCGTCGGGGACGGCGCGATCGGATGGTCCGGACAGTGCGTGAATTCGAAGTGGTAGTCGAGCCCTTTGCGTCCGAGCATGACGCCGGAAAAGCCGTCGTGATCTTCAAAGCGTGCGAGTACCGACAAGTCGAGGGCGTCGCGATACATGCGCTCGGTTCTGGTGAGGTTGGCAACCGGGCGGGCAATGCGCAGGTGTGCGTGCAAGATGGCCTCGGGGAGCGTGGCAGTCCCGCCGATGATAATCCGGTCGGTCCGGATTGTGTCGCGCCGAGATGCCGGGGGCGGCGAATGGTATGGCCCCGTAATCCGCGCAGGCAATAAAAAAGCCCACTGCTTGAGCGGGCTGAATCCATGTTTGGAGACATGGAGGAGACAAACGTAAATTTAAGGGAAAACCCGGAGGTTGGCAAGCCCCCGTTGTATCCATGCAACTTCCCGCCGTAACGACCGCCTCGCATCGACGCGGCCGCTATTGCGCTCACATGCCGCCGGCCCGCGCGTGCGCGGCAAACGCGCCGAACCGATCCTGCGCGACCGGCAGCGCGTACTTGTTGCGCATCTCGGTTTCGATCCACTCACAGGCTTCGCGTGCGCAATCGGTCAGCGCGTGCCGCGTCGCATGCCCGTCGATGTCGTAGACGAAGCGCACGCCGACCTCGTCGTCGGCAACCTGTCGTTCGAGCTGATTGAGCTGCAGTTGCGGACCATGCCGTTGCGACAGCGCGCGTAGCTCGTCGAAGTGATATTCGAGCCAGTCCGCGAAGAACAACGCATCGCTGCGGCACGGCAACCGGAAGGCCGTGCTGCGCGACGGGCGCGGCGTGGCTTCGCTGGCGGCTGCATGCGGCTCGTTGTCGCCGGAGAGGGGCGTGTCGACCGGCGCGAGCGGGTGCTGAATCCGCCGATACGGTTCGCGATCGCGCAGCGCATGCCACAGCAATTCGTCTCCGGCGGCGCCGGACGGCTGCATCGTCAGGTCGTGTTGGCCGTCGCCGGCCGGGACGATGTCGCGGATCACGAGGCGCAGCGAGCAGAGCGGTTCGTCCGCGACCAGCAGCGTCGCCGCGCGCGGCAGCCCGCAGACGAGCGGCGCGACGCCGGCGGCGCGAAACACGAGCCCGTGGCGGTCGAGCCGCACGAGCGGCAGCGGCCTGGGAAACGACGGATAGGCGACCGCGATGCGAGCGCCGCTGGCGCGCGTCAACCCGGGCATCATCGCGCGAAAGACCTGAGACTGGTCCACGTTGGTTCTCCTTCGTTACGATGCCGCCCGGACGGGAATACGCGTTCCGGTTCAGGCGGCGATGGCTTGCCGGGATGCCTGCCCCGGCTCGATTCCTAATGCGGCAAACGTTTGCGGATCGATATCGATCCAGCACGCGACCACCAGACGCCCGTCCACCTGTTTCGGCGGGCCTGCGCGGTGCGCGTGTATGCCGATCCGGCGAAACAGCCGCTCCATGCTCGCGAACGTCACGCCGATCAGCTGCCGCGCGCCAAGCTGCGCCGCGCATTCGACGACCGCCGCGAGCATCGGGCGCACCGCCCATTCGGCATTGCCCGAACCGCTTTCGTCGTCGGTCGCCGCGAACCTGGACAGCTCCCAGACAGCGGCTGATTGCGGCAGCGGCATGTCCTCGGCGATCAGGTCGGCGAACAACGAACCCAGCAGATACGGGCGCGTCGTGGGCAGCAGGCGCGCACATCCGCACATGTCGCCGTCGGCGTTTCGCGCGAACACGTAGACGGTATCGTCGCGATCGAACTGATCGCGCTCGAAACTTTCGTTCGCCGACGGGAGCGCCCAACCAAGCTGCTCGACGAACACGCGGCGCCGGTAGCGCCCGATATCCGCTGCAAGTTCGTGTGGCAACCGCCCTTCCTCGTGAACGAAGGTCCGCATGGTGTCCTCGGGTCTGTGCTTTTGTATGCACGCATTACATCGCGCGGCACGAGGACGCTGTAACTGGTAACTCTTACAGGGTGGCGACGCGAAAGCGTCATTCAGGACGTGGTAACGGTTTCTTGATCGACGGGATTGAAAACCGGGCCGCTTTTGCTTATAAAGACCGCCAGCATCACGGAAATGGTCAGAGGAATGCGTGGCCGGTTGTCACTGGAGCGTGGGACCGGCATGATAGGTGCCGTTGCGGCCGAGCAGGGCCGACGCGACCGCCGCGGCCCAGTCGATGGAGGCGAGCCGCGCGGCGAGCGCGGCGGCCGTGCGGAACATGCCGATGTCGGCGCCCGTGGCATCGACGATCATCACGTTGCTGCGGACGTCGCTGCCCGCGATCACGAACGTGCCTGTCGCGCGTTCGAGATACCAGTCCCAGCCGACTGTCACGTAAGCGACGCCGGCGCGGGCCGTGCGCTGCCATTCGGTATAGCCGGCGAGGCGTGCGTCGATCGCGTTGTCGCGCAGTTCCGCCAGCAGTGATGCATCGAGGCCGCTTGCGACGTGGTCGATCGCAAGCGCGGCCAGTGCGCCTTCTGACAGGCGTACGTAGCCGTCCGCGGACGGGCCGGAGACCGGATGCAGCAAAGGTGAAGTCATGCGCGGAATGTATCAGCCTCGAACCGGAGCTGGAACCTGACAAGTATGACAGCGTGACGTTGTCGGAGAACGAATGGAACTGCGCTGGCAGGATGCCTATCAACAATTCAGTGCCGCGGAAGACGAGCAACAGCTCTTCCAGCGGATCGCTGCCTATTCCAAACGGCTGGGATTCGAATACTGCTGCTACGGCATTCGCGTGCCGCTGCCCGTGTCGAAGCCGTCGGTCGCGATCTTCGATACCTATCCCGACGGCTGGATGGCGCGTTACCAGGCGCAGAACTACATCGAGATCGATTCGACGGTGCGTGACGGCGCGCTCAGTACCAACATGATCGTCTGGCCGGATGTCGACCGGAGCGATCCAGGCCCGTTGTGGCAGGACGCGCGCGAATTCGGGTTGTCGGTGGGTGTCGCCCAGTCGAGCTGGGCGGCCCGCGGCGCATTCGGATTGCTGAGCATCGCGCGCCATGCCGACCGGCTGACGCCGGCCGAGATCAACATGCTGACGCTGCAGACGAATTGGCTCGCGAACCTGTCGCATTCGCTGATGAGCCGCTTCATGGTGCCGAAGCTGTCGCCCGCGGCGGGCGTCACGCTGACCGCGCGCGAGCGCGAGGTGCTGTGCTGGACGGCAGAGGGCAAGACTGCGTGCGAGATCGGCCAGATCCTCAGCATCTCGGAGCGGACGGTCAACTTCCACGTCAACAACATCCTCGAGAAGCTCGGCGCGACGAACAAGGTCCAGGCGGTCGTCAAGGCGATCTCCGCCGGGCTCATCGAGACACCCTGACGCGGGCGAGGGCGGCGGCGCCGAACACGGCGGCCGCCATGCCGCTCATTCCATCATCGGCTCCGCTTCCTTCGCGGTCCAGCTCACGCTGGAAATGCTCTTCTCCATGCTTATCCGGCTCGCGATCTGCTCGAGCTTCGGTTGATCCTTCGGATGCAGCTTCAGCGTCGCGGTCAC
The DNA here is from genome assembly GCF_001742165.1 of Burkholderia stabilis. Taxonomy (NCBI): domain Bacteria; kingdom Pseudomonadati; phylum Pseudomonadota; class Betaproteobacteria; order Burkholderiales; family Burkholderiaceae; genus Burkholderia; species Burkholderia stabilis. The sequence continues at coordinate 1,144,502 of NZ_CP016443.1, read as the reverse complement.
CTTCAAACGGTCCGGCTGGTCGGGGACGTCCTCGCTCGTGAGGCTCTGGAACGATAGCGGCTTCGCGTACATCGAGTTGGACAGCAGCGTGCGGATGTGCACTTCGTCGGCGGCCAGGCAGATCACGGTGATCTGGTATTCGCGCACGAGATCGGCATTCGACACGGGTGTCGCGTTGATCGCCTGGCTGACGCCCCGCAGCACGGTATTGGTGAGCAGCACGACGCCCGTGCCGGCGAGCGCGGGCACGTAATGACCGGAACCGGACAGCACGCCGACCGCAGCCGAGCACCACAGCGTCGCGGCCGTGTTGATGCCCTGGATCGAGCCTTTGTCGCGCATGATCACGCCGCCGCCGAGAAAGCCGACGCCCGACACGACGTACGCGGCGATCTGCGTGACCCCCGCAACGCCGTTGCCGGTCAGTACGCCGAGCGTGACGAACAGGCATGCGCCGCTCGCGACGAGCGTGATCGTGCGCAGGCCGGCCGTGCGCTGGCGCATCTGGCGCTCGAGGCCGATCGCGACGCCGCAGGCGAACGCGGTGAAAAGACGGAGTGCGAAATCGAAAGTCATGGTTGTCCTGCCGTGCAAGGAGCGCATGCCGGCTCGCGCCGCCGCGGCGCAATGCCGAAGGCGACGCGAAGATGGCCGTCATCGCGCGGTACTGTACCGCGCGAATGCGTCATTCAGTGTGAAACGGTAGGCGTACGGGCTCGCGGAACGCGAGCCGGGGCAGGAGAACTGCGTCGGACAGGCGTTCAGGCGGCAAGCGGCGCACGCAACGGAGTGCTGCAACTGTCCACGATGGTTCCTGAAGGAAGAATGGGCGGCATTCTAGTGGGCGGCGCGTGCATGCGTCAACCGCCCGGCGACGGTCGGGCTACTGCGCCGACCCGATCGTCCCCGTGGCGAGCGCGAGCGCGGCAGCCGCCGACAGCGCACCGGCATAGCTGTCGACCTCCGCATTCCGGGCCGCGAGCAGCTGGCTCTGCGCGATCGTCGCGTCGGTCACCGAACCGACGCCGTTCCGGTACGCGGTCAGCGCCGCGTCGTAGCTCGTCTGCGCGGCATCGACGAGCGCCTTCGCGGCATCGTGCGATGCGAGGCTCGTCTGCACCGCGTTCTGCGCGGCGACGACCTGGCGGACGGCTTCCTCCTTGGTCCGCGTGAGGCGCGCGGAGGCGCTTTGCGCATCGTTGCGCGCCTGCATCAGCACGGCCGAGCGCAGCCCGCCGTCGTACAGCGGGATCGTCACGCCGAGGAACACGCCGCCGCCGTAGCGGCTGCCGTTCAGATTGACGGTCGGCGCCTGGTCGCCGATCGCCGGCAGCGCGGAGATCGCCGTGCCGCCGCTCGCATACGACGTCGATGCGGACAGGAAGATCTTCGGCATGAACGCAGCCTCGGCGGCCTTGATCTTCGCGCGGTTGGCCTTTTCGAGCGCGAACGCGCCCTGCAGGTCGGGGCGGCGCGCGATCGCGTCCGACACGATCGCGTCGACCGACGAACCGAGCGCGGGCGGCAGCGGCCGCTTCGGCAGCGCGGCGATCGTCGGCTTCGACAGCGGCGAGATGCCGAGCGCGGAGACGAGGGCAAGGTAGCTGTCGCTCTCCGTGCCGTTCGCCTGCACGAGCGCGAGGTTCGCCTGCGCGCGGTTCTGCGTCGCCTGCGCGAGTTCGACGACCGTGCCGACGCCGTGCCTGAGCCGTGCGCGGGATGCCGCGAGGATCGCGTCCGCGTTCGCGAGGCCTTGCTGCGCGCTGAGTGCGCGCGATCGCGCGGCTTCGTAGCGGTAGTACGCAACGGTCACGTCGTGGATCACCTGCTGGTGCACGGCCGTGAACGCGACGTTCGATGCGATCGATGCCTGCTCGGCCGCTTCGACGCGCGCCGCGCGGCCGCCGAAATCGAACAGCAGCCATTGCAGCGACAGCGCTGAAATCGTGCCGTGCACGGTCGTGTCGCTCGACGAATCGCCGAGGATCGTCGACGTCGAGCCGTGGCTCGCCTGGTACGCGCCCATGGCCGTTGCGGACAGCTTCGGCAGATAGGCGGATTTCGCGATGCCGACCGCGAGCGCCGCGTTGCGCGCGTCGTTCCATGCGATGCGGGTCAGCGGGTTCGCCGATTCGGCGAGGTCGATCAGTTCGGGCAGCGTGTACGCATGTGCGGAATCGAGCGCGGCCGGCGGCGATACCGACGCGAGCGCGGGCGTGGGCGGCAGCGTGTAGTCGTGCGCGCCTTGCGTGGACGCGCGCGGCGGCGCGGGCACGATCTCGCCCGCAGCCGATGTTTGCGGCTGCCACGGGCGGTCGGACGCCTCCGGCGCCAGATCGATCGACGACGTCGCGCAGCCGGCCAGCGCGACGGCGGTCGCGAGGGCGGCGGCGGCGATCGAGGCGGCCGGCGGTTCAGGTAGGCGCATGAGGGACGGGCTCCTTCGGTGTGGCTTGGCGGGCGGCGTCGGCGATATGCGCGAGCCGCGCGTCGATCAGGTGCAGCAGCGCGTCGCGCGCGGGGTCGGCGGGGGCGTCGCCCGACGGCGCGGGGGCGTCCGTCCGAGGCGCGGCTTCGTCGTCGCGCAGGTCGGCCACGCGCGCGAGCTGCGCGCCGATCGCCGCGTCGCCCGGCGCGCGCTCGGCGAGCAGGAACAGCGGGCCTTCGAGCGCGCCGAGTTCCGCGAGCGCGCGCCGCCGCGCGGCGAGCCACGTGGCGGCCGGCCGCACCCACGACGGTTCGTAGTGGATCAGCCCGAGTTCCTGCGAAATCGCGCCGTGGCGCGCGAACGCTTCGGCGGCCAGCGCGCGCCGCTCGGCCGGCTGCGCGATCTGCGCGAGGCGCCGCCACTGGTCGAGCAGCGCCGCGAGCGCCGTGTCGATCTGCTTGCCGATGCTGACGGGCCAGATCCGCGTGAACACGAGATACACGACCACGTTGCCGAGCAGGATGCCGATCGTGCGGTCGCGCGCGAGCGTCAGGTCGAAGCCGGGGCCGGCGCCCTGGATCACGCACAGGAAGAACGCGAACGCGACCTGGAAGCCCGCATACGCGATGCGCGGCGACCCGAAGGCGACCCACGCGGCGAGCCACGCGCCGGCGAATACGAGCGCCATCAGCTCGCCGATCGACGACAGCGACGGCACGACGAACACCAGCGCGGCGGTGCCGAGCAGCGCGCCGACGATGCAGCCGGCGATGCGCAGCGTGAGCTTCTCGACCGTTTCGGCCGTCGAGCCGAGCGACACCATGTAGCAGGTGATGAAGCAGGTATGGATGCCCGACCAGTCGAGCTGCGAGTACAGCAGGTAGCAGAACATCGCCGCGGCCGTCGTTTTCAGTGCGTAGCGGACGTGGTCGGGATTGGTGCGTGCGTCGGGCAGGAAGAAGCCGCCGCGCGGGGCGGGGGGCGCAGACGGCGCGGCGGGCTGCGCCGGCGCGGCGGCCGTATCGGCCGCGGCCGGTTCCGCGAAATGCGTGATCGCAGTGTGCAGGTCGGTTGCGACGACGCGCGCGAGCGGCGGCAGCGCATCGGTGGCCGGCAGCGCGAGCGTCACATCGACCGGATAGCCGCCCTGTTCGAGGATGGCGGCCATCTCGTCGAGCGTCGTGGCGATCGGGGCGGCGAACGCGTCGGGCAGCCGGGCATCGGGCTCGCGGTCGGCGAGCGCGACGGCCACGAGCAGCGCGGTGCTCGACGCGATGGCCTGCCGCAGTGCGACGACATCGGCAGCCGACGACGAGCCTTCGAGCTTCGACAGCTTGAGCCACGTGAGCAGCTGCTTGTCGCCTTCGCGCAGGCTTGCGTCGAACGCGGCGCGTGCGTCGTGGTCATGATCGCCGCGCAGTCGTTGCGCCGCGAGCCGCAGCCGCTTCGCGAGCTGCGCTTGCGCGAGCTTGCGCGGCGACGGCGCGATCAGCAGGTTGACGACGATCGCGACGCCGACCGGGATCGCGACCATCAGCCATGCATAGAGCAGCGCGCGCGTCGCCGCTTCACCGAACGGCGCGAGGCCGAGCTGGTCGAGCCCGAAGCCGACGATCATCGCGAGGATCGCGCCGACCGGGCGCAGCTTACTCGCCGATGTCAGGTAGAGCAGCCCGACCGACATCACGGTCATGCACGCGACGCGGAGGATCGAATAGTCGATGCTGAAGATCGCGACGCCCATCACGAGCGCGATCACGACCGTGACGAGCAGCAGCATCGCGACCGCGAGCACGACGCTCGTCACGCGGTCGGCTCGGTTCAGGAAGAACACGACGTATGCGGAAATCGCGGCTTCCGGCGTGCCGTACCCGCTCGTCACGAGCACGACCAGCGCGCAGATCAGCGCGACGCGCACGGCCATCGCCGCGCGCCCCGGAAACGGCACGAGCAGTCGCAGGACTTCGCGCGGGCCCGGCGAGCGGACGTCAGCGGCAGGCTGAGCCATGCCGGACCTCGACGATCGCGCTCGCGCCGACGCGCACGAGCTTGCCGTCGGGTTCGTCGAGCTTCACGCGCACGGGGAAGCGCTGCGCGACGTGCACCCAGTTCACCGAGTTCTGCACGATCGGCAGCGAGCGCGGCAGGTTGATGCGGGCGCTGTCCGCGATGCCCGCGCCGATGCCGACGACCTTGCCCGTCATCGGGCGGCTGCGGTCGATCATCGAATAGACGGTCGCGCAATCGCCGACCTCGATGCGGTTCAGCGCCGTCTCGCGGAAGTTGCCGACGGCGAACCATTCGCTCGCGTCGATTAGCGTGAAGATGGACTGGTTCGGCGCCAGGGTTTCGCCGGCGAGGACGGTCAGGCCCGTCACGAGCCCGTCGTGCGGCGCGCGCACGACCGTATCGTCGAGCGCGTGCTGCGCGCGGGCCAGTGCGGCCTCGCGCGCATGCAGCGTCGCGATCGCATCGGCTTCGTCGCCGATCGTCTGTGCGGATGCGCGCTGTTGTTCCTGGGCCTGCGCGAGCGACACGGCCGCATCGCGCTGGCGCACCTTCGCCTGGTCGAACTGCTGCGCGCTGACATAGCCCTGCGCGGCGAGCGGCGCGAGCCGGTTCACGTCGCGCGTCGCGAGATCGGCGTTCTGCGTCGCGCGCTTGACCTGCTCGGCGGCGACCGACGCGTTCGAGCGTTCGCCGATCAGTGAACGGCGCCGCGTGTCGAGCGATGCGCGCGCGAGTTCGAGATCGGCCTGCGCCTGTGCCACCGTCAGCCGGTACGGCACGGGATCGATTTCGTACAGCAGGTCGCCTTTCGCGACGCGCTGGTTTTCATGCACCGCGAGCCGCACGATGCGCCCGCCGACGGGCGATGCAACGTGCACGACGTCCGCGTCGATCGACGCATCGTCGGTGGACGGGAAGGCGGTCGTGCGGTGGTACGCGTACGCGAGTGCCGCGATGCCGAGCGCGACGATCGCGAGCGCGATCACGCGGCCTTTCATGGAGGGGCGGGCGTTTCCGGCGGCCTTCATGCGAACGGCCCCGTGCCGGTGAGCCAGACGATCACGGCGATCACGAGCCCGATCGCGGTGCACACGGCCAGTTGGTAAGGGACCGTGGCGGCCCAGCCGGTCGCGACGAACACGCGGTGCGCGACGATCGCGCCGACGATGCCGACGATCGCGCTGACGAGCCAGAGCGGGAAATACGCGCCGAACAGGACGTACGACGGCGCGCCGCGCGATGCGCAGCCCGCGAGCGGCAGGGCGGGCGCCAGGACGGCGGCGACGCGCAGGGGCGCGCGCGGCGTTGTTTTTCTCATGGTGTGGCGAGCTCGACGATGGGGGTGGATGCCGGGCACGGCGCAATGCGGTTGGTCGCCGCGACGACTGTTCCGCGATACGGAGCCGATAATAAAGCAGCGCGATGCGGACCGCCAGCTATCCGGTCCGCGTTCGCGACACGGGCCGTGGCCGGTCGCGGCCGCGCCGTTCCGTCCGGCATCGTGTTTCGGTGACGGCGCCCGGGCCGCCGCGATTCTGCCAGCGCAAGCTCGTGTAGGGTTGCTAACGGACTGTAAAGGATCGTCAGACGAAAGAAGGCGGAAGATGTTTGCTGCGCCCACGCAGCGCAATCGATGTGGAAACGGCTGTTTGCCGCTCGAACGCATGGGAATCCGGTCAGGTCGGTCCGGTCGTTTCCTCGAGGGGCGTGACGGGATCGAGGTCGTCGAGATCGGTGCGGATGGTCGTGACCGACACGGGATCGCCGGTCATCGTCCGGCCCCGCGCGATGTGCCGCCGACGGGCACGACCGGTCGTCGGGAACGGGATCTGTGTACCATCGTGCGTATGGCGCGAAGCGCGGCATGGGGCGTCATCGCCCCGTGCGATGCTCGTCGCGGAAGCCGTATCGCAACGAAGGTGAACGCTCCATGCGAAGTTTCTTTGTCCGGTTCATTGCAATCGGCGTGTTGTTCCATCTGTATGTCGGGATACGGATCATTCCCGATGCGTTCGCGTCGCCGGTCGCGCGCACGGTCGCCGCGCTCGTGCTGGCGAGCTTCGTCGTGCTGATCCCGGTCGGCATGTTCTCGCGCCGCTTCGACGAAGGCTGGGCCGCGACGCTCGTCGGCTGGGTCGGCTCGCTCGTGATGGGCTTCTTCTCGTCGCTGCTCGCGCTGACGCTGCTGCGCGAATTCGTGCTGCTCGGCGTGGTCGTGTGGCGGCAGTTCGTGCATGCCGGCGCGTGGAGCGGAGCATCAGGCGATACGGCGGTCGGCGTGCTGGCGGCCGCGGTGCTCGTCACGGCGATCGGGTTCGTCGGCGCGCGCCGCACGGCGGCGGTCAAGCGGGTGTCGATTCCGGTCGCGGGGCTGCCCGCCGGCCTCGACGGGCTGACGATCGTGCAGCTGTCCGACATCCACGTCGGGCCGACGATCAAGCGGCCCTATATCGAACGGATCGTGCGTGCGGTCAACGCGCTCGATGCGGACGTCGTCGTCGTGACCGGCGACGTGGTCGACGGTTCGGTCAAGCGCCTGCGCGAGCACACGGCGCCGCTCGGCCGCATGAAGTCGCGGTACGGCAGCTTCCTCGTGACCGGCAACCACGAGTATTACGCGGGTGCGCATGCCTGGATCGACGAATTCCGGCGCATCGGGCTGACGGTGCTGCTGAACGAGCACGTGCTGATCGAGCGCGGCGGTGCGCGCGCGGTGCTCGCGGGCGTGACCGACTTCGCGGCGGGCGGCTTCGATCCCGCACATCGCAGCGACCCCGAACGGGCGCTGGCGGGCGCGCCGCACGACGTCGGCACGAAGATCCTGCTCGCGCACCAGCCGCGCAGCGCGGAAGCGGCGAACCGGGCCGGTTTTACCGTCCAGCTTTCAGGGCATACGCACGGCGGCCAGTTCCTGCCGTGGCCGCCGTTCGTGCGGCTGCAGCAGCCGGTGATCGGCGGGCTGAGCCGTTTCGGCGATCTGTGGCTCTATACGAGCCGCGGCACCGGATACTGGGGGCCGCCGAACCGCTTCGGCGTGCCGTCCGAGATCACGCTGATTCGCCTGACGCGCGGCTAGGGCCGGTTCCCGCTAACAACGGGCTTGCGAACGGGCCTTGCCGGCGGCCGTCACTCGATCCGCGCGATGTCGTCGAAATCGAAGCGCGGGCTGCGCGGGAACAGGCCGGCCGGATCGCCGTAACCGAGATTCACGAGGAAGTTGCTCCGGATCGCGGTGCCCGCGAAGAACGCGGCATCGACCTTCGCGTTGTCGAAGCCGGACATCGGGCCCGCGTCGAGGCCGAGCGCGCGGGCGGCCAGGATCAGGTAGGCGCCTTGCAGCGACGCGTTGCGGAACGCGGTGGTCTCGATCAGCGCGTCGTTGCCGGCGAACCAGCTGCGCGCGTCGGCGTGCGGGAACAGCCGCGGCAGGTGCTCGTGAAACGCGAAATCCATGCCGACGATCACCGTGACGGGCGCAGCCATCGTCTTCGCGAGATTGCCTTCGGACAGCGCGGGCTTCAGGCGCGCCTTCGCTTCGGGCGACTTGACGAACACGAAGCGGGCGGGGCTCGAATTCGCCGAGGTCGGGCCGAATTTCGTCAGGTCGATCAGCCGGTGCAGCAGTGCGTCGTCGACGGGTTTGTCCTGCCATGCGTTGTGCGTGCGCGCGGTGAGGAACAGTTGATCGAGGGCGGAATCGGAGAGCGTCGTCATGATGGGGTCCGGGAAGAAAGCGGCCGGGTCGCGCCGGCCGGCGTGGCTGAAGAAAGCGGCGCCCCCGGCAGGGCGCGCCGCGACACGCCGCGATGATAGCGTGATGCGCGCCGGCGCAGCGGGCTTCCCGCCGGCGGCGAATGACAGCGCATGGCGGTGCGCGGCGCGGTTGGCTAGTATGCAGGCATGCATCGTTCGCCCCGTTCATCGCCCGTTCCCTCCGACATGTCGACGCCCGATCTTTTTGCCGACACGCCCGCGCCCGACGTGGACTGGTACCCGGACTGGCTTGCGCAGCCCGACGCCGATCGCGTGCTGGCCGCGCTGATCGGCGAGGTCGCGTGGCGGCAGGACACGATCCGCACGCCGCGCGGACGCATTCCGTTGCCGAGGCTCACCGCGTTGCAGGGCGAGCCGGACGCCGTTTACGTGTATTCGGGCATTCGCAACGTGCCCGCGCCGTGGACGCCAGCCGTGCTCGAACTGAAGCGGGCGGTCGAAGCGACGTGCGGCGCGCGTTTCAACAGCGTGCTGCTCAACCGCTACCGCAACGGGCTGGACAGCCTGGGCTGGCACGCGGACAACGAACCGGAACTCGGTGATGCGCCCGTGATTGCGTCGGTGAGCCTTGGCGCGATGCGCGTGTTCGATCTCCGTCATCGTGCGACGGGCGTCACGCATGCGTATCGCCTCGTGCACGGCAGCCTGCTCGTGATGCGCGGGCGCACGCAGGCCGAATGGCAGCATCGCGTGCCCAAGGCGCCGGGCGTGCAGGGCGAGCGGGTCAACCTGACGTTCCGGCGCGTGATGCCGGCCGGCGCGGAGCGCTAGCATCCGGCCGTCATCCTGGCGTGCCAGGGCCGCGGGATAAATCGCGCCCCGTTTTCGCAATCCACGAACGACCAAGGCAAGCAAGCGACGCAGCATGCGGCACGTTGCCGCACGAACGCGGGACGATGTGGCCCGAAACGGCCCAAAGGCTTGTCCTATATGGGTTTCAGACATATTCGATCGACCGTCCGGTTCCGATAGATGAGTGAAACCTCTGATGGTGCGTCGCAACAATCATTGGCTAGACTGTCGAATGGCTGAAACGCGTCGGATCCCGGCGCGACCTTTTCGACATGCCCCGTGCGTTGCCGATGCAATGCGCAAGGGGGCAGGAGCATAACGCGTGACCGTACTCGACCCTACCTTCGAACCCTCGCTGCACGTCTTTGAACAAGACGGCGGATGGCAATGGGCGCTGACGGTACAGCGGGCGTCCGGCGTTGGCGTGAAAGTCGTCGCGTTCAGCCGGGATGGCTTGCGCGGCGAAGCCGAGGCATACGCCGCCGGCCAGCTTGCCCGCGCCGAGTATGCCGACGCCGTGACGGCCTGACGCCGTCGCGCCGATCCCGTCCGGGGATCGCCATCACCGCCGGCCATTCGCTGCCGGGCGGTTTTCTCCCGATCGTTTCCCGTCTTCCGTTTGCCGCAATGCGCGTTCGTCGCGCGACGCCGCATGCGGTGCCCCCGCGCGCCGATGCGCCCCGGTCTGCCCGCGCCAAATGGTCCGTACCATCCGACACGTGCGTGCCACACGCCGCGCTTAACGTCCGTGCACGGTGTCCGTCGCGCCGGCGATGGGGCCCGGGCCGCGGCTCGATCGCCGGCCGCCGGGCGACGACCCATCGACAAGAACGCAGGTCATGTGCGACGACAGAACCGACACCAACTGCCATGGGCGCGGCGGATCGCGCACGGCGCGGGCGCCGCAACGGGGATTCACGCTGATCGAGGTGCTGATCGCACTGGCGATCGTCGCGGTGGCGCTCGGCGCCGTGATGCGCGCGATCGGCGCGCTCGCGTCGGACACCGATATGGCCCGCATGCGCCTGCTCGCGTTATGGAGCGCCGACAATGCGCTCGGCGAAATCCGCATCGCGTCGACCTGGCCGTCCGTCGGCACGAACACGTTCGCGTGTCCGCAGGGCCGCTACCGGTTCGTGTGCCGCCAGTCGGTGGCCGCGCTGCCGAGCCCGCTGGTGCGCCGCGTGACGGTGAGCGTCTATCCGTCCGCGTCGAGCCGCAACGTGCTCGCCGAAGTCGTCACGGTGATCCAGAATGAAGCGCGCCGCTGAACCGCGTGCGGCGGCGCGCGCCCGCGGCTTCACGCTGATCGAGATGCTGGTCGCGATCACGCTGCTCGCCGTGATCGCGTTGCTGTCGTGGCGCGGCCTCGACGCGACGATCCGCGGCCGCGACGATATCGCGTCGAATCTGGCGCAAACGCGCCTGCTCGGCCGCTATTTCTCCCAGTTGCAGTTCGACCTGACCAACCTCGTGACGCCCGACGAAGTGTTCGGGCCGCCGTTGCGCATCCGCCCGGACGAACTCGTGATGGTGCGCCATCTCGGTGTCGGCGGCGGGCCGACGCACATGCAGGTCGTGCGTTACCGGCTGACGGGGCGCGAGCTCGTGCGCAGCGCGTCGCAGCCGCTGGCGTCGCTGGCCGAGGTCGACGACGCGCTGCATCACATGGATGCGTTCGCGCGCGTGGTCGTCAGCAACGATGCGCGCTCGATGCAGCTTTCCGTATGGATTCCGCCGGACGGATGGACGACGAGCCAGACCGTCATCGAGCAGGCCTATGCGCAGTTTCTCGCGCAGCACGGCATCAGCAACTCGACGTCGATCGGTGCGCCGGTGCCGCGCGGCGTCCGCTTCGCGGTCACGATGGGCGCGCCGGCGGTCGAGTACGTGCGAACGATCCCGATCGGTCAATGAATGCGCAATGCGGCCCGGTACGCGCGCCCATATGCGGAAAGCCGTTCCGTCCCCCGCACAAAATGGTCCGTAACTTTCGTCATACGTCTGTTATTGGCCGTCCGTTAGTCTCGTGACGAGCATGACCGCCGCGACCGGTTCCATCGGCCGGTTCAGCGGCGGCATCGTCAAACGGGAAGGGGGCGAACGTGACGGTCGAGCACCGGCATGATGCACACGCGGGCGCGTCGGGACACGACGCGCCCGGGCAATGGCAATTGACGGCGATCCTGAACCGCGCGCAGCAGTGGCACGGCGCCGGTCGGTTCGACGATGCGGCACGCGACTATCTCGCGGTGCTCGCGAAGGCGCCCGATCATCCGCAGGCGCTCCATCTGTACGGCGTGCTGCAATTCCAGCGTGGCGCGGCCGATCATGCGGAAGCGCTGCTGCGTCAGTCGATCGCGATCGCGCCGGACGTGCGTGCGCTGTCGGATCTCGGCGCGATCGCCGGCGAGCGCGGCCGCACCGACGAGGCGCTCGCCCATTTCGCGGCCGCGCTGCGCGCATCGCCCGACGACGTGCAGACGCTCGTGCGCCGCGGCAACACGCTGACCGATTTGCGCCGCCATGACGACGCGCTCGCGTCGTTCGACCGCGCGCTCGCGGTGTCGCCGCTCGTGCTCGACGCCCTCTGCAATCGCGGCGGCGCGCTGCGTGCGCTCGGCCGCTTCGACGAAGCGCTCGACACCTACGACCGCGCGCTGATGGTCGATCCGCATTCGTTCGAATCGTGGTTCAACCGCGGGCTCGTGTTGCGCGAGATGCGGCGCGCGGCCGACGCGCTGCACTGTTTCGATCGCGCGAACGCGATCCGGCCGGGCGTCGCCGCGATCGTGGCCGAGCGCGGCCGCACGCTTGCCGATCTCGACCGCCTGAACGAAGCGCTGGCCGCATTCGACGAGGCGATCGCGGCCGATCCCGCGCGGCTCGATGCGTTGTGCGACAGCGCGGCCGTGCTCGAACGGCTGGGCCGCGCGGATGAAGCGCTCGCGCGTTGCGACCGCGTGCTGGCGCACGATCCGGCTGACGCCCGCGCGCTCGCGAGCCGCGGCAACGCGTTGCTGCAGCTCGAGCGTCACGACGAAGCGCTCGACAGCTACGCGCGTGCGCTCGCCATCGAGCCGCGTTCGGCCGACACGCTGTGCAATCGCGGCACGGCGCTGCGACATCTGCAGCGTTTCGATGCGGCGCTCGCCAGCTACGACGACGCGCTCGCGCTCGACCCCCGTTTCGCCGAAGCGTGGACGAACCGAAGCCGCGTGCTGCAGGACCTGCACCGTTACGACGAAGCCTTCGCGTCGCTCGATCGCGCGCTCGCGCTGCGTCCCGATCACGCGGCGAGCTGGCTCGCGCGCGGCAACCTGTTCGCCGACCGTGCGCAGGCGGCCGACGCGTTTGCGGCCTACGACCGCGCGCTCGCGCTGCAACCCGACTGGGCCGGCGCGCATTGCGCGCGTGCATCGCTGCACCTGATGGAAGGCGATTTCGCGCGCGGCTGGCATGGGTACGAATGGCGGCTGCGCGATCCGCAATTCGCGCGGTATGCGCGGTCGTTCACGCAGCCGGCGTGGCGCGGCGACGAGCCGCTGGATGGCAGGACGATCCTGATTCACGCAGAGCCCGACTTCGACGACACGCTGCAGTTCTGCCGCTACGTGCCGCTCGTCGCCGCGCGCGGCGCGCGTGTGGTGCTCGAGGTACCGCCTTCGTTGCACGCGCTGATGCCGTCGCTTGCCGGCGCGGCCCACGTGATATCGCGCGGCGCGCCGCTGCCGGCCTTCGATTGCCATGTGCCGCTGCCGAGCCTGCCATACGCGTTTCGCACCGAAACCGACACCATTCCGCGCGACGCGGCCTACCTGCATGCGGACCCGCAACGCACGCGCGAGTGGGACGCGCTGCTCGGCGAACGGCGCAGGCCGCGCATCGGGCTCGCATGGGCGGGCGATCCGGCGCAACGGCACGACGCCGGCCGGTCGATCGACTTCGCGCGGCTCACGCCGCTGTTCGATCTCGACGTCGACTGGATCAGCCTGCAGAAACCCGTGCATGAACACGACGACGCGCGGTTGGCGGATACGCCGGTACGCCGCGTCGACGACGAACTCGGCGATTTCGCGGATATGGCTGCGCTGATCGGCGCGCTGGATCTCGTGATCGCGGCCGATTCCGCCGTTGCGCATCTGGCGGGCGCGCTGGGCGCGCGCGTCTGGGTGCTGTTGCCCGATCCGCCGGCATGGCGCTGGATGCGTACGCGCGGCGACAGCCCGTGGTATCCGTCCGCGCGGCTGTTTCGCCAGCCGGCGCCCGGCGACTGGGCCGATGCGATCGGCGCGGTGCGCGCCGCGCTCGAACCGATGACACGTTAGACACGACACGCGACACGAACAGCGACAAGTGGGGGCCACACGATGACACCGAATGGGGAAGGGACGACACTGGCGAGCGCGCTGCTCGCGCCGGAACGCCGTCCGCCCGATACCGCGCAGCTCGAACGGCTGCTCGTGCGTGCGCGCAAGGCGCATCACGAGGGCGCGCTGCAGCACGCGGAGAACGCGTACGCCGAATTGCTGGCGATCGATCCCGAGCATCCGGAGGCGCTGCACCTGCTCGGCGCGGTGCGTTTCCAGCAGGGGCGGCTCGACGATGCCGAACCGCTGATGCGGCGCTCGGTCGAGCGCCAGCCGGTGCCGCTTGCGCTCGCGAACTACTCGGCGGTGCTGGCCGGGCTCGGGCGCGAACACGATGCGCTCGCGCGGCTCGACGAGGCGCTCGCGATCAATCCCGTGCATCAGCGCGTGCTGTTCCAGCGGGCCGGGCTGCTCGCGCAACTTGCGCGGTACGACGAGGCGCGAGCGGTCTACGACCGGCTGCTCGAACTGACGCCCGGTTTCGCCGACGGTTACGTGAAACGCAGCGACATGCTGCGCGCGCTCGGCCGCTTCGACGACGCGCTCGCCGACTGCGACCGCGCGATCGCGCTCGCGGGCCGCACGTTCGACGCGATGCGCGGGCGCGGGCTCGCGCTGCGCGAACTCGGCCGCTTCCGCGACGCGGCTGACAGCTACGGCCACGCGCTCGCGCTGCGGCCGGGCAGCGCCGACGCGTTGTTCCTGCGCGGCGTCGCTTATCTCGACCTGCACGACCCCGAATACGCGCTGGCCGATTTCAATGCGGCGATTGCGGCGAGCCCGGCGTTCGTCGAGGCGATCTTCAACAGCTCGGTCGCGCTCGAACAGCTCGGCCGGCACGACGAGGCGCTGATGCGTTGCGACCGCGCGATCGCGATCGATCCGCGCCATGCGCGCGCTCGCCAATCGCGGCAACGCGGCGAGCTACCTGGGCCGCTACGCGGAGGCGGTCGACAGCTATGCGCGCGCGCTCGATGCCGAGCCGGGCAGCATCGGCGTGCTGTGCAACTACGCGAGCGCGCTGATGCGTGTCGATCGTCACGACGACGCACACGACCTGTGCGACCGTGCGCTGGCGATCGACCCGCACTACACGCCTGCGTCGTTCACGCGCGCACGCGTGCGGCTCGAATCGCACCGCTACGACGATGCGCTCGACGATCTCGCACGCGTGATCGCCGCAACGCCGCGCGACAAGCTCGCGCATTTTCATCGCGGCAGCGCATTGCGCGCGCTGCGACGCAACGACGACGCGCTGCGCGCGTATGCGGAAGCGATCGACATCGATCCCGACTATGCGCACGCGCACTGCATGCGGTCGTTCCTGTGCCTGTCGATCGGCGATTTCGAAGCCGGCTGGGCCGAATACGAATGGCGCTGGCGCGACAGCCAGCTCGACGGCAGCCGGCGCGACTTCGCGCAGCCGCGCTGGACGCACGGGATGCCGCTCGACGGGCAGACGATCCTGCTGTATCCGGAGCAGGGGCTCGGCGACACGCTGCAGTTCTGTCGTTACGTGCCGCTCGTGAAGGCGCTCGGCGCGCGTGTCGTGCTCGAGGCGCCGGTCGAACTGAAGGCGCTGTTCGCGACGCTCGACGGCGTCGACGTGCTCGTCGCGCGCGGCGACCCGCTGCCGCCGTTCGATCTGCATTGCCCGCTGCTGAGCCTGCCGCTCGAATTTCGCACCGATCTTGCGTCGATTCCGGCGGGCGCGCCGTACCTGCGTGCCGATCCCGCGCGCGTCGAGCACTGGCGTACGCGCCTGGGTGCGACCGACCGGCCGCGCATCGGCCTCGTCTGGGCCGGCAACCCGCTGCACCTGAACGACCGCAATCGCTCGATCACGCTCGCCGACCTGGTGCCGCTGCTCGACGACCGCTACGAATGGATCAGCCTGCACAAGGTGATCCGCGACGAGGATCGCGCCACGCTCGACGCGAGCGCGATTCGCTTCGTCGGCGACGCGCTGACGGATTTCGCGGAAACGGCCGCGCTGACCGATGTGATGGACGCGGTGATCAGCGTCGATACGTCGGTCGCGCACCTGGCCGGCGCGCTCGGCCGGCCGCTCGCCGTGATGCTGCCGCACACGCCCGACTTCCGCTGGCTGCTCGATCGCGACGACAGCCCGTGGTATCCGGGCGCGCGACTGTTCCGCCAGCCGGAGGGCGGCCAGTGGGCGCCGGTCGTCGAGCGGATTCGCGACGCGCTGCCGGCGCTGGCGGCGGGGGCGCTGCGATGAGCATGGCGCAGGCGCCGGCGTTCGGCGCGGGCGCCGCACCGTTGCGGGCGGCGGTCGACGATGCGTTGCGCCATGCGCGCGCGCGGCTCGAGCAGCGCGATCTCGCGGGCGCGGGGCGGCTCTACGAGGGAGTGCTGGCGATGATGCCCGACCACGTCGAGGCGCTGCACCTGCTCGGAGTCGTGCATCTTCAGCGCGGCGATCCCGTGCGCGCGGAGCCGTTGATCGCGCGATCGATGCGATCCGGCTTGAATCATCCGTGGAATTTCGCGAATCATGCGGCGGCGCTGACCGGCGCGGGCCGTCATCGTGAGGCACTCGATGCCGCTGCCCAGGCGCTCGCGCGCGACCCCGGTCATGCGCCGGCGCATGCGGCGCGCGGCGACGCACTGCACGCGCTCGGGCGGCACGGCGAAGCGGTCGGCGCCTGCGATCTCGCGCTGGCGCGCGAACCGGGCCGCGCGTCGACGTGGGTCCGGCGCGGCGAGGCATTGCGCGCGCTCGGCCGGCCGGCCGACGCGCTGATCAGCATCGAGCGCGCGCTGCGGCTCGATCCGGACGACCCGGCAGCGCTCGCCGAACGCGGCCATGCGTTGCGCGCGCTCGGCCGCGGCGACGAGGCGCTGCATTGTTTCCAGCTCGCGATGGTCGTGCGCGGCAAGACGCCCGATCTCGTCTATGCGTGCGGCTATACGCTGATCGAGCTGGGGCGGCCGGCCGAAGCGCTGGCGTGTCTCGACGAAGCGCTCGCGCGGCTGCCGGACGACATGCAGCTGCTGTTCGTGAGCTGCGTCGCACTCGATCTGCTGCATCTGCGCGACGCGTTGCTCAAGCGCAGCGACCGGCTGCTCGCGCGCGATCGCGACCACGTCGGCGCGTGGGTCGGCCGCGGCAACGCGCTGCTCGGGCTGCGGCGCCACGAGGAAGCCGCGCACGCGTACGGCGAAGCGCTTGCGCGCGCGCCGGCGGATTTCGACGCGCTGCGCAATCGGGCCGGCGCGCTGCGGGCGTCCGGCGCGTACGACGAAGCGCTCGCGCATTACGACCGTGCGCTCGACGCGCGCGGCCCGCACGCGGAAGTGCTGTGCAATCGCGCGATCACGCAACAACTGCTCGGCCGTTACGACGACGCGCTCGCGAGTTACGCGGCCGCCGCCAGCGCGCCCAGCCGCACGGCGCAGGAGATTTATACGCGCGCGGTCGCACGCCAGCAGCTCGGCGACTACGCCGCCGCGCTGGCCGATTTCGCGCTGGCGTGCGTGCGCGATCCGAATCATGGCGTCGCGCGCCGGTCCGAGGCGTTCTGCCGCCTGGTGATGGGCGACTTAGATGCGGGCTGGCGGCAGCACGAAACGCGCTGGGATGCCGCCGACGTGACGCTGCACCGGCGTCATGCGGACCGCCCGCAATGGACGGGCGACGCGCCGCTCGCGGGGCGCACGCTGCTGCTGCATGCGGAGCAGGGCTTCGGCGACACGCTGCAGTTCTGCCGTTACGCGAGCCTCGCGCATGATCGCGGCGCGACCGTGCTCATTGACGCGCCGGCCGCGCTGGCCGGTCTGCTGGGCACGCTGCGCGGCGTGAGCCGCGTCGTCGTCGACGGCCAGCCGGCGCCCGCGTTCGATCTCCATTGCCCGATGCTGAGTCTGCCGTTCGCGTTCCGCACGACGCTCGACACGGTGCCGGCCGGCGTGCCGTACCTGCATGCCGACCCGCGGCGGCGCGCCGAATGGATCGGGCGGCTCGACGCGGCCGCGCCGTCACGACGGTTGCGCATCGGGCTCGCGTGGTCGGGCAATCCGGACCACGCGAACGACGAAAACCGGTCGATGACGTTCGCCGCGCTCGCGCCGCTCGTCGCGCTCGATGCGACGTTCGTGAGCCTGCAGGTCGGCGTGCGTGCGCGCGACGCCGACGCGTTCGCCGCGAGCGGCGTGCTGTCGTTCGAGGCGGAGTTGACCGATTTCGCGGAAACGGCTGCGCTCGTCGACACGCTGGACCTCGTCATCGCGGTCGATACGTCGGTCGTGCATCTGGCCGGCGCGCTCGGGCGGCCCACGTGGGTGCTGCTGCCGCGCGTGCCGGACTGGCGCTGGCTGCTCGAACGCGACGACAGCCCGTGGTATCCGCACGCAACGCTGTTCCGGCAGCAGCGGCCCGGCGACTGGCCGGCGCTGGTCGAGCGTGTGGCCGAGGCGCTGGCAGCCCGCATTGGCGCGCATCGCGCAAGCGCGTGACCGGCCCACTGTGACAAAAGCTACGGACCTTTCGCATCCGGCCGGAATGGTCCGTAACACCCGCCACGCGGTTGCCATCGCGTCTTCGTATGTTCTTGTGATTCTGGCGGCCGGGTTCAGGCCGGGACGCAATGACCAGACGCGGCAACGGATCGGCACCGCTTTCGGCGCGACCGTCGTCAAGCGCAATTTCATAGGATTCGGGGTGAAGAATGGCAGCACGCGCACGCACGGCACGACAACCTGACGCGACGGGGTCGCGCTCGACCCTGAAATCGGAACTGCGGCCGCTGGTTCAGGCCGTGGCGCTGATGCTGCTGGCGGGCGCGTCCGCGCACGTGCAGGCCGCGGGGATCATGAACCTCGGGGCGGCGACGCCGCGTGCGTCGGGCGGCGCGGCAGGCGCCGGCGGTGCGCCGGGCATGCCGAATCTCGGCGTGTCGCCGCAGCAGGCGCTGCAGGCGAGCCAGCCGTCGATCCGCAACCTCGGCTATGCCGCACATGCGATCGCCGCGCAGATCGCCGCGCAGCAGAACGCGGCTGCCGCGGCGGCGAAGCTGCCGTCGACCGTGCCGAACGGGCTTGCGCCGGGCGGGCTGCAGGTGGCGAACGGCGTGACCTTCGTGACGGACAACAACGGCAACCCGATCAGTCAGAACACGGATGCCGGCAACCCGCTGCTGTGGGTCAACGCGAACGGACCGAAGCAGACCGTCGACGGCAGCGGGCACGTGAACGTCGACGTCAAGCAGACCGGGCAGAACGCGGTGCTGACGTGGGAGACGATGAACGTCGGCCGGCAGACCACGCTGAACTTCGACCAGTCGGCCGGCACGCAGACGAACGGCGCGAACAACTGGGCCGTGCTGAACCGGATCAACGACCCGAGCGGGCGGCCGAGCCAGATTCTCGGCAACATCACCGCGCAGGGCGCGGTGTACGTGATCAACCGCAACGGCGTGCTGTTCGGTGCGGGGTCGCAGGTCAACGTGCATTCGCTGGTTGCGTCGTCGCTGAACCTGCTCGACATGAAGAATCAGCTCGTGCCGACGCCGGCGGGCATCGTTGCGAGCAACCAGCAGTTCCTGAGTTTGCCGGCGGGGACGACGGGCGGGCTGGCTTATCCGGAGTCGGGGAGTTCGGGCGGAACGGTCGGGGCGGGGGGGCAAGCCGAACGAGGTGCTGGGGCTCGGTAGTCAGGCGCTGCTGATCGGGACGTATCAGGCGCCGGGCGACGTGACGATCGAGCAGGGGGCGTCGATCACGACGCATACCAACGGTACGGCGAGCGACGGCGGGTTCGTGCTGGTTGCGGCGCCGAACGTGACGAACGCGGGCAGCATTTCGGCGACGTCGGGGCAAGTCGTGCTCGCGGCGGGCGTGGGGGTGAGCCTGCGGCCGAACGGAGCCGGGGCGACGGGCAACCCGCAAGTCCTGCTGCCGGAGTTGAGCGGGCAGATCGTGACGACGGATTTTCAGACCGGCGGGACGATCGACGTCACGCCGGCTGGCACGTTGACCAATACGGGCATCGTCCAGGCTGCCCGCGGCAACGTGAACCTGCTTGGCAGCCGCGTTGCGCAAAACGGCGTGGTGGGCGTGACGACGAGCGTCAACACGCCGGGCACGATCACGATCTCGACGGCGGACGAGTATGCGTCGAACAATCCGCTGGGCAATCCGTATACGGGCACGGTCCCGGTCACGGGCGGCACCGGCGGCGGCGACAACGTCAATCGCGCCGGCCTGCTGAGCTTCGGGCCGGGATCGGTGACGACCGTGTTGTCCGACAACAATGGCCAGACCGCGACGTCGACGCCGGGCACGACGTTCACGCCGGGCGGCATCACGATGACGGCCGGTTCGGTCTGGTTCCAGGGTGGCTCGCTGATCGAGGCGCCGGGATCGAACGTGTCGGTCACGGCCTATGCGCCGTCGATCGTGTCGAACAAGGTGCCGGGCCAGACCGCGGTGCCGGGTCGCATCTACGTCGATGACGGCGCGACGATCGACGTGTCGGGGCTCGCAAACGTGCAGGCGCCGATCTCGCAGACGCTCGTGACGATCGACCGGATCGGCCAGAACGAACTGGCCGATTCGCCGCTGCTGCGCAACAGCTTCCTGTTCGGGCTGAAGGGCGTCGTCGTCGACAGCACGCTGACGGGCACGCGCAGCGACGGCGTGCAGTGGGTCGGCAGCCCGATCCTGAACCTGTCGGGCTACGTGAACCTGATTCCGCGCACCGTCGATCAACTGCTGACCAACGGCGGCACGATCACGCTGTCGGGCAACGAGGTGATGACCGCGACCGGTTCGTCGATGAACCTGAACGGCGGGTACGTGCATTACAACGGCGGGATGGTCAACACGACGCGGCTCGTCGACGCCAACGGTGCAATCGTGCCGATCGGACAGGCGAGCCCCTATGAGCGTTACATCGGCATCGCCGGGCAGTTCGTCGAGAGTCACCCGCGCTGGGGCGTGACGAAGTCCTGGTTCAACCCGCTGCAGACGGGCGGCACTTACCAGTCCGACTACATCGTCGGCGGCAATGCGGGCACGCTCGACCTGTTCGCGTCGCAGGCGCTGGTGCTCGACGGCGACATCAGCGCGCAGGCGTTCGGCGGCGCGAAGCAGATGCAGGGCAACAGCCTGCCGTCGGGCGGCACGTTCAACCTCGGCGCCGATCCGAAGCTGGCCGGCGGCGCGCTGGCCGGGATGACGTGGAACACCGGCGCTAACCCGACGATCACGTTCAACGGCATCTCGGGCTTCGCGATCCTGCAGGACAACGCGCCGCAACTCGGCGCGCTGATGCCGGGTTTCTCGATCGGTACGCCGATCGACAAGACCGCGTACCAGTCGCTGGCCGCCAACGATCCGAACAACCTGCTGACGACGCAGATCGTGCCCGTTGCGAAGTTGAACAGCGGCAGTTTCGCGAACCTGAACGTGTCGGAGGACAAGAACACGGGCAAGGGCATCGTGGTTGCGCAGGGCACGCAACTGAATCTGCAGCCGGGTGGTTCGATCTCGCTCAACAGCCCGGCGGTCGGCGCCGACGTGAACGTCGCGGGGCGGCTGTCCGCGCCGTCCGGTTCGATTTCGATCACGAGCGGCGGCAATGTGGTCGTCGGGCCGCAGGGCGCGATCAATGCCGCAGGCCAGTGGGTGAACAACGATGTGCAGGCCGCGCCGGGTACGACGCCCGGCAACAGCCAGTTCATCAACGGCGGCAGCATTTCGCTGTCGGCAAAGCAGAATTCGACCTTCGTGGACGGCGTCGCCGTGGACGCGACAGGATCGATCCTGCTGCAACCGGGCAGCGTGCTCGACGTATCGAGCGGCGGCGAAATGCTCGCGAACGGTCAGTTGCTGATGCAGAACGGTGTCCCGGCCGGACGCGGAGGCAACGTTACGTTGCAGACATACGCCGCTTCGCAGGCGACGCAGCAGTTCGGTCATACGCGCGACAGCGGTTCGCCGCTGCCTGCTACCCAACCGGTTGCAGGCACGATCGCGATGGGCGGTACGATTCTGAGCGAAGGTTTTTCGGGGGGCGGCACACTGACGCTGGAGGCGCTCGGCTTCCGGATCGGTGGAGACCGCGCGGCGGCGGCGCCGTGGGACGTCTATCTGCCCGAAAACTTCTTCTCGCAACAGGGCTTCGGCAAGTACGTGCTGAATGCGTACTACGATTCGACCGTCGCGCCGGGTGCAGCGGCCGCACTCACTCAGTTGAACCGTATTCCGGATGCACTGGCGCTCCAGCAGACAGGGTCGGGCGCGAATCTGTCTGCTGGCAGCCTGACGACGATCGGTCAGCTCGACGCCTATCACCGGCAACCGACGAACCTCGTGTTGACGGGCGGGAGTTACGTTGCGTGGCAAAACGGGCCGGACGGCCCGCCGCCATCGTATCCGGGCGTAACCGGTGCGGTGACGCTGTCGTCCGGGGCATCGATCAATGCCGATGCGGGGGCGAGCATCGCGCTCGCTTCACCGAAGCAGGTTACCGTGCTCGGCTTGGTGGTCGCGCCGGGCGGCGCGATCGTGCTGAGTGCCGATACTGGCGGCACGACCGGTCAACCGGGGCAATTCAATGTCTACACGCCGAGCAACAGCCGATCTGTCTGGCTCGGTTCCGATGCGACGCTCGACGTATCCGGTGTCGCGCTCGCCAATCCGCTCGCCACGCCTGTCAAAGTGGGGGAACGACTGTCGTGCCCAATTCCGGCAAGGTTCTGCCGGGCGGTTCGGTGACGCTGTCGAGCGATGCGGGTTACGTCGTCGCACAAACCGGTTCGACGATCGACGTGTCGGGCACGTCGGCGAACTTCGATCGTTTGCAGGCGAACGGCACTTATGCGTCGCAGCCCGTGTGGAGCGATGCCGGTTCGATCACGCTGTCGGCCGCGTACGGCCTCTTCGCGGACGGGACGCTGGCCGGCCACGGTGGCGCTTCGCAGGCGCGCGGCGGCACGCTTGCGATTCTGCCGCATCAGAACAGTAGCTCGGCCGGTGCGACGGCGCTCGTCGTGCGGCAGAGCGGGACGCTCGTTCCCGCCGGACTTGCGCCGGGCCAGGATTTCTCGGCTGCGATCGATCCGACCACCGGGCAGCCGATCGGTCAGCCGACGGGCGTGATCCAGTTCGCCGCCGATCGCCTGAACGGTTCTGGAATCGCGAATCTCGTGCTGGGTGACGGCACGCCGTCCCCGATTCCCGCGCCGGTGCCGCCGATCGCATTTGCGGGCAACGTGAACCTGACGCTACCCGAATCCGTGACGCTGAATGCCGGCCGGATCGCGGCGATCGGGATGGATCAGCTTTCGACGCTGTTGTCGACACCGGCCAAGCCGGCCGGCGGCAGTTCGGTGCTCGCGGACCAACTCGCGCAGCCGCCAGCCAATCCGCTCGGCACGACGGTGACGATCAACGCGCCTTATGTCGCGCTGGTTGGCCCGATCGCCACCTCGTCAACGCCCGCATTCGCGCCGGTCGCGACGCTTTCCGATGCAACGCTGAACGTGAACGCATCGTTTCTCGACCTGCGCAATCAGATCCAGTTGAACAATATCGGCCAGGCGAATCTGGCGAGCAGCGGCGATATCCGGCTGAGTTCGACCAGCGTGGCGACGAGCGGGCCTGCCGCGCTGGCCCCCGGCATGCTGTATACGCCGGGTAACGTGTCGTTCAATGCGGCGGACGTGTATCCGGCCACCGGCAGCACCTTCATCGTCGACGCAGTCGGCCCGGTCGATTCGACCACCGGCAAACCCGCGCCGACCACCGTCACGTTCGGTACGACCGGTTCGTCCGGCACGCCGCTGTCGGCCGGCGGCACGCTGCTCGTCGACGCGACGAACATCGTGCAGGGCGGTAACGTACGCGCCCCGTCGGGCACGCTCGTGTTCGGGGTCGGCGATCCGACGAACGCCGCGACGCAGAAGCAGTTCGGCAACCTGCCGCTCGTCGCGACCGATTCGGTGACGTTCGCGAACGGCAGCGTGACGTCGGTTTCGAACGGCGGATCGACCATTCCTTACGGCACGACGATCGACGGCGTCGAATGGCAGTTCAACCCGCTCGCGGGCACGACCGCATCCGACCTGAATGCGCCGCCGGCCAAGTACATCGGCGTGAACGGCACCAGCGTCGCGCTCAACAAGGGCGCGACGATCGACCTGTCCGGCGGCGGCGACCTGCAGGCAGCCGAATGGGTGCCGGGCACGGGCGGCACGCGCGACGTGCTGTCGCAATACAACGTGAGCTACGCAAGCGGCAAGGGGGCGACGGCGGTGCCGGTCAACGCGGGCGCCGGGAACGTCTACGCCATCGTGCCGGGCGCGCAATCGCCGGTGGCCGCATACGATCCGCTGTTCGCACAGTCGATACAGCCGGACGTCGCCAGCAACGGCACGCCGACGACGCAGACCGTGACGCTCGGCGTCGGCCAGGCCGGGATGAATGACGCGATCGGCAAAGCCGTGTACCTGTCCGGCGTGCCGGGCCTCGCGGCCGGTTATTACACGCTGCTGCCGGGCAAGTACGCGACGCTGCCGGGCGCGTACCGCGTGACGGTGTCGGCGACCACCGGCAACGTCGTGCCGGGCGCGTCGCAGGTGCTGCCGGACGGCACCGTGACGACGGCCGGGTACTTCGCCGATGCCGTGACGGGCGGGCGCAGCGCAACGCCGACGCTCTTCAACGTGCAGTCGGGGGCGGTGTGGCAGCAGTACTCTCAGTACACGCTGAAGGGTGCGAACGACTTCTTCACCGCGCAGGCCGCGAAGCAGGGCAACGTGACACCGCCGCTGCCGGTGGATGCCGGCCAGCTCGTACTGGCCGCGACGAAGGCGCTCACGCTCGGTGCGACGCTGAACGCAGTCGCCGGCGCGGGCGGCGCACCGGCCGAGGTCGACATCGCGTCGCGTGACATCCAGATCACCGGCAACGGCAGCGCGGCGCTGCCCGGCTATCTGCAGATCGGCGGCGATGCGCTCGATTCGTTGACCGCCGGCAGCTTGCTGATCGGCGGCACGCGCGCAGCGACGACGAAAGGTGTGACCATCACGCCGATCGCGAACAGCGTGGTGGTGTCGAACGACGCGAACACGTCGTTGAAGGGCCCCGAGATTCTGCTGGTGACGAAGACCGACGCGAGCGGTACGGATTCGAACGCGGCAAACGGCTTGCGTGTCGACGCAGGCGCATCGATCGTAGCGGCAGGCGATTATCCGGCGGCGAAGGACCAGCCGATCACGATCGCCGGCGACGGTGCGCTGCTGCGCGTGTCGAACGGCGCGATGGCGCCGCTCACGCGCACGGGCGGCACCGGCACGGGATTGCTGACGGTCGGCGCAGGCGCGACGCTGTCGGGCGGTCAGGCGCTGATGCTCGATTCGTCGGGCAACCTGAAGGTCGACCCGAGTGCGGTGCTGTCGGCGAAGGCGATCACGGCTGACGGTTCGGCGATCACGTTCACCAATGCGACTGGCGCAGCCGCGGCGAACCTGCCGGGCTTCGTGATCGACCAGGCCGGGCTTGCGCAGCTTTCCAACGCGGATCTCGTCACGCTGCGCAGCTATGGCGCGATGGGTTTCGTCGGCGACGTGAACGCGACGTTCGGCAAGAGCGTCGACCTGAGCGCGGGCACGTTCACGAGCGATGGCGGCCGCGTGACGCTGAACGGGCAGCAGATCGCGTTCACGAACGAGACGGGTGCGCCGAATGGCACGGTCACGCCGGGTAACGGCACGCTGACGGTCAACGCGAAGGAGATCGACTTCGGCACGGGCACGAAGGCGTTGAGCGGATTCTCGTCGGCGAACATGACGGCAAGCGGCGGCATCGTCGGGCAAGGCACGGGGACGTTCGATTTCGGTGCGCTGCCGGTCACGCTCAATGCGCCTGTGTATCTGGCCGATACGAGTTCCGCATCGACCGTGAAGACGACCGGCGCACTGACGCTGAACGGCGCGGCCGGCACTGCGTTGACGAAGACGCCGGTGGGCGGCGCATGGCATTTCGTTGGCGGCACGCTCGCCGACAACGGCGCGACGATCGCCGCGCCGGCCGGCAACGTGAGCCTCGAGGCGACCACCGGCAACCTGACGATCGGCAGCGGCTCGACGGTCAGCGCCGCGGGCGTGTCGAAGCAGTTCTTCGACGTGACGCAATACGCGCCGGCAGGTTCGATCACCCTGACCGCCGATGCAGGGACGGTCGACGTGCAGTCGGGCACGACGCTCGATTTCTCGGGCGCGAAGGGCGGCGGCGCGGCGGGCAGCCTGACGCTGTCGGCGCCGAAGCAGGTCGTGAATCTGAACGGCACGATCAAGGGCGGTGCGACGAATGGCTATGCAGGCGGTTCGCTGTCGCTCGACACGGCCGGCGCGGCCGATCTCGATTCGCTCGCGAAGACACTCGCATCGAGCGGCGTGAACCAGTCGATTGCCGTTCATACGAAGTCGGGCAACCTGACGCTGTCGGCCGGCAACGCGCTGACCGCGCGCTCGGTGTCGCTGACGGCCGACGGCGGCGCGGGCAATGCATCGGATACGGCAAACGGCAACGTGAACGTGCTGGGAACGATCGACGCGTCGGGCAAGGCGGGCGGACAGATCGACCTGTACGGCCGCAGCGGCGTCGACGTGGAGGGCACGCTGCTCGCGCGCGGCTCCGATCCGACGCAGCGCGGCGGCAAGGTGAATATCGGCACGAGCGCAGTGTTCGATCCGACCGTCGCGAATCCGTACAACGCGACTTACGGCTACGAGAACATCGATCCGTCGCGCTCGGGGCTGATTCGCGTCGGTGCGGATGCGCTGATCGACGTGTCGGGCGGGACGGCCGGCGGGTTGTCGGGCGGCACCGTGAATTTCCGTGCGCCGCTGCTTGCGGACGGCAGCGTCGATGTCCAGTTGCCGAATACGTTCAACAGCGGCAAGGGCATCGTCGGTTCGCGTGCGACGACGCTCGAAGCGTATGCGACGTGGAGCACGACCGACGCGACGTCGGGCGCACAGCACTTCGACGGCATCGTCGATCCGGCGGGCTGGTACGACAGCAAAGGGCATTTGCTGGGCGGCACATTTACCGCACAAGGCGCTAATCCGCCGACCTTCACGTTCGCACCGAACGCGAACGGCGACGGCGGCGGCACGCTGACGAACAATGCGACCGGTGCGCAGGTGACATTGACGGGTAGCGACGCAGACCAGGCCTCACTGTATAACGGCGTCACGTCGATCGGCTTCCCGGGGATGAGCAGCACGTACTTCGTGCCGACGACCGCGAACGCCGATCATCAGAATTTCTACGGCGGACAGATCGTCAAGGCGAGCGACGGCACGCTGTCGATGACGCCCGGCACGCTGATGGGATTCATTCAGAGCGGACTCGGTGCCAACGGGCCGACGCTGCAAGGGTCGACGGGGAATATCGCGAATTTCCGCGTGGCGCCAGGGATCGAATTCGACAACCCGAGCACGGCGATCAACAGCGGCAATATCTCGATCTTGTCGAACTGGAATCTGGGCGCGGGGCTGCCGAACAATAGCGGGACGATCGATCCTGCGTATCGCTATAACCGAACGATCGCGCCGATGCTGACGTTCCGGGCGACGAACAATTTCGACGCGAAAGCGAGTATTACCGACGGGTTCTTCCAGAGCCAGGTCGCGACGATTCTGGGGGCGGCGGGGACGGGTTCTGCTACCGGGACGTATGCGGCAGCGCTGGCGTTGTACAACAGCCTGATGTCGCTGGATGATCCGGCGTCGATCAGCGTGCAATTTACCGATGGATCAACTCAGTCACTGACGTCGATCAGTAAAGATTCGACGAATCCGCTCTACGACCCGAACGTTGCATTGACTGCACCACTCCAGAATCAGGCGCCTCTGTACTACTCCGACTATCTGGAGTACGGCAATTCGTGGGGTTCGTATTACGGATACTGGGCAAGCGGGAACTATGCATTCCACATCATGCCTTATGTCCCGTTGCGTATTCCCGCACCGGTGCTGTCGAACTATGCGTCATACCAGGATTATGCGAACGCGTACTTTGGTCCGGGTTCCTGGTTGTTTGGGTATGCAAGTAATACCGTTGCCGGAGTGGTGCGAAACGGCGTGGTTTTCTTTGAGAAATTTGGCACGCCGACGCCGCCGGTCATGTCGTCAAAGCCTGGCGATTACGGACAGTACATCGCTTTATACGGGAACTATCTGTCGCGATTGACTTTCACGAAATCGCCCAATTTTGCGTTCGTTGATCCAAGGAACGCGTATAGCTTCTTCTATGCGCCTGCCTCTCCGCTGTCGATTCCTAACACGGGCGTCAACATCGGTGCACTGCCAGGCAATACGGCGGCCAACGTTGCAACGAAAGACAACCCGTTGCCGATCAGCTATGCAGCATTGCTAGGTGGTCAAAGCACGTCATATCGCATTGTTGGTGGCGCAGATCTGGCAAGTGCCAATCCGCTCGCTGTACAGCCGAATGCGGCGCTCGATTCCGCCAGCGTATCTGCGGGCAACGTGACGTTGAATCAGCACACGGCCTATGTCGATTCGAACGGACTGACGTTGCTTCAGCCGACGACGATCCGAACGGGAACCGGGTCGATCGACATCGCCGCGGCCAACGATTTCACGCTGGCGGATACGGTCGCGCCGGGTGTCGTGTATACGGCGGGCGCGCCGGCGCAGGGTTCACCGACGTTGGGGCTTGCTTCGGCGGTGATGAATGGGGGGGTAGGCAAGGCGGATATTCTGGTCACGCCGGCCGTGAATCCCGACTCGGCGGGAGACATTTCTATTCGTGTGCAGGGCGATATAAACGGCCTCCAGAACGTGATTGATGCAACAGGCGCGGTGACGGGGGGAGCGGGCAACAGCATTAGCCAGTACTGGTGGCAGTGGATGCAGATCACGGCAGGGAAAACCTCGGATGGCAATTTTATCGTTGCTCCGCTGACCCGGACATCAATCGATTTCGGTGCGTTCGACCAAGGCGTGATGAGTGTCGGCGGCAACGTCGCGATCAGTGCCGGCGGCAATATTTCGGACCTGGCCGTGTCGTTGCCGACCACGTGGTACCTGGATGGCAACGGCAAACCTGTCACGGTCGGCGGTGGAAATCTGACGGTGCGAGCGGGCGGCGATATTCTGAGCGGCGACTACTTCGTCGCGAAGGGGGCAGGGACGATATCGGCCGGCGGAAGCATCGGGCCGGACATCACCGTCTCGTCTCCCCGGACTGGGGTGGCTCCAATTGCCGTATCGACGGTGCTTGCGACGCAGGACGGCATATTCGATGTCACGGCGCGTCAAGGCGCAGACATCGGTGCAGTGTTGAACCCGTCCTATGCGAGCGGATTCTCGCCGCCCGGCGGACAGCCCACCAAGGCTGTCAATCTGTTCAGCTACGGACAGTACGCCGACAGCCAGGGATACTCACCGACTTCCGCGGTGAATGTGCTCTCCACAACCGGCGACGTTAGAATCGGTGCGCTCGGTGGCTTGTTGACCGGGGCAAATGGCGTACTGCCGGCGAGCGTCAATCTGACGGCATTCGACGGAGGGATCAATGTCCAATCGGGTGGTGTGCTTTATCCGTCGGCCGTCGGCCAGTTGAATCTGGTTGCGGATCGATCCGTGAATCTTTCCAGCATATCGTCACTACTGGTTGGAACCAGCTTGCCCAATACGTTCGGTATGTCCGACGCCGATCCGTCGCAGATGCCTTCGCCGACGAATCCACTCGCTGTGATTCCGGCATTGACCGATACGACACTTGTCGGACATGCGCTTAATGCACTGCATGGCGACGACATGCAACCCGCGCGAATCTACAGCCTGAATGGCAGCATCGTTAATGGCACAGTGGACAATCCCAATTCCAGTGACGGCTTCTACCGGAGCCTCGTTACGCTATCGATCGACAAACCGGCGTTGGTACAGGCCGGGCAGGACATCGTCAACCTCGCGTTCTGGGGGCAGAACCTGCGTAGCTCCGATGTGACACGAGTCGTGGCCGGCCGAGATATCTACGACACATCGATCCCGTACGCAGGTGGCGGCGCTGTCCCGGTGTTGGTGATCGGCGGGCCGGGATGGTTCGATGTGCAGGCAGGACGTAACATCGGCCCGTTGACGAGTCGGGCAGAGTTGTACAACCAACAGGCTATCCCCACTGGGGTCCCGCTTTTCACTGGTATCGACGCCGTCGGCAACGCGAACAACCCGAACCTGCCTCACGAGAGTGCGAACGTCAACGTGCTGTTCGGCGTTGGTCCCGGCGTCGATTTGCCGGGGTTCATCTCGACCTATATCGCGCCGGGCAGCTCGGTTGCCGGCGTGCCGAGCGCGACGCCCGCATTGGTCGCGTTCATGGAGCAGTACGACGCGGGGGCGCTTGGTGTTGACACGGGCCTGCAGGCGGACAAGGACGCCGCGCTTGCCAGGGTCGGACGGTTGACAGCCGACGATGCGTGGAAGCAATTCAAGGCGTTGCCGTCTTACGTACAGCAGCTTTTTGCGGAAAAGGTACTGTTCGGCGTCCTCGCGCAAGTCGGTGCGGACTTCAATGATCCGGCGAGCCGGTACAACGGCCAGTATTCGCGAGGTTATCAGGCAATCAACACGCTGTTTCCCGCATCGTTCGGCTACACGGCGAACAATCTGGGCGGCGGCTCCAACGGGGCGAACAAGTCGGCGAGCACGGGCAACCTCGACATCCGAAGCACGACGATCCAGACGCAGCAAGGTGGCGATGTGACGATCCTCGGCCCGGGCGGGCAGGCACTCGTTGGCAGTACGACGGCGCCGCCGCAGATCGTGGACGCGAACGGCAAGGTGGTGGCCGGCCCCGGCACGATGGGGATCCTGACGCTCGAGAAAGGCAACGTCGATATCTTTACCGACCAGAGCGTACTGCTCGCGCAGAGCCGGATCTTCACCGAGCAGGGCGGCGACATGACGATCTGGAGCTCGAACGGTGACATCAACGCGGGCAAGGGCGCGAAGACGTCGGCCGATACGCCGGCGCCGCAGTATGTATGCGATGCGAACCACTACTGCACGGTCGATTCGCGCGGTCAGGTGACGGGCGCGGGTATCGCGACGCTGCAGAGCATCCCGGGTGCGCCGAAAGGCACGGTCAACCTGATTGCGCCGCGCGGGACCGTCGATGCGGGCGACGCGGGCATTCGTGCTGGCAACCTGAACGTTGCCGCGTTGCGTGTGGTGAATGCCGACAACATCCAGGTCACCGGGAAGGCGACCGGCATTCCGCTCGTGCAGGCTGTGAACACGGGAGCGCTGACGGCGGCGAGTTCGGCCGCGTCTGCCGCGAGCCAGGTCGCACAAGACGTCGCAAGAAACAATGCTTCAGGCGTTGCCCCGCGTCGCTGGACGATCAGCGTGCAGGTTGAAGGCTTCGGGGACAACGGTCCGGATGGCGGGTCGAAACGGCGCAAGTCGGAGCAGGTTGGCTACGATTCGTCCAATGCGGTGTCATTGCTGGGGTTTGGCGCAGCCGGGCCGACTCAGCGGACGTTGTTGAGCAAGGAGGAACTCGGGAAGCTGAACAGGTTCTGATTCGACGGCATCGGGATGGATTGAACCGGACGGAGAGAAAGCCCCGCCTCGCATGGTCGAGCGCGGGGCATTTTGTTTTCGGAGGTCGAATCGCATTTGCCCGGTTTATCTGTCCGGTGAACGTCTTGTCGATAAGACCGGTGCGGCTTTCGTTTGGTCCCGGCTCACGTTTCCGGAGAATCGATACGGGGCGCTCCAGAGTCGAGCGAAACGATTTGCAACCCGGTGTGAGTGCTACCTGGGTACTTGTGGTCAATCCGTCGACCTGCTGGCTTGCAGGCGTGGAGAGGGAGTCGCGTGAAATGGTGTGACGTCTTGCTTCTTATACGGTATCTGGTGACCGGTACCGTATCGCGCGCAATGGCGCGGCCGCATGAAAAAAAACCGCCCCGAATGCTCGGGGCGGGTTCAACACGACATTGCAAATCCGTAGCGATCCGGATCAACGGCCGGTATAGAGTGAGCAGGTCCCTGCTTCGCCGATGTCCAGGTTGTTTCCGCTCGTGTTGCTCAGGAAGTTGGCGAGGATCGCGGATTTGAAGCTTGACGGTACGGTGTCGAAGCCATTTCCGTGTACGACTGACGCGTAGCTAGTGTTCGTGTAGTGGTTGTTCAGGAAGCTTTGAACATTTGACATCACAGTCGGGTCGGCGTAGCACTGGCTCAGGATGATCTGGCTCATGCCAGAAACCGGATAGCCGGAAGCCGGGTTGGCCAGCGCAGCGTATGCCAGGCCGGAGACTGGCGCCCACTGCGTCGGATCAATTGCAGCGGAAAATGTCGACGGTGCCGAGATCGTGCCCAATGCCCTCGTTGCGTTCGCGTACGTCGGCGCGTAGTACGTCATGGCCATCGAGTTGTACAGGCTGGCGATCGGAAGCTGCAGCGCGCCCGATGACGTCACGACCGCGCTCGACGGTGCTAGGTAGGTATTCGAGTAAGCCGGACTCAAGTAGGCGACCGCACCAATGCCGGCGGACCATAGTGACGCAAGCGAGCGACGAGCGCCCATATCGCCCGATGCCGCAATGAAGTTCGATGGCGTCCCGGTCGGAAATGCTGTCGTGTTAGCGAATATCGGCGAATCGACGAACGTTGTTCCGGCCTTCGTGTTAGCGCGCGTGCAGACTGCAGCCAGATGACGGGTCAAAAGTTCGGTGGTGCCACTCGAGTTCGATTGATAGACGACGGTGATTGCTTGATTAAATGGGTAACTGTAATAGTCTTCAGGGTTAAGGATCTGATTCCAGTTTGTAAGCTTCCCCGAGAAGATGCCGCACAGATCATCATCGTTCAGTGCGATGCTATGCGTCTGACTTGGTGTCGTTTGAGGCGTGATCGAACTCGTCACGGTAGGACCGTTGACGATCGGCACTGTGATGGCCGTCACGATATACGGGATCTGGATCAGCGGGCCGCTGTTGGTACCGATCGTGCTGGCGTTGTACGACGTGACTTGCGCGGTTGTCAGCCCAGCTTCGCTGGTAGCAAAGTGAACCGCACCTGTAACGCCCTGGCCGAAGAATGTCGGTTGGTTGTTCAGGAACGCGTACACGCCTGCTCCATTGACAGCGTACGGGTAATACGTGAAGCCTTCTCCATTCGTGCCGAATAATCCTATCTCGCTTGCTGGATTGCTGGCGCTGCCGAACAGCGGCGCGACAAGCGACGATCCTCCGCCTTGAACGATCGGTCCGGCGGCAGCGGCGAGCGACGATCCGGCGATCGGAATGATCCCGGCGAGAATGCGGCAGATTGCGCGTTTGGTGAGATTCATAAGGATTTCAGTGTGGTGGTATCGGGAAAGCGGACGAGAAGCGCGTTCGATATGAGCCAACCTCGCTCCGTTGGTATCGAGCGGCCTGAAACGAAAAAAAACCGACCTCGATTGCTCGAGGTCGGTGCGCCGTATTGCCGTGTATTGCAGGATCTGCCGTCGATTACCGGCCGGTGACGAAAGTGCAGACCGATGCGTCGCCGATGTCCAGGTTGTTCCCGCTCGTGTTGCTCAGGAAGTTCGCGGAGATCGCGGTCCGGAAGTTCGACGGCACGGTATCGAAGCCGTTGCCGTGGACGATCGACGCGTAGTTGGCGGCCGTGTAGTGGTTGTTCAGGAAGGACTGAACATTCGAAGTCACCGCCGAGTTTGCATAGCACTGGCTCAGGATGATCTGGCTCGTGCCCGAAACCGGATAGCCGGCAGCCGGGTTGGCCAGCGCAGTGTATGCCGGGCCGGAAACCGGCACCCACGCATTCGGATCGGCAGGGTTCGACGGTGCCGAGATCGTGCCCAGTGCCGTCGTCGCGTTCGCGTACGTCGGCGCGTAGTACGTGCTGTTCGACGAGTTGTACAGGCTGGCGATCGGAAGCTGCAGCGCGCCCGACGACGTTACGACCGTGCTTTGCGATGCGAGGAACGTGTTCGTGTAGTCCGGGCTCAGGTATGCGACCGCGGCCGTGCCGGCCGACAACAGCGTCGTGAGCGAACCGCGAACGCCACCGCTGCCCGAGGCAGGGATGAAGTTCGTCGGCACGCCCGTCGGGAACGCCGACGTGTTCGCGAACGTCAGCGAATCGATGAACTTGACGCCCGACGCCGTGTTGGCGGTCGTACAGACTGCAGCCAGGTGGCGGGTCAGCAGTTCAGTCGTGCCGCTGCTGTCCGAGCGATAGACGACCTTGATGGGCTTGCTGGTCGTCGTGTAGACCAAACCCGTTTCCGGATTGATCACGTTGTTCCAGTCCGTGATCTTGCCCGAGAAGATGCCGCACAGGTCGTTGTCGTTCAGCGCGATGCTGTGCGCCTGACCCGGCGTCGTTTGCGGCGTGATGGCGCTCGTCACGGCCGGAGCGTTGACGACCGGCACCGTAATCGCCGTCACGATGTACGGGATCTGGATCAGCGGGCCGCTGTTAGAACCGACCGTGCTGGCGTTGTACGACGTGACTTGTGCCGTCGTCAACGCAGCATCGCTGTTGGCGAAGTGAACCGTGCCCGAGACGCCCGTGCCGAAGAACGTCGGCTGGTTGTTCAGGAACGCGTTCTGGCCGGCGCCCGAACCGACCGAGAAGTACGTGAACGTGGCGTTGTTCGTGCCGAACAGACCGATTTCACCGAAAGCCGGAACGGAGGTAGTGGCGTTGGCGCCGATCGTCGGTGCGACGAGCGACGAGCCGCCACCTTGAATCACCGGGCCTGCAGCCATTGCGACCGAAGCGCCCATGCCCGAAACGACGAGAGCCAGGACCTGACAGATCTTGCGCTTGCTGGATTTCATGAGAAATTTCCTTGGACGAAGATAAACGGGAACCCCTGCTACTGCGGTTGGAGTACTTGTGGACCGCCGGGTAAATGTAGGGGGAAATCCGGATGACGCGTGTGAATTTTTAATAACGAAAGGTACGGAACATTTGTGGCGGTATTGGCAATGCTTTATCCGGATTGGCGTGGCCATAATTCGAGATGGAATCGGGCGATCGATGATTCCCAGATGTTGGGAGGGCGATGGTTCACTCCGGCGAGGCCTCGTGTTGCGGGCTTTTTGCTGCACACAGAAGTGCTATCGCAACTGCAAGTCAGTTTCGTGGCGAATGCTACGGAACATTTCTTCCACAGACGGAGTGGATTTCCGGGATTGAATATCCGGTGATTCGATCGAATGCTTTTATTAAGCAACCATCAGTCCATGATTGCCGTCTAGTTAATGTTTGAATAATTGATTTCACTAATCGCGATGAAATCGTTTTTACGATATAAGAGCAACGACCGGAAGTAATGAGAACCAAAAAGAGAAACAAAAAAAGGTAGCCCAACATCCGTCACAAATCTGCGCCGGTTCGCTCCGTAGTCTTCCCCGGCGACTCCGTCCGGCGCGTTGCGCGACGTCGTCGAAAAAGTCCAGCGCGTGACACGCGTGACCCGAGGGCACTCACATGTCGGCATTCCGCTACGAAGCGATCGATCCCACCGGCCGCACGCTGAAAGGCGTGCTCGAAGCCGACAGCGCGCGCGCCGGGCGCAGCCATCTGCGCACGCAGGGGCTCACGCCACTCGTCGTCGAACTGGCCGGGCAACGCCTGCACGGCGAACGTCATCAACGCCTGTCGCTCGGCCGCAAGCTGTCGCAGCGCGAGCAGGCGATCCTCACGCGCCAGCTCGCGAGCCTGCTGGTCGCGGGGCTGCCGCTCGACGAATCGCTGTCGGTGCTGAGCGAGCAGGCCGAGCGCGAATACCTGCGCGAGCTGATGGCGTCGATCCGCGCGGAAGTCGTCGGCGGCCATTCGTTCGCGAATGCGCTCGGTCAGCATCCGCGCGATTTCCCCGACATCTATCGCGCGCTCGTCGCGGCCGGCGAGCACACGGGCAAGCTCGGCGTCGTGCTGTCGCGTCTCGCGGACTACATCGAGCAGAGCAACGCGCTGAAGCAGAAGATCCTGCTCGCGTTCACGTATCCGGGCATCGTCACGCTGATCGCATTCGGCATCGTCACGTTCCTGCTGAGCTACGTCGTGCCGCAGGTGGCGAACGTGTTCACCAGCACGAAGCAGCAGTTGCCGACGCTGACGGTCGTGATGATGGCGCTGTCCGATTTCGTGCGGCACTGGTGGTGGGCGTCGCTCGCGGCGATGGCCGCGATCGTGTTCGCGATCCGCAAGGTGTTGTCGCGGGAAGGGCCGCGGCTCCGGTTCGATCGCTGGCTGCTGACCGCGCCGCTCGCGGGCAAGCTCGTGCGCGGCTACAACACGGTGCGCTTCGCCAGCACGCTGGGCATCCTGACGGCGGCCGGCGTGCCGATCCTGCGTGCGTTGCAGGCGGCCGGCGAGACGCTGTCGAACCGCGCGATGAGCGCGAACGTCGACGATGCGATCGTGCGCGTGCGCGAAGGCTCGGCGTTGTCGCGCGCGCTGGCCCATACGAAGACGTTCCCGCCGGTGCTCGTGCACCTGATCCGCTCGGGCGAGGCGACCGGCGACGTGACGACGATGCTCGACCGCGCATCCGAAGGCGAATCGCGCGAGCTGGAGCGGCGCACGATGTTCCTGACGAGCCTGCTCGAGCCGCTGCTGATCCTCGCGATGGGCGGCGTGGTGCTCGTGATCGTGCTCGCGGTGATGATGCCGATCATCGAGCTGAACAACATGGTGCAGTGATGCGGGCTTACCGCACGAACACGTTCGCCTTCTCCGCGGCAGGCAACGCGATCTCGCGCTGCAAGCCGTGGCGGTCGACGACGATCGAGCGTGCGCGGACTTCGGCGAGCTTCGCGGCTTCGCCGATCGCGGCGCCGAGCGACACGACGCGCGACGCTTCGCCGCCGACGCTGACGATCGCCGCTGCGCGCCGTGCGTCGAACGCAAGCACGCCGAGCAACTGGATCGCGTCGCGGTTGTCATCGGGCTTCGCGCCGAAGAGTTGTGCGCTCGCGGCAACGTCGATCGGCGCGGGCGATGCGGCAGGCGAAGGCGCGGGCGCATCGGCCGCACTCAGCAAGCGCACGGCCCACAGCGACACGGCGACGAGCGCCGCGCCGGAAACGAGCGTCGCGACGAGCGGAACGAAATCGACGCGGGACGGAATGTTGCTGAGCAGGGTGAGCGGTTTCATGGCGGCGGATCGATTCGATGAACGGTGAACGGATTCCATTCTTTGACGCAAGGGTGAACGCATGATGACGGGGCACGACGAATGGCGAACATCGCACGCAGGGCCGACGCATGAACGTGTACGCCGCCGCATGCAACGCGGCTTCACGCTGATCGAGATCATGGTGGTCGTCGCGATCCTCGGCATTCTCGCGGCGC
Organism: Burkholderia stabilis; assembly: GCF_001742165.1. Taxonomy (NCBI): domain Bacteria; kingdom Pseudomonadati; phylum Pseudomonadota; class Betaproteobacteria; order Burkholderiales; family Burkholderiaceae; genus Burkholderia; species Burkholderia stabilis. The sequence goes on along the minus strand of NZ_CP016443.1, from coordinate 1,107,738 downwards.
TGATCGTGCCGAAGATCATGAGCCGCCCCGACGAGGCGCGCCGCATCGCCGCGAAGCAGGACATCGGCACGATGATGCAATCGCTGAACCTGTATCGCCTCGACAACGGCCGTTACCCGTCGCAAGAGCAGGGGCTCGCTGCGTTGATCCAGAAGCCGACCACCGACCCGGTACCGAACAACTGGAAGGACGGCGGGTATCTGGAACGGTTGCCGAAGGACCCGTGGGGCAACGCGTATCAATACCTGAACCCGGGCGCGCACGGCGCGATCGACGTGTTCAGCTACGGCGCGGACGGCAAGCCGGGCGGCGAGGGGAACGATGCGGATATCGGTTCGTGGCAGTAACGGCATGACGATCGCGCCTCCCGGGAAGTCGCGCATGCTCGCGCCCCGTCGCGCGGCGGGCTTCACGCTGCTGGAGATGCTCGTCGTGCTCGTGATCGTCGGGCTGCTGGTCGCGGTCGTGACGCTCGCGCCGTCGCGCAATCGCCGCACCGATCTCGCCGAGGAAGCGCAGCGGCTCGCGAACCTGCTCGAATCGGCCGGCGACGAAGCGCAGGTGCGCTCGATGCCGATCGCGTGGCAGCCGGTGGGTGGCGGCTACCGGTTCGTGCAGCGCACGGAGAACGGTGCGTGGGCGCCGATGACGGACGACCTGTATCGCGCACGCCGCTGGGGCTCGGCGGTGACGGGCGTGTCGGTGCGTTACACGGGCGGCGGCGAAGTGCCGTCGCGCGTCGTGCTCGGCAGCGAAAGCATCGACGTGCCGGTGACGATCACGCTGTGGTCCGGCGAGGTGCGGATGGCGGTGGTCGGCACGGGCATCGGCAATTTCGTCGTGCGCCGGCCATGAGCGGCGCGCGGCGTCGCGCGGGCGCAAGCCCCGAACCCGTGACGCACGAAAGCGGTGCGGCGCGATCGTGTCGCGGATCGGCATACTTCACCTGACTGTCATAGTGCCCGCTCACAATCTGACGTTCGCTTGCCACGAAACCGCTCACGGGGGTGCGCGTTTCGCCGGCAGCGTGCAACTCCACTTCCGTCCAGGGATTCATGACTCGTTCACGGGCGCCGACCGGTGTCCTGGCGCTCGTCGCGTGGCTCGCGTTCGTCGTGCTGTGCATGCGTGGCGTGCAGGCGCAGGAGACCGGTTCCATCGGCCGCCAGCCGGGCAGCGCGGTGCGTTTCGATCTGCCCGCGCAGCCGCTCGCGAAGACCTTGCAGGACTTCGCGCGGATCACCGAGCTGATCGTGCTGGCGCCGGCGCCGCTGCTCGACGGGCGCACGAGTGCGCCGGTCCAGGGCGAATTCGCGCCGCGCGACGCGCTCGAGCGGATGCTGGCCGGAACGGGGTTGCGTGCGGAATTCTCGCGTCCGGACGAAGCGATCATCGTCGCGCAGCCGGTTGCCGGGACGGCGCCCGCGACGGCCGACACGCCGGCGGATGCGGCCTTGCCGATCGACGGGATCGGCGATTCCGGCGATCGGCGCGCGTTCGCGGGCCTGCTGCAGGCGCATCTGATCGATGCGCTGTGCGCGCAGCCGGCGGCGGTGCCGGGCAGCTATCGACTCGTCGCGCAGGTGCGCATCGACAACAGGGGGGCGGTGGTGGCGGTCAACATGGTGGCATCGAGCGGTTCGGCCGCCCGCGACGCGGCGGTGATGCGCGCGCTGCGCGCGCTGAAGCTGGACGATGCGCCGCCGGCGGACCTGCCGCAGCCGGTCACGATCCTGCTTCGGCCGGCCGGCAACGGCGTGCATTTTCGTTGTCCGGCGCCGCAGCCGGCCGCTCGGGGCTAGGCCGCGATGACCGACAGCAATCGCACCGGGCTCAGGAAGCTGCTGGCGACGCGCTACGCGTATCTCGTCAGGCGCCTCGAGCGCGTGACGGGGTCGAAGGACGGCGCGGCCGACGCGCTGCACGAAACCTGGCTGCGCCTCGAGAACGCGAACGTCTCCACGCAGGTGACGAACGCGGACGCCTATATACTCGGGATGGCGAACAATGTCGCGATCGACCAGCATCGCCGCGAACGGCGGCATTTGCACGACGACGATGTCGAGACGCTGCTCGAGATGCCCGACGAACTGGCCGATCCCGAGCGCATCGTCGCGGCGCGCCGCAAGGTCGAGACACTGAAGGACGTGCTGCGCGGCCTGCCGCCGCGGCGCCGCGCGATCCTGCTGGCCGCCCGTGTGGACGGCCTGCTGAACCGCGAGATCGCCGAGCATTTCGGCATTTCGCTGCGGCTCGTCGAAAGCGAGCTGAGCGCGGCGATGAAGTACTGCCTGCAGCGCATGCAGGAAGAAGACGGTGATTCTTACACGGGTTCGCGAGGCGGCCCGCGTAAATTTTGAGCATCCGGACGATGACGAAAGCCCAGGCCGAACCTGCCCACGACGAACTCGACGAAGCGAGTGCGTGGCTGTTGCGTCTGCGCTCGGGGGACGCGAGCCAGGCCGAAGCCGACGCGTTCGAGCGCTGGTGCGCCGATCGTCCGCAAGCCGCCGATCTGCTGCGCGGCACCTGGAGCGCGCTGCGCACGGCGGCGACCGAACTCGCGCACGAGGAGCGTGCGGCCGCTGCCTGGGCAAACGTTGCAAAGCGCGAGCGCACGATGCGCACCGGGCGGCGCGCGTTCATCGGCTTCGCGGTCGCAGCCGGCGCGTCGTGGCTCGCGGTGCGTCCGCCGATGCAGTTGTGGCCGTCGCTCGGCGATCTCGCGGCCGATTACCACACGGGCACCGGCGAGCAACGCAGTGTTGCGCTGTCGTCGCGCGTGACGGTGGAGTTGAACACGCAGACGCGCGTCGACGTGTTGCCCGCGGGCGATGCCGCGCACGGCGTCGAAGTCGTCGCGGGCGAAGCGGAGATCGATGCGGCCGCGCCGCCGGCCGGCCGCGCGACGCCGATCCAGCCCGTCACGGTGGTCGCCGGCGGCGGCCGCATGCAGGCGACCATCGCCCGCTTCAACGTGCGGCGCACGGGCTCGCAGGTCTGTGTGACCTGCCTGTCCGGCACGGTCGCGCTCGAGCATCCGCGCGGCGCGCGCACGCTGAAGGCCGACGATCAGGTCGTCTATGACGATCGCGGCGTGCAACCGGTGTCGCGGACCGATCCGGGCGCGGTCAGCGCATGGCGGCGCGGCATGCTGGTGTTCAACGGCGTGCCGCTGGCGGACGTCGTCGACGAGATCAACCGCTACCGGCGCGGCAAGGTCATCCTGCGCAGCGCGTCGCTCGGCGAAAACCGGATGCAGGCGCAGTTCCCGATCACGCGGCTCGACGACGTGATCGACATGGTCGGCCGCCTGTACGGCGCGCACATCACGCGCCTGCCCGGCAACATCGTGCTGCTGAGCTGACGCGGCTTCCCGCACTTTCCGCTTTCCTTCCTTTCTTCCTCCGTCGGGCGGGCCCTTTGCCCGCTTCAGGGCTACCCGCGCGCTGCGGGTTACGGCCCTTCGATACGACCTAATCCATGAGGGCCGGCAAACGCCGGGCCGTCTTTCATGGCGGCCCGGCGGGGCGTCGTCGGACCCGAGGCGTGGGTGGCAAGCGCCCCGGCCGCGCAGCGATGCGCGGTGCGGGGAATGTGTGTCGATTGAGCTTCGGGCGGTGGCGTGATCATGAACGAATCGCAACGGGATGCGGATTCCGGCGACGCGAACACGCGTGCCGACGCGATCCGCGAGGGCGCGGTGCGCTGGCTGCTGTGGCTGCGCGCCGGCGACACGACGGAGCACGAACTCGACGCTTTCGGGCGCTGGCGCGCGCAGAGCGACGCGCACGCGCGCACGGTGCGCGAGCTGATCTGGATGTGGGCCGTGCTGGAGACGGCCGGCCGCCAGGAACCGGGCGAGTCGGGCGGATCGCCGCGCACGCATTGACGCGGCGGGCGGCGCGTGGCGTATGCTCGCGCGCCGGAATCGCTGTCATGACGCCGCGCGCGGGCGTTGCAAGAAAGTCTGCGGGTTACGCGCGCCCGCTTCGACCTTGTATATGAGAGAGCGAGGGGGCCGTGAAGCGAGGCGGGGACCGGGGGCCGGAGCGGGAACAGGCCCCCGGATCGCCGTTCACCCGGCGTGACCGGCATGCCGGCGCCCGGCTTCGCGATTCAGGATGGCGACCCGTGCCGCAGGCCGGCGCGTGCGCCGCTCCACGCGGCGTCGAGCGGATCGCCGGCGTCGCGCAGCGGCTCGCGCAGAAAGGGAAAGCGTTCGACGAACGGTGCGGATTCTTGCAAGGCCACGATATGGTTGACCATCCATTGCAGCAGCTCGCCGCCGTGCCGGACCTGTTCCGTGCGCCAGTCCGGCATCGTCGAGAAAAGTGCCGAGAAGCCGCCCCAGCGCGATGGGCGATCGTTGTCGCCGGGCCGGAAATAGGTGTTCATCGCGACGTCGTGCGCATCGGTCAGCGTGCCGACGAACAGCCCGTGAGGCGTCGGCACGCCGATCTGCTGCCAGCCCTCCGCGAGTGCGAGCGAGCGCATCACGCGCGCCGCGACGAACGCGACGCGCGTCTCATGTTCGATTTCCGAAAGCGACATCACGCCGTTGCGCTGCATGCAGCGCGCGACCGCGTGCGGGCGGATCACGTTCGACGCGAAGCTGCGCAGTACCAGGTCGGGCACCGTCAATTGCAGCTGGAATTCGCGCAGGCCGTGCTCGGCGCTCATCGTCGAGAAGTTGACGAACAAGCCTTCGGCGTGACCGAGCGTGCCGACGTACGGCTCGAGCCCGAGGCGGGCGAGCTTCGGCGCGATCTGGCGCTCGAGCAGCCGCATCAGGTTGCGGCGGTTGCGCACGCCCGTGAAATCGTCGAGGCCGCGCGTGACGACGTCGCTGATTTCCCAGCGGCGCTCGTCGGCGACGAGTCGCGGAGAGCCGCTCAGATCGAACCGGGCGCGGCCGTGCGCCACGCGTGGATCAACGTACATGCCGGTGCCTCGTGCATCGATTGCGGGCGGACCGCCGCGACGGCGCGTCGTCGTGCGGGGCCGGTGGTCGCCCACGATGCTGCGGCGTCGCGGGCGGCCCGTCAAGTGCGATTGCGCCGCGCGGCAGGCAGGCGGGCGTACCCGGCCGAACCGTATGGAGTCACCCGATGATGCGCACGATCGTGGAACGCTTCGTCGAACTGAGCCCGATGACGATCATGACGCGGCTCGTGCTGCAATGCGCGCTGCACGACGACTGGATCGACACCGTGGCCGAAGCCGACGAAGGGCCCGACGACGAGTCGATCCGCGAAACGCTGTTCGCGCTGGCGGTCGACGCGATCGCCGCGCTTGCCATGCACGCGCGTACGCCGCAGGCCGCCACCGGCAACGTGTCGTCCGCGTCCGGCGTCGCCGTGGCCGCGCTTCACGACGGCATGAGCCGATGGCGGGCCGGCTGGGGGCGCGCGCTCGTCAGGGACAGCGTCGATCTGCTGCTGCCGGTCGCGGCGACGCGTGCCGACGAACGTGCGCGTTCGGTCGGCGGGATGCGGCTGCGCGTGCTGGACGGCGCGGGCGACGGTTGCGCGCCCGGGGCCGCCGGTTGCGGGTGCGGGCGCGCGTGCGACGATCCGGCGCGCGAGGCGGCGGGGGCGAGCGGCGCACGCGCGTTGCCGGTCTACGATCCGGATCTCGGGATGATCGTCGACCTGCTGCCGGTCGAACGCGGCCGGGCGCACGAGCGCGCATTCGTCGGCGCGCTGCTGGAGACGGTGCGGCCGGGCGAGCTGTGGATCGTCGACGGCCGTTTCGATACCGATGCGATCGTGTCGGGCTGGCCGCGCCGCGGGGGGGCGTTCGTGCTGTGCGAATACGGCGGCGCGGCCGCCTGCCGGCCGCTCGGCGGCTGGCGCGACGCCGGCCGCCTCGATACCGGGTATCTCCGCGAGCAGGCCGTCGGCATCGCGGGCGACGGCGATGCGGCCGGTACGCTCAGGCGGATCGAATGGCGCGATCACACGCTCGACGGCAGTCCGGGCGCGACGGTCGCGGTGCTGACGAACCTGCCCGCCGGGCAGTTCGACGCGCGCCAGGTCATGCAGCTGGCGCGCCGTCGCTGGCGCGATGCGCTGCCGTTGCCGCTCGATCCCGTGACGGGCGGCGCGCCGTTCGGCGGCGTACCCGCGCGCGCGTCGCTGCTCGCGAGCGGAATCGCGGCGCTCGCGTACAACGCGTTCAGCGTGATGACGCGCGTCGTCGGCGGCGCGCTTACCCTGGACGAGCGAGATGCGGAGCGCGTGCCGTCGCACATCGCCGACGGCGTCGCGGCAACCTATGCGGGGATGATGATTGCGTTGCCGCCCGACTGGTGGCGTCGTTACGACCAGTTACCCGCGGCGGCGCTCGGCCAGATGGTGCGGATGCTCGCCGTGCATGTCGATCCGCGCAGCGAACGGCGCAGGCGTCGCGACAACCGGCTGTCCGCGAAGTCGCAGGCGCTGCTGCGCGCGGCGACGCTCGAATGCCTGCTGCACGACGACGGCGGCGATCCCGCCGCGAGCGTGTTCAGCCTGCGCACGATCGCGATGGCGACGCGCGACTTCAGCAGCAATCCGTCGAAGGCATTGCGGCACGCCGGCGAGGCGCTCGTGATGGTCACGAAATACAACCGCCCGATCGCGTTGCTCGTGTCGATCGACGACTGGAACCGGCTGCTCGGCGAAGTACGCGAAACGAATCTCACGCGGCTGTCGTTCGACTGCGCGGCCGCGCAGGGCATGCGTGCCGTCGCGTTGGGCGAATCGTCACTGAACTAGCGCGGTTTCGCACGGGCTTGCCCGTGCGCCGCGTTCAGCTCGTCAGCCGGTGCACCCAGATCACCGACGTCCACGTGAAATTCCCGCTGCCGTAGCGCGCGACCAGCGTATCGACGCGCGCGTTGATGCGCGCCGAATGCACGCGGCAATGCACGAGGAAGTAGATGCTGTTGACGCCGACGACCGATCCGTCCGGCAGCGTCGGGCTGCCGTTTCGTGCGGGCAGCAGGTATTCGGCGATGTCGCCGGTGCTGACGAAGTACGCGGTGCCGCGCCGGTCGACGAGCCGCTTGGCCTGGCTGGCCGACAGGGTCGGAATCGCGGCGACGAGCACGGGCTCGGCCGCGGTATTGGCGTTGACGGTGGTCAGATCCGGCAGGATCGTCGTGAACGGCGCCAGCGTGTCGATTGCATGCGCGTCGTAGCCGGGAATGCGCGCGAGATCGTCGATGGAAACGAGCTGCAGCGGCCATCCGTCGGGGCCGTTCGTGTCGCGCAGCGAGCGCAGCATGTAGTCGGCCGTCAGCTGCGCGAGCGCAGGATCGAGCGATAGCTGGCCGAGCAACCGCCGGTACGCCAGCACGCCTTCGGCGTTGGCCTGCCAAGGCTTGCCGGGCGCGACGCGCGACACGAGGTTCGTCAGGTTGAAGCGCGCCTGCGCATCCTCGACGTGCCCGGAGATCCACGCGCGCGACAGTTCCGCGTTGACCGCCGCGGCATCGGGCGGCAGCAGGTCCGCAAGCTGCACGTCGGCGGCCGGCGACGACCACGGCTGGCCGACGAACGTGACGTTCGACGTCGCGCTCTGCGCGCGCAGCGTCGCGCGCGCCCATTCGACCGCCGCGCGTTCGACCCACATCGTCTGGGTGGCGAGCCGCTGGTTCTCCACGTCGCGGGTCGCGACCTGCTGGCGCCACAGCACGCTGGCCGCGAGCGTGGCGGCCAGCGCGACGACGAGCAGCACCGTCACGATCGCGATGCCGCGTTCGCGCGTCGGTCGCGCTTTCCCGAACCTTCCGTATCGATGCATGCGCTTGGCTCCTGCGATGGCGGCGCGGTGGCGCTCAATCCTCGAACGCCAGCCACGCGTGTGCGATGCTCGCATGCGCAGATGACGTGACGCCGAACATCGCGGCGAGGCCGGCCACCCAGAACGCGAGCGTCGCGGCATGCGTGCCGTCGGCGGCGACCGCGAGCGGGCCGACCAGCGATGCGATCGAATGCGAGCGCCACAGCAGCAGCACGAACAGCGCGCAGCCGACCGCCATCGCGACGAAGAACAGGTAGAGCGCGACCGTCGAGCGCCGCGTGAACGGCGCGCGGTGATGCCGCTGGTTCGCCGCGACGATGGCCGCGCCGTTCGCGACCGGCACGATCGCCATCGCGAGCATCCAGAACAGCGGCTGGTCGCTCGACGCGTTGATCAGCAGCAACGTGCCGATCGTCCAGATCGGCGGTGCGAGCACCGTGAGCGCGATCCACGAAAACAGTTGCCAGGCGAGCCACGGCGCGCGCCAGCGCAACGGGCGCCGCGCCACGGCGCAGGTGGCGGACGGCGGCCGGCCGGCGGTCGCGGCAAAGCCGGACAAACGCCCGGCGAGCCACCGTACGAATATCGTGGCGAATGACATGAATGCATCCCGTCGTTGACGTCATTACCTTCTTGTTGACCCAATAGCTAGGACGAAGCGGGCGCCTGCAAACCGCAGGTTTTCGTCGATCGGGACGCCGGCGGCACCGCCGCCCCGCGATGACGGTGCACGGAAACGGTCTCGCGCGCGTGTCGTGCATATCTTCAGCGGAATGTCACAAAAACTTCCCGGTTGAAACCCGAGGATTGTCGTGCCGCTCGCAGTGGGGACGCGCTTTGCGCGATCGCTTCCGGGCGGCAACACGTTTGCCGGCGATCGCGCGCGAGCGCGACGTCCATGAGCCGTGACGGCCGTGGCGGACGACACGCACACGAAACGGGGGCCACGCACATTCCTGCGCAACGTCCCGCGCATTGCGCGCGGGCGGTCGTTGCGCGCGCATCGCCGGCCGCACGCCGGCGGCCGTGTCCTGCCTCCGGCGTCGAACCGGACGGCCCGCGAAAAAAAGTTTGCGGCAATGCGCGCCCGGTTCCGTCTAGGTAGGTGAGAGCGGCGACGCGTGCGCCGCACACGATCGTCGTTGCCGGTCGACGCAGCCGTGCCGAAGCGTCGTCAGGCAGCCGATCGCGACGATGCGAATCGGGTGTGCGGGTTTGACGGATTCGCTTCGTCCTTTCCGGTAGACGCGGTCGAGCGCGGGTACGGAAATCGGGTAATGCATTGTGCAATTCATGCTAAGGATGGCGAATAAATCGTCATCAAAGTGAAACAGGCATTTGATAGCGGAGCGGGCGACGGGGTGAGTGCGCTTCGCCGCGATCCGGAACAACAAAGGGGAATGGCGCATGCCGCCGAGAGTAGACCGCAAGTCACGCGAACGATGGCGGCTGAATTGCCGATGCCTGGCCGGCGCCGTGCTGGCCGGAGGGCTGAGCATCGCGCCGGGCATTCATGCGCAGGAAGCCGCGAAGCCCGCGCCGTCGGCGCCGCAGACGTTCGACGTGAATGCCTTCGTGGTGCGCGGCAACACGACGTTGCCGACGCTCGAGATCGAGAAGGCCGTGTACCCGTTCGAAGGGCCGGGACGGACGCTCACCGACGTGAATGCGGCACGCGACGCATTGCAGAAGGCCTACCAGGAGCGCGGCTATCAGTCGGTGGTCGTCGAGCTGCCGCAGCAGCAGGTGAAGAACGGCGTGATCCTGCTGCAGGTGGTCGAGGCGAAGGTCGGGCGATTGCGCGTCGACGGCGCGAAATACAACTCGCCGCAGAACATCCGCGATGCGGTGCCCGCGCTCGCCGAAGGCACGGTGCCCGATTTCAGCCAGGCGCAGCAGCAGCTCACCGACCTGAACCGCTCGGCGGACCGGCAGGTGATTCCGGTGCTCAAGCCGGGCGCGATGCCGCAGACGGTCGACGTCGATCTGAAGGTCGACGATCACAGCCCGCTGCACGGCACGCTCGAACTGAACAACGACAACAGCCCCGGCACGTCGACGCTGCGCACGAGCGCGAGCCTCAGCTACTCGAATCTCTGGCAGCTCGGCCACGTGATTTCCGGCACCTACGTGCTCGCGCCGCAGCATCCGAACGACGCGCGCGTCTATGCGTTCTCGTATCTCGCACCGATCAAGGATTCGCGCTGGAGCTTCCTCGCGACGATCGTGCATTCGGACAGCAACGTCGCGTCGGTCGGCAACACCAACGTGCTCGGCAAGGGCACCACGTACGGCTTCACCGCGATCTATTCGCTGCCGGCGACGGAGACCTACGCGCACTCCGTCAGCGTCGAGATCGACCGCAAGCATTACGACGAAAACGTGTCGCAGCCGGGCCAGGGGGTCTCGACCGCGCCGCTCACCTACGTGCCGGTCACGCTGTCGTACAACGGCCAGTTGAGCCTGAAGAACTCGCAGACGTCGTTCTCCGCGTCGCTGACGACGAACATTCGCGGCCTCGGCAGCGACTGGGGCGCCTGGGACAACAAGCGCTACAACGCGACGCCCGATTTCGTGTACGGCAAGTTCGACGTCAATCACACGCAGCGCTTCGCGAACGACATGCAGGCCAATGCGCACGTGAACGCGCAGATCTCGAACTCGCCGCTCGTGTCGAGCGAGCAGTTCGCCGCGGGCGGGATGAACAGCGTGCGCGGCTACATGCAGGCCGAGAACACGGCCGACAGCGGCGTGATCGCATCGCTCGAAGTGCGCAGCCCGTCGCTCGTGAAGTGGCTCGGCGGCGCGGTCGGCAGCCGCCTGAACGAGTGGCGTTTCCATGCGTTCTTCGACGCCGCGCACCTGTGGTTGCTGAGCCCGCTGCCGGAGCAGACGGCGCGCTTCAACCTGATGAGCGTCGGCGTCGGTACGCGGCTGCAGATCATGAAATACGCGAGCGCGGATTTCGAGGCCGGATGGCCGCTGAAGGCGGGCGTCTATACGCGGCAGTACAGCCCGCGGTTCGATTTCTACGTAAGGCTGGGGTTCTGACGGATTTTTTTTGATCGTGCCGGGGCGATGCGACGAGCGCGGCGCCCGCACATTCGGGGAGTGGATCGTGAAGCGAGTCTTGTTTTTCCTGTTGGCGGTGATGCTCGGCGTGCTGCCCGGCATCGCGAACGCATGGTGGCAGAACGACTGGTCGTACCGGAAGGCGATCACGATCGACGCGAGCGCGAAAGGCGCGAATCTCGCCGAGTCGGCCGGCCGCGTGCCGCTGCTGATTCGCCTGCATTCGGGCAATTTCCAGTTCGACGGGCTGGCCGACAACGGCGCGGACATCCGCTTCGTCGCCGCCGATGACAAGACGCCGCTGAATTACCACGTCGAACAATACGATCCGGTGCTCGGCGTCGCGCTGATCTGGGTCGACGTTCCGAAGATGCCGGCCGGCGCCGCGGAGTCGATCTGGATGTACTACGGCAACAAGAAGGCGCCGGACGGCGGCAAGCCGGCCGAAACGTTCGATGCCGACTACACGCTCGTCTACCACTTCAACGGCGCGGCGGGCGCGCCGCCGAAGGATGCGACCGCATACGGCAACAACGCGCAGAACGCATCGTTTCGCACGGTCGAGGACGGCATCGTCGGCAAGGGTGCGCGCTTCGACGGCAGCGGGTCGCTGACGCTGCCGGCGAGCCCGTCGCTGAACCTGGCCGCGGGCGGCAGCTTCACGTTCAGCGCGTGGGTGAAGCCGTCCGCGCTTGCGCCGAACACGCTGCTGTACAGCCGCCGCGACGGCGCGAACGCCTTGCTGATCGGCCTCGACAACGGCGTGCCGTTCGCGGAAGTCGACGGCGCGGCCAATAGCCCCGCGCCGGTGCGCACGCCGGCCGCCGCACCGGTTGCCGCGAACCAGTGGACCTATCTGGCCGTCACCGCCGACGGCAAGAACCTGACCGTCTACGTGAACGGCAAGCAGGCCGCGCAGGTGGCGGCGACGCTGCCCGCGCTGAACGGCGCCGCCACGATCGGCGCGGACGCCGCCGGCGCGCCGGCCGGCCTGGCCGCGTACTCGGGTGCGCTCGACGAGCTGCGCCTGTCGAAGATCGCGCGTTCGCCGGCCGCGCTCGCCGTCGATGCGCTCGCGCAGGGCTCGGAATCGAAGCTCGTCGCGTACGGCGCGGACGAGAAGCAGTCGGGTTTCGGCTTCGGGTATTTCGGCGTGATCGTGCAGTCGGTGACCGTCGACGCGTGGGTCGTGATCGCGATCCTGCTCGGCATGGCGGTCGTGTCGTGGGTCGTGATGTGGACGAAGGCGCGTTACGTCGGCACCGTCGACAAGGCGAACCTGTATTTCGTGCAGCGCTTTCGCGAAGTGGCCGGGCGTCATCTGGTCGGCCTCGCGCACGTCGACGAAGCGAGCGACGACGGCCGCCGGCTCTACCAGTCGTCGCTGTACCGGCTGTACAAGGCCGGCGTGCATGAAATCCACAGCCGCGTGGACGGCAACGGCCGCACGGTGATCACGTCCGAATCGATCGAGGCGATCCGCGCGTCGATGGACGCGACGCTCGTGCGCGAAAACCAGCGGCTGTCGAAATCGATGGTGCTGCTGACGATCGCGATCTCGGGCGGCCCGTTCCTCGGGCTGCTCGGCACGGTGGTCGGCGTGATGATCACGTTCGCGGCGATCGCGGCGGCCGGCGACGTGAACGTGAACGCGATCGCGCCGGGTATCGCGGCCGCGCTGCTCGCGACGGTGACGGGCCTGTTCGTCGCGATTCCCGCACTGTTCGGCTACAACTACCTGCTGATCCGCAACAAGAACGTGACCGCGAACATGCAGGTGTTCGTCGACGAATTCGTCACGCGCCTCGCCGAAGCGCACCGCACGCCCGATCACGCGGTGCTGGCCGACTGAGCGCACTGAACCGAACACACGCAGGAGAACGCCATGCAGGTTCAGGACGACGACAAGCCGTACGACGACATCAACATCACGCCGATGCTCGACCTCGCGTACGTGCTGCTGATCATCTTCATCATCATGACGACCGCGTCGGTGCAGGGCATCAAGGTCGACCTGCCGAAAGCGAGTTCGTCCGCGAGTCTCGCGAAGCCGAAGACGAAGGCGATCACGGTCGCCGATTCGGGGCAGGTCTTTCTCGACGCCTACCCGGTGACGATGGACGAACTCGAGAGCCGGCTGCGCATCGAGAAGGCGACCAATCCGGAATTCCCGATCGTGCTCAAGGGTGACGCGGCCGTGCAGTACCAGAAGGTCATGGACGTGCTCGACCTGCTGCGCCGCCTCGACCTGTCGCAAGTCGGTCTCGTGACCGGCAAGGCGAAGCAGGGCTAGGGCGCGCGATGGAAATGACCTACAACGGCGGCCCGCCGCAGAAAGGCCCCGGCCGCTACGTGAAGCCGGTTGCGATCGCGCTCGTGCTCGCGGGGCTGGCCGCGCTGATCTGGCGTTTCGCGGGCGATACGGCCGGCGTGAAGCGCGTGAGCGCGCCGCAGGTGACGACGGTGATCCCGTTGCCGCCGCCCCCGCCGCCACCGAAACAGAAGCCGCCGCCCGAGAAGGTGAAGGAGGAGGTCAAGACGCCGGTCGACCGGCCGACGATCGCGCCGAAGCCGTCCGAGGCGCCGAAGCCGTCGGACAACCAGCCGAAGCAGATGACGATGAATGCGCCCGCGCAGGCCGGCACCGACAGCTTCAACATCGGCGCGGGCGACGGCTCGGGGATGATCGGCAGCGGCGGGGGCGGCAAGTTCGGCAATGCGAGCTACGCGCAATACATGGTGTACGTGCTGCAGCGCGCGATCGAGCAGGACAAGGGCGTGCAGGAAGCCGGCGGCGCGCGTTTCACGGGCAGCCTGAACCTGTGGATGGATACGGCCGGGCGGATCACGAAGGTCACGGTCGCGCAGTCGACCGGCGACGCGAAGATCGACGCGGCCGTGATCGCGGCAGTCGAAGCGCTCGGCAGGGTCGACGAAGCGCCGCCGCCCGCGACCGCGTATCCGGTGCTCGTGAAGCTCCAGGGACGCAAGCCGGCATGACGATGCGCGCGCGCGACATGGCGAATGAATCATGGGGCGGCGCCGTTACGCGGATGCCGCCGGAAAAGAAACGAAAATTGTTCGGAGTGCTTCGATGATTCGGAAGATGAACGGACGGGGTGGGGTACCCCGCAACGGCGCGCTGCCCGCGCGCCTGTCGCGCGTCGGCGCGGCGGTGCTGACGCTCGGGTTGACGTGCGCGTCCGCCGCGCACGGGCAATCGCTCGAGGCGCAGGCGGCAACGGGGAAAGCCGCGCCGACCGAGAGCGTGGTGATCAACCTGATCAACCTGCTCGTCAAGCGCGGCGTGCTCACGCAGCAGAATGCGAACGAGCTGATCAGCGAGGCGCGCACGGAAGCCGTGCAGGCGAGGGCCGCGCGCGCGTCGGGCGCGCCTGTCGTGGCCGGCGCGGGCGTGGTGAATCCGCCGACGCAGCCGGGCGACGTCGCGGTGCCGTACGTGCCGCAGCTCGTGCGCGACCAGATCCGCGACCAGGTGAAGCAGGAGGTGATCGCGCAGGCGAAGGCCGAGAACTGGGCGCAGCCGAACACGTTCCCGGACTGGGTGTCGCGCATCAAGCTCGACGGCGACTTGCGCGTGCGCGACGAATACCACTTCTACGGCAGCCGCAACGCGAACAACGTGACGAACTTCGCGGCGATCAACCAGGGCGGCGGGTTCGACATCAACCAGAACACCAATACGACGCAACTGCCGACGCAGAACACCACGCAGAACCGCAACAACCTGCTGCGCTACCGCGCGCGGCTCGGCGTGACGGCGACGCTGTCCGACGACATGATCGCCGGCATCCAGCTCGCGAGCGGCAACGACAACGGGCCGGTGTCGACCACCTCGACCGCCGGCGGCGGCTTCGCGAAGAAGAACATCTGGCTGAACAAGGCGTTCTTCGCGTATCGGCCGACGTCCTGGCTGAACCTGACGGCCGGCCGCTTCGACAATCCGTTCTTCAAGTCGGACCTGGTGTTCTCGGACGACCTGATGATGGACGGGCTCGCCGCGAACCTGCGCCATGCGCTGCCGTGGAATCCGGACGTCACGCTGTTCGGCACGCTCGGCGTGTTCCCGATCCAGTACACGAGCGAGAACTTCCCGTCGAACAGCACCGACAAGGCCGGCAGCGACACGAAGTGGATGTTCGGCGCGCAGTTCGGCGCGGACTGGAAGATCGATGCGAAGAACCGCCTGCGCGGCGCGGTTGCGTACTACGACTTCCAGAACATGCGCGGCACGCTGTCGTCGCCGTGCGCGCTGTATCTCGGCGCGACCAACTGCAGCACCGACAACGAGGCGCCCGCGTTCATGCAGGGCGGCAACACGTTGGTCGCGCTGCGCAACATCGTGCAGAACCCGAACCTCGCGCCCGGGATGACGCCGCAGCCGCAGCTCTTCGGGCTCGCGTACAACTATCGGCTGCTCGACCTGAAAGCGCAGTGGGACACGGTGGTGGCCGACCGCTTCAAGCTGCGCCTGGACGGCGAGTACGTGCGCAA
This sequence comes from Burkholderia stabilis, assembly GCF_001742165.1. Lineage (NCBI taxonomy): Bacteria > Pseudomonadati > Pseudomonadota > Betaproteobacteria > Burkholderiales > Burkholderiaceae > Burkholderia > Burkholderia stabilis. The sequence goes on along the minus strand of NZ_CP016443.1, from coordinate 1,092,360 downwards.
CCTCGCGTACAACGACAACAAGGCGTTCGCGGCGGCGTCGCTGCCGGTCAACAACTATGACTCGACGTCGGTGAACGCGACGCGCGCCGATTACCGCAGCGGCCCGAACGGCTTCCTCGCGAAGGCGACGATCGGCGAGCCGGAGCCGCGCGAGAAGGGCCAGTGGAACTTCTCGATCGCGTACAAGTACCTGCAGCCGGACGCCGTGCTCGACGCGTTCAACGATCCCGACTTCCATCTCGGCGGCACCAACGCGCGCGGCTACGTGCTCGGCGCTGCGTATGCGGTCGCGCGCGACACGTGGGTATCGGCCCGCTACCTGAGCTCGAAGGAAGTGTACGGGCCGCCGGTATCGATCGACGTGCTGCAGATCGAGCTGAACGCTCGTTTCTGACCGGAGCCGCGAATGAACACGATCCATCGCACGATGCTCTCGGCCGGCGTGGCCGGTGCGCTGCTGCTGGCGGCGGGCGGCGCACACGCGCAAAGCATCGAGGACAAGCTGCGCAGCCAGTTGCGCTCGACCGTGCAGGAGCTGCGCCAGTTGCAGGACGGCCAGGCCCAGTTGCAGAGCGACAAGGCGGCGGCCGAGAAGCAGCGCGACGACGCGCTCGCGCAACTGAAGGCATTGCAGGGGCAACTCGCGGCGGCGCGCGGCGATTCGGGCGCGGAGGCGGCCGCGAAGCGCGCGCTTGCACAGGAGCGGGCGGGCCGCGAGCAGGACGCGAAGTCGCTCGCGAAATACAAGTCGTCCTACGAGGATCTGCTCGCCGTGTCGCGTGCCCGCGATGCGCAGCACACGCAACAGCAGAAGGACATCGCCGCGCGTGACACGCAACTGAAAACCTGCCAGGCCCACAATGCCGAGCTGTATCGCGTGGGGCACGAGATTCTCGACGCGTACGAGCATGTCGGGATCGGCACGCTGTTCGCGTCGCGGCAGCCCTTCGCGCAGTCCGCACGGGTGAAGTACGACGATCTCGCGCAGCGCTACGGCGATGCGCTGTACGCGGGCAAGTACGACCCGGCCGCGCGCGCGGCCGCCGCCGCCGCTGCGCCGGCGTCGGCCGCGAATGCGCCGTGAACCTGCGCCCGGAACCGGGCGCGAACCGACCGTTTCATTGAACACGGGGAATACCGACATGCAAGACAAGCAACCGAACGCCGGCGACGAACGCACGGCACACGATGCGCCGATCGAAGCGATCAGCGCCGACCGCCTGGCCGACGTGCTGCGCCGCGCGGGCTATCGCGTGACGGCGGCCGAGCAGAACGGCGCGGTGCAACTGATGAGCGCGAGCCAGGGCATCGGCTTCGCGGTGCGCTTCGGCAACCCGGCTGCCGCGCTCGCGCCGCAGGCGGCCGAGGTCGCCGCCGCCGCGCTGCCGTACATCGACTACACGCTGTCGTGCGTGCTGCAGGTGCAGGGCGAATTGCCGACCGAACTCGTCGCGGACTGGAACCGGACCAAGCGCTTCGCGCGTCTCGCGAGCCACGGGCCGTTTCTCGCGCTGGAGATGGACGTGGTCGTCGCGGGCGGCGTGTCCGAGCGCCACCTGCGTTCGACGATCGAGCTGTGGGATCGCCTGATCCAGGAATTCCTGCTGCACCTGCGCAACCGTCCCGCGATGGCCGAGCAGGACGCGGCGCGCGCGGCGGCGGCCGATCCGGCATCCGCATCGGCCACGGCTGTGGCTCCGGCCGGGCTCGAGGCTGCCACGCAGTCGTGATCGTCGTGCGCAGGATCGGCACAGCGCTGCGAGGCAGCCTGTCCCGCACGTGACGCCGGCGGGCGCGCGAGCACGGTGTCCGCATTTCAAGAGCAATCCAGAGGGCAGTCGAACGATGATGACGAAGATGAAGATGCTGGCAATGGTGGCGGGCAGTCTCGTGCTGGGCGTGCCGTTCGTTGCGCACGCACAGGACGACGTGATCGCGAACGCCGCGCAGGCGTCGGTCACGCAGGCCGACATCGCGGGGCTGTTGAAGGCGGTGAGCCCCGAAGGCCGTGAACGCCTCGCGGCCGATCCCGCGACGCTGGACCAGATCGTGCGTTCGACGCTTGCGCAGAAGGCCGTGCTGGCCGAGGCGAAATCGAAAGGCTGGGACAAGCAGGCCCAGGTGCAGGCGGCCGTCGAGCAGGCGCAGCGCGATATCGTCGTGCGCAGCTACCTGACGTCGGTCAACGCACCGCCGGCCGACTATCCGTCGGACGCGGAGCTTCAGTCCGCGTATGACGCGAACCGCGCCGCATTCACCGCGCCACGTGCGCTGCACGTCGCGCAGATCTACATCGCGGTGCCGCAGAACGCGGATGCCGCCACGCTCGACAAGGCGCGCAAGCAGGCCACCGATCTCGCGAACCGTGCGCGCAGCGGCGATTTCGCGGCGCTCGCGAAGGCGAATTCGCAGGACAAGGCGAGCGCCGCGAATGGCGGCGATCTCGGTTTCGTGCCCGACACGCTGATGGTGCCGGCGGTGCGGCAAGCCGCCGACGCGCTGAAGCCGGGCCAGGTTTCCGCACCGATCCGGACGCCGGCCGGCTTTCATGTCGTGAAGCTGATCGACGTGCGCGCGGCCGCGCCGCGGCCGCTGGCCGACGTGAAGGAGCAACTGCGCACGATGCTGCGCGCGCAGCGCACACAGCAGAATGCGCAGGCGTATCTCGCGAAGCTGGCCGCAAACGCGCCGATCAATGAAGACGCGCTGAAGAAAGCGCTCGCGTCTGCCCGGTAGGCGAGCCCATGGCCACTGTCCGTTCGACGCCGCGCGTCGCGGCCCCCGATGCGCGCACATCGGCGCGCCGTCGCCCGGCCGCCGCCGCCGACCGTCCGCGCATGCCGAAGGCGAACCCGTGGCCGGGCCGGCCCGGCGAATGGCCGACGCATTGCCCGCTTTGCTTCGGCGCGCTGGAGCCGTTGCCCGGCGCGGGCGGTTATGCGCGGCACCGGAGCATGCGGTGCTCCGCGCAATGCGTGCTGACGACGCGCCAGTATCAGCCGGAGGAGCTGACGATTCGCGGCTCGCGCGACGTGCAGGTCGCCGCGCATCATCGCGAGCGCTTCATCGCGCACTGGCCGCGCCATTACGCGCTGATGCGGCGCGCGTGGCCCGCGCTCACGATCGGCCGCTTCATCGCGGTGATCGCGTGCGTGGACGTCGCGGATCTGTGGTCGTACCGGATGTTGCGCGACGACGATCTCGCGGCCGTGCTGCTCGTGCTGGCCGGCTTCCTGCGCGTGCCGGAAGCGCCGGGCGCCGACGCACCGGGCACCGACCCGCGCGCGCCCACGGTGCGCTGGGTGCGGTTCTGGTTCGACGCGAGCGTGCGCGACGTCGGCGATCTGTGGACGGCCGGCAGCGATGCGCCGGCGCTGTTTCGCGTCGACTATCGCGAACCGCTCGTCACGCCGTATCCGACCGGCGCGCAGGTGCATGCGTGGCAGCCGGTCGAAGGCATGCGCGACGCATGGGCGCGGCAAGCCGATGCAAGCGAGCCGGCCGTCGAGGCGGCCGATCGCGCGGCGTTCGCGCGTTTCCTCGCGCGCGCGCCGCTGTCGGCCGCGCGTGCAACGGAGCCATGACTGAAGGAGGCGCAGGTGAAGATGCGACGAAACGGAATCGCGACGATCGTCTGCCTGTTGCTGGCGGCCGGCGCACACGCACAGGGCAGCCGCGCGGCGGCGAGTGCGGCCGTACCGGCCCGGCCGGGTTCGGCCGCGAAGCCGGTGTGCGTCGACGCGGAAGTCGACGGCAAGCGCGCGCTGTCGTACGACTGCCTGAGCCAGCAGTTGAAGCCGACGGCCGAACCGCAGGCGGGCGCATCGCAGACGGATTCGGAGCGACTGTCGAAGCAGCCGTCGAACCGGCTCGGCACGTTCAACCTGTCGACCGAGCAGAACCGCTTCGGCTCGAACTGGGGCCGGTCGGTGACACCACAGCGGCCCGATGCGCCGGTTGCGGTGCCGCCGAAGTGAGGCACGCGGCGGGTATCGACTGGCGGACTCGATGAGCCGGCGCGAACCGGCGAGGAACAGTGGCATGAAAGCAGGCAAGCGCACAGGACTGGCGGTGCTGCTGCGGGCGATCGCGAGCGGGCTCGTCGTGTCTACGTTCACGTTCGCGTGCACGACGGCGCAGGCCGCCGATTCGCCCGCGCAGGCGAGCGCCGTCGCGCCGACCGTCGCATTGCCGAACTTCGCCGCACTCGTCCGGCGCGTCGGCCCGGCCGTCGTCAACATCAGCGTCACGCGCGAAGTCGCGCAGATGGGTATCCAGTTGCCGCCCGGCATCGCGCTCGATCATCCGCTCGCGCCGTTTCTCGCGCGGCGCGTGATCGGCAACCGGGAGGAAGTGAGTCTCGGCTCCGGCTTCATCGTCAGCGCCGACGGCGTGATCCTGACCAACCGGCACGTGGTCGGCGATGCCGTCGCCATCGACGTGAAGCTGACCGACAAACGGCAGTTCAAGGGGCGCGTGATCGGCAGCGATCCCGTATCCGATGTCGCGGTGATCCGCATCGACGCGCACAACCTGCCGGTCGTGGAAACCGGCGACCCCGCGCGCACCGAGGTCGGCGACTGGGTGATGGCGATCGGCTCGCCGTACGGGTTCGCGAACACGGTCACGCAGGGCATCGTCAGCGCGAAATCGCGCTCGTTGCCCGGCGAGCGCGCGATTCCGTTCATCCAGACCGACGTGCCGATCAACCCCGGCAACTCGGGCGGCCCGCTGTTCGACCTCGGCGGCCGCGTGATCGCGATCAACTCGATGATTTTCTCGAAGACGGGCGGTTATCAGGGGCTCGCGTTCGCGATTCCGATCGACATCGCGCTCGACGTGAAGGACCAGTTGCTGCGGACCGGCAAGGTCACGCGCGGCCGGCTCGGAGTGGCCGTGCAGGAGGTGAGCCAGGCGCTCGCGCGTTCGTTCGGCCTCGCGAGCCCGGATGGCGCGCTGATCACGATGGTCGAGCCGGACGGCCCGGCCGCGCGCGCGGGCGTGCAGGCGGGCGACGTCGTGCTCGCGGTCGACGGCAAGCCGGTCGACGAATCGGCGGACCTGCTCGGCGCGGTCGCGGGCATGCGTGCCGGGCGGCAGGCCGACCTGCTCGTGTGGCGCGCGGGCCGGGCGATGCACGTGATCGCGACGGTCGGCGCATTCGACAGCGGCGCCGCGTCGGCCGGCGGCGAGCAAGGCCCCGCGCGGTTCGGGCTGGCGCTGCGGGCGGCAACGGAGCCGGAGCGCCGGCGGCTCGGCGTCGGCCAGGCGCTCGTCGTCGAGCAGGCGAGCGGCCTGGCCGCGCGCGCGGGCTTGCAGCCCGGCGATGTCGTGCTGTCGGTGAACGGCACGCCGGTTGCGAGCATCGGCGCGCTGATGGCGGAGATCGACGCCGCGCACGGCAATGTCGCGCTGCTCGTCCAGCGCGGCGGCGCGCGGCTGTATGTGCCGATCGGGATCGGTTGAGCAGGCGACGCAATGCGGCACGACGGCCGGGTGCCGACATGCCGAAACGGGAGGCGGGATGAAGCGAATGCAGAAGTGGGGCGCATCCGGATGGCTGCGCGCGATCGTCGCCGCATGCGGGCTGGCCGCGGGTGCCGCGCCGGCCGTGGCGCAAAAGGCCGACGTGCCGCCGACATGGATCCGCTATGGCCAGCTCGCCGGGCAGCAGTTCCAGACGTGGCTCGAAGCGGACGGCGACGCGGCCGACCGGCTGCACCGCTACCTCGAGACGCGCGTGCTGAATGCGAGCGCCGACGCGCCGCCGCCCGCGATCGTCGTGCGCGCGTGGATCGGCGCGACCGGTGCCGTCACGCGCGTCGAATTCGCGTCGCTCGGCGATCCCGATGCGGACGCGGCGCTTCGGCAACTGCTCACGGCCGGCCCGCTGGCCGAGCCGCCGCCGCCGGACATGCTGCAGCCGTTGCGCGTGCGGCTGCGGCTCGCGCCGAATCCGGACGCGGCGGCATCGGCGGTACGCGCGCCGTGACGCCCGGGCTCCGTACCCGGGCCGGCTGATAGCGCTGCATATCGTAATAAGATATCCGTGGCGACGTGATGATCGCGCCCGACGCCCTACGCCCTACGCCCTGCGCACGCAAGGGCCGGCCAGCCGCCTGCCTGCTGCCCGGCGATTTCCGCATGGCGTCCGTCCATCGCTGCTATCCTCTCGACCGTGAATGACTCCTCATGGCGTCGCGGATGCGCATGCTGCATTGCGGCGATGCGCGCGGGTGCGAACCTGCGTGCGCGCTGAGGTAGCATGACTGACTATCCACGGTGATCCATGACCCGTTTCGTGACTGATTTCCTTCCGTCCATGTCCACATGGTCAAGACAACGATGAGCGGCACACCCGAACCCGCCGCGCCCGGCGACGACGAATCGTCCGGCGGCGCGTCGTCCTATCTGGTGCCGGGGCTCGAACGCGGGCTGCGGATTCTCGCCGAATTCTCCGCGCGCGAGCCCGTGCTCGGCGCGCCCGAGTTGTCCAAGCGCATCGGCATTCCTCGCACGACCACGTTTCGCCTGCTGCAGACGCTCGAAGCGCTCGGCTTCCTCGAGCGCGTGAACGGCGATCGCTATTTCCGGCTCGGCGTCGGCGTGCTGCGGCTCGGCTTCGAATACCTGAACTCGCTCGAACTGACCGATCTCGGCACGCCGGTGCTCGAACGGCTGCGCGATTCGACCGGCCTGTCGGCGCATCTGCTGATCCGCGACCAGCGCGACGTCGTGTTCGTCGCGAAGGCGCAGAGCAACGCGTCGATGTTCGGTTCGGTGAAGGTGCACGTCGGCACGCGCCTGCCCGCGCATGCGACCGTGCACGGCCACGTGCTGATGGGCGACCTGACGCGCGACGCGCTGCGCCAGCTCTACCCGGAAAAGCGGCTCGAGCAGTTCACCGAGCGCACGCCGGGCACCGTCGACGAGCTGTACGACCGCGTGCGCCAGTACGCGCGGCTCGGCTACGCGGTCAGCGAGGCGGCGTTCGAAAGCGGCATTTCGGCCGTGACCGCGCCGGTGCGCGATCATTCGGGCTCGATCGTCGCGGCGATCACCGCGACGGTGCCGCGTTCGGAGATCGGCGAGGCCGGTGAAAAGGAGCGGCTCGTCGAAGCCGTGTGCGGCGCGGCGGTCGACCTGTCGCAGCGGCTGAACTACCGGCCGCTCGAAAGCGACCCGACGTTCGCGCACGCGCGCCACAGGGTCGCGATGTTCTGACGCGCGGGGCGATACGCGGCCGGATCGCCGTGATGCTCACGCGCGCGGCTTCGCACAACACAAAAGACAAGAGCGGCCCGCGGGCCGCTCTTGTCTTTTCGGGCGCCGCACGCCCGGCACCGCTCAAAACGAGTGGTGAATCCCGGTCAGCACGATCACCTGGTTCGCAGTGCTCGATACGCCGGCCGTGAAGAATGACGCGTTCGCGCCGCCCGACGCGTGTTCGTACAACACGTTCGCATAGAGCTGCGTGCGCTTCGACAGCGCGTAGATGTCGCCGATCTCGACCTGCGTCCAGCGGCGGCCGGACAGCGTCGTGGTGGCCGCGCCGCCCGCGATCGTGTTGAACGCGCTGCTGCGGTAGTTCACGCCAGCGTCGTAGCTCTGGAACGTATCCGAATAGCCGTTCGACTGCATCTTCGTGCGCGTGTAGAGGCCATGCACGAGGAAATCGCCGATCTGGTACGACGCGCCCGCGCCGATGTTCTCGACCTTGTTCGCGATATAGCCGTTCGCCGTGTTCTGCCCCTGGAACGACGCGATGCCCGTCTGGCTGATCAGGATCGAGCGGTCGTGTTCGTTCGAGTAGACGACCGACGCCTTGAACGGCCCGTTCGCATAGTTCAGCGCGACGCCGACCGATTTGCCGGTCGAGAAATTCGTCGTGTTGCCGAGCGCCATCGTCGCGGCGGCCGAGAAGCCCGCGTAGCTCGGCGAGCGGTACTTGACCGAGTTGTTGTACGGCACGTTGCCGGTCGCGGCGAGCCCGTCGATGTTGCCGGGGTGGAACGCGTACCAGCTCATCGCGAGATAGGCCGTGCTGAGCGGATCGAGATAGTCGAACGACAGCGGTGTCTGGCGGCCGAGCGTCAGCGTGCCGTAGCGCTCGGAACTCAGGCCGACGAACGCCGCGCGGTTCCAGATCGTGTTCGCGGTCGCGAACTGGCCGTTGTTCGTATAGAAGCCGTTTTCGAGCTGGAAGATCGCCGACAGGCCGTCGCCGAGGTCTTCCTTGCCTTTCAGGCCCCAGCGATCGGGCTGCGTGTTGCCCTGGATCATCGCCCACTTCGCGTGGCCGCCGACGTTGTTCACGTACGCGACACCCGCATCCAGGCTGCCGTACAGCACCACGCTGCTCTGCGCCCAGGCGCCCGACACGGCGCCGATCCCGATGACTGCTGCTGCTACCGCATGCTTGACCATTTGATCTCCTGACTCTCCGACCTGATGAAAACGTGCCGTGGCGGCATGCGCGGGGACGGCCGGCCGTCACGCGTGTTCCACCGCCGGACGGGCATTCGTATGTTCCATATAAGGAACAATGTGCCTCTGGTGGAATGAAGTATAGGGGCGTCGCGCACGTGATCAAAAATAATTTTTTCGGGCCGGATGGCCGCGCGGACGATGCATTGCACTGGTGCGCGAAGCCCGAATAAAGGGCGTAACTCCGCGATACAAAACAAAAAATTACATCTTGTGGGGTAGGCGAAAGCGATAACCGACCCGACGGTCAGTGTTTTCCCTAGGGCATGCAGCTTTTTGTTTTACTCGTGGAAAGTCGCTCCTATAATCACCATCCATAAACTAACGTTCCGGATATGGAACAAGTCAGGATCAAACCGAGAGTCGATCAGAAGGAAGGGTGTGAGATGTCTGAACAATGGGTTTGCGCCGGGCACGCCGGCGCGCTGTCGGAAGACACGCCGATCGAGTTCAAGCGGACCGACGGCGTCGAAATCGGGATCTACCGCGTCGGCGACGCCGTGTATGCGCTCGAAAACCTGTGCCCGCATGCGTACGCGCTGCTAACGCAGGGGTTCGTCGACGAAGGCACGGTCGAATGCCCGCTGCACGAGGCCGTGTTCGACATCAAGACAGGCGAATGCCTGAAGGGTCCGGGCGGACGCGCGCTGAAGCAGTACGCGGTGCGCCTCGCCGGCGAGGAAATCCAGATCAAGGTGGATTGACGTCTTCTACCGTCTAAAGGCGGCCGATTCCCACAACTGGCGATGCACGTCCGCATCGGAGAATGTTCAGCGCAGCGTTGGTATCTCGATCATGCACGACACCGCAACCACTGCAGGTCCACTCTCTTATTCGCAGTCCCGCGATACCTTTCGGCCGCGTCGTGCTGTCTTTCGATCCGCACGCCGAACAGGACTGGGTAGAGCCGCTTTCATCCACTTCCTCGAACGTGGCTCCGTGCGCCATCGCTTTGTAACGGAGCTTGTTTCGGAAGGACGACCAGGATGCGTCGTAGACGCTCTTCGCCATCCTGGTTTTGGCGAGTTTCGATGCCGACACGTTGCCGATTACGATGTAATCGAAGCGCCGTACCAAATTGAGCGCGAGCTTGTGCTGGAAATCGGCGCGGGCATTCGCCACCTTGGCGTGCAGCTTCGCGATATGCCGTTTGTGTTTTCGAGCCCGTTGCACTTTCGCCAACTTTTCCGCCGCGCGTCGGCCGAACCGATCATTGGGCAACGTCTCGCCAGTCGAAAGTGTGGCGAAGTCTTTCAGACCGAGATCGATTCCGACACCGGAACGGATCGGGCGCGCCTGAACTTCGGGCACTTCTATCACGATGTTGAGAAACCAGTTGCCGCAGGCATCCCGCGCAAAGTTAGTGCCGTCCTTGATCTTCCCTTCGGGAAGCTGCCGGCTGTTGAACACACGGAAGGTGTTGCCGGCAAAGCGAAATGCGTCGCCCTCACGCTTCAAGTCGCGACCCTTGAGCGGCACCCAGCCAAGGGATTTCCTGCCGCGATAGCGCAGGTAAGGCCGTTGATGCTGGCTGCGCGACTTTGCGTACTGCTCACACGTTGCGTTGATCGTGCCGGAGTGGAGGCCGAGTTCCTTGCTGCTGCCCGTGGTCAACATATTCAAATCAAATCCCGTTGGCCACTTCTTGTTCCACTTGAGCGCGTGCTTCTGCGTGTCGTTGCAGAAGTTCCAGACGTAGTTCACCGCACGGCTCTGCTTGTTAAGCAGTCCGTTGAGCGACTTCACGCGATAGCGATAGACAAGAATCATGCTGGTCACTTTAACGTTGGAAGGCCGTCTGTCAACGGCACTCCATTCCTCTCCGCCATCCATGGTGGGGTTTCTCGGAGCAACTGATGAAAGAAGCGACCGTCAACTTCAATCCCTTCCTGAAGCCGTGGGTGGCGCCGCAGCCGAACAACGTCGCCGGCAAGGGGCAGATCGAGATCCCGGGGCAGGTCGAGAACCGGATCTGGCAGAACCGCAAGGCCGAACCGACGCAATACGAGAACGACCTCGGCGATGCGCTCGAACGCGTGTTCGAAGCCGGTGCGACCGAGCTGGACGACGTCGTCGCGGGCCTGAACCGCATCGGCTTCCGCGCGCCGGACGGCACGCCGTGGACGCCCGAGCGCTTCCGAGCCGAAATGGCCGCGCTCGCGGAATGAGCGCGCCGCGCGCGTGACCCGCCGACCCGACGACAACCGCATCCGGAGCACACTGATGACGTCCCCCGTACAACACGCAGCCCAACACGACCCGGTCCGTGACTACCTCGACCGCGGCATCAAGAACTACTGGTATCCCGTCGCGCCGAGCTGGCAGGTGTCGAATGCGCCTGTCGGCCTCACGCGCCTGTCCGAGCAGATCGTCCTGTGGCGCGATCACGAGGGCAAGGTCCACGCGCTGGAAGATCGCTGCCCGCACCGCGGCGCGCGCCTGTCGCTCGGCTGGAACCTCGGCGGCAGCATCGCCTGCTGGTATCACGGCATCGAGATCGGCGGCGACGGCACGGTCGACAAGGTGCCGGCCGTCGCGAACTGTCCGCTCGAAGGCACGAAGTGCGTGAAGTCGTATCCGGTCGAAGAGAAGGCCGGCGCGATCTTCCTGTGGTTCGGCGACGAAGCGCACGGCGAGCCGGCGCCGCTGAACCTGCCCGAGGAACTGGTCGCCGACGAGTACGGCCACTTCCTGTGCGTATCGAACTGGAAGTGCAATTACCAGTACGCGATCGACAACGTGATGGACCCGATGCACGGCGCGTACCTGCATGCGACGTCGCACTCGATGGCCGAAGGCGACAAGCAGGCCGACATGCGCGTGCGCAAGACGGAAACGGGCCTGATGTTCGAGAAGATCGGCCAGCGCGACGTGAACTTCGACTGGGTCGAGCTCGGCGAAACGGGCTGCCTGTGGATGCGCCTCGCGATTCCGTACAAGCAGAAGTTCGGCCCGGGCGGCAACTTCGGGATCATCGGCTTCGCGACGCCGGTCGACGGCGACAACTGCCAGGTCTACTTCTGGCGCACTCGCAAGGTCAGCGGCTGGCAGCGCGACGTGTGGCGCTTCATGTACCGCAACCGCCTCGAGGGCCTCCATTGGGACGTGCTCGAGCAGGACCGCTACGTCCTCGAAAGCCTCGCGCCGCAAGCGCGCGATCACGAATACCTGTACCAGCACGACATCGGCATCACGCGTGTGCGCCGGATGCTGCGCCAGCGCGCGCAGGAGCACCTGTCCGCGCTCGACGCGCATCGTGCGGCGCAAGCCGCTGCGGAGCCCGCGAATGGCTGAGTTCGCACCGGTCGTGTCGCTGGCGGGGCGCCGCGTGCTCGTCACGGGCGGCGCGCGCGGTCTCGGCGCGGCGTTCGTGAATGCGCTCGTCGCGTCGGGTGCGCAGGTCGCGTTCGGCGACGTGCTCGTCGACGAGGGCCGTGCGCTCGCCGCGCAGCTCGCGCAAGCCGGTCATGCCGCGCATTTCTTCGCGCTCGACCTGGCCGATCCGGCGAGCATCGACGCATTCGTCGCGCAGGGCGCCGCGGCGCTCGGCGGCATCGACGCGCTGATCAACAACGCGGCGATCACGAACTCGGGCGGCAAGCTGTCGACGGAGCTCGACGTGTCAACGTGGGACGCCGTGATGAACGTGAACGTGCGCGGCGTGTGGCTCGTCAGCAATGCGGCGTTGCCGCACCTCGCGAAGTCGGGCCGCGGTGCGATCGTGAACCTCGCATCGGACACCGCGTTGTGGGGTGCGCCGCGGCTGCTCGCCTACGTCGCGAGCAAGGGCGCGGTGATCGCGATGACGCATGCGCAGGCGCGCGAGTTCGGCGCGCACGGCGTGACGGTCAACGCGATCGCGCCGGGGCTGACCGAAGTCGAGGCCACGGCGTACGTGCCGGCCGAGCGTCACGCGTTCTACATGCAGGGCCGCGCGCTGACGCGCACGCAGGTGCCCGACGACGTGACGGGCCCCGTGCTGTTCCTGCTGTCGGATGCCGCGCGCTTCGTGACAGGTCAACTGCTGCCGGTGAACGGCGGCTTCGTAATGAATTGATGTTTTTACCCTTGATGAAGGAGAGGACGATGGCGGACGCCGATCTCGAACGCAAGTCGTGGGACCAGCCGGAAGGCGCAAGCTTCAACGACTGGATGGAAGGGCGCGTGGCGCGCTACGCGACGCGGCGCTACGACTGGGACGCGCTGAAGTTCCAGGCCGACTACGACCCGAAGTACCGCCGTGCGCAGATGCGTTATGTCGGCACCGGCGGCACGGGCGTCGCGAAAGACGTCAACACGATTCCGGCCGGCAACTTCACGTTCTCCACGATGGTGATCCCGGCCGGCAACATCGGCCCGAGCCACATCCATATCGACGTCGAGGAAATCTTCTTCGTGCTGCGCGGCAAGATGAAAGTGATCTGCGAGCGCGACGGCGAAACGTGGGAAGCGATCCTCGGCGAGCGCGACCTGATCTCGGTGCCGCCGGGCGTGTATCGCACGGAAATCAACATCGGCGAGGAAGACGCGCTGATGTGCGTGATGCTCGGTTCGCCGAAGCCGATCACGCCGACGTATCCGCCGGATTCGCCGCTCGCGAAGATCAAGCGTTGAGACGGAGCCGGTAAAGCAATGAGTGTCATCGACAAACGTGAACGCGACCGCACCGCGGCGTTCGCCGCGCTGCTCGGGCAGTTTCCCGAGCAGCGTTGCGAGGCCGGCGCGGCGGGCACGATCGGCTACCGTGAAGCTGGCGCAGGCGAGGCCGGCGCGCAGCATGCGGGCCGCGCGCTTCCCGTCGTGCTGCTGCACGGGATCGGCTCGGGTGCCGCATCGTGGGTGCGCCAGCTCGACACGCTCGGCGCATCGCGGCGCGTGCTCGCGTGGGATGCGCCCGGTTACGGCGTATCGACGCCCGTGCACGGCGCGTCGCCGGCCGCCGCGGATTACGCGGCGTCGCTGAACGCGTGGCTCGAGGCACTCGGCATCGAACGCTGCGTGCTGGTCGGTCATTCGCTCGGCGCGATCATCGCGGGCGGCCTGGCCCGTGCGATGCCCGCGCGGATCGCCGGCCTGCTGCTGATTTCGCCTGCGGGCGGCTACGGCAGCGCGCCCGCCGAAACGCGTGAATCGCGCCGCGACGCGCGGCTCGCGATGCTCGCGGAGCTCGGCCCGACCGGGTTGGCCGAGCAGCGCAGCGGCAATATGGTTTCCGGGTTCGCGAGCGAGGATGCACGTGCGTGGGTGCGCTGGAACATGGCGCGCATCGTGCCGGCCGGTTATGCGCAGGCCACCCATCTGCTCGCGAACGCCGATCTCGCGACCGATCTCGCCGGCTTTCGCGGCCGAACGGCCGTGGCCGTCGGCGCGAACGACGCGATCACGCCGCCCGCCGCGTGCGAGCGGATCGCCGCGGCCGCGCACGTCGGGATGCAGGTGATTCCGCAAGCCGGTCACGCCGGTTACGTGGAAGCGCCGGCCGTTTATTCCGCACTGATCGACACGTTCTGCCGTCAGTGCGACACGCAGCGGGGGCTGGCATGAACGAACCGCTGAAACAACAAGACACCGAAAACCCGAAGTCCGAAGCGAGCTACGTGGTGCCCGGCCTAGAACGCGGGCTGCGGATTCTCGCCGAATTCTCGCCGCGCGAGCCCGTGCTCGGTGCGCCCGAGTTGTCGAAGCGGCTCGGCATTCCGCGCACGACGGTGTTCCGTCTGCTGCAGACGCTCGAATCGCTCGGCTTCCTCGAGCGCGCGGACAAGGATCGCAACTACAAGCTCGGCATTGCCGTGCTGCGGCTCGGCTTCGAATACCTGAGCTCGCTGGAGCTGACCGATCTCGGCCTGCCCGTGATCGAAAGCCTGCGCGATGCGACCGGCTTCACGACGCACATCGTGATCCGCGACGGCCGCGACGTGGTGTTCGTCGCGAAGGCGCAGAGCCAGTCGCCGGTGTTCAGCTCGATCCGCGTGAACGTCGGCACGCGCCTGCCCGCGCATGCGACGACGCACGGCCACGTGCTGATGGGCGACCTGTCGCTGAAGGAGCTGCACGCGCTGTATCCGGAACGCACGCTGAACCGCATGACGAGCGCGACGCCGGAGACGGTCGACGCGCTGTACGAAGTGATCCGCGAGGATACGTTGCGCGGCTACGGCATCAGCAATTCGTCGTTCGAGCGCGGTATTTCGGTGGTCACGGCGCCGGTGCGCAACGAGACGCAGAAGATCGTCGCGTGCATCACGGTGACGGTGCCGCGTCCGGAGATCGATGCGGCGCTGGTCGCCGACGGGCTGATCGACAAGGTGCAGCGCGCGGCGGCGGAATTGTCGCGGCGGCTCAATTACCGCTCGGATGACGAGCACACGTTTCTGAAGGCTTTAGGACTCCGATGATCCAGATCGATCTGACCGGGCAGGTTGCAGTGGTGACGGGCGGTTCGTCCGGCATCGGCCTCGCGACCGCCGAACGGTTCTTGCAGGCCGGCGCATCGGTCGCGATTTGCGGCCGCGACAGCGACCGTCTCGCGCGTGCCGAAGCGATGCTTCGCGACAAGTACGCGGGTGCGCAGTTGCTCGCCGAGCGCTGCAACGTGCTCGACGAAGCCGACGTGGCCATGTTCGCGCAAGCGGTGTCGACACGCTTCGGCCGCGCCGACATGCTCGTGAACAACGCGGGCCAGGGCCGCGTGTCGACTTTCGCCGACACGACCGACGACGCGTGGCGCGAAGAACTCGAACTGAAGTACTTCAGCATCATCCGCCCGACGCGCGCGTTCCTGCCGCTGCTGCGCGACGCGCAGGCGCCGACGATCACCTGCGTGAATTCGCTGCTCGCCTTGCAGCCGGAGCCGCACATGGTCGCGACGTCGTCGGCGCGCGCGGGCGTGCTGAGTCTCGTGAAGTCGCTCGCGACCGAGCTGGCGCCGCAGCGCATCCGCGTGAACTCGATCCTGATCGGCATCGTCGAGTCGGGCCAGTGGCGCCGCCGCTACGAAACGCAGGCGCAGGCCGGCGAAAGCTGGGAAGACTGGACCGGCGCGCTCGCGCGCAAGAAGAACATTCCGCTGAATCGCTTCGGCAAGCCTGACGAGGCAGCCTGGGCCCTTTTTTATCTCGCAACGCATCTGTCGTCCTACACGACGGGCAGCCATATCGACGTTTCTGGAGGCTTTGCACGCCATGTCTGAAAAAACCACGGTTGGCGAGCTGATTGCCGCCTTTCTCGAGCAGTGCGGCGTGAAAACCGCATTCGGTGTCATCTCGATCCACAACATGCCGATCCTCGACGCGATCAACTCGCGCGGCAACATCCGGTATGTCGGCGCGCGCGGCGAAGCCGGCGCGGTGAACATGGCCGACGGCCTGGCCCGCGTGTCGGGTGGCCTCGGCGTCGCGTTCACGAGCACGGGCACGGCGGCGGGCAACGCGGCCGGCGCGATGGTCGAGGCGCTGACGGCCGGCACCGCGATGCTGCACATCACGGGGCAGATCGAGACGCCGTACCTCGACCAGGATCTCGCGTACATCCATGAAGCGCCGGATCAACTGACGATGCTCGACGCGATCTCGAAGGCCGCGTTCCGCGTGCGCACGGTCGAAACCGTGCTGCCGACGATCCGCGAAGCCGTGCGTATCGCACAGACCGCGCCGACGGGCCCCGTGTCGGTCGAGATTCCGATCGACATCCAGGCCGCCGAAATCGAATGGCCGGAAGACCTCGCGCCGGCGCACGTCACGGTGCGCGAGCACGATGCCGCGCGCGTCGCGAAGCTGACCGATGCGCTCGCATCGAAGCGCCGCCCGCTGCTGTGGCTCGGCGGCGGCGCGCGTCACGCCCGCGAGGAAGTCGAACGCCTCGTGAAGCTCGGCTTCGGCGTCGTGACGAGCGTGCAGGGTCGCGGCGTGCTGCCCGAGGATCACCCGGCGACGCTCGGCGCGTTCAACGTGCACGCATCCGTCGAAGCGTTCTACAAGACCTGCGACGCGCTCGTCGTCGTCGGCTCGCGCCTGCGCGGCAACGAGACGCTGAAGTACAAGCTCGCGCTGCCGCAGCCGCTGTTCCGCGTCGACGCCGATGCGCTCGCCGACAACCGCGGCTATCGCAACGAGCTGTTCGTGCACGGCGATTCGAAGCGCGTGCTGGCCGAGCTGGCCGATCGTCTCGAAGGCCGCCTGTCGGTCGATCCGCAGTTCGCGGCCGATCTCGCGGTGGCCCGCGAGCAGGCCGTCGCCGACGTGTCGAAGGGCCTCGGCCCCTACAAGCAGCTCGTCGATACGCTGCAGGGCGCCGTCGGCCGCGACTACAACTGGGTGCGCGACGTGACGATCTCGAACAGCACGTGGGGCAACCGCCTGTTGAAGATTTTCGAACCGCGCGCGGGCGTGCATGCGCTCGGCGGCGGCATCGGCCAGGGGATCCAGATGGGCATCGGCGCGGCGCTCGCGGGCGCGGCGGCGAAGACGGTCTGCCTCGTCGGCGACGGCGGCCTGATGGTCAACGTCGGCGAGCTGGTGACGGCCGTGCAGGAAAACGCGAACGTGATGATCGTGCTGATGAACGACCAGTGCTACGGCGTGATCCGCAACATCCAGGACGCGCACTACGGCGGCCGCCGCTGCTTCGTGCAATTGCACCAGCCCGATTTCGCGCAGTTCTGCGCGAGCTTCGGTCTCACGCATTACCGCATCACGTCGCTCGACCAGGCCGAGACGATCGTGCGCGAAGGGCTCGCGAAGGAAGGACCGGTGATGGTCGAAGTCGACATGCTGTCGGTCGGCTCGTTCGCCTCGCAGTTCGCAGGCCCGCCGGTGAAGAAGGAAGCGCCGTCGGAGCGCCAGTATGCGTAACGTCCACGCACCCGTCGACGTCGCGATGATCGGCTTCGGCGCGATCGGCGCGGCCGTGTACCACGCGGTCGAGCACGATGCGTCGCTGCGCATCTCGCACGTGATCGTGCCGGAACACCAGCGCACCGCGGTGCAGGACGTGCTCGGCGAGGCGGTGGAGGTCGTGTCGTCGGTCGACGCGCTGGCCCGCCGCCCCGAGTTCGCGCTCGAATGCGCGGGCCACGGCGCGCTCGTCGATCACGTCGTGCCGCTGCTGAAGGCCGGCACCGATTGCGCGGTAGCGTCGATCGGTGCGCTGTCCGACGTCGCGTTGCTCGACGTGCTGTCGCAGGCGGCCGACGAAGGCGGCGCGACGCTGACGCTGCTGTCCGGCGCGATCGGCGGCATCGACGCGCTGGCGTCCGCGAAGCAGGGCGGCCTCGACGAAGTGCTGTACGTCGGGCGCAAGCCGCCGCTCGGCTGGCTCGGTACGCCGGCCGAGGAACTGTGCGACCTGCGCGCGATGACCGAAGCGAAGGTGATCTTCGAAGGCAGTGCGCGCGACGCCGCGCGCCTGTATCCGAAGAACGCGAACGTGGCGGCGACCGTGGCGCTCGCGGGCCTCGGCCTCGACGCGACGCGCGTGTGCCTGATCGCCGATCCGGCCGTCGCGCGCAACGTGCACCGCATCACCGCGCGTGGCGCCTTCGGCGAGATGTCGCTGGAAATGAGCGGCAAGCCGCTGCCGGACAACCCGAAGACGTCCGCGTTGACCGCGTTCTGCGCGATCCGCGCGCTGCGCAACCGCGCGGCCCGCTGCGTGATCTGAACGGGCGGCGCCGAGCGCCGAAAGACCCGCCTGCGCTACGGCGACGGCGGGTGTGCAGAGACAGATTTGTGGGACTTGTGAAATGACTCCTTTCGATACGAGCCTCGTACCCGACGGCAACATCCTGATCGGCGGCGAGTGGCGGCGCGGCCGTGGCGCGCCTTATGCGAGCCACTATCCGGCCGACCAGTCGCTGAACATGGAAGTGTCGACGGCGAACGCGGAAGACGCGGCCGAAGCCGTCGAGGCCGCCGACGCCGCATGGCGCCGCGCCGACTGGTCCGGGCTGAAACCGCATCAGCGCGCGCAGGTGCTGTACCGCATCGCGGATCTGATCATGCAGCGCCATGAAGCGCTCGCGAACCTGCAGCGCCGCGACAACGGCAAGCCGATCAGCGAGACGCGCGTGCTGGTGGCCAGCGCGGCGAACACGTTCCGCTATTTCGCGGCGTGCCTCGAAACGCTCGACGAAGAACTGACGCCGTCGCGCGGCGATTACCTGACGATGAGCGTGTACGAGCCGATCGGCGTGATCGCGGCGATCACGCCGTGGAATTCGCCGATCGCGTCCGACGCACAGAAGCTCGCGCCGGCGCTGGCCGGCGGCAACGCGGTGGTGCTGAAGCCGGCCGAAGTCACGCCGCTCGTGTCGCTCGCGCTCGCTCGCATCTGCGAGGAGGCCGGCGTGCCGAAGGGCGTGCTGAGCGTGCTGCCCGGCAAGGGCTCGGTGATCGGCGACGTGCTGGTGCGCCATCCGCTCGTGAAGAAGGTGTCGTTCACCGGCGGCACCGAAGTGGGCCGCGGCATCGCACGCCTCGCGGCCGAGAAGCTGATGCCCGTGTCGCTCGAACTCGGCGGCAAGTCGCCGACGATCGTGTGCGACGACGCCGATCTCGATCACGCGGTCAACGGCGTGCTGTACGGCATCTTCAGCTCGTCGGGCGAAGCGTGCATCGCGGGTTCGCGGCTGTTCGTGCAGCGCGCGGTGTACGACGAATTCATGCAGCGTCTGGTCGCGGGCGCACGCAAGCTGCGCGTGGGCGATCCGACGCGCGCCGATACGCAGATGGGGCCGCTGATCACCGCGAAGCATCGCGAATCGGTCGAGCGCTACGTCGCGCTCGGTCTGGAAGAAGGCGGCCGCCTGCTGTGCGGCGGCGAGCGGCCGTCGGGCGACGGGCGCGAGAACGGTTTCTTCTATCAGCCGACGATCCTCGAAGGCCTGCCGAACAGCGCGCGCATCTGCCAGGAAGAAATCTTCGGGCCCGTGCTCGTTGCGATGCCGTTCGACGACGAAACATCGCTGATCGCGCAGGCGAACGACAGCGTGTTCGGCCTCGCCGCCGGCATCTGGACTCGCGACTACAAGCGCGCATGGCGCATCGCGCGTGCGCTCGAGACGGGTACCGTCTGGATCAACACGTACAAGCTGTTTTCGATCTCCACGCCGTTCTCCGGCTGGAAGGAGAGCGGGATGGGGCGCGAGAAAGGGCGTCTCGGCATCCGCGAGTACATGCAGCAGAAGAGCCTCTACTGGGGCTTGAACGACGCGCCGCTGCCGTGGGCGAACTGAGCGAAGGGGAATGACGCAATGAGCATTTTGGGAATCGAGCAGATCACGTACGGCGTCGACGACCTCGCGACCTGCCGGCGCTTTTTCGCCGACTGGGGGCTGAAGGAAGTCGCGCACGACGACACGCGCGCACGCTTCGAGACGCTGAACGGCTGCACCGTGCTGGTCGTCAAGGCCGACGATCCGGCGCTGCCGCCCGCGTTCGAAGCAGGCCCGACGCTGCGTGAAGTCACGTGGGGCGTCGCGACGCAGCAGGAACTCGACGCGCTGCGCACGAAGCTCGCCGGCCAGCCCGGCTATTACGCGCAGGACGATGCAGTTGGCTGTATCGATCCGAACGGGATGGCGATCCGCGTCGAAGTCACGCGCAAGCGTGCGCTCGAAATCACGGGCTCGCCGTCGAACGTGTGGGGCCAGACGCTGCGCGTCGACCAGCCGAGCCCGATCTATGCGCGCGCGGAGCCGGTCGAGGTCGGCCATGTCGTGTTCTTCACGAACTGCCTCGACGCGCAGGAAAAGTTCTATCACGAGCTGTTCGGCTTCGAGACGTCGGATCGCTACCCTGGCCGCGGCGCGTTCATGCGCTGCGCGCCGCATGGCGGGCACCACGACCTGTTCCTGCTCGCGCTGCCGAATGGCAAGCGCGGCCTGAACCATGTCGCGTTCACCGTGCGCGACATCCATGAAGTGTTCGGCGGCGGCATGCACATCGACCGCTGCGGCTGGGAGACGCAACTCGGCCCGGGGCGTCACCCGGTGTCGTCCGCGTACTTCTGGTACTTCCAGAATCCGGCCGGCGCGCTGATCGAGTATTACGCGGACGAAGACGTGCTGACGCCGGACTGGCAGCCGCGCGAGTTCGAGCCGGGCCCGACCGTGTTCGCCGAGTGGGCCGTCGACGGCGGCCTCGATGGCAACACGCGCCGGCAGAAGAGCGCGAAGGCGCCGGAAGGCAAGTTCATGACGGAGCGCAAATCATGACCGAAGCGAACACGCAGGCGCAGGCCGCGCCCGGCACGGTCGTCGTGATCGGCGGCGGCCAGGCGGCCGGCTGGGTGCTGAAGACGCTGCGCGCCGAAGGCTACACGGGCCGCCTCGTGATGATCGCCGACGAGCCGCATCTGCCGTACGAGCGCCCGCCGCTGTCGAAGGCCGTGCTGGCCGGCGACGCCGACATCGAAACCGTGCGCGTCGTGCGCCCGGACGAATTCGACGCGCTCGACATCGAGGCGTGGCAGCCGGAACGTGCGGCGTCGATCGACCGCGCACGCCGCATCGTGACGACCGCGAGCGGCCGCGAGATCGAATACGACCGGCTCGTGATCGCGACCGGCGGCACGTCGCGCCGGCTGCCCGACGCGATCGTGAAGACGCCGAACCTGCACTACCTGCGCACGCTCGACGAAGCGGCCGCGCTCGGCGAGAAGCTGCGCGCCAGCCGGCGCGTGCTCGTGATCGGCGGCGGCTGGATCGGCCTCGAAGTCGCGGCGACCGCGCGCAAGCTCGGCGTCGACGCGGTGGTGGTCGAAGGCGCGCCGCGCCTGTGCGGCCGCTCGGTGCCGCAGATCGTGTCGGATTTCCTGCTCGACCTGCATCGCGCGAACGGCGTCGACGTGCGTCTGGGCGCGGCGCTCGCGTCGCTCGACGCGCAACCGGACGACGCGTCGAAGGTGCGCGCGACGCTCGCCGACGGCACGACGATCGACGCCGATTTCGCGGTGGCCGGCATCGGCCTCGCGTTGAACGCGTCGCTCGCGAGCGATGCGGGGCTGGCCGTCGACGACGGCATCGTCGTCGACGAATTCGGCGCGACGAGCGACCCGGCGATCTTCGCGTGCGGCGACGTCGCGAACCATCACAACGGCTGGCTGAAGCGGCGCGTGCGGCTCGAATCGTGGGCCAACGCACAGAACCAGGCGATCGCGGCCGCGAAGGCGGTGCTCGGCGTGCGCGCGCCGTACGCGGAGATTCCGTGGTTCTGGTCCGATCAGTACGACGTGAACCTGCAGATCCTCGGCGATCTGCCGGCCGATGCACAGCTCGTCGTACGCGGTGACCTCGCCGCGCGCCGCGCGACGCTGTTTTTCTTGGGCGACGGGCATGTGAGAGGTGTCATCGCCGTGAACAACGCACGCGAGCTGAAGCTCGCACGCAAGTGGATGAACCAGGGCCGGACAGTGGATACGGAAGCCCTGGCAGACACGACCAAAGCGCTTGCCTGACCGGCCAAAAAGATCCAGGAGACACCCCGCATGAGCACTTTCGACAACGTCGTGGCCGGCCGCGCCACGATGGAAGCTGCCGCCTCCACGCCCGGCGCGATCATCGCGCGGCTCGAGCGGCTTCCGGCCAACGCGATGCAGATCCGCGCACGCGTGCTGATCGGCACCGCGACGTTCTTCGACGGCTTCGACGTGATCACGATCGCGGCGACGCTGCCGCTGCTGATTCACAAATGGGGGCTGTCGCCGACGCAGATCGGCATGCTGATCGCGTCCGGCGCGATCGGCCAACTGATCGGCGCATTCCTGTTTCCCGCGCTGGCCGAGAAGCACGGCCGCGTGAAGGCGATCGCGTGGAGCTCGGCCGTGATCGGCATCACGAGCATCGCGTGCGGCTTCGCGCCGACGTTCGAGGTGTTCGTGCTGCTGCGGATTTTGCAGGGGCTCGGGCTCGGCGGCGAGTTGCCGGTCGCCGCGACGTACATCAACGAGATCACGCGCGCGCACGGCCGCGGCCGTTTCGTGCTGCTGTACGAGATCGTGTTCCCGATCGGCCTGCTCGTGTCGATGGCGCTCGGCGCGTGGCTCGTGCCGCGCTTCGGTTGGGAAATCATGTACTTCGTCGGCGGGCTGCCGCTGATCCTGTCGGTCGTGCTCACGCGTCTCGTGCCGGAATCGCCGCGCTGGCTCGCATCGCGCGGGCGGCTCCCGGAAGCCGGGCGCGCGGTGAGCGCGTTCGAAGCGTCGGTGCGCGGCGAGCTGCCGCCGGTCACGCAGGCGGCCGCGTTCGACGAGATGGTGCGCCAGCATCCGAAGCGCAAGATGAGCGACCTGTTCAGCGCCGCGTATCGCAAGCGCACGCTCGCGGTGGCGACGTTGTGGGCGACGTGCGGGTTCATCCAGTACGGGCTGTCGACGTGGCTGCCGACGATCTACAAGAACTTCTATCACGCGCCGCTGCAGCTCGCGCTGAACCTCGCGGTGATCGGCTCGGTGATGGGCGTGCTCGGTTCGCTGGCGTCGGCGCTGCTCGTCGACAAGCTCGGCCGCAAGCCGGTGATCGTGTGGTCGTTCGTGCTGTGCGCGCTGTCGCTGGCGTTCGCGGGCATCTATCACGCGTCGTCGGTGTACGTCGTCGCGATCTTCTGTTCGCTGTCGCTCGGGTTGATGGCGTCGGGTTTCATTACCGCGTACGTCTACACGCCGGAACAGTATCCGACCAGCATCCGCGCGTCAGGCTGCGGGCTCGGCAGCGCGTGGCTGAAGATCGCGTCGTTCGTCGCGCCGATGGTCGTGCCGCACGCGATCATCGGCGGCAACCTCGCGCCGGCGTTCTACCTGATCGGCATCGTGCCGCTGATTGCGGCGGTGACCGTGCATTTCGTTGGGATCGAGACGAAGGGGAAGGTGCTCGAAGCACTCGAAGCGTGAGCGAGGGCGGCAGCAACGGTTGACGTGAAAGGAAAGGCCCGGACGATGTCCGGGCTTTTTGTTTGGGGCGGTGCGGTAGTGTCGCCGGGCAGCGCGAACGCATGCAATTGTTGACGTGTGGCTTGCATGGTCTAATTCACGATCCCGTTTTCTTCCGGTCATCGTCATGCCCCTGTTCGAACCCGTCACGCTGAATACATCCCGCCTCGTTCTGCGTCCGCTGCGCGAAGCGGATGCGCCGGCCTTCTTCGAGATCTGGTCGGATGCGGAAGCGATGCGCTATTTCTCGTTCGCGCCGATGACGCACGTCGAACAGGCGGCGGAGCGCATCGAACGCAACCTGCGGACGTCGGCGAGCGGGCAGGATTTCGTGTGCGTGCTCGAACTGCGGGAAACCGGCGACGCGCTGGGCGAATGCGTGCTGTTCCATGCGAACGAGCAGTGCCGGCGCGCTGAAATCGGCTTCAGCCTGCGGCGCAAATTCTGGAACGGCGGGTACATGCGCGAAGCGGCGCACGCGGTGATCGACCATGCGTTCGGCACGCTGCGTCTGAACCGGCTCGAGGCCGATATCGATCCGCGCAACGCGGCGTCGGCGCGGCTGCTGGAACGGCTCGGCTTCGTCAGGGAAGGGTTGTTGCGCGAACGCTGGATCGTCGGCGACGAAGTGTCGGACAGCGCGCTGTACGGATTGCTGGCGAGTGATCGGCGCGGGCCGTATCGGCCGGCGGATATCGCGTGAAATGCGTCGCGCGGGGCGCTCACAGTTTCGCGAGCCAACCCTCGACTTTTTCCTTCCCGCGCAGCGTCGCGATCCACCGCTCGGGCAACGCCGGCTCGCCATACAGCGCACCGGCGAGGCTGCCCGCGATGGCCGCCGTCGTATCCGTGTCGTTGCCGAGCGCGATCGCGCGCTTCACGCAGTCTTCGTAGCTGCCCGTCGACAGCAGGCAATGGATCGACGACCAGAAGCTGTCGACCACGTAGCCGGAGCCTTGCGGCGCGTCGAAGCGGCCGTCGAGCACGACCTTCAGCTCGATTTCGTCGTTCGTGCGTTCGTAGCGCGCCAGCAAATCGTCTTCGGCCGCGCGCACGGCGTCGGGTGCGGACTGGCCTTCGACGATACCGAGCGCCGTCAGGCAATACAGCGCGCAGCAAAGCTGCGAGCGCACGTGGCCGTGCGTGACGAGGCTCTGCTTGCATGCGAGCCGGATCGCTTCGTCGCGCGACGCGGCGACCATCACCACGGGAAAGCAGCGCATCAGCGAGCCGTTGCCGTTGTCGCGCTCGCCATCGGGCCCGGCCACGGCCGGAGCCTTGCCGGCCGCGAGTGCGTGGAACGCGCGCTGCGTCTGCAGGCCGACGTCGAATACGCGCCCGTCCGGCGTGAATGCGCCGCGATGAAACCAGTCCTGCAGGTTGCCGGCGAACGTGTCGAGATTCAGGTCACGGTCGTGCAACAGTGCATCGAGCAGCGCGAGTGCCTGCGCACCGTCGTCGCTCCAGGTGCCGGGTGGCACGCCATCGTGTGCGTGCTCGAAGCCGTGCGGCGGCGTCATGTCGATCGCGGCGGGAGGCGGGATTGACTCGGCGTCGTGGAATTCGTAAGGCACGCCCAGCGCGTCGCCGACCAGCAGGCCAAGCAGGCCGCCGCGCAGGCGGGAGAGTCGGGTCGGATTGGTGGTCATCGGAGGAGGCTCGGGTTGGCGGCTCGCGTTGCAGATTAGACCAATCGCATTCGCGTGCCTAGCCGGTGCGTGCGGGAGGACGGGCGCGAATCGCTGGAGGTATGCTTGCGCGTCAAGACCGGATCAGGCGACGACTTGCGGAGCGCATCCGTATAACGCCGGTCCGGCGGCGGCACAGAGCATGGAGCAACGACATGAAACAGATCGTGGTAACCCGCGTCGCAGCCTATTCCGCCGGCAGCGAATGCGCGGAGGTGACGCTACGCTGCGGTGAGCACGAGATCACGGTGTTCTCGTTCGGCGGCACGGCGCGCGTGAACGACATCGTACGAACGCCGGTGTCGGCGATCGATTGCGATGTACGCGCGGCCTGTCTTGCCGATTGGCCCGACGATGCCAAGCGGGCGGCCAGCCGGCAATGGATCGGGAAAACCGCGAACCCGTACGGCTACCGCGGATGCGGGCAGGTCGTCGACCGGGAGCAGGGGTTGATCGACGTGGTCGGTTTCGTGATCGACGCGGGCGAGCTGCCATGCGATGGCGCGGTCGAATTCGAGTGTCTGCGGCTCGACCTCTGAGCGGCCGATCGACGGTCGGTCTTGCCGGATTGCCGGCGCAAACTTACCCTTGGCCAGCACACCTGCCCACGAAAAGGATCGACCATGCAAGCCCATCCTCTGCGTCTTTCCCCCGGCGAAGATCTGCGCGGTGCCATCGAGGCCGCGTTGCGTTCGCATGGCGCTCACGCGGCGTTCGTGATCCAGGGCATCGGCAGCCTGAGCGTCGCGCAGTTGCGTTTTGCCGGCATCGACCAGCCCACCGAACTGCGCGGCGACCTCGAAATCCTGACGTTGGCCGGCTCGGTCTCGCCGGACGGCGCGCACCTGCACATGGCCGTTTCCGACGCATGCGGGCGCGTGTCGGGCGGCCATGTCGCGAGCGGTTGCGTGGTGCGTACGACCGCCGAGATCCTGCTCGCGCTGCTTCCCGCCCATCGTTTCTCGCGCGAACCCGACGCGGGCACCGGCTTCAACGAACTGGTGATCCGCCGCGCACCGGGTGGCGACAGCGCATAAAAAAATGGCGCCGCGGGCATTGAGCCTGCGACGCCATTGCGTGGCGCTGCGGCGGCAACCGCCCGCCGCAACCCGACCGCGTGCTTACAGCTGCACGGTGTCGGCCACTTCCTTGAAGTCTTCGATC
Organism: Burkholderia stabilis; assembly: GCF_001742165.1. Taxonomy (NCBI): domain Bacteria; kingdom Pseudomonadati; phylum Pseudomonadota; class Betaproteobacteria; order Burkholderiales; family Burkholderiaceae; genus Burkholderia; species Burkholderia stabilis. The sequence continues at coordinate 1,066,096 of NZ_CP016443.1, read as the reverse complement.
TGGTCGAAGTTCATGTACTTGTAGATCTTGTCGCCGTTGGCCGTGAGCACGCCCATGTCGGCCATGTACTCTTCCTTGGTCGGGATCTTGCCCAGACGCGAGCAGATCGCCGCCAGTTCCGCCGAGCCGAGGTACACGTTCGTGTTCTTGCCCAGGCGGTTCGGGAAGTTGCGGGTCGACGTCGACATGACCGTCGCGCCTTCGCGCACCTGTGCCTGGTTACCCATGCACAGCGAGCAGCCCGGCATTTCGGTACGCGCGCCGGCCGTGCCGAACACGCCGTAGTGACCTTCTTCGGTCAGCTGCTTCTGGTCCATCTTGGTCGGCGGCGCGACCCACAGCTTGACCGGAATGTCGCGCTTGCCTTCCAGCAGCTTCGACGCGGCACGGAAGTGGCCGATGTTGGTCATGCACGAGCCGATGAACACTTCGTCGATCTTCGCGCCGGCCACGTCGGACAGCGTCTTCACGTCGTCAGGGTCGTTCGGGCATGCGACGATCGGCTCGTGGATGTCGGCGAGGTCGATCTCGATGACGGCCGCGTACTCGGCGTCGGCGTCCGGCGACAGCAGTTGCGGGTCGGCCAGCCACTGCTCCATCGCTGCGATACGGCGCTGCAGGCTGCGCGGATCCTGGTAGCCCTGCGCGATCATCCACTTCAGCAGCGTGATGTTGCTGTTCAGGTACTCGATGATCGGTTCCTTGTTCAGGTGCACCGAGCAACCGGCGGCCGAACGCTCGGCGGACGCATCCGACAGCTCGAACGCTTGCTCGACCTTCAGGTCGGGCAGGCCTTCGATTTCGAGAATGCGGCCCGAGAAGATGTTCTTCTTGCCTTGCTTGGCGACCGTCAGCATGCCTTGCTTGATCGCGTACAGCGGAATTGCGTTGACGAGGTCACGCAGCGTGACGCCCGGTTGCATCTTGCCCTTGAAGCGGACCAGCACCGATTCCGGCATGTCCAGCGGCATCGTGCCGGTGGCGGCCGCGAAGGCGACCAGGCCCGAGCCTGCCGGGAAGCTGATGCCGATCGGGAAGCGCGTGTGCGAATCGCCGCCGGTGCCGACGGTGTCGGGCAGCAGCATGCGGTTCAGCCACGAGTGGATCACGCCGTCGCCCGGGCGCAGTGCGATACCGCCGCGCGTGCTGATGAAGTTCGGCAGCGTCTGGTGCGTCTTCACGTCGACCGGCTTCGGATAAGCGGCGGTGTGGCAGAACGACTGCATCACGAGATCGGCCGAGAAGCCGAGGCACGCGAGATCCTTCAGTTCGTCGCGGGTCATCGGGCCCGTGGTGTCCTGCGAGCCGACCGAGGTCATCTTCGGTTCGCAGTACGTGCCCGGGCGCACGCCCTGGCCTTCCGGCAGACCGCATGCGCGGCCGACCATCTTCTGCGCGAGCGAGAAGCCCTTGCCGCTGTCGGCCGGCTGGTGCGGCAGGCGGAACAGCGTCGACGGCGCGAGGCCCAGCGCTTCGCGCGCCTTCGCGGTCAGGCCGCGGCCGATGATCAGCGGAATGCGGCCGCCGGCGCGCACTTCGTCGAACAGCACGTCGGACTTGACCTGGAATTCGGCGATCACTTCGCCGTTCTTCAGCGCCTTGCCGTCATACGGGCGCAGTTCGACCACGTCGCCCATTTCCATCTGCGACACGTCGAGCTCGATCGGCAGCGCGCCGGCGTCTTCCATCGTGTTGTAGAAGATCGGGGCGATCTTGCCGCCGAGGCACACGCCGCCGAAACGCTTGTTCGGCACGAACGGGATGTCTTCGCCGGTGAACCACAGCACCGAGTTGGTGGCCGACTTGCGCGAGGAGCCGGTGCCGACCACGTCGCCCACGTAGGCGACCAGGTGACCCTTTTCCTTCAGCGATTCGATGAACTTGACCGGGCCGCGCTTGCCGTCTTCTTCCGGCGTGATGCCGGGGCGCGCGTTCTTCAGCATCGCCAGCGCGTGCATCGGGATGTCCGGGCGGGTGGTGGCGTCCGGCGCCGGCGACAGATCGTCGGTGTTGGTTTCGCCCGTGACCTTGAAGACCGTGACGGTCAGGCTTTGCGGCACTTCCGGACGGCTCGTGAACCATTCGGCGTCGGCCCAGCTTTGCAGCACGGCCTTCGCGTGCGCGTTGCCCTTGTCGGCGAGTTCCTTCACGTCATGGAACTGGTCGAACATCAGCAGGGTTTTCTTCAGCGCGTCGGCGGCGACGGCCGCGACTGCTTCGTCGGACAGCAGCTCGATCAGCGGCTGGATGTTGTAGCCGCCGAGCATCGTGCCGAGCAGTTCGGTGGCGCGCTCGCGCGAGATCAGCGGGCTGACCGTCTCGCCCTTGGCCACGGCGGCCAGGAAGCCGGCCTTCACGCGGGCGGCTTCGTCGACGCCGGCCGGCACGCGGTAGGTGATCAGTTCGAGCAGCGTTTGCTCTTCGCCGGCGGGCGGATTCGCCAGCAGTTCCACCAGTTCGGCGGTTTGCTGGGCCGTCAACGGCAGCGGGGGAATACCGAGCGCGGCGCGGGCGGCCACGTGAGCACGAAAGTTTTCAAGCATGGGGAGACCTGCTGATATGGCGTTTGAGGGGAAGGCCTTTCCGGCACTCCGAGGCTGTTCCAGGCACTGCTTTGAGCGGGATTCTAATCTCAATGCTCTGTAACGTCAAATGTCTTATGTCTTATATAAGAGTTGGCGCGCGTGAACCGGGCGGGCGCGGCGGTACGGCGCGCCGGTTCGTTCCGGCGAAGTCTGGCGGGATGTCCGGGCGCCTTTGCCGGCAAGGTGTTCCGGGCGGTTCTTGCCGTCGCCGGAAGGATGGGGCGATCCGCGGCTGGCGGCCTGGTCGCGATTCGGGCGCGTCCGCTGACGGCAGGTCGGCCCTGCCGGGTCCGACTTTCGTCATGTGGAACGGCAGCGGGCCGTGCGCGGTGGCGACTGAAGGGCTCGAACCCGATTCCGGTTTCCGGTGCCGCACATATCTGCACAAGCACACAAGAAACGGTACACACGCGTTGCTTCCGCGCGTCTACGCTCCTTTTCGCGCGGCTTGCAATCAGGTTTCAAACAGGCGGGGCGAGGATCGGCATGCGCCTGTCGGCTCACCCTGAACGTCCGCGATACCTTCAATTCCGTCGAGCAAGAACATGCGATCCAGACATTGGCTTTTCCTGATGGCGTCACTCGTCGCGTCGGCGGCCGTTCATGCGGCCGCGACCGGCGACGAGACGCAGGGCGCGGCCAGCCAGCCCGTCGCGCTGGTCTATCGCGGCCCGGCAGCGTGCGATGGCTGCCCCGAAGCGATCGCCGCGCGCCTGCGGGAATCGGATTACAGGTTTCGGGTGATCTACGTCGGGCCGGCCGAGAAGCTCAAGATCACGCCTGCGGCCCTGGCCGGCGCCGCTTTATACGTCCAGCCCGGCGGCGGGCAGGACATCCCCGGTGCGGCAGCGAGCATCGGGCGGCGTTCGATCCAGGCCGTGCGGCGATACGTGTCGAACGGCGGGCGATATCTCGGCATCTGCATGGGCGCGTATCTGGCGGGCGAGCAGGGTTTTGGGCTGGTTGCCGGCGAGATCGACTCCGAGGTCGACCGGCCGGGCTCGACGCTTCACGGCATCGCGGACACCGTGACACCGGTCGTATGGCGCGGGAAAAAGCGCTGGATCTACTTCCAGGACGGCGCGATGCTTCCGGCCGTCCAGGCCGGTTCCGGCGGTGTCGTGCTGGCGACTTATCCGAACCACGACATCGCGGCCGCGACGTACCGCTTCGGCAAAGGGCGCGTCGGGCTCGTCGGCCCGCATCCCGAGGCCGATGAAAGCTGGTATCGCCAGTACCGTCTCACGAACCCGGACGGCGTTTCGCCGGACATGGCTCATGACCTGATCCACGCGACGATGAAGCCATAACGGCGCGTGCGTTATTTCCGTTTGGCCCGGTACGCGTCGAGATTCTTGCGCGCCTGCGCGCGGATGGCGCGTTGCACGAACGGCGTCCAGCCGAGCAGGGCTCCCTTCAGCCCGAGCGCCTGGCGTGCCCAGCGCCACAAGTCGAAGCTGTCGCGATGCTCGACGATGAGCCCGTCGCGAAACCGGAACCGCGCGTCGATCCGGTTGACCACCATGCGGCCGGTGGCGGTGAACCGGTAGCGCGCGACCCACTGCGCGCGGCCGGCCTGTTCATCCGCGTCGACCTCGCCGAACGTCAGCGAAAATTCCTGCGCACGCGCGACCAGCATGCGCCACATGTCGCGCGCGAGATCGCCGCGCAGTTCGCCGAACGCGGGATCGCTGAAGACGATGTCGTCGGCATAACAGGCGAGCATCGCGTCGATGTCGCGCTGCTGGAAGGCGGTGTAAAAACGCTGGATCAACTCGGTGTTCGGATGGCTCATCTTTTGATTGGCTTGTCGTTGCAGATGAAGCGGGGTCTCGACGTGCGGCCGGTTGCCGGTTGCCGGGCAAGCCACTGTATCGGAAATCAAATGCGCTGTCCGCGATGGGCGCGATCACGTGCGCCGGTGTTTCCCGGCTGTTCCGCCGGCCGTCCGATTGATGGACAATCGCGCGCTGGAGGCCGGCAACGCCCCGGCCTTGTCACGCACGTCGATTGTCGAGAAACCGCCCATGAAATTCCGCGTTGAAGCGCCGTTGCGGCGCACCTTGTTGCTGGTGTTGCTGGCCCATGCGTCACCAACCTTCGCGGCAGGGCTCGACTGCGCGCAGGCAAGCAGCGCGACGGAAAAGGCCGTCTGTGCGTCGAACGACCTCCATCTGGACGACGGCAGGCTGTCGGCCTTTTACCGGAAGCTGTCCGATGCGTTGCCGCAAGGGCAGCGCGCCGCGTTGCGCACCGACCAGCTCGGCTGGCTGAAGACCCGCGATCAATGCGGCGCGGATCACGGTTGTATCGAGCAGCGTTATCTGTCGCGGATCGGCGAACTGCAATCGCGGCTGGCCACGGTGCTCGCGTATCACCCCGACGGCGAAGACCAGGCCGCGCTCGACGATTTGCGTACGCTCGTCGATCAGGCGCGCAAAACGGATTCGATCTCACCGGTCGGGACAGTGATCGAACGGTTGCGGATCAAGGCCGGCGTCACCCGCTTTTCCAGCGAATCCGGCGACGGGCAGGGGGCGGTTTTTCCGACGACCCGGCCCGACGGTGTGACGGCCGACGAATGGAAGGCGTTGAAGGCATCGCGCATCGACGTCGACGACACCGCGATGGGCGCCTTCTACACGCTGATCGATCTCGATGGCGACGGGCAGCGCGACCTGGTCGTCGAAACGGCGGCGAACGGAACCGGGTTGTGGTCGTCGGTCGACGTCATGCGCCGCACCGGCGGCAAGTTCGACGTGCCCGGCAATTCGAACGAAGCGATCGACCGCAGCCTGTACACGACGAATGGCCGCGGCGCGAATCAGGCGGCCGAATGGATTCGCTTGCGCGGGCGCGTTTATGCCCTTTATCGCGACAGCCACTACGGCGTGGACGCGTTCTACCTGCTGCGGCCGTTCACCATCGTCGACCAGGTGCCGCAACTGACGGTGCATTATCGTTACCGCCTGTCGGTGCCGATCGAGCAGCACGACGAGGGCAAGGCCGGTTCAACGGTGCTTGACGGCAAGCTGCATGCCGCACTCGAACGGGCGCTGCGCGAGGTGAGCGACAGCACCGCGCGCGATGCGGGCTCCGACAAGCCGCTGTGCCCGATTCCGCCTTCGGTGCAAGGCGATGCTCGCAGCGACTACATGAACTACGGGCCCGGCCACTACGCGTACGAGATCGTCGGCGACATGCCGGTGCATGTCGGCGGCACGTGCCATATCGGCCGGCTGGTCGACTGGTTCGGCGATTACGGCAAGAATGGCCTGATGGCGCAGATGTCGATACGCATTCCCGGCGGCGATACGGACCACGTGCAGACATTCGACGTGAACGGCGTCCGGACCGTGACATCCGTTGCAACGTCGATCGGGAAAGTGACGGTGAACAGCGGGAATTGATGCGAACGCGCGCGGCTTCGGTTCAGGCGTTTCCGCCTGAACGCGAGCGGAGCGTCACCGGATTCGCGTCAACGGTTCGCCATCGCGACGTCCTGGTTGCCGCGCCCGGTCACCAGGCAGCCCGACATGAACGCCTCGCTCTGGCTGCCGGCGGCGGCCTCGCCGAAGCCCCGGCCGAGCGCGTCGGCCTTCACCTGCGCGGCGCCTTGCTCGCACGCCAGCGGGCTGGCGTCGCGGCCCTGCGCATGCAGGATCGCGCGATCGGCAATGAGATACGCCAGCAGCGCGAAAACAGCGATATGTACGGCTCGTCTCATGGTTCGTCTCCTCGTCACCCAAGCGTACGCGGACACGTTTGGCGAAGCACTTGGGGGTTCCCCCGGTAAACGTCTGCTGAAAACGGTGGCGGGCGCGCGTGATCCCGTCCTGTTTTTCGGGTTTCACGTGCAAAAGGAAGGGGCTGTCGGCAGACGAGAGGAGGGGTGCGCAGCGCGGCAATCGCGCGACGGATTTCAGCGCGGCCGGCGCGTGATTCGCGCGAGTTTGACGAATGTCAGGGTGCGGGCGGGCGACGACGGTTGCGCTGCCGTTCGAAGCGATAGCATGAATGCATGATTTGACGGAACGCGATGACGGGTGAATGCATCGGTTCCGGCAAGCAGGCGCGTGTCGAATATCGCTATCGAAATAGTGAGGAATCCAAATGCTTAACGTATCTTCCGTGTTGATCAGTCTCGCCCCGATGTGGGCAATCTTGCTGGTTGCGTCCTCGGCTGCTGCTTATTTCGTGTTCTGGCGCAAGGTCATCGAATAAGCGCTGCGTGACGAGCGTTGCGCATGCTGCGCGCAACGCGCATACGTGCCGCGTTGATCGTGCATCCGTCGCCGGCGCAAGTTCGCGGCCGTCATGAGAACGCGGCCGCGCTGCACGCCAGTCATTGCACGGCCGTCACCGGCACGTTCGAAATCCGCACCAGCCGGCCCATCACGCTGCGGCGAAACACCGACAGCAGCGCATGAAGCGGATCGTGCCTCGGCGCGACGACCACGATTTCGTCGCATCCGTTTTCGGCCGCCGCTGCCGCGATCGTATCGGCCACCGGGCCGACCTTCATCACGACGCTGTACTTGACGCCGACTTCCCGTAGAATCCGCTCCGCCATGGCCAGATCGTCGGACGCGAACTTCTCCTCGATCGAGCGCAGCCGCGACAGCGGGTGATAGGCCTCGAGCCGCGTCGATTCGAGCGGCGCCTGAACGTTGATCAGCACGATCTCCGACGCGCACCGTTCGCGATACAGGAATGTCGCGTGGCGCACCGCCTGCAGCGAGCGGGGCGAGTGACCGACCGGAACCAGCAGCTTGAGCATGAACGTTGTCCAGGGAACGAGATGATTCCAGCGTAGCGCGCCGCCGGGCCGAGCGATCTAAAGAGACCGGGCGGCCGCGTAAAAATGTCGTTAACGCACGCCGCCTCGTGTCGCGCCTAAGGAAACGCTGATCAATGGACCAACTTCCGAAGTTGCAGGCGAGATGGCTTCAAATTTTCTGGATGACGAAGCGAATCGGCGCTCAATTCAGTGAATTTGGCGCGTAAGCGAGCCTCCCCTGCTCGCATTTTTCATACGCATGACGGACTGCTCCCATGGACCGATCGCAACAGATTTCGCGCAATCACCAGATTCGCCAGAGCGAACAGGCTGAACAGTTGCGCGGTGTTCTTGGCCAAGCCCTTGTATCGGGTCTTGCGATGCTGAAACAGATTCTTGACGATATGAAACGGATGCTCAACCCGCGAACGGATCTGCGCCTTGGTTCGCTCGAGCGCGATCACCAGGTCCTTCAGCGCTCCTTCTTGCATCGCCTTGATCTTTCCCCGCCTGGCAGCGACGTGCCACTTCACGGCCTTGCCCGCCATTTCCTCGCGCTTGTCGACGCCAATGTAGCCCGCGTCGGCGAACACCTGCTCTTCATGCCCGTGCAGCAGGGCATGAGCTTGCGATACATCCGACACGTTGGCCGCCGTGCCAACCACACTGTGAATCAGGCCCGAGTCGGCGTCGACGCCAATGTGGGCTTTCATGCCAAAGTGCCATTCGTTGCCCTTCTTCGTTTGATGCATTTCCGGGTCACGGCTCTTCCCGGCATTCTTGGTCGACGGCGGCGCTTCAATGATCGTCGCGTCAACCAGCGTGCCTTCCTTCATCATCAGCCCACGCTCGCACAGCGAGATGCCAATCTCGTCGAACAACTTCCGTGTCAGTTCGTGTTCGATCAGCAGGCGCCGGAACTTCAACAGCGTGGTTGCATCAGGCACGTTCTCGATCGCCAGATCGATGCCGGCGAAGGCTCGCAGCGTGATGCTGTCATACAGCGCGTCTTCCAGTCCTTCGTCCGACAGTCCGTACCACTGTTGCACGAAGTAGATTCGCAGCATCCGCTCAAGGCCAATCGGCGGGCGACCTCGCGTGCCCTTCGGATAGTGCGGTTCGATGGCCGACAGCAAGCGCTGCCACGGAACGACCTTCTCCATCTCTTCCAGGAAGCGTTGGCGCCTCGTCACTCGCTTCTTGCCTGCAATTTCCGCTTCCGCGAAGCCGATCTGCCTCTTCATCGTCGTGGGTCCGTTCCGTGAGCTGTCTTCTAAACGTCCTCGGCTACGTCTGCGATGACCGCCGAGCCGAATAAATCAGCGTTTCCCTAATAGAAATATAAGAAATTTAAGTTTATGCGCATAAACGATTTCATCCACCGAGGCGGCGCACGAGGTCCGATACCCGTCGCCGCGATTCAGTCGAATCCGCAATGAATCGTGACGGAAAATATCGGAGGTTGCCGATCCGGCGTCGCGTAGAGTAGTGCATCGGCCGCAGCGCGGCCCCTCCCGGCCGGTTCGGGAGCGGCCGCCGCCGCCACGCGGCCTGCCATTCATTCAGATTTCAGGAGACCCCGAATGCCGCACGGCGCCCCGCAGCTTCTCGCTCCCGCTTCCATTTCCGTCGATCCGATCGTGCGCCTGTCGGCAGGCGAGCTCGCGTCGGCGATCCGCAGCAAGGCGGTCTCGTGCGTCGAGACGATGCGCGCGTATCTCGACCACGTCGAGCGCGTGAACGGCGCGGTCAACGCGATCGTCGCGCTGCGCGAGCGCGATACGTTGCTCGCCGAAGCCGCGGAAAAGGATGCCGCGCTGGCGCGCGGCGAGTACCACGGCTGGATGCACGGGATGCCGCAGGCGCCGAAGGATCTGGCGATGACGAAGGGGCTCCGGACGACCTACGGCTCGCCGATCTTCCGTGAGCACGTGCCGCAGGCCGATTCCGTGGGCGTCGCGCGGATGCGCGCGGCCGGCGCGATCTTCATCGGCAAGACCAACACGCCCGAGTTCGGGCTCGGCTCGCACACGTTCAACGAGGTATATGGCGCGACGCGCAACCCGTACGACCTGACGAAGAGCGCGGGCGGCAGCAGCGGCGGCACGGCGGCGGCGCTCGCGTCGCGGATGCTGCCGGTGGCGGACGGCAGCGATTTCGGCGGTTCGCTGCGCAATCCGGCCGCGTTCTGCAACATCTACGGCTTCCGGCCGTCGCAGGGGCGCGTGCCGCGCTGGCCGGGCGTCGACGTGTTCATCCAGCAGCTCGGCATCGAGGGGCCGATGGGCCGCACGGTCGGCGACGTCGCGCAACTGCTCGCGATCCAGGCCGGCTACGACCGGAACGATCCGCTGTCGCTCGCCGACGATCCGGCCGTGTTCGCGCAACCGCTCGAAGCAGACCTGCGCGGCAAGCGCATCGCGTGGGTCGGCGACTGGAACGGCTATCTCGCGACCGAGGCCGGCGTGCTCGCGCAGTGCGAACAGGGGCTGGCGACGCTGCGCGAGATCGGCTGCGACGTCGATGCCGCGCTGCCCGCGTTCGCGCCTGATCGCATCTGGCGCCTGTGGCTCGCGCACCGGCACCTGCTGTCCGGCGGCGGGCTGCTCGCGCATTACCGTGATCCGGCCCGCCGCGCGCTGCTGAAGCCCGAGGCGATCTACGAGATCGAGGGGCTGCTCGCGATGCAGGGCGACGCGGTGTTCGACGCGAGCGTCGAGCGCACGGCCTGGCATCAGGCCGTGCTGAGCTTCTTCGACCGCTACGATTTCATCGCGGCGCCGACTGCCCAGGTGTTCCCGTTCGACGTCGACCAGCGCTGGCCGAAGGAGATCGCGGGCCGCGCGATGGACACTTATCACCGCTGGATGGAAACGGTCGTGCCATGGACGCTGGCCGGCTGCCCGGTGATCAGCGTGCCGGTCGGTTTCAACGACGCGGGGCTGCCGATGGGGATGCAGCTGATCGGGCGCCCGCGTGCCGATCTCGACGTGCTGCAGCTCGCACGCGGTTACGAGCAGGCGGCCGACTGGGTCGGCCGGCGGCTGCCGGCCTGGATGGCCGCGTAACGCCGCGGCAGGCGGGCGGCGGCATGCCGCCCGTTTTGTTTGGGCATCGACACGTGCGAGCTTGTTGCTCGACGACGGCGGCGCGTGTTGTCTCACCGCTTGCGAAGCCCCGAAGCCCCGAAGCCCCGAAGCCCCGAAACCGCGTGCATTGATGCAACCGGAGAACGAATCCCGGCGCCTGTCCGATATCGCACCGCAAACGCGGGCGAATGCGCATGACGGGCTGCAGTCGCGGCCGAATTGCAAGCCGCCGCGCGGCGTGATTTCGTTTCGATGTGTTTCAGTCGTTGCGGCGGCGCGCGACGCGCTTCGACAATATCGGGCTCAACCATTCGGGCACGAGGGAAACACATGAAGCACATTCGCGCGACGGGCCGGCATCTGGCCTCGGCAGGCATCGCGTTCGGCATCCTGGTGAGCGGTGCCGCGCACGCACAGCTCGATCTGCAGTCGATCGGCGCGTCGCTGCTCGGCGGCGGGCAACAGCAGGCGGCGCCCGCGCAGGGCGGCGTCGCGCAACTGCTGCAGGCCTACGTCGGGGCGAACCAGCAAGTGCTGACCGGCCAATCGGCGCTCGCGTCGGCGATGGGGCTGACCGGCGCGGCCGGGCAGGCGCAGCAGGCCGCGGGCCAGCTGAGCGGCGGCAATGCGCTGACGCCGGCCGCGCTGTCGCAGATGGGCGGCGCGCAACAGTCGGTGTCGCAGGCGCTCGGCCAGGCTTTCGCGAGCGGCGGCGCGACGCACGGCCCGATCGACAAGCAGGCGTTCAGCAACGGTCTCGCGTCGCTCGGGCAGGGGCTCACGCAGTATTCGCAACTGCAATCGGGGCTCGGCAATCTCGGGTCGACGAGTGCCGCGTCGCTGCTGCAGTCGGGGCTGAATCCGCAGAACATGCAGGCTGCGTCGTATATCGCGCAAAGCGCGCCGGGCCAGTTGCAGTCGCTCGCGGCGACGCTCAGCCAGGCCGTGCAGTTCGCGACGAGCCAGGGCATTTCGGTGCCGTCGGTTGCGTCGTCCGCGCTGAAGCTGCTGCCGTAACGTCGCGCGGGAGCGTGCGCGATGCGGTGCCGGCATCGCGCGCGACGACGAACCATCACCCCGCACAACATGGGGGTTTCGCGCGATGCTATCGTGGCGTGTCCCTTTTATCGGTGCAGGTTCATGACTGACTCGTTCGACCTCTCGCGCTATTTCTCCCGCATCGGCTATGACGGCCCGGCCGAGCCGACGCTCGACGTGCTGCGCCGGCTGCATCTGCTGCACCCGCAGGCGATTCCGTTCGAAAACCTCAATCCGCTGACCGGCGCGCGCGTCGCGCTCGACCTGCCCGCGATCGTCGACAAGGTGATCGGGCGCCGCCGCGGTGGCTACTGCTTCGAACTCAACAAGCTCTTTTACACCGCGCTCACGACGATCGGTTTTCGCGTGACGCCGCTGATCGCACGCGTGCGCTGGATGCGGCCGCCCGAGATCGTCACCGCGCAGACGCACATGCTGCTGCGCATCGATCTCGACGGCGCGGCCTGGCTCGCCGACATCGGCTTCGGCAGCGCGACGCTGACCGCGCCGTTGCGTTTCGTGCCGGACGAGCGGCAACTGACGCCGCACGGCGCGTTTCGCGTGATCCACGCACCGGTCGACGGCGAATTCGACATGCAGTTCGAGATCCCCGACGGCTGGCAGACCACCTATCGCTTCTCGCTGAAACCGGCCGAGTGGATCGATTACGACGCCGCGAACTGGTTCACGTCGACGTATCCCGAGTCGATCTTCGTGAACGACCTGATCGCGTGCCGCGTGCTGCCGGACGGTCGCGCGGCGCTGCTCAACACCGCGCTGACGCTGCGCGACGCGACGGGCGCCGGGCGCACCGTCACGTTCGACGATGCGGCCGCGTGGGGCGCGTGCCTGCGCGACACGATCGGCATCAATACGGCGGGATTCGATCTCGACGCGCTGTTTGCGCGGCTGGCGGCGCGCGCCGGGAAGTAACGCCGAACACGCACGCACGATTCGGGCACGCGGCCTGCCCACGGCCTGCCCACGGCCCGCACCCGATCGGGTCGTCCATCCCGGCCGCATGCATGTTTGACTTTTGCTAGATTGCTAGCATACTAGCCATCATGACCGATGAAGAAGTGAAGCAGTTCAACGTGTACCTGCCGCTGGGCCTGATCCGGCAGGTCAAGCATCGCGCCATCGAAACGGAGCAATCGCTGTCCGCGCTGGTGGCCGAAGCGCTGCGCGCGTACCTGGCCGTTCCGCCGTCGGGCGAGGGGCCGTCCACGAAGGAGGAGTGACATGTCATCCGAGCGAATCGAAGCCGTGTTCCTGACGACGCACAACTGGGGCAAGTCGGCGAAGTTCTTCCAGGCGCTGGGCTTCACGCTGGAATTCGAAACCGATCACCACTCGGGCCAGTTGCGCAGCGGCGACGGCCCGTATCTGTTCATCGCCGAAGTCCCGCCGGGCGAGACGCCCGACATGCAGGTCGTGCTCAAGGTGCCCGACGAGCAGGCGGTGCGGCCGCAGCCGATCGTCGATGTCGTCACGCCGTTCGAGGACACGCACTGGGGCACGCGCGACATGACCGTACGCGATCCGGACGGCCGCGTGTGGCGCTTGCAGGCGCCGGGCAAGCAGGGCGCGTGAGGCCGACATGACCGATACCCGCGAAGATGCACCCGACAGCACGGCCGCGCGCGTCGCACTGTGGCGCGCGCTGCACGTCGAACTCGACGCGCCGCCGCACGTGCTTGCCGACGAAGTCGGGCTTCAACTGCTCGCGCCGGCGCCGGGCTGGCAGCAGCGTGGCGACATGGACCCGCAGTTCACGCGGCCGTTCCGCGCGTCGATCGTCGCGCGGGCGCGCTTCATCGAGGATCTCGTGGTCGGGCAGGCCGCGCGCGGCGTGAGCCAGTACGTGATCCTCGGCGCCGGTCTCGACAGCTTCGTGCAGCGCCGGCCCGACATGGCGTCGCGCGTGACCGTCTTCGAAGTCGATCCGCCGGCGCCGCAGGCATGGAAGCGCCGCCGTCTGGTCGAGCTCGGCTTCGGCGTGCCCGACTGGCTGCGTTTCGTGCCGGTCGATTTCGAGGCGAAGCAGTCGTGGCGCGATGCGCTCGTCGGCGCGGGCTTCGATGCCGGCAAGCCGGCGGTCGTGGTGTCCACTGGCGTCAGCATGTATCTGACGCGCGAAGCGAACGCGGCCGCGCTGCGTGAAGTCGCGTCGCTCGCGCCGGGCTCGACGCTCGCGATGACGTTCCTGCTGCCGCTGGAACATGCGGACCCGGACGTGCGCCCGGGGCTGGAGATGGCCGCGAAGGGCGCGCGCGCAAGCGGCACGCCGTTCATCAGCTTCTTCATGCCGGCGCAGATCCAGGCGCTCGCGATGGAAGCCGGTTTCACGAAAACCGAGCACATACCGGCCGCCGAGCTGACGCGCCGCTATTTCGCCGATCGCACGGACGGCCTCAGGCCGCCGAACAACGCAGAGGAACTGCTGGTCGCGACGATCTAGCGTCGCAGGCGTGAAAGCAGGGACGTACGCACACCGGGCCGGCGACGCAAAGCCGCCGGCGTCCGGCCGCGCCGTCACGCGCGTTCGAGCACGGCCATTTCCCGCACGATCACGAGCAGCACCGCGAGGCTTGCGCCGCCCGATGCGCGCAAATCCGCGAGCAGGTGCTCGTAGCGGGCGAGCGCAGCTTCGCGGCGCTCGCGCCATGCGCCGACGATCGTCTCCGGCGTGGTCGAATCCGGCGATTCAGCGAGTGCGCTCGTCGCGAGCGTGCGCTTGAGGCGCGCGACTTCCGCGAGCGCGGCCGCGCGCGCGAGCATGTCCCAGTGCGTCGGCGTCGGCAGCGTCGCTGCGCGTTCGCCGATCCATCCGTAGTTGAGCAGCGTGCCGAGCGAGAAGTAGACGCCCGCGACGAGTTCGAGGCTGCGGTTGCAGGTCGCGGCCACTTCGGCGATGTCGAGCAGCGCGGCCGAGATGTCGCCGCTCGCGGCGCGCACCGCGAGCGCGCTGTCGACGCCGGCTTCGACCAGCACGCGCTGCCGCTCGGACAGCGCCTCGAGATCGTCGGCCGGCAGCAGCGACGGCAACTGCGGCGCGAGCCTTTGCGCCGCGTCCCGGCACCGCGCGATCAACTCGGCGACGCCGCCGTCGGCCACCGCGCCGGACTGCAGATGCCGCAGGAACCACAGCGCCGCGCGTTCCAGCAGCCGCGCGACGTCGACGAACATGCGCGCCTGCACGTCGTCGGCCACGCGGTTGTCGAGCGCGTCGATGTCGCGCCACACCGCATCGAGATCGAACACGTCGCGCGCCATGATGCACGCGCGCACGATGTCGCCCGGCTTCGCGTCGGTTTCCTCCATCAGCCGGTGCACGAACGCGGCGCCGACGCGGTTCACGAGCGCGTTGGTCAGGTGCGTCGCGAGAATCTCGCGGCGCAGCGGATGGCGGCCCATCGGCTCGCTGAAGCGTTGCTGCAGCGGCTTCGGGAAGTAGTCGACGAGCATCGCGGCAACCAGCGGATCCTCGGGCACGTCGGATTCGAGCAGCGCGTCGTAGAGCCACATCTTGCTGTATGCGAGCAGCACCGCGCGCTCCGGCGACGTGAGGCCGAGCTTCGCGGCTTGCCGTTCGGCGATCTCGTCGTCGGTCGGCAGGAATTCGATCACGCGGCTCAGGCGGCCCGCGCGTTCGAGCCAGCGCATCAGGCGCGCCTCGGCGTCGAGCAGCTCGACGCCGTAGCGGCCGGCGATCGACAGCGCCTGCGTCTGGTAGTAGTTGTCGCGCAGCACGAGCAGCCCGACTTCGTCGGTCATCTCCGCGAGCAGCGCGTTGCGCTGCTTCTCGGTCATCTCGCCGTCGGAGACGACGAGCCCGAGCAGGATCTTGATGTTGACTTCGTGATCCGAACAATCGACGCCGGCCGAGTTGTCGATCGCGTCGGTGTTGATGCGGCCGCCGCGCTGCGCGAACTCGATGCGGCCGAACTGCGTGCAGCCGAGGTTGCCGCCTTCGCCGACGACCTTGCAGCGCAGCTCCGCGCCGTTCACGCGCACCGCGTCGTTCGCGCGGTCGCCCACTTGCAGATGCGTTTCGCGCGCGGCTTTCACGTAGGTGCCGATGCCGCCGTTGTACAACAGGTCGACCGGCGCCTGCAGGATCGCGCGGATCAGCTCGGTCGGCGGCAGCGCGTGCGCGTCGATGCCGAGCGCGGCCTGCACGGCCGGCGACAGCGGGATCGTCTTCGCGCTGCGCGGGTACACGCCGCCGCCCGCCGAGATCGCGGCCGGATCGTAGTCGGCCCAGCTCGAGCGTTCGAGCGCGAACATGCGTTCACGCTCCGCGAAGCTCGTCGCGGGGTCGGGGTTCGGATCGAGGAACACGTGCCGGTGATCGAACGCGGCGACGAGCCGGATGTGCGGCGACAGCAGCATCCCGTTGCCGAACACGTCGCCCGACATGTCGCCGACGCCGACCACCGTGAAATCGGTCGTCTGCGTGTCGATGCCCATCTCGCGGAAGTGCCGCTTCACCGATTCCCATGCGCCGCGCGCGGTGATCGCCATCTTCTTGTGGTCGTAGCCGACCGAGCCGCCGGACGCGAACGCATCGTCGAGCCAGAAGCCGTATTCGTGCGAGATCGCGTTCGCATAGTCGGAGAAGGTGGCTGTGCCCTTGTCGGCGGCGACGACGAGATACGGATCGTCGGGGTCGTGGCGCACGACGTCGGGCGGCGGCACGATCGCGTTGCTGACGAGGTTGTCGGTCAGGTCGAGCAGGCCGCGCAGGAACGTCTGGTAGCACGCGATGCCTTCGCGCATCCACGCTTCGCGATCGCTCGGCGGCGGCGGGTTCTTCACGACGAAGCCGCCTTTCGAGCCGACCGGCACGATCACGACGTTCTTCACCATCTGCGCCTTCATCAGCCCGAGAACCTCGGTGCGGAAATCCTCGCGGCGATCCGACCAGCGCAGGCCGCCGCGCGCGACGCGCCCGCCGCGCAGGTGCACGCCCTCGACACGCGGCGAATACACCCAGATCTCGAACATCGGCTTCGGTTCGGGCAGGCCCGGCACTTTCGCCGGATTGAACTTGAACGACAGGTAGGGCTTTGGTTCGCCGTTCGCGTCGTGCAGGAAGTAGTTCGTGCGTTCGGTCGCATTGATCACGCCGAGGAACTGGCGCAGGATGCGGTCCTCGTCGAGGTTCGGCACCTGGTCGAGCGCACTTTCGATCGACTTCAGCAGCCGTTCGGCCTGCACGTCGCGCGTGTCGCCGGTGGCTGGATCGAAGCGCAGCAGGAACAGCTCGACGAGCTGCCGCGCGATCGCCGGATTGCCGGTCAGCGCGCGTTCGATGTACGCGTCGCTGAACGTCGAGCCGACCTGCCGCAGGTATTTCGCATACGCGCGCAGGATCGTCACTTCGCGCGCGCTCAACTGGGCGCGCAGCACGAGGCGGTTGAAGTCGTCGTTCTCGATGCGGCCGCTCCAGATCCGGTCGAACGCATCCTCGAACAGGCCCTTCACGCGCTCGATGTCGAACTCGGTATCGTCGGCGAGTTCGAGCCCGAAGTCGTGTACCCACGCATGCATGGCATCCTGCGTCTGGATCCGGTACGGCCGTTCTTCATCCACGCGCACGCCGAGATGCTCGAGCATCGGCAGGCTGCGTGACAGCGCGATCGGGTCGCCCGCGCGATACACCTTGAAGCGGAACGCGCGCGCCTCGGCCTCGATCGGGCGGTACAGGTTCATCGCGAGCTGGCCGGAATCCTTCACGCGCTCGATCAGCTCGATGTCGCGCACGGCCGTGCGCGCCGGGTAGTCGTCGCGATAGCCGGCCGGGAACGAGTCGGCATAGCGTTGCAGCAGCCGGTTGCCTTGCTCTTCGCCGAACGCGTCGAGCAGCGCGTCGGCGAGATCGTCCTGCCAGCGGCGCGTGACCTGCACGAGCCGCGTTTCGAGCTCGCGCGTATCGACGTCGGGCATCGTGCCCGGCTCCGCATGTACGACGAAATGAATACGCGCGATCGCCGATTCCGACAGCAGCGGCGTGAATTCGACGTTCACGCCGTTGTACGCATCGACGAGCAGCTTCGCGATGCGCCGGCGCAGGTCGGTGTTGTACTTGTCGCGCGGCACGAACACGAGGCACGACACGAAGCGGTCGAACCGGTCGCGGCGCACGAACAGGCGCGTGCGCTGGTGTTCCTGCAGCCGCAGGATGCCGAGCGCGATGTCGTAGAGCTGATCTTCGTCGGCCTGGAACAGCTCGTCGCGCGGATAGGTTTCGAGCACCGTCACGAGCGATTTGCCGAGATGCCCCTTCGGCAGGAAACCGGCGCGCCGCACGATGTTCGCGCACTTGCGGCGCACGATCGGGATCTCGGCGCTCGACACCATGTACGCGGTCGACGTGTAGAGCCCGATGAAGCGGCGCTCGCCGGTGACTTTGCCGTCCGCGCCGACGAGTTTCACGCCGACGTAGTCGAGATAGCCGGGGCGGTGCACGGTCGCGCGCGAATTGGCCTTGGTCAGGAAGATCGGCCACGCGCCCATGATGATGTCGGCGGCGGCCTGCGGCAGCGGCGTGACGTCGGGCGCACCGGATGTGCGCAGCGATTCGCGCAGGATGCCGAGGCCCGTCCCTTCGATGCCGCGCAGGCCGAAGCCGGTGCCGTCCGACACGAGCGCGTAGTCGCGGTGGCCGAGGAACGTGAAGTGATCGGCGGCCATCCATTCGAGGAACGCGCGCGCCTCGATGTCTTCCGCGGTCGATTCGCGCGCCTTCATCTCCTTGATCGTCGCGCGGGCGATGTCGACGATCTTCGGCCAGTCCTCGACCGACGCGCGCACGTCGCCGAGCACGCGCGCGATGTCCTCGCGCAGCGTGTCGAGCAGCGCGGCGTCGCCGCAGCGATCGACTTCGAAATGGATGAACGACGCGAGTTGCGACTGGCCGTCGCCGGGCGTTGCACCGCCCGCGTCGACGCGCTCGATGCCGCCGCCCGCGCCGCGCCAGATGCGGAACACCGGGTGCAGCGCCGAATGCAGCGCGAGCCCGAGGCGGTTGACGGCCATCGTCACCGAGTCGACGAGGAACGGCATGTCGTCGTTGACGATCTCGATGACCGTGTGATCGGAATGCCAGCCGTGCTGTTCGAGGATCGGGTTGTACACGCGCAGCCGTTCGCTGCCGGGCACGAATTTCTGGGCGGTTTGCCAGTGCGCCATGGCGGCGCCGTACAGATCGGCGATGCTGCGATTCTGCAGATCGTCGGCGTCGACGAAATCGTAGTAATGACGCAGGAAAGGTTCGACGATCCGGAACGTGGCTTCGGGCAGGCGCCCTCGCGCGAATTCGACGACGTCGGAGAGCAGGTGTGCGACGACTTCCTCGTTCTTCGCTTCCATGGCGGTCTCCCGGGTGGCCATTGGCTGCTGCGTCTGTCCGGCATTATGCGCCGATTGCGTGACAAAGCGATGTGCGGGCGCACAACGGGAAACGAGGAAGGAGGTCGCCTGCAGCGTCGTCGTGCAGGCGCCGCAGGCGATACATCAGAGCGATGCAGGCGGCGCTGAGGCGACGCCGGTGGTGACGCTCAGCGCTCGTCGCTCCACAGCTTCCCGGCCGTCGCCCAGTTCTCTTTCTTCACGTCGGTCAGGATGATGTCGACCGAGCCCGGCGCGCAGCCGAGCGTCTCGCACGTGACGCGCGTGATCGCCTCGACGAATTCGCGCTTCTGGTCGACGGTGCGGCCTTCGAACAGCTGGATATTGAAAGTCGGCATGACAAATGCTCCGGTTGAGGTTGAACGATTCGGTGATGTGAGGGGGCGACGTCAGTCGCGATACGACGGATCGATCCGGTCGAGCCGGCGCAACAGCGCCGGCCATTCCAGTTCGCCCTCGATCGCGCCGCCGTCGCGCAGTTGTTCGGCCGTGCGATCGGCGACGGCCGGATCGGGCAGCACGAGCGGGCCGCCGCCTGCCTGCGCGCGCACCTGGATATCGCACGCCTTGATCAGCGTATCCATCAGCACATAGGCTTCGGCAACGGTGCGCCCGACCGTCAGCGTGCCGTGATTGCGCAGCAGCATCGCGGATTTCGCGCCGAGGCTCGACGTCAGCCGCGCGCCCTCGGCCGGCGAGAACGCGAGTGCCTCGTAGTCGTGGTACGCGAGGTCGCCGTGGAACCGCAGCGCGTGCTGCGATGCGGGCAGCAGCCCGTCGCGCTGGATCGACACGGCGATGCCGGCCGTATTGTGCAGATGCATCACGCAGACGGCATCGGCGCGCGCGGCGTGCACGGCCGCATGCAGCGCGAAGCCCGTCACGTTGACCGCGTATTCGCTGTCGCCGATCCGGTTGCCGGCCAGGTCGATCTTTACGAGATTCGATGCGCGCACCTCGTCGAACGTGAGGCCGAACGGATTGATCAGGAAATGGCCGGGCTCGCCGGGCACGGTCGCGGAAAGATGCGTGTAGATCAGGTCGTCCCAGCCGTTCAGCGCGACGAGCCGATAGGCGGCGGCGAGATCGACACGCAGGCGGCGTTCGGCGTCCGAGATCGGGCCGCCGGGCTTCACGGCATCAGGACGGTGTGCGAATGACGACATCGGGTTCTCCGAGAGTGAAGCGGCGCGAGACGGCCACCGTGATCCACGATGCGAGCGCGAACGGCGCGGTGAGCACGGTGATGTCCGCGCGCATCGCAAGCCACTGGATCAGCGCGGCGAGTGCGGCCGCCGCGAATGCGGCGCGCGCGCCGCGCGGCATCAGCGCGAGCGCGGCCAGCGCGCCGTTGAAGCCGAGCAGGCCGTCGGCGAACGATGTGCCGTTCGCGCCGAGCGCGAGCAGCAGCACGGTCGACACGACCGCGCCGCAGAATGCGAACGCCGCCGCGCGGCGCGACGCGGCCGCGATGCCGCCGACGATCAGTGCGCCGGCCCACGCGCCTTGCGCGAAAGTGGTCTGGGCGACGCCCGAGAGCAGCGCGATGCCGCTCGATGAGAATGAAAGCGTCAACGCCGCGCCAGCCATCGCACCGGTTGCATGCTGCAGCGCGACAAACGGCAGCCACAGCGCGGTGACGGCGAGACACGGGCTCGAATACGGGCACTGGCGCCAGCGGGCCAGCGGCGCGCGCATCGCGCGCTGCACGAGCGCCGCACCGATCGCGGCCAGCGGCACCAGCGCGAGCGCGGCGAGCGGATGGGGCGCGAACAGCACCGCGACCAGCGCGGCGAGCGCGCCGTTGAAGCCGTGCAGCCCCTGTTCGATGTCGCGGCGCTCCGCGCCCGTCAGTACGGCGGTCATGCTGGCGGCGGCCGAGCCGACCAGCGCTGCGCAGGCGAGCCGCAAGTCGGTCAGCGCCAGCGCGGCGAGCAGCATCGCGCCGGTGAACGCATTCGCCTGCAGTACGATCTGCCCGATGCCGCGCAGCAGGATGCGCAGGTCGATCGATGGCGAAGCGGGGCGGGCGGTAGGCATGATGGCGGCGGAACAGGACGAGCCGCGAGCATAGGACACAATGCCATGCACCGGAATAGGGAATTCTGGATAGTCAGGATTTGTGTGCGGTGCCCCAGATCGGGGAACGGGCATGTTTTACCGGGGCTACGTTGGCGTTTTTTGGCGCTTTATCGGCTTGGGTAGCGAATTTGCGCATCGGCTGGCGTTTGCGTGACGGGATGTGTGCAACGATGCCCCGATTCGGGGAAACCGGGAGACGAAACGATGCGCGAAGTGCGTTGGGCGTCGCTAGAAGGCGATGGGGTCGAACATCTGGCGTTCGACCGGAGCGGCGGCGGGATCGTCGTCGAAAGCGCGGTGGTCGGCCAGCGCTACGGCCGGGCTTACGGGCTCGCGTATCGCGTAGAGTGCGATCCGCACTGGCGCGTGACGTATGCGGTGCTGAAGGTGATGGGCGGCGGGACGCTGGAGCTGCGCGGCGACGGCGCGGGCCACTGGCACGACGGAGCGGGCCGCGCGCTGCCGGAACTGGACGGCTGCATCGACATCGACATCGCGGCGACGCCGTTCACGAATTCGCTGCCGATCGGCCGCCTCGGGCTCGCGCGCGGCGAGCGGCGGCCGATCGACGTCGCGTACATCTCGACGCCGGACCTGAAGGTCACGCCGGTCAAGCAGGCATATGCGTGTATCGAGCCGGGCCGGCGCTACCGCTACGAAGGGATCTTCCGGAACTTCACGGCCGAGATGGACATCGACGACGACGGGCTGGTGATCGACTACGAAACGCTGTTCAAGCGCCTGCCGGCGCCGACGGCGCGCTGAACCGCGGCGGTCGTCACCGCCGGCCGCTCCTGCGCGGAAGCGAAGCGGTCGATCCGCGACGCGATCAGGTCGGGGTGACGCAGCACGATCCAGTGCGTGCCGTCGATTTCCTCGCGCACGTGGTCGCCGAGCCAGCGGTCGAGGTCGACCGACATCTCGGGCGTCACGTAGCGGTCGCGCACGGGCACCAGGATCTGCACGGGCGCCTGCGCATACCGTTCGCGCGGCTTGCGCGCCCGCGCGAGGAAGTTCGCGCGGTAGAGCTGCATGCCGTTCAGCGAATTCTTCAGTTGCACGGGGTCGCGCTCGGCGCGCACGCGTTCGGTGAGCTGCAGCCAGCGCGGCCACAGCGCCGCGCCGCCGAGCCGCCAGATCAGCGACGGCACGAGCGGCAGGTGGAAGAACGCGATGTACCACGACTTCAGGCTCTGCTTGAGCCGCATCTTCGCGCGGAACACGTGATCGAGGCACGGGCCCGAGATCGACGTGTACGACGCGATCCGGCCGCGGAACGCGGGGTCGGTCACGGCCTCCCAGCACTGGATCGAGCCCCAGTCGTGGCCGACGAGGTGAAACGGCCGGCCGCCGCAGGTCGCGTCGGCCACCGCCTTCAGGTCGCCTGCGAGCTGCGCGAGCGTGTAGTCGGCGCGGCGGCGCGGCGCATCGGACGCGCCGGCGCCGCGCACGTCGTACGCGATCACGCGGTAGCGCTTTGCGAGCCGCGCGCGGATCGGCGCCCACACGGCCGCCGAATCGGGGTAGCCGTGCACGAGGATCAGCGGCGGCGCGCGCCGCGGCCCGCTTACGTAGACGGCGAGTTTCACGTCGCCGGACTGGACGGTCAGCATCGCGTGTGCGCGCGACATGGCGTCATGCCTGCGCAACCGGGTGCAGCGGCACGCGGCGCGGGGCGGCCTGCGCCGCGTAGCGCGCGTTGGTCGCGTCGATGTTCTCGAGCAGCGTGTCGAGCCCCTGCAGGTACTGGTGGTTGTCGTGGTCCCACGGGTGGAAGCCGGGGCGGAAGTAGTCGAGCCATTCGCGCGCAATGCTCGGGAATACGCCGTGCTTCGGGCCGTACAGGTACTTCACGAGGCGCCACATGCCGCCGAACTTGCCGTGTTCGCGACGGTGCGCGCGCATCAGGCGCAGGTGGAAGTCGAACACGATTGCCCAGAAGAGCACGGTCGTCGTCAGCATCGTGCCGGTGCGCAGCAGGTAGCTGCCGAGGCCCGGCTTCATCACGGCGTTCCATACGTCGTACGACACGGCCTTGTGCTCGGTTTCCTCCATCGCGTGCCACATCCACATCTGCTGGTAGCCTTCGACCGAGCCGTCGATCCGGTGCTCGTGGCCCGACAGCAACTGGTTCGCGAGGATCGCCGTGTAGTGTTCGAGCGCGATCGTGATCGCGAGCTGCATCGAGTGCGGCAGTACCTTCTTGAACCAGCCGAGGATCGTCCACAGGCGCTTGTCGAGCTTGTGCGCGGGCAGGCCCGACGACTGCAGCAGGTCGTTGTATTCGATGTGCTCGCGCGTGTGCATCGCTTCCTGGCCGATGAAGCCGATCACCTGCTTCTTCAGTTCGGGGTCCTCGATGCGGTCGCGGTAGTTGCGCACCGAATCCATGAAGAAGCGTTCGCCGGCCGGGAACAGCAGCGACAGCGCGTTCATGAAGTGCGTGACCGGCACGCCCTGGACGTGCCAGTCCTTCGCGCGTTCGGGCGGCAGCGCGAAACGGATGTCACGACGCACGGGCATCATGTTCGGGGTCGTCATGATTGTTCACCTCCCTGATTACCTGCATTGTTGTACGTGGCGTGCAGCGGTGCGGATGCCGGCGTGCCGCGCGCAGCGTGGCGGCAGGCCCTGGCAGCCTCGCGGCGCGTCGCGAGCACGACGAGCGCCTGGTACGCGCACGGCAGCACGCGCGCCATCCAGTCGCCGGCCTTCGCATCGCGGCCGATCAGCACACGGCGCTTGTTCCGGCGCACGCCGGAGAGGATCGCGCGCGCGGCGTCGTCGGCGGTCGTGATGAAGAATTTCTCGAACGTGTCCCGGCCTTGCTGCTCGCTCGCGACCATGAAGCCGACCATGTTCTGCGACACGCGGCTGGCCTGCGCGATGTTCGTGCGGATGCCGCCCGGATGCACGCAGGTCGCCGACACGCCGCACTTCATCATGTCGAGTTCCTGGCGCAGCGATTCGGTGAAGCCGCGCACCGCGAACTTGGTCGCGTTGTAGCCGCTCATGCCCGGTTGCGCGAAGATCCCGAACAGGCTCGACGTATTGATCACGTGGCCGTCGCCCGATGCCTTCAGGTGCGGCAGGAATGCCTTCGTGCCGTGCACGACGCCCCAGAAATTGATGTTCACGATCCACTCGAGATCGCTGTATTCCATCCCTTCGATCGTGCTCGACAGCGCGACGCCCGCGTTGTTGAAGATCAGGTTGACCTTGCCGTGTTCCTTCGCGGTGTCGTCGGCCCACGCGAACATCGCTTCGCGCTCGCCGACGTCGAGCACGCGCGTCGAGACGCGCACGTTCGGCGCGATCGCACGGACGATCCGTTCGGTTTCGGCGAGACCGACGCCGTTCTTGTCGGCGAGCGACACGTGGCAGCCGGCCTGCGCGAGCTGGATCGCGAGCGAGCGGCCCATGCCCGAGCCGGCGCCCGTGATCGCGGCGACCTTGTTGCTGAAATCTTTCATGTCGGTTGTTCCTTGTCTGGCTCAGGCCGCTTCGGCGGAAGTGGAAGCAGAAGCGGCGGGCACGGCGGCGGGGCGCGCGGTCGTGTCGTGCGGCGCGCGATACGCGTGGTAGTCGGCGATCGAGAAGTGCGCGGTCGCCTGGCGGAAGCGCCACGTGAAGCCCGGCCACAACGTCGTGTTCTTGCCCGTGCGCGGATCGAGATACCAGCTCTTGCAGCCGCCCGTCGACCAGATCGCCTTCTTCAGCTTGCCCTGCAGGTCGCTGTTGAACTGCGCCTCGACGAGCGGGCGCACCTCGATCGCATCCGCGCGCTCGCGATGCATCGCCTGCAGCGCGCCGAGGATGTATTCGATCTGCGACTCGATCATGAACACCATCGAGTTGTGGCCGAGGCCGGTGTTCGGGCCGACGATCATGAAGAAATTCGGGTAGCCGGGCAGCGTCGAGCCGAGATACGCGTGCGCGCCGTCGCGCCATGCGTCGACGATGTCGAGGCCGCCGCGGCCGACGATCGCGCCGCGCGGGAACGGATCGGCGACCTGGAAGCCGGTGCCGTAGATCAGGCAGTCGACTTCATGGCGGCGGCCGTCGGTCGTGACGACCGCGTCGGCTTCGATGTGGTCGATGCCGGTCGTGATCACGTCGACGTTCTTGCGCGACAGCGCCGGGTAGTAGTCGTTCGAGATCAGCACGCGCTTGCAGCCGAGCGTGTAGTCCGGCGTGACGGCCTTGCGCAGCTCCGGATCGGGAATCTGCTTGCGGATGTGGCGCAGCGCGAGCTTCTGCACGTTCTTCATCAGCGACGGATGGATCGCGAAGCCGAGCACGCGCGATTCGAGCATCCAGTAGATGCCGCTGCGCACGGCCTTCTGCGTGAACGGCAGCGTGCGGAACAGCCACTTCTCGAGCCCGGTCAGGTTGCGGTCGGGCTTCGGCATGATCCACGGCGGCGTGCGTTGGAACAGCGCGAGTTCCTTCACGCGCGGCGCGATCTGCGGCACGAACTGGATCGCGCTCGCACCGGTGCCGATCACCGCGACGCGCTTGCCTTCGAGCGCATAGTCGTGATCCCAGTGTTGCGAGTGGAAGGCGCGGCCCTTGAAATTCTCGACGCCGGGAATCGCCGGCAGCGCGGCGCGCGACAGGCCGCCCATCCCGGACACCAGCACACGCGCGGACAGCCGCTTGCCGTTCGCGAACGTGAGGCGCCAGCGTTGCGCGGCCTCGTCGTACTCGGCGCGCTGCAGCTCGTGGTTCAGGCGCAGGTGCGGGCCGACCCCGAAGCGCTGCACGCAGTCTTCGAGATAGGCGCGAATCTCCGGCTGCGGCGCGAACATGCGCGTCCAGCGCGGGTTCGGCGCGAACGAGAACGAATAGACGTGCGATTGCACGTCGCATGCACACCCGGGGTAATGATTGTCGCGCCACGTGCCGCCGACCGACGCGGCCTTCTCGAGGACGACGAAGTCGGTCACGCCTGTTTGCCGCAGGCGGATCGCCATGCCGAGGCCGGCAAAGCCGGTGCCGATGATGGCGATGTCGATGGTTTCGTCCAGGCCGTCGTGGCCGGGCGGACCGAAAGGCAAGGTGCGAGCATTCATCCGGGTGTCTCCGATTTGGCTCATTTTCGAATGTTACATTGTTTGATGTAACGATAGTGGGTGAGCCCGGAAACCGCAAGAGGCTAGAAGCGGCGCTCTAAGGGCCGGAAGCCAGACGGGAAAAGGCTGAGCGGGGTTTGGAACAGGCCGTTTTCCGCATTGCGGAAGACGCGGAGAGGCCCGTGTACGGGGCGAGACAGGAGGCGGGCTAGGCCGCCGGCGCGCGGCGGCCTGTTTGAAACGGAATCAGGGTCGGATTGAACGGGCGCTTGTCTCATGGAAAACCCCGGCCACGATCGTGACCTGCGCGAGCGCGTAGAGGCCCCAGATCAGGTAATCGATGCCCGGAAAGCCGCCGAGGAACCGGCCGACGCCGATCAGCGTATCGGAGCCGACGAAGATCAGGCTGCCGATCGCGACCAGCGGGCCGCGCGTGCGGGCG
Organism: Burkholderia stabilis; assembly: GCF_001742165.1. NCBI lineage: Bacteria > Pseudomonadati > Pseudomonadota > Betaproteobacteria > Burkholderiales > Burkholderiaceae > Burkholderia > Burkholderia stabilis. The sequence continues at coordinate 1,039,589 of NZ_CP016443.1, read as the reverse complement.
GCGAGCGCGAAGCTCGCCATCACGCACAGCACGAGCATGTAGACGGCGACCGGTATCAGCAGCTCGCCGAGGTGCGGGAAGAAAGCCAGATAGAAAGCCGGCGCGGCGATCCACAGCCCGACGAGCGCGATGATGCGCCAGCCGTGCGGCCGTGCGCGCCAGCGCAAGAAGATCGCGCAGTAGAACAGGTGCGTGAGCAGGAACGCGCCGAGGCCGAGGACGAACGACAGCGGCCAGTCGGGCAGCGCGAGCAGCACGTCGCCGAGCACGGCGGTCGCGAGCGCCGCGCACAGCCACGCGCGTTCGCGCGCCGCGCCGCAGGTGCTGCCCGCCGCGAGCAGCAGGATGCCCATCGCGGCTTTCGCGGCGGCCTGGCCGGGATAGGGCGCGACGGCGAGCGACAGCCCGTACAGCAGCGCGGCGGCGACGGCGAGCGGCCAGAGCCGGCGGTAGGTGGCGGGAAGCGTGGCGATCAAGGCGGGTGTCTCCGGATTGTTGGCGTCTGCGGTGGACGGCGCGCCGTCGTGGGAGCGGCTGCCGGCCATTATCCGGAAGAAAGCGCGCGCGAAAACCGGCAAATCCTTCTAGGACATGGCGGGGATGGCGTGCGCAGGCGCGTGCTTGCCGCCACGGCGATCCGGTGCGGCCCGGCGCACGATGGGCGAGCGCCTTCGCGCGATTTCTTCCGCGCGTTGCCCCGGCTGAACCGGGGCAACGAGTTCAATTCGGCTTGTTATGATCGCCGCGGTATTTCCGTTGTCGTTGTTCCGCCCGGTCGCGCGACAGGATGCGTAAGCCGGTGCGAGCCCGATGAATCCATGCCGTGCCCGGCCCGCGCGCCAATCCGCAGCGGGGCGGCCGGCCCCACGAAAAATGGTCCGACCATGACCGAACTTCTCCACGGCGACGGCGCGATCCGTCGCACGACGCCGTACGGCTCCTCGATCGAAAACACCTATGCGGGCGTGCTGTCGTTCATGCGCCGCAGCTACTCGCGCGCGCTCGACGGCGTCGACGTCGCGATTTCCGGCGTGCCGCTCGATCTCGCGACGACCTATCGCTCCGGCGCGCGGCTCGGGCCCGCCGCGATCCGCGCGGCGAGCGTGCAGCTCGCGGAGCTCAATCCGTATCCGTGGGGTTTCGATCCGTTCGAGGATCTCGCGGCCGTCGACTACGGCGATTGCTGGTTCGACGCGCACAACCCGTTGTCGATCAAGCCCGCGATTGTCGAGCATGCGCGCACGATCCTGCGCTCGGGCGCGAAGATGCTGACGCTCGGCGGCGACCACTACATCACGTATCCGCTGCTGGTCGCGCACGCGGAGCGCTACGGCAAGCCGCTGTCGCTGATCCATTTCGACGCGCACTGCGATACCTGGGCCGACGACGATCCCGACAGCCTCAACCACGGCACGATGTTCTACAAGGCCGTGAAGGAAGGACTGATCGATCCCGCGACGTCGGTGCAGGTCGGCATCCGCACGTGGAACGATGACTTTCTCGGGATCGAGCGGCTCGACGCCGCTTGGGTGCACGACCATGGCACGCGCGCGGCGGTCGAGCGGATCGTCGACATCGTCGGTGCGCGGCCCGCGTACCTGACGTTCGACATCGACTGCCTCGATCCGGCGTTTGCGCCCGGCACCGGTACGCCGGTCGCGGGCGGGCTGTCGTCTGCGCAGGCGCTCGCGATCGTGCGCGCGCTCGGGGCGGTGAACCTGGTCGGCGCGGATGTCGTCGAGGTTGCGCCCGCTTACGATCATGCGGATATCACGGCGATCGCGGCCGCGCATGTCGCGTGCGATTTGCTGTGTCTGTGGCGGCAGAAGAAGGTGGCGGGGGCGTTGAAGTAAGCGGACGCGCATGGTCGCTTGATGAAAAAAGGCCGGCGGGCAAGGTGCTCGTCGGCCTTTTTCATGCGCTGCGTGCGGTTTTCCGTGGGGACGGCCGGAAAGGGCGTGGCGGATTTTCGCGGGCGGTGCGGTTCGATCCGGAGCAGTCGTACGCGTTTCTCGTCGTGGTCATTCAGGCAAGCGCCGATACCGCTGCTGCGCCCATTACCCATCAACCTGATGCACGCCGAAGCTTCGCCGCTGCATGCCGGCGGGCAGTGAACCGCCAGCCCGTTCCAGGGCTGGCGTTACTCGTTCCCGCGGATCACGGTTGACGTTTGCCGCGGCCACCTGCAGGTTTGCCGGCCGGCTTGCGTGAACCCGCGGCCGGCTTGCCGGCGGGTTTGCTGCGCGGCTTTTGCGTGCTGAACGGATTGCCGCCGGACACACTCGCGCCTTTACCTGCGGCTACCGCGCGCGGCGCCGCAGGCTTGCGTTTGCTTTCGCCATTTTGCGGGCGTGCCTTTTTGCCGGGCGCCGGCTTGGCGCTGGGCGCAGCGTGCGGCACTTTCGGCTTCTTGGGCTTTTTGGGTTTCTTGATGATCTCGCCCGTTGCGCTGGTTTGCGGCACGCGGTGTTCGGCTTCGAAACCCGGCTCTTCCTCGCGCGGCAGCGTTTGCCGGATCAGCGCTTCGATCGCGGCCAGTTGCGGCGCTTCATCGGCACACACGAGGGACACCGCCACGCCGCTGGCGCCCGCGCGGCCCGTGCGGCCAATACGGTGCACGTAGTCTTGCGCCACGATCGGCAGATCGACGTTGATCACCAGCGGCAGGTCGTCGATATCGAGCCCGCGCGCGGCGACATCGGTGGCCACCAGCATGTTGACTTCGCCGGTCTTGAAGCGATCGAGCGCACGCAGGCGTGCGGGCTGCGGTTTGTCGCCGTGAATGGTGTCGACCGCGTAGCCCGCGTCATCCAGCATGGCCGCCAGGTAATCCACGCCTTTGCGCGTTTTGACGAACACCAGCGCGTGCTCCCAGTTGTTCTCGGCCACGAGGTGCATGAAGAGATCGGGCTTGTTCTTCTTGTCCACCGGCACCACCCACTGCTTGATCTTGCTGGCCGTGGCATTGGGCGGGCTGACGCTGATGTTGACCGGGCCGCGCAGAATGCCCGCTGCCATCGCGCGGATATCGTCGGTAAACGTGGCGGAGAACAGCAGCGTCTGGCGCCGGGCGGGCAACGCGGCAAAGACGGCGTCGAGTTCGTTCGCAAAGCCCAGATCCAGCATGCGGTCGGCTTCATCCAGCACCAGCGTTTGCACTTGATCGAACTGCACCGCGTTCTGGCGGTTGAGATCCAGCAAACGGCCGGGCGTGGCAACGAGCACATCGACGCCTTTGCGCAACTTCATCATCTGCGGGTTGATGCTCACGCCGCCGTAGGCAGCCAGGAATCGCAAGTCGAGGCCTTTGCCGTACGTGATGAAGCTTTGCAGCACCTGTTCGGCCAGCTCGCGCGTGGGCACCAGCACCAGGACGCGCGCGCGGTTGCTGGACACCGTCGGGCCGTGTTGCACCAGCCGCTGCAACAGCGGAAGCGCGAAACCCGCCGTCTTGCCCGTGCCGGTCTGTGCCGCAGCCATGACGTCCTTGCCGCTGAGCACGGCAGGAATCGCCTTGGCCTGCACCGGCGTAGGTGTCTGGTAATTGAGATCCTGCACATTACGCAGCAAGGGATCGATCAGGCCAAGCGAGGCAAAGGACATGGACGTGTTCCGGGCTAAAACCGCAATTCTAGCGGTTACCGTGCCGATCGCACCGCGCGTGTCATCTCACCCGGCAACGAGATCGCGCGGATGATCTGCAAAGGGGAGAGGCAGAACGACGGCGGGGCAAAAGCCGCGGTTGAGAAATATTGTTCGTCGTGGATACAAGTCACGCGACTCATTCGTGAAGGCTATCGCGTCATGTGTGTGATCGTGGCGCGACCATTGGGCTGCTGCCGATCGGCTTGCGGGTTCATGTCCGTCATGTCCTGACGCGTTTCGCGAACGTTGTAGTCGGGGCGGTGGGCGGCGATGGAGGGGGAGACGTCCGGGCGTTTGGTGGCTCCCATTCGCTGGATGGCGGTCGGCATCCAGCGTGCGACGAACGCGTCCTGTCGACCTATCTTGGTCGCCCAGTTCGGGGATTTCTCAAAGGCTGTTTCCAAGCTAGAGCGGCCATGCGCTGCCATGCCGCACAAATGCCTTCTCAAGCTGGGGCTGAGGTTTTGCAACGCGCCAGCAAGTACGCTCTCGTTTTCGAATTCCCAATAAGGCTTCACATCGTCGATGTGAGCTGCGAGCTTTTCAAACTCCTGCTCTTCTAGCTTCTGCGTCACACGTATCCTGAACAAGAGAGACCCATACGCGTCTTCGGAGGCGTAAACGCTGCCCGGCGAGCGGCTTCCTAATGTCCATCGAGAGAATCTGTGTCTGTGCGTGTGTGATGGCGTGTATCCGTGTTAGGGAAGGTTAGTAGGCGGTAATGGGCCGACGTGATATAAGGCTCTATGGTGTGGGCGTGATGAAGATTTTCATTTCCGTGGACGAAGAGGACAAGCGCCTATTTCATCGGGGAGTAACTTCTTGAACGAATCGCTCAATTTCGACCGGCAGAATCTAGTCGTTAACCCACTACGTCGTCCCGTGAACATCCAGTCAGGGAGTCGCTCGTCGCGAATGCGCACAGAGTGCAACGTGCAGGGCGCACTTTGCCTTAACCGCGCTCGCTCTATGGGCGGCGGCAATTCGAAGCTCCTCCGACTTTTCCTGCTACCGCAGCCAGCGAAGTTTGCGTCCACCTTCGACGCAAAGGACATTGTGGCCTACGGCCTTGGCGTGCATATTCTTCGTGTCTTTCAGGATGACGACGAATTTCGCACTGCAGTATTGACGTTGCTGGCCAAAGGTTATCGATTATCCCTTGGCGAACGACGACTCGACCTGAACGTGGCCGGCAAAATCCCGAACAACCTGCGGGAATCCCTATCGGATAGTTTGGCGATAGCGGCTGGTCGCCTTGAAGCCCTGACGGGCGGCGAGGTCAATTCGGAGGCCAGTCTTAGTCGTATTCGCAAACCTTGGATAGTGGCCTCAATCCTATCCGGTATTTTCTACTTTTTCAGGAATCTGGTTTCAGGCCTTCCTCTGTCCGCGTTTTCGCTTCTGCCGGCAATTGTCGTCGGAACGGTGGTTCTTTCGACGGGAGTGATTTTTGTCCTGCGCGCAAGCCTGAAACAATATGCGCTTGCTGGAGCGGTCGCGTCCGAAGCCTTGATGTGGAGTGTCTTCAGTTCGGTGTTCTTCAGTATCGCAATATGTTCTATTTTGAACGACTACGTAGGGGAACGGGTATTGCCAGCTCAATCCCTCGTGGTCGACGGAACAGTCCATATTACACACGGGAAATACACGTCCTGCTCGCTTGTCCTCAACACTTCGACTCCTGTTGTATTGGATGGAAAACGGCTCCAAGCATTACCGATGCCTTGCTCGCTTGCCTATCTGCATAACGATTCTTCCGAGTACCGCTACGAGGTTAAAATCAATCGCGGGCTGTTAGGAGCTGCTTTCGTGCAGTCGTTTTCGTTGCAGGAGTGAGTGCCAGACGGCGCTGCGCCAGCGAATCGAAAGTCGAGATAGGCCATCGCGACAAGCGGAGGAGCAACGTACGCGGGCTGACCAGGATCGGGTAGCCGGCCGAGCCTGCTCAAGACTGAGTTGTGTTCGGTTACGAACACCATCGGCAATCCGCTGTATTGCTGACAAACACGTGGGTTTCTCTTCGAAAGTCGGCAAAGGTCAAGTTGCTCCCACGGAGTATGCGGCAGAGTCCGAAAGCGAACCGGCCGTTGGAGTGACGGCTTCGTCTGTTGCGCGAACGTCAACTATTGGCCGACTGCCGACCATTCGCTTCACGCCTCCCGAAAATTCCGGAAAACAAAAAAGGCCGACGGGCAGGGTGCCCGTCGGCCTTTTCCGGATCGGTGTACTACGCCGCGCGTTACTTCTCTGCAAGCGCCGTCGCCACGCGTTTATCGGTCCATGCGTTATCGGCCACGTTCAGCTTCTGCGGAATCAGCTTTGCCCCATAAAACGCGTCGGCCACGCCTTGCTGAATCTTGACGATCTTCTCGTCGACCGGCACCGCGCTGAACGGCACGCGCTTGATCCACGTTTCGACGAGCGGCAACGGCAGCCCGACCTTCGGCGCGATCAGCGCGGCCGTCTCGGCCGGATGCCCGTTGACCCACAGGCCCGTCTCCCGCGCCTGCTTCAGGATGGCGCCGACCACGTCGGCATGCCGTTCCGCGAAATCCCGCGTCGCTTCGTAGAAGTTGTTCGCGGGCGTGAGGCCCGTGTAGTCGGACAGCGTGCGGATTTTCAGCGAATTCTGCGCGGCCGCGTAGTACGGGTCCCAGACGGCCCATGCGTCGACGTTGCCGCTCTCGAACGCGGCGCGTGCGTCGGCGGGCGGCAGGTACACGGGGCGGATCTCGTCGTAGCGCACGCCGGCCTTCTTCAGCGCTTCGAGCAGCAGGTAGTTCGCGCTCGAGCCTTTCTGCAGCGCGACCTTCTTGCCGCGCAGGTCGGCGAGCGAGCGGATCGGCGAATCGGCCTTCACGAACACGGCTTCGTTGTGCGGCGCGGGCGGTTCCACACCGACGTAGACGAAGCGCACGCCGGCCGCCTGCGCGAGCACCGGCGGCGGCGCGCCCGTATAGCCGAAGTCGATGCTGTTCGCATTCAGCGCTTCGAGCAGTTGCGGGCCGGCCGGGAATTCGAACCACTGCACGTCATAGCCGAGTGGCTTGAGACGCGCTTCGAGCGAGCCTTGCGCCTTGATGACCGACAGCAGGCCGGCCTTCTGGTAGCCGATGCGCACGACCTTGTCGGCGGCGCCCTGCGCGAAGGCCGACGTGGCCGCGACGGCGACGAGCGCGGTCGCGGCGGTGCGGGTGATCCAGCGGGTGAAACGAATCATCGAACGAACTCCATGCGAAACGTCTTCGGGTGAGCGGCCGGTGCCGCTCGGTTGGAAGAATCGTCGCATGAGCGATCACGCCCGCAAACGAAGCATTGCCGATAAGAATATGACGGCGGCGGCCCTATGCTTTGTCGCCGTCGTCCTGCGTATCGGGCGTGCCGGATTGCCGCGCGGCTTCGTCGCTGAGTTTCTTGTCGAGGATCGTCGCGACACGGCCGCCGAGATAGGCGCTGGCCGCGGTTTCGAGCGCGCGGTTCGTCTCGCCTTCGACGAACACGGCCGCGAGCGGGCGCAGGCGCCAGATCGCATCGACGAGCGCGGGCACGTCGGTGGCCGGCGGCAGCGTGCCTTCGTCGTACCGGTCGAGCCGCTTCACCACGAGATCGACGAGCAGCCGTGCGATCGCGTCGAAGTGCGGACGCGCGAGGCTGATCACGTCGAGCAGTTCGCGCGGCGGAATGCCTTCCTTCGTCATCGCGGCCGCTGCCTCGAGCAGCGCGGGGCTCTTCGCGACGAACGACAGGCCGCGTCGTTCGAGCAGGCCGAGTTCCGTCACGCGCGAGAGCTGCGTCGGCGCTTGCGGGCCGAACATCTGCACGAGCGCGGCGAGCGAATAGGTTTTCGGCAATTCATGCGACCAGCGGCCGCCGATCGCGTTTTCGAGGCCGAGGATCGAGCGCAGGTCGTGGCCTTCGTCGATCGCCTTGATCAGGTCCTGGATGTTCGACAGCGTGTAGCCGCGCGCGAGCAGGTGGTTGATCAGCTTCAGGCGCGCGACGTGCGTATCGTCGTAGATGCCGACGCGCCCGCGCTTCTCGGGCGGCGCGAGCAAACCGCGATCCTGGTACGCGCGGACGTTGCGCACGGTCGTGTCGGACACGCGCGCGAGTTCGTCGACCGTGTATTCGTTCTGGGAATCCACCGCGGCCTCGTCGGGGATGGGTTGAGTCTGTTTTGACATGCGGCCATTCTAGCGCGACGCGGCAGCCTCGGGCGAGGCGGGGAGCGTGTGTGCACCGCCGCCGAGCGGGCGCTGCAGCAGCGCCGTGTCGATCCAGCGGCCATGCTTGAAACCGACCGCTTTCAGCAGGCCGGCCGGCTCGAAGCCGAACGCGCGATGCAGTGCGGTCGAGCCGCCGGTGCCGCCATCGGCGATCACCGCGATCATCTGTCGCCACGGGCCGGCCTCGCAGCGTGCGATCAACGCCGCGAGCAGTGCGCGGCCGATCCCGCGCCCGCGCTGCGCGTCGTCGATATAGATCGAATCCTCGACGGTGAAGCGGTACGCGCTGCGCGTGCGGTAAGGCGTCGCGTACGCGTAGCCGGCCACCCGGCCGTCGCATTCGGCGACGAGATACGGCAGCCCGTCGCGCAGTACCGCGTCGCGGCGCGCACGCAGCTCGGCGGCGTCGGGCGGCGTTTCCTCGAACGACGCGACGCTGTGGCGCACGTGGTGCGCGTAGATCGTGTGGATGGCGGCGAGATCGGCATCGGTCGCGTCGCGGACGATGCAGGCGGCTGGCGTGGCGGACATGGTGACGGGGAGCGGGGAGCGGGGCGCAGATGCGGGCAAACCCGTACTATGCGGGCGATTGCCCGATGCGTAAAGCGGCGGCCGTGCGTCCGGCGTCGCGGCGTTCAGCTCGGCTGCCGCTTTTTCTGCGTGTCGCGGGGCAGCTCGTTGAAGCGGGCGAAGTAGTAGGCGGAAAAGCGGCCGAGGTGCCCGAAGCCGAACGTCAGCGCCGTGTCGGTGATGCTGACCATCGGGTCGGTCAGCAACTGCACGCGTGCGGCATCGAGCCGGATGTTGCGCAGCAGCTCCATCGGCGTTGCGCCGTGGTAGCGCCGGCACAGCACGTTCAGCGTCCGCAGGCTGACGCCGGCGACCCTGGCGAGATCTTCGAGCGAGATCGGCGCGCAGAGCCGCGCATGGATGAATTCGTGCAGCGCATCCATCTGCCGGATGCCGCCGCGCGATCCGGCCTTCGCCGGTGCGCCGCGCGCTTGCGGCACGGGGCCGGCGTGCGTGGCGGCGGGCGACGGCGGGCAATGCACGCGCAGGAATAGCGCGAGGCTTCGTTCGAAGTGGTCGCGCCATTCGGCCCGGATGCCGCCGTCGTCGGCAACGGCGAGCATGTTAAGCAGCGACTGCGCGATCAGGTCCCACTGCGACGCAAGCGACGTCGGCAACAGGAATCCCGGGGCGAGGCCGGGCGCAGCGTCGTCGGGGCGGCGGCCGCCGGCCGCGCGCATCAGCGAATCGGGCACCTTGACGATCAGTTGCCGGGTGCCGGACCGCCAGCGGAGGCGGACGCGCGTTCTCGGCGCCAGGACGGCGGTGCGCCCTTCGGACACGCCCATCACGTGCCCGTCGCACTCGATTTCGGCGCCGCCCGCAAGCGACGTGTGGACGAGCGAAAAGCCGTCGAACGGGCGCGGGGCGACCTCGACTTCGGCGCCGTACTGCAGCGCGTAGATGCTCAGGTGATTCAGTTGCCCCTTGAAAAGGGCCGTGTCCGGCACACCCCGCTTCCAGCGCAGCGCATGCTCGGACAGTTCCGCCGAGACCAGCTCGTGCGCATCCATGCGCAATCCGGAGCGGAACAGGCAATTCCGATACAGCGCGGACAGCACTTCCGCATTCGGGGTGAGGGGCATGGGGCGTCTCCTGTGCGGCGTTTTTCATGCGTGGCATCCGGCTGGCCGCGGATGCGCGTTGCGCCACATCGGTTTCTCTTCTGTGCGAGATATCCTGAAAGGATGATATTGACCTTCGTCAGGCTTGTCTAAAGTATTGCAAGAATCGGATAGTCCCGTTCGCGCAGCGGAAAAATCCGGATAGCGTGCGGCGCGCGGCACGCAAGAAAGCGGCTCGAATTCGCGAGCTGCGTGCAAATTCCGGATAGTGAGAATCATTGTGGCTTCCTACACTGCGCCGGCATCCGGACGGAATGCAGTGCATCCCGCGAAAACATTTCGTACAGCTACTAAATCGATGGGGCGATCGATCGTACTGATACGAGGGCGTGGGGTGCGACGGCTACCGCCGGGCCTGAGTCTCCTCTGGAAAAAGGAACGAAACCCCATGCGTCAAATCAACCTGCAGGCGCTCTCCGATGAAGCGCGGCTGGGCCCGCTGCACGGCGTCGTGCTGTTCTGGTGCGCGCTGATCATCGTGTTCGACGGCTACGACCTCGCGGTGGCCGGCATCGCGCTGCCGGCGATCATGAGCGAGATGGGCGTCAATCCGGCGCAGGCCGGGTTCATGGTCAGCTCGGCGCTGTTCGGCATGATGTTCGGCAACATCGTGTTCGGGACCGTCGCCGAGCGGATCGGGCGCCGCTGGGCCATCGCGGCCTGCCTGACGCTGTTCAGCGTCTTTACCGCGGCGGCCGGGATGGCGCCGACGCCCGCGCTGTTCGGCGCGGCCCGCTTCCTGGCGGGCATCGGCATCGGCGGCGTGATGCCGAACGTGATCGCCCACATGACCGAGTACGCGCCGCGTCGCCTGCGCAGCACGCTGGTGACGCTGATGTTCAGCGGTTATTCCGTCGGCGGCATGCTGGCGGCGGTCATGGGCAAGGGGATGATCGACGCATACGGGTGGCAGTCCGTGTTCGTCGCGGCGGCCGCGCCGGTGCTGCTCGTCCCGCTGCTCGTGAAATGGATGCCGGAATCGCTGCCGTTCCTGATCCGGCGCGGCCGGACCGACGAGCTCGCGCGCATCGCGCGCCGGCTCGATCCGGCGTACCGGCCCGAACCGGGCGACTGCTATGTCGTCCCGCGCGAGGACGATGCGGGCAGCGCGCCGGTTCGGCAGTTGTTCGACGACGGTCGCGGATTCAGCACGGTCATGTTCTGGATCGCGTGCTTCATGTGCCTGTTCATGGTGTATGCGCTCAGCGCGTGGCTGACGAGGCTGATGGCGAGCGCCGGTTACAGCCTCGGTTCCGCGCTCACCTTCGTGCTGGTGCTGAACGCCGGTGCGATGGCGGGCGCGATCGGCGGCGGCTGGCTGGCCGATCGCTTTCCGATCAAGACGGTGCTCGTGTCGATGTATCTGCTGGCCGCGGTGTCGATCACGCTGTTGGGCTACAAGATGCCGACCGCGCTGTTGTTCGTGCTGGTCGGCGTTGCGGGCGCGTCGACGATCGGCACGCAGATCGTCAACTGCGCGTACGCGGGGCAGTTCTATCCGATGGCGATCCGCTCGACCGGCATCGGCTGGACGTTGGGCGTGGGGCGCGGCGGCGCGATCCTGGCGCCGATCGTCATCGGTTTGCTGGTCGGCATCGATCTGCCGCTGGAACAGAACTTCATGGCGATCGGACTGCCTGCGCTGGCGGCGGCCGTCGCGGTCGGCCTGATCGATCACCGGCGCTCGGCTTCGCATCGCGATCGACCGGCCGGCGCTGGCGCCGGCGAGCGTCAGGCGTCGCCTGCCCAGCCGTCCTGAGCGGCACGTCGGCGGGGCGCAACCGGCCGGGGGCTTGGCCGGCCCGCCGCAGCGGTTCCGACGGGGCTGCGGCGTCAGAGCCGCCCGTCCGCCTCGCGCACCGCATCCGCGATCGCATCCGCGACGCGCTGCACGCGCGGCGACCGGCGCACGTCCGGGTGAACGACGAGCCAGATCTCGCGCTCGATGTCGCAGTGCGGCGCGGACGTCAGTTCGACGAGCGGTGCACCGGCATGTGCGGCCGGATCGTCGACGAGAAACCTGGGCAACAACGCGACGCCGGCTCCTGCCGCGCACGCGCGATGCTGCGCGGCCAGGTCGTTCGCGATGAACGCGAAGCGCCGTCCGGCCGCGAAGCGCTCGAGCCATTGCTGCTGCGGCGTTTGCGCGAGCGCGTCGTCGTAGCCGACGAACGGCCAGGTGTCGGGCGGCGCGCCCGCCCATTCGGGCGATGCGCACAGCGCGAAGCGCATCGTGCCGAGCCGGCGCGCGGCGAGCCCCGGCTCGCTCGGCCGTGACAGGCGCACCGCGAGATCGGCTTCGCGTGCGTACAGGTTCGCCGCATGCATCTCGCCCATCAGGTCGATCCGCAGCGCCGGCCATGCGCGTTGTGCACGGGCGAGGCGCGGCGCGAGGAAGTGGCTGGCGAACACCGGCGACGCCGACACGCGCACGACGCCGTCGAGCGTGGCCGCGCCCTGCGCGGCGCGCGCGAACGCATGCGCGTCGGCTTCGAGGCGCGCGGCGTGTTCGGCGAGGTGCAGCCCTTCGTCGGTCGGCGGCCAGCCGCGCGGCAGCCGGTCGAACAGCCGGATGCCGAGCGACGACTCCAGCGCGTCGATGCGCCGCGCGACCGTCGAATGCTGGACCTGCAGCGACCGCGCGGCGGCCGACAGGCTGCCGCCGCGCATCACCGCGAGGAAGGTGCGGATGTCGTCCCAGCTCATCGGTGGCGCGGAGGCGGGAGTGAAAGCCGGATCGGTCGAATTTTGCACAGTAGATGGGCAATTAACGTGAATTCCGATCGATTATGCACGATGGGATGATCGTGTCACTTCATTCGATTGCGAGGAGCGTCATGACCCAAACTGCCACCGCCATCCGGATCGGGATCGACCGCTACGGTGACGCCGGCGTGCTGCGCCGCGTCGATGCGCCCGTCGCGCCACCTGCCGCCGGCGAGGTGCGGATTCGCCAGACCGCCGTCGGCGTGAACTTCGTCGACATCTATTTCAGGACAGGGGCACACGCATTGCCCGCGCTGCCGGACGCGCTCGGCGTCGAGGCGGCCGGCGTGATCGACGTGGTCGGGCCGGGCGTGACGGATCTCGTGCCGGGCCAGCGCGTCGCGTATGCGGGCATGCCGACCGGCAGCTACGCGAGCCTGCGCACGATGCCGGCCGAGCGTGTGCTGCCGATACCCGACGGCCTGAGCGACGACGCGGCCGCCGCCGGGCTGCTGAAAGGCATCACCGTTTATATGCTGCTGCATCGGGTCCGGCAGGTCGGCGCCGGGGACACGATGCTCGTGCATGCGGCGGCCGGCGGCGTCGGGCTGCTCGCGACGCAGTGGGCGCGCGCGCTCGGCGCGCGGGTGATCGGCACGGTCGGGTCGGCCGCGAAAGCCGCGCTCGTGCGTGCGCACGGCGCGGAGGCGGTGGTCGATTATCGGGAGGAAGATTTCGTTGCGGCCGCGCGCGCGTTCGGCGGCGGCGCAGGTGTCGATTACGCGATCGAAGGGATCGGCGGCGACGTGCTGACGCGTACGCTCGGCGCGATCCGTCCGTTCGGGATGGTCGCGAGCATCGGGCAGGTTGCCGCGATCGGCGTGCGGCAGACGGTCGATCTCGACGAGCTCGGGCCGGCCCGCTCGATCGCGCTGGCGCGGCCGAGCGTGCTAAGTTTCATCGCGCGCGACGTGGCCGCGTATCGGGAGGCGGCGCGCGCGACGCTCGAACGGCTGGCGGGCGGCATGCACGTCGAGATCGGCGCGCGGCTGCCGCTCGAACAGGCGGCCGACGCGCACCGGCTGCTGGAGTCGCGTGCGACGACGGGCGCGGTCGTGCTGGTGCCGTAACGGCGGGGCGTCGCGGGGCGCGATGCGGGCCGCCGGTCACATCGCGCCAGGGCTTGCCATCCGGTCAGTTGTGCTTGCGCAGCGGCGCATCCTCGACGAACCACGCGAGCACGAACGCGATCGCGATCACGGTCGCCGCCGCGAGATACACGACGTGCAGCGAGCCGGCGAACGCATGCAGGTACGCATCGCGCACGGCATCGGGCAACTGGTGCACGGTGGCCGGGCCGAGCGCGGGCGGCAACTCCGTGCCGGCCGGCAGTGCGTGCATCATCCGCGACTGCAACCCGTGCGAGAACAGCGCGCCGAACGCGGCGACGCCGAGCGAGCCGCCGATCGACCGGAACAGCGTCGCGCCCGACGTCGCGACGCCCATGTGCCGGAACTCGACCGTGTTCTGCACGGCGAGCGTCAGCACCGGCATCACCATGCCGAGCCCGATCCCCAGCAACGCCATGTACGCATACATCGTGTGCAACGGCGTATCGAGCGTGAGCGTCGACAGCAGCGCCATCGCGATGCCGCCGGTCAGCGTGCCCGCGATCGGGAACATCCGGTACGAGCCGAGCCGCGAGATCAGCCGGCCGCTGACGATCGACGTCACGAGCATCCCGCCCATCATCGGCAGCAGCTGCATCCCGGCCTGCGACGGCGTCGAGCCCTTCACGACCTGCAGGTAGAGCGGGATGAACGTGACCGAGCCGAACAGCGCGATGCCGACGACGAAGCCGATCAGGCTGACCAGCACGAAGGTGCGATGGCGGAACAGTTCGAGCGGCATGATCGGCTCGGCCGCGAGCCGTTCTTCATAAATGAAGCCGCCGATCGCGACGAGGCCGAGTACGAGCGTCATCCACAGTTGCGGCGACGTCCAGGGCAGCAGCGAGCCGCCTTCGCTCGTGAACAGGATCACGCAGGTGAGGGCCGTCGCGAGGAACGTGGCGCCCATGTAGTCGATCCGGTGCTTCACGTGCGCGGTGTGCGGCCGGAACGCGATGCCGATCACCGCCAGCGCGAGAAAGCCGAGCGGCAGGTTGATCGTGAAGATCCAGCGCCAGGAAAGGTGCTCGACCAGGAAGCCGCCGAGCAGCGGGCCGATGATCGTCGCGAGGCCGTAGACGCCGCCGAACATCCCCTGGTAGCGCGCGCGGCGATCGGGAGGCACCAGATCGCCGATCGCGGCCATCGTGACGACCATCAGGCCGCCTCCGCCGAGCCCCTGCAGCGCGCGCAGCACGATCAGCTGCGTCATGTCCTGCGCGACGCCGCACAGCGCGGAGCCGGCAAGGAACAGCACGATCGCGACCTGCAGCACGATCTTGCGGCCGTACAGGTCGCCGAGCTTGCCGTACAGCGGCAGCACGACGGTGGACGACAGCAGGTACGCGGTGACGACCCACGACAACTGGTCGAGCCCGCCGAGCTCGCCGACGATCGTCGGCAGCGCGGTCGACACGATCGTCTGGTCGAGCGCGGACAGCAGCATGACGAGCAGCAGCGCGGCGACGATCAGCCCGGTCGGCGCGTCGCGGCGGGCCGCTTCGGCGGCCGGTGGCGTAAGGAGGGTATCGGTTGTCATCGAGATATCTGCCATGGCAGGGATTTGATCCGAAATATAGCGATGAATGATTGCCTGGTCAATTTCTGCCCAGCCTCGATATGTTGCAGCCGTAACAGGAGATTGCCGACGCGAAAAATTGACCGGGATCAGCCGGAAAGCAGGGACACACTCAAGTTTTTTGCAGGCAAACCGTAATCCAGAGTGCCGCGGACCGATTGCCGCGTCACTTTTCATCGCCCACGTCCGTCATGAACCTGAACGCCCTGTTTTCCCGTTTCTCGATCCGTACGCGGATCTTCTCCACGCTCGGTCTCGTTGCCGCGCTGCTCGTCGTGTCGGGGCTGATCGGCCTCGCCGGCATGCAAAGCTCGAACCGCGCGCTCGACGAGGCCTATACGCAGCAGCTGGCTGCGAAGACCGCGCTGTCCGCGGCGAGCCTGAACCTGACGATCGTGCGCACGACGCTCGACCGTGCGCTGCTGCATCCGGAAGCGCCGGAAGTGCCCGATCTCGTCAAGAAGGCCGAGAACTATCTCGCGAAGGCCGACGCGGCCTGGCGCAACTACGCGGCGATGCCGCACGAAGGCGACGAGGGGCCGCTCGCGAGCCGCCTCGACGCCGCGCGCCAGGCGCTGATCGGGCAGGCGCTGAAGCCGATGATCGACGCGATCCGCGACGGCCGGCGCGACGAAGCCGACCGGTTGCTGATGACGGTCGCGCCGCCGCTGTCGGTCGCGCTCACGCAGGCGACCGATGCGCTCGATGCGTACCAGGTCGCGCGCGGCAAGGACGTGTACGACACGGCGCAGACCTATTACGGCTGGATGCGCGCGGGTGCGATCGCGGGCATCGCGTTCGGCCTGGCCGCGTGCCTCGGTTGCGCGATCGGCCTGCATTTCGCGATCACGCAGCCGGTGAACCGGCTGCTGTCGCATTTCCGCCGCCTGTCGGAAGGCGACCTGACCTCGGAAGTGCGCTGGTCGTCACGCGACGAGATGGCCGAGCTGGTGAAGGGCGTGACGGGCATGCAGCGCAGCCTGGCGGATACCGTGCGCCAGGTCAGCCAGGGTTCCGAGGCGATCTCGACGGCAACGCACCAGATCGCAGCCGGCAACACCGACCTGTCGCAGCGCACCGAGGAACAGGCGTCCGCGCTGCAGGAGACGGCCGCGAGCATGGAGCAGCTGACGGCAACCGTGAAGCAGAACGCCGACAATGCGCTCGAAGCACAGGCCTGCGCGGACAGCGCGAGCGAGATCGCGACGCGCGGCGCGACGGTGGTCGGCGAGGTGATCGGCACGATGAACGAGATCGACCAGAGCTCGCAGAAGGTCGCCGACATCATCGGCACGATCGAGGGTATCGCGTTCCAGACCAACATCCTCGCGCTGAATGCGGCGGTGGAAGCCGCGCGCGCGGGCGAGCAGGGGCGTGGTTTCGCGGTGGTCGCGGGCGAGGTGCGCACGCTCGCGCAACGCTCGGCATCCGCGGCGAAGGAAATCCGCACGCTGATCGGCGAATCGGTCGAGCGTGTCGCGACCGGCTCGCGGCTCGTCGGTGTGGCCGGCACGACGATGCAGGACATTCAACTGGCGATCGGCCGCGTGACGGGCATCATGACGGAGATCGCGGCCGCATCGAGCGAACAGCGCGACGGGATCGAGCAGGTGAACCGCGCGGTGTCGCAGATGGACCAGGTGTCGCAACAGAATGCGGCGCTCGTCGAGCAGGCTGCGGCCGCCGCGGCTTCGCTCGAGGAACAGGCCGACGGGCTGCGCCGCGCGGTGGGCGCGTTCCAGGTGGCGTGATCGACGGCGGGCGGTGGCGGGCCGAGCGCTCGCAGGCCGCCCGCTGCGTCAGGCGGCCTCGAGCTGCGCAGCTGCGCGTGACGACGCAACGATCAGCAGCTTCATCGTCGCGCGCGTCGCGCCGACGAACAGCTTGCGCGCGGCGCGCGCGTCGAGCGTATCGAAGTCGACCTCGGTGAGGATCACGCACGGCGCCGACTGGCCCTTGAAGCGGTAGATCGAATCGAGCAGCACGTCGCCTTCGCGATATTCGGGGTTGCCGAACAGGTCGTACTTGCCGGTGAAGCTCTTCACCCGGTGCGGGCCGAGCTGGTCGAGCGGCGCGAGCACCGAGCCTTCACGGCCGCGATACGACAGCACCGCGATGTCCTGCTTGCGGAAGCCGAGCGACAGCGCATGCGTGATCGCGCGCTTGGTCGCATCGATGCAGGCTTCGTTCAATGCGTCGCCCGACGCGCCTGCTTCGCCATAGGCCGACACCGACGGATCGGAGCCGTCGAACGGGCTGCCGGAGCGCAGCTCGGCCGCGAGCGGCTCGACGCGGCCGACCACGTCGCGCACGAATTCGAGCAGGTCGCGCGGGCTGCGGTAGTTCGTGAGCGCCTTCAGCGTGACCCAGCCGGGCAGCGCGACGCTCTCGCGCATGTACAGGTTCTGCAGCGGATCTTCCAGCCACCACCACGCGCCTTCCGGCGCCAGCAGGCGTTCCAGTGCGGCGGCCCACGGCGCATGGAAATCCTGCCCTTCGTCGACGACCAGCACGTCGAATTGCCAGTGCCCGGGAATGGGTGCCTGCGCGAAACGCGCCTCGAGCCGCTCGAATTCGCCGGGCGTCTGGAAGTCGGGCGTATAACCGCCGTCGCGCGCGACCCAGTCGCACAGCTGGTGGTAGTTCGCGATTTTCGCGCCGGGCGGCGCGATGCGCGCGATGTAGTCGGCGAGCGGCCGGTTGAAGCATACGTAGAGCACGCGCTTGCCGGCCGCGACGGCATCGCGCATGACCTGCACCGCGAGTTGCGTCTTGCCGGAGCCGGCCGTGCCGGTGACGCGCAGCCGGAACGGCGCGAATTCGAGCTGGCGCGCCCATGCGGCGAGCCCGCCCGACAGCCGCGTGACGAGCGTGCCGGCCTGCCCGACGAGCGCGCTCGTGTCGGGCGTGAGCGCCAGTTCGTCCGCAAGGAAATGGTGGAGCTTCGGTGTGTTCGGAAGGCGTTCGTCGTCCTCGGGCAGGATCTGCAGGATCACCTGTGCGAGCTGCGCCTTGCGCGACGCATCGACGATGCGATCGGCCGCGACGCCGGCGATCGACGCCTGGCGGATCGAGTAGTCGGGGCAGTACAGCAGCGCCTCGACACCGTAGACGCCCGCGCCGAGCGCGGCGGTCAGCCGCCGGTGCAGCGTTTCCTGCGTGCGTGCGAGCTGGATCGCGACATTACGCTCGGTCTGCAGGTAGACCTTCACGAGCCCCTTCGGCGTTTCGCGCAGGAAACCGGCTTTCTGCTCGATCAGCAGCACGCGGCCGGCCGGGCTCACGACGACGAACGCCGCTTCGCCGAACACCGAGAACCCCTGGTCGGCGCGCGTCCAGTGCACGCCGTGATACACGGTGTAGGTATCGGGCAGCGCGTGTTCGAGCGCGGCGAGCGTTTCGCGCTCGCGTTCGGCCGCGCCGGTCGCGGCGAGGCTTTTCCAGTCGTCGGGGATGAGGCGGGCCATGGAGTCGGGCGGCGGATGCCGGCGTGGGCGTGAACAGGTGCAGCTATTGTACTGAGGAACCTGTTCGCGACCGCCATGCCGCGCGGACGTTGGCCGTCCGGAGGAGGAACGGCGCGGCGGAAATTACCCGCGCGCGAGCCGTTTCGCGAGATCGGCGCTGAGGATCGCCATGCGCGCGGGCTTTTCGTAGCAGACGACGTCGAACGCGCGGATCACTTCGCTGATGTCGGCCTCGCTCGCGCGGCCGGTGAGCAGGTCGCCCGTCAGCACGAAGATCGGCGCGCCGGGGTTGTCGGACGTGCGCACGGCCTTGATCGCGGTGGCGGCCGTGCTGTCGTCGAACAGCCATTCGGTCAGCACGGCATCGAAGGCCTGGCCCTGCAGCGCGTCGACGAACGGCGCGAGGCCGTCGAACGCGGCCGTCGCGAAACCCTGCCGTTCGAGATAGCGGCACAGCTCGGTTGCGCTGACGCGATCGGGGTCGATCACCGCGACGACGAGCTTGTCGCTCTCCGCGCGGCGCGGATAGATTTCGATCTTGTGCACGTCGTACGCGTTCTGGTACAGCACGCCGGTGTGGCGCAGCACGCGCCAGCGGCCGTTCTGCTCGTACGCGACGAACTCGGGACGCGCGCCGGCTTCGAGCGGCGCGCCGATCCAGGCGGTGCACGGAATCTCGGCGACGCCCGCGTAAAGGACGGCCTCCTGCGAATACGCGCCGACCATGCCGGGGTCGAGCGTCTGCGCGCCGAACAGCTGCGCGGCGGGCTCGCCGTACGCTTCGGCGACTTTCTTGATCTGCGAGAGCGTCCAGGGGCTGCTGCCGCGCAGTTTGCGATGGCCTTGGGAGAAACTCAGGTCGAGGATGCGGCAGAGTTCGGTGGTCTGCTGGCGCTTGCCGATGCCGTTGCGGGTCATCAGCTCGCGCACGCGCTCGGCAACCGCGAGGGAATCCGTGGTGATTGCTTCAGTGGTCATGCTACGGGAACGGATCGTGACGTTCAGAACGACGCCTTGCGGCAGTCTCGACGGACAGTCTTCATGACGTCCAGTGGCGAGCCGACCGGCCACGCGCGGAAAAGATAACTTTACCGCAAAATGGTCGTCATTCAGTGTGGCGAAAGGTGCGTTTGTGTGAAAGGTGTGTCACGACGTTACCGCAGCCGGCCGTATTTCGACGCATTAGCGCCCTACAGGAAACAATGACGACAACCTATCCGCTGCACGATGCCCTGACCCGCGCCGAAGCGGCGTTCCCGGCCGAAGCCGATGTCGTGATCGCCGGCGCCGGCATCATGGGCTGCGCAGCCGCGTACTACCTTGGCCTGCGCGGCCTGAAGGCCGTCGTGCTCGACAAGTCGCGCATCGCCGGGCAGCAGTCGACGCGCGCGTGGGGCTTCGTTCGACAGCAGGGCCGCGAAGCCGCCGAGGTGCCGTTGATGATGGCCGGCATGCGGATCTGGGAAAATTTAGAGGAAACGCTCGGTTTCGATCTCGAATGGCGGCAGGGCGGCTGTCTCTATATTGCGGACAACGAAACGGACTGGACCTCGTTCCAGGCCTGGCTCGCGGTCGCGCACGAGCACGGGCTCGACACGCGCACGCTGACGCGCGCGCAGATCGACGCGCGCGTCAGCGGCCTGTCGCCGCAGGCGCGCACGCTCGGCGGGCTGTACACCGCGACCGACGGGCAGGCCGAGCCGCGCCGCGTGGCCGCGGCGTTCGCCGCGCGCGCAACGGAAGCCGGCGCGCGCTTCTTCGAGGGTTGCGGCGTGACCGCGATCGAGACGGCCGGCGGCGCGGTCGTCGGCGTCGCGACCGAGCGCGGCACGATCCGCACGCGGCGCGTGATCTGCGCGGCGGGCGCGACCAGTTTCCGGCTGCTCGACGGCGTCGGCATCCGCCTGCCGCAGCAAGCCGTGCGCGGCACCTGCATGCGCACCAACGTGGTGCCCCCGGTGTCGGCGGCAACGGTCTGGGGGCACGGCCTCGGTATCCGGCAGCGCAAGAACGGCGCGATCAATCTCGCCGACGACATGCAGGTCGACGTCGACCTGACGCTCGGCCACCTGCGCGGGTTGAGCCTCTTCTGGCCGGAGTTCTGGTCGCAGCGCGACAAATTCCGGCTGCACCTGAATTCGGCCGCGTGGCGCGATGCACTCGAGCGCATCAACGGCGCGGCCGGGCCGATCGAGCCGCGCGATCCGCAGCCGCAGCCGAACCGCGCGCATGCGCCGCGCGCGCTCGCGAAGCTCAAGACGATCTTTCCCGCGCTGAAGGACGCGCAGATCGTCGAGGCGTGGGCCGGCCTGATCGACGTGCTGCCCGACGGCATTCCGGTGATCGATGCGCCGGGCACGCCGGCGGGGCTCGCGATCGCGACGGGGTTCTGCGGTCATGGCTTCGCGATGGGGCCGATCGTCGGCCGGCTGCTTGCGGAATGGATCGACACGGGCGCGCCGTCGCTCGATCTGCACGCGTTTCGCGCACAGCGTTTCGTCGACGGGACGATGGTGCGGCCGCGCAGCATGCTGTAACGGCCGGCGCGGGGCATTCCCATCGTAGAATCGAGCCCGCATCCTTCAGGAGATTCCCCGTTGGCAACGCCTTCCGACCAGCGCCGTTCGTTGCGCTCACGCCTGCGTCGCGCCCGCAACCCGTGGCAGGCGCCGCGCACACGCACGCTGTTCACGCGTCCCGCGACGTCGCCGCGGCGCACGCTGCTGTTCCGCATCGGCGCGGTCGTGCTGTTGTGCGTGCTCGCGTTCCTCGTGCTGTATCTCGATCGCGACGGCCTGCGCGATTCGACCAAGAGCACGCCGATGACCGTCGCCGATCTCGTGTACTTCACGATGGTCACGGTCGCGACGGTCGGCTACGGCGACATCGTGCCCGTCACCGCGCGGGCGCGCCTGATCGATGCGTTCTTCATCGTGCCGATCCGCATCGTCATCTGGTTCATTTTCCTGGGCACGGCGTATCAGTTCGTGATCCAGCGCGTCATCGAGGAATTCCGCATGAAACGCCTGCAAAAACAACTGTCCGATCACATCGTCGTGTGCGGTTACGGCCTGTCGGGGTCGATCGCCGTGCGCGAGCTGCTCGAGAGCGGCGTCGATGCCGCGACGATCATCGTGATCGATTCGCAGCAGCAGGCGCTCGAGGCCGCGACGTCGCTCGGCGTAACGGGGCTGCTCGGCGATCCCGCGCACGAGGACCTGTTGCAGCAGGCGCAGGTGCGCGCGGCGAAGGCCGTGATCATTTCGGTGACCGACGATCCGACCGCGATCCTGCTGACGCTGTCGGTGCGCAGCATCGCGCCCGATACGAAGATCGTCGTGCGGATCCAGGAGAACCTGTACCAGCGGCAACTGCGGCAGGCCGGCGCGGACGTGATCGTGTCGTCGACGAAGATCGGCGCGCTGCTGCTCGCGGACGCGGTGCATAGCCGCTACATCGTGCCGTTCGTGAACGACATGCTGTCGACGCGTGGACGCGCGACGCTGCTGGAGCGTGAGGCGTTGCCGCACGAGATCGGCTGCATGACGAACGTCGTGCCGGGTGCGATCATCGTCGGGCTCGATCGCTGCGGGAAGATTCATTCCTTTTACGAGGACCCGCCGTGCAGGATCGAGGCGGGGGATACGCTGGTCGTGATCCAGTCGGCGAGGATTCCGGACCCGGATGTTTGATGGTGCATGAATCCCGGGAAATTGAAATAACCCAATGATTCGTGTGTTCGTGTGTCAGGTGGATCGTTGTCTTTTTATGAATGTGTAGACGCCATGCAGGTGCCCGAGGGCAACATCGATCCATGCTGATCTTCGCTGGTCGGCGGACGCGCGTGTTCGCCCGCTCGGGATGAGCGGGCAGTGGCCTCGGCATTTCCTCAACAGCGCGTGCCGATAGCAGCGGATAACGCCCCTGGTGGGGCGCGTCACGACACGCTCGCAGTGTTCCTGCCGTGCCGGAAACGGCTTCAGTCGAACTGCGTTCCTTTCTGGATCAACTCGATCTTGTATCCGTCGGGGTCCTCGAGAAATGCGATCACCGTTCGACCATGCTGCATTGGCCCCGCCTCACGCGTGACGCGATAACCGAGCGCTTTTGCGAGACGTGTCACGTCCGCAGCGTCGTCGACCTCGATGGCGACGTGACCATAACCATCGCCGTGCTCGTAAGCGTGACGGTCCCAGTTGTAGGTCAGTTCAATCGCAGCTTCTTCACGCTCATCCCGATATCCGACGAAGGCAAGCGTAAAACGTCCGTCCGGGTACTCCTTCTGCCGCAGCACCCGCATTCCGAGCGCGTCGTGATAGAACTGCAGCGACGCATTCAGATCGGAAACGCGCAGCATGGTATGTAAAACACGCATGAATTGATCTCTCTACGCTATTGAAAAAACGACCGAGTCAGCCTTCGACGCGATAGCCCTTGAACAGGAAGACGGGCCCGAATGCGTAGCTGTCGATCAGGTCGAAGAACTTCTTGATCGTGTCGTTGCGGCAGTGCTGCTGGAACGCTTCCTCGTTCTCATACACTTCGTCCAGATAGAAGCGATTGCGATTGTGTTCGTCACGGATCACTTCGAACCGAAGCGTGCCGGGCTCCTTCGCGAGCGAACCCTTCGCATCGAACAACCCCGCCTCGGCGAAGGCTTCGCGCTTGTCGGAAGGAACGTCGAATTGCACCAGAACGTGATAGGTCATGCGAGCCTCGAGAAGTAAGGATGAAATTCGATGATCGGGGCATCCCGACCACCGAAGCCGTACGATAGGCGCACGAGTCGTTCATGAAAAGTAACTTAAAATAAGTACATCACTAACAAAAAGTGAGCGATCTCCGTGAAGCTCTCCCAGATCAAGTTCTTTTGTGCGGTCGTCGAGCACGGCACCGTTGCAGCCGCGGCCAAGGCACTGAATTGCGTTCCGTCGAACATCACGATTCGCGTGCGCGAGCTCGAGAGCCAACTCAACGTCGCCTTGTTCATACGCGAGCGCAATCGATTGTTCGTCACGCCGGAGGGGCGCCTTCTGTACGAGAAGGCAGGAACGCTGCTCGCGCTCGCCTCCGAGACGCAGCAACTGTTTGAGGGGAATCAACCGTCAGGCAGCCTGAACGTCGGCGCCCTCGATGCCGTACTGAGCAATCATCTGCCGCCGCATATCGCGAACTATCGGCGCGCGCGTCCGAGGGTCAGGCTGAACATCCATCCGGGACATTCGTTTGCGCTCGAACGACGGCTCGTGGACGGTGAGCTCGACGTGATCGTGTCGGACGGCCCGATCGATCATCCGCTGCTGGCAAGCTCGATAGCCTTTCGGGAATCGCTGATGCTGATCACGCCGAAGGCGATACGTCGCGTATCCGCCGAGTGGTATGCCGAGCACGAGCTATATGTGTTCGGAACGAGTTGCTACTATCGTCAGCTGGTCGACGCCTGGATCAGCCGAAACCAGGTCACACCGCGCGCCGTGCTCGAAATCGAGTCCTATCCGATCATGTTTGCTTGCGTCGCGGCTGGCCATGGTTTCGCATTCGTACCAGCCAGCTTTTTTGCGACCTACCAGCGCGGCTATTCGGTGCGCGCTCATCAGCTTGACGATATCGGCTCCGCCGATACCTATTTCGTCTGGCGCAAGCATCAGGCTTCCGCGCTTGTTCCCGACTTCATCGACAACTGCCTGCCGGATTGACCGAAGATATGCAGCCCGTTGATGTCGATCAGGCGTTCGATCCGCATCGCGATGCTGATACGGTGCCTTCTCGCTGGAAGGGGCGTAGCAGGTTGCCGATACCAAGTTCGCCAATGCACCTGCCGTGAAGACGCGCTGCGCAATGCAGCTCCGTGACTTCCAACACTTCGAGAATGGCGGGGTGTTGTGCGAGTGCGCGGCATTCGCCGAGTGGCTTGCATCAGGTCAGGCTGGCGCTCAACCGGGCGCGGGACACATTACTTTTCTTTGATTGGATGTCTGTGAGCGATGCCTGGTATGCGTCGATGAGCGGCTTCAGTTGCACCGGTGACGCGACGCACCGGTGCAATTCCGCGATGCCCGCCGGCGTCAGTTCCCCACTTCCTTCAGAAGTGCCGCAGCGGCCAGTTTGCCGATGTTGTTCGACGCGAGCGGGCTATCCCCCGTGATCAGCTTTCGATCCTGGTGGCACCGGCCCGTCATGTCCTTGTTCAACACCTTGACACCGAGTTTCTCGAGGCTTTCGGCGACGAGCCAGGGGAGCGGGCCCGGCATGTAACCGATATCCAGATTCGGCCCCTTGTCGAGCGCATCCGGGAACACGCAAATCTCGTAGTCCCTGAACGGATAGTTTTCCGGCTTTTCACCGACGGCCGAAGCCAGCAAGCACGACGGACCATGGCACAACGTAATGATGTGCCTGTCGTTGTCGAGCGCCCACTGGAGCGTGCGCTTGACCTCCGTGCTGTACGGAATGCCGGCCAGCACCCCGTGACCGCCGGGAATGAATACCGCGATGTAGGGCGAATCCGCGCCAAGGTCCCGGTCCAGCACATCGGACAATTTGAGCGGCACTTTGAGCTTCGGCAGGTATTTCCGGTAGGTACTCTGAACGGCTTCGTCCTCACCCGGCATGGCCCACAGCTCCAGCTTTGCCGGATTGCCCGAAAGCGTCGCGATATCGATTTCGAAGCCGGCCTTGTCCATGTGATGCATCGGCAGCAGCATCTCGACCGGATGATTACCGGTCGAGAACATCTTGCCGTTCGTCATCAGCACATAACGCTCGTCGGTCGCGATCATCAGCACCTTCCACTTGCCGCCCTTGTACGGGTTCGGGTAATGCGCGCCGTCGAAGTCGGTCTTGGCGGACGTGTACTGCGACAACGAGTACGGAGAGGGGAAGTAGGCGTTGTTCTCCGCGGGATCGGGCGAGGGCATCTTGTCCGGTTGCTGCAGTTCGGTGGTCATGATTGCTCCTTTCACTGGACTGGGTTCAGGAATCGACTGGGACTCGATGATCGGCCGTGCTCAGCCGACGGATGCCTGTGAGTCGGCTCGGATGGCTTCCTTTGCACTTCGAGGCGAAGACGAAGACTCCGCCAGGCAGCACGAGCGTGCGGAGCAAATCTTACAATACGGTCCGGGATTAAATGCCCCCCCGATCAGGTGGGTCCGCGCTCGACGGGCCGGCGTTACGCGTGACGGTTCGCCGTATCGCCGACGCACTGCGACGCGTTGGCCTGTCCCCCCAAATGTGGGGGTGTTTGGCGAGTGCCGGTACGGTATCTTGAATGTCATCGCGGCTGACGCAAACCAGCGTCGAAAATGGCCTGCACGGTCGCCCGTGACCTTGCGTTGCGCCACGTCGGCCGCTCACGGAGACCTTCATGAATCCTTCGTATTCCCGATCCCGGGAAGCGCTGTTGCCGTCTGCCTACACGTATCCGCTTCTGATCAAGCAATTGCTTCACACGCCGCTGGCGACTCGGCCGGAGCAGGAAATCGTCTACGGCGACCAGTTGCGGCACAACTACTGGACCTTTCGCCATCGGCTCGGTCAACTCGCCAGCGGATTGTCATCGATCGGCGTCGAGGCCGGAGATACCGTTGCCGTGATGGACTGGGACAGCCATCGCTATCTGGAATGCTACTTTGCGATTCCGATGATGGGCGCGGTGCTGATGACCGCCAACGTGCGATTGTCGCCCGATCAGCTGCTGTACAGCCTCAATCACTCGGGCGCGCAGGTTGCCCTGGTGCATCGCGACTTTCTGCCGATGCTCGCAAGCATTCGCGACCGGCTCGAGACGGTGAAGCGCTTCGTGCTGATCGCCGATGGCGGGGAGATCGACGTTCCGGACGGGTTTGCCGACGAGTACGAGCATCTGGTTGACGCCAGTCCGCCGGATTTCGCGTTTCCCGATTTCGACGAGCATACGCGCGCGACGACGTTTTACACGACGGGTACGACCGGCCTGCCGAAGGGCGTGGCGTTCACGCATCGGCAACTGGTATTGCACACGCTGGCCGGAATGGCTGCGTTGTCGAGTGCGCGCGAGCACGGGCGTATCCATCGGGATGACGTCTACATGCCGATCACGCCGATGTTCCACGTGCACGCGTGGGGAATGCCGTACATTGCGACTGCGCTCGGGCTCAAGCAGGTTTACCCGGGACGCTATTCCGCGGAGGGGCTGCTTGCGCTGATCGAGCGCGAATCCGTGACGTTCTCGCATTGTGTGCCGACTTTGCTCGGGATGATTCTCGACAGCCCGTCGTCGGCGGCGGTCGATCTGTCCTCCTGGAAAGTAATCGTCGGCGGCTCGCCGCTGTCCGAGGGGCTTGCTCGCGCGGCGATCGCGCGTGGCATCGACGTCTATACGGGTTACGGCATGTCGGAGACGTGCCCGCTCATGACGATCGCGCAAGTCGATTCAGCGCAACCGGGCGCCGACGGGACGCCTGACGACGGCGTCGCGCGCAGGACACGAACGGGCGTGCCGCTGCCTCTCGTCGATTTGCGTATCGTCGACGAGAATCTGCGCGATGTGCCGCACGATGGGCGCTCGGCGGGGGAAGTCGTCGTGCGGATGCCGTGGGCGACACAAGGCTATCTCGGTGACGTGCCGGCCTCGCAGGCGCTGTGGGCTGGCGGCTATCTTCACACCAACGATATCGGCGTAATCGACAAGGACGGCCGGCTGCAGATCACGGACCGCATCAAGGACGTGATCAAGACGGGCGGAGAGTGGGTGTCATCGCTGGAACTCGAGGACATTCTGTCTCGGCATCCCGCCGTACGCGAGTCTGCCGTCATCGGCATCAAGGACGCCAAATGGGGCGAGCGGCCGCTCGCGCTCGTCGTGCTGGCCGACGAATACGTCGGGCGAGTCGATTCCGCGGAATTGCAGGCGCACGTCAAGCAGGTGGCCGATCGCGGATTGATCTCACGATACGCGGTGCCGGAAAGGCTGCTCATCGTCGATGCGATCGAAAAGACGAGCGTCGGCAAAATCAACAAGCGCGTATTGCGCGAGCGCTATCAGGCAGGCTGAGCTGCGCGGATATCGGCCGCGCGGTGAGCGGCCGTTATCCGTGTCGAGTCATCCGAGCGTCGTTTTGCCGAGGTCTTCAAAGAGTTTGACGTTGTCCCAGTAGGCGGCAATCCTCGTGATGCGGGCCTCGGCATCGAACCGGAACACGAATGCGTGCCTGACCGAAAACGATTTTCCGCGATGCCGGATGCCCAGGAAATCCTGTGCCTGGGTACCGCGGATCGTGACCTCGACAGTCGCGTGATGTCCCGCTCCGTCCGCATGGATGGCGTCCATATCATTGGACAAATCCGGAAAGGCATTGATCAGCGCTGTCCAGATCGCCAAACCCTGTACGGCCGCGGCGCCTGTCGCGGCGATCGGCACGTAATCAACGGTGGCGTTCGGCGCAAACAGGGCTAGCATTCCCTCGAGGTCGTGCTTTCGGTAGCGGTCAAAAAATGCTTCCGCGATGTCTCGGCAATTCATGACAGCTCCCGGGCGGTAACGATGGTTCAACGGCTTGGGGCGACCGGATGCCCAATGGTCGCGTCAGCGGCCGGGCAAGTGGGTGGTGGCGTCAATGGGGGGACCGCCGGGGTAGCATGGAATGAGTTGCCCGATTGAGGTAGCCCCCCAAATGGGGGGCTGAACATCGGATGGCGGATCGAGAACAATGCGGGTCCCTCGCGTTCGACCGGTATGCGCCACGATTCCGGCACTGGCCAGTCCGGACATCACCTACTGTTGATGGCCGATGTCGCATGGCTATGCTGTATTTGCCGCGCATCGAAACCTGGCAGTGCGTCGGGCAGGTGGGCCGAGGGCTACCGCCCACGCGGGCAGACCGTACCAAGTGAACAGGAAACAGATGACGTCCACGGAAAGCGGAGAGTCGACCATGCCTGCGGACGCCGATGCGATCGAAGTGCTGGTGCGTACCAAGCTGATGCCGGCATCGGCACGAGAAATCGTACCGCGCGTTGCCAGGATCGGCCGGCTCGTGCGGGCGCTCGACCGCCGGGTCACACTCGTATGCGCCCCGGCCGGGTACGGGAAGACGACGCTGCTGTCGGAGTGGCGAAAAGAACTCGTCGCGACGGATATCAAGGTTGCGTGGGTGAGTCTCGACCAGGACGACGACAACGCGTCGATCTTTGCATCCTATGTCGTCGCGGCCGTCGTCGAGGCCACCGGTGGGGTCGGCGGCCGTGCGCAGCGATTGCTGCGCGACCGCGCGCTGATTCCGCTGAAGATCGTGTTCGACGAGCTGCTCAACGAGCTCGAAGCCGCGGGCGTCGAAATATTCCTGAT
Source organism: Burkholderia stabilis (assembly GCF_001742165.1). Lineage (NCBI taxonomy): Bacteria > Pseudomonadati > Pseudomonadota > Betaproteobacteria > Burkholderiales > Burkholderiaceae > Burkholderia > Burkholderia stabilis. The sequence goes on along the minus strand of NZ_CP016443.1, from coordinate 1,010,776 downwards.
GCTCGACGATTTCGATCGCCTCGTATCGCCGGTCATTCACGATGCGATGTTCGAGTTGTTGCGCTACGCGCCGTCGAACGTGCACGTCGTGCTGGCCTGCCGATCCACGCCGGCATTGCCGCTCAGTTATTTCGAGTCGCGTGACGAGCTGGTGAGGGTGGACGCGGACGATCTCTGTTTCGACGAAGCGGAAACGCGATCGTTCTTCGACCGGATCGCAGGCAAGCAACTCAACGCGGAGAGCATCGAGCGCCTGCGTGCCGCGACAGAAGGCTGGGTGTCGGGTTTGCAACTGGCCGCGCTCGCACTGCGCGACGATAGCAACGCGGCGCACGTCGCCGAACAGGTGAGTCATGCGCGGGCCGGGATCGCCACCTATCTCAACGAGAACGTGATGTCCCGCGTACCGGAGGCCGTTCACCACTTCCTGCTGTGCACGGCGGTGCTGGAGCAGATGACGCCTTCGTTGTGCAACGCGCTGACGGATCGTGACGACGCCGCGGACTGCCTCGAATGGTTGAGTATCCACAATCTCTTCATCAAGTCGGTTGACGGAGGGCGTCAGAACTATCGCTATCACGCGCTGTTTTCGCAGTATCTGCGAGAGGAGCTGGCATTGCGCCGGCCGGGCGCGGTTGCCGCTCTCCATCGCCGCGCGAGCGAATGGTATGCGGCCGAGCGGCAATGGCCGGATGCCGTTCGGCATGCGCTTGCCGCCGGTGATTTCGACACGGCCGCCAGTTGGGTCGAGACGTGCGCGATGAGGCTCATCGCTTCCAGTGACGTGCGAACGGTGCTCGACTGGGTATCCCGCCTCCCGGCGCCCGCGGTCACCGGACGCTTGCGGCTGAGGATTGCGCATACGTGGGCGCTGGCGTTGTCGATGAGTATCGTCGACGCACGCCGCTCGCTGGAGTCGATCGAATCCGACGTGAATGCGGGCCGCTTCGACATGGATGGTGTCATGGCGACCGAACTGCTTGCGGTGCGCTCGTTGATCGCAGGTTTGTCGGACCGGAGTGTCGAATCGCTGAATCTGGGCGAGCGCGTGCTGGATGCGAGCCCGAAGCCGGGATCGTGGATAGAGCAGATCGGGCAAACCACGATGATCTTCGGGCTCAGTTATGCGGGGCGCATCGATGATGTGCTTGCGCTCAGAGCACGCGCGGAAAGTGCGATGTCCGGAGATGAGCCGCTGTATGCGAACGTTTACCGGCAAAACATGTCCGGTCTCGCAGAGTTCGTCTCCGGTCGCTTGCATGATGCATCGAAGACATTCGAGGTCGCCCTGCGGTTTGCCGAGCGGTCCGCAGGGCACTTGTCGGCGGCGACCGCGCTGTCGGCCGGCTATCTGTCGGCCATCTATTACGAATGGAACGACTGGGCGAAGGTCATGGAAGCCCAGCGAGATCGCTTCGAGGTCGCGATGCAGGCATGCTCGCTCGGGCCCTTGCTGCGTTTCATACAGGCAGCGGCGTTGATCGAGTTTCAGTCCGGTCACGAAGCGCGGGCCCATGAAATCCTCGAAGCCGCGGATCACATCGCATGCAGCCGGCAATGGCTGCGACTGCGTGTGGCGTGCATGGCGACCAGCATTCGGATCCATGTGAGCGCCGGAAAACTGTCGCAGGCGAATCGTGTCGGCAAAGCGCTCGCGGCGCTCGTGCCGGCAGCGTCGCCGGACGAGGCATCGAGTTACGTGGAAACGTGGCAAATGGCGCAATCCGCGCGGGCCAGGCTGTTGCTCGCGGACGGGAAAGCGGTCGAGGCCGAGCGGGCGATCGGAATCGTGCATGACGAGCTTGTCGCGCGTGGATTCGCGTGGTTCGCCGCGCAAGCCGCCACGTTGCGGGCTGTAGCACTTGAACAGGCCGGCCAGGAAGACGAAGCGCTCGATGTACTCGGTCGAGCGCTCGAATACGGTCAGGTCAACGGGCTGGTACGTACGTTCATCGACGAAGGCGCAGCCGTGGAGCGCATGGTCGGGCGCGCGCTAAAGCGCGCCGGGCGCTTACCGGCCGTCAACGCGTGGTATTTGCGGGAGCTAGCGCGCGCATTCGACGCCACGCGGACGTCCAGCACGACATCGGCCACGCGGCCGGGCCTGCCCGGGAACCTGAGCGCGCGGGAGGCCGAGATCCTCGACTATGTCGCGCAAGGGTTATCGAACAAGGAAATCGCCCGTGCGCTCCGTGTTGCGCCGGAAACGATCAAGTGGCACCTGAAGAATATCTTCGAGAAGCTGAATGTCACGTCGCGCATCCAGGCCGTACGCAACGGGTTGGCGCGTGAGCCGTCGAGCTCGAGGCCCGATGACGAATGACCGGCGGAGGGTGTGCCGGTCCACGTCGTCGAGGCTCGGAAAATGAGGACACCATTTCGTCGATCGGCGCGTGAATGCGCGCGGTGTGGCGAAGGTCGCGGTGCGTGACGAGCGATACGTCATACGGCGACTGTTGCACGCGATCGGTCCAGATGTTCGCGAGCCGTCGCATTCTCCCACTGGCCTGCACAAAAGGGGCGGAAAACAACCGGTCGAAAACGACGGTCCGCCCGCTTTCGCAAGCGTCTCACATGCACGAACGATCAAGTAGCCCCCGTGCGGGGGGTGATCGCCTGGCGAAGAATGCTCGACAATTCGGACTATTGAGTTAAGTGTGGCGGCTGCTGGAATGGCAGATTACCGGCCGGACTGCGCTGGCGCGGTCCTTCCGGCCGAAAACTCCAGATGGTTATGTCGGGCGTCACTCCTGCAGCGCTCAGAAGCAAACTTCCGGATTTCCGTTACGTGCGTAGACAGGCAGTGATAGACGATGAATCGAAATGGATATGCTCGAAAACATGCGGACATTCGTGCGTGTGGTCCAGGCCGGGAGTTTTACGGCAGTGGCAAAACAGACCGATGTCGCGATTGCACAGGTGTCGCGGGCAGTCGCTAGTCTCGAAGAATATGCACAGACTCGTCTGCTGAATCGAACGACCCGGCGGATTTCGCTGACCGACAGCGGACGGCGTTATTTCGATCGCCTGCTGTCGATCCTTGGCGATGTCGACCAGGCGAATGCCGAGGCGAGAAACGCGCTTGTTCGGCCATACGGGCGGTTACGCGTACATACCATGCCCGGGCTGGGGCAGAGCCATGTCACCGAGGCAGTCGTTGCCTATCAAGCAGCCTATCCCGAGGTTGCAGTCGACGTCACCTATTCACAGAGGATGCCGAATCTGGTGGAAGACGGCTACGATATTTCGGTGGTCACGGCATCGAGCCTGCCTGATTCGGGGTACATCGCACACACCTACGGGAGATGCTACAGCGTGCTGGTCGCATCGAAAGCCTATCTCGATCAACATGGCACCCCGACGACGCCGGCCGATCTCGCCGACCATACGTGTTTGCGCCTCGACACGCCCGCCGATTCGAACGACGCATGGTTGCTTCATGGCGCGGGCGGCGAGGTGATATCCCACTCCGTTCTCTCGGCCCCGTTTCAGGCGAATGCACCGGAAGCGCTGGCGATTGCGTTGCGTGCCGGAATGGGTATCGGGTCGTTGGCCATCTATTCGGTTATCGACGATCTGCGAAGCGGGAAACTCGTGAGGGTGTTGCCGGGCTATCGCCTGACGATGCTCGATGTCTATGCGATGTACATATCCAGGCAGTTCATGGACGCGAAGATACGGACATTTCTCGACCATCTGCGCATGACGCTTTCGCCGGCGCTGGAAGCCGACGAAGGTGCATTGAATTCGATTGCTGCATAAGGTCTGCGCACTGTAATCGGCAGTCGCGGGCGCCACGCAATCGTCACGCCGGGGGTGCCCGATTCTGACGCCCGGCAATCCGCAGTTCCCCGTTCGTTCTTGTTGAGGAGAGGATGATGAAGTCACGTTTTTTGATCGTTGTTGCCGGCATTGTCGCGTTGACGTCCGTAACGTGCTACGCGCAATCCGCTACCCCTGACACGCAAACGGCCAAGCCGGCGGCTGCGTCGTCTCGCTCGGCGAAGAAGGCCGAGCGCCTGGAAAACCGGACGTTCGCGAAGAAGGTCCGGCAGGCGATCGTGAAGGCGCCCGGCATCGGCAATGCACAGGTCACGGTGTTCGCCAAGGCAAAGACCGGCGAAGTGACGCTCGCCGGCATGATAACGGACGAGTCGCAGGACAAGGCCGCGGTGGAGGCGGCTCGCCAGGTGCCTGGCGTCACGTCGGTGACAAGCAAGCTCGAGTTGCGAATGGAAGGCGGGCAGTGATGCGGTGTGCCTGACGCTGTCGGCCCCTCCGGATGTTCGCATTCGGAGGGATCGGCAGCGTGAATGGTTCGGTATTCGAAGAATAAATCCAGGAAATCCGCGTCCGGTCAGTGCGGGCGATCGGATGGTCGGGATCGACGGGTTCCCGATGCGCCCGGCCCGGCGGGTGTTCCGCACGGAACCTAGAAGAGATGCCGAATCCCGACGGCGGTGCCGAACGTCGATCCCGACACGCCGTAGAGCGCGCCGTTGGTGGACAGGCCGGTGTTCATCTTGCCGTGGTTGTTGACGAACCCGAACTGGCCGTAAATCATCGTCGCCTTCGACAGGCTGTAGGTCAGGCCCGTGGCGGCCAGAACAGAGTGATTCCCGGTATCGTTCCCGTCGCTCGTGTACCAGACGCCCGCGTCGGCGTGGATCGTCGGTGTAAACCGGTAGCTCAAGCCACCGCCGTAGACGCGGTTGTCGAATGAGCCCGCGATCTTGTAACTGACGAATACCGCGTTCACGGTCAGATCGTTGAACTCGTAACGCGCACTGATCGTGCGGCCCGAGAACGCGACGGTGCTCGGCAGGGGCGTCGTCGCAGCCGTGCCGCCGGCGTTGCCGCTATACATCGCCGCGCTGACAAGCAACGGGCCGTACGTGTAGTTCAGGCTCGCGGAATACTGCCGGCCCGCCTGGAAATTACCGGCTGCGCCACCAAGCGCAAGCATCGCGTTGCCCTGAAAACCCGCCATCGTCGGGCTCGCATACGAGATGGCATTCGCGTTGAAGATGCCGGTGACGAACACGTTGCCAACGTAGATCGGCACCTGGCTGCCGAAGAACGATACGGAGCGCGGGTCGGTCGAGATCAGCGAGAGCACGAACGGGGAAAACTGCAAGCCGGCCTTGACGGTACCCACGCCGCTCTCGATGCCGATCCAGGCCTGGCGGCCGAAGAAGTTTCCGTTCGAATCGGTGAAGCCGCCTTTCGACAGATCGATGCCGCTCTCGAGCGTGAAGATCGCCCTCATGCCGCCGCCGAGATCCTCGCTGCCTTTCAGGCCGAACAGCGATGGCGTCATTCCGCCGCTGATCAGCGAAAACTGACGGCCGGCATTTCGGCCGGTCGCCGGATCGACCGTCTTGCTCGTGTACAGGACGCCGCTGTCGACGATGCCGTAAAGCGTCACGCTGCTTTGCGCATGTGCGTACGGTACCGCGCCTCCGATGATGGCGGTCGCCAGTGCGATTGAACGACTTCCGGAACGAAATGACATCGTTGATTATCTCCAGTGTAATTGTGATTTCTAAGGAAACGCTGATCAATGGACCAACTTCCGAAGTTGCAGGCGAGATGGCTTCAAATTTTCTGGATGACGAAGCGAATCGGCGCTCAATTCAGTGAATTTGGCGCGTAAGCGAGCCTCCCCTGCTCGCATTTTTCATACGCATGACGGACTGCTCCCATGGACCGATCGCAACAGATTTCGCGCAATCACCAGATTCGCCAGAGCGAACAGGCTGAACAGTTGCGCGGTGTTCTTGGCCAAGCCCTTGTATCGGGTCTTGCGATGCTGAAACAGATTCTTGACGATATGAAACGGATGCTCAACCCGCGAACGGATCTGCGCCTTGGTTCGCTCGAGCGCGATCACCAGGTCCTTCAGCGCTCCTTCTTGCATCGCCTTGATCTTTCCCCGCCTGGCAGCGACGTGCCACTTCACGGCCTTGCCCGCCATTTCCTCGCGCTTGTCGACGCCAATGTAGCCCGCGTCGGCGAACACCTGCTCTTCATGCCCGTGCAGCAGGGCATGAGCTTGCGATACATCCGACACGTTGGCCGCCGTGCCAACCACACTGTGAATCAGGCCCGAGTCGGCGTCGACGCCAATGTGGGCTTTCATGCCAAAGTGCCATTCGTTGCCCTTCTTCGTTTGATGCATTTCCGGGTCACGGCTCTTCCCGGCATTCTTGGTCGACGGCGGCGCTTCAATGATCGTCGCGTCAACCAGCGTGCCTTCCTTCATCATCAGCCCACGCTCGCACAGCGAGATGCCAATCTCGTCGAACAACTTCCGTGTCAGTTCGTGTTCGATCAGCAGGCGCCGGAACTTCAACAGCGTGGTTGCATCAGGCACGTTCTCGATCGCCAGATCGATGCCGGCGAAGGCTCGCAGCGTGATGCTGTCATACAGCGCGTCTTCCAGTCCTTCGTCCGACAGTCCGTACCACTGTTGCACGAAGTAGATTCGCAGCATCCGCTCAAGGCCAATCGGCGGGCGACCTCGCGTGCCCTTCGGATAGTGCGGTTCGATGGCCGACAGCAAGCGCTGCCACGGAACGACCTTCTCCATCTCTTCCAGGAAGCGTTGGCGCCTCGTCACTCGCTTCTTGCCTGCAATTTCCGCTTCCGCGAAGCCGATCTGCCTCTTCATCGTCGTGGGTCCGTTCCGTGAGCTGTCTTCTAAACGTCCTCGGCTACGTCTGCGATGACCGCCGAGCCGAATAAATCAGCGTTTCCCTAAGGATTTTTTTAATTGGTTTGAAAAATGAATCCGGGAATTGACCGTCTCGTGATTTTCGATTCATTGGCGTGGATGTTAGATCAGGGTGTCGACATATTGAAATACGGTAGTAGTACTAGATATGTATGGGATAAATGGAGGGCCATGAAAACAATTCATTTGCGTCGAATTTTCTGCCTGCCTACGCTTTCAACCATTAAAAATCCACAAATCCCGGCGATCTGAACGGAAGTTTTCCGTGCATGAACTCGACCGGGGAGATTTGAGCGGTTGACTAAAAAGGAGACGATGCATGGAGTCGAAGAACGTTCCGGAGATGGCCGAGCTGTTGCGCGATGCGCCGAAGAACTGGGGCAAGTGGGGGCCGGACGACGAAGTCGGTTCGCTTAACTACCTGACCGAGACGGAGGTGCTGCGCGGCGTTGCGGCCGTGCGTTCCGGCAAGACCTTTACGCTGCAGATCCAGATGGGGAATCCGAAGGGCGATCCGGTCTGGCCGGGCCGCTCCCAGGCATGCCGCATGAATGTGATGGACAAGGGCCACTACATGTGCGGCAAGGGGCCGCTGTTTCCCGGGCTCCTCGAATATGCGGACGACATGATGATCATGTATCTGCAAGGTTCCACGCAGTACGACGCCCTGGGGCACGTCTGGTACGGCGACCAGATCTGGAATGGCTACGACGCGAAATCGACGATCGGCGGCCTCGCGAAGGCGAGCGTATTGCCGATCGCGGAGCGCGGCGTCGTCGGGCGCGGCGTGCTGATCGACATCGCCCGGCATCGCGGCAAGGCCGTGCTCGATCCGGGGGAGACCTTCACGCATCGCGATCTGCTCGAGGCTGCCGAAGCGCAGCGCGTGACGATCGACAAGCGCGACGTCCTCGTGATCCGCACCGGCTGGATCGGCTCGTTCTACGAGCGCGACAAGAACGAGTTCTACAAGAATTTCATCGAACCCGGCCTGACCTACAGCCCGGCGCTCGTCGAATGGTTCCAGCGGATGGAGATCCCGAACCTCGTCACGGATACGATCGCGAACGAAGTGACCATCGATCCGGAATCGGGCGTCGCGCTGCCGCTGCATAACGCGCTGATGCGCAACCTCGGCGTCACACTGACCGAGATCGCGCAGCTCGACCCGCTCGCGGCCGACTGTGCGGAAGACGGGCAATGGTCGTTCCTCTACACGGCGGCGCCGCTCAAGGTCGTCAGCGGAAGCGGCGCGCCGGTCAATCCGGTGGTCATCAAGTAGGTCGTTTCAACTCCGGTCCGACCGCGTCCGCGCTTGCAAGCGCCGGGCGCGCAGTGCAATTCCGGCGGCGCGCGCACGTGATGCCGCGCCGTCCATTCCTGGAGTGTCCATGACGCCCTATGACAAGAAGCCCTGGCTCGCGAACTATGCGGCCGGCCATCCGGCGACGATCGCGCCGGTATCGACCGACGCGCTCGGTATGTTCCGAGCGGCGGTCGCACGAGCGCCTGAGCGTGCCGCGATATTGTATTTCGACGGCGTGCTGACCTACGCCGAACTCGATGCGGAATCGGATGCCCTTGCCAGCGCGTGGCGCGAGCGCGGCTGCGTATCCGGCGACCGCGTGGCGCTGTACCTGCAGAACGTGCCGCAGTTCGTGATCGCGCTTGTCGCCGCGTGGAAGCTCGGGATGATCGCGGTGTCGATCAATCCGATGAACCGCTCACGCGAGCTGCGCGTATTGCTCGCGGATTCGGGCGCGCGAATGCTGATCTGTCACGAGTCGCTTTATGCGGACGTCGTACGCCCGTTTCTCGACGAGGAAGCCCGGGCCGCCGCGCGAGGCGAGCCGGCGGTGCAGCCAGCCGTGATGACCACGAGCGAACTCGAATACCAGAGCCGAAACGATGCACGACTCTTTGCCGGCACGCGACGGCAGCCGGCGGATGACGTGGAGGATCTGTCGACGACGATTGCCGCCTATCGCGGACATCGACCGCCACCCGTCACGCTCGGGCCGGCGGATGTCGCGATGCTCGTGTACACGTCCGGCACCACCGGCGTACCGAAGGGTGCGATGAACACGCACGGCAACATTGCATTCAACGCGCAGGTGTACCGTGACTGGATGGAGCTGCGGGAAGGCGGTCCGATCCTCGGCGTCGCGCCGCTGTTTCACATCACCGGACTGGTTGGGCATATCGGCGCGGCGTTGATCGGTGCGGCACCGCTGATTCTTGCGTGCCGTTTCGAGCCGGGTGTCATCCTCGATGCGATCCGCGAGCATCGCGCCGAATTCACGATCGGCTCGATCACGGCGTTCATTGCGTTGATGAACCATCCGCACGCAACGCGCGAGCATCTGGTGTCGATGCGACACATCTACTCCGGCGGTGCCCCGATTCCGCCGAGCGTCATCGATGCGTTTCTCGAGCGCTTCGGCCACTACATTTACAACGGCTACGGGTTGACCGAGACGAACTCGCCCACGCACTGCGTGCCGCTCGGTCGCGATGCACCGGTCGATCCGTCGACCGGGACGCTCGCCGTCGGCGTACCGGTATTCAACGTGGAGTCGTACATCGGCGACGAGGCCGGCCGCCCGCTGCCGTCGGGCGAGATCGGCGAGATCATTTCGCGCGGGCCGATGGTCGTGCCGGGCTACTGGAACAAGCCGGCCGAGAGTGCGAAATCGATTGTCGACGGATACTTCCGGACCGGCGACGTCGGGTTCATGGACGAGCAAGGCTGGTTCTATCTCGTCGATCGCAAAAAGGACATGATCAACGCGGGCGGCTACAAGGTCTGGCCGCGCGAAGTCGAGGACGTTCTGTATTCGCATCCGGCGGTACGCGAGGCCGCGGTCGTCGGCGTCGCTGACAGTTACCGGGGAGAAACCGTCAAGGCCGTCGTGAGCCTGAAACCGAATGCCGAAATCTCGCCCGATGCGCTGATCGCATACTGCAAGGAACGGATGGCGGCGTACAAGTACCCGCGCATCGTCGAGATCATCGACGAACTGCCGAAGACCTTGACCGGGAAGATCCTGAGGCGCGAGCTGCGCGGGTAAGCGAGCGTCGGCCGACGTGGCAGGTGGCGCACCGCGTCACGGGTGCGTCGCCGTGCCCGCACGAACGGACTCGAATACCTCGCCCAGTTGCCGACGCAACCAGATATTCGCGGGATCGGCGTCGGAATTCGCGTGCCAGTAAAGATAGGTATCGATCGATGCGTCGAACGGGCATTCGAGCATCTGGTTGCCGTACATCTCGTTGAGCAGCCGCGCGTACCGCTCCGGCATGGTGAGCAGCAGGTCGGTCTGGTCGACGACGCGGCAGGCGGCGAAGTAGCGGACGCATCGCAGGCGGACGCGGCGTTCGGCGCCGAGTTTGACGAGTGCGGCATCTTCGACGCCGCCGCCGCGTTGCCGGCTCGTCACGAGCACGTGCTCTTCGGCGAGGTAGGTGCCGAGGTCGAGGCGTTGACCGACGCGCGGGTGATTGCGCCGGCACAGCACGACGTACCGGTCGGTCGATAGTTTGGTACTGCGCACGGATTGCGGGTGAGGCAGCAGGACGTCGATGACGGCATCGAGCGCGCCGGTGAGCAGGTCCGCTTCGATCGCGCGCCGGTCGTGTTGTACGGCGGCAATGTCGATCGACGGCGCGTGATTCGCGACGTATTGCGCGATGGGCGGCAATACCACCGGTTCCTGTGCGTTGAGAATGCCGATCGTGAAGCGCCTGATCGTCGACGCGACATCGAACCGGCTGGCTTCATGCAGCGTGCATTCGAGCGTATGCAGGCCATTGCGCACACGCGCAATGATCGCTCTCGTCAACGGGGTGGGCATCATTGCATTGCCGTGACGCTCGAACAGCGGGTCGCCGAGCAGTTCGCGCAGCCGGTTCAGCGCATGACTGACCGCCGATTGACTGAGATTGAGCTGCTGCGCCGCGCGCGTGATGCTCTGCTGGGCGTAGATGCGTTCAAACACCACGAGCAGATTCAGGTCGGTCCGGAAAATGTTCATGACATCGGGAATGAAGGGAGGGCGCAGCGGTAGCGGCGATTCGTCAGAAATACCGCGTGAAGACGCGGTTTTGCCACCCCCCGGACGGGGGGCAGCGCGCATAGCGCCGCTCATCCTGATATCGCGCATGTACGCCAGCCCCGATTCTCGGTCGTCGCCGGGAACCGTCGGTGTTTCCCCGGGGTGCATGCGAACGCACCGATGCCCCCCACCAGAGGGGGCTGCTATTCGGGAATCGCGGAAATAAGCTCAGTCGTCCCGGCGATCACGGAGCGCATGTTCACCGGGATAAAGAGCTGAATGAAATTTTATGGATAACGAATCTATTGACGAGGTGAGGGGTCGCAAGGCGATCCTGATTCCCGGAATGGACGACGGAGGAGGCATATGACGTTGAATGCAAGCGCAGTTTCACGCATCCGGGAGCATGCGAAGTTTCGTGAGCTGGTCGACGAACGCGCACGCCTGGGCCGGGTGCTGATGGTGATCGTGCTGGGCGCGTATTTCGGGCTGATCGCGCTGGTCGCATTGCGGCCTGACCTGTTGAGCAGCCCGGCCTGGACGGGAAGTGTCACGACGGTCGGCGTGATATTCGCGGTTGTCGTGATCGTCGCCGGATGGGGGTTCACGTGGCTCTACGTCCGCGTCGCGAATGATCGGTTCGAAAGACTGACCGACGAATTGCTTGGCGAGGTGCAGCAATGAAATCGATCGCACGCGTTTCGACCGCGGCAGTCGCGCTTGCCGCCGCGCCGGGCGGCCCGGCCTGGGCGAGCCCAGTCGTGGAGGCGGGGGCGCGGCAGCCACTCAATCTTGCCGCCATCGCAATGTTCATGGTGTTCGTCTGCATGACGCTGGGCATCACCTACTGGGCGGCGCGCCGCACCAGGACGGTGAACGACTTCCTGACCGCCGGCGGCGGAATCAGCGGGCTTCAGAATGGCCTCGCGGTCGCCGGTGACTACATGTCCGCCGCGACGTTGCTCGGCGTCGTGAGCCTCGTCTACGCGAAGGGTTACGATGGCCTGCTTTATGTCGTCGGCTTCTTCGTGGGATGGCCCGTGATGTTGTTCCTCATGGCCGAGCGGCTGCGCAATCTCGGCCGGTTCACGTTCGTCGACATCATCGCCTACCGGCTCGATCCGGTCAGCACGCGCTGGATGGGGGTGGTCAGTTCGTTGACGGTCGTGTTCTTCTATCTCGTCGTTCAGATGGTCGGGGCGGGGGAGCTCGTTCAACTGCTGTTCGGCATCGACTACACCTATGCGGTCGTCGGCGTCGGGTGTCTCATGATCGTCTACGTGACCTTCGGCGGGATGATCGCGACGACGTGGGTTCAGATCATCAAGGCCGTACTGCTGATGTTCGGCGGCACCGTGCTGACGCTGTTGGCGCTCGGTCACTTCGGTTTCAGCTTCGAACGGCTTGCGCGGTCCGCAATCTCGGTGCACAAGGCGGGGAACTCGCTGATGCAACCGGGCCGCCTGTTCTCGGACCCCGTTTCGGCCATCTCGATGTCGCTCGCGACGGTGTTCGGACTCTCCGGTCTGCCGCACGTCCTGATGCGCTTCTTTACCGTTCCGAATGCGCGAGAAGCCAGGAAAAGCGTATTCGTTGCCAGTACGTGCATCGGCTTCATGTTCATCGCGATGTTCGTCATCGGTCTCGCAAGCGTCGTGATCGTCGGCACCGACCCGCAGTTCTTCGAGGGCGGACGCGTGGGCGGCGTGCTGCGCGGCGGGAGCAATATGGTGGCGATGCATCTCGCCAACGCGACGGGCGGCAGCCTGTTCCTCGGCTTCCTCGCGGCGGTGACGTTCGCCACCATCCTGGCCGTGGTGTCGGGCCTGGTGCTGGCGGGCGCGTCGGCCGTATCGCACGACCTCTATGCGAGCGTGCTGTGCAAGGGGCGGGCGAGCGGGGCATCGGAGATTCGCGTCACGCGGTGGACGACACTGGCGATCGGCGTCGTGGCCGTCGCGCTTGGCCTCCTGTTCAAGGGGCAGAATCTCGCTTTTCTCGTTGCACTGGCGTTCAACGTTGCCGCTTCGGCGAATTTTCCGCCGCTCGTGCTTTCGATGTACTGGAAGGGATTGACGAGTCGCGGCGCCGTTTGCGGCGGCATCGTCGGGCTCGTATCGTCGGTCTCGCTGGTCATTCTGTCGCCGGCGGTGTGGAAATCGGTGTTGGGACATCCGGCTGCCGTGTTCCCTTACGATCATCCGGCGTTGTTTACGATGCCGTTGGCGTTCCTGGCGAGTTACGTGTTGTCGATACTCGATCGCAGTTCGAAGGCCAACGCGGAACGGCGCGCGTTCGATGCCCAGTTCGTACGCGCTCAGACCGGGCTCGGAGCCGAGCAGGCGGTCGAGCATTGACCGGAACGTGCGGCCATGCCCGACGCATCGAGGATGCACCAGTCAGTGTGCGCGGAATGGTGCTGATGCGCGGTCATCGGGCATCGGACTCCGGTGCGGGTAACGGCGAGTCGGGTGCCGCGAGCGCGCTGTGCATGAAGTGCAGACTACCGAGCACGGTTTGAAGATGGGGCACCGCCGGCCCGGCCGCATCGGTGGTCTGCATCGTTCGTTGCAGGGTGGCGATTGCAGCCTGCACCGCGCGCGTGGCGGCGGCGCGGGCCGTCGGTGTCGGCGTCTCGAACAAGAGCCCGATCGCGCGGCATGCGGACGCGCAATCGTCGAGCCACGCCGGTGTGGCGTCCGGGCCGCGCCGTGCTGCCTCGATGGCCATCGCACCGCGCAGGTCGACGACGGCTGAGCCGATCTCGAGGACGGACAGAAACCATTCGACGGACTCGCCGTTGGCCACCGGGTCGTCACGCGAGATCGACCGGACCTGATACATGAGGTCACGCGTGCGGCTTTCGAAGCGCGCGCGCAGCGTCGCGGCCGAGTCGGTGCAGGCGAACACGACTTGCCCGCGCAGGTCGGCGAGCAGGTGTTTGCGCAGCTCGCGCATCGTCGGCGGCAGGAACAATTCGAACGCGACCGACGCCATCAGCATGGACAGGACCAGCGCGATCGCATCGTTCATGAAGGACGTCGGATCGTAGGCGACGACATTGTCGGGGCCGGTCAGGAAGCAGAAATAGATGCAGTATCCGACGCCGTAGCCTGCCAGCGACGGGCGCGTCGTCATCCAGCATCCCAATGCGAGCGGCGGAGCGAGGACCACGCACAGCAGCGGGAAGCCGTCGATGACCGGGTAGGCGACGAACATGACGATCAGCCCGATGACGGACGCGAACGCCGTGCCGATCGCCATCTGAAACGCGGTGCGTGACGGGCGCGCAGAGGAGGCGACCAGTGCGCAGATTGCGCCGCCGTTCAGCACGAGCAGGGCGCCCGACGGCCATGCGGTCGCGATCCAGAACGTGCTCAGCACGAGTGTCAGCAGCATTGCGCGGACGCCGGCGACGGCCGCGATGAGCGGATTGGTGCGCGGTTCGTATGGCGTCGCCCACTGTTCGCGCTCGTGAGCGATTGCACTCAGCGACAGATAGGTTTGCGCATAGGCGATATAGCTGTCCAGGAATCGGTCGAGCAGGTCGACCGCCGTGTCGAAGTCGAGCGCGCTCGCGCGGCTGCCGAGCCGGTTTCGCGCCAGGCGTGCGCGGTCGGGCAACGCCGTGCGGCAGTGTTCGAGGGTGTCGGCCAGCGATTGGACGAGTGCGTCGATATCGTCGGCGTGCGTCGCATCCTGCCATTCGAGCCGGATCGGCGCCGCGATACCGGCCATCAGCGCTTCGATCTCCGTCAGCACGACATCGGCGCGTGCCGCCCGCAGTCGGGCGATCAGCTGACTCAATGCGTGCAAGCGCGTCGATGCTGCCATGCGCTCCGCATTGAGGCGAGTCAGGCGGCCGTTTCGCAAGCGCGTGTCGGGGCCTTCGAAAACCGCGACACTGCGTGCGGCTTCCGCGTTGACGGTTTCGTCGACGATGCGCACGCTCAGCGCCTCGAGAAACGACCGGTCGATGCGGCCCGACAGGATCGACAGCACATCGTCCGTGAACTCGGTGAACCGCGCCCGGTTCACGCGGCTGATCTGTTTGCTGACATGCTGCGGAAAGACGAGCGCGCTGACCGCGCCCGAACTCAGGATGCCGATCGTCACTTCCGTTACACGCGTCATCGCCGAAAGAAAGGCCGCGTCCGGATGTTGCCATGACGGGATGCCGATGAGCGCGGCCGTGTAGCCGGCGAGCACGAAACCATAGGTCCGGAAGTTGCGGTTTCGCGCGGCGCCTGCCGTGCAAATGCCGATCCAGAGCGCGGTTGCGCCGAGGAAGAGCTCCGGCGCCTGCCCGAACAGGCCGATCAGCACCAGCATGGCGAGCAGGCCCACGATCGTGCCGCAGATCCGATACAGGCTTTTGGCGAGCACCATGCCGCTTTGCGGCTGCATCAGCACGAAGACCGTCGTCATCGCCGTGCGCGGCATCGGGAGTTCGAGCTTCATCGCCACACCGAGCGCCAGCAGCGCGGCGAGAATGGTCTTGAAGACGTACAGCCAGGTGACGCCGCTCGTGCCGGCCCAGTGGCGGGCGGCGTCGATGATGGCGATACCTGTTTTGGTATCCGAAATATAGGACGTGATTCTGAACGGCGACGAAGACATGATGTAGGTGGCGCGTGATGCGGGAGCGCGGCGACAGGACGAACGTGATTGTATTTTCCGGAGACGCGCTGGAGTATTGCGCGTGGTGTTAAACGCTTTTTCCGGATCAGGATCGACGTCGTCGCGCGGTGAACGGGTGCGATGGCCGAGCATGCCGCTCGCCGCGCGTGGCCCGTTCGACGAAGCGACAGGAGTGGACCGGCGAGCCGTGCGCCTGCATCGCGATCCCTGCCTCCGGCGGCCGGACGGCCGCTTTTCCGCGCGTTGCGTTCGTGCGCAAGACCGGCGGCGAACCGGGCGTTCGCCGCCGGTGCGGAGGCTGCTGCGCGGGTCAGTTGCGCGTCAGCATGTTCAACAGCGCCTGGGCGGCCGGTTCGGACGACGCCGGATTCTGGCCGGTGATCAACAGGCCGTCGACGACCACGTACGGTTGCCAGTCATCGGTTTTCGAATAGCGACCACCCTTCGACTTGAGTTCGTCCTCGACGAGAAACGGCACGATGTTCGTCAACCCGACCGCCTCCTCTTCCGAGTTCGAGAAGCCGGTGATGTTCTTGCCGGAGACGAGCGGCTTGCCGTCCGTCCCCTTGGCATGCCGCAGCACGCCCGGTGCGTGGCAGACGACTGCGACCGGCTTGCCCTGTGCGATGGCCTGCTCGATCAACGAGATCGACCGAGCGTCTTCCGCGAGATCCCAGAGGGGGCCGTGGCCGCCCGGATAGAACACCGCGTCGAACCCGTCGACGGCAACCTCGGACAGTTTTTGCGTGGCCGCGAGCGCGGCCCGCGCGTCTGCATCTGCTTCGAAGCGGCGCGTGGCGTCGGTCTGAAACGCGGGGTCCGCGCTTTTCGGATCGAGCGGCGGCTGGCCGCCGGCCGGCGACGCAAGCGTGATGTCCGCGCCTGCGTCTTTCAGCGTGAAGTAGGGGGCGGCGAATTCCTCGAGCCAGAAGCCGGTTTTCTCGCCGGTCGAGCCGAGGGTGTCGTGGGAGGTCAGGACGAAGAGAAGTTTCATGATGTCGATGGATGAAGATGAATGATGGATGCGCGAATTCGCTTTACGCAGCGATTTCGGCGACGCGCACGACTACCTTGCCGAAGTTCTTTCCCGCGAGCAGACCGATGAGCGCTTCCGGTGCCTTTTCCAGGCCGTCGGTGACGTCCTCGCGCGGCGTGATCTCGCCGGCCTTTACCCAGCCGCCCATTTCGGCCAGGAACGCCTGATAGCCGGTCGCATAGTGATCGAGGATGATGAAGCCCTCCAGGCGGATCCGTTTCTTCAGGAGCGTGTCGGTCAGGAGCGGCAGCCGGTCGGGGCCGGGTGCCGGTTCGCTATCGTTGTATTGCGAGATCAGGCCGCAGAGCGGCACGCGTGCGCCGACGTTGAGGAGCGGCAGCACGGCGTCGAAAATCGCACCGCCGACGTTCTCGAAGTAGACGTCGATGCCGTCGGGGCAGGCTTGCGCGAGCTGCCGGGCAAGATCGGGCGCCCGCCGATCGAGGCACACGTCGAAGCCGAGCGTCCCGGTGACGTACCGGCATTTCTCCGCGTCTCCCGCAATGCCGACGACGCGGCAGCCTTTCAGTTTCGCGATCTGGCCGACGACGGCGCCGACCGCCCCGCTCGCCGCCGCGACGACGACCGTTTCGCCCGGTTTCGGTTGCCCGATCTGCAGCAGGCCCGTATAGGCGGTGAAGCCCGGCATGCCAAGCACGCCGAGTGCGTGGGACGGGTGTTCGAGATCCGTGCCGAGCGGCATGAGATCCGTGCCGTCGGAGCACGTGTAGTCCTGCCAGCCGCTTTCGCCCAGCACCAGTTCGCCAACCGCAAATGCGGGATGCTTCGAGGCAATGACGCGGCTGACGGTGCCGCCAACCATCGTGTCGCCGAGCGCAACCGGCGGCGCGTAGGACGGCGCGTCGCTCATGCGCCACCGCATGTACGGATCGAGCGACAGGTAAAGCGTCTGCAGCAGGACTTCGCCTTCGGCGGGCGTCGGTACTGCCGTGGTTTCGAGCCGGAAGTTGTGTGCTGCCGGCGCGCCGACGGGGCGGCCGGCCAGGACGACCCGGCGATTGACGGATGGGGACTGCGGCATGGGTAACCTCTGTGTGACGGTGTCGCCGCCCGGAACGTGCAGGGTGGCGGCGGGTTTTTCGCGTGACGGTCGTGATGCGCGGGACGACGTGCCATGGCATGTCGCATACGAAAAGTAGACCAGTCGTCTAGGGCTTGGACACTTGCAGGCAACGTCGCAGGTCATGGCCTGCAGGGATGCGCCGGGTCGCGTCATTCATCGCATGAATGCGAGGGCCGACCAACAGGTCGAACCGTGAGGCGGATCATACGATCGAGTAGACCAGTCGTCTAGAGCGTGTGCCGTGCGATTTCGCGCTCCGTGAGCTGCCCTGCGTGTGATCGACGAGGCGCGCCGGGCAACGGCGAACCGGGCATCCGTTCGTCGCAAAGGCCGTCCCATAAGGCGCTCGCCGGGATCGGCCGTGCCGGTAAACGACGGCGTGCGGCCGCGTCCGAACCTCGGCAGCGAGGCGGGCCGCCTCCCCATTCGGGGGGCACGTCGGCTGCGTGAAACGCCGTAAGGTAGTCGGCAAGGTAGCCGTCCGGGTCGGTCCGGCCGGCGCAATCATCGTGTCGCGAACGGGAGGCAGCATGACCAGAACGGTGTTGATAACCGGTGCGGGGTCCGGATTCGGGCGAGGGGTCGCGTTCGCGCTTGCCGAACGCGGGCATCGCGTGATCGCGTGTGGCCAGATCTGGCCGCAGGTCTGGGCGCTGCGGCAGGAGGCCAAGGCGCGCGGTGTGGACATGCAGGTCATCAAGTTCGATGTGACAAACGAAATCGATCGTGCGCATGCATTGCCGCACGACGTCGATGTCCTGCTGAACAACGCGGCCATCATGGAATCCGGCCCGCTTGTGGAGATTCCGATATCCGTGTTTCGCTCGGTGTTCGAAACGAACGTCTTTGCGGCGCTCGAAGTCGCGCAGGGATTCGCGCGCAGGATGGTCGTGCGCGGGCATGGCCGGATCGTCTGGATGTCGTCGGTCGCGGGACTCGTCAAGGTGCCGTTCGACGGCGCCTACGCCGCGTCGAAGCATGCCGTCGAAGGCATCTGCTCGGCGATGGAGGAGGAGCTGAAGCCCTATGGCGTCGAAGTCGTGACGATCAATCCCGGCGCCTATCGCACCGGCTTCAACGACACCGGCATGGAAAGCATGGATCAATGGTGGGACCAGGGCGAGCGCGTGGTCGCTCACTGGCCGACGCGCGAACTGAATCGGCAACACGATCCCGCTGAAATGATCGACGCCATCGTCACGGTGATCGAGGCGGAGGCGCCGTCGTATCGTACCGTCAAGCCCGAGTCCGCCGGGCAGCTCGTGCGCGACGAGCAGGCTGCCGCATGGGAACGCACCGTAGGCGGCAAGCGGTGAGCGGCGCGAACGAACGCAACCGCCGGCGAGCGTGTCCGCCATGTAGGGATGCATGTTGCCGGCGGCCCTGAAAGCGCGGTGCGTCTAGACGAAGCGGAGCAGCGAGATCGTGATCGTCAGTGTCACCGCCGACAGGATGCTCGACGCGACCAACGTCGCGCCCGCGGTCGGATCGTCGATGTCGTAGCCGAGGCCGAACAGGATGCCGAAGGAGCCGCATGGTATCGCCGCCAGCAGCACGAGTTGCCCGGCCATCGGTGCCGGCACGGAGAAGAGGCGGACGCAGAACCATGCGAGCAGCGGCTGCACGATGTGGCCGAGCAACAGCGCAACACCGACCTCCGCGTTCAGCCGGATCGGCAGGGTGGCAAGGATGAGGCCGGTGGAGAACAACGCGAGGCCCGCCGTCGTTCCGCCGATGATGCCCAGCGATTGGGCGATCAGCGTCGGCAGGCGCCATCCGAGAACGGAGAAGGCAATCCCCCCGAGCGGCGCCAGGACAACCGGCTTCAGGAAGGTACTGAGCAGCGCGCCGGCGAGCGGTTGCGCATCCGGCTGGCGCGCGTGTTGGGCGCCGCGGGCGCGCTCGAGCAGAATCAGGCACGCAGGAGACATCACGATCGATGCGACGGTGATCGCGAACGCGACCGTCAATGTGCTCGACTCGCCGTACACGGCGACGAGAAGCGGCAGGCCGACGGCTGCAAAGTTCGGCATGCCAACCGTCACCGCACGCACGGCGGAACGACTCGGATCAACATGAAAGACATGCTTCGACAAGACGAGCGACGCGAAATACGGCACGAGCATGAAGATCACGATGACGGCCACGGGAACCAGATGGCTCACCAGTTCCGCGCGCGGCATCTTCGCGGTATAGACGAACAGCGCGAATGGCAGCGCATAGTCGACCAGCATCTTGTTGATCGACACGACGGGCATGTTTCCGGCATGAGTTCTTCCGGCGAAATAGCCCATTGCGATCGAAAAGAAAAACGGTACCAATGCGGACGATATTTGTTCAGTCATTGCAGCTCCAGAGCAGGTCGCCGGGCACTGTGCCGGTATCCGGCACCGTCACCCGCATGCTGACCAGGCGATCTCGACGCGGCGAAACGAATCGGCCCGCGAGTCGCAGCGTTGCCGCCAACATGAACGCCTTGCGGGTTTTTTTCACCCCCCCGTAGTGGGGGTAGAGCGGTCGGCTCGACAGCGCTATCGTTGGCTCATCGTGACGACGGGCCGAAGCAATGCAGGCTGGCCGGTTCGTACCGAGCGGGTGCGGTGACGTTGTTCGATTCCGCAGCGAGGCCGTGCAGCATGAAACAGCCCGATCGTCTCGCAACGACCGTCACCTGCCGGTCCGATCCCGCCTGGACAACATTGCCAGGACGTCATGCCGAAGCGCGCGTGAAGTCGTCGACGATGACATCGCTCAACCGGACGCGTTCGCCTTTCCACGCGAGCCGGCAGCAGGGCAGCGCATGTGCGCGCTGCCTACCCGGAATGTCCGGCCCGGGATCCATGCCGGCATCGTGTCAATTGCACTGCGCGACGGTTCGCGTTGCGCGGAGAAACCCGTCATGATTTTTGAAATTGCCCAGATCGACATACAGGAAAACGGCGAGCCGGGGTTTGAACGTGCGGTCGCCGAAGCGAAACCGCTCATCGAACGCGCACCCGGTTGCCATGGCTTGCATTTGTATCGCGGTATCGAGCAACCGTCGCGCTATCGCCTGATGGTGCAATGGGAAAGCGTCGAGCTGCACGACGCCTTTCGCCAGACAGCCGATTTTCAGCGCTGGCGCGAACTGGCCGGACCCTTCTTCGTGGCCCCGCCGTCAGTCGAGCACGTGCGCGAAGTCTGACGAGCCTGCGCATGACGCGCGGTGCACCGCCGCATCCGTGCGGCGTGCCCGGCCGGCATCGCCGGCACCATCGGTTTTTGCAAGGAGAGAGAGGCCGTGAGGTTCTCCACGATCAGCACGCAGATTCAACTGGCGAGGCGGCCGAACGGTCAGCCCGTTTCGGACGATTTCCAGACGGTCGCGGTGCCGCTTCCGGCGTTGGCGGACGGCGAGATTCGCGTGCGAAACGAATACATTTCGGTCGATCCGTACATGCGCGGCCGAATGGACGACCGGCCGTCGTATGTCGAGCCGTTCAAGCTGCATGAAACGATGACCGGCGCCGCGGTCGGCCGTGTGACCGACAGCGCGTCGAGCGCATTCGCCCCCGGCGATCTCGTGCTGCACCGATACGGCTGGCGCGACATCGCCCAAGGCGCGGCGGAAGAATTCACCCGCGCTCCGGACATGCCGGACCTGCCGAGCAGCGTTCATCTCGGCGTCATGGGCGCAACGGGCATGACGGCGTATGTCGGGCTGCTCGTGGTGGCACGCATGCGCGAGGATGACGTCGTGTTCGTTTCCGCCGCAGCGGGCGCGGTCGGCTCGCTCGCGGGGCAGATCGCGCGGCTGAAAGGCGCTGCGCACGTGATCGGCTCGGCAGGGAGCGACGAGAAAGTTGCCGTGATTCGCGAACGCTACGGATACGATGCGGCGTTCAATTACCGGCGCGCGCCGGTGCTCGAGCAACTGGCGGCCGCGGCACCCGCAGGTATCGACGTCTATTTCGACAACGTCGGCGGCGATCATCTCGAGGCGGCCTTGTCGACGTTCAATTACGGCGGACGCGCGGCGATCTGCGGTGCCATTTCGCAGTACGACCGCGTCGGTGCATTGCCCGGGCCGCGGTTCATGGAAAACATCGTCTATCGCAGCCTGACGTTGACGGGCTTCCTGCTGCACGACTATCGGCAGGACCGGGATGCGTTCGTCGACGAGATGGCGGCGTGGCTGAGGGGCGGGCAGATCGTGCATGACGAAACGATCGTCGACGGTGTCTCGCGCGCGCCGGAGGCCTTTATCGGGCTGATGAACGGGACCAACACCGGCAAGATGCTGGTCAGGATCACGTGACCGATTGAACACGCGCGATCGACCCGGCTCCGGGTTCGATCGCGCCGGCTTGCGAGTGGGACATGCCTGATGCGACTTCACGACTGGACGACGGGCTGCGCGTGGGTTCCGCCCGCGAGTTCGCGGGTGCCCAGGTGACGGTGCTGGAATACGACGGAAGCGTGCTGGTGGTGCGTTGGGTCGAGCCCGGCGTCCGGCATTTCGGCGAGCAGCGCTGGCGGCGTGTCATCGCTTCCCGCCGCGGCATCTGCGTACTGACGCATTTGCCCATCTTCCCCGGCGACGCGGTGTTTCGTCCGGCGGAGCGGCCGAGACCCACCAACGCCCGCGCGATGATCCTCGCGAACGATACGCTGGGCATGCAGCCTGCCTGAACCCTGCCTGAACGCGTGCCGGCGCGCGCAGCGCCGGCACGACCGGATCACGATTGCGCGACGGTATTCCTGAGTACGCCGATCCCTTCGATCTCGACCTCGCACACATCGCCGACGCGCATCCAGAGCTGCGGATTGCGTGCCATGCCGATGCCCGACGGCGTGCCGGTCGCGATGACGTCGCCGGGCTCGAGCGTCATGACTTCACTGATGGTGGCGATCAGCGCAGCGATGTCGAAGATCATGTCGTTCGTGTTGGCTTCCTGCACGACGACACCGTTGAGCCGGGTCTGAAGCTTGAGACCGTCCGCGCCCGGCGGCAATTCGCCGGCGGTCACCAGCTCGGGGCCCAGTGCGCCCGTATTGTCGAAATTCTTTCCGACCGTCCATTGTGGTGTCTTGAACTGATAGTCCCGCAGGGTCGCGTCGTTGAAGATCGTATAGCCGGCCACATGGTTCAACGCGTCGCTTCGCGCGATGCGTCGGCCGCCGCGGCCGATGATGACCGCCAGCTCGCCTTCGTAATCGAGCTGATCCGACTCCGTCGGCATGCGTATTGCGGCGCCGTGCGCGGTCAGGCTGCTGCGAAAGCGCGCGAAGAGCGTCGGATACGACGGCACCTCGTATCCGGCCTCTTGCGAGTGCTCGACGTAGTTGAGCCCGACGCAGATGATCTTCGCCGGCCGCGTCACGGGCGGGAGCAGCGTGCAGTCGGCCAGGTCGAGCGGCCGTCCGGCCAACTGGAGGCGCTGGCTTGCCTGCGCCAGCGCGGAAGGACCGCCGGAGACGACGGTGTCGAGATCGCCGGGGTAGTCGGGATCGCTACGCGTCAGTCCGAGATAATGGCCGTCGCCGGACCGGATGGCGAGGCCGGTGACGCCGTCGCGGACGAAGCTGATGAATCGCATGATGGTTTTCCGATAATCAAGTGAAACAGGCCGGAAGGCGCGAGGCCGGGCCGCGCGGTCCTTCGGTCGCGTGCGGGAGGGTGAGTCCCGCGTGATACGGGCAGCCGCCCGATGTCATTTGCCGGTCGAACCGGGGGCGCCGTCGTCGGTCACTTCGTTCGTGACGGCCGCCCGAATCCGCTTCAATTGCGCCGGATCGACCTGTCGCCGGACTTTCTCGACGTCGGATGCGCTCACCTTGCCGGCACGATTGCCCCAGCTGTCGCGTACGAACGTCGCGAGTTCGGCGACCTGCATGTCCGAGAGCCGCCAGCCGAATGCGGGCATGGCCAGCGGCGCCGGATCGGTTCGGGTCGACGGCATCCGCGAGCCGGTCAGGATCACGTGAATGACCGACGACGGATCGTCGGACGTGACCACCGCGTTGCCCGCCAGCGCGGGAAACGCCTTCATCGCGCCGCTGCCGTCCGAGCGATGGCACGCATTGCAGTTGTCGAGGTACAGCAAGGCGCCGCCGGTCGGCGTGACGCCCGAGCGCAACGCGAAAGCCGTATCGGACTTGACGGGAGGTGCCGCCGACGTCGGCGGTGCGCGACCGGGGCCGAGGCTGCGGAGGTAATCGGCAACCGCTGCCAGGTCGGCGTCGCTGAAATACTGCGTGCTGTTCTCCACGACTTCGGACATGCCGCCGAACGTGGCGCCGCCGTGTGATCGTCCGGTTCGCAGAAGCTGGACGATGCTGTCCCGTGTGAGCTCGCCGGCGCCGTTTCCGTGCCCGGGGCGCAGGTCGGGCGCATGCCAGCCCGCGAGCGTGTAACCGCTCAGGTACAGATCCGATCCGCGTGCGTCCAGCGCCTTCTCCTGGCCCATCAGGCCGTGAGGCGTATGACATGCGCCGCAGTGCGCAAGCCCTTGAACGAGATAGGCGCCGCGGTTCCATGCTGCGTTTTGCGTCGGGTCCTCGCGATAGGCGCCACTTGGGCGAAACAGGAGATTCCATCCCGTGAGCATCACGCGCAGGTTGAACGGAAAGTGGAGCCGCGTCTCCGTATTCGGCTGGCCGATCGGACGGACGCCGTGCATGAAGTACGCATAGAGTGCGCGGGTATCGGTGTCGCTGACCTTCGAGAAGGACGGGTACGGCATGGCGGGGTAGAGCAGGTGCCCGTCCTTCGCCACGCCTTTGCGCATCGCGGCCGCGAAATCGTCGTAGCTGTAGCTGCCGATCCCGTGCTTGATGTCTGGCGTGATGTTCGTCGAATAGATCGTGCCGAACGGCGTGTTCATCGGCAGCCCGCCGGCGAACGGCTGGTCGCGCCGCGATGTATGGCACGCCACGCAATCGCCGACGCGCGCCAGATAGGCGCCGCGCGCGATCTGGTCGGCATCCTGCGCGTTCGCGTCGGCCGGTTGCAGCCACGTGGCCAGCGTGGCGAAGGTAAATAGCAGACCGAACGAGATGCCGGCCAGTTTCTTGCATCGCTCACCCATTGCATTTCCTATGTCGGTAGCAGTGGACCGGGATTCTTCAGGTACTGCTCGCGGATCGCGCGCGCCGCGAAGTACGCTTGCGCGCCGACCATGCCTGTCGGGTTGTAGGCCCAGTTTTGCGGAAACGCGCATGCGCCCGTCACGAATACGTTGTGCACGTCCCACGATTGCAGGTACTTGTTCACGACGCTCGTGTCCGGCCGATCGCCACAGACTGCGCCGCCGGTCGTATGCGTGGTCTGGTACGGCCGCATGTCGAAGTGATCGCCGATCTTCCCGGCGTGGACCGACATCGATTTCGGCTTCATCGCACGCGCGACCTGCTCGGCCTTGTCGGTGACGAAACGCGTCATGCGCATCTCGTTGTCGTGCCAGTCGAATGTCATGCGCAGCAGCGGGAGGCCGTATGCGTCGCGATAGGTCGGATCGAGATCCAGGTAGTTCGTGCGATACGACATGACCGAACCCGCCGTACCGATGGAAAACGAATGCAGGTAGTTGTCCTTGAGCGCCTTCTTCCAGGCGGAGCCCCATTTGGGCGTGCCTTCCGGCAACAGGGTCTGGCCGATCGGGCGGCCGCCGGTGACCATCGCGCTGATATAGGCGCCGCCGACGAACCCCGCTGCGGAATGATCGAAATGATCCGCATTGAAGTCGTCGAATGCCTGGCCCCCGGAGCCGGCGCCGATGAACGGATCGATGTGGACATCCTTGTCGAAGAACAGCGAGACCGCGCTGTTCTTCTGATAGGCGAAGTTCCTGCCGACGGTTCCCTTTCCCGTCGCCGGGTCGTACGGCGTTCCGATCCCGGACAGCAACAGCAGGCGCACGTTGTGCATCTGGAATGCGCAAAGCACGACGATGCGCGCCGGCTGGAACACTTCCCGGCCCTGCGCATCGAGATAGGTCACGCCGGTGGCGCGCTTGCCGGACGAATCGAGTTGCACGCGCGTCACATGGGATCGGTCGCGCAACTCGAAGTTGGGTTTGGCCAGTAACGCCGGCAGGATGCAGGCTTGCGGCGATGCCTTCGCATACATGTAGCAGCCGAAGCCTTCGCAATAACCGCAGAAGTTGCACGGGCCGAGCTGCATCCCGTACGGATTCTGATAGGCGATCGACGCATTGGACGCGGGAATCGGAAATGAATGGAATCCGGCTTCGCTGGCCGCACGCTTGAACAGGGTCGCCGGATAATTGTCGGCGAGTGGCGGGCACGGATAGTCGCGCCGGCGCATGGCCTCGAATGGATTGCCGCCGTCGACGATCTTGCCGTGAAGATTGCCTGCCTTGCCCGACGTGCCCATCACGGCTTCGATACGTTCGAAGAACGGTTCGAGTTCGTCCAACGAATAAGGCCAGTCCTGGATCGTCATGTCATCGGGAATGAACCCGGCGCCATATCGCTGCGCGTAGTGCGAGCGGATCTTGAGGTCGGCCGCATTGGCGCGCCAGGTCGTGCCGTTCCAGTGCACGCCCGAGCCGCCCACCCCGGTACCCAGCAGGAATGCGCCGAGCTGCCGGTAGGGCAATGCGTCCTCGTTCGGCGCATGCCGGATCGTGACCGTCTCGCGCGCAAGATTCTGCATCAGCTTGCGCCGCTGGATGTAAGCGAGTTCGTCGGCGATGGCCGGGTACGCGAACTCGGGGCTCGTATCCCGATTTTCGCCGCGCTCGAGGCCGACGACGGTCAGGCCGGCCTCGGCCAGCTCCATCCCCATGATCGCCCCTGTCCAACCCATCCCGACGAGGACGGCATCCACTTCCGGTTTCGTGATTTGCGGCATATGCATCTCAACCCTGTTGACCTTCGATGCTGACGGGGCCGTACGGGTAGCGCTTGCCGGTCCCGACCCAGTCGAGGAAGTCCGCCCTGGCCCCCGGAAAGCCGATCATCTTCCAGCTGCCCATCTCCTTGTTGCCGCCGTGGATCGGGTCCGACAGATAGCCTTCACGGGTGTTCTCCAGCAGGAACGCGAAGAAATCCGTCGAGGAGAGATCGTCGAACGCCATCGCGCCGGACTCCAGGCGTGCGAGCACGCCGGTTTGTTCCGCAACGGCGAGTTCGGCAAAGCGCCTGCCTGCGAATTCGCGCATGCATCGCGCGTTCGTCGCCTGGATGCCCGCTCGGTACAGCTCGCGAGGCGTGAGCCTCGACTGATAACCGAACAGCGGGGAGGCGGCACGAAACGGACCCTGCATATACCAGTGCGCCGCATAGCCGTAACCGGTTTCCAGTTGCCTGTCGATGAAGATGGGTACGTTCAGCTCCAGCGCGCCTGGCCCTTCGTTGTCGTGCGGGATCAGGCGATCCACCGCCGCGAGTACGAAGTGCCATTCTTCGAGCGTGAAGAACGCCGGACGGTAGTTGTCGAGCCGGACGCCGCCGTCGGCGTTTTGGGTTGCCGTCGGCGCCGGCGATGCGTCGTCGCCCGAATGGCACGCCCCTATCGCGACGGCGGCGGGCACGATGGCGACGCGTTTGAGGAAGACGCGCCGGCCGGACTCGGGCGCCGGCTTGTCGTCGGGTGACTGGGTTTTGCTCATGGATGCGTTTCAGACCATTCCGTGGTGTCGTCCCGTGCGCGGCCGCTTCGGTCTGCTGACCATGCAGCGACGGCGTGTCGGTGCGCTCTTCAACCGGCATGCGTGGCGCGAATGCTCCTGAATGGAGATGCGCGTCGGACCATGCGTCGAAGGGTGCGTGCAACGAACAGTACCGACGGCCCGGCGCGATGGCAGCCCCCTGTTCGGGGAGGGCGCGCGGAATTGAGCATTTCCGGGTGGCTGCGCACGGTCGATCCGGACGCCCCCCCACTTAGGGAGGATTCTTGCAGAGCCACCGACGGTACGAGGATCATGACGTTGGCGACGTTTGTTTCTTCAAACTGACGAATTCCGCTCAACGATGCCGGATTGCTGGCGCAGTCACTGCCATCCGCAGTGCCAGGGGAAACCGCTGCACCAGCGAATTGCAATTGCGTTACTCGACTCCGCCGCGAATCGCGAGCCGCGCGTGGCTCGGCGAGGCGAGATGAAACCCACCAAGGAGTCTGCCATGTCGACTTTCTCAAGACGTTCGTTCGTCCAGTCAATCGGTGCTGCAACACTCGCGCCCGGCGTGCTGCTCGCGTCGGCAGAGGGCGGCGCTGCGCCCGAAAAATCCGCTCCACCGCAGGGGGGCGGCGCGAACTATGCCGATTACAAGCATATCCAGGTTACCCAGGACAGCGGCGTCGCCACCGTGACGCTGAACTATCCGCCGCTCAACCTGCTCGACGAGGTCCTGTCGGAGGAGTTCGATTCGTTGACCCGCCAACTGGAACAGGATGCGAGCGTACGTGTCGTCGTGCTGCAGAGCGCCGTGCCGAAGTTCTTCATTGCGCATTCGGGCCTGCACCGTGTCGGCTCGGCGCCGAAAACGACTTCGAATACCCGCACCTTCCGCCTGACCCAGATGCTGGGCGAGCGCCTGCGCAACATGCCCAAGGCCGTGATCGCGAAGGTCGAAGGGATCGCCCGGGGGGCGGCTGCGAGATCGCGCTGGCCGCAGACATGTGTTTTGCCGCGATCGGCGAAGCCGTGTTCGGTCAGCCGGAGGTCGTCTGCGGACTCGTCCCCGGTGGCGGCAACACCCAGCGCCTGCCGCGGCGAATGGGGCGCGCCCGCGCCCTCGAGGTGCTGCTGGCCGGGGAAGATTTCTCTGCCGAGCTGGCCGATCACTACGGCTATATCAATCGTGCACTGCCGGCCAGGGAACTGGGCCCGTTCGTGGACAAGCTCGCACGCCGCATCGCAACCTTCCCGCCCACGACGATTGCCCACCTCAAGCGGTCCGTGGACATGGGGTCCGACGTCTCCTTCTCCGAAGGCTTGCTGGTGGAAGCGCATGAATCCGATCTTTGCGTCGCCAACGAAGCGATACAGGCGCGCGTGAAGGCGATACTCGCTGCAGGTGCCGAGACCTATGAAGGGGAGCTTCGCTTTCCCGATCTCTCCGCGAAGCTGCCGCCTGCTGATTGAGCGGTGCACGCCGGTATGAGCGGCCGGTCGTGACCGATCCTTGCCGAGCGATGGGGGGGGCAGGTCGAACGCATTGGCGTGACGAGATCGAGATTGCTCGTGCGTGTGACCTGCTTCCCGTGTCGGGTCCGGCAACCGTGTCGATTCGGTTCCGGTCAAGGCATGCCAATGAAGAAGCGATTCAGCGAAGATGCATCGATGCGCCAACGCTATACCGCCCATGCCGACCGGCCTGGGAAGCCGTTTCAACCCGCGCGTGAACGTAACAACGTTCGAGCGTCACGCCGCCACCACCGGCCGCGGCACGCACCGATCAAAGGCTGTCCAGGAACGCCTGCGTGACCGCGACCCACGGCCCGTTTCCGTCATTGTTCGCGTCGTATTCGACGGCAGGGTTCTGGCCGCCCCAGATGATCGCGCCGGACGCGGTCGTGCTCCGGATCGTGTTCAGCACGCTTTGCCAGGTCGCAGCGGGAATCAGGGTGGTGTTCTGATCGTAGTACTGCGGCCAGATGTACGGAAACACCGGATGGGGCCCCGTGCTGCTCTGGCGGTCGATCGTTCCCGTCGATGCGAGGTCGGCATTGAGCTGCGGCGCCCAGGCCGCGCCCGTATACGGCGACGTACCGTTCGCCTTGACGTATTCGCTCGGGAAGTACGCCGTCCGGCCGTTGTTGAGATCCATCAACTGAGCAATGTCGCGATACGCGCTGGCCGAGTCCGCCGTGCTGATGTTGGCCGCATTCGCGAGCCCGTACCATCCGAGCACGCGATTGGGGCGAATGGCCTGGGTCCATTGCTGGAGTTGCTTGAGGATCGCGAACCGGTTGGCGATCGTCGCCGTGCTGCCGGTCAGGTACAGCTTTTCGCAGTCGAGAACGAGATAGCCGGCCGAGTCGGCCGGCGTCGGGTCGTACGTGTTGACCAGCGCCTCCCAGTCGCTTTGGGACGGAAGCTTGACCTTGCCCGTCGACGCATCGTATGTGAGCGGCTGGCAGTAGCGGGCCGGGATGAAATTGGTCTTGACCGCACCGTGTCCGATGGAGACGTCGGCGTATGACGTGTTGTCCAGCACCGTAAACGAGGTCGCGGCATCGACCCTGGGTGGATGAACGGCCGCGAGCGCGCTCAGCGCCGCCGTGCCGACACCTGCCACGACCCACAGACGCTGGCGAATTGACGTGGATTGCATCATTGAACTCCTGGTTGGAAAAAAGGAGAAAAGGGCGCGTTTGAGCATGCGGCGCACGTGTCGCGCCGACCGGCGGCGCGGGCTAGAACATCGTCTCGATGCCCGCATAGACACCGGTTTGGCCGTGACCCGGCGCCGGGTTCGTGCCCCAGCCGGCGTTCATCGGCCCCAGCCCCGGGCTCTGCGGATTGACGCCGAAATTGGCATTGGCGCTGTTGAACACGTGCGCCGCCATGCTGTACAGGAACGTTCGCTTTGACAGGTCGTACATGCAGCCGATGCCGACCATCGTCACGCGCGACTCGCCGTCGTGATCGGCGGTCCATTTGCCGGGGCCGACCTTCATCGTGTAGGCCGCGCCCTGCAGGTGGAGAAACGGATTCACGTCGTACGTGAGGCCGGCCCACCAGAGATCGGCGGTGTCGGACAATCCTGCCGGCGTGTCCGGCGCGGAGTAGTGCGTGTACGCGGCCTGCACGCGAAACGGACCGAACCGGTCGCGCACGCCGACGAACAGCTCGCGCGAATAACTGAACAGGTTGTTTTCGATACCCTGCGCGTTGCGGATCTCGTCCCAGACCACGCGTACCTGGAAGTCGCCGTGCGTGTAGGCGCCGCTGATGCCGTCCGCGCGGCCGGCCTTGCCCGCGTTGCCTGGATCGCCGGCGTTGAAGTTCGTCGGGCTGTTGCCCAGGTTCAGTTCCGCATCGAACGAGAAGCCGTGCAGGTCGGGCGACAGGTAGCGGATGCCGTTGGAAAGGCGGGAGCCGTTCCGGTACGCGACGAACGATTGCGCGCCGAAGTTTTCTTCGAGCAGCGGGTCGTATTCCCACACGTAGTTGTTGAGCATGGGCCCCTGGCCGAACCGGATCGTGCCGTAGGTGTCGTTCTTCAAGCCGATCCAGGCCGCGCGCTGGAAGATCAGCCCCGCGACCAGCGAGCCGGTCGGCGTGAAGGCCGACTCGAGCCAGAACAGCGCGTGGTTCCCGTGCCCCAGGTCTTCCGTGCCCTTGAGGCCGATGATGTTGACGCCCCAGTCGCTGCCTTGCGACCAGCGCGACCCGGCGCCGTGCGGTGTCTGGACGCCGCTCGTGTACTGGACGTCGCCGCCCAGGCGTCCCCACAGAAGGACATTCGATTGCGCGTGCGCGAGCGTCGTGACGAAGAACGCGATCGCGAAAGCTGTTCCGCTTCTCATTTATTTAGCTATCCATATTTGATGGAGCGATAAAAAATCGGCCGCCCC
This sequence comes from Burkholderia stabilis, assembly GCF_001742165.1. Classification (NCBI taxonomy): domain Bacteria; kingdom Pseudomonadati; phylum Pseudomonadota; class Betaproteobacteria; order Burkholderiales; family Burkholderiaceae; genus Burkholderia; species Burkholderia stabilis. The sequence goes on along the minus strand of NZ_CP016443.1, from coordinate 979,693 downwards.
CGGTGCGGCCGTGTGTCCGCCATGCCGCGAGGCGCGGTCAGCGAGGCTGCTGCGCCGGCAGCGGCACGTCGGCGGCCGGCTCGGCGCGGCGCGGGGCCGGCCGAACGAACTGTCGACGTTGATCCTGCGTCAGCCCGAAGAACCACGTGAGCACGAAGGCCGACGCGTAGGCCGTCGCTGTGGCGAGGCAATAGACCGCGACGCTGCGGCCCAATCCCATGGGCCCGGTGACGAGCGGGATCAGCATCAGGTTGGCGGGGCCGATCGTGGTCGCCCCGACGAAATCGCCGTGACTGGCGAAGTACCCGAGTACCAGCGCGCCGATTCCGCCGCCGATCGACGACGTGACGAGCGGACGCCCGAGCGGCAGCGTGACGCTGTACAGCAGCGGTTCGGATACGCCCAGCATGCAGGTCGGCAAGGTGTCCCGGATCCGCTGTTTGAGGCCCGCATCCTTGACGCGGAAGTAGAGCGCGAAGGCGGCGCCGGCCTGCCCGCACCCCGACATCGCGAGAATCGGGAACAGCGCGGTGAAGCCGTATTGCGCGATGAGTTGCGCATGAATCGGGATCAGTGCCTGATGCAGGCCGAACATCAGGAGACCGACGAACGACGCGGCGAGGACGAACGCGGCTGGCATGCCGCCGACATTCAGCAGGCGCGTGGTAATCAGGCTGACGCCGTTCGTCAGCACGTCGGCGACCGGCATGAGCACGAACAGCGTGGCGGCGCCGGCGACGAGCAGCGACACCGTTGGTGTCACCAGCGTCTCGATCGCGGGCGGGATGCGCGTGCGCAGGTTGCGCTCGACCAGCGCGACCAGCACGCCGGCCAGCAACGCCCCCATCAGTCCGCCCTGGCCGGGCCGCAGCGCGATTTCGCCGAGCAGCGGCAGGGTGAATGCGTGGAGCTTGGTGACGGCCGGCACGATCATCACGCTTGCGGCCGCGCCGCCGAGGCTCGGCGTGCCGTCGAACTCGCGCGCCGCATTCATGCCCACCTGGATGACCAGGAATGCGAAGAAGGCCGTGCCGATCGTCGATGCGACGGTGGCGAGAAAGGTCAGATCGCTTGCGCTATCGGGGGGCGAATGCCTGGCCCAGAGCAGCAACAGGCCGCCGAGCGCGTTGATCAGCCCCGCGCCGACCAGCGCCGGGATCAGCGGCGTGAAGATCGCGGCGATGCGGCGCAGGAATCCGCGCACGGCGTGGTTGCCGCGTTTGACGGGCGACGGCTGCTTCGCGGCAGGCACGTCGTCGCTCGTCAGCGCGTTGCTCGCAGCGCGTTCGCTCAATGCCTGCGCGAACGCGCTCCATACCTGCTTGACCGCGCCCGGGCCGATGACGACCTGCAGCGGATCGCCGGTCACCACGCCGAGCACGCCCGGCAGTTGCCGCAACGCGGCCGGGTCCGCGAGCGCGGGATCGACGAGATTGACGCGCAGTCGCGTCATGCAATGCGTGTGGTTCCGCACGTTTTGCGTGCCGCCGATTGCATCGAGAATCGCGTGGGCCAGTTCCCTGAATCGCTCTGCCGTCTCCGCCGCCATGCCTTGCTCCTGTGGAATGCCGAACCGCCTCGGTCGGGAGGCGGGTAGGTTGAGTTGAATCGTTGACGGATTGGAACGGACCAATACATTTATTGGTTGGCAATAGGTAGTTTTTTAGAAGCTGTCCACGGATTGGGTGGTTAGCTTTTCTGTTCTGGAGATAACGTGCGCAGGATCGCTGGATGGGCCGGAAATTTATCGAAAAACCCATATGTATCAATGGATATTGGCCGATTTGTGGATCAGGTCGATCGGCGGGCGTCACCGCATGGTTACAAAAATCGGTATCGCCGCAATTTACAACCAATGCCAGACCAATTATGATCGGCAGCATTTCTCGTCCAACCTGTGGAGTCTGAGCATGCCGCTGGATCGTCTGATTACCGAGCAGCCCAACGTCTTCAGCGCCAACCTCGATCAACTGAGCATCGAAGAGGGCGTGGCATTGATGAATCGCGAGGATGCGTTCATTGCGCCGTGCGTGGCGCGCTCGCTGCCGTCCATCGCGGCAGGCGTACGGGCGGTCTCGCAAGCGCTTCGCGCGGGCGGCCGGCTCGTCTACATCGGCGCGGGCAACAGCGGCCGGATCGGTTACCTCGATGCGCTGGAGTGTCAGCCGACTTTCGGCATGTCGCCGCAAGAGGTCGTGGGCATCGTCGCGGGCGGTTTCATCGGCATGTCCGAAGGCGTCGAGGATTCCGCGGAACGCGGGCAGGCGGATCTGGAAGGCATCGCGCTCAGGCGCGAGGACGTGGTCGTCGGGTTGTCTGCGAGCGGTCGCACGCCCTATGTGATCGGCGCGCTGCGCCATGCGCGGCGAATCGGCTGTTCGACCGTGTCGGTCGCCTGCAATAGCGGGAGCGAGGTCGGCGCCGTTGCCGATGTCGCGATCGAGGTGGACTGCGGCCCGGAGATCCTGGCCGGGTCCACGCGCCTGAAGGCGGGGACTGTGCAGAAGATGGTCTGTAACATGCTGTCGACGCTCTCCATGGTCGCGCTCGGCAAGACCTATGGCAACCTGATGGTCGATCTGCAGGTGCACAATCACAAACTTCAACTGCGTGCGCAATCGATTGTCGCGCAGGCGGCAGGCGTCGCGCCGGACGTCGCTGCACGGACGCTGGCGGAAGCCGGCAACCGTCCGCGGATCGCCATACTGATGCTGCTGGCCGGTTTGAGCTGCGGCGAAGCCGAGGCGTTGTCGGTGGAGCATGGCGGATCGATTCACCGCGCGCTGCAGGCGCGCAAGCCGTCCTGACGCAGTGCGTCGCCCCGTGGCGCATTTTTCAATCCTGACCATTTCTAGTGTATCGATGACGGAACGCAGCCTGGATGACCTTCCTCCACCCGACGTGCAACCCGAAGCGCGCCTGTTCAGCGCGTCGCAGGTAGCCGAACTGCATACGCCTTCGTCGAGCGGCGCGAGGACGCCGGTTGCGTCGCGCGTCGCCCGGATGCTGCGCGCGACCATCGTCGACGGCGCGATGAAAACCGGCGAAAGCTTTCCGCCCGAACGGGAGCTCGCGGCGTTGCTCCAGGTGTCGCGCGACACGGTGCGGCGCGCGATCGAAGAACTGATCCGCCAGGGCCTCGTCGAAGCGCGTCAGGGCGCGGGGACGTTCGTCGCCGCGCGCGTCGAGCAACCGTTGACCGAGATCACCAGTTTCTCGGACGACATGCTCCGCCGTGGCTTTCGTCCGGGGTCCCACTGGGTCAAGCGCGAATTGCGCCGCCCGACACCGGAGGAGTCGCTCGCACTGGGGCTCGCACCGGATTCGGTCGTCATGCATCTCGAACGGGTCAGAACGGCGGACGCCGTACCCATGGCAATCGAACGTGCGGTGCTGGCGGCCGAACTGCTGGGTGGCAACCTGGAGTTCGGCGACTCGCTGTACGACGCGTTGAATGCCGTCGGCGTTTGCCCGGTCAGGGCGCTGCAGCGGCTGCGCGCGGAACTGGCGTCCGGGCTCGACGCGGAACTGCTCGGCATCCGGAGCGGCGATCCGGTGCTGCACATCGAACGCCGGTCGTTCTCGGTCGAAGGGCGGCCGCTCGAGCTGACGCGGTCGTTTTACCGAGGGGATCGTTACGATTATCTCGCCGTGATGGGCAAAGGGTGATGGACTGGGTGGCGACGGGTACGGCCGCGCCGTAGCCGGCACCCAGGCCGGCCGTCGCCGCAATCGTGCCCGCGGCATGCGCTCGATTCGCGATCGGCAGCGCATCGGTCGCCTCCCGCGATATCAACGCGGCGAACGCAGGTCGCAGTGTGCGGCGACGGCACTGATCCCCGCCCGCGCGGAGCCGGCCGAGGTCAGCGCACGGGCTCTGCCGAGGCCAGCAAACTGCGCAGGAACACCATGATCATGTGGCCGATCGGCACCTCGGACAGGATCGACTGCTGCAGCGACAGGCCTTGCGAGAGGCCCATGAACGATATGGCCAGCACGACCGGCGGTTCGGGCGGCACTTTCTTCAGCCGCGCGAAAATCTGTTCGATGCAGTAAGCGAGGCCATCGCGATGGGTGTCCAGCAGCGCCTGCGATGCCGCTGCAAAAGCGGGGTTGCGTCGCCCCTGAAGCTTGAACTCGACGCCCAGCACCGACCACTCGGGCTCGGCATCGACGGTCCGCGACCAGATTTCCAGCGCATTCAATATGTCGTCCGCCGAAGCGGACGGGTCGCCCAGCGCCCGCGCGATGTCGGCCACTTGCGTCCTTGAACGCTCCCGCATCAGTTCGATGAACAGTTCATCCTTGCTCGCGAAATTCGAATAGAACGCGCCCTGCGTGTAGCCGGCCTCGGCCGCGATATCCCTGAGCGACGTGGCGCCGAAACCGCGGTCGACGAACAGCCGCTTCGCAGCCGCGAGCAAATGCGCGCGGGTCTGCAATCGACTTTCTTCGCGGCTCAACCGCGGGGGAGGGGCGCCGTATTCATGGCCGGAAGGATATCAGTTGATATTTGGGATAGATACCATTACGATCGCATTTCAAATATCACTTGATATGTAAAATGCGGCGCGCGATTGTGCGCCGGAATGTTCATGGTAGGGCCGGCTCCGGGTGGACGATCGTCGCGGCATGGGGCCGTCGGTGCGGCGTCAAGGGGCTGCGGATGGTTGCGCCCATGGTGTCGGGTCATCCGGTGTATGGGGTTGGCCGCTTGCCGGCCAGATGAATGCCGCCCTCGCGGGGCGACATGAAACAGTTTGTTAGCCATGCGAATCATGTCGATTCCCATGCGGATGCGGGGCAGGAAGCAGAAGATGAGTGCGAGCAAGACCTATGCGCAGCTCGTTGTCGAGCTGGCCGAACTGGACGAGGAAATCGAGCGTGCACGCGCGCGTGAGCGCATCGATGCGATCGAGAAGGTTCATTCGTTGATGGACACCTATGCGATCAAGCATCGCGACCTGGTCGGCCGGAACGGCCGCCGAGGCGCGTACATGGTGAAAGTCCTGCCGGCGCGGTATCGCGATCCGGTGAGCGGGAAGGAATGGAGCGGGCGCGGTAACGCTCCGCTGTGGATCCGGGGCAAGGATCGCCGTCAGTTCGTCATATGCAAGCCCCCATCGGCCGGCAAGAAAGCCAGGTCAAATTGACGAAGCACGACGGGCGCGCGGCATGACTGCCGGCGCGCGTTGAGCTAAGGCGATATCGGTCTGGACTGCGCGTGTCCCGGCGGCGTCAGCACCACGAGCAGCGTGGCGCCGTCCGGCGCCACGTAGGCATGCGGCCGATGCGACGAAAACAGCGCGCTTTCGCCGGTGCGCAACCGCGTCGGCTCATCGTGCTCGAAGTGCAGTTCCAGTTCGCCGGACAGCACGTAGCAGAATTCGTCGCCCTCGTGGCCGGCGAGTCCGCCGGCATCGTCCACCGTGCGTGCGTCGACCTGCATGCGCAGCGTAATCATCCCGGCCGAGCTGTCACGGTGCAGCAGCGCGTACTCGTAAGGGATGTTCGCGATTCGCGTCGTGACGATGTCTTGCGCGTGGCACACGCTCAGCGAATGGCGGTGGCGCAACTGGTTGGTCAGCACGTCGCGCCAGTCGAAACCCATGCCTTCGATGATTCGGTGCAGTACGCCGAAGGTCGGCGACATCTTGTTCGTCTCGATGCGCGAGAACGTCGCCGCAGGCACGCCGGTCAGCCGGCTTGCCTCGTTCAGCGTGAGATCGCGCGACTGGCGCAGCGCGCGTAACCGCTGCCCGATCTGGTCGGCGGGAACCTGCAGCCGCTCGCGGCGCGGCGGCTTGATCGGCAGCGCGGAAAGAATCGACGAGACGCGGGTTTTCTTGCTCATTACCGTTCACCGGGGAGAATGTTTTTACTGATATGTAATAAAAATATACAGCATTGCCGCAACCCCGGGCGTTGAAATGCGAAGCGCTTGTCGTTGCCGAGTATCGAGGCGTACACTGCCGTGGTGTCGACATGACGAAAGCGGGACATCTTCGATGTCTCGTTTTTTTGCTACCTGTATTTACGGATATGTAAATACAGGTGCATGCACGACGCGTCTTGCTCCGGCCGTCGGGACACGAAGCTCCGCAGAAACAGCGATGGAGACGAGCGAAGCGGCGTGATTTCACGGCCATAAATTTACGTATCAGTAATTTTTGAAGGAGTGGTCATGAGTGTGAAAAACGATCGGATGGATGGCGCGTACCGCGCGGAAGGCTGGGTGCAATGGCCCGGCGAGCCCGAACTGAGTTTCCAGTTCGCGCGCACGCTCGGCGGTGCGCAGGAAGGCGCGAGCCTGATCAGCGAGTGTTTTCGCGCGGCGTCGCGGATGACGCCCGGCGATACCGAGAGCTGGTATCGCGAATGGCAGGTGCTCGCGACGACGAGCGAGCAGCGCGCGCTGGACGCACTCGAGCGCGGTTTCCTGCGCACCGCGAGCAGCAACTGGCTGCGCGCGGCCAACTACTACCGGTCGTCGGAGTTCTACCTCGCGCACGATGACGCGCGGCGGCGCGATACCTTCGACAGCGTCGAGCGCTGCTCGCATCGCTATCTTGAAGGGCTGACGCCGGCCGGCGAGGTCGTGCGAATCCCGTACGAAGGCGGTGCGCACCTCGATGCGTATTTCCTCCCGTGCGCAGGCAACGGCGTGCGTTCGCCGACCGTGATCGCGTTCGGCGGGCTCGACGAGTACAAGGACGAACTGCTCCACGAGATGCCCAAGCACGCGCTCACGCGCGGCATGTCGCTGCTGCTGGTGGACCTGCCCGGGCAAGGCGGGACGCTGCGCCGTCAGAAGATCGTGAACCGCGCCGATACCGAAGTGCCGGTCGGTGCATGCGTCGATTACCTGCTCACGCGCCACGACGTCGATCCCGGCCGGATCGCGCTGTACGGCGCCAGCGTCGGCGGGGTTTATGCGGCGCGCGCGGCGTCGTTCGAGAAGCGCGTCGTCGCGGTGGTGTCGGATTCGGTGATGTTCGACATGTCGACGTTGTTCGCGGAATGGCTCGATACGCCGGACCGGCTCATCTGGCGTCACCTGAAATGGGTGTTCGGCTGCACGACGCCGGAGGGCGTGGTCGCCAAGGCGCGGGACTTCCGGCTCGCCGACGTGATCGAGCGGATCTCGGTGCCCTATCTGGTGCTGCAGGGCACCGAGGACTGGCTGGGGTTGAAAACGGCGACCGATACCTACGAGTACGCGAAGGCGCATGGGGTCGACGCGACGCTCAAGCTGTTCGATCCCGACGAAACGGGCGCCGCACACTGTCAGATCGACAACCCGACGCTGGGGCAGGAGTTCATCTGCGACTGGCTGGCGGCGCGACTCGGCATCGATCAGCGCGAGGTCCGGCAGCGCACGCAGGCATTGGCCTGAGCGGCAGCGCGTATCGGCGCGGGAGGCCGGCTCGCCGCGGCGGGTCGGCCTCCCGGCGCCGGCCGTCGTCGACCGTAGCGCCGGCCGGTGCTGCGGCGGACCGAACCGCTGGCCGCCGCCTGCGTTTATCCGCGGCCCACGAAAGGCATCGCGGTCGCCATGATCGTCATCGTCAGGATGTTCGTGTCCAGCGGAAGGCTGGCCATCTGGACGATTGCGTTCGCGACGTGCGCGACGTCCATGCGCGCTTCGGGCGCGAGGCTGCCGTCCGCTTGCGGCACGCCTTGCGTCATCCGTTCCGTGAGCGACGTCGCCGCGTTGCCGATGTCGATCTGGCCGCAGGCGATGTTGTATGCGCGGCCGTCCAGCGCCAGCGATTTCGTGATCCCGGTCACAGCGTGCTTGGTGGCCGTGTACGCGATCGTGTCGGGGCGCGGCGCGTGCGCCGAGATCGAGCCGTTGTTGATGATCCGGCCGCCCTGCGGCGTTTGCGCTTTCATCAGCCGCCACGCGGCCCGCGCACACAGAAAGACGCCGGTCAGGTTCGTCGCGACGACGTCGTTCCACACGCCGAAGTCGTATTCGTCGAGGGGAACGGCGGGGGCGTTGCGTCCGGCATTGTTGAACAGGACGTCCAGCCGGCCGAACTGCTGCGTGATCTGCGCGAACGCGCGATCGACCGATGCTTCGTCGGTGACGTCGGCAGGAAATACGTGCGCGTTGCCGCCGGCGATGCGGATCGCCTCCTGCGTTTCGCGTAACGATTCTTCCCGGCGTCCGATCAGCGCGACGGTGAATCCGGCGCCGGCGAGCGCGATGGCCGCCGCCCGGCCGATGCCGGTTCCGGCGCCCGTGACGGCTGCGAATTTCTGCGAGACAGACATGGCTTGATTTCCTGCTGGTTGAATGGGAGGCGAGGCGGCCGGTGACGGGCGTCATCGCCGCTTCGGCAATGTAGTCGAAATGCGCGTTGCGCATGTTCAGGTACGGATCGTACAGCGTGCCTGCATCCCGCGATGTTGTCGGGCGGTTGGGCGGCTAGCGTGTCGCGTTGTTCGACGCGGGCGGCAGCAGATCGATCCGGCTTCGCGTCAGGCACCGCGGCCAGGTAGCCGCTACGCCGTTGTGTCCGACGATGACGAAGTTCGTGAATGCGCGATCGGACACGAGCATCTGGCCTTTGCCGATGTGTTCGCCGATAAAGGTGATCGCGAGCTCGATCGGCAGAAAATCGCCGATCGTGCGCCGGACGTGGATCAGGACGTCCGCGGCGCCAATCGTCGAGAGCATGTTCCGAAGCAGGTCGCGATCCACGCTGCCGCTCGAAAGCAGATGTATCCACTCGCACTGGACGAGATCGACATCGGGGCGATGCTTGAGATAGAGCGAATGCACGCGTCTGGGGTTCATGGGCTCAGGTACCCGTGTTTGCGATAACCGCGACTATTGCTTCCGCCCGGGCGCGGTCTTCCGCACCCGCGCGCCGGTGTCCGCGAACAGGTCGACCACCACGCCGCGCAACCACCGGTTGCCTTCGTCCTGATTGACCCGCGTATGCCAGAGCATATGAATCGGCGCGCCCGGCAGCGGGACGGGCAACGCGCGCCAGCCGAGCGAGAACGGCGCGGCGAGTTGCAGCGCGAGATGCTCCGGCACGGTCGCGATCAGGTCGGTGCGCTGCAGGATGTAGCCCACGCTCATGAAATGCGGCACCGTCAGCCGCACCTGGCGTTTCACGCGGCGCCGTCTCAGCCATTCGTCCACCTGCCCGTGGCCGGTGCCGGCCGACACCACGACCAGGTGCCCGGCATTGCACCACGCATCGACCGTCAGCGGCGCGTCCTCGAGCGGATGCCCGCGCCTGAACAGGCACACGTAACGCTGATCGAACAGCCGGCGCTGATAGAACCCGCCCTTGAGTTGCGGCAGCAGGCCGATCGCGAGATCGACGCGGCCGTCGGCCATTTCGTCGCTCAGGTTGACGCTCGTGTCGCGAACGGTATTGAGCGCGATGCCCGGCGCCGCTTGCGACAGGTGTTCGAGCAGCGCGGGCAGGAACACGACTTCGCCGATATCGGTCATGCCGATCGTCAGCGTGCGCGTGGCGCGCAGCGGATCGAAACCGGTCTCGGGATTGAGCGCGGCATGCAGCGTCGCGAGCGCATGCGAAACGGGTTCCGCGAGCCGCAGCGCGAACGGCGTCGGCACCACGCCGCCCGGCCCGCGCACGAACAGCGGATCGCCGAGCCGGCGGCGCAGCTTCGCGAGCGCATTGCTGACGCCCGGCTGGCTCATGTTCATCTGCTCGGCGACGCTCGATACGCGCCGCTCCTGCATCAGCCGCTGGAAAAGCAGCAGCAGGTTGAGGTCGATATCGCTCAGTTCCATGGGTTTCGCATCGTCGCGCTCATTGCATCGGGTGATGAAGCAGATTCATTTCATTTTATTGCGGGATGAATGTCCACTCCTGAAACTACCGATACGGCGCACGCATTCGACACGCGCGCTGCGCGGGCCGCGGCCCCCACACCTGAATATCGGAGACACCTTCATCATGCAGACGAACCTGAAGATTGCGATCGTCGGCGCCGGAATCGGCGGCCTGACGCTCGCGCTCGCGCTGCGCGAGCACGGCATCGACGCGCAGCTCTACGAGCAGACCGACGCATTGCGCGAAGTCGGCGCGGCCGTCGCGCTGTCGGCCAATGCGACGCGCTTCTACGAGCGCATGGGGTTGCGCGATGCGTTCGACGCGGTTTGCGCGGACATCCCGGGCCTCGTCTATCGCGACGGGCGCAGTGGCGCGGTGATCGGCCATCATCGCGGCGAGCCCGACTATCGCCGGCAATTCGGCGGCGCGTACTGGGGCGTGCATCGCGCGGATCTGCAGGCCGTGCTGTCGAAAGCGGTGGGCCTCGACTGCATCCATCTCGGCCACCGGCTGATCGATCTCGCGCAGCATCTCGATCGCGTCACGCTCGCGTTCGACAACGGCGCGCGCATCGAAGCCGATCTCGTGATCGGCGCGGACGGCGCGCGTTCGATCACGCGGCGCTGGATGCTCGGCTACGACGATGCACTGTATTCGGGCTGCTCGGGTTTTCGCGGCGTGGTGCCGGCCGACCGCATGGACCTGTTGCCCGATCCTGACACGATCCAGTTCTGGGTCGGGCCGCACGGGCATTTGCTGCACTATCCGATCGGCGACGACGGCGACCAGAATTTCCTGCTGGTCGAGCGTCACCCGTCGCCGTGGCCGTCGCGCGACTGGGTCATGCCGTCGGAAGAGGGCGAGCAACTGCGCCTGTTCGGCGACTGGCATCCGGCGGTGGTGCAGATGATCACCGCGGTGCCGATCAGCCAGCGCTGGGGGCTGTTCCATCGTCCGCCGCTCGGCCGCTGGAGCCGCGGGCGCGTGACGCTGATCGGCGATGCCGCGCATGCGCTGGTGCCGCACCACGGGCAGGGCGCGAACCAGTCGATCGAGGATGCGGTGGTATTGGCGGCGCAACTGGCGAAGGCCGGGCCGCGCAACTGGCGCGAAGCGCAGGAAGGCTACGAGCGTCTGCGTCGCGGCCGCACGCGCAAGGTGCAGTACGCGTCGATCTCCGCGGCCGACGTGCTGCACCTGCCCGACGGGCCGGCCGCGCAGGCGCGCAATGCGCGTCTTGCCGAGCGCGGCAGCGTGCTGCATCACCTGGACTGGATTCACGATTTCGATGCGCTCGCCGACGAGCCGGACGAGCGTCAGGGCGGCACGTGGCTTTGAATCTCGTAGCGGCCGGACCGTAGGCTTCGCGCGTTTATGCCGACGGAATCATTCGTTGCGCAGCATCGACGAAAACAATCGTGCGCCCGCTCGGGTGCCCCGTCACTTCACGCATTCGAGCGCGTACTTCAATCCCTGCCCGAGCAGCCCGCGCCACACGTCCCACGTATGCCCGCCGTCGACGATGCGCAGCTCGGCCGGGTTCTGCGCGCGGCGCAGGTGGGTGTACAGCACACTCGATTCCGCCTGGATCGTCAGGTCGTCGTCGCCGGCCGCGATGAACATCGGCACGCGCCAGCTGCGCGCGAAATAACCGCGCATCAGCGCCGGGTAGTTGAGCTCGTGCCACACGCGCGAGTCGAACTGCCGCTCGCCGAACACGCCGACATAGCGCGCGGCGGAATTGAGCGGCGGCTCGTTCGCATAGATCGCGGGGCTCAGCAGCATCGCGCCGCAGAACAGCCCCGGTTCGAGCAGCGAGAAGCGCAGCGCGCCGAAGCCGCCCATCGATACGCCGCCGATCGCGCGGCCGGCGCGCTGGTTCGACACCGCGAAGTGCGCTTCGACTTCGGGCAGCAGGTCGTTGAGGAACGCGCTCTGCATCTTCTCCTTGCGGTCGACGTACCAGTCGGTGCCGCCCTGCGGCATCACGATCACGACCGGCGGAATCTCGCGGCGCTCGATCAGCGTGTCGGCGGTAGCCTGCAGCCGGCCTTGCGTGACCCAGTCGTTCGCGTTGCCGGCATTGCCGTGCAGCAGGTACATCACCGGGTAGCGCGCGCCTTCCGGGTTGTAGCCGGGCGGCAGGTAGACCGTGTACGACCAGTCGCGCTTCAGCGACGCCGAGCGGAACGCGCGCAGCACGATGCTGCTGCCCGGATTGACGGAAGCCTCCTGGGCGGGCGGCGCGGCCTGGACGACCGCCGGCGGAGACGACGCGGGCGATACCGTCGGCGCGGCCGGCGTGGCACGGGCGGTGGTGATGGAGCCGGCGATCAGGGCGACGGCGAACGGAAGGGCGAGTCGGCGCATGGCGAAACGTTTCAGGAGAGGCGCCGGCTATCGTAGCAGCGGCGCATGACGGCGCGGCGCGTCATCGCCGCGAACGGAACGGCAGCCGCGCGACGAGCGGCCCGTAAAGTTTGGCAACGAGATACAGCAGGCCTATCGCGACGACGTCGGCGGCCAGGCCGAGCGGCACGTTGAGATAGCCTTCGGTCGCCTGGTAGAGCACCGAATCGACCGCGAGCGAGATGCCGGTGCCGGCGACGAAGCACAGCAGCCCCTGCCGGCCGATCGTGCCGATCCACGGCATCGCGTGCGCGACTTTCTTCATCCAGCCCAGGTGCACGAGCTTGGCCGCGAGCCACGCGATCGCGAGGAAGTTCGCGAGCCGCAGCGCGCCGAGGTTCTGTTTGATCGACGGATCGGTCGGGAACGGCTCGATGCGCAGCCGGTAGTAAGCGCCGGCCGCGACGATCGCGAGCGAGACCGCCGTCAGCAGCCAGCCCTGCGGCTTGGGCGCGAGCGTCTGGTAGACGGGCTGGCAGCGCGCGATCACGCCGAGCACGAACAGGAACTGCCACGCGAACGGATTGAAGTCCCACGGCGCGCCTTCGACGGTCGGCAGGAAGCGCGCGACGTGCGGCGCCGCGTACCAGAGCGACCCGCTGAATGCGAGCATCAGCCACGGCTGCGTGCGCGCGAGCGGTAACGCGAGCGGGACGAGCAGCGCGAAGAACGCGTACATCGGCAGCACCGACGCGAGGTACGGCTGGCGGCGGAACAGCAGGATGTCGCGCAGCGCGGCGAGCGGCTTGTGGAGCAGGCCGTCGAGGTCGTTGGTCGGCATGTTCGGGCCGTCGATCGCGAGCGCGTTCAGCGCGGCCGTGATCAGCAGCATCAGGCCGGCCGTCACGAGGAACGCGCGGTAGATCTCGAACGCGCGCCGGATGAAGCGCTGGCGCGCGGCGGCTTCGTCGTGCCGCTCGGCGAGCGAGTTGTACGCGATCGCGGTCGCGAAGCCGCCGAGGAACACGAATACCTCGGCCGCGTCGCACAGCGCGTACGCGTGCAGCGTCACGCGCGACAGGATGCTGCCGCCGATGTGGTCGACGACGATGACGAGCAGCACGAGGCCGCGGAAGAAATCGAGTTCGGCGTAACGGCCGGCCCGGGCAGGCGCGGTCATCGGGCCGCCACCCGGCGCGGGGCGCGTGCGCGGCCGGCACATGCCGCGCAGGAATCGGGGTGAAGCATGACTTCGTGGAGAAATGGCGAACGGATGCGCATTGTGCCACCGATGCGACGCCGGCCGGGTTTACGCGGATGGCGGGCCGGCCCGCCGCTGCCGATAAGCCCGGTCAGGCAGTCTGCGCAACGGGGCAGTTGGGAGAGCGCAACGCTTTGCGCGCGGTTTCGATACCCCGATGGACGGACGGTTTGCGACGTGACACCATTTTGATTCCACGCGGCCGCACACCGCGTCGTCCGCCCTGCGGGCCACACATACAACAGACCAAACATTCGCCGGGCGCTCGGCCTGCCCGGCCCCCGGCTCCGGAGATCCGTCATGAAGAAGCACGTCATTTTTGCCGCTGCGCTGGCCGCTTTCGCCGCGCCGGCCTTTGCCCAGAACAGCGTGACGCTGTACGGCCTGATCGACGAAGGCTTCAATTACACGAACAACGTCAACGTCAATGGGGTCGGAAAAACGAATTACCAGCTCGCGAGCGGGTATGCGCAGGGCAGCCGCTGGGGCCTGAAGGGCAGCGAGGATCTCGGCGGCGGGCTCAAGGCGATCTTCACGCTGGAAAACGGTTTTGACGTGAACAACGGCCGGCTCGGCCAGGGCGGCCGCATGTTCGGCCGCCAGGCGTTCGTCGGGCTCTCCGCGCCGCGCTTCGGCACGTTGACCTTCGGCCGCCAGTACGACTCGGTCGTCGACTACCTCGCGCCGCTGACCGCGAACGGCAATTGGGGCGGCACGCTGTTCTCGCACCCGTTCGACAACGACAACACGGACAACTCGTTCCGCGTCAACAACACGGTCAAGTACGCGAGCCCCGACTGGAACGGGCTGACCTTCGGCGGCACGTACAGCTTCAGCAACAGCACGGGCTTCTCGAACAATCGCCAGTACAGCATCGGCGCGCAGTATTCGCTGGCCGGGCTGCAGGTCGCGGCCGCCTACCTGCAGGCGAACAATCCGGGCGTCGGCAGCGCGGGCGCGATCGCGGCCGACGATGCGAACTTCGTCGCCGATCGCCTGCGCATCTTCGGCGGCGGGATCAACTACACGTTCGGCCCGGCCACGGTCGGTTTCGTCTATACGAAGACGGACGTGAAGAATCCGGTGTCGACCGTCTACCTGCCGGCTTCGACGTTCGCCGGCCTCGGGCTGACCGCGACGAAGTTCCAGAACTTCGAAATCAACGGCAAGTACCAGCTCACGCCCGATTTCTATCTCGGCGCGCAGTACGTGTACACGGACGGCAAGTTCGATGCCGCCGCCGGCTCGTTCAAGCCGAAGTACCACACGGTCGGCCTGATGGCCGACTACAGCCTGTCCAAGCGCACCGACGTCTATCTGCAGGGCGCATGGCAGAAGGTCGCCGGCGACAAGACCGGCACGGCCGCCGACGGCGGCTACGTCGTCGGGACGGACGGCCCGTCGTCGTCGTCGAACCAGTTCGCGGTGCGCGCCGCGATCCGCCACAAGTTCTGAGCGCGGCCGCCGGGGCTGCGCGCCCCGGCGTTCGCTGCCGTCAGTCCGCCCGGTGCGTGCCGCCGAGCGTTGCCGCGAGCCAGTCGACGAAGATCCGCACGCGCGGCGCAAGATGCCGGCCGTACGGGAACACCACCGACACGGGCAGCGGCGCTGCATTCCATTCGGGCAGCACTTCGACCAGCGAGCCGTCGGCGAGCAGCGGTGCGAGCCCGTCGCGCGGCACCTGGACCATCCCGAGGCCGGCCAGGCAGCACGCGAGATACGCCTGCGAGCTGTTGACCGACACGACGCTGTGCATCTTCACCGCGTGCAGCTCGCCCGAATCCATGTCCGCAAATTCCCAGTCCAGTTCGCGGCCCGTGCGGCTCGAGAAATAGCCGACCGCGACGTGGTCGGGTAATTCGTCGGGCGAGCGCGGCGTGCCGTGGCGCGCGAGATACGCGGGCGACGCGCAGTTGATCTGCGTCATCTCGCCGATGCGCCGCGCGACGAGCGACGTGTCGGACAGCACGCCGACCCGCACCGCGCAATCGATGCCGTCCGCGACGAGATCGACGAAGCGGTCGGTCGTGCTGATCGCGACGCGCAGGTCGGGGTAGCGCGCGTGGAAATCAGGCAGCGCGGGAATCACCTGGTTCACCGCGAAGCGTTCGGGCAGATCGACGCGGATCACGCCGCGCGGCGACGCGGCGGCGTCCTCGAACAGCGTTTCCACATCGTCGAGATCGGCCAGCAATCGCACGCAGCGCTCGTAATAGGTCGCGCCCTCGGCCGTCAGCGCGACGCGCCGCGTCGTGCGCTGCAACAGGCGGATCTTCAGGTGCTTTTCCAGATACTGGACGGCGTTGCTGACCGTCGGACGCGGCAGTTGCAACTGCTCGGCCGCTTTCGTGAAGCTGCCGAGATGGGCGACGCGCGCGAAGATGCGCATTGCTTGCAGATGGTCCATGCGGGGCGAGGGGCGGGCTGATTGGGACAGGCTCCATTGTTAATCAGCGTCGAATGGTTTGGTGGAGCGTTTCGCGTTTATCGCATGCTGCGATGCGCCCAGAATCCGGTCCATTCACTCACCACTTGAAGGAAACGGACATGGACACGCGTCAACTGGGCCGCACGGGCCCGCAGGTTTCGGCGATCGCGCTCGGCTGCATGGGGATGTCGGATTTCTACGGGCCGGCCGACCGCGACGAAAGCATCGCGACGCTGCACGCGGCGCTCGACCACGGGATCACGATGCTCGACACCGGCGATTTCTACGGAATGGGCGACAACGAGATGCTGATCCGCGACGCGCTGCGCGGCCGTGCGCGCGACCAGGTGCTGATCAGCGTGAAGTTCGGCGCGCTGCGCGATCCGGTCGGCGGGTTTGCCGGCTACGACGCGCGGCCCGACGCGATCCGGAACTTCGTCGCGTATTCGCTGAAGCGGCTCGGCACCGACTACATCGACATCTACCGGCCGTCGCGCGTCGATCCGGCGGTGCCGATCGAGGAGACGGTCGGCGCGATCGCCGATCTCGTGAAGGCCGGCTACGTGCGCCACATCGGCCTGTCGGAAGCCAGCGCCGACACGATCCGCCGCGCGGCGGCCGTCGCGCCGATCTCCGACCTGCAGATCGAGTATTCGCTGCTGTCGCGCGGCATCGAGGCGGAGATCCTGCCCGCGTGCCGCGAACTCGGCATCGGCGTGACGGCCTATGGCGTGCTGTCGCGCGGGTTGCTGGGCGGGCGCTGGAACACCGCTCGGCAGGGCGAGCGCGATTTCCGCGCGGCGAGCCCGCGCTTCCAGGGCGAGAACCTCACGCACAACCTCGCGCTCGTCGATGCGCTGCGGACGATCGCCGACGAGAAGGGCAGCAATCCGGCCCAGGTCGCGATTGCGTGGGCATTGTCGCGCGGCGGCGACATCGTGCCGCTGATCGGCGCGCGCAAGCGCACGCAGCTCCAGGACGCATTGCAGGCCCCTGAGTTGCAACTAACGGTCAATGACATCGCTCGCATCGAAGCGGCGGTTCCCGCCGGGGCGGCTGCCGGCGAGCGTTATCCGGCCGCGCAGATGGCGCACCTCGACAGCGAGCAGGCGAGGGGGTGATTCACGGGGCCTGACCGGCTGCTCTGCGCGGCCCGCCCGGCGGCCCCGAGCCAGCCTCAGGCAAAGCCAGATGGCGGGCGGCGCGGCGGCGGTTCACCATCGGCGCCTTGTTCAACCGGACGGAACGCCGCCATGCAAATTCATACGCTGACGATCATCGTGCTGGTTTTCCTGCTGGCCGGCGCGGTCAAGGGATGATCGGGCTCGGGTTGCCGACGATCGCGATGGGGCTGCTCACGCTCGCGATGCCGCCGTCGGCCGCGGCGAGCCTGCTGCTCGTGCCGTCGTTCATCACCAATGTGTGGCAGTTGTGGCTCGGTCCGTCGTTCGGGCCGCTGCTGCGCCGGCTGTGGCCGCTGCTCGCCGGTCTCACGATCGGCACGCTGACGGGCGGGCTGCCCGCGCTCGCGGCCGGCAGCACGTGGACGCATGCGGCGCTCGGCGTGGTGCTGATCATCTACGGGCTGTGGGGGCTGGCCGCCGCGCGCCTGCCTGCGCCGGGCCGCCACGAACAATGGCTGTCGGCCGTGATCGGCTACCTGACGGGTGTCGTGACGGCCGCGACCGGTGTGTTCGTCGTGCCGGCCGTGCCGTATCTGCAGGCATTGCGGCTGTCGAAGGACGACCTGATCCAGGCGCTCGGGCTGTCGTTCACTGCGTCGACGATCGCGCTCGGCTTGCAGTTGCGCGTGACGGGCGCGCTGCAGACGGTCGATCTCGGCGTGTCGGCGCTCGCGCTCGTGCCGGCGCTGGCGGGGATGGCCGGCGGGCAATACGCGCGGCGCGTGATGAGCGAGAAGGCGTTCAAGCGCTGTTTCTTCGTCGGGCTGATTGCGCTCGGCGCCTACATGGCGGCTTCGGGGTGGCTGTGAGCGGGCATCGCCGGTGCGCGTGATGCGTGCGCGCGGCGATGCCCGCCACCCTGCACGATTCCGAAGCCGGTAGCCGGCTTCGGGCATGCTCGCAGGACGGCAGCCGCGTCGATCAGGCCGGATCGGCGTACTTCAGCGTCCACCCGAACGTGCGGTTCGTGCCCGCGCCGAGCGCAAACGGCTTCGTCGTGCAGGCGAAGTTCGAATGCAACTGGCCGATCGGCGTCGTCGACAGCGGGTTCGTCGCGCCGTTCACCGTGTCGAAGGCCGACAGCGCGCAGTTGTCGAACCCGGACGCCGCATAGCCGGTCGCGGTGCTGTTCGCGTACGTCACCGACACGCCGTTGGCCTGCGTGGACGCGAAATCCGCGAACGACGTGAAGTCCGTCTCGACCGACAGGTTGCCGCTGAGCGTGGCCGTGCTCAGCGTATCGCTGCGCGCGATCGAGCCGTGCGCGAACGTCAGCACCGTATGCACCTGCAGGTCGAGATCCGTCGTGTACGCCGCATTCTTCGACGCGAGCCGGAACTTCGCCGTATCGAACGACACGATCACCTGGCCGTTGGCCTGCTGCACGTTCAGGTTCTTGTAGTACGTGACGGGAATGTAGGTTTTCCCGTTGTACGACACCTGCGGAATCAGCAGCGCGTAGCCGAGATCGGTCGTGCCGTAGGTCAGCTTGTCGGAAGCCGGCACCGGGTAGTACGGCGTGAACGAGTTGTAGTCGGGCGCCTGGCTCAGGTTCAGGTTGATCACGCGCCGTCCGTCGCGCACGGTGACCAGCGCCGCGCTGTACGGATGCGCGGCGTCGTTCGGCTGGTTGTACCAGGTGAGCGTGTAGCGCGGCAGCGCGTCGAGCCACGCGTTGTAGTCCGTATCGGCCATCGGCGCCTTGCCGCCGAAGCCGAGCTTGTTCCACCATGCGTTCACGTACAGGTACTGGTGCAGCAGGCTGAAGTTCTCGCCCATCACGCGCGGCTTGCCGCGATACGCGTCCGTGCCGCGGCCCTTGACCCACATGTTCACCGACGGCGTCGGCAGCGACGGGTCGTACCAGAAGGTGTCGAAGCGATGCGCGGCCTTGGCGATGAACGTGTACGCGATCTGCTTCTCCTGATCGGACAGCACGCCGGCATTGGCGGCCGCGGTCAGCACTTCCATGAACGCGGAATCGCCGTACGGGCCGATCGAGCGGCCGTAGTTGAAGCCTTCGCCGTCGCCGTTCAGCTGCTGCAGGATCAGGTCGACGGACTTGCGCAGATACCCCTTCAGTTCCGGCGTGAGATTCGCCTCGTTGCCCATCTCGAGCGTGCGCTCGGTGACTTCGCCGATCAGCAGCGTGCTGTAGCGGTCGAAGCGCGCCTGGTCGTAATAGGTCGTGTGCGTGTTCGACGCTTCGTCGGAGAACCCGCCCGACGAATCCTTCCGGATGTGGTTGGTCAGCGTGTACAGCAGCGCGTCGCGCGCGCCCATCGTCGCGACGGCCGGATCGGTCGCCGACGCGAACGACGGATTGCTCCAGCCGAGTTTCTGCCGCAGCCCGGCGATCCCGTAGGACACCGCATAGTAGTTCTGCGCGGTGTTCAGCGACGCGATGTCGATCGGCGTGCCGGCGGCCGGGCACGTGTCGACCTTGCCGCTCGCGTCGGGGCCGAACATGTCGCAGAACCGGAGCCGCTGCTGCAGCGTCGCGAGCATCGCGTCGCTGAAGACTTCGTTGAGCATCCCGTGCGCCTGCAGGTTGTTCAGCGCGACGAGATAGTAGTACTCGCCCCACGACGTATTCGCGTACGTGTAGTTGCTGCCCGACTGCGCCATCATCGCGGTCGTGATCTTCTGGTACGTCGCGAGGTAGCTTGCGTATTGCGGGTCGCCTTTCGACTTCATGTCGATCAGGATGTACGACAGGCCGAGCGCGAGCTTGCCTGGCAGGAATTTGTCGCCGGTGTTCGTGTCGAGCACGTGAACCGGCGTGCCGTCGCCGAGATCCATCACGACCTGCGTGAAGTCGGGCGACTTCCGGATCAGGTCGAACAGCGCGCGCATCTGGCCCATCATCGTGATCGGCGTGTCCGTCCCGGCCGGTACGCTGGTGTCGGCCGCGCCGTAGACGAGCGCCTGCAGCGAGGTGGCCGCCAGCGCGGAAGCGGGGGGCGACGTCGGTGTCGAGCCCGACGGCGGGGTGGACGAAGACGGCGGATCGGTGATGTCGTTGCCACCGCAGGCGCTGACGAACACGACGGAAAGGGCGCTGAGCGCGGCGCCGAGCGCGAATCTGCTGCGCGGATGCATTGTGTCTCCAGTTTTGAATAGTGATGTGGAACGGGCGGGTGTGGCCGTTGCCGCGCTCGATGCCCGTACCTGGGCTCCGCCTCGTAACCCTGATCCCTGAAGGCGGATGGCCCGAATCACAACTCGAGCGGGCAAGCGTTCTCCCTGCGCGGGCCGTGGACGGCGTCGCGCCGATGCATTGGAAAACGTTTTCCAAATTTAGGCATCGAACGGCCCGGTGTCAATGAACTTTCACGCTGGATGCGCCGGTAGAAACCCGAATAGTGGGAACGAAGGAGGGAAGCGATGAGGCCGAAATGACGTGATATTCGCCGGGAATTTTTACGTCTTCCGGTGAGGTGCTGCGTCGAATGCCGGCGTGAAAGCGGAAGGAGGAAAAGCTGTCTCGCTACGTGCTCTCTATGAACTTTGAGAGAAAACGTTATCCATAAGAGTTGAGGCGAGTCGAAGCGGATATCGACCCGCCGATCGCAACCGGCGCCTGGCGACGCCAACGAGCCTTAAAGCTGCGCCTCGATCGCCGCCTTGTCGATCACCGACCAGACCTGGCGGATCTTGCCGTCGTGAAACTCGTAGAACACGTTCTCGGCGAACGTGACCTTCCTGCCGTCGACGGCGAGCCCCATGAACGTTCCTTTCGGCGAACAGGCGAAGCGCAATCGGCACGCGACGCGCGGCGGCTCACAAGCGAGCAGCCGGATGTCGAAATGGAGGTCGGGTATGTCGCGGTAGTCCTGTTCCAGCATCGCGCGGTAACCGGCCAGGCCGAGCGGCCGGTCGTTGTGGATCACGTCGTCGGCGACGTACCGGCCGAGCGCTGGCCAGTCCTGCCGGTTCAGGCAGTCGATATACGCGCGGTAGCGGGCGGCGAGATCGATGTCGGTCATGGTCGTGCCTCCGGGTGTCGATGGAATGGGGCGAATGTCGCGCGCGTTATCGCGGCCCCGTTTCGCCGGACAAAAACGCGACGAACTCCCGCGTGTATTTCGGCAGCGCGTCGAACGACCGCGCACACAGCGTCAGCTTCCGGTGGCTCCACGGATCGGACAGCTCGACGAGCCGCACGTCCATCGTCTGCATCGCGCGCTCGGCGGCATGCCGCGACACGATACCGATGCCCACGCCGCTGGCGATCACGCGGCAGATCGCATCGAAGCTCTTCAACTGCACGCGATAACGGATCCGTTTGCCGAGCGCGCGCGCCTGGTCGGCGAGATGCACCTGCAGCGCGCTGCCGTCGGTGAGGCCGATGAAGTCGGCGTCGGCGATTGCGTCGAACGCGACCGCGTCGTGTGCCGCGAGCGGATGCGCGGCCGGCGCGACCACCACCAGCCAGTCCTCGCGAAACGGCTTTTGCTCGAGCCCGCCGAGCCCGACCGAATCGGCGACGATGCCGACTTCGGCCGTCTTGTTGCGGATCGCATGCACGATCTCCTGGCTCGAGCGCTCCTCGACACTGATCGACAGCTTCGGATGATGCGGCAGGTAATCGGCCAGCGCGTCGGGAAGGTATTCGCTCAGCGAGGCCGTGTTGCACAGCAGCCGGATATGCCCGCGCAACCCCTGGCCGAACTGCTGCAGTTCGCCGCGCATGTGGTCGATCTGCTGCAGCACGGTGCGCGCGTGATGTTCGAGCGCGCGGCCCGCATCGGTCGGCTGCGCGCCCGACTTGGCCCGGTGCAGCAGCGGCACGCCGAGTTCGTCCTCCATGCCGCGGATGCGTTCGCTCGCGGCCTGCAGCGTGATGTGCGTGCGTTCGGCGCCGCTCGTGATCGTGCCGGCCTCGCAGATGTTCAGGAAGAGCCGCAGGTCGGTCAGGTCGAAGCGCATGATGGGCGGGGAGCGATCGTGTCGGAATGGCCGATAAGTTAGCAGGAACGGCGCCCGCGGTCTCAAGCGCAGCCTGAGGCCCGATTCGCCGGTTCCGCATTTTCGGGGTGTGATCGAAGCCCGATCATGGCGGCATCTCAACCGGGGAGCCCGTCATGCATGTCGATTCGTCGTGGGGCGTGTCGTTCAAGATCGCACTGCACCTGTTTTTCCTGTGCATCGGCATCGCCTGGGCCTGTTCAGAACTCGCCGAATGGTTGCGTTGAGCGCGCCGGCAGGCGCGCGCATCGATCGCCTGTCGTCGCCCGGCAGCTATTGAAATAAATTCGTCATAGTTTCTTTCGACGAAAATTCTTCCGCTTTCGCGCGAAAAGACTGTCAAGTTTTCCCCGATCCGACCGTATTACCGGTAGCGAATGCCAGCCGGCGGCCGGTTCGTGATCGTTTGTCATCATTGTTTGCATCCGGTTACACGTCGGCCGTTCCGTTTTTGAGATGCTTGAAAGATTGTCAAACCGGAGTCGGATCGTCCATGAAAACGCGCGAGATTTACCGCAACGCGGCGCGGCTGTCGGGCCTGGCCGCCGTGCTCGTCATGGCCGGTTGTGCAGACACGCAGTCCATCCCGCCGAGCAACACGCTGGCGGGACAGTCGCAGCCGTCGAGCCAGCCCGCCGCTGCGCCGTCGGCCGCCACGTCCGTCACACCGCCGCCGGCGCCGATTCTCGTCGCGCAGAAGTACGTCGTGAAGCGCGGCGACACGCTGACGGGCATCGCTTCCGCGAACGACTGCAGCGTGGCCGATCTGCGCACCTGGAACAAGCTGGGCGCGAACGGCAGGCTGCGCATGGGCCAGGTGCTGCGCATCGTCAAGCAGCAACCGCTGCCGACGGCCGGCGCGACCGGCACGCAGGCCGCGGCGGCCGCTGCCGCGAGTGGTACGGCGGCAGGCGGCCAGGTCACGGCGTCGACGGCGAGCGACCGTCAGGTCGTCAAGGAAACGAAGCGGCACGCGGGCGGCGTCGCGCTCACGTGGCCCGCGCGCGGCAAGATCGTCGACGGCTTCCGGCCGGGACAGAACCGCGGCATCCAGATCGCCGGCCGGCCGGGCGATCCGGTGCGCGCCGCGGCCGACGGCCGCGTGATGTATGCGGGCACGGGCCTGAACGATTACGGCAGCCTGATCATCGTCCAGCACAACGCGGATTTCCTGACCGCCTATGCGCACAATCGCAAGCTGCTCGTGAAAACGGGCGACATCGTGCGCCAGGGCGACGCGATCGCCGAGATGGGCGACCTCGACAACTCGCGCGTCGCGCTGCTGTTCGAGGTGCGGCGCGACGGCAAACCGGTGAACCCGATGCCGTACCTGCCTTCGTCGCAAGGTTGAGCGGGGCCGTTTCGCTGGAACGCGGCGGCGGTCGCTGCTACGCTATGGGGTCTGTTTGCCGGTGGCGCGCCGATGCGCTGCATCGGCACACAGACCCTGTTGTTTCATGCGAGTCCCGCGCTGCCTGCGCGGAGCCGACGGGCGTCTTTCGGGGATGCGCGGCGAAGGCCGTCGCGGGCCGGCCGTCGGCGTGAACGGGCGCGCTTTGCCGGTGCGCGCCCGCGTTGCTTCGTGCCATCGTTTCCGACAGAACACACCTCATCCATGGAACACTCTCCGACACGCCGCTCGCTGTTGCTCGCCGCCGTTGCCGCACCGTTCGTCGCCGCATGCACGTCCGCGCCGGTCGCCGACCAGGGGCGCGCCCACACCGCGCAAGCCGAACTGGCCGCGCTCGAGAAAGCGTCGAACGGCCGGCTCGGCGTCGCCGCGCTCGATACGTCGAGCGGCGTGCGCATCGCCCACCATGCGCGCGAGCGCTTCCCGCTGTGCGGCACGTATGCGGTCGTCGCGGCTGCGGCGATCCTCGCGCGCGGCTCGCTCGACGCGTCGCTGCTGCCGCGCCGCATCCTGTATCGCCGTTATGAAGTCGTGGCGGGTTCGCCGGTCACGGAAAGCCACGTCGACACGGGCATGACGATCGCGCAACTGTGCGCGGCCATGCTGCAGTCGGGCGACAAGGGCGCCGGCAACCTGCTGATGGGCGTGCTCGGCGGCCCGCAGGCCGTCACGGCGTTCGCGCACGACAGCGGCGACCCAACGTTCCGCCTCGATCACTGGGAGCCCGAGCTGAACAAGGCCACGCCGGGCGACGAACGCGACACGTCGACGCCGGTCGCAATGGTCGACACGCTGCAGCGGCTGCTGCTCGGCGACACGCTGCGCGAACCGCAGCGCACGCAACTGACGGAATGGCTGACCGGCGGCGCGCGCAGCGCGGCCGGCATCGCGGCGGGCGTGCCGTCCGGCTGGCGGATTGCCGGCAAGGCCGGCGCCGGCGGTTACGGCACGACGACCGACATCGCGGTGGTGTGGCCGCCGTCGCGCGCGCCGATCGTGATGGCCGTGTCGTTTACGCAGCCGCAGGCCGACGCGGCGGCCCGCGCGGACGTCGTCGCATCGGCAGCGCGCATCGTGACGGGCGCGTTCACCGCGACGGCCTGAGTTTTCCGCGTCTCGCGCAAAGCGGGCGTTTGGCTTATCGTGTCGGTCAGCGCGCGCCGGTGTCGGCGCGCGATCCTTCTGCGCCGTTTTTCCGTTTCCCAGCCTCGTCATGCGCCGACTTCCGCCCCTGCACGCGCTGCAGATCTTCTCGACGGTGGCTCGCCACCGCAGCTTCACGCGTGCGGCCGAGCAGCTGTGCATCACGCAGGGCGCGGTGAGCCGGCAGATCCAGACGCTCGAGGCGCACTACGGCTTTCCGCTGTTCAAGCGGCATGCGAAGGGCCTCACGCTGACGGCGGAGGGCGAGCAGTTGCTGCCGGTCGTCAACGAGAGCTTCGCGCGGATCGAGGACATCTCGATGAAGCTCACGCGGCAGCGCACCGATCTCGCGCTGAAGGTGCCGACCTGCGTGATGCGCTGGATGCTGCCGCGCATCATGCGCTTCCAGGGCGAGCATCCCGATCTCCACGTGCAGATCACGACCGCGTGGCAGCACGTCGTCGATTTCTCGACCGAACCGTTCGATGCGGCGATCGTCTACGGCACGCCGCCGGGCCCGGGCGTGTTTGCGTTGCCGTTGTTCGACGAGCGGTTGACGCCGGTATGCGCGCCCGAGTTGCGGCAGGCGTCGCCGCTCGATGCGGTTGGCGATCTTGCGCGCCATACGCTGCTGCATCCGACGCGCGACCATCGCGACTGGCGCGCGTGGCTCGATCACGCGGGCGAGCGCGGCGTCGATCCCGCGCGCGGGCCCACGTTCGACACGCTCGATCTCGCGACGAACGCGGCGATGCAGGGCTTCGGCGTCGCGATCGGCGACGTGACGCTCGTCGACGACGACGTCGCCGCACGCCGACTCGAACGGCCGTTCGACATCGTGCTCGAAACCGGCGCGCGCTACT
Organism: Burkholderia stabilis; assembly: GCF_001742165.1. Lineage (NCBI taxonomy): Bacteria > Pseudomonadati > Pseudomonadota > Betaproteobacteria > Burkholderiales > Burkholderiaceae > Burkholderia > Burkholderia stabilis. The sequence continues at coordinate 954,256 of NZ_CP016443.1, read as the reverse complement.
TCTTCGTGTATCCCGAGAACATCGGCAGCCAGCAGAAGATCCGCGCGTTCAGTGACTGGATCGCGCGCCATCGCGATTGATGCACGATGGCGGCAGCGGGCCTCCGGCAGCGGGCTTTACTGGTAGGTCACGACGGCGATCATCGGCGCCTGATCGTTGCCCGGACGCTTCGGTAAAACGATTGCGCGCGAGGCCTGCGTAAAGGTCGTGGTCTTCACGGCCTGCATGCTGGCCGCGTCGACGAACGCGATCTGTCCGATCGCGGGGCGCGGGCAGTCGGGCCGTACCTGGGCGGGTGCGGCGCCGGTTGCGTCGAGCGCGAACGAACACGGCGGCTCGACGATCATGCCGGAGAAATGGATGATGCCGGACGCACCGGCGGCAAAGGACGAGGACGTGGCCAGAAGCGAGGCAGCCAGGGCGAACGAGGCGGCGAACAGGCGATGCTTCATGACAGGCTCCAGAGAGGAAGCGCGTCGCAGCGGGGCCGCTCGGGTGGCAGTCCGTCAACGCCGCGATGCTGTATGCGTAAACGGCAAAACCATCGAACCTCTTGAATGAAAAAACAGAAATAAAGGTAATAAGCAAATGACGCCGGATTGCTTCAACCAATGTAGGCCGAATCTGCGCAACCGCAAGTCAGGGAAATGCCGGGTGGCATAAGATCGCAGGACGAACGGTTGCCGGGACCGTTGTGCGGGCAACGTCATCGCGTTGCCCGGAAAGCAAAAAGGCCGCTCGAAACGAGCGGCCTTTTTGCATGGAAGCGGACGATGCGGTGTTCAGCCCGCGCGCTTGCGTACCGCGCCGACGATCACGAGCAGCACGATCGCGCCGATGATCGATGCGATCCAGCCCGCGCCCTGGCCCGGCGCATACCAGCCGGCGGCGCGGCCGACGTAGCCCGCGACCAGCGAGCCGACGACGCCGAGCACGATGGTCATCAGGATGCCCATCTTGTCGTCGCCGGGCTTGAGCGCGCGGGCGAGGAGGCCGACGATGAGCCCGACGACCAGGGTTTCGATGAATTGCAGCATGAACGCCTCCCTATTGCTGTTGAGCTGTTGACGAAAGGAAGTTGACCCGTGCGGTGCACGAGGGTTCCCCGCGGCGGCCATGCCGGCGCGGGGCGTGCCGAGTATCGCATGCCGGCGCGTCGCACAGATGTCAGGCGGCGGGCGCGTCACTCACCGGGTCGAGACGGCGGTAGCCTTCGGTCGCCTGCAGCAGCGTGCGCGTGTAGTCGCGCGCGACCTGCCCGGCGCGCACGTCCTCGATCCGCAGCTGCTCGACGATCTCGCCATGCTGCATCACCGCGACGCGCTGGCACAGGAAGCCGATCACCGCGAGGTTGTGGCTGACGAGGATCATCGTCAGGTTGCGCTCGCGATGCAGGCGGCGCAGCAGGTTCAGGATCTCGGCCTGCACCGACACGTCGAGCGCGGACGTCGGCTCGTCGAGCAGCAGCACGCGCGGCTCGACGATCAGCGCGCGTGCGATCGCGACGCGCTGCCGCTGGCCGCCCGACAACTGGTGCGGATAACGAAAGCGGAACGCGGGGCCGAGGCCGACTTCGGACAGCGCGCGGGCAATGCGCGCATCGGCGTCGCCGATGTCGTGGATCGACAGCGGCTCGCGCAGCGTCTGATCGACCGTGAAGCGCGGATGCAGCGATGCGTACGGGTCCTGGAACACCATCTGCACGTGGCGGCGGAACGCGCGCTCGGGCTTGCCGCCGACCGGCCGGCCATCGATCGACAGGCTGCCGGACGCGAGCGGCACGAGGCCCGTCAGCGCACGCAGCAGCGTCGACTTGCCGGAACCCGATTCGCCGACGAGGCCGAACACCTCGCCGTCGCGCACCGCGAAGCTCGCGTCGCGCACGGCGTCGACGTGACCCGTGCGGGTCGGGAAACGGATCGATGCGTGATCGACGTCGATCATCGTGCGGCCTCCTGTCGATCGGCGGGCGGGATGGCATGCGGCGAGGGATCGAGCCACGCCGGGTCGCGCCGCAGCACGGGCAGTTCGTCGGGCGGGTTCGCGAGCGGCGGGTTCGCCGCGAGCAGCCCGCGCGTGTACGGATGGGACGCGTCGCGCAGGTCGCGCGCGGCGCAGGTTTCGACCACGCGGCCCGCGTACATCACCGCGACGCGATCGCAGAACGACATCACGAGCGGCAGGTCGTGGCTGATGAACATCAGGCCCGTGCCGTGCCGCGCGATCATCGCGTCGAGCACCGCGAGCACCTGCATCGACACCGCGACGTCGAGCGCGGACGTCGGTTCGTCGGCGATCAGCAGGCGCGGGCCGGTCGATACCATCATCGCGATCATCACGCGCTGGCCCATGCCGCCGGACAACTCGTGCGGATACGCATCGGCGACGCGCGCCGGGTCGCGGATCTGCACGGCCGCGAGCGCGTCGACGATCCGTTCGTGCAGCGCGCGGCCGCGCAGGCCGGGTTCGTGGAGGCGGAATGCTTCGCCCATCTGCTTCGCGACCGTCATCACCGGGTTCAGCGAATATTTCGGGTCCTGTAGGATCATGCCCATCTGGCTGCCGCACAGCCGTCGGCGCTCGCGCGGGCTCATCGCGAGCAGGTCGTGGCCCGCGAAGCGCATCGTGCGCGCGGACCAGCGTGCGGCATCGGGCAGCAGGCCGAGCAGCGCGCGGCCCGTCAGCGATTTGCCCGAGCCCGATTCGCCGACGATGCCGAGCCGTTCGCCGGGCGAGAGCGTCAGCGACAGGTCGCGCACGGCGTCGGTGACGACGCCGTCGTGCCCGCGAAACCCGATCCTCAGGCCGTCGATCTCGCAGAGCGGCGCGGGCGCGGTGGCGGAATTCATCGGCATGTCACGCTCCATGACGGGGATCGAAGACGTCGCGCAGCCCGTCGCCGAGCAGGTTGAACGCGAGGCTCACGAGTAGGATCGCGATGCCCGGCAGCGTCGCGACCCACCACGCGTCGAGCAGCACGTTGCGGCCCGAGGCGACCATGAAGCCCCACTCGGGGCTCGGCGGTTGCGCGCCGAGGCCGAGGAAGCCCAAGCCCGCGACGGTCAGGATGATGCCGGCCATGTCGAGCGTCGCGCGCACGATCACCGACGACATGCACAGCGGCATGATGTAGCGCAGCAGGATGCGCGGGCCCGATGCGCCCTGCAGCCGCGCGGCGTGGATAAAGTCGGCCTGCGCGATGCGGATCGTCTCCGCGCGCGCGAGCCGCGCATACGCGGGCCATGCGGTGATCGAGATCGCGACGACCGCGTTGATCACGCCGGGCCCGAGCGCGGCCGCGAACGCGAGCGCGAGCACGATCTTCGGGAACGCGAGCGCGATGTCGGTGATGCGCATCAGCACGCTGTCGACGATGCCGCCGCAATAACCGGCCGTCGTGCCGATCAGCAGGCCGATCGGCACGACGATCACGACGACGAGCAGCGCGATGCCGAGCGTGAGGCGCGAGCCGGCGATCAGCCGCGAGAGGATGTCGCGGCCGAGCTGGTCGGTGCCGAACCAGTGCGACGGCGAGCCGGGCGGCAGCAACCGGTCGGACAGCACCTGGCGCAGCGGATCGTGCGGCATGATCATCGGGCCGATGATCGCGACGACGATCAGCGCGACGAGGATCGCGAGCCCGAACAGGTTGAGCGGATTGGTGGCGAAGCGGCGCCAGCGGCGGTACGCGAGGCCGAGCGCGGCCTGCGAGCGCGACGCGGGCGCATCGGAAAGCAGCCACGCGCGCAGCGTGAGACGCTCGGCATTCATGATCGGACGACCTTCGGCATGGGCGATGAAAGAAGCAGGGTGGAAGCGGTCATGTCGGAGCGGCCTTCAACGTGCGCGCGGATCGAACACGCGGTACAGCGCGTCGGTCAGCAGGTTGACGGTGATGAACATCACGCCGATCACGAGCGTCGCGCCGAGCACCGCGTTCATGTCGGCGTTCAGCAGCGCGCCGGTCAGGTAGGAACCGAGCCCCGGCCACGCGAATACGATCTCGGTCAGCACCGAGCCTTCGAGCAGGTTGCTGTAGGTGAGCGCGATCACGGTGAGCAGCGGCACCGCGATGTTGCCGAACGCGTGCCGCCAGATCACGCGGCGCTCGGACAAGCCCTTCGCGCGCGCGGTGACGATGTATTCCTGGCTCAGTTGGTCGAGCATGAACGAGCGCGTCATCCGGCTCAGGTACGCGACCGAGTAGTAACCGAGAATCGCGGCCGGCAGCGCGATGTGCGACACCGCGTTGCGGAACACGTCCCACTCGCCCGCGAGCGCCGCGTCGATCAGCAGGCTGCCCGTGCGCGGATCGACCATGCCGTCGTACACCGGATCGAGCCGGCCGGGGCCGCCGACCCAGTGCAGCCGCGCGTAAAACAGCAGCAACCCCATCAGCCCGAGCCAGAACACCGGCACGGAATTGCCGATCAGCCCGACGAAACGCGCGATGTGATCGATCGGCTTGTTGTGCTTCACGGCGGCCGCGACGCCGAGCGGCACGCCGATCGCGATGCCGATCAGCGTCGCGATCGTCGCCAGTTCGAGCGTGGCCGGGAACACGCGCTTGATGTCGTCGAGCACCGGGTTCGCGGTCAGCAGCGATACGCCGAGATTGCCGTGCAGCACGTCGCGCACGTAGATCAGGAACTGCGTGACGAGCGGCTTGTCGAGGCCGAGCGCGATGCGTTCGGCCGCATACGCCTCGGCCGACGCGCGATCGCCGAGGATCGCGAGCACGGGATCGATCGGCACCTTGCGGCCGATCACGAACGTCAGCGCGAGCAGCCCCGCGAACGTGACGGCGAGCGTGAGCGCCCAGCGCAGCACGCGCAGCGCCCAGCGTACGGCCGGGCGCCGCGCGGGCAGCGTGCGCAGTGCTTCGAGGGAGGAGGCGGGAGTCGACATGCGGCGAATCTTATTGCTTCTTCAGGTTGCGGTACGACACGAGATCGTTGATCGGCCCGACTTCGAGCCCGCTGACGCCAGGCCGCGTCGCGACCTGTGCGACTTTCTCGAACATGATCACGAACGGTGAGCGCGCGAGCACTTCCTTCTGCATCGACTGATACAGCTGCGCACGTTTCGCGGCGGTCGGCTCGGCGAGCGCGGCATCGGTTTCCTTCGTGAGTTGCGGGATGTCCCAGCTGTTGCGCCAGGCCAGCATTTTATAGCTCGACTTGTCGGAATTGTCGGGATTCCATGCGAAACCCTGCGCGTTGCTGTGCGGATCGATGTAGTCGGCCGACCATTCGCCGATGTAGATGTCGTGCTGGCGCGCACGGTATTTCGCGAGCGTCTGCTTGTTGTCGCCGGGGATCAGCTGCACCTTGATGCCCGCCTGCGCGAAGTTCGCCTGCACGGCCTGCGCGATCTCCGTGTACGGATAGTCGTTGCGCACGTCCATCGTCACCGTGAAGCCGCCGGGCACGCCGGCCTTCGCGAGCAGCGCCTTCGCCTTCGCGACGTCGAGTTTGTACGGGTTCGCGTTCAGCGTGCCGAGAAAGCCTTCGGGCAGGAAGGTCTGGTGCACCTTGTAGGTCGTCTTCACGACGTTGCCCTGGATGCCGGCGTAGTCGACGAGCCACTTCAGCGCTTCCTGCACGTCGGGCTTCGCGAGCGTCGGGTTCTTCGTGTTCAGGCCGAGATACAGCAGCGTCGCCTGCGGCGATGCCGAGACCTTCGCCTTGCCGGATTTCACGACGGAGGCCAGATCGTCGGGGCTCAGGTCGCGCGCCGCATCGACGTCGCCGTTCTCGAGCAGCAGGCGCTGGCTCGCGGCTTCGGGCACGTGGCGCAGCACGATGCGCTTCATCGCGAGCGGCAGCCGGTAGCCGTCGAAGCGCTGCAGCACGAGGCTGTCGCCGGCCGTCCACTTGACCAGCTTGTAAGCGCCGGAGCCGGCCTCGTTGGTCTTCAGCCAGGCGTTGCCGAAGTCGTTGCCCTGCTGGTGCGACAACAGCAGCTTCCTGTCGAGTACCGACGCCGGCCACGAGCCGAGCACGTTCAGCACGAAGGTCGGCGCGTATTTGCGGTCGGTCGTGACCGAGATCGTCTGGTCGTCGAGCTTCTTCACGTTCGCGACGACGTTCGCCTTCGTGAGGCCGATACCGGTCAGCACGGCGGCCGGCCCCTTGTCGAGCAGCACCGCGCGCTGGATCGACCATGCGACGTCGTCGGCCGTCAGCGGGTTGCCCGAATGGAACTTGAGGCCGGGGCGCAGCTTGAACGTGTAGGTCAGCCCGTCGGTGCTCACCGTCCACGACTGCGCGACATCGCCGTTGAATTTCGACGGATCGCGCAGGTCGACGCGCACGAGCCGGTCGTACGTGTTCGCGACGTATTCCTCCGGCACCAGCTCGTAGATTTCGCCTGGATCGAGCGTCGTGAATTCGTCGAGCAGCGTGGCCATCACGAACATGTCCTTAGGCGTTTCCGCGTGCGCGGCGGAAAGCGGAACGGCGGCGAGAACGGACGCGGCGGCGAGCGCCGCGACGAGCCGGGATGTCGGTAGTTTCATGTGCGCTTCTCCATCTGTCGTTGATGTCGTTGAAGTCGTTGAACGTGAACCGTGAAGGGGACGGGCATTGGCATCACATCAGGCGCCACGGGCCGCTCGCCGCGTTGTCGATCTGCGGCAATTCGCACGAGCCGGGCAGCTCGTAGTGCCACCACTCGCTGTCGATGTGCGCGAAGCCGGCCGCGTGCATCACGCCGAGCAGCAGCAGGCGGTTGCGTTGCACGGCTTCGGGCAGCCCCGCGTGGAAGTGGCCCGACGCGGCGACCATCTCGTCGAAGCCGGTGCCCATGTCGAGCGGTTCGCCGTTCGCACCGACGAGCGTCAGGTCGAGCGCGGTGCCGCGGCTGTGATTCGAGCCGCGGCCGAGATCGGCGACGAAGTTCGGATCGGGCAGGAAATCCCACAGCACTTGCTGCGCTTGCGGCGGCCGGTACGCGTCGTAGATGCGCAGCGTGAAGCCGGCCTGCGCGGCCACGTCGACCGCGCGGCGCAAGGCGGCTTCGGCAGGCGCCAGCAGCAGGCAGTGCGCGCGGCGGTAGATCGGCTTGCCGGTCAGGTTGCGGTCGGTCGCGTAGACGAGATCGATGTCGACGCGATGCGTGGCGGGCGTGATTTCGACGAGGCGGTGGTCGGTCATCGGTTCGGGTTCGCTCAGGATTCGAATTGGTCGAACGTGTGCTGCAGTTCGCGGTTGCGCGCGACGCGCCGGTCGATCGCCGGGCCGAGGCGGTCGACGACGGCCGTGATCAGCAGGTTGAACAGGCAGGTGAGCGGCGCGAGCGAATCCCAGAACTGGCCGACGTCGGTTTTCACCTGCAGCAGGTCGGCCGGCCATTCGCGCGCCCACGGGCACGACAGGTCGGTGACGAGCGCGAACGGCTGCCCGCGCTCGGCCGCCGCCTGGCAATAGCGGCGCGCGCTGCGCGAATACGCGCGCGTGTCGGTGACGATGCAGTACGGCCGCTCGAATTCGGAGTTCAGCGAATCGACGTACGAGCCCGACTGGCCGTCGGAATAGAACACGCGCGGGCGCAGGTATTCGAGGTAGCTGCTGAACGCGTTGCTGATCCCGCGCGTCGACTGGATGCCGAGGATGAACACGGCGTCGGCATGCGCGATCCGGTCGGCGACCTGCGCGAACACGGGGCCTTCGGCGAGCCGGTACACGTGGCGGATCGCATCGAGCTCGCGTTCGAGCGACGAGGCGAGCGCGCCGTCGCTGCCATTGGGGTTGCCGTTGCCGCCGGCTGGCTGCGTACCCGCGACGCGGCGGTATTCGTCGAGGCGGTCGGTGATCATCCACGGGCGATCGCCGCCGCCGCGCAGTTCGCGTTTCAGGTCGTCGAGATTGCGATACCCGACGCTGCGCAGAAAACGCCCGACCGAGATGCCGCTCGTGCCGGCCTGCTGCGCGATCTGGTCGGCCGTCTCGAGCCCGAGCCGGTCGAGGTTCGCGAGCATGTAGCTCGCGATGCGCTTCGCTGTCGGCGTCAGCTCGGCATAGCGGGATTCGACGGTACGGGCGAACGCGCAGGTCATCGGCTGTTAGATCGTTGTCGTCTGGTGATCGAATGTCATCTATCTAACGAAGCCAAAATCATTCGCGCCAGCGGATAAAAACTATGGTGTGAGGATAGATGATAGGGTCGGATGGCGGAGTGGGGCACGCGAATCGTGCCGATTATTTCTGTGGGGAATATTTTGCGTTTATGCCTGACAGGAATATCGCGACGTCGTTCGTTGAACGGCACGTCAAGTCGACGCCACGGATCCTGGTCGGCGCAGCGCATCCTCGGCGGATTGCGGTCGGCAGCACAACGGCTCGACGACATGCCGGGCAAGTGAACCGCATCGAACCCCGGCCGGGCGAGCCGGGGTTCGGTGTATCGGCATCAGCCTGCTTCAGCCTGATTGTTTTTTCAAATCGATCGCATTGATAGTCTCAATCTCCTCTTTTTGCCACCCTGTATCCCGCTGCGCCGCAATAATTACAAAATTAAAGCAGATCAGATTAAATCATTAATTCAGGTTAATAATTCATTTAAGTTTTAAGCGGATTTGTATTTAACTTGCGTCACGGGATGTTCGATTTTCGATAATCCGAAAAACGGCATGTGTTCCGTAATGGTAATTCGCTCAATCGCAAGAATGAAGAGGTAACCATGACGAATCTTTCTCGACGCAAGATGCTGACGAATACGGCCGGCGCCATTGCCGCAGCGGGCATTGCCGTATCGGCAAAGGCCGCGTCGTTCGGCAATCCGGACCGCCCGCCGGAGGGCGCAGTGAATGCGCTCAACCGCCAGAGCCTGACCGATCCGGGGCCGAAGAATCCGGCAATCGCAAACCAGTTTCCATCTTTTCAGGATCCGCCGGCCACCGATATAAACGGCATGCCGTTATTCTGGGCGTCTTTTAATAATGCGCATAAGCGCATTCAAAATGGCGGATGGGCACGCGAAGTCACGCAAGATGATTTTGCGATTTCAGAAACAATATCCGGCGTGAACATGCGCCTGACGCGCGGCGGCATTCGCGAGATGCATTGGCACCAGCAAGCCGAGTGGGCGATCATGCTCGACGGCCGCTGCCGGATCACGGTGCTCGACGAACTCGGGCGGCCGTCGGTGCAGGACGTGAAAACCGGCGATCTCTGGTATTTCCCGCCCGGTCTGCCGCATTCGCTGCAGGGGCTCGGCACCGACGGCGCCGAATTTCTGCTCGCGTTCGATAACGGCCGCGCATCGGAATTCAACACGCTGCTGCTGACCGACTGGGTCGCGCATACGCCGCCCGACGTGCTCGCGCTCAATTTCGGCGTGCCGGCCGACTCCTTCAAGAACATTCCGCTCGACAACCTGTGGATCTTCCAGGGCGACGAGCCCGGCCCGCTCGCGGAAGCCCAGCGCGCATCCGCGTCGTCGGCCGGTGCGCCGCCGCATCCGTTCATCTTCTCGCTCGGCGACATGAAGCCGGCGGTCAAAACGCGCGGCGGCGAGGTGCGGATCGCGGACAGCACGAACTTCAACATCTCGAAGACGGTCGCGGCGGCGCTCGTCACCGTGCATCCGGGCGGCATGCGTGAGCTGCACTGGCACCCGAATGCCGACGAATGGCAGTACTACCTGCAGGGCGAGGCGCGGATGACCGTGTTCGACACGGGGCCGAAGGCGCAGACGGCCGACTTCCGCGCAGGCGACGTCGGTTACGTGAAGAAGAGCCTCGGGCATTACGTGCAGAACACCGGCAAGACCGACCTGGTGTTTCTCGAGATCTTCAAGACCGACCGCTACGCGGAGGTGTCGTTGTCCGACTGGCTCGCGCACACGCCGCCGAAGCTCGTCGAAGCGCACCTGAACGTCGCGCCGGACGTGATTGCGCAGTTTCCGCGCAACCGTCCCGACGTCGTGCCGCTGTAACGCCGCCGCCGCCGTGGCCGGCAGGCGGCAGGCCGGCCGCGTCGCCCGCTTCCGGGCAAGCCTTCCTTATTCGAACGGAACCACACCATGATTCCCGTCACGAGCAAATCCGCCGGCGGCTTCGCGCTGCCGGGCCAGTCTCCCGAGCGTATCGACGGCGCGGCGCGCGCCGCGCTGGAAGGGCGCCGCACCGGCGTCGCCGCGCTGCTGCCGTTCGTCGGCCCGGCCGTGATCGCATCGATCGGTTATATGGACCCCGGCAATTTCGCGACCAACATCCAGGCCGGCGCGGCGTACGGCTACCGGCTGCTGTGGGTCGTGCTGGCCGCGAACGCGATCGCGATGCTGTTCCAGGCGATGTCGGCGAAGCTCGGCATCGTGACCGGCCGCAATCTCGCGGAACTGTGCCGCGACCATTTCCCCGCGCCGGTCGTGTGGGGCATGTGGGTCGCCTCCGAGATCGCCGCGATGGCGACCGATCTCGCCGAATTCCTCGGCGGCGCGCTCGCGTTCGGGCTGTTGTGCCACCTGTCGCTGTTCGCGGGGATGATCGCGACGGCGTTCGCGACCTGCGCGATCCTCGCGCTCGAAAAGCGCGGCTTCCGGCCGCTCGAAGCCGCGATCGCGGCGCTGGTCGGCGTGATCGGCGCGTGTTATCTCGGCGAGCTGCTGATCGCGCCGCAGGACTGGCACGCGGCCGCTTTCCATCTGGTCGTCCCGCAGATTCCCGATCATGCGGCGCTGACGATCGCGGTCGGGATCATCGGCGCGACGATCATGCCGCACACGCTGTACCTGCATTCGGGGCTCACGCAGGATCGCACCGCGCCGCGCGACGACGCGGAACGGCGGCGGCTCGTGCGCTTCTCGAACCGCGAGATCGTCGTCGCGCTCGGGCTGGCCGGGTTCGTGAATCTCGCGATGGTGATGATGGCGTCGTCGGCGTTCCATCTGAGCGCGCCGGGCATGACCGACATCGGCGACGCATATCACACGCTGATTCCGGTGCTCGGGCCGGCGGCCGGGGCGCTGTTCCTCGTCGCGCTGCTGACGTCGGGCGTGTCGAGTTCGGTGGTCGGCACGATGGCCGGGCAGGTCGTGATGCAGGGTTTCATCCGCCGCCGCCTGTCGGTGTGGGTGCGGCGCGCGGTGACGATCGCGCCTGCGTTCGCGGTGGTCGCGCTCGGCTGCGACGTCACGCGCGCGATGGTGGCGAGCCAGGTCGTGCTGAGTTTCGTGCTGCCGCTGCCGATGATCGCGCTGCTGATGCTGTCGGCGCGCGCGGACGTGATGGGTGCGTACGCGATGCGGATGCCGCTGCGGATCGTCGCGGGCGCGGCGACGATCGTGATCGTCGGGCTGAATGCGTATCTGGTGTGGGCGGCATTCAACTGAACGACGGCGGCGCGGGGCCGCTGGTTGTTTGCTGCTGCATGTTCGGCGCTTCGCGCAGCCGCCGGATCGTGTTGCACTGTTGGCCGCAGAGGCGCGTCGAGCGCAGCGTGATGACCGCACCGGCCGCGGCTCGATACCGGAATCAGCTCGGTACCTTTGCGCTGCCCGTCGACCGGCATCTCGCCGCACAGCGGCGACCGCGAGCCGGACGGGGACGTTGCGTAGATGTTCAGCCGCGCGATGTCGCGTGTCGCGGTGAACACGACCGCAGATCGCCGTTGTCGCCCGACAGGGCGCCCGCGCGGCAGGCCACGGCGATTACCCGCGCGCCGGCAGGGCCGGCCGCGCGGGCTGCCGCGATTATTTCGCGAGGGTCCGGTACGACACGAGGTCGTTGATCGGCCCGATTTCCGGCCCGGTCGTGCCGGGGCGCGTCGCGACCTGCACGACCTTCTCGAACATGATGATGAACGGCGAGTTCGCGAGCACGGCCTTCTGCAGCGCTTCGTAACGCTGCGCGCGTTTCGCGGGCGACGGCTCGACGAGCGCGGCCTCGGTGTCCTTCGTCAGTTGCGGAATGTCCCAGCTGTTGCGCCACGCGAGCATCTTGGTCGGCGACTGGTCCGAGTTGTCCGGATTCCACGCGAAGCCGCGCGCGTTGCTGTTCGGGTCCATGTAGTCGGGCGACCATTCGCCGACGAAGATGTCGTGCTGGCGCGCGCGGTATTTGCCGATCGCCTGCTTCGCATCGCCCGGGATCAGCTTCACGCGGATGCCGCCCTGCGCGAAGTTCGCCTGCAGCGCCTGCGCGATCTCGATGTACGGGTAGTCGTTCGGCATGTCCATCGTCACGTCGAAGCCGTTCGGCAACCCGGCCTTCGCGAGCAGCGCCTTCGCCTTCGCGACGTCCTGCTTGTACGGCCGCGCGTTCAGCGTGCCGAGGAAGCCTTCGGGCAGGAAGGTTTCATGCACCTTGTAGGTCGTGCTGACGATGTTGCGCTGGATGCCGTCGTAGTCGACCAGCCATTTCATCGCCTGTTGGACCTCGGGCTTCGCGAGGTTCGGGTTCTTCGTGTTCAGGCTCAGGTACAGCAGCGCGGATACCGGCCACGACGCAACCTTGATCTTGCCGGCCTTCGTCAGCGCGGCGAGGCTGTCGGGGCTCAGGTTGCGTGCGGCGTCGACGTCGCCGTTCTCCAGCAGCAGCCGTTGTGCGGACGCTTCGGGCACGTGGCGCAGCACGACGCGCTTCATCGGATACGGCGTGCGGTATTTCTCGAAACGCTGCAGCACGATGGTTTCGTTCGGCGTCCACTTGACGAGCTGGTACGGGCCCGAGCCGGCGTCGTTGGTCCGGAGCCACGCGCTGCCGAAATCGTTGCCCTGCTGGTGCGACAGCAGCAGTTTCTTGTCGAACACCGAGGCCGGGCACGCGCTCAGCACGTTGAGCACGAAGCTCGGCGCGTACTTGCGGTCGGTTTCGAGCACGACGGTCTGCGGATCGACCACGCGCACCTTCTGCATCACGTTCGCTTTCGTGAGGCCGAGATCGGCGAGCACGCCGGCCGGCCCCTTGTCGAGCAGGATGGTGCGCTGCAGCGACCACGCGACGTCGTCGGCGGTCACCGGGTTGCCGGAATGGAATGTGAGGCCGGGGCGCAGCTTGAACGTGTAGGTGAGGCCGTCGGCGCCGACCGTCCACGATTGCGCGATCTGTCCGTTGAAGTGCGTCGGATCTTTCAGGTCGACGCGCACGAGCCGTTCGTAGGTGTTCGCGACGTACTCGGACGGCACAAGTTCGTAGATCCCGCTCGGGTCGAGGGTCGTGAATTCGCCGAGCTGCGTGGCGACGACGAAGATGCCGGGCGGCGTGGCAGCCTGCGCCGGCAGCGCCGGAACGAGTGCGACGAGCGCGGCGCTGACGAACAACCGGGACAGCAGATGCTTCATGCGGGCTCCAACGAAAAGGAATCGTGGGTGCGATTCTCTCATCGACGGACGCCGGAGGAAAATATTCGGCGCGCGCGGGGCGGGCCGGGCGGGCGCCCGGCGCCGGCAGGCGTCAGATCACGCAGCGCGCGATCGCGAAGCGCATCGCTTCTTCAGGCGGCTCGCTGCCCGAGCCGCGCACGACCTTGACGACCGAGCCGTTGCCCGACGGCGTGAGCGTGACGAAGTACGAGTTCGATCCGATCGAGATGTCGGTCACGCCGTTGTGCTGCGATTGCTCGGTGCCTGACAAACGGCTGTCGAGGCAATTGGCGATCGCGTAGGCCGGACGCTGCGACGACACGTAGATCATCGGCGCTGCGCCGGATGACGAGGCCGAGTCGGACGAGGGCGCGGAACCGCAGGCGGCGAGCAGGGCGGCGGGAAGGAGCAGCAGGAATCGTTTCATGATCGGGTCGTCGGGTGTCTCGTATCGAGGCTGGGGCGCGGGGTAGGCGAAACGCGAAGCTTCGCGACGAAACCGCCCGGATTCGGGCCGTTTTTGACGGTCGATGCGGCAGGCGGCTGACGACGGAGTATACCCGCGGCATTTGACGCGGATGAGGCGTTGAAACGATTCGATACAACAAGCACCCGCTGCCGCACGGCGGCAGCGGGCGTTTCAGGCGTTGGCGACTGGGCGCTGGCCGGTTGTGTCGTTTTTACTGGCCGATCTTGTGGCTGACCGCATTTTCCTGCTGGTTCAGCACGCGCTGCTCGCTCTTGGTGATGTGGCTGTGATCCTGCGCAGCCATGTCCCGCTCTTCCTGGCGGATCTTGTGGTCGTCACGATGCAGGCGCGCGGCCTGTGCGTGCGACATCTCGCCCTCCTTCACTTCGTGATGGATGCGGCGATTCTGGTTTGCGAGGCGCTGGTTGACCTCTTCGCGGCGCGGATGCGTCTGCTGCCACGGCGTGTCGGCGAACGCGGTGCCGGTCAGCACCGACATCAGGGTGGCGGCGATCGCGAGATGGCGGGTAAGGGCTCGCATGGTGTTTTCTCCTGTCGTTGCGCGTCCGAATGGTGGGCGCTTGAGGAAAAAACGCGGAGCCGGCGCAGGCTGTTGACGTTTCGGCCTGTATCGATTGCAAGTCTTTATTACGTCTGCGGTTTGCGGCGCGGGCCCGGCGCGTGCAGCGGGGCCCGGCCGCGGCTGTCAGTGCGCGCCCGCCGCCGCCGCATCGGCATCGCCGCCGCCCGAGCGCGCCGGCTTCGTGATCCAGATGAGCGGGATGATCGCGATGAAGATGATCGCCGACACGTAGAAGATGTCGTTCAATCCCATCACGGCCGCCTGCGAATCGACCGACGCGTTGAAGAGCCCGAGCGCCGAATCGGGGCCGACGTGCAGCAGCGAGCGCATCGTGTCGACCTGCTGCGCGAAGATCGGGTTGGTGACGCTCGCCTGTTCGGTGAGCCGCACGTGATGCAGGATCGTGCGGTCGTTCCATGCATTGCTGATCAGCGACGTGCCGACCGCGCCGCAGAACGTGCGGCCGAAATTTGACAGGCCGGCCGCGGCAGGAATCTTTTCCGGCGGCAGCCCGGACAGGATGATCGACGTCAGCGGCACGAAGAACATCACCATCGGAATGCCCTGCAGCAGCGTTGGCAGCACGAGATCCCAGTGCGACACGTCGGTATAGAACGTCGTGCGCATCATGAAGACGACGGCGAAGCCGACGAACGCGAGCGTCGCGATGTAGCGCGGATCGGTGCGCGGCAGCAGCTTGCCCATCACCGGCGTGAGGACGACCGCGAACAGCCCGAGCGGTGCCGTGGCGAGCCCCGAATCGACCGCGCGGTAGCCGAGGTAGCCCTGCATCCACTGCGGCAGCAGCACGAGCGTGCCGAAGAACATCCCGTAGGCGACCGAGATCGCGATCGTGCCGCCGGCGAAATTGCGTTGCGTGAAGAGCCGCAGGTCGACGATCGGGTTGGCCTCGTGAAGCTCCCACACGAGAAAGAACGCGAAGCCGATCAGCGCGACGATGCCTAGCGCGACGACGACCGGCGAGTTGAACCAGTCGAGGTCCTTGCCCTTGTCGAGCATGATCTGCAGCGATGCGACCCACAGCACGAGCAGCAGCAGGCCGACGGTGTCGATCGGCATGCGGCGCGTGGCCGATTCGCGGTCGCGGAACACGATCCACGTGACCGCCGCCGCGAAGAGGCCGACCGGGATGTTGATGTAGAAGATCCACGACCAGTTGTAGTCGTAGGTGATCCAGCCGCCGAGCGACGGGCCCGCGATCGGGCCGACGAGCGCCGTCATCGACCACAGCGCGAGCGCGCTCGACGATTTCTGCCGCGGCCACGCGCCGAGCAGCAGCGCCTGCGACAGCGGCGCGAGCGGCCCCGCGACCGCGCCCTGCAGGATCCGCGCGGCGAGCAATGTCGGCAGGTTCGGTGCGATCCCGCACAGCCACGACGCGCACACGAACAGCAGGATCGACGTGACGAACAGGCGCACCTGGCCGAAGCGCTGCGTGAGCCAGCCCGTCAGCGGAATCGACACCGCGTTCGCCGCCGCGAAGATCGTGATCACCCACGTGCCTTCGTCCACCGACACGCCGAGGTCGCCCGAAATCGTCGGAATCGCGACGTTCGCGATCGACGAATCGAGCACGTTCATGAACATGGCGAGCGATACCGCGATCGTGCCGATCGCGAGCCGGCCGCCCGACAGCGGGCCCGGGGATGACGGAGATGACATGGTGTTCCTGGGGGATGAGGGACGGCGGCGCGTGGCGACGGTCGCGCTCGCGCGACGCCTGCGCGGGCGGCCCGCCAAAAGGACGAACGAACGGATACGCACTGCGCGCGGGCGGCCCGCCAAGCGGGGCCGCTCGCGCGCAGCGTACGGTTCAATCGTTCATCCGGATCGGCGAAGCCGCGACGGGCTTCGGGGGCGGGTGCGCCCGTCAGGAAGGCGCGACGCGCGTGACGCGTCGGCGGGTAGCCGGCACGTGGCTGCCGGTGCGGGTGAGGTCGTTTTTCATTGCCACAGGCTAACGGCGCGGCGAACGACGATCAACGCTTGCGCGCTCACTAATTGCTTTCACGTACCGCAACAATGCGGCACGGCGCGTGCCGGTTTACGATCGCGAAAGGCTGGTTACGGCGCGCTCCGCCATGCGGTGAAGACTTCCGTCAGGAATTCGACGAACGCGCGCACCTTGCTGTCGAGCGTCGCGCGCCGCGGGTAGAGCACGTGAAGCTCGACGTCGTCGGTGCGGTGCCAGTCGGGCAGCACGATTTCGAGTTCGTTCTTCTCGAGCCGCCGCGCGGTGAAGTGCGTGGAAATCAACGCGATGCCGCCGCCGCTCGAGGCCTGGCGCAGCACCGTGACCGATTCGTTCGAGATCAGCACGGGCCGGACCGGCACGTCGGCCACGTCGCCGGCCGCGTTGGTGAGTCGCAGCGTCAGGCCGGGTGTGTCGCGGCCGACGAACAGGATGTCGTGATGGGCGAGATCCTGCGGCGTTTGCGGCCGGCCGGCGCGATCGAGATAGTGCGGGCTGGCCGCGAGCTTCGCGTGCGACCAGCCGAGCGAGCGCGCGACATAACCAGAATCGGTCAGCACGCCGGTGCGTAGCGCGACGTCGAAGCCGTGTTCGACGAGATCGAGCGCGCTGTTGTCGTAGATCAACACGAGCTGGACCAGCGGATAACGCCGGCGAAACTCGGCGAGCGCCGGCTCCAGTTCGAACAGGCCGATCGAGTAGGGCACGAGCACGCGCAGCGTCCCTTCGGGTTCCGTGCGCAACGCGCGGGCCAGGCGATCCGCGTCGAGCAGGATTTCCTCGGCGCGCAGGCAGCGCTCGTAGTAGTCGCGCCCGGCTTCGGTGACGGACACGCGGCGCGTGGTGCGGTACAGCAGCTGGACGCCGAGGTCGTCCTCGAGCTGCTTGACCTTGCGGCTCACGCGGCTGAGCGGCATGTCGAGTTGCGTGGCGGCGGCGGTGAAGTTGCCGCGTTCCACCACGCGCAAGAAAATCCGGATGCTCTCGAAATCCATACGAGTCGTTTCAGTGTTCGTCCTGTGCGCATCTTACCGTCGCGCGCCGGATCGCCTCGGGTCGCGCCGATTATCCCGCCCGGTGCAATAACGCATCCCGCAGTCGGCCCGTAGTGGCGGCAGGCGCGCGATCGTATGCTCGCCGGATGAAATTCGCTTTCCCCAGCCTGCCGCCGTTCGCGGCCGTCCGGGCCGCGCTGCGCGACGCGCGCCCGACGCTGCCGCCCGGCGCGCTCGCGTTCGCGCTGCGCAATACGGCCGCGTCGCTGCTCGCGCTCTATATTGCGTTCCGGATGAATCTCGACGATCCGAAATGGGCCGCGTCGACCGTCTGGATCGTCGCGCAGGGCAGCCGCGGGATGGGGCTGTCGAAGAGCCAGTACCGGATTCTCGGCACCGCGATCGGCGCAGCCGTCGCGCTCGCGCTGACCGGCGCGTTCGCGCAGACGCCCGAGCTGTTCCTGGCGGCGCTTGCCGTATGGATTGGCCTGTGCGCGGGCGTCGCGACGTTCCAGCGGAATTTCCGCGCGTATGCGGCGGTGCTCGCCGGCTATACGGCCGCGATCATCGCGATGGATGCGGTGTCCGCGCCGCTGCATGCGTTCGATATCGCGGTTGCACGGTTCCTGTACGTGGTGGTCGGCATCCTGTGCTGCGCGCTGTTCGATACGGTCTTTGCGCCGGGCGCGCCGCTGAACGATGTCCGTACGCGGCTCAAGCGCTATCTCGACCGTTCGGTGGCGGTCGGTGCGGGCGCGCTGCGCCGTGAGCCGAACGGCGCGGCGGTGCACCGGCTGTTCGCGGACGCGCTCGAACTCGATACGGCCGCCGAATACGCGGCGACCGGCGCGCCGCCGGTGCGCAACGCGATCGGCCATTTGCGCGCCGCGGCGCTGGGCGTGTTGGCGGCACAGGCCGCGGGGCAGGCGATCCGCGAGCACGCGGTGCGCGCCGGCGATGCACCGGACCCGCTGGTTGACGAGGTCGCGCGTGTGCTCGACGGCGTCGCCGCGTCGGGCGACGCCGGGTACGAACTGGCGGCGCTGCGCGCGCGCGTGGACGCAGCGCTGCATGCCGAGGCGGCCGGCCCGGACACGTCGCGCCTGCTGACGCTCGACCGGCTGGCGGCGCTGCTCGCGGGGTTCGACCGCGCATACGCGAGCCAGGCGCAGCTCGACCGGCCGGAGCCGCCGCCTTCACGCGTGCGCTACGCGTTCCACCACGATCCGGTAATCGCATGGCACAACGCGATTCGTGCGTTCCTCGCGGTGATGACCGCGTCGGGGATCTGGATCTTCACCGCGTGGCCGTCGGGCGCCGGTTTCGTCACGATCACGGCCGTGGTCGGCGCATTGTTCTCGACGCGCCCGAATTCGGTGCGCGCGGCTGTTGGGTTTCTGAAAGGCACGGCGTGTGCGGCCGTCGCGGGTGTCGTCTGCAATTTCATCCTGCTGCCCGCCGTGTCGGGCTTCGAGATGCTGGCCTATATCCTCGGCGTGTTCCTGATCGCCGCGGGCATCGCGATCCGGCATCCGCGCACGGCCGCGATGGGCAGCGCGTTTACGATCTTCTTCTGGAATTTCACGTCGCCGGACAATACCGCCCGCATCGGCGACGCCGCGTTTCTGAACAGCGCGCTCGCGACGATGCTCGGGATCGCGTTCGGCGCGCTCGTGTTCGCGCTCGTGTTTCCCGACGATCCCGGCACCAGCCGGCAGCGCCTGCATCGTGCGGTGCGCCGCGACCTGGCAGGCATTGCGCGCGACCCGCGCGCGTGGTCCGCGAGCACGTGGCTCAGCCGTACGGCCGATCGTCTCGCGCGCGAGCTGGGGTTCGCAGGAAGCTTGCCGCAGACGCTGATCGAGCGCGACATGCGCGACCTGCTCGCGATCTGGGGGCTCGGCGACAGCCTGCTGTCGCTCGCCGAACTGGCAGCGCAGGAGCCGGCCGCGCGTCGTGCGGCAACCGTGGTGCGCGGGCGGTGCGCGCGGGCGGAGTTCGCGGAGCTCGACCGGACCTGCGACATGGCAGCCCGCGTGCTGCTGCGGCGCGTGGCCGCTCGCGATGGCGACGACGCGCGCGCGTTGCTGCGCGGGGTTGTGCTGCTGCGGCGAATCGCGGATGCGGCCGCCGAACACGGCGGCTTCCTGCGCGGCCGCCGCGACTGAGCGATGCGGCGGGCGGGTGTTCAACTGAGGCGGTAGGCGCGGCAGGGCGCCACTTCCGCCGGCAGCGGCTCGTGGTTCAGTTCGAGCAGCGTGCGCTCGATCATCCTCGTCATCGCATCGAGCGCGAGATGGTTCGGCCCGTCGCCGAACGGTTCGGCGATCGCATGGGCGATCGCGTCGAGCGCGATCAGCGTATAGGCGACGAACACGGTGACGAACGGCGTCGCCGCGCCGATCGAGTCGACGAGGCCGAACGGCAGCAGCACGCAGTACGCGTAGATGGTCCGGTGCAGCAGCACGTCGTACGAGAACGGGATCGGCGTCGACGCGATGCGTTCGCACCCGCTCACCATCGAGACGAGATCGTCGAGGCGCGCGTCGAGCATCCACAGGCGCGTGTCGGAGAGGCGGCCCGCATCGGCGCGCGCGGCGAAGGCCTCGCGCAGCCCGTGCACGATTGCAACCGGGCGATACCGGGCAGCGGCGATGCGCGCGTAGGTGTCGTCGTCGAGCAGCGCGCGCAGGTCGCCGGCCGGATCGGTGCCGCGCAGTTGATGCTTGAGCGAATAGACGAACGCGACGACCGTGCGCACGAATGCGCGCCGCGCGTCGTCGTCATCGTCGAGCGCACCGTAGCTGAGCGCCTGCGACACCAGCGTGCGCGTGGCGGTCAGCACGCCGCCCCAGAGCTGCCGCGCCTCGCGATAGCGGTCGTAGCTCGCGTTGTTGCGAAACCCCGCGAAGATCGCGAGCGTGAGCCCGATCAGCGTGAACGGCGTCGGGTTCAGCGGCACCTTCTCGCCGAGCACGCGGCCGCCGCCCCACACCGCGACGAGGCTGATCGCGAGCGTCAGCAAGAGCTGCGGCAGGATGGTCGGCAGCACCGAGCCGTTCCAGACGAGCAGCATCCGCAGCCAGTGCTCGCGCGGGCGAACGATCATCGTCGTGCTCCGTCAGGCGGCGATTGACGCCGGTGCGGCAGCGCGATGCAGCAGCACGGGCACCGACTTCGACGTCGGCGTGTTGCACACGTCGCCGACGCTGTCGAGCGGCACGAGCGGGTTGGTTTCCGGGTAATACGCGCCGATGCAGCCGCGCGGGATGTCGTACTCGACGAGCAGGAAGCCGTCCGCGCGCCGCTCGATGCCGTCGTGCCACACCGTTTCCATGTCGACCCATTCGCCGGCCTTCAGGCCGAGCATCGCGAGATCGTCGCGGTTGACGAACACCACGCGGCGCTGGCCGAACACGCCGCGATAGCGGTCGTCGAGCCCGTAGACGGTCGTGTTGTACTGGTCGTGTGAGCGCGTCGTCATCAGCGTCATCAGCCGCTCGCCGTGCAGCGCGCGGGCGCGCTGGATCGGCGTGTCGGTCGGCAGCGCGTGCGCGATGAAGTTCGCCTTGCCCGTGGGCGTGAGCCATTCGCGGTCGCGCGACGCGACCCGCAGGTGGAAGCCGCCCGGCCGCGCGATGCGCGTGTTGTAGTCGTAGAAGCCGTCGAACGTTGCCTCGATCGCGTCACGGATCTTCGCGTAGTCGTCCTTGTACGCGAGCCAGTCGATCTTGCCGCTGCCGAACAAGGCATGGCCCATGTGCGCGACGATTGCGGGCTCCGACATCAGGTTCGGCGACGCCGGCTTGTTCATTCCGTACGACACGTGGACCATGCTCATCGAATCCTCGACCGTCACGCCTTGCGCGACGTTGTCCTGCAGGTCGATCTCGGTGCGGCCGAGCGTCGGCAGGATCAGCGCGTCGCGGCCGTGGATCAGGTGGCTGCGGTTCAGCTTCGTCGTGATGTGCACGGAGAGGTCGCAACGGCGCATGCCTTCCCACGTGCGCGGCGTGTCGGGCGTCGCCATCGCGAAGTTGCCGCCGAGGCCGATCAGCACCTTCACGTGGCCTTCGAGCATGCCTTCGATCGTTTCGACGACGTCGAGGCCGTGGTGGCGCGGCGGTTCGAAATCGAACACGTGGCCGAGCCGGTCGAGGAACGCCTGCGACGGTTTTTCCTCGATGCCGACCGTGCGGTTGCCCTGCACGTTCGAGTGGCCGCGCACCGGGCACAGGCCCGCGCCGGGGCGGCCGATGTTGCCGCGCATCAGCATCAGGTTCGTCAGCATCTGCACGGTCGCGACCGAATGCTTGTGCTGCGTGATGCCCATGCCCCACGTCGCGATCACGCGCTCGCTGCGCGCATAGAGCTGCGCGAGGCCGTCGATCTGCTCGTACGGCACGCCGCTTTCGGCCGTCAGCGCGGACCAGTTTTCGTTGCGCAGATCGTCGGCGAACGCGTCGAAGCCGGCCGTGTGCTCGCCGATGAACGCGGTGTCGAGCACGCGCGGCGCACCGGCGGCGCGCGCGGCGTCGTCGAGTTCGAGCACGCGCTTCGCCATCCCCTTGATCAGCGCGAAATCGCCGCCGATCGTCGGCTGGATGAACGTCGATGCGATCTTGGTGCCCGACATCGTCAGCATCTCGATCGGGCTTTGCGGATCGGCGAAGCGTTCGAGGCCGCGCTCCTTCAGCGGGTTGATCGACACGATCGTCGCGCCGCGCTTCGCGCATTCGCGCAGCTCGCCCATCATCCGCGGGTGGTTGGTCGCCGGGTTCTGGCCGAAGATCAGGAGCGTGTCGGCGTGCTCGAAATCGTCGAGCGTGACGGTGCCCTTGCCGACGCCGACCGATGCCGGCAGCCCGCGGCTCGTCGCCTCGTGGCACATGTTCGAGCAGTCGGGGAAGTTGTTCGTGCCGTACCGCCGCACGAGCAGCTGGTACAGGAACGCCGCTTCGTTGCTCGCGCGGCCGGACGTGTAGAACGCGGCCTGGTTCGGGTCGGGCAGCGCGCGCAGGTGACGCGCGATCAGCTCGAATGCGTCGTCCCAGGCGATCGGCACGTAGCGGTCGGTTTGTGCGTCGTAGGCCATCGGGTCGGTGAGCCGGCCGTGCTGTTCGAGTTCGAAATCCGACTGTTCGAGCAGTTCGGTGACGGTATGCGCGGCGAAGAAGTCGGGCGTCACGCGCTTGCTCGTCGCTTCGGCGGCCACGGCCTTCACGCCGTTTTCGCAGAATTCGAACGTCGATGCGTGCTGGCGGTCGGGCCATGCGCAGCCGGGGCAGTCGAAGCCGTCCGGCTGGTTCTGGCGCAGCAGCGTACGGTAGTTGCCGCCGGCGACCTTTTCCTTGATCAGGTTGATCGTGACGGCTTTCAGCGCGCCCCAGCCGGCGGCCGGGTGGGTGTACGGTTCGATGCGCGCGGTGGAGGATTTCTTTTTCATGGTGCAGCAGGTGTCGGGGGCGATGCGTGCAGAGTACGCGCGGCACCTGTGATGCTGTGTGTACACCTGGTCACTTCAAAAAAGAGTGCAGTTGCAGCCGTTCAGACAGTGCGGATCGCAACTGTGTTGCTGAAGGGAAGTTGAAAGGGAGGCGCGTGAAGCGTTACGAACAACTGGCCGACGATCTCCAGGCGCAGATCGAGCGTGGCGTGTACCGGCCCGGCGAGCGGATTCCGTCGGTGCGGCAGGCGAGCCGGCAGCAGCAGCTCAGCGTCACGACCGTGCTGCGCGCGTACCTCGTGCTGGAAAGCCGCGGCCTGATCGAAAGCCGGCCGCAATCGGGCTATTTCGTGCGGGCGCGCGCGGCGGCGCCGGCCGAGGCAGAACTGCACATGTCGGCGCCGGCGGCCGAGCCGTCGGCCGTGGACGTGAGCCGGCTCGTGCTGTCGACGCTGCGTTCGATTGCGCGCGACGACGCGGTGCCGCTCGGTTCGCCGTATCCCGATGCATCGCAGTTTCCCGTGCAGCGCCTCGCGCGCTATGCGCAGGCGATCGGGCGCCGCCGCACGCGCTGGGGCGTGATCGACGATCTGCCGCCCGGCAACCAGGAGCTGATCCGCCAGATCGCGCGGCGTTACGCGGAGCGCGGAATCGCGGTCGAGCCGGGCGAGATCGTGATGACGATCGGCGCGACCGAGGCGATCAACCTGTGCCTGCAGGCGGTCGCAAAGCCGGGCGACACGATCGCCGTCGAATCGCCGACCTTCTATGCAATGCTGCACGCGATCGAGCGGATGGGCATGCGCGCGCTGGAAGTCGCGACGCACCCGGGCGACGGCATCGATCTCGATGCGCTCGAACGGATTTTCGTACGCGAGCGCATCGCCGCGTGCATGGTGATGCCGAATTTCCAGAACCCGCTCGGTTTCCAGATGCCCGACGCGCGCAAGCGCGCGCTCGTCGAGCTGCTGGCGAAGCACGGCGTGCCGGCGATCGAGAGCGACGTCTATCACGAGCTGCACTTCGGCGACACGACGCCGAGCGCGCTGAAGTCGTTCGACCGCGACGGGCTGGTGCTGCATTGCGCGTCGTTCACGAAGAGCCTGTCGCCGCGCTACCGGATCGGCTGGGCGATGCCGGGCCGCTACCGCGACCAGGTCGAGAAGCTGAAATTCCTGAACACGCTCGCGACGCCCGCGATCGAGCAACTCGCGATCGCCGAGTACCTGAAATACGACGGCTACGATTTCCATCTGCGGCGCATGCGCAAGCAGTACGCGCAGCAGGCGAGCCTGATGAGCGCGATGGTGCGGCGTTTCTTTCCGGAAGGCACGCGGCTGTCGCAGCCGCAGGGCGGGTACGTGCTGTGGGTCGAGCTGCCGCCGCAGGTCGATGCGATGAAGCTGTACACGCTCGCGCTCGCGCAGCGGATCACGGTCGGGCCTGGGCACATGTTTTCGGCGGGCACCGATTACCGGCATTTCATCCGGCTCAACTACAGCTACCCGTGGTCGCGGCAGATCGAGGAAGCGCTGAAGGTGCTCGGGCGGCTCGCGTCGGAGTGCGCGGCGGGGTGAGCGCCGCGATTCCGGGTGTCAGGCGGCGGCCGACAGCCGGCCGCCGTGGCGTGCATCAACCCGCGTGCGGCGCGTGCAGCCCGGCCTGCGCGGCGCCGGCCATCTGCCGCATGTCGAAGCCCGACGGATGCTGGTACACGCGCAGCCCGAACTCCGGCAGCACCGCGATCAGGTGATCGAACAGGTCGGACTGGATGGTCTCGTAGTCGACCCACGTCGTCGTGTCGGTGAAGCAGTACAGTTCGAGCGGAATGCCTTCGGCCGTGAGCGGCAGTTGCCGCGCCATGCAGGTCATGTCGCGGCGGATGCGCGGATGGCCCTTCAGATAGTTCGCGACATACGCGCGGAACGTACCGAGATTCGTCAGCTGGCGGCGGTTCGCCGCGCAGTCGCCGGCCGCACCGAGCGTGCCGTTCCATTGCTCGATCGCGTCGACCTTGTCTTCGAGATAGTCCTTCAGCAGCGTCAGGCGTTCGAGCCGTTCGATCTCGTCGTTGGACAGAAAGCGCACGCTGGTTGCATCGACGAACAGCGCGCGCTTGATGCGGCGGCCGCCCGCTTCGGTCATCCCGCGCCAGTTCTGGTAGCTCTCGGTGATCAGTTTCCACGTCGGCACCGTGATGATCGTGTGATCGAAATTCGCGACCTTGACGGTGTTCAGCGTGATGTCGATGACCGTGCCGTCCGCGCCGGCCGACGGCATCGTGATCCAGTCGCCGATCCGCAGCATGTCGTTCGACGACAGTTGCACGCCCGCGACGAGGCCGAGCAGCGTGTCCTTGAAGATCAGCATCAGCACCGCGGACATCGCGCCGATGCCGGACAGCAGCAGGCCGATCTGTTTGCCGGTCGCATCGCCGATTACGACGAGCGCGGCCGTGATGAACATCACGAGCTTGACGAGCTGCATCGCGCCTTTCAGCGACAGGCGCGGCTGATCGCGCTGGTGCGTGCGATGCGCGTGTTCGAGCGCGGACAGCGTCGCGCTGATGGTCATCGTCACGAGGAACACGATCAGCGCGAACAGCACCTTGTCGGCGGCTTGCGCGGCGGTATCCGGGATGCCGGGCACCGCGCCGAGCCCGAGCTTGATCACGACGAACGGGACGATGCGGTTCAGCCACTTGAACGCGCCGAACTCGAACAGCGCGTCGTCGACGCGCGTGGCCGACAGCCGCGCGAGCCGCGCCACGACGCGAAACAGCAGGAAATGGACAGCGGCCGTGATCGCGCCGGCGGCGGCGAGCAGGACGAGGATGCCGACGAGCGGCGCAAACCAGGATTCGTTCAGGGTCATAACGGCAAACAGGGGCCTTCTCGTGCGTTGAATCGGCGCCGCGATGCGGCGCGCGCCCGGTGAAGGGCACATGAAAGGGACCGTGATTGTGCCATCGGGTTCCGGACGCGTGCCGCGAATGCGCATCGCGCGGCTCCCGAACTTCCTCACCATTGCGCAGGTCTCCTTTGCAATCGGGTGAGGGAGGAAGACGAGGCTGCATCACCGCACGCCGGTGCGCACGCGGGTTGTCGGCCCGCGCCGCATGCGGGCCGGCGATCCGTGCGACGCTGCTTCCGCGAGTGTGGGCAGGCGAACGCACGTGTCGGGCAATCCTGCGATCATGCCGGTTCCGGCGGCGTTGCCGGCGCGCCGTTCGTCGTCGCGAATTGCTGAACCGCCGACGGTGAGCGCCGCGCGGCACCTTCGCGCACTTGCCATGCGGCGCCTGCCCGGGGCACGATGCGCGAACGACTTCGCGAACCCCGTCATCACGCCACTTCGACCTCACGCATTTCACGCATGCAAGACTCCAACGAAAGCCGCTCGTCAGGCGTGCGGCTGCTGAAAGGCATCCTCCCGATCCGCCGCGCAGGGGCGATCCGCGATGTATTCGCGGGCATTTCGCTCGCGTCGATGGACATCCCGCAGGTGCTCGGCTACGCGCGCATCGCCGGCATGCCGGCCGTCACGGGCCTTTACACGGTCTTCCTGCCGCTCGTCGCGTTCGCGTGCTTCGGCGCGTCGCGCCATCTCGTGGTGGCCGCCGATTCGGCGACCGCGACGATCTTCGCGAGCCGGCTGTCGTCGATGGCGCCGGCCGGCAGCGCCGACTATGCGGCGCTGGCCGGCATGGTCGCGCTGCTGACCGCCGCGATGCTGCTGCTCGCGCGCATCTTCAAGCTCGGCTTTCTCGCCGATTTCCTGTCGCGCACGGTGCTGGTCGGCTTTCTCGCCGGCGTCGGCGTGCAGGTGTCGATCGCGATGCTCGGCGACATGTTCGGCCTGTCCGTACCGTATCCGGCGTCGCGCAGCCTCGCGCAACTCGACTATGTCGTCACGCATCTCGTCCACACGAACCGGCCGACGCTCGCGCTCGCGGCGCTCGTCGTCGTCGCGATTCTCGCGTGCAAGCGCTTCCTGCCGCGCGTGCCGATGCCGATGATCGCGGTCGCGGGCAGCATCGCCGCGAGTTATGCATTCGGCTTCGCCGCGCACGGCATCGCGGTGCTCGGGCCGGTCGCGGGCGGGCTGCCGCCGCTGCGCTGGCCGTCCGTCACGTGGCAGCAGTTCCTCGATCTCGTGCCGGTCGCCGCGTCGTGTTTCGTGATGATCATCGCGCAGAGCGCGGCCGCCGCGCGCGTGTTCGCGCAGCAGTACGGCGAGGACGTCGACACCAATGCCGACATCCTCGGCCTTGCCGCCGCGAATGCGGCCGCGGCGGTCGGCGGCGCGTTCGTCGTCAACGGCAGCCCGACGCAGACGGCGATGGCCGACGGCGCGGGCGTGCGCAGCCAGATCGGGCATCTTGCGTTCGCCGCGGTCGTGGCCGTCGTGCTGCTGTTTTTCAGCACGTACCTGCAGTATCTGCCGCACGCGGTGCTGGCCGGCATCGTGTTTACGATCGCGCTCGGGCTGATCAACGTGCGCAGCCTCGCGGCGATTCGCAAGGAAAGCCCGGGCGAATTCACGCTCGCGCTGGTGACGGCCGCGGCCGTCGTGACGGTCGGCGTCGAGCAGGGCATCCTGCTGGCCGTCGCGCTGTCGCTGATGCGGCACGTGCGCCACAGCTACCAGCCGCACACGATGGTGCTGGAACCCGTCGCGGGTAACGGCCGGTGGCAGCCGGTGCCCGCGCGGCCCGGCGCGATGACGGCGCCGGGGCTGATCGTCTACCGGTTCGGTTCCGACCTGTTCTTCGCGAACGACCATCTGTTCGCCGGCGAAGTGGCCGAGCTCGTCGATGCGGCGCCGGAGCCGCCGCGCTGGTTCATCGTCGACGCGGGCGCGATCACCGACATCGACTATTCCGCCGCGCGGACGCTGACCGATCTCGTCAAGACGCTGCGCGCGCGCGGGATCGGCGTGCTGTTCGGCCGCGTCAACCGCTACCTGCGCGCGGACATGGATCGCCACCGGATCACGGAGATTGTCGGCGCGTCGTGCATCTTCCCGACGCTGCATCAGGCGCTGGAGGCGGCCGGCACGACGCCGGCGCCGCAGGAGCCGGGCGTCGTGTAACGCGAAGCGGCGCTAGGCGGCCGCGCGCAAGCGCGCGAAGCCGTTGCGCAGGTGGCGGGCCAGTTCCGCCGCGGCCGGCGTGCGCTGGCCGCGCGGCAGATGAAGATTGATCGCGAAGTTCGGCAGCGCGGGCAGGCCGCTGCCGGCTGGCAGGATGTCGAGGTCGGCCGGCACGGTGGACGCGAGCCACACGGTCACGGCGAGATCGGAGCGTACGGTCGCGGCGGTCGCGTCGATGCTGCCGTTTTCGAACACGGTGCGCCACGCGCGATCGCAGCCGCGCAGCGCGTCGAGCACCGTCGGGCGGAACGCGCAGGTCTGCGCGACCATCGACACGGGCAGCGGCGTGTTCCGGTGCGCGGTGCCGCCTTTCGCGCCGACCCACACCAGGCGGTCGACCGCGATGCACTCGCCGCGCGATGCGCCGACCGGCGCTTCGATCAGTGCGACGTCGAGATCGCCCTGCGTGAGCCCCCGGCGCAGTTCCGGCGATGCCGCGCACACGAGCGAGAGTTCGACCTGCGGATGGGCCTGCGCATAGCCTTTCAGGATCGGCGCGAGACAGGCGCCGACGAGATCCTGCGGGGCGCCGAGACGGACGGCGCCTTCGACCGCGCCGGCCGTCATGTCGGTCAGCAGCGCATCGTGCACGGCGAGCAGCCGGCGCGCCTGCCCAAGCAGACGCTCGCCGGCGGCCGTGAGCACCAGGTTGCGATGCTCGCGGACGAACAGCGGGCCGGACAGCGTTTCGAGCCGTGCGACCTGCTGGCTGACCGCGCCTTGCGTCAGGTGCAGCGCGTGGCTGGCCGCCGTCATGCTGCGATGATCGGCGACCGTGACGAATGCGCGCAGCAGTGCGATGTCGAGATTGCGTACCATGCGTCGCATTATGGATGCTAATGGCAGGCATAAAAAGCTTTCGCTGTCGTAATGCGAGGGTCGCGGGTAAAACGGGGTTTCGACATCGACCACCGGGAGCCGCCGTGCCGCTTCACGACTACCTGCCGCTCGTGCTGTTCGTGATCGTGTCCACCGTGACGCCGGGCGGTGCGACGACGCTCGCCACCGCATCGGGCGCCCATTTCGGCTATCGGCGTTCGCTGCCGATGATGGCGGGTATCGCGGCCGGCCTGGCGTCGATGGCGGCGGCCGCCGCGGCCGGGCTCGGCGGCGTGCTGCTCGCGCTGCCCGCCTTGCAACTCGCGATGAAGGCGGCCGGCTCGTTGTATCTCGTATGGCTGGCCGTGCGCATCGGGCGCGGCGGCAAGCCGCGGCTCGATGCGGCCGTGCACCGGCCGCAAGGGTTCGTCAGCGGCGTATGGATGCTCTGGCACAACCCGAAAGGCTGGGCGATGACGCTCGGCGCGGCCGCGTCGTTCGCCGCGCTCGCGTCCGGCCCGGCGCGGCTCGGCGTGCTGCTCGGGCTGGCGTTCGGCGTGGCTGCGATGGCGTCGCTGTCGCTGTGGTGTTTCGCCGGGCTGCTGTTCGCGCGCGTGTTGCGCACCGAGCGGCAGTGGCGCTGCCTGAATGCCGGGCTGGGCGTGCTGCTGGTGGTGTCGATCGTGCCGATGTGGCTGCCG
Source organism: Burkholderia stabilis (assembly GCF_001742165.1). Lineage (NCBI taxonomy): Bacteria > Pseudomonadati > Pseudomonadota > Betaproteobacteria > Burkholderiales > Burkholderiaceae > Burkholderia > Burkholderia stabilis. The sequence goes on along the minus strand of NZ_CP016443.1, from coordinate 924,791 downwards.
TAGCGACGCCGCGCGCGCGGCGCGGCGTCGACGGTCAGCGCGAACCGGCGCGCGCGGCGCCGGCGGGTTGCCCGCCCGCGCCGGCCGACCACAACGGCAGCCGCAGCGTCGTGACGAAGCTCGCCGCATGCAGCAGGCAAAGCAGCCCGAACGCCCACGCGTACGCGCCGGCTTGCGTGCCGCCGCCCGATGCCGGTCCGGCTTGCAGCCGCCACGCGAGGAACAGCGTGCACAGCGTCGTGAACGTCGGGCCGCCGAGGCGCTGGACGATATTGAGCGACGTCGTCGCCATCGGCAGGTTGCTGCGCTCGACCGACGCATACGCGGCGGCGATCGACGGCGCACCGATCGCGCTCTGGCCCATGCCGCGCAGAAACAGCGCCGGCACGAGCACCCAGGGGTCGTAGCCGGCGAGGGCGAGGAACACGAGCGGCAGCGTCGCGAGCAGCGCGAGCAAGGCCCCGGCGGCGGCGAGCCGGCGCACGCCGAACCGGCTCGTCAGCGCGCCCATCGACGGATAGGTGACGAGCATGCCGAGCCCGAGCGGCGCCAGCAGCCAGCCCATCTCGCCCGGCGAACGTCCGCACGCCTGGATCAGGAACACGGGAATCAGCATCTGGCCCGCGTACATCGCGCCGTTCGACAGGAACTGGGTGCCGGCCGCCGCGCCGAACACGCGGGAGCGGAACAGCGCGAGATCGATCAGCGCATGCTCGCCCTTGCGCCGCTCGAAGCGCAGGAACGCGGCGAGCAGCAGCGCCGAGCACGCGACGGCGACGACACCGGCCGCCGTGCCGATCCGCTCGGCGCCATACAGGAACAGCACGAGGCCCGGCGACAGCAGCGCGAGGCCGATCCAGTCGAGCTCGCGACGTTGTGCTTCGTCGCGGTCGCCCGGCAGGAACCGCACGGCCAGCGCCAGCGCGAGCGCACCGACGGGCAGGTTCACGAGAAACAGCCAGCGCCACGATGCATGCTGCAGGATCGCGCCGGCGACGACGGGGCCGAGGATCGGCGCGAGCAGCACGGGCACCGCCGCGTAGCCGATCACGCGCGCCATCTGCTGGCCGGCCACGCGCGCGATCATCATCTGCGCCATCGGCGCGAGCAGCCCGCCGCTGACGCCTTGCAGCACGCGGAACGCGATCAGCGACGGCGCGGACCACGCGAGCCCGCACAGCGCCGACGTGAGCGTGAACGTGGAGAAGCACCACAGGTAGAGCGCCTTCGCGCCGATGCGGTCGACGAGCCAGCCGTTCAGCGGCAGCACCAGCGTCAGCGCGAGCAGGTAGCCGCTCGTGACCCACTGGATCGTCGACAGGCTCGCGTGCAGGTCGGTCGCGAGGCTCGACAGCGACACGTTGACGATCGTCGCGTCGAGCTGCGACAGCAGCGAGCCGAGCGTCGCGACCGCGCTGACCTTCCAGATCGACGGATCGAGCCGGCCCGCGGCCGATGCGCGGGCGCCGCTCACGCGCCGCGCTGGTCGAGCAGCGCGAGGATGTCCTGCGTCGAGCCCGTTTCGCCGAGGCGCGGGAAGATGCGCTCGACGCTGTTCACGTGCGCGTCCGCGTTGAGGTCGGTCATCGCGTCGATGGCGAGCGTCACGTTGTAGCCGAGTTCGTGCGCGTACCGCGCGGTCGATTCGACGCCGATGCTCGTCGCGACGCCGGTCAGCACGATCTGCGTGACGCCGGCCGCCTTCAGGTGCGCGTCGAGATCCGTGCCGGTGAACGCGCCCCAGGTCTTTTTCGTCACGAGGTGGTCGCCCGGCTGCCGGTTCAGTTCGGGCACGAGTTCGGTCCAGTCGGCGGGGAGCGCATCCGTGCGCATCTGCTGCTGCGTGCGGCCCGGTGCGCCGCCGGCGACGTTGACGAGCACGACCGGCAGGCCGCGGCTGCGGAATGCGTCGAGCAGTGCGCGCGCGTGCGCGACTACCGGTGCGACCGGATGCGCGGTGGGGAGGGCGACGATGCCTTTCTGCAGGTCGATGACGACGAGTGCCGTGTTCGTGTCGAGACGGGTTGCGCTCATGATGGGCTCCGTGAAAAAGGGCGAAGGGGGCCGTGCGCGCGGCGGTTGCGTGGCGCGCGGGCCGGATTCATTGCTCGCCGATCCGGCGGATCAGCGGGATCGCCGCGGCGAGCGCGTCGATTTCGTCGGGGTCGAGTCTGGCGATTGCGGCGCCGAGCCACTGGTGCTTCGCAGCATTGCGCTTGCGCCGCGCATCGAGGCCGGTCGCGGTCAACTGGAACAGGATCTGGCGGCCGTCGGTCGGATGCGGCTCGCGCTCGACGAGGCCGTCTTCCTCGAGGCTCGCGAGGATCGCCTTCATCGACTGCGGCTTCATGGCCTCGGCGCGGGCGAGATCGGCGGTCGTCATCGGCCCGTGTCGTTCGAGCCGCGCGAGCGCGCTGGTCTGCGACATGCCGAGTCCTTCGGATTCGACCTCGGAGCGGAGCCGGCGGATCAACTGGCCGACCGCGAGGGTCAGGTCGGCGGCGACGAGGGCGGCGGAAGCGCCGGGTTTGCGTGGCGGGTTCATGCGGCGAATCATAGGATATGACAGTTAAACTTGCAAGTTTAACTGTCGAATTGGCCGCCGAATCGTGGCGCCGGCCGGCGCGCGGTTATGCGCGGCGGGGCGCGACTGCTACGACTTCGTTGTATTTCGGGGTGGCGTTCTCGTGCAGCAGGTCGCCGAGATATTGCGCGAGTTCGTCCGCGGCGAGCGCGGACGGAATCTGCAGGTTGGCGGGGCGCCGCTTGCCTTCGGTGCCCAGATCGAACACGGCCCAGCGGCCGTTCTTGCGCACGACGGCGAGCAGCTGTCCGAATGCGTTGAAGCGGTATTCGTCCTGCATCGCATTACTCCCCTGGCGTGAATGCGCCGGCCGCCTGCGTGGGCTTACTGGATCGAGCAGGTCAGCCAGCGATGGATTTTGAGTGCATCGCTCGAGACGCCGGCGCGCGTCGGTGCGCCGAGCAGCACCACCGTTTCACGGCGGCCCTTCACGCGCATGCGCATCACGACGCCGTGCCCCGATTCGTTGATGAAGCCGGTTTTCTGCAGCCGGATCGGCAGGCGGCGGTAGCGAACCAGCGGGTCGGAGTTCACGTACAGCAGCTCGCCGTCGCCGGGACGCACGGTGGTCGACGTATCCGTCGAGAAGTAACGGATCAGCGGGTCCTGCGCTGCCGCGCCGACGAGCCGTGCAAGATCCTCGGCCGTCGACACGTTGTGCGGCGACAGGCCGGTCGGCTCCCGGAAATGCGTGTGGCGCATGCCGAGCCGCCGCGCTTCGCGGTTCATCGCCTTGACGAAAGCCGCGCGCCCGCCCGGATAGTCGCGGCTCAACGCGGCGGCCGCGCGGTTTTCCGACGACATCAGCGCGATATGGAACATGTCGCGGCGCGACAGCTCCGAGCCGACCTGCAAGCGCGAGCCGGTGAACTTGATCGTGTCCCGGTCGTGCGCGGTGACGCGCAGCACGCCGTTCAGCGGACGGTCGGCGTCACGCGCGACGACGGCCGTCATCAGCTTCGAGATCGACGCGATCGGCCGCACGGTGCGCGCGTTGCGCGCCAGCAGCGGCGTGCCGGAATCGACGTCGAGCACGTAGGCCGCGCGTGAATGCAGCGACCTGACCGCGCGCGGGCTGTAGCCGCAGCTGGCCATCAGGCGCGGCCTGGCGGGCGCCGGGCGCGGGCGTACGGCGGTCGTGCGCTTCGCGCGGCGCTGCTGCGGGGCCGGCGCCGCGTGACGCTTGACGGCATGATGCTTCGCGCGCGGGCGGCGGTGCTTGACGGCCTTGCTGTTGCGGTGTGCCGGCTTCTTCTTGACGGCCTTCGTCTGCGCATGGGGCGTGCGATGCGGCTGCGTGCGCTGCGCGGACGCGTTCGCGGCGAACGCGAGCAGCAGGAACGAGAGAGCGAGGATCAGGGTGGTCCGGGTGCGGGTCAGGCGCGCGATGAGGCCGGTCAAGCGAAAGTCTCCTTTTCACGCGCGATGCGGCTGCGCGGAATCCATGGTCGGTCAGCGGGTGCGGGAAATTATAAGGTCGATCGCGCGACGATGACGATCGAAGCGAATGCAATGACGCGTGATGCGGAGGGATTCCGGTCGTTCTTGTGCTGTCGATCAGTGATGCACGCGCGGTGAGAACCGTCAAGGCGTGCCGTTCCGGGCCGCTATGCCTCGAGACAGCGCGGGTTCCGCGTCGCTGTCCGGCGCCGCCGTTCAGCGCGGCCAGTTCCGCCGCGACACGACCGCGAAACTGATGGCGATCGAACCCGTCATGGCGCGCGGCGGCGCGTCTTCGATCGCATCGCCGAAACGAAAGCGGCGGCTGCGTCCGTCGGTGCGTTCGATGCGACGTTTCGGTGCGCGCGCATCGACCGCGGCGGCAGGTTCGTTCGCGACCGCTGCATCGCAAGACGGGTCGGCGACGCACTCGGCCGCATGATCTGGAGACATGACAGTGAATTCCGGGAAGGGCATGTCCGTATTGAACGTCATTGCATTCGATCAGTAAAATGAATGTTTCGATCGATATGATTCTTTTGAAGAATGGAACTGAAACTGCTGCGAACGTTCCTGACTGTCACCGAGCTGTGTCATTTCAGCCGCGCGGCCGATGCGCTGCACATGAGCCAGCCGGCACTGAGCAAGCAGATCGGCGCGCTCGAGGCGAGCCTCGGCGGCAAGCTGTTCGAGCGCGGGCGGCACGGCGCGGAGCTGACGCCGTTCGGCGAGCGCTTCCTGCCCGACGCGCAGGCGCTCGTGCGCGATGCCGACGAGATCCTCGCGCGTGCGCGGGAGGCGACCAGCGGGCAGCGCGGCCATCTGCGGCTCGGCATCTGCCTGTCGGTGCTGACGCTCGTGCCGAAGCTCGTCGCGGAATTTCGCCGCCGCAATCCGGGCATTGCCGTCACGCTGAGCGACCTGTCGTCGTCCGAGCGGACGCGCCGGCTGCGCGCGGGCAAGCTCGACGCCGGTTTCCTGCGCCTGCCGTCCGACGACGGGCTGTCGTCGTTCAAGGTGATCGACGAAGGGCTCGCGCTCGCGGTGCCGCCGCATCTCGGCTTCAAGCGCGTGCCGGCCGACCTCGACGTGCTCAACGAGATCGGCTTCATCGCGCTGCAACGCGCGCGCGGCCCGGGGCTGGCCGCGCAGATCGACCGCTGGTGCGTCGAGCGCCGCTTCGTGCCGCACGTGACGCAACAGGCGGAGGATGTGCAGTCGGTGCTGACGTCGGTTGCGGCCGGCGTCGGCGTCGCATTCATCCCGTCGCGTGCGCAGTACCTGCTGCGCGACGCGACGGTGCTGCCGCTCGACGGCAAGGATGCGAAGTGGCGCGTGGGGCTCGCATGGCTGTCGGATCGAGACGATCCCGTCACGACGCATTTCGTGTCGTTCATGCGTGCGGCGATCAAGGGTGCGTGACCGGGCGTATAGTGTTCGCGATTGCATCCTGAATGCCGGTCCGGCGCCGGCTCACGTACCCGAACGATGACTTCAGAATCCGACGAATCCCCGCTCGATCCCGCACTCGTTGCGACACTCGCGACGCTGAACGAGGCTGCGAGCGATCCGGCCGGCAAGACCTGGTCGCTGCCGAAGATCGCGAAACGCACGCAGTTGCCGATGAGCACGCTGCGCCGCGTGCTGACGCAGCTCGACGGCGCGGGCCTCAGCACGACGACGCTGAACGAGGACGGCACCGGCAGCGCCGCGCTGACCGAAGAAGGGCGAGCCGTGTGTGCGCAACTGTTCGGCGCGAACGACGCCGGGTGAAAGAAAAACGGGCCGCTGATGCGGCCCGTCGTATTGCTCCGGTTCATGCGGGGCGCCGTGCATTACCACGGCGCCGTCACGGCCCTCACCGAATATCGGCAGAGCCGGACGTTCCGCCCGCGCACGTCGCGCGGGCCGACGGACATCAGAACCACTGCTTGTAGCGGCGCACGTAGATCGTCTTGACGATCTGCGCGAGCAGGATGTAGCCAACCATCGTCGCCGCGAGCCACAGCCAGTAGGTGCCCGGCAGGTGCATGAAGCCGATCGCGTCGGCGAACGGCGAGAACGGCAGCCAGCAGCCGATCGCGATCGCGGTGAACGTCGACAGCAGCACCGGCAGCGAGGCCGTGCTCTGCAGGAACGGGATCTTCTGCGTGCGCAGCAGGTGCACGACGAGCGTTTGCGACACGAGGCTCTCGATGAACCAGCCCGAGTTCATCACGATCTGGCCGCCCGTACCGCCGTGCAGGTGGTACATCGCGCCTGCGCCGAACACGGTCCACATCAGCACGTAGGTCGTGATGTCGAACACCGACGACGTCGGCCCGACCCACAGCATGAAGCGGCTGATGTTGCCGGCTTCCCACTTGCGCGGCTTCTTCAGGAACTCGGGGTCCATCTTGTCCCACGGCAGCAGCATCTGCGACGTGTCGTAGATCAGGTTCAGCACGAGCAGCTGTGTCGCAAGCATGGGCTCCCACGGCAGGAACGCGCTGGCGACGAGCACCGAGAACACGTTGCCGAAGTTCGAGCTCGCGGTCATGTTCAGGTACTTGAGGATGTTGCCGAACGTCTCACGGCCCTTGATCACGCCTTCCTCGAGCACCATCAGGCTCTTTTCGAGCAGGATGATGTCGGCGGTTTCCTTCGCGATGTCGGCGCCGCTGTCGACCGAGATGCCGACGTCGGCGTCGCGCAGCGCGGGCGCATCGTTGATGCCGTCGCCGAGGAAGCCGACCGTGTGGCCGTTCGCCTGCAGCGCCTTCACGATGCGCGCCTTCTGCAGCGGCGTGAGCTTCGCGAACACGGTCGTGCGTTCGACCACCTGCGCGAGCGTCGCATCGTCGAGCGCTTCGATTTCCGCGCCGAGGATCGGCTTGCCGGGTTCGAGGCCGACCTGGCGGCACACCTTCATCGTGACGATCGGGTTGTCGCCCGTCAGCACCTTCACCGCGACGCCGTTTTCGCGCAGCGCGGCGAGCGCCGGCGCGGCCGATTCCTTCGGCGGATCGAGGAAGGTGAGGAAGCCGCGCACGACGAGATCGCGTTCGTCGGTGGTGCGGTACTGCTCGCGTTCTTCGCCGCGCGGGATCGTGCGCGTCGCGAGCACGAGCACGCGGAAGCCGTCCTCGTTGTACGCGTTGGCCTGTTCGAGCAGCCGCTTGCGCGCGACGAAGTCGAGCGGGCGCACGCCGTCTTCATCCTGCACGTGCGTGGAGACGGCCAGCATTTCCTCGACCGCGCCCTTGCAGACCAGCAGGTGCGTGCCGCGCGTATCCTCGACGACGACCGACAGGCGGCGCCGCACGAAATCGAACGGCAGTTCGTCGATCTTCTTGTAGCCCTGCGGTTTCACGCGTTCGCCGATCTCGTCGGCGCGCGCGACGACCGCGATGTCGATCAGGTTCTTCTGGCCGCTCTGGTGGAAGCTGTTCAGCCAGCCGAGCCGCAGGATTTCCTCGTTTTTGTGACCGGACAGGTCGAGGTGGTGTTCGAGGATGATCTTGTCCTGCGTGAGCGTGCCGGTCTTGTCGGTACACAGCACGTCCATCGCGCCGAAGTTCTGCACCGAGTTCAGCCGCTTGACGACGACCTTGCGGCGCGCCATCGCGATCGCGCCGCGTGCGAGGTTCGCGCTGACGATCATCGGCAGCATCTCGGGCGTGAGACCCACGGCCACCGCGAGCGCGAACGTGAGCGCGCTCAGCCAGTCGCCCTTGGTCAGCCCGTTGATCATGAACACGATCGGCACCATCACGAACATGAACTTGATCAGCAGCCAGCTCACGCTCGCGACGCCGCGGTCGAAGCTCGTCTCGATGCGCTTGTGGCTCACGACGTTGCGTGCGAGCGAACCGAAGTACGTGTCTTCGCCGGTCGCGACGACCACGGCCGTCGCCGTGCCGCTGACGACGTTGGTGCCCATGAAGCACACGTTCTCGAGATCAAGCAGCGATGCGGAAGCATCGTTCGCCGCGCTGGCCGCGCGCGTGTTCGCGGATTTGCCGGCCACCGCCCCGAGCGTGTCGTACTTCTCGACGGGCAGCGCCTCACCGGTCAGCACGGCCTGGCTGATGAACAGGTCGCGCGACGCGATCAGGCGCACGTCGGCGGGGATCATGTCGCCGGCCGACAGGTGCACGATGTCGCCGGCCACGACGTCGCGCATCGGCACTTCGCGGCGCGAGGGTTCGGCCGTGTCGGTCACCGCGCGTTGCACGGTGGCCGTCGTGCGGACCATCGCCTTGAGTTTTTCGGCCGCGCGTAGCGAACGGAATTCCTGCACGAAGCGCAGCAGCGCGCTGATCGTGACCATCGTCAGCAGGATCGTCATGCCGACATAGTCGCGATCGTCGGGCGCCGCGAAGTAGACGTCGGTGAAGAAGCTGATGGCGGCCAGCACCAGCAGCACGTAGACGAACGGGTTGTGGAACGACAGCAGCAGCTGGCGGGTCCAGTGCGGCGGCTTGTCGTGCGCGATTTCGTTCGGGCCGTAGTGCTGCAGGCGGTCGGCGGCCTGGTCGTAGGTGAGGCCGCGCGTGCTGGAGTGCAGTGTCTTCAGCGTGTCTTCGAGCGGGCGGGCCGCTTCCTGCGCGGCGCGCATGATGCGCGGTTCGTTCTGCTGGCTGGCGCCGGCGTTGATGAAGCCGCGCTGTTTCTTTTGCGATGTATTTCGTTGTGTCATGAGTCGCTCCTTGCGCACGGGGCGGCGGGCGGGGAGCGACCGTGACGTTATCGACGCACGAGCGCTCCCCGCCGCGTCGCGTCTGGCGCGATCGGCTGTGGATCGGTGAAGGCGGGAACGCTCGCCGGCGCGCAGGGTGCGGTCGGACGGTCGATGCGCAGCGTCGCACCGGCGAGCGGTAATCGACTACTGTCGTCTGAGTTCATCTGCACTCCTGTCGGTAGCGGATAGTCGGCACGGGCGATCGGCGGCCGCGCACGCACGAAGGCGCGCGGCCGGACGGCACGCGAACGGGGAATGCACGCGGCTGGCGCTGCGCGCAACACGAACGCACGCGCGCGACGACGCGTCGCGTGCATTCGGCACATTCAAAAAATTCGGCGGGGAATCTGGCCAGTCAGGCCGGAAGGACGCCGCATCCTGCTTCCCGGGATGCGGCAGAAGACGAGGCTCTGCGCGTTTTCCTCAGGCAGCAGTCAAGTTGGTCGAGCACCAACTACAACTCGCATCGGTGTTCACAGAACACTCCATGTAATTAGACGGGGCCGATGGTAATGGCTCGTCGTGCGAAGCGTCAACCCTTTTGTCAGGCGTTTCGTGCGAAACGTAACCGGGCCGATGCGTGGACCGTAACGCGAGCGCCGGCGCGCCGAAAAACGAGCCGCGCGCATGCCATGTCGGCATGCGCGCGGCCGTGTCGAAGCAGGGCGCCGGTTACTGGTTGGCGGCCGCGACGGCGGCTCCCGCGTCGACGATGCCCGAGCCTGCCGGCATCGCGGTGCACGACGTGCCGGCCGCCAGCTTGGTCGTGCGTGCGCCGCCTTGCAGCTTCTGCTGGATCTGCGCGGGGGTGAGGTTGCCGTTCACCGAGAGCATCAGTGCGGCGACGCCCGTGACCTGCGGCGTCGCGAGGCTCGTGCCGTTCGCGAGGCCGTAGGTGTCCGAGCCCGGCGTCGTCGTGCCGGTGTTCGACGTCGACAGGATGTTGACGCCCGGCGCGCTCAGCGTGACATCGGCGCCGAAGTTGCTGAACGATGCGCGGCGGCCCGTTGCGTCGGTCGCGCCGACGCTGATCACGCCGCGGCAGTTCGCGGGCTGGTCGAGCCCGGTCGACAGACCGTCGTTGCCGGCCGCGACCACGACGGTCACGCCCTTCGCGGTCACGTCGTCGATCGCCTGCTGGAACGTCGTGCTGCATGCGCCGACGCCGCCGAGGCTCAGGTTGATGACCTTCGCGGGGTTGGGGTTGTTCGGCACGCCGTTTACCGGGATGCCGGCTGCCCAGCGCATCCCGTCGGCGATGTCGCTCGTCACGCCGCCGCACTTGCCGAGTACGCGCACCGGCAGGATCCGGCCGAGCCACGATACGCCCGCGACGCCGATGCCGTTGTTGGCGGTCGCGCCGATCACGCCCATCACGCGCGTGCCGTGCCAGCTGCTGTTGCTCGGTTCGCTCGCGCAGTGATAGTACGGGCCGCTTGCATTGTCGAGTTCCTGCTGCGTGACCCAGTCGCCGGGATCGCTCGCATCCGGGCCGCGCGTCAGGCCGTTGTTGCTGGTGTTGACGTTGCTGATGAAGCTGTAGCCCTGCAGCGTCAGGTTGCCGACGAGATCCGCATGCGGCCGGTAGCCGGTGTCGAGCACGGCCGTGACGACGGTCGGCGAACCCTTGGTGGTGTTCCAGGCGAGCGGCAGGTCGATACCGGCCGTCGGGTCGGACAGGTTCCACTGCTGGCTGTACAGCGGGTCGCTCGGCGTGTCGCGGATCTGCATCGGGTGATCCGGTTCCGCGTAGTCGACGTCGGCATCGGCCGCGAACGCCTGCGCGAGCGCGGTCGCGTCGGTGGCCGCGATGCGCTGGCCGAGCGACAGCACGGCCGCGCCGTTCGAGATCGTCCGTTCGACCTGCACGTTCAGCGGCGCTTGCGCAACCGAGCTGGCATAGGCGCGTGCGCTGCCGGCCACCGGTGCGGTCCAGCGCGTCATCGAGCGCTGGATCACCGCGTCGAGCCGCGTCCCGTTGTCGATGGTTGCCATCGCCCGTGCGGCGGTCAGCGTCTTCAGCTTGACGATCAGGTGATCGACCGGCGCTTCGGCCGGCGCGGTCTGCGCGGCCATCTGCACGGCGGCCTGCTGCGTCGCGCACGCGTTGCTGCCGGACGAGGCGGGCGGGTTCGTGGGGTTGGGGGACGGGGACGGGGCCGGTGTCGGCGCCGGGGCGTTGTTGGAGGAAGACGGGTTGCTGCCGTCGCCGCCGCCTCCGCCACCACAGCCGGACAGGGGCAGGAGGGCGGCGGCGGACAGCACGCCGACGAGCATGCGCGCATGTGCGGAGCGCGCCAGCGCGAAATTGAAACGTTTGGCTCTCATGTTGAAACTCGATCCTCGTAGATAACCGTCGTGCCGGCGGTGGCGCTGGTCCGGCGAACCCGGACCTTGTCGTTTTTGTCTGGCGGCCGCGGCAGGGTTGCTGCGACGCGCCATGCACTGGGTAACGGCCAGCGCGGCGGCTTCTTGAGTACGTTTCGCGAGAAAAACGGGGGGCGGCGCAAACGATTACGTTGCGGCGTTGCGGCACGAACGCATGTTTGGAACGCGTGACCCAAAAGACAGGTTCGCGCCCGCACGCGGCCGGTCGGGCGAAATGCGCGGCGCGAGCCGGTTTGCGCGGTACGGAAAACGGGCCGGGCGGCCCGGACGCGATGGAAGGTTGTTTACGCTTTCCCTGATGCGACGCGAATTTTGTCGGGCGTACGATCGCGATTCGATCAACGTTTCGTCAGGAGAAAAGCATGGATCGCCGCTTCCGTTGGCTGGCTGTCGCGCTGTCCTGCGCGCTGGCAAGCGCCGCGCACGCGCAGGCCCTCACCGGCACGCTGAAGAAGATCAAGGACACGGGCATCGTGTCGCTCGGCATTCGCGAATCGTCGGTGCCGTTCTCGTATTCGGACAACCAGCAGAAGAACATCGGCTATTCGCGGGACATCGCGTCGCGCATCATCGACCAGCTGAAAACGGAGCTGAGCCTGCCGAACCTCGCGGTGAAGGAAATCCCGATCACGTCGCAGAACCGGATTCCGCTGCTGCAGAACGGGACGATCGATTTCGAGTGCGGATCGACGACGAACACGCTCGAACGGCAGAAGCAGGCCGCGTTCTCGAACAGCATCTTTCTGTACGGCATCCGCTTCAGCACGCGCAAGGATTCGGGCGTGAAGGACTTCTCTGACCTGGCCGGCAAGACGGTCGCGACGACGGCCGGCACGTCCGACGAACGCCTGCTGCGCAAGCTCAACGAAGAGAAGGCGATGAACATGACGATCATCAGCGCAAAGGACCACGCCGAAGCGTTCATGAACGTCACGACCGGGCGCGCGGTCGCGTTCGTGATGGACGAGCCGCTGCTGTACGGCGAGATCGCGAAGGACCGCAACCCGGGCGCGTACACGGTGACGGGCACGCCGCTCGTCCACGAAAATTACGCGTGCATGATGCGCAGGGACGATCCGGCGTTCAAGCATGTCGTCGACGGAGTGATCGCGAAGATGCAGACGTCGGGCGCGGCCGAGAAGCTCTACAACCAGTGGTTCACGCAGCCGATTCCGCCGAAGGGCGTGAGTCTCGGCTATCCGCTGTCGGCGGAGATGAAGCAGCTGTTCAGGAATCCGACCGACCAGGCACAGTACTGATTTCGGTACTGAAATGAAAAGCCGCCGGTGTGGGCCGGCGGTGTCGGGGGTGATGCGTCGCGTGTCAGGGCTTGATTTCAGGCCCGCGCGCGGCCGGTTTTTCGGGGGCGGCCGGCATCTGCCCGGCGATCGCGAACACGGGCATCAGCGCCAGCGCGCCTGCCGCCATGGACGAACGAAATCGCATGGTCGTATCACCATCAAGCGATACTGAACGAACCGTGCGGCTCACGGAGAGCGCCATCGGCGACTGTGCGGATGCCGGTTCATATCAGCATTAAAACCGTGGCTGGGCGGCCCGGTTAGCGCATTTCCGGGCGTGCCGCAATCGGCATTCAACCTCGCCCGCGCCAGGGGAATCCGGTTGCCTGCCGCAACAACAGGCACAATACGCAGTTCGCCAGGTTCGCACGTGTGTTCGATATTCGAACATTTCGCGGCGCATCCCGCTGTCCGACATCCTTCCCAGTCGTCATGAACGCCACGCTCACCCCCGCGCGCGAGTCGAATTCGCCGCGCTTCCTGCTATTCCTGATCTGCCTGTTCGCGTCCGCGGGCCAGCTCGCGATCGACATCTACGTCCCCGCGCTGCCCGACATGGCGCGTTCGTTCGCGACGACGCCGCAGGCGATCCAGTCGAGCGTGTCCGGCTACATGGCGGCCTACGCGCTCGGCCAGCTGATTTTCGGCCCGATCGCCGACGCATACGGGCGCAAGCGCGTGCTTGCGTTCGGGCTGGTGATCTACACGATCGGCTGCCTGTTGTCGCTCGGCGCGCAGAGCCTGGAGATGTTCGTGCTCGCGCGCTGCCTGCAGGGCTTCGGGATTGCGACCACCAACCTGCTCGCGAAAGCGATCATCACCGATTCGTTCTCCGGTCAGGCGCTGATGCACGCGTTCACGTACATGTCGATCGCGTGGGGGCTCGCGCCGATCATCGCGCCGGTGATCGGCGCGCATCTGCAGGAATGGTTCGGCTGGCGTGCGTGCCTCGTGTTCCTGCTCGTCTACTCGCTGGTGATGTGGGCGCTGCTGTGGCGCTACCGCGAAACCTTGCCGAAACCGGTGCATCTCGAGCCGCGCACGCTGATGGCGAACGCGGGCAAGGTGCTGGCGAGCCCGGTATTCCAGAGCTGCTTCCTCGCGCAAGGGCTGTGCTACAGCATCCTGCTCGTGTTCAACATCGTCGGGCCGTTCATGGTGCAGACCACGCTGCACAAGCCGCCCACCTTCTTCGGCTATCTCGCGCTCGGGATCGGGCTCATGTATTTCCTGGGCGGCCTGTCGAACCGGATTCACGGGCGCGGGCTGCCGAGCGCCGAGCAACGGCTACGCATCGGCGCGCGCGTGATGGCGGGTGCGTCGGTCGCGATGCTGGTGCTGGCGTTGACCGTCGGCCTGCGCGTGTGGACGCTCGCCACGCCGGTGCTCGTGATGGGCTTCTGCGCGGGCGCGATGTATCCGACGCTGATGGCCAAGGGCAATTCGCTGTTTCCGCATATCGCGGGGCTGACGAGCGCGATCCTCGGGTGCGCGCTGCTGCTCGTGTCGTCGGCGATGATGGGGCTGGCCGGCTTCGTGTCGATCCACGTGCTGACGCCGCTCGCGCTGTTCTTCGTCGTGCTGTCGTTCATCGTCGTATGGATGGTGACGAAGCTGCTGCGGTACCTGACGCAGCAGCAGGCCGCGGCCGTCGTGTGCGGGAGCGGGGAGGCCGCGTAAGCGTTTCGTTGATCGATCGCGAGCGGTGGCGACGCGGCCGAGCGGCCTTGCTAGCCGGGCCGCTCGCGCAACACACCACATCCGACAGAACCATGAGCCTGATCCTGCTGAACCGCGTCTCCCGATCCGATGCCGCCGACCTGATCGCCGCCAACCGCGCCAGCCGAAGCCATCATCTGCCGTGGGTCGACTCGTTTGTCGACCAGGCCGGATTCGATCAATGGTTCGCCCGCTGCGTGACGGGGCCGAATGTCGGACTCGTCGCGCGGGAACGGGTGTCCGGGGCGGTGGCCGGTGTGGTGAACTTCAACGAGATCGTCGGCGGCGTGTTTCAGAGCGCGTATCTCGGGTACTACGGGATGGCGGATTTCAGCCGCAAGGGGCTGATGACGGACGCGTTGCGCGAGGCGATCGGTGTCGCGTTCGGTGAGCTCGGGCTGCATCGGCTCGAAGCGAACATCCAGCCCGGCAACCACGCATCGATCGCGCTGGTACGGCGGCTCGGCTTCCGGAAAGAGGGATTTTCGCCGCGCTATCTGCGCATCGGCGGCGAATGGTGCGACCACGAACGGTGGGCGCTGCTGGCCGACGAAGGGAACGAAGCGGGCGCCTGAGGTTCGATTCCTTTCGCGCCGCAGGCCGCTTACAGCGGATGCGCCGCGCCCGCCTGGGTCAATAGCGAAACGGCAACCGGATCCGGCGACCCATTCGAATCGATCGCGCCGGCTTTGGCCAGCGCGACGAGATCGCTGTCGACGCCCGGTTGCCCGACCACGAACGACGTGGTCAGGAACGCCGGCGCTGCAAGCGTGAGCGCATAACGCTGCTGCAGGTTCGTCACCACGGCCGATTGCGCGGCCTGCACGGTGTCCGGGCTGTTCATCGCCTGCTGATAGCGCAGGTTGCCCTGGAAATTGCCGATCAACCCGGCCGTATTCGTGCCGAGCTGCGCCGCGAGATAGACCAGCATCAGCTCGGTCTCGGGTGTCGTATTGAAGGTGCCGCCTGCATAGGCGAGCGAATGCAGGCTCGTGCCGCCCGACGTCACGGTGATCACGCACGGCAGTGCGGCGTTCACCGTCACACGATAGTTGCCGCCGCCGTCCGTCAGCGTCGTGGCCGATCCCACCGCACAACTGACCGCCACCGGCGCGCTCGCGAGCGCATCGCCCGTGGCGGCCGTGCCCGACAGCGACACGGTCTGCGTGTTGTTGTTGAAGCAGACGTCGACGCCGAAACAGGCGTCGCCGTTGCAGGCCTGAAGCGCCGCGAGCGTGGCGACGCAAAAGGCGCCCAGCGCGGGGCGGGTGAAGCGCGTATGGCGAATGTTCATGGTCGCGTGCGTCCGGGAGAAGGGAGCAACCGATGCGCGCCGGGAATACGGCGCCGCTCTCATTCTATGTCCCGAATCGGGGCGGTGCTTGCCCGTTTGGCCTGCTGGCGATGGGGAGCGGCTTGCCGTTGACCGGTTCGGCTCGTGCGGTGTTTCGCCGGCGGGATGCGTTACTTGCGCGCAGGGTGCCGTGCCGAAGCAGCTTGCCCTCGGTTTCGGGGGGGGGGGGGGGGGGCATTTTTATCGGATCCGGAATCGGTCTGCGCCGGTTTGTCTTGTGTGTCCGAATGCATCGCGCGTCCGGTATCGTCGGTCGATTCCGTCGCGGCCACAATCGGCCGCGTGCCTTGCCGACCCGGCCTGCTCAGGGCTTGCGCGCGGCCGGTGCAGCCGTTTTCGCGAACGCCCCCGTACCTCGAAGCTGATCGCATCCGCGACATTCCCTCGCGCGTCGACGAGTTCGAGCCGGTGCCGGCCCGGCCACGGCAGCCACGCGACGCGGTCGGCATGCCCGATTACCTTGTCGTCGAGCCGCCACGCGAACCGCGCGGCGCGCCCGGCCGAACGCTCGAACCAGATCCGTTGGTTCTTCGGCGGAATGTCCGGGTCGATCGCGAAGATCGTGCCGTCCGTCGGCGCACCGATCGTCAGCGGCGCGCGCGCGCCGTCCTTGCCCGGCGTGACGGGTGCGGCGAGCCGGATCGTGTCGACCGCCGTTCCCGCGATGAACCACTCGTTGCGCGCGGGCTCGATATCGCGTTCGAACGTGATGCGGCGCGTCTCGACGCCGGCCGGCGCGCGTGGCGCGCGGCTCGGCAGGTCGCGGTGCAGGTAGCCGACGACGGCCGACCACACGGGCGACGCGCCCGTGACGCCCGACACGTCCCACATCGGCGAGCCATCCGCATTGCCGACCCACACGCCGACCGTATAGCGCGACGTGAAGCCGACCGTCCAGTTGTCGCGCATGTCCTTGCTCGTGCCGGTCTTGACCGCCGAGAAGAAGCGCGTGGCGAGCGGATTGTCGAAGCCGAACGTGCGCACGCGCGCGTTGTTGTCCGACAGGATGTCGGTGACGACGAAGCTGGCCGCTTCGCTGAACACCCGGGTGCCGCCGTCCGCACGCGTGGGCGCCGATGCGCCGGCAGCCGGCGCTGGCGCGGGCAGGTCGACGACCTTGCGTGCGACGCCGCCGTTCGCGAGCGCGCGATACGCGTTGGTCAGCGACAGCAGCGTGACGTCCGCGCTGCCGAGCGCGAGGCTGAAGCCGTAGTAGTCGCCTTCCTGCGCGAGCGGCAGGCCGAGCGCGGTCAGCGTGCGCGCGAAACGGTGCGGCGTGACGAGCACGAGCGTGCGCACGGCCGGCACGTTCAGCGAGCCGCCGAGCGCGCTGCGCACGCTCACCCAGCCCTTGAAGTCCTTGTCGTAGTTCTGCGGAATGTACAAACCGCCGCCGGCGGCGAGGTTGATCGGCGCATCGTCGAGCAGCGACGCGGCGGTCAGCCGTTTTTCGTCCAGCGCCTGGGCGTAGAGGAACGGCTTGAGCGTCGAGCCGGCCTGGCGCGGCGCGAGCACGGCGTCGACATCGCGCGCGCTCGACAACGCGCCCGACGATCCGACCCACGCGCGAATCTCGCCGGTCGTGTTGTCGATCACGACGACCGCGCCGTCCTGCACGTTGCGCCGGTGCGCGGGTGCGTTGAGTTCGGTGAGCGCGCGCGTCAGCGTGTCGCGCGCGAAGCGCTGCAGCGGCGCATCGAGCGTCGTGCGGATCTGCGCGCCGGCCGCCGGCCTGACCTCGGCCGCGATGCGCCGCGCGAAGTGCGGGGCGAGGGCGGCGCCGTCGTCGCGCACCGCGCTGGCCGGGCGCGCGACGACGAGCTGCACGTAGCCGTCGAGCGACGCGCACGCCTGTTCCGCATGCATGTCGCGCAGGATCCGGCACGCGCGCTCGGCGACTTTCGCGGGCGTCGCGTTGGGCGCGCGCACGAGTGCGGCCGCGATCGCGGCCTCGCGCGCGTCGAGACCCGACGGCGCCTTGCCGAACAGCACCTGCGACAGCGCGCCGAGCCCGACCGTCTCGCCGCGGAACGGCACGAGGTTCAGGTAGGCCTCGAGGATCTGGTCCTTGCGCCAGCCGCGTTCGAGCAGCAGCGCGTTCATCGCCTGCGTAGCCTTCTGCGGTAGCGAGCGCTGCCCCGAGCGGCGCGGCGAATCGCTGAGCAGCCCGGCGAGTTGCATCGTGACGGTCGACGCACCGCGCGTGCGCTCGTTCCACAGGTTGCCCCACGCGGCGCCGGCGATTCCGCGCCAGTCGACGCCGCTGTGTTCGTAGAAACGCTTGTCCTCGGAGACGACGATCGCCTCGCGGAATGCGGGCGATACGTCCGCGAGCGACACCCAGTCGCCGCGCCGTTCGGTGAGGTCGACGCGCGTGCGCTGCAGCGGCGTGCCGTCGCGCGCGAGCAGCACCCAGTCGGAACTGCGCCAGTTGCGGCGCACGTCGTCGTAGCCGGGCAGCGCATGCGCGACGAGCGGCGCGGCCAGCACGACGGCAACGATCACGCGGCCGGCGAAACGCGCCGGCCGCGGCAAAACCAGATCGATCATCACGTACTCACGACTTGCCTGCGTCGGCCGGTTTCACGGTCATCGGCGGATTCGGCCACAGGCCGTACACGGACGGCGCGTACAGCGCCTCGACGCGCGTCGGCGGCAGTCCGAACGTGCCGACGTTGTTCAACCGAACCGTGTACTCGACCGAGAATTTGCCCTTCGGCAAATAGTCGTAGTACGCGCGGTAGCCGTCGAAGTCACGCTCGATGAACGACGGCCACGCGCCGTCCGGCGTTTTCTCGCCCTGCGTCGCCGCTTCGGAGTCGCGGCCGAGGCCCGATCCGAGGATCGTCGCGCCGGCCGGGATCGGATCGTTGACGGCGACCCACGTCATGTCGCTCTGCGCATCGATGTCCAGATGCACGCGCACGACGTCGCCGCGCGTCAGCACGCCCTTGACGGCGGGCGACACGGGTGTGACCGTCTTCGTGATCCGGTAGCCGGCCGCGAACGGCGAGCGCAGCGGCACGGCCGCGAGGCTCTCGACGGTCGCCCACGGCCGCCCGGTGCCTTCCTGCGTGACCGACAGCGTGGCCGGCGCCTGCGACGCGCGCGGCCACGGCATCAGCACGCTGCGCGCGGCGGCCGCGCGGGTCGCGGCGGTGGCCGACGCGGGCGTATCGGCCGGCGCCTGCGCCTGCGACCACGAGATCGTGCGCTCGTCGCCGCCGAGCGCGACCTTCGTCGCGCCGGCAACCGGCGTGCTCTCGTAGGTGCGCGAGAAGCGCTCGACCGCGAGCAGCCCGAGCGCGTTCGACGTCGTCGTCTGCCATGCGCCCTGGCGTTGCAGCGCGAGCAGGCCGGCCGTCACGCGCGGCATCTCGTCCTTCCACGCCGGGTCGCCCGCGAATTCCATCGCGAGACGCGCGGCGTTGGTCTCGTTGCTCGTCATCAGCCACCACAGGTCGTCGTCGCGCGCGGTCGAGAACACGAGCTGCGTGCCCTGGTACGTGAGGCGCGCACGCAGGATCTGCTCGACCTGCGCGCGTTTCTCGTCGCGTTGCGGGATGTCCTTCACGCGCGTCAGGATCGCGTGATAGTCGATCACCGCCGACGTCGGCCACTGGTTCGGCGCGATTTCGATCGAGCCGAGCATGCGGCCCTGCGCGGCGCCGTAGCGCGACAGCGCCTCGATCGCGGCGAGCTTGCGCAGGTCGCGATCCTGGCGCGGCGCCCATGCGTTGCGCTCGATGCGGCCGTCGACGAAGCGCGCGAGCCCGGCTTCGAGCTGCGTGCGCATGTCTTCCGGCAGCGCGAAGCGCGGGTCGAGACGGCTCGCCTCGTCGGACAGCACGAGCAGGTACGACGACAGCGTCGGGCTGCCGTAGTGCGAATCGTCGGACGACGGCGGGAAGTAGCTCGCGAGCCCGTCGCTGTCGAGGTAGACGGGCATGCGTGCAACCAGTGCCTGCCATTGCGCGGGGTCGCGCAGCCCGATCGCGCGCGACGCCTGCTGTTCGAGGCAGCGGTACGGATAGCGCTCGAACCAGCGGCGCACGCCCGGCAGGCCGTCGGCGAGCTTCGACTGCAGCGAGACGGCGATGCCGCCGCGCGGCGCGCCCTGTGCATTGCCCGCGGCGCCGGCCGGCGCCGCGACAGGCACGGTCAGCGTGCCGTCGACCTGCGCGAGCGTGGCCTGCTGTACGGTTACCGGCAGCGCGGGCACGACCTTCTGCGCGACTGCCAGCGCGTCGGATGCGCGCTTGCCGCCTTGTTCGGCGGCTTCGATGCGCCAGTTCAGCGCGCCGGCCGCATCGAGCGCCTGCTCGGGCACGGTGATCGTCCATGCCACTTCGCTTGCCGTATTGGCGGCGAGCGACACGGTTTGCGGCGCGACGTCGAGGCCCGTCACGCGCGGCGTCACGACGACCTGCATCGCGCGGTCGGTCGTGTTGCGCAGCGTGACCTGCGCGCGGAACGCGTCGCCTTCTCGCACGAGCGGCGGCAGGCCGGAGATCAGTTGCAGATCCTGCGTGCTGCGGATCGACGTGCTGCCCGTGCCGAAACGGTCGGGGCCGACCGCCGCGATCGCGACGATCCGGAAGCGCGTGAGCGCGTCGTTCAGCGGCACCTCGACGGTCGCGCTGCCGTTGGCATCCAGCGTCACGCGCGGATTCCACAGCAACAGCGTGTCGAACAGCTCGCGCGTCGGCGCGCTGCCGCCGCCGCCGCCGGCCGGTACGGCCTTGCGGCCGAAGTGGCGGCGACCGACGATCTCCATCTGCGCGGTGGCGGTTTCGACGCCGTACGCGCGTCGCCGCAGCATCGCGTCGAGCAGGTCCCAGCTGTTGTTCGGCATCAGTTCGAGCAGCGCCTCGTCGACGGCTGCGACCGCGATCTGCGTGCCGGCCGGCGCGGGCTGGCCGTTCGGCAGCGTGACCTTTACGTGCGCCTGGGCCTTGCTGCGCACCGTGTAGCGCGTCGCGTCGGTCGTCACGGTCACGCCGAGGCGGTGGACGCCCGTGCCGACCTTGATCTCGCCGAGGCCGTAGCGGAACGCGGGCTTCGACAGGTCGACGAACGCGGTCGGCGCTTCATAGTGGCGGCCTTCGCGCCAGAATGCGCGGGCCCATTCGACCGGGGCCTTCCAGCCCCACGTGAAGAACGAGTACCACGGCACTTCGCGAATCCGGCCGCGCAGCGCGAGCACCGACACGTAGACGTTCGGCCCCCACGATTCGCCGACCTTCAGGTCGACGGTCGGGTTCTTGCCGTTCAGCTCGACGATGTGCGTTTCCATCACGCCGCCGCGTTCGACCGCGACGAGCGCGGTCGCGTAGCGGAACGGCATGCGCACCTGGAAGCGGGCCGTTTCGCCTGGTTCGTACGAGGTTTTCTCCGAGATCACGTCGATCCGGTCGGTGTTGTCGCCGCCGAACCAGAGCTCGTCCTCGCGCGTGACCCAGACCGACGTCGATGCGTTCGACGCGCGGCCGTCGCCATCCTTTGCAACCGCGATCAGCTGCACGTTGCCGGCCTGTTCGAGCGTCGCGTCGCAGGACATGCGGCCCTTGTCGTCGGTCTTGCCCGAGCACAGCACGCCGAGCTCGCGCGTGTCGCTCTTGTTGTCGTACGCATAGAAGCCGCCGACCATCCGCTTGCGCGACGACGTCGTGATGTGCGCGACACCCTTGATCTCGATCGGCACCGACGCGCGCGGCTTGCCCTGCAGATCGACCGCGAGCGCCTGCACGGGCACGCGCTGGCCGACCGACACCCAGCGGCCGGCCTTGATGCCGGCCACCACCGCGGCCGGCCACAGGATCGTGTCGCCGCGGATCGTCTGTACCTCGCCGTTCGGGTCGGCGAACGTCGCTTCGAGCGCGATGCGCTTCGGCGCGTCGACGTCGGGCAGGCCCTTGAGCGTGACCGAGCTCGCGCCGTTGCGGTCGAGCGTCAGCGGCAGCTTGTCGGCGATCAGCTTCGTCGCGTCGGGGTCGTTGTTCGACGACGACGCGTTGTCGCCGTCTTGCGAATCGTCGTCGGCGTTGCCGTCGCTCTTGTCGGCGCGATACGGCGTGAAGCTGAAGTCCTCGAAGCGATCCGCGAACGGCGGCGACGCCCACTTCATCAGCGCCGACACCTGCACGGGCAGGTTCGATGCGCCGCCGCCCGACACATAGTCGATCTGCACCGCGAGCGGCGCTTCCTTGACGGCGACGAGCGGGCTCTTCTGCGCGTCGCGCGCGCCGATCGACCCCTTCAGCACCGGCAGGCGGAACGCCTCGACGCGGAAGCTGCCGCTGTAGTAGGTGGAAGTGGGTGAATCTTCCGGGCCGCCCTCGAGCTCGACGCTGTATTCGCCGAGCTTCGCGGCCGGCGGCAGCGTGAATTGCGTGTCCGCGCTGTGATCGGCGGCCCACGTGAGCGGCAGCTTGTAGGTCTGGCCCGTGCCGAGATGGCGGATCGTCACGCGCGTCGGGTATTGCGACGGGAACGCGAGGCTCTGCAGCGTTTCGGTGCGGATGAAATGCTTCATCGACACGGTTTCGCCCGCGCGCAGCAGCGTGCGGTCGAACACCGTATGCGCGCGCACGGTCGGCGCGCTGTCGGTGTCGGTCGGCACGTTGAAGCGCCAGGATTCGATCCCGCGGTTCCAGCCCGAGCTGACGAACGCCATGTCGGGGCCCGTCTTCGGATCGTTGACGCGGGCCGACACGAAGTAGTCGTCGAAGCGCTCCGACGAGCTGCATTCATGCTTCGGCTCGAACGGCCCGTCGAT
Organism: Burkholderia stabilis; assembly: GCF_001742165.1. Taxonomy (NCBI): domain Bacteria; kingdom Pseudomonadati; phylum Pseudomonadota; class Betaproteobacteria; order Burkholderiales; family Burkholderiaceae; genus Burkholderia; species Burkholderia stabilis. Next base: position 902,504 of record NZ_CP016443.1, on the reverse strand, counting down.
CTTCAGGAGACCCTGCGCGTCGGTCTTGCCGGACGCGATTTCGTCGCCGTTGCAGTCCGACACGCGGATCTGCGCGTTCGGCACGGGCTTGCCCTTGTCGAGCGTCGTGACCCACACGAGGTTGTTCTCGCGGCCCTGTTTCAGGTGCACGCCGAGGTTCGTGACGAGCACGGTCGTACGCACGTACATGCTCGACGGCTTCGCGAGCAGCGAGCGGCCGAGCGCGGGCGACGCGAGTTCGAGCACGTAGAAGCCGGGCTTCTCGATCGGCACGCCGACGATCTCGAACGGGCGCAGCGTCTTCGGGTCGGCTTGCGGCAGCGTCAGCGCCTGCGCACCGGGCTCGCCCTTGAGCAGCGACAGCGAACGCACGTCGACGCGGCGGTTCTTCGGCGCGGGCTGCTTTTCGCCGGCCTCGAGCGGCACGTAGACGGGGTGCTGGCCCTTGCGTTCCAGCAGGCCGGGAATCTGGTCGTCGATCGAGCCGGCCGTCATCGACCAGTTGTCGAAGCGGTCGACGGTGCGCATCCACTGGCGGATCGCGGTGTCGTTCTCGACCTTCAGGTTCGCGAACTGCGCGCCGCCCGCGTTGAGGCCGGCGATGTGCAGGTCGGCCTCGACGTTGCGCAGCGTGACGGGCACGAGCGCGGGCGTGTCGGGCTCGGCGAAGCGCTCGACGATCCCGAAGGTGCCCGACGAGAATTTCGCGAGCGGCGGCATCGGCGCGGTGCGCGTCGCGAGCGGGAACAGGTCGGCGTTGGACAGCGTGCGGTCGGTTACGTCGCGCAGGCCCGACGGCAACTCGATCGTCAGGCCGGCCTGCGCCGGCAGCGGCGGGTTGAACGTGACGGTCGTCACTTCCTCGCTGTGATCGTCGGCCGCGAAGGTCGGCGACAGCGAACCGTCGGGGCCGCGCACCTTGATCGCCTCGGCGTTCTTGCGCGAGATCGGCGCGTTGAACGACAGCGTGAGCGGGCGCAGCGGCGTGCACGGCGCCTTCGCGTTCTCGCGTTCGCACGAGAAGCTCGCGGCGAACGGCGCACGCACGGTGAAGTCGAAGCGGCGCTCGGTGTCGTTCGCGATGCCGCTCGGGCTCGCGACGCCCTTGCCGTACACGAGCTGCATCTTCGCGCTCGCCGGCAGCGCCTGCGCGCACGACAGCGTCAGCACGCGCGCGGCATCCTTCTTCAGACCGAAGTGGTCGAGCAGCGCGTTGCGCGTATCGTCGTCGGCGGCCGTGACGGGAATGCGGTTGCCGATGCCGGCCGCTTCGCACCAGATGTTCGCGAGCGCCGAGCGCGGTTCGGCCGGGCCGTTCAGCTTCATCACGAACACCTGCCGTTCCTCGATCTCGCGCGAGCCGGGGCGCACGTTCACCGGGAACGGGCCGCCCGTCTGGAACGTGAAGCGGCGCGTGCCGCTGGCCGCGTTGCCGGCGACCGAGCGCAGCGTGTCGTTGAGCGCGACCGAGCAGCGCACGCCGGGCGGCAGGTCGTTTTCGAAGTCGTAAACCCAGGTCTTGTCGTCGAGCCAGTGACCCTGGCCGCGTGCGGCGGCGGAGTCGGTACAGGTCACGCGCGCGGGGTTCGGTGCGGATGCCGAGCCGAATGCAACCATCGGCTCGTCGAACTTGATGACAGTCTGACGCACTTCGGTGACGGTGCCTTGCGGCGACACGCTCACCGTGCGCGCCGCGAGCGCATGGAGCGACAGCGCTGCGGCGGCGCCGAGCGCCGCGACGGCGCCGATGCGCCAGACGAGCCGTGTGGTGCGGTTGGTTGGATTCGCTTTGTTGTGTTTGTCGTGCTGCTTCATCGCTCGATTGCCCTCGGAGGGAAGCTTTCTGTTTGATTGCACGCGATTCTAACCGACGGCCATGCGCGCGCATCGCTGCACGCAGTGTGTCGCCGGCATGCGACACCGGTATGCACGACGCAGATTTGTCGCGCCGACGACACAAAAATGCAGCGAAATGTCGATTGTCTCGGATTGCGGAACATTTAATGGACTATAAAAAGATTGTTCGATCCGATTTGTGCGCGTACATTTCAGGTCCGCGCCAATGTTTGAGAAATATCAAGCGTGGTTTTCCCGAATCCGGTGTTCGAGAGAAGGAAACATGCATAACGACAACACCCCCCACTCGCGTCGCGCTGGCGACGCAGCCGCAACCGGCATCACGCGGCGTCAATGGCTGCAGGGCGCACTGGCGCTGACGGCGGCGGGCCTCACGGGCTCGCTGGCGTTGCGGGCCCTGGCCGATGATCCCGGCACCGCGCCGCTCGATACCTTCATGACGCTGTCCGAAGCATTGACCGGCAAGAAAGGGCTGAGCCGCACGACCGGCGAACGCTTCCTGCAGGCATTGCAGAAGGGTTCGTTCAAGACGGCCGACAGCCTCCCGCAACTCGCCGGCGCGCTCGCGTCCGGTTCGCTGAATCCCGATCAGGAAGCGCTCGCGCTGAAGATTCTCGAGGCGTGGTATCTCGGCATCGTCGACAACGTCGTGATTACCTACGAAGAAGCATTAATGTTCGGCGTCGTGTCCGATACGCTCGTGATTCCTTCGTATTGCCCCAACAAACCCGGCTTCTGGGCCGATAAACCGATCGAGAGGCAAGCCTGATGGCCGATACCGATACGCAAAAGGCCGACGTCGTCGTCGTCGGGTCGGGTGTCGCAGGCGCGATCGTGGCACACCAGCTCGCGATGGCCGGCAAGTCGGTGATCCTGCTGGAAGCCGGCCCGCGCATGCCGCGCTGGGAAATCGTCGAGCGCTTCCGCAACCAGCCCGACAAGACGGACTTCATGGCGCCGTACCCGTCGAGCCCGTGGGCGCCGCATCCCGAATACGGCCCGCCGAACGACTACCTGGTCCTGAAGGGCGAGCACAAGTTCAACTCGCAGTACATCCGCGTGGTGGGCGGCACGACGTGGCACTGGGCCGCGTCGGCATGGCGCTTCATCCCGAACGACTTCAAGATGAAGACCGTGTACGGCGTCGGCCGCGACTGGCCGATCCAGTACGACGACATCGAGCATTACTACCAGCGCGCCGAGGAAGAGCTCGGCGTGTGGGGCCCGGGCCCCGAGGAAGATCTGTACTCGCCGCGCAAGGAGCCGTACCCGATGCCGCCGCTGCTGTTGTCGTTCAACGAGCAGACGATCAAGACGGCGCTCAACGGCTACGACCCGAAGTTCCACGTGGTGACCGAGCCCGTCGCGCGCAACAGCCGCCCGTACGACGGCCGGCCAACCTGTTGCGGGAACAACAATTGCATGCCGATTTGCCCGATCGGCGCGATGTACAACGGGATCGTGCACGTCGAGAAGGCCGAGCAGGCCGGCGCGAAGCTGATCGAGAACGCGGTCGTCTACAAGCTCGAGACCGGGCCGGACAAGCGCATCACCGCCGCGGTCTACAAGGACAAGACGGGTGCCGACCACCGCGTCGAAGGCAAGTACTTCGTGGTTGCCGCGAACGGTATCGAGACGCCGAAGATCCTGCTGATGTCGGCAAACCGCGATTTCCCGAACGGCGTCGCGAACAGCTCCGACATGGTCGGCCGCAACCTGATGGATCACCCGGGCACCGGCGTGTCGTTCTATGCGAACGAGAAGCTGTGGCCGGGCCGCGGCCCGCAGGAAATGACGTCGCTGATCGGTTTCCGCGACGGCCCGTTCCGCGCGACCGAAGCCGCGAAGAAGATCCACCTGTCGAACATGTCGCGCATCAACCAGGAAACGCAGAAGATCTTCAAGGGCGGCAAGCTGATGAAGCCCGAGGAGCTCGATGCGCAGATCCGCGACCGTTCCGCGCGCTACGTGCAGTTCGACTGCTTCCACGAAATCCTGCCGCAGCCCGAGAACCGCATCGTGCCGAGCAAGACGGCCACCGACGCGATCGGCATCCCGCGCCCCGAGATCACGTACGCGATCGACGATTACGTGAAGCGCGGCGCGGTGCACACGCGCGAGGTCTATGCGACGGCGGCGAAGGTGCTGGGCGGCACGGAAGTCGTCTTCAACGACGAGTTCGCGCCGAACAACCACATCACGGGCGCGACGATCATGGGCGCGGATGCGCGCGACTCGGTCGTCGACAAGGACTGCCGCACGTTCGACCATCCGAACCTGTTCATCTCGAGCAGCTCGACGATGCCGACCGTCGGTACGGTGAACGTGACGCTGACGATCGCGGCGCTCGCGCTGCGGATGTCGGACACGCTGAAGAAGGAAGTCTGACCGTGCGGAAATCTACTTTCACCTTCCTCCTCGCCGGCTGCCTCGCGCTGCCGGGTCTCGCACGCGCGGCCGACGCGGCCGATCCGGCACAGGTCAAGCGCGGCGAATACCTCGCGATCGCGGGCGACTGCATGGCGTGCCACACCGCGAAGGGCGGCAAGCCGTTCGCGGGCGGCCTCGGGATGCCCGTGCCGATGCTCGGCAAGATCTACACGAGCAACATCACGCCCGATCCCGATACGGGCATCGGCAGCTGGACGTTCGAGGACTTCGAGCGCGCGGTGCGCCACGGCGTCGCGAAGAACGGCGACAACCTGTATCCGGCGATGCCGTACGTGTCGTACGCGAAGATCAACGACGACGACGTGCAGGCGCTGTACGCGTACTTCATGCACGGTGTCGAACCGGTCAAGCAGGCGCCGCCGAAGAACGAGATCCCTGCGCTGCTGAGCATGCGCTGGCCGCTGAAGATCTGGAACTGGCTGTTCCTGAAGGATGGCGCTTACGAGCCGAAGCCGGCACAGAGTGCCGAGTGGAACCGCGGCGCATATCTCGTGCAGGGCCTCGCGCACTGCAGCACGTGCCACACGCCGCGCGGCATCGCGATGCAGGAGAAGTCGCTCGACGAAACCGGCGGCAGCTTCCTGTCGGGTTCGGTGCTCGCAGGCTGGGACGGCTACAACATCACGTCCGACCCGAACGCGGGGATCGGCGGCTGGACGCAGCAGCAGCTCGTCCAGTACCTGCGCACCGGCAGCGTGCCGGGCGTCGCGCAGGCCGCCGGCCCGATGGCCGAGGCGATCGAGCACAGCTTCTCGAAGATGACGGAAGCCGATATCGGCGCGATCTCGACGTACATCCGTACCGTGCCGGCCGTCGCCAGCGGCGACGCGAAGCAGTCGCGCGCGTCGTGGGGCAAGCCGTCCGACGATGGCGCGAAGCTGCGTGGTGTCCCGCTTGCGGCGTCGGGCATCGATCCGGCACGGCTGTATCTCGGCAATTGCGCGACCTGTCACCAGATGCAGGGCAAGGGCACGCCGGACGGTTATTACCCGTCGCTGTTCCACAACTCGACGGTCGGCGCATCGAACGCGACCAACCTCGTGCAGGTGATCCTGAATGGCGTGCAGCGAAAGGCAGGCAGCGAGGACGTCGGGATGCCCGCGTTCCGCCACGAGCTGTCGGACGCGCAGATCGCCGCGCTGGCAAACTATCTGACCGGGCAGTTCGGCAATCCGGCCGCGAAGGTGAGCGAGCAGGACGTCGCGAAGCTGCGTTGACGCGGCACGCGACGACGCAGGGCGATCACTGACAAGAGGAGGAGCACAGCACATCGGGCGGGCCCCGATGCCGGTTGTTGCAGAGCGGGGCGGGCGGCGCAGGCAGTTGCCCGCCCTGGTTCATTGGCAATCCGGTGCGCGACGGCCGCGCATCGCTTTCGTTGATCGACACCATGACACCGAATCAACCGTTTCTCGCGTCCCAGCGCGATGTGCTGCTGCTGCTGTCCCGAATCCTGCTCGTGATCCTGTTCGTGATGTTCGGCTGGAAGAAGATCATCGACTTCCCCGGCACCATCGCGTTCATGGGCTCCGAAGGCGCGCCCGCGCCGATCATCTCCGCCGCGATCTCGGTCGTGATGGAGCTGCTCGTCGGGATCGCGATCCTCGTCGGTTTCCAGACGCGGCCGCTCGCGCTGCTGCTTGCGCTGTATACGATCGGCACCGGCATCATCGGCCACCACTACTGGACGATGACGGGCGGCGAGCAGATCAACAACATGATTCATTTCTACAAGAACATCGCGATCTCGGGCGGCCTGCTCGCGCTTTGCGCGGCCGGCCCCGGGCGTTTTTCGATCGATCGCGGATAAACAGGCCCGGGGCGCGCGCATGGGGCGCGCGCATGGGGCGCGCGCTGGAAGGTCGAGACTCCGAGGGGGCATCATTTTGCGACTCAAACATTTCGCATGGCTGATCGCGGCCGTCACACCGGCGGCCGCTTTTGCACAAACGAGCGTGACGTTGTACGGCCGTATCGACGGCGGCATCGAATACCTGAACCACATCGCGACGCCGAATGGCAGCAAGTCGCGCTGGGCCGCGGAAAGCGGCGACTGGGGCACCAGCATGTTCGGGCTGAAGGGCATCGAGGATCTCGGCGGCGGGCTGTCGACGGTCTTCAACCTGGAAACCGCGTTCCAGGTGATGAACGGCCAGACGGGCGGCGGGCGCATGTGGTCGCGGCGCGCGTACGTGGGCCTGAAGAGCAACACGTGGGGCCAGTTGCAGGCCGGCCGCAACCTGTTCATCGACAGCGACGGCGTGTGGGAATTCGACCCGTTCGTCCAGCAGGCGTTTTCGTCCGCGTCGCTCGTGCGCGGCCGCAACTGGCAGCAGACCAGCAACAACATCGAATATCACAGCCCGGTGATCGGCGGCTTCGACGTGCAGGCGCAATACGCGTTCGGCAACCAGTCGCGCGGCTTCAACTACGGCGCCGCCGACGATTTCGGCCGCTCGGACGGGATCATGATCTCGTACCACTCGCCGGTGCTCGACGTGCGTGGCATCTACGACGAACTGCGCGACAACAACGGCAAGTTCAGCAACATCTTCACCGCATCGCGCGAGTATTTCGTCGGCGCGAACGTGAAGGTGTCGAAATTCAAGATCCAGGGCGCGTATACGCACTACCAGGCGCCGGACAGCCCGGCCGGCGTTGCCGATCGCGCGGATCACTACTGGCTCGGCGCGACCTACACCGCGACGCCGCAATGGGCCGTGACGGGCGGCGGGTACTACGTGAAGGTCGGCGACGGCGGCGGCGATGCGTCGCACGATCCGTCGGGCCACGCGATGATGTACGTGCTCGGCACCACGTACAACCTGTCGAAGCGCACGTTCCTGTACGGCACGGTCGCGTACGTGCGCAACGGCGGCAACTCGAACTTCTCGCTGCTCGCGACGCCGCGTGATGCGACGTCGGGCACGAGCCCGCTGACCGGCGAGTCGCAGACGGGCGCGTACGTCGGGATGATGCATACGTTCTGAGCGGGGCGTATCGCAAGTCATGCAAGGCACGGGCGAGGGTGGCCCGTGCCTTGTTGCGTTGACGGCGTCCCGCCGGCGCCGGTCAGAACACGCAGGTGTCGGTCGTCGTCAGCGTCGCGAACGGGCCGTCGAGCGTCGCGTTGTGATGCGCGACGATCCGCTCGGCCGGCAGCGCGGGCGTGTCCATGCAGGTGTGTGCGTCGGCGACGAGCGCTACGCGAAAGCCGAGGTCGGCGGCTGCGCGGCAGGTCGTGTCGATGCAGTACTGTGTCTTCATCCCCGCGACGACGATTTCGCCGATACCGGCGGCGCGAAGCCACTCGGCAAGCTGCGTCCCCGCGAAGCAGCTCGACCGCGTCTTGGTGAACACGGTGTCGCGCGTGGCGTCGATCGCGAGTTCCGGCAGCAGCGTGGTGAGCGGCGAGTCGGGTGCAATCGGCGAGCCGGCGGGCCCGGTGTGGCGCACGGCGAACACGGGTGCACCGGCTTCGTGCGCGCGACCGATCAACCGGTTGATGTTTGCGAGCACACGGTCGCCATCGTGCGGGCGATCGGGACCGTGAAACAGCCCGACCTGCATGTCGACGACGAGCAGCGCGCGTTTGGGGGAAGGGGCTTCGGACATTGCGTTTCTCCTGAATGACCGGCACGGACGGAGAAACGACAAGACCCCGTCCGGAACCGGCGGGGCCTGTGAGGAATCGGTGGCGCTACGACCTTGCGCGCACTCGCCGCACGAGCCCGCCGAAGGCGGTCGTGCGCGTCGTGATCGAGAGCGTAGTGGTGGCGTAGCGCATCGAGCGATCATGCCCGATGCGCGCGCATCGCGTCAATCGCGTGCCGCGCATCGGTCGTTGGCGGGCGCTCAGTCGAGCGACTTCCCGGCCTTCTCGTCCATGCAGCGGATGGCGAGCAGCGTGAATACGCCGCAGCCGATCGCGTACCACGCGGGCGCGTTCGGGTTGCCGGTCGCCGCGATCAGCCACGTGACGAAGAACTGCGCGAAGCCGCCGAAGATCGCGACGCCGACGCTGTACACGAGCGCGCCGCCGGTCGCGCGCACCGCACGCGGGAACAGCTCGCCGAGCATCGCGCCGGTCGCGCCGATGTTGATCGCGTGCACGATCGACAGCGCGGCGATGATCGACAGCAGCGACGCCGCGCCCGGCCAGCGGTTCAGCGCGATGAACGCCGGGTAGATCGAGGCCATCAGCACGATGCGCGTCCACCAGACGATCCGGTTGCGCCCGTAGACGTCGGACAGGTGGCCGCCGATCGGCGTCACGAGCATCAGGATCGCGCCGGCGACGCAGCCGGCCGTCATCGACAGCCAGGTCGGCAGGTGCAGCACCTGCACGCCGTAGATCGCCATGTAGAACACGATGATGTAATGGATCGACGTGCCGCCGATCGTCACGCCGAGGCCGGCGAACACGGCCTTGCCGTGATGGCGCAGCACGTCGGCGAGCGGCAGCGACGCGACCGGTTCGTCATGCGCGGCAGCGGGCGCGGCGGCCGGCACTTCCTCGACGGTGCGGCGCAGCCAGTAGCCGATCGGCACGAACAGCGTGCCGATGATGAACGGCACGCGCCAGCCCCAGCTTTCGAGCTGCGCGGCATTCAGCGTTGAAGTCAACGCGACGCCGGTGAGCGCGCCCGCGAGGGCGGCGAGCCCCTGGCTCGAGAACTGGAACGACGCGTAGAAGCCGCGGCGATGCTGCGGTGCCTGTTCGAGCAGCAGCGTCGTCGACGCGCCGACTTCGCCGCCCGACGCGAACCCTTGCAGCAGGCGCGCGAGCACGAGCAGCATCGGCGCGGCGATGCCGACTTGCGCGAAGGTCGGCGCGACCGCGATCGTCGCGGTGCCGAGCGCCATCAGCAGCAGCGTCAGGATCATCGCCTTCTTGCGGCCGGCGCGGTCGGCATACATGCCGATCACGAGCCCGCCGAGCGGACGCGTGACGAAGCCGACGCCGAAGCTCGCGACGGCGAGCATCAACTGCCCGAACGGCGAATGCACGGGGAAGAACAGCTTGCCGATCAGGATCGCGAAGAAGCTGTAGACCGTGAAGTCGTAGAACTCGAGCGCGTTGCCGACGGCGGCGGCCGCGATCAGCCGGCGTTTCTTTGCGGCGGCGCGCGCATCGACCGGCGTGCCGGCGAACGGAAGGGCAGACGTTTCCATGGGGCTCCCCCGGGTAAGCGCGAAGCGGTGTGGTGAAGGGCCGTCAGGCCGCGAGCCAGGCTTCGGCGACGCGAACCCAGTAGCTCGCGCCGATCGCGAGGATGTCGTCGTTGAAGTCGTAGCCGGGGTTGTGCACCATGCAGCCGCCCTTGCTGCCGATCCCGTTGCCGATGAACGCATAGCAGCCGGGGCGCGCTTCGAGCATGAACGCGAAATCCTCGCTGCCCATCAGCGGCGCGGTGTCGGTTTCGACGCGCTCGGCGCCGAGCATCTGGCGTGCGATGTCGGCCGCGAACGCGGTCGGTTCGGGATGGTTGACGAGCACCGGGTAGCCGTAGTCGTAATCGACTTCCGCCGCGATGCCGAAGCTTTCCGCCTGGCCCTTCACGAGCGCTTCGATGCGGCGTGCGAGCAGTGCCCGCACGTCGGCGTCCAGCGCGCGCACCGACAGCTTCATCACGACGGTTTCGGGAATGATGTTGAACGTCTCGCCGGCCTGCACGCTACCGACCGTGATCACGGCCGCATGCTGTGCGTCGACTTCACGCGCGACGATCGTCTGCAGCGCGACCATGATGCTGCCCGCGGCCGACATCGGGTCGCGCGCGAAATGCGGCATCGCGCCGTGGCCGCCGACGCCGCGCAGCGTGATCGTCACGCGGTCGGCCGACGCCATCGCGGCGCCGGTGCGGAATGCCATGTCGCCGGCGGCGCGGCCCGGCATGTTGTGGATCGCGAAGATCGCGTCGCACGGGAAGCGGTCGAACAGGCCGTCGTCCATCATCGCCTTCGCGCCGCCGAAGTTTTCCTCGGCCGGCTGGAAGATCAGGTTCAGCGTGCCGGAGAACTGGCGCGTAGCGGCGAGGTGGCGCGCCGCGCACAGCAGCATCGCCGTGTGGCCGTCGTGGCCGCATGCATGCATCTTGTTCGCATGACGGCTCGCGTACGGCAGGCCCGTGGCTTCCGCGAGCGGCAGCGCATCCATGTCGGCGCGCAGCCCGACCGTGCGCGCGCCTTGCCCTTCGCGCAACACGCCGACGACGCCCGTCTTGCCGATGCCGCGATGCACTTCATAACCCCAGCCGGCGAGCAGCTCGGCGACGAGATCGCTCGTGAGCGTTTCCTCGAACGCGAGTTCGGGATGAGCGTGGATGCGGCGGCGCACCTCGACCAGTTCGGGGGCGATCGCGGCGATGCCGGGGATGACGGGGTTCACGGCTTGCAGCATGGTGTCTCCTGTGGGGCGGGTGGGGCGTTTGACGCGCATATGACGTCAAAGCATATAAATTTCTTTTGCGCACCAGAAGCTGATAAATTGCTTTGGTGCTCACCACCGGTTGCCGCTCGGGAATACCCTGAGCCGGCGCGCGTCGCGGGGCATCGGGTTTCCACGGATCACGCCTCACCGCCATGAAATACCATCAGCTGAAAGCGTTCGTCACCGTCGCGGAAGAGGGGAGCATTCGCGCGGCCGCGCGCCGCCTGAACGTGTCGCCGGCGGCGCTGACGAAGGCGGTCAAGGAGCTGGAGATCGCGCTCGGCGTGTCGCTCGTCGTGCGCACCGCGCGCGGCGTGCAGCTCACCGCGTTCGGCCAGCAACTGCAGGTGCGCGCGCGGCTGATCGTCGCCGAAATGCAGCGCGCACGCGACGACATCGAGCAGGCGCAGGGGGCGATGACGGGCTCCGTCGCGGCGGCGATCACGCCGGCCGCCGCGGTGACGATCCTGCCCGATGCGTTTCGCGCGTTCCGGCGGCGGTTTCCGGTGGCGCGCGTCAGTCTCGTCGAAGGGTTTCCGGGTGTCGCGTTGCCGCGGCTGCACGACGGCTCGCTCGATTTCGCGGTGGCCGTCGTCGTGCCCGAGCTGCTGGCAGCCGAATTCGATCACGCGGAACTGTATTCGAGCCGTTCGCTGATCGTCGCGTGCAAGGGGCATCCGCTCGCATCGGCCACGTCGCTCGCCGATCTCGTCGAGGCCGACTGGCTGATGAATCCGTCGCCCGAAAGCTCGACGCAGGTGCTGTTCAATGCCTTCGTCGCGTACGGCTTGCCGGTGCCGGCACGCGTCGTCGAATGCCCGAGCTTCGGCCTGGCGCGCAGCCTGATGATGGGCTGCGACCTGATCGCATCGATGCCCGAGCAGTTGCTGCAGGGCGAGTGGGCGCAGGACCAGTTCGTGATACTGCCGATCCGCGAGCGGTTGCCGGCCGTGTCGGTGCAGGTCATCACGCGTCGCGACAGCCCGCTGACGCCGGCCGCGGCGATGCTGCTCGACTGCCTGCGCGATTCCGCGCGACGCAAGGGGCTGCGGTAAGCCGGCGTGCAGCGATCGTCATCGCATAGCGATCCTGACGATCTCGCGCGTAGCGCCGTTGCCGTTTCACGGGTTCGACGCCGCGGCAGCGGAGCGCGGTTCCTGCATGCGCCGCGCGAGCCGGTATCATAGCGGCCGGCCTGCCGCTCCGGCCGGCCTCCAACAACATCGCCATCCGGCATCCAGCAATCAGAGGCATCACATGACCAGTGCAACCCAATTCGACAACGTATCGGTCGTCAAGCGCGCGAACGTCTATTTCGACGGCAAGTGCGTGTCGCATACCGTGCTCTTCCCGGACGGCACGCGCAAGACCCTCGGCGTGATCCTGCCGTGCGCGCTCAACTTCGGCACGGACGCGCCCGAATTGATGGAAGTGCAGGCCGGCAAGTGTCGCGTGAAGCTCGACGGCAGCAGCGAATGGCAAACCTACGGCGCCGGCGAATCGTTCTCGGTGCCGGGCAAGAGCCGCTTCGACATCGAAGTGCTCGAGACGCTCGATTACGTCTGCAGCTACCTGTAAGCGCAGGCGGCAGAAAAAGAAAAAGCCCCGCCGAGGCGGGGCTTGTCGCAAGCGGATGGCGCAAGGCCATCCGGAGCGCCTGTTCTCGTTACAGGCAGGCGTTGATGTCGCCGGCCGACGACGCATCACCGCCACGGAAACCGACCCAGGTCTTCGCGTTCGCGGCGTTCGCCGGGCGCACCACGGCTGCGGCGCCATTCGGCGGTTGCTGGCCCGGCGCATACACGGCCATTGCAAGGCCGTTCGCCAGTTCGTACTGCGACGTCACCTGTTGCTGCGACTTGTCGGCCCAGGTCTTGGCGATGCACTGCGCTACCTGGTCGGCGGGTTTCTGGCTTTGTCCCACGTTCTGCAGGGCAGAATCGGCTGCATGAGCAGAAAATGCCACGGTCAATGCGATGAGCGGTAAGTATTTTGCGTTCACGTTATCTCCCTCGAGTCGTGATTGATTGGGTGGGATGCGCAGCAGTACTGCGTGCTAGTGAGATTGCATCGGACAAGCACGGTTCCGGCTATTCCGAAACAAGTTGTTAACGCGCTTGCCAAATGGCGGCTTCGGTGCTGTGCAGATTTGCTGCGGCACGGCATGCAGTGTGTGCGGCCCGTCCGCGGACGGGTGATGCAGCAACGACTTCATGCGGTGCGCGGTCGGCGCGCTGCCCGGTCGTGTGGTGAGGTGACGGTCGCGGCGTGCGGCATCTGTCTGCATGCCGCGCCGCGACGCTTTATCTGATGGCGAAAGTGGAATGGCTGATTCGATGGCCCCGTCGCATGAGTACCATCATGACAAACTTTCGCCGGTTGGATTGTTAACCAACTTTAAACGCAGGGCGCGGCGAAATGCGAAGCGGCGCGCGAGGGGCGCGGCGCTTCGTGGAGCAAGGGCAGGGCGAGGAAACGTGGCGCGGCCGGGGGGCCGCGCATGCGGGATGCGTCAGCCGGCCTTGCGCGTGCCGGCATCGCGCAGGTTGACCGGTACGACCGGGCGAAAGCGCTCGCGCTTCTGTTCGTCGTCGAAGTGCTGGAGCGCGGGTTTGATGAGGTCGCTGCGCGACACGATGCCGGTGATGCGCAGCGATTGCTCGTCGTCGACCACGGGCAGGCGTTCGAGGCCGAGCATCGCGAGCCGGGATGCGACGACGCGGCATGTTTCGTGCGCAAGCGCGACGGCGGGTGCGCGGCCGGCGAATGCGCCCGAGACTGGCGTGTCCGCTGCGGCCTGCGCGCGCTGCGCGTCGAGCGTCGCGCGATCGACGAGGCCGAGCAGGCGGCCGTTCTGCACGACCGGGTATGCACGGTGCGTCTGCTGCGCGCCGAAGTACTGCGACTCGACGGCATCGAGCGTCGCTGCGCCGTCGATCGCGACGAGCCGGTCGGCGGACGTCATCACTTCGGCGACGTCGTGCCGCTCGAGCGGATCGACGCCGTATTCGCGATAGATGTGATAGCCGCGGCGCGCGATCTTCTCCGTCATGATCGAGCGCTTCATCACGATGGTCGCGAAGCCGTGCGCGACGAGTGTTGCCGCGAGCAGCGGCAACAGTGCGTTGGCGTCGTGCGTGAGGCCGAACGCGAACACGATCGCGGTCAGCGGCGCGCCGAGGGTGGCGCCGAGCGTCGCGGCCATGCACACGAGCGGCCACAGCGCCGGATCGCCGCCGGGCAGCATCGGCGACAGCACGGTGCCGAGGCCGGCGCCGAGCATCAGCAGCGGGGCGAGCACGCCGCCCGACGTGCCCGAGCCGAGCGCGATCACCCACATCACGGCCTTCACGATCAGCAGCGCGAGCGCGATCTTCAGTGCGATGTGCTGATGCAGCAGGTCGCCGATCACGTCGTAGCCGACGCCGAGCGCGCGCGGTTCGAGCCAGCCGCCGATGCCGATCACGATCGCGCCGAGCGCGGGCCACCACATCCAGTGCACCGGCAACTTCGCGAAGGTGTCCTCGACGCGGTACAGCGCAGCCGACAAGCCGCATGCGAGCATGCCCGACAGCAGCCCGGCGACGATGCACGACAGCAGTGCGACGGGCGTGGGCGCGGCCGTCGTCAGCGGAAACAGCGGATCGACGCCGAAGAACAGCGCACGCGCGAAACCGGCCACCGCGCACGCGAGCGCGACCGGCAGGAAACTGCGCGGACGCCATTCGAACAGCAGCAGCTCGACCGCGAGCAGCACGGCGGCGACCGGCGTGCCGAACACGGCGGTCATGCCGGCGGCCGCGCCGGCGACGAGCAGCGTCTTGCGCTCGGCGGCGGTCACGTGCACGCATTGCGCGATCAGCGAGCCGAGCGCGCCGCCGGTCATGATGATCGGGCCTTCGGCGCCGAACGGGCCGCCGCTGCCGATCACGACGCCGGACGACAGCGGCTTGAGCACCGCGACCTTCGGCGACATGCGGCTCTTGCCGAACAGGATCGCTTCGATCGCTTCGGGAATGCCGTGGCCGCGAATCTTCTCCGAACCGAAGCGCGCCATCATCCCGACGATCAGGCCGCCGATCACCGGCACGACGATCACCCACGCACCGAGCGTGTTGTTCGCGGGAGAGCGCTCGACGAACGAGAACTGCTGGAAGAAGAACAGGTTCGTGAAGAGGTGGATCAGGCTCAACAGCACGAATGCGGCAAGCGTGCTGAGCAGGCCGATCCCGGCGGCAAGCAACGCGATCCTGGGCAGGCGTTCGTTGGTCGAGAAATCGCGTTTGTGCGGTGCGTTCATCGGAGTGGAAAAAGCAAGGGTCAGTAATCGATCTGGGGAACCTGGAACGCGTCCTTGAGCGACTTCAGCTCGGCGCGATGCATGGCCGCGAGGCGGGCAAGCAGCGTCTCGCCGGCTTGCTCGAGGTGGACTTCGACCTGCCGGCGGTCCGCTTCGCTCGTCTTGCGCTTCACGAGCCCGAGCGCCTCGCAGCGTGTGACCAGCGCGACGACGCCGTGATGCTGCGCCTGCAGGCGTTCCGCGAGCTCGCCGATGGTCGCCCATTCGCGATGCGGATAACCCTTGATGTGCAGCAGCAGCAGGTATTGCAGCGGCGTCACGCCTTCGCTTTGCGCGGCGCGTTCGGAGAAGCGCTCGAAGCGGCGCATCTGGTAGCGGAACTCGGACAGTTGCTGGAAATCGCTTTTGTTCAGCGCGCGTCGGGTATCGTTCATCGAGGTCGGGCAGTCAGTCGGTTTCGGTAGCGATAAATATATCACGGCATGATATAAATGTGCGAATCGAGGCGGAATAAACGTATTCCGCGCGACGTCGGTCATCGTGCCGGCGTTACGCGGCCTCGAGCATCCGCGTCTGCTGGTAGAGGCCCGTCACGAGATCCGTCTGCGTAATGATCCCGACGAGCCGGCGCGATGCATCGACGACCGGAATGTGGTGATGGCCCGAATGCGTGAACAGCGGCACGAGCGCCGTGAGCGGCATCGTGTGCGGCACGAACGCGACGTCGCGGGTCATCACGGTGGCGACGCTTGCGGGCTGGCCACCGAGCGATTGCGGCAGTCGCGCGGACAGGCGTTGCCACAGCGCGGTCGGGCGGCGCAACTGGCGCGTGAGGTCGGCGCGCGTGACGATGCCGGCCAGGCGGCCTTCGCCGTCGACGACGGGCAGCGCCTTCACGCGATGGCGATCGAGCAGCGTGAGTGCGGCTGTGACCGACGTCGACGGCGCGACCTCGATCGCGTTCTTCGTCATCAGGTCGGCGCACGTGAGTTGGCCGAACGTGCGCGTATAGGCCTGCATCTCGGTTTCGCGCAGCAACGCTTCGAGATCGTCCGGATCGACGTCGAGCCATTCGCTGCGGCGCTTGAGCACCGCGTCGAGGTCGCCGCGCGTGAAGCCGCCGCGCGCCGGTGCGGCGCTGCCTGCCTGCGGTTTCGTTTCGGGGCGTGCGCCACCGTGCGGGTAGCGGTGCCCGGTCAGCGCGTGATAGACGAGCGCGGCCGACAGCAGGATCGCCGATTGCAGCGCGATCGGCTCCAGCACGAAACCGAATCCGAGCGAATGGATCGCCGGGCCGCCGACCACGGCCGTGAGCGCGACGGCGCCCGACGGCGGGTGCACGCAGCGCAGCAGGAACATGCCGCCGATCGCGCACGCGATCGCGACCGCGGCGGCCGTGATCGGATCGGCGATCCATTGCGCGCACGCGACGCCGACCGTCGCCGCGACGAGATTGCCGCCGATGATCGACCACGGTTGCGCGAGCGGGCTGGCCGGCACCGCGAACAGCAGCACGGCCGACGCGCCCATCGGCGCGACGAGCAGCGGCACGAGGCCGGGCACGCCGGGCAGCAGCCGCATCGTGACGCCGACCGTCGCGATGCCGACGAGCGCGCCCGTGCACGAGCGCAGGCGCTCGCGCCAGCCAAGCGACATCGGATGGGGAACGAAGCTGTGCAGCCATTGCCGCAACGTGCGGCGCGACGAAGAGGAGCCTGACGACATGGACGATAAGCGGTAAGGATGACAGCGCGGACGCGCGCTGCGACAAGCGCGGAATTATATCGCGTTGTGATACAAATTGCCGCATCGCATCAAGCCGTTGCGTGCGCACGACGCGCGCGGCTTGCAAGAACCTTTCATCCGATGAAAGCCTGGGCGGCGCACAAGTGCGCAAATTTGTCTGCGGCGGCGTACAATTCGGGCCACTGAATCCCCTTGTATCTTTGAAGTGCGTGTCCGGCAGTGCCGTCACGCCCGGACCTGTCAGGGTTCGGGGTTGGCCGCAGCATGTAGCCCGTCATCCCTCGGTGCCCATGGAGCCCGTGCGTGAGTCTTGGGCGCATGCATGCGCCCGATCTCTGAAAGCCCGAACAGTTGCGTGAACGCCGTTCGCATTTGCAAGGAAGGGACGCAGGGATCATGGCCAATCAAATTGCAGTCGGTATCGACATCTCCAAGAAGACCATGGATGTAGCCATGGGGCACGAGCAGCCTACGGCCATATTCAGCAACGATGGTGCCGGGCATCAAGCGTTGATCGAAGAGCTGAAAAACCATCAGGTCTCGCTGATCGTGATGGAGGCGACCGGACAGTACCAACTGGCCTGCGCCTGCGCACTTCAAGCTGCGGGATTCGCTGTCGTCGTCATCAACCCTCGGCAGGCACGGGACTTCGCCAAGGCCATGGGGCGCCTAGTCAAGACCGACAGCGTGGATGCCCGCATGCTGGCTGAGCTGGCCCAGGTGCTGAATCTGCGGCCGGATCGAGACCGCTTCATCAAGCCGATGCCAGACCAGGCGCAGCAATACCTTCATGCACTGGTGCTTCGACGCCGGCAACTGGTGCGCCTTCTGGTCAGTGAGCGCCAGCGCAAGCACATGGCGCATGCCGAGGTGGTGCAGGACATTGTGGAACTGATGGATGTGCTGTCGAGACAGCTTGAAGCGCTGGATCGGAGGATTGCGGAACACTTGGCGTACCATCAGCCCGATCTGGCCGCCTTGCTCAAGAGCGTCAAAGGGGTTGGTCCGGCAACGGCTGCGACGCTGATGTCCGAGCTGCCAGAGCTTGGCCGGCTCAAGGCCAGGCAGATCTCTGCGCTGGTAGGCGTCGCTCCGATGAACCGGGACTCGGGCCAGGCCCGCGGCAAACGCTTCATCTGCGGCGGACGTGCCGCGGTCAGGAGCGCTTTGTACATGGCCGCCATCGTCGCCATGCGTCACAACGCCGTGATACGGCGTTGCTATGAGCGTCTGCTGGCGGCAGGCAAGCCGAAGAAGGTGGCCATCGTGGCCTGCATGCGCAAGCTGCTGATTATCCTGAATGCCATGGTCAAAAGCGGGCGGCCATGGAATGACCAGCTTGCACAGGCCTGAAATTGCTGGAGAGTGTCCCCATGTCCGGCCGGCCGCTGCGCCGGCGAATGGGCTTCAGATACCCATCGCCATGACCCAGCCCGCCAGCCCGGCCAGCAGCACCACGAGCGCTGGCGGCACGCGTCCCACCGTCAGCAGCCCGAACGAGAGCAGCGCCAGCCCAAAATCCGCCTTGCCGTGGATGGCACTCGTCCATACCGGGTCATAGAGGGCGGACACCAGAATGCCGACCACGCCGGCGTTGATGCCGGCCATGGCCGTCTGGATGCCCGCGCGGTGGCGCAATCCTTCCCAAAATGGCAGTGCGCCGACCAGCACGAAGAAGGCCGGGAGGAAGATGGTGCCCAGGAGTGCCAGCCCGCCGATCCAGCCATGCAGCGGGCCGTGAGCAACCGCGCCGAGGTAGGCCGAGAACGTGAACAGCGGCCCCGGCACGGCCTGCGCCGCGCCGTAGCCGGCCAGGAAGTCGGCGTTGCTCACGACGCCGCTCGGCACCACGGCGGCCTGCAGCAGCGGCAGCACGACGTGCCCACCACCGAAGACCAATGCACCGGAGCGATACACCCCTTCCAGCAGCGCTATCGTGAACGAGTCCGTGGCTGCGGCCCACAGGGGCAGCCCAACGAGTGGGGCGGCAAACAGCAGCAGTGCCACGACGCCCAGCTTGCGCGAAACCGGGTAGCTATGGGCATGGCCGCCGCCAGGCTGTGCGATCTTCAAGCCCCACCAGCCCAGCAATCCCGCCACCGTGATGGCGGCGATCTGCCCCATCGCCGAGGGAAGAATGATGGTCAGCAGCGCCGCCAGAATGGCCAGGGCGGCGCGCGACCGGTCCGGGCACAACGACCGGGCCATGCCCCAGACTGCCTGGGC
The DNA here is from genome assembly GCF_001742165.1 of Burkholderia stabilis. Lineage (NCBI taxonomy): Bacteria > Pseudomonadati > Pseudomonadota > Betaproteobacteria > Burkholderiales > Burkholderiaceae > Burkholderia > Burkholderia stabilis. The sequence goes on along the minus strand of NZ_CP016443.1, from coordinate 883,491 downwards.
CACGATGGCCACGGCCACCACCTTGAGCCCATGGACCCAGCCGGACTGGGCCAGCCCCTGGTACTCGGCGATGCCAAAGGCGAACAGGATCAGCGCAATCGCCGATGGCAAGGTGAATCCGGCCCAGGCCGCCAGCAGCCCCAGCCAGCCCGCGCGGCCCAGCCCCAGCGCCATGCCCACCTGGCTGCTGGCCGGGCCGGGCAGGAGCTGGCACAGGGCGACCAGGTCGGAGTAGCTGCGGTCATCCAGCCAGCGGCGGCGCTCGACAAACTCCGAGCGGAAATAGCCCAGGTGCGCGATCGGCCCGCCGAAGGAGGTCAGCCCCAGCTTGAGAAAGGCGCCGAAGACTTCGACGGGTGAGCCGCGCGCGGCTGCGGACTCATGCTGCAAGGTGTTGGTTGAATCTGTCATTTGTGCATCGCCTCCCCGGTGAACTCCCGGATGCGTTCCTTGGCCAGTGCCAAGCCTTCCTTGCCCTTGGGCGTGATCGTGTAGAGCTTGCGCACGGTGCGCCCTTCACGCTCCTGGCGGGAGACGAGGTAGCCGTCGCGCTCCATCTTGTGCAACATCGGGTACAGCGTTCCGGGAGAGAGGCGGTAGCCGTGGTGGGCCAGCTCGTCGATCATCCATTGCCCGTAGATCTCCTGCTCGGCCGCGTGGTGCAGCACATGCAGGCGGATCAGTCCCGACAGCAAGTCGTGGTGCTCCATAGCGCGCGGTGTCGATTGTTCTTTCATATCGAATATCGATAACGAAATTCGATAATATCAGCTTCAGATCACCCGACTGCGCACGCAGAGGTATTTAGACCTTGCGACCCTCAGCATCCACCACGGCCTCACCATCCTCTTTGTTGAACGCGCCGCGCTGCGGCTGCGGCAAGATGTCCAGCACGGCCTCCGATGGCCGGCACAGGCGCGTGCCCAGCGGCGTGACCACGATGGGCCGGTTGATGAGGACGGGGTGCTGGAGCATGAAGTCGATCAACTGCACGTCGCTCCACTGCGGGTCATCCAGGCCCAGCTCGGCATAGGGCGTGCCTTTCTCGCGCAGCACGGCGCGCGCCGATACGCCCATCGCGGCGATCAGTGCCGTCAGCGTCGCCCGGTCGGGCGGCGTCTTCAGGTACTCGATGACCGTGGGCTCCTCGCCGCTGTTGCGGATCAGGGCCAGCACGTTGCGCGACGTGCCGCAGGCGGGGTTGTGGTAGATGGTGATGTTGCTCATGGTGGCTTGCCTGGGTTAGCGGGAGGGAGGGTTCGGGCCGCATTCGTACCAGCCGCGCGAGCGGTTGACCACGCGCACGACCAGCAGCATCACGGGTACCTCGATCAGCACGCCGACCACGGTGGCCAGCGCCGCGCCGGACTGGAAGCCGAACAGGCTGATGGCGGCGGCCACCGCCAATTCGAAGAAATTGGAAGCGCCGATCAGTGCCGACGGGCAGGCGATGCGGTGCTGCTCGCCCACCTGGCGGTTGAGCCAGTAGGCCAGCCCCGAGTTGAACAGCACCTGGATCAGGATGGGCACGGCCAGCATGGCGATCACCAGCGGTTGGCGCAGGATGGCCTCGCCCTGGAAGGCGAACAGCAGCACCAGCGTGAGCAGCAGCGCGGCCATGGACAGCGGGCCGATGCGGGCCAGCGCGGCATCGAAGGCGGCCTGGCCCTGGCGCAGCAGCGCGCGGCGCCAGAGTTGCGCGAGGATGACCGGGATCACGATGTAGAGCAGCACCGACACCATCAGCGTGCTCCAGGGCACGCTGATGGACGACAGGCCCAGCAGCAGGCCGACGATGGGCGCAAAGGCGAAGACCATGATGGTGTCGTTCAGCGCCACCTGCGACAGCGTGAACGCCGGGTCGCCGCCGGTCAGCCGGCTCCAGACGAAGACCATGGCCGTGCAGGGCGCGGCGGCCAGCAGGATCAGGCCGGCAACATAGCTGTCGAGCTGGTCGGCCGGCAGCCACTGGGCGAAGATCTGGCGCACGAAGATCCAGGCCAGCAGCGCCATCGAAAACGGCTTGACGGCCCAGTTGATGAACAGCGTCACGCCAATGCCGCGCCAATGCTGCCTGACCTGGCCCAGCGCACCGAAGTCCACCTTGAGCAGCATGGGAATGACCATGACCCAGATCAACAGGCCCACCGGCAGGTTGACCTGCGCGACCTCGAGGCGGCCGATGGCCTGGAACACGCCGGGTGCGAACTGGCCCAGGGCCACGCCCAGCACGATGCACAGGAACACCCACAGCGTCAGGTAGCGCTCGAAGAGGCTCATGGGCTGCGGCGCTTGTTCAGGCCGCAGCGCTTCAGGGATTGCATTCATTGCCCCGGCCTCACTTCGTACCGATATTGCGCAGCTCATGCTGCAACGACATGGCGTCCAGCCGCTGCAGCGGCAGCGACAGGAACAGCTCGATGCGTCGGCGCAGCGTCAGCGCCGCATCCGTGAATGCCTTGCGCTTCTGCTCATCGGTGCCTTTGACGGCTGCGGGGTCAGGAACGCCCCAATGCGCCGACATTGGCCGTCCCGGCCACACCGGGCAGACCTCGCCGGCGGCGTTGTCGCAGACCGTGAATATGAAATCCAGCTCCGGTGCACCGGGCGCCGCGAACTCATCCCAGTTCTTGCTGCGGTAGCCAGCGGTCGGCATGTGCAGCCGCTCCAGCGTGGCGAGCGCCAGTGGGTGGACTTCGCCCTTGGGGTGGCTGCCCGCCGAGTAGGCGCGAAAGCGCCCCTGGCCCAATTCATTGAGGATGCCTTCGGCCAGGATGGAGCGAGCCGAGTTACCCGTGCAGATGAACAGGGCGCTGTAGATCTTGTCGGTGGTCATGGGTATCTCACATCAGCAGCAGGAGGAGGCCGGCTTCACCGCAACGCCCATCGGCTTGCCGCGCACCGGGGTACAGCACGCTGCGGCGGAAGTCGCTGCAGGCGCCGCTTCGTTAAAGACCGGAATATTGCCCAGCGTGTGAAAGTGCTCCCAGGCCACGCCCTGCGGGTCGGTGATCCAGTGCTTCTCGCTGCGCGCGTAGCAGCAGGTCGTGGTGCCCTCGTCCAGCAGCGTCATGTCGGCCGCCTCGGCGCGGGCCTTCAGCACCGCCAATTCCTCGGCATCGTCGGTCTGGATACCCAGGTGGTCAATGCCCGGCTTGTTGCCACGTGTGGAGATGGCGAAGTTGACCGGCGGGTCTTCGAGCATCCATTTGGCGTAGTCGCTTTTGACGCGCGCGGGCTGCGCGGCGAACAGTTGGGAATAGAAGCCGATGCTGCGGTTCAGGTCATCGACGTGCAGGTGGACGTGGAAGCGCTTCATGGGGAGATCCTTTCAGCAGGAGGTACAGGCAGAGGAGGAATCACTGACCTCGCACGTGCTGCCTTGGCAGCAGTGCTCGGTCAGGTAGCCGAGCAGCCCATTCATCTGGCTGAAGTCGGCGCGGTAGATCAGGTTGCGGCCTTGCTGTTCGATGGTGACGAGGCCAGCATGAGCCAGTTCCTTCAGGTGGAAGGACAGCGCGTTGCGGGCCACGTCGAGCTGATCGGCCAGAACGCTGGGCGTGAGCCCTTCGGGGCCGGCGACGACTAGGGATCGGAACACGCGCAGGCGCTGGGCATGGGCCAGGGCACCGAGGGCGGAAACGGCTTGGGCTTCATTCATTATTCAATAATACATCAATTATTGAATCAATGGCAATGCCGCTTATGCTGGATCAAGCCTGCGTGGCTTGACTTTCAAGACAGTTGCTCATGCCTGAACCACGCACGCGATGTCCGCTCTCCCGCCTTTCCCCCGGCACGGTGATCGATTCGGCGTGGTTCGCGGCCGCGTTCCGTTCCCCACCTGACGCGAGCGCCGCCGACGCCTCCCCACTGACTCTCCCCAAGCCAATTCAATGGACATGCTCGAAAACATGCGCCTGTTCGTGCGCGTTGTCGAAGCCGGCAGCTTTACGGCGGTCGCGAAGGAAATCGACGCGACCACCGCGCAGGTGTCGCGCGCGGTATCGAACCTCGAAGCGCACGTACAGACGCGCCTGTTGCATCGCACGACGCGCCACCTCGGCCTCACCGAAAGCGGCGAGCGCTATTTCGAGCGCGCGAAATCGATCCTCGCGGAAATCGACTATGCGAACGCGGAGGCGCGCAACGCGCTGCTGCGGCCGAGCGGCAAGATGCGCATCCATGCGATGACGGGGCTCGGGCAGAGTCATGTGGTGTCGTCGATCGTCCGCTACCAGGAAGACAACCCCGACGTGTCGGTCGAGCTGACGCTTGCGCAGCGCATGCCGAATCTCGTCGAGGAAGGTTATGACGTGTCGATCGTGACGGCGTCGCAATTGCCCGATTCGGGTTATGTCGCGCAGACCTGCGGCACGAGCGTCAGCGTGCTCGTCGCGTCGCGCGAATACCTGGCGCGGCACGGCACGCCGCAGACGCCCGACGAACTGCCGAACCATGTGTGCCTGCGGCTCGACACCCCCGCATCGCCCGCCGGCGAATGGCGGCTCGAACGCAACGACGGCGAGGAAACCGTCTACGAGCTGCAGCCGGCGCCGTTCCAGGTCAACGTGCCGGATGCGCTGTGCGTCGCGGTGCGCGCCGGGCGCGGGATCGCGTGTGTCGCGCTCTATACGGTGCTCGACGACATCCGCGAAGGGCGGCTGATCCGCGTGCTGCCCGAGTACCGGCTGCAGACGGTGAGCGTGTACGCGGTCTACGCGACGCGTCGTTATCTCGACGCGAAGATCCGCACGTTCCTCGACCACCTGCGCACGACGCTCACGCCCGCGCTGGAGAACGACCTGCGCGAACTCGACCGGCTGACGATCGAGCAGACGCCGGGCGGCCGCAAGCGCGCGTGACGGCGCGGGCGCGCGCCGTCCGGGCCGCGTGGGCAGCGATGATGCTCACGCGCGCGGCGGCGTGACGCGAATCCGCTCGAAGCGGCCCGCGAGCCACGTGTACGCGGCGATGCCGATCAGCCCGTGCGCAGCGACGAACCACAATGCGCCGGCGAACGAACCCGTGCTGGCGACGAAATAGCCGATCACGAGCGGCGTGACGATCCCGGCGATGTTGCCGAGGCCGTTGAACACGCCGCCGCTCAGGCCGACCATGCCTTCCGGCGCCGTGTCGGCGAGCACGGCCCAGCCGACCGCCGCGAGCCCCTTGCCGAAGAACGCGATCGTCATCAGCGCGATCACGACGGCGTTCGACGATGCGCCGTTCGCGAGCACGAGCAGCGTCGCCATGGCCATCCCCACGACGAACGGCGTCTTGCGCGCCCGCGACGGGTGCATGCCGCGCCGGATCAGCCAGTCCGACAGCACGCCGCCGAGCACGCCGCCGGTGAACCCGCAGATCGCCGGCAGCGCGGCGACCCAGCCGGCTTCCATGATCGTCATCCCGCGCCCCTTGATCAGGTAGATCGGGAACCACGTGATGAAGAAGTAGGTGAGCGCGGTGATGCAGTACTGGCCGATATAGATCGCCCACAGGTTCCGGTGGCGGAACAGTTGCGACACGTCGTGCCACGACGCGCGCGGCCGATGGCGCACGCGGTTCGCCTCGAGATCGACGAGCGCGCCGTGCGCGCGCAGGTAGTCGCGTTCCGCGTCGCTCACGCGCGGGTGGCCGTGCGGCTCGCGATACCACGCGAACCACAGCGCCGCGAGCGCGATGCCGAGCATCCCCATCCACAGGAACACGTGCTCCCAGCCGAGCGCATGCGTGAGCCATGCCATCGCCGGCGTGAACAGCACGACGGCCATGTATTGCGCGGAATTGAACAGCGCCGACGCCGTGCCGCGTTCGGCGGTCGGGAACCAGCACGCGACGATCCGCGAGTTGGCCGGGAACGCAGGCGATTCGACGAGGCCGAGCATGAAGCGCATCACGAACAGCGCGAGCGTCGCGGCTGCACCCTGCACGGCGAACCAGCCGACCGTGCCCTGCAGCATCGTGAAGGCCGACCACAGCAGCAGGCTCAGGCCGTACACGCGGCGTGCACCGAAGCGGTCGAGCAGCCAACCGCCCGGTATCTGGCCGATTGCGTAGGCCCAGGCGAACGCCGAAAAAACGACACCGAGCTGCACGGGCGACAGCCCGAGATCGTGCGCGACGCCGGTGCCGGCGATCGACATCGTCGCGCGGTCCGCATAGTTGATGACGGTCACGGCGAAGATCAGCGCGAGGACCGTATAGCGGACGCGGCCGATCGCGCGCGAGGCGGCGGGCGACGCGGCGAGGGCGGCGCCGCTGGATCGATTGGGCATGCGTGTCTCCTGGCCTCCGTCGTGCGGCGGCGTCTGGTGTTGTAGCGGGGTGTCGACGGTGCGGCGATCAGCGCGTGACGCTGGTCGGCGGGCGCTGGCCCGCGAAGCATGCGGCGAGGTTGGCGAGCACGATCCGGCCCATTTCGTCGCGCGTTTCATGCGTCGCGCTGGCGCGATGCGGCTGCACGACGACGCGCTCGAGTTCGAGCAGCGCGGCCGGTACGTGCGGTTCGTTCGCGAACACGTCGAGACCCGCGCCGGCGATCGTGCCGTCCGCGAGCGCGCGCACGAGCGCGGTTTCGTCGATCAGCTTGCCGCGCGCGACGTTGATCAGGAATCCGTTCGGGCCGAGTGCGGCGAGTACGTCGGCCGTCACGAGCACGTTGCCGTGATCGGCCGATGCCGCGATCACGAGCACGTCGCTGTCGCGCGCGAGCGCGGCGAGGTCGGGCACGAAGCGATAGCCGCTGTCGCGATGCTCGCGCGGGCCGAAGTAGCTGACGGGCATCCGGAACGCCTGCGCGCGCTGCGCGATCGCGTGTCCGACGCGGCCGAGCCCGACGATGCCGAGCCGCTTGCCCGTTACCTGCGTCGCGAGCGGCTGGGCCGTTTTACCCCAGCGGCCGGCGCGCACGATCCGCTCGCCGGCGCCGAGGTCGCGCAGCGTCATCAGGATCAGCCCCATCGCCATGTCGGCGACGTCGTCGGTGAGCACGTCGGGCGTGGTCGTCACGTGGATGCCGCGCGCCCGGGCGCGGTCGAGATCGACGGCGTCGGTGCCGATGCCGCTGATCGCGACGATCTCGAGCGCGGGCAGCCGGTCCATCAACGCGCCCGACAGGCCGTTCGCGCCGCCGGTCACGACACCGCGAATGCGCGATGCCACGCGGTCGAGCAGCGCGTCCGGCTGGTCGGTCGCATACAGCCGGTGCACCGCGTAGCGGGCGGACAGTTCGGCGTCGATGGCGTCGGGAAGCGGCTGGGTGAGCAGGATGTCGATGGTCATGAAGGTCTCGGTCGTCGTGCACGGCGCAGGCCGTGCATCAGGTGCAACCGAGTATAGGAATCGCATCGATGTTGGTCTAACATCAAAAGACTATCGATTGATTCAAGATTTGGATGATTGAACTGCACCAGCTTCGCTGCTTCGTCGCGGTCGCCGAGGAACTGCATTTCGGCCGTGCGGCCCGGCGGCTCTTCATGACCCAGCCGCCGCTCAGCCGGCAGATCCAGCTGCTCGAGCATGCACTCGGCATCGCGCTGCTCGAGCGCAGCAGCCGGCAGGTCAGGCTGACCGCGGCTGGCGAGCGTTTTCTGCGCGACGCGCGGCACATCCTCGAATTCTCCGCGCGGGCCGAGCAGGCCGCGCAGCGCGTCGCGCACGGCGGGGCGGGCCGCATCACGCTCGGTTTCACGGCCGTCAGCGCCTACCGGATGATCCCGGTGCTGCTCGCGCACGCGGCGCACGCGCTGCCGGACGTCGACGTCGAATTGCGCGAGATGGTGTCGACCGTGCAGATCGACGCGCTCGCGTCTCGCATGCTCGACGCGGGTTTCGTGCGCCAGCGCGCCGCGCGGCAGCCGCTCGAATACCGGCTCGTGCAGCGCGAACCGATGCTCGTCGCGGTCGCGCAAGGCGCGCCGCTCGCCGCGTACGAGCAGATCGGCCCCGACGAGCTCGACCGGCAGCCGTTCATCGCGTATTCGCCGAACGAGGGGAAGTACTTCCACGACATGATCTCGGGGATGTTCGCGAGCGCGGGGCGGCTGCCGAACTACCTGCACTACGTCGGGCAGACGCATACGATCCTCGGCCTCGTGCGCGCGGGGCTCGGCGCGGCGCTCGTGCCGGCGTCCGCGCGCGAACTGCACGTGGACGGCGTGGTGTTCCGCCCACTTGCGGGCGTCGACGTGGCGGCCGAACTGTATCTCGCGTGGCGTGCGGACAACGACAATCCGGCGCTGCCGGTATTCAACGCGATGGTCGAGCGGTTTCTCGCACAGGAGCAGGAGCAGGACGGTGCGGTGGCGTAGCGCGTTCGCGTCGTCCATGCTCCACGCGGCTAGACTTCGGCGCCGATGCGCGCGGCGAGCCGGAGCGCGAGCGCATAGCCTGTCAGCGTCGGGTTGACGACCGATGCGCTCGGATGGACGGCGGTGCTGGCGATGAACAGGTTCGGGTGATCGTGCGTCCGGCAGTCCCGATCGACGACCGAATCCTTCGGATTCCGGCCCATGATCGTCGTACCCATGATGTGCGAGCTCGGCACCCATGCGTTGACGTCGCCGAGCATATCGGTCGCGCCGAATGCCCGCCGGAATGCCGAGTAGTCGGCGAGCAGGCGCGGCAGCGCCCGGCGCGCGTAGTCGCGCATGTCGTAGTCGGTACGGGGTGTCGGCAATCCCAGCGCGTCGCGATGTGTGCTCAGTGTCACGCGGTTGGCCGGGTCGGGCAGCGGCTCGACATAGCTGGCGATCTTCAGGTAGCGCGCGGCATCGGCCCGGATGCGCGCGTCGAGTTCGGGGCCGACGATGCCCTGGTCGATGAGACGTCGCGTAATGCGTTCGTTCGGCACGGTGTTGTCGAGGAAGTGCCGGATTGCGCCGTGCTCGCGCCGGAACGCGCCGTCGCGCCACGTGTTGATGCTGCCTTGCTGGGTCGGCCCGCGCCCCGGCCAGAGCGGTACGCTGGTCAGCATCGCGAGCGCGCGGCCGGTGTGCCCCATCATGTTGCGGCCGACCTGATCCGACGAATTGGCGATACCGGACATCAGCAGCAGTTTCGGGATCTCGACGCCGTGGGCGGCCAGGACGAATGCGCGAGCGGTCAGGCGTGTGCTGTGGCCGTCTGGCGTCATGTAGTGCACGGCCGCGATGCGCCCGTTCGCGCCGCGTTCGATTTTGTGCGCCACGGCGTTCGCGAGCAGGCGTGCGCCGAGTGCGACTGCACGGTGGACCGGCCGGTCGCCGGAGAACTGCGCCCCGATCGGGCAGATCGGCGCGCAGTTGTTGTTGCCCGCGCAGACGGGGCGCCCGTCGTACGGTCGGGTCGCGCGGGCGTTGGGCTCGTCGACGAAGCGGTGTCCGATCGCGGCGACACGCGTCGCGACTTCCTGCGTCAGGTACGCCCACGGTTGCTGCTTCATCGGATACGGCTTCGAGCGCGGCGGAAACGGGCCGCCGCCGCGGCCGCTCTGATCGTCGGTATCCGATCCGGACACGCCGATCTCTTCTTCCGCAAGCTGATACCACGGTTCCAGTTCGTCGTAGTCCAGCGGCCAATCGCGACCTTGCCCGTAGAGCGAACGCAGCCTGAAGTCGTTCGGCAGCATGCGCCATGTCGCACCGCCCCAGTGCCAGGTCGTGCCGCCGACCAGACGCAGGTACGACGGTTTCTGCAGGATCGGGCCGACGCTGTCGATGTAGTGGTCGGAATAGCGGCCGGTGGACGATTTCGGGGCCCAGGGCTGATCCGGATACGGGCCGTTGTAATCGGATTTGTCGCCGTAGTTGCGAAAGGCGCGCACGAGGTCCGCGCGCCGCAACTCGGGGCCTGCTTCGAGCACGATGACCGACTTGCGCTGGCGCGCGAGCGAGTGTGCGACGGCGCCACCGAGAATGCCCGCACCGATCACGATCACGTCGGCGTCGAATTCGCTGCTCATCGTATTGCTTCCTTCGCTTGGGCGTTTAGCGGGTGGGTGGGGTTGGCGGGCCGTGCGGTCCAGTATTCGGGCCGCGCGCGGACATACGACGGAATCACTGTGACGTCGGCGGTCGCCTCGAACATCAGCGCTGTCTCATAGCCGACCATGCGTGCACCCGATCCGCGTCCGACGCTGCCGGTGTAGAACGCCTCGACGATCGCCAGTGCGGCGGCGTGCAGCTCGGGCGATTGCGACCGCATCTGCGCGACGACATTCTGGACATCGTTCGGCGGGGCCGTGGCCAGCGCCGTGTCGAGCACGCGCAGGTGTTCGTCGAAGCGCGGGTCGTGCGCCTGCAGTGCGCGGCAGACCGATGCGACGTAGTCGGCCGGCAGCGCGGCGCGTCCGGTCAGGAATGCGCCCGTGCGTGCGAGGCGCGGCAGGGTGTCGTCGTGGGCCGCGATATCGGACAGTGCCGCGCGCGGCAGTGCGCCGTACAGCGCAGCGCCTGCGGACCATTGCAGCAAACGGCGCCGCCGGTCGTCGATATCGAACGGATCGTGTAACGACATCGGAAGCTCTCCTTTAGTGGGCCGGCGCGGTGCGAAGCGTTGTGACTTCGTCGCGCGTGATGCGCATCTGGCCGTTGCCGAATTGAAGCGACAGATAGGTGACGAGCGCCACGACTTCGTCGTCGCGCAGTTCGGTCTGGAATGCGGGCATGAAATAGTGTGTGTGCCCGTTGTCGACGCTGGCGCCGAACAGGATCGTGCGTGTGAGGTTGGCCGCGGTCGCGGTGCCGACGACGCTGTTTTCCATGAGCGACGGAAAGAACCCGTCGGTGGTGCCGGTGCCGCGCATTCCGTGGCAACTGGCGCAATGATCGAGATAGAGCGCGGCGCCGTCGGGCGGCGCATGCGCTGCGCCCGCCGTGCGCAGCGCGATGTAGTCGTCGGCGGGGCGGCCCTGGGCGGATCGCGGCGCGCGGTCGGGACCCGGCGCCGGGCGCACGGTGCGCAGGTACGTGGCCATGGCGGTCAGGTCCGCGTCGTTCATCCTGCTGAAGCTGTGCGTAACCGCATCCGCCATCGGGCCGGCTGCCTGCGCGCGACCGGGCGTGTTGCCGGTGCGCAGGTATTGCACGATGTCGCCGGTTGTCCAGATACCGATCCCAGCCTGCTCGTCGCTCGTGATGTTGAACGCGCGCCAGCCGTCGACGACTGCACCGGCGAGATAGCTGGCGCCGGATTCGTCCAGGGCGAGTTCCTGCATGCCGATGCCGCGTGGCGTGTGGCACGCGCCACAGTGTGCGGCGCCCTGCACCAGATACGCGCCGCGGTTCCATTGCGAATCGCGGCCGGGTTTGTCTGCGTACGCGCCCGCGCGCAGGAACAGCGCGTTCCAGATCTTCAGCGGCCAGCGCATCGTGAGCGGCCACCCAAAATCCGGCGTGCGGTTCGGCTGGGCGACGGGCGGGACGCCGCGCATGAAATACGCGTAGAGCGCGTCGATGTCGCGGTCGCTGAGCTTCGTGTAGGACGGATAGGGCATGGCCGGATACAGGTTGCGCCCGTCCGGCGTCACGCCTTCGCGCAACACCTTGCGGAAATCTGCCGGCGTGTAATGGCCAATGCCGGTTGCTGGGTCCGGGGTGATGTTCGTCGAATAGATGCGCCCCATCGGCAGCGTCATCGGCAGCCCGCCCGCGAATGGTTTGCCACCCGGCGCGGTGTGGCATGCGATGCAGTCGGCAGCCGTTGCGAGGTAGCGGCCGTTGGCGATGCGTGCCGAGTCGTCGGCTGGCGCGGCCGCCGCGAAGAGCGGCGCTTGAAGGGCGAGCGCGGCGAGCGATGCGGCGATCCGGTTGCTGCGTGACAGGTTCATTGAAAGCATGTCCTCGGGCCGGCCCGCATGGCGGCCCCGGTTTTGTACGGTCGGTCGACAGCGTGGTTGCGCACCCCGGAGAGGGCGCGCCGAATCCCGTGGCGACTCGATTTCGGGCGAAGCTTAGCATGTTTCTGTATCGATACACTAAATCGATACAGAAGTCACCGTTCTAGACCTCGGGACAGACGGGAATATGGCCCGGGAGGACAGTGAGCGGATGCCGTCCGAAATCGCCCGTCATCGGTTGCCGGATCCCGGGAGGCAAAAGTCGGTTGTCTGATGATGCTGCGAATAAACGGGCAGCGTTGTCGGGCTCGGGGCCTGATTTTCATCAGGTTTTCGGGCAAACCCTCATATCGAATTTGTCGGTCATCGTATTACTGTATCGATACACTAAATCGATACAGTTGCGCCGTGAGGTGCATACGCAAAGGAGACGGCTCATGAACACCCTTACCCGGCGGCGCTTTCTGCAAACCGCGTCCGTCGCGACGCTCGCCGCCGCGGGCGGATTTCCGGCGATCGTGCGCGCACAGCCGGCCGTGACGCTGCGCTGCTCGTCGTCGATGCCGGCCGACCAGAACGCCGCGCATTACGTGTGGTACGAACGGCTCGCGGCGAACCTGAAGGCGAGCGTCGGCGACGCGATCCGGGTCGACTACTTCCCGAACAGCCAGCTCGGCAAGGAGAGCGACGTCGCGCAGCAGGTCAAGATCGGCGCGATCGACATGATGATCGCGGGCTCGTCGATCTGGGCGACGGTCGCACCGGAGCTCGGGATGCTCGATCTCGGCTACTTGTTCGACAGTTATGCGCACGTCGCGAAGGTGCTCGACGGTCCAGTCGGGACGAGCCTGAACGCGCTGCTGCAGAAGCGCGCGGGCTGTTCGGTGCTGACCTGGGGTTCGCATTTCGGCGGGCGCTGCGTGTTCACCAAGAAGCCGGTGCTCGCGCTGTCGGGGCTGAAGGGCACGAAGTTGCGCGTGCTGCCGACGCCGGCATTCATGGATACCTTCAAGGCGATGGGCGCAGTGCCGACGCCGATTCCGTTCGGCGAGTTGTACATGGCCGTGCAGACGGGCGTCGTCGACGGCCTCGAGCACGATCCGGCCACGGTGCTTGCCAGCAAGTTCGACGAGGTCGTGAAGTCGTGCTGGCAGTCGAACCATGTGTTCGCGGCGATGACGGTCGTGATGGGGCGGCGCGCACTCGACCGGATTCCCGCGAACCTGCGTCCCGCATTCGACCGCGCGGTGGCCGACGCGACCGCGCAGCAGCGCGCGATCGCCGCGCAGAAGGCCGATCAGGCCGAGCAGGCGCTGAAGCAGCACGGGATGACGTTCCATCCGATGGCGGCGGGCGAGCGCGCGGCGATCCGGCAGACGATGCACGACCAGCTCTACGCGGCGTTCGCGAGGCAATATCCGGCGACCGCGCCGCTGTTTCCGGCGATTGCCGCCGCGCGGGGCTGAGCGATGGATGCCTGGTCCGTTTCGAGTGCCGCACCCGGCGCTGGCCGCCCCGCGCATCGCATGTCGCGCGTGCTGGAAGGGGCGATACGCGGGATCGAATACCTGTCGGCGGCGGTGCTTGCCGTCGACGTGCTCGTCGTGTTCGCATCGGTCGTCTTCCGATACTTCCTGCACGACCCGGTCGATTGGGCCGAGGAGGTCGCGAGCGCGCTGATGATCGTACTGGTGTTCTTCGGCGCGGCGACGGTACTGGGGCGCAGCCAGCACGTCGGCATCGACCTGTTCCGCGGCTGGCTGCCGGCACGGTGGCAGGGCGCGCTCGTGCAGACCGCTCACTGGATCGTCGCGGCCGTGTCGCTGAACCTGTTCGCGTCGTCGTGCCAGCTGCTCGCCGATTCGTACGACCAGCTGACGCCGGGTGGCCTGCCGGGCTGGATCAACGTGTACCCGATGATGTTCGGCACGCTGTTCATGGCCGTGTTCGCGCTCGTGAACGCGCTGAATGCGCCGCGCCGCCGCGTGATCGGCACGCTCGCGTGCTGCGCGGCGCTCGCGGCCGTCGTGTACGGATGGAACGCACTGTTGCCCGCGCATGTGATCGCGCCGGGCGCGCTGCTGGCTGCGGGCTTCGTCGTCGGCCTCGTGCTGGGCGTGCCGATCGGCTTCGTGCTGGCGTTCTCGGCGCTGCTTTACTTCCTGGCCGATCCGACGTTGCCGCTGCTCGTCTACTCGCAGCAGATCATGGCCGGCGCCGATCATTTCGTGCTGCTCGCTGTGCCGTTCTTCGTGCTGGCCGGGCTGCTGATGGAATCGAACGGGATGTCCGTGCGGCTCGTCGAGCTGCTGTTGCGGATCTTCGGGCGCGTGCGTGGCGGCCTCGGGCTGATCGTGATCCTCGCAACGGTCTGTTTTTCCGGCGTATCGGGATCGAAGCTGGCGGATATCGCGGCGGTTGGCGGCGTCGTGATGCCGGCCGTGCGCCGTGCGCGTCAGGATCCCGACGAAACGGCGGCGCTGCTCGCATGCAGCGCGGTGATGGCCGAGACGATCCCGCCATGCGTGAACATGATCATCATGGGCTTCGTCGCGAACATCTCGATCGCGGGGCTGTTCGTCGCGGGCATCGTGCCGGCCGCGGTGCTGGCCGCGTCGCTCGCGGCGGTCGCCGTGATCACCGGGCGCAAGATCGACGTGACGGCGGTGTTCACGGAGCGCCGCGCGTGGTTGCCGCTCGCGGGCGGCGCGCTCGTCGCGCTCGTGATGGTCGCGATGATCGGCAAAGGCGTGACGTCGGGCATCGCGACGTCGACGGAAGTGTCCGCGTTCGCGGTGGTCTATGCGCTCGTCGTGGGCTGGGTCGCGTTTCGCGAGTTGAGCTGGCGTGCCGTCGGCCGCGTGTTCGTGCGTGCCGCGTCGATGGCGAGCGGTATCCTGTTCATCGTCGCCGCGGCGTCGAGCGTGTCGTTCGCGCTGTCGATCGAGCAGATTCCGGCGCTCGTCTCGGGCACAATGACGGCGTTCGCCCATCAGTACGGCGCGACGATGTTCCTGCTGCTGTCCGCGCTGGTCATGGTCGTGTTCGGTGCGGTGCTCGAAGGCGCGCCCGCGCTGATCATCTTCGGGCCGCTGCTCGCGCCGATCGCGCTGAGGCTCGGTATCCACCCGCTGCATTTCGGCACGGTCGTGGTGGTCGCGATGGGGCTCGGGCTGTTCGCGCCGCCGGTCGGCCTCGGGCTGTTCACGACGTGCGCGATCACCGGCACCGAGGTGCGGCGCGTCGCGCGGCCGATGGTGAAATATCTGCTGGTGCTGGTCGTCGCGCTCGTCGCGCTGATTCTCGCACCGGCGTTTTCGTTGTGGCTGCCGGCCCGTTTCGGCCTGTAGCCGCCATTTACAGCAAGACGACATGAGTACGATTCAGGATGTGGCCCGTCACGCGGCCGTCTCGGTCAGCACGGTTTCGAACGTGCTCAACGGCCGCACGGACCAGATGAAGCCGGAAACGCTCGATCGCGTGAAGGCCGCGATGGATGCGCTGCAATATCGGCCGAGCACGCTCGCGCGCCAGCTCAAGACAGGGCAGACGCCGCTCGTCGGGTTGCTGGTGCCCTCGATGGCGAACCCGATGTACGGTTACATCGCGCGCGAGGTCGAGACCTGCGCGCAGGAGCAGTACGGCCATCGCGTGCTGATCGGCAACACGTATCGCGATGCGAGCAAGGAGGCGTCGTTCTTCGACGACCTGTTCGCGCACGGGGTGCGGCGCGTGATCGTGATCTCGTCGCTCGCCGACGAAAGCCACCTGGAGCGCGCGGCCGAACGCGGGATGACGGTCGTGAGCTACGACCGGCGCGCGACGCCTGGCGAGCCGTCGAAGGTCGATCACGTGACGGCCGACAACGAGGCCGCCGCGCGGCTCGCCACGCGCTGCCTCGTCGAAGCCGGCCACACGCGGCTCGCATTCGCGACGGTCGCCGGCATCACCGTGAGCCGCAGCGACAAGATTCGCGGTTTTCTCGCCGCCGCGCGTGACGCGGACCTCGACGGGCATGCGCAGGTGCTCGACGGCGGCCCCGCAAACGAATACGGCGACGCGGTGATCGTTGACGTCGGGCGCGCGCTCGGTGTTGCGCTCGCGGCCGATCCGGCGCGGCCGACCGGCATCGTCGCGGTCAACGACCTGTTCGCGTTGGGCCTGATGGCCGGGTTGCGCGACGGCGGGCTGCGGGTGCCGGACGATGTGTCGGTCATCGGGATGGACGGCCATTTCCTGTCGGCGATCTCGTATCCGGCGCTGACCACGGTGCAACTGCCCGTGACCGAAATGGCCGAGGAGATGGTGCGGCGCGTGATGCGGCCGGACGGCGATGGGCCGTCTGCGCCGGAACAACGTGTGTTTACCGGCGTGACGCTCGTGGAGCGCGCGTCGGTCGCGCCGCCGCCGCGTGCGGCCGACTGGCGCGGAGGGGCGGCATGACACGCGTTTTCGTTACGCATCCGTCCGGGATGCTCGACCACTACTTCGGGGCGACGGCGCTGCGTGGGCTGCAGGCGATCGCCGACGTCACCTGCAACCCGCTCGATCGCGAACTCGGCACGGACGAACTGGTCACTGCCGCGCAGGGGTGCGACGCGATAATCGCGTACCGGCAGACGCCCGCGCCGCGCGCGCTGTTCGCCGGGTTGCCCGCGCTCGCTGCGTTCCTGCGTTGCGCGGTCGACATACGCACCGTCGACGTCGAAGCGGCGAGCGCGTGCGGCGTGCTCGTCACGCAGGCCAGCCCCGGCTTCGCGCCGGCAGTGGCCGAGTGGGTGATCGGCGCAATGATCGAACTCGGGCGCGGCATCGGCCGCTATGCCGACGACTATCGCCGGGGCGAACCGCCGGCGCCGCGGATGGGGCGCGAGTTGCGAGGCAGCACGCTCGGCGTGATCGGCTACGGACAGATCGCGCGTCATCTCGCGCCGGTCGCGACGGCGCTCGGGATGCGCGTGATCGTCAGCGATCCGTACGTGCGCGTCGATGCTCCGTCGCTCGAACAGGTCGAATGTGCGGCACTGCTGCGCGACGCGGATTTCGTCGTATGTCTCGCGCCGGCAACGCCGGCCACCGCGAATCTGATCGACGCGGCGGCATTCGCGGCGATGAAGCCCGGAGCCTGTTTCATCAATGCGTCGCGCGGCGAGCTCGTCGACGAACAGGCGTTGGCCGATGCGCTCGACAGCGGCCGGCTGGCCGGTTGCGCGCTTGACGTCGGCCGTGCCGCGGACCAGATGCCGACGCCCGCGCTCGCCGCGCATCCTCGGGTGATCGCGACCCCGCATATCGGCGGGCTGACGCTGCCGGCGGTCGAGCATCAGGCGCGGGAGACGGTTGACCAGCTCGCCGCGTTGCTGGCCGGAAGGGTGCCCGCGGGCGCCGTCAACGCGGCGCACGCGACGCGGCTCGCGCGCTGGCGCCCGGCGAAGGCGGCCGCTGCGCCGGGCACACGATGACGCGCGGCGCGGCCGGCACGCCGCTGAACGCGTGCGATTGCCACATCCATATCTACGACGACGCGTACCCACTTGCGCCGACGGCGACGTTCCGTCCTCCGCGGGCGCCGGTGGCTGCGTATCGCCGCGTGCAGCAGGCGCTCGGCCTCGCACGCGTGGTGGTGGTGCAGCCGACCGGTTACGGTTTCGACAACCGCTGCACGCTCGACGCGCTGGCGGCGTTCGGTCCGCATGCGCGGGGCGTTGCGACGTTGCCGGTCGACGTGCCCGACGTGGAACTGGAGCGGCTGCACGCCGCGGGTGTACGAGGCGTGCGGTTCATGATGCTGGCGGGTGGCGTGGCGAGATGGGACGAACTGGAAACGATGGCGGCGCGAATCGCGCCGCTCGGTTGGCACATCGACTTGCAGCTCGACGGCCGGACATTGCCCGATGTCGAACCGCTGCTGGCCACGCTGCCGTCACGCGTCATGATCGACCATACGGGGAAGTTTCTCGTGCCTGTCACACTCGACGCACCGTCGTTCGTCGCGCTGCAGCGGCTGCTCGATCGCGGCCACGCGTGGGTGAAGCTGTCGGCGCCTTACGAGACGTCGCAGGTCGGCGCGCCCGGCTACGACGACGTCGCGCGCCTCGCATCGGTGCTGGCGCGCGAACATGCAGCGCGATGCGTGTGGGGTACGAACTGGCCGCACCCGAACGCATCGCCGTTGCCCGACGATGTCCGCCTGCTCGGCTGGCTGCACGATTGCACGGCAGACGACGCGCTCAGCCGGGCGATTCTGGTCGACAATCCGGCTGTCCTCTACGGGTTCGATACGCATCAGCCTGCGTGATTCGGCCGTGTAACAAGCTTTCAATCCGGAAGCTTGCCGCATGCGATGACAAGCAATCCTGATCGAGCGCGACGGCCTGACGTCGAGCGAATCCTTACCGTCATGAAAGCAGCCTCGTTACTCGTGTTTCAACGGCGGAACACGGCGGTTCGCTGCACTGCGACAACCGCTTGACGCTGCATGCCGGTCGGCGCACGATACCGGCAGTGCATTTGGAGCGGGACGCGCCGGCCGCGCGGTTCCTGCACCCGCGATACGCAAAAGAACAACGATGAGCCTTTACGTACTCGTACCGGAATCCCGGCGCCGCATCGATCGGTCCGCCGAAGCAACGACCACCCCGACGCCCGTCGCGTCACGTATCCGTCATCCCGTTTCGTACCGTGCCTCGGTACACTTTCCCGTCCGCGCGATGGCCGCGACGATCAGCGACGCCGTTCCGAACCGCTGCATCGCGCCACAACCTGCCGCCCCCGATCACCGCATCCTGACCAGCGCCTACACCGGCATCTCGTGACGCTCGCCGGCGCTCGTCCCTGTATTGCGCCGCCGGCTTTCCTGACCGCCCGGCGGCGCTGGAGTCCGAAGCATTTCGATTGAGCTTGAAGACGCAAACGCACGCAGTTCGATTCGAGGTTCAAGGAGAAATACTCATGTCGCAGCTTTCGAATGAAGAAGCAAACGGCAGTTCGGGGAGTGGCAAGGTAAAGCTGATCAAGTGGGCGATCATCATCGCGGGCGTCGCGATCGCGGCGCCGGCGGCGTTGTTCATCCTGAAGGGGGTGATCGCGCTGGTCACGGCCGGCGTGATCGGCCTCGGCGCGATCTATTTCGCGCCGGTCGTCGCGATGAAGTTCGCGAACCAGAAGGTGAAGATGATCGTCGAGGAGGCGCAGGCGAATCCGATCGAGACGCTCATCAACCAACTCGCGGAAAAGCGCCAGGCCGCGCAGAAATTCGCGGACAGCATCACCGCGTTTCGCACCGAGGTGAAGAATTTCGAGAGCAAGACGGAACTGTTCGAGAAGCAGTATCCGGACGACGCGCCGCGCTTCCGGTCGCAGCTCGACACGATGAAGCAGCTTCTGGCGTTTCGCGAGGGCCGCTACAAGCAGGTGCAGGCCGAGCTGAAGAATTTCGCGTCGGCGATCGACCGCGCGAAGGCGATGTGGGACATGTCGCAGGCGGCGCAGCAGATGAACAAGCTCGCGGGCAGGCAGGCGTCCGACACGTTCGAGCAGATCAAGACCGACGTGGCCGTCGATTCGGTGATGCGCTCGGTCAACAAGGCGTTCTCCGAAATGGAGACGTCGCTGATGGACAACCCCGAGGTCAAGCAGGCGCAGCAGCAGGCGGTGATCAACGGCAGCCATGTGCCCGGGGCCGATGCGGCGAATCCCGCTGCGTTGCCGTCCAAACAACAATAACTTCCCGCAGGCACGCAACCATGAAAAAACTTCTCGGCGCAGTAGCGTTTCTGGTGGTGCTCGTCGGCGTATGGATCGTGCATCAGGGCGGCCTGTCGTCGCTGCTTCCCTCGCACGACGCGGCGCCGTCCTCGACGTCGGCGCAGTCGGGCGACGCAGGCCAGCCCGCGCAGCCGTCGCCGTCGGCCAATGTGCTGCCGGCCGGCTTCACGCCGCAGGCCAGCGCGCTGAAATCGATTGCCGAAAACGGCATCGTGCGGATCTCGGTGCAGAACCCGAGCGAGCCGTTCTTCGGCGAGGCCAAGGGCGCGCCGCACGGCTTCAACGTCGAATTCGCGCGGCTGCTGTTCGCGGACCCGTCGTTCTCTCACGGTGGCAAACCGATCGTCGTCGATACGCGTCACGAGGTCGACACGTACCCGGGCGTGCCGAAGCAACTGCTCGACACGGACGCGAAAGGCAATCACGTCGTCGACGTGGCGATGGACGGGCTGACGTTCCCGGACAACACGCCGGCGGGCGTCGTCTATTCGGTGCCGTATGTCGACGATTTCGGCTATTCGCTGATCGTGCGGCAAGGGTCCGCGATCCGCTCGACCGACGATCTCGCCGGCAAGACGGTCGGCATCCTGAAGGGCGACCCCGACGTGCGCGCGTTCGTCACGCGCCAGTATCCGAACGTCCGGTTCGTCGAAGTCGACGATTCCGATCCGGCCTTCATCGCGAAGAGCATCGACGGCCATACGGTCGACGCGTTCATCTACGACTATCCGTTCGCGGTCAGCTCGATCAAGGACACCGACCTGAAATTCGCGGTGACCAAGCTCGACGGTTCGAACATCGCGTACAAGATCGGCGTGCGCGCCGACGACCAGGATCTGCTGATCTACCTGAACGCCGCGATCGCGAAGCTCAAGCAGTCGCCGCAGTATCTCGACCTGCTGCGCAAGTACTTCGTCAGCGACCAGGCGGTGACGACCGCGGCCGCGTCGGGTGAACACACGTACGTGGTGAAGGCGGGCGATACGCTGAACATGATCGCGGCGAGCAAGCTCGGCAGCGGCCAGCGCTATCGCGAGATCCAGCGCCGCAACAACCTGGCCAATCCGAACCTGATCCTGGCCGGCCAGCACCTGGTGATTCCGGTCCGGTAGCCGCGGAGCGGGATGAAGGGAAGCGAAGGGACGTGAAAGCGTGCGCGCGGCGCGGCGGAGGGTGTCCGCCGCGCCGCGCGCACGCGCCTGTCAGTGGGTAATCGACAGGAACAGGTAGGCGGCGAACAGCGACAGGTGCACGACACCGTGCAGCACCGTCGTGCGCCCCTGGCTGAGCGTCAGCGTGCTGACCAGCAAGGTGAGCGCCAGCAGCACGGTTTCCATCGGCCCGATGCCGAGCGTGAGCGGCTGGCCGACCCAGATGAACACGGCCGCGACGGTCGGGATCGTGAGCCCGATGCTCGCGAGCGCCGAACCGAGCGCAAGGTTCATGCTGGTCTGCAGGCGATTCGCGCGCGCGGCGGTGACGGCCGCGAGCCCTTCCGGCAGCAGTACGAGCGCGGCGATCACGATGCCGACCGCGGCTTCGGGCGCGCCGAGCTTCATCACCGCATGCTCGACGGCCGGCGACAGCAGCTTCGCGAGCAGCACGACCGCGACGAGGCTCACGAACAACAGAATCATGCTGATGATGGCGGTACGCGTGCTCGGCGCCGCGGCGTGCACCGACTCGTTTGCGCTGTCGTGCGCGGCGAGGAAGTAGTCGCGGTGGCGCACGGTCTGCACGAACACGAATGCGCCGTACAGCACGAGCGACGACACGCCGGCAAACGCGAGCTGCGATTTCGAAAAGAACGGGCCCGGCGCGGCGCTCAGGTAGTTCGGCATCACGAGCGACAGCACGGACAGCGACGCCAGCACCGCGAGCGCCTTGCTCGCGCCGCGCCCCTGGAAGTCCTGCTCGCCGTGTTTCCACGCGCCGACCAGCAGGCAGATGCCGACGATGCCGTTGCAGATGATCATCACGGCGGCGAACACGGTGTCACGTGCGAGGCCCGATTTCTCGGGGCCCGCGCCGAGCATCACCGATACGATCAGCGCAACTTCGATGACGGTCACGGCGACCGCGAGCACGAGCGTGCCGAACGGTTCGCCGACGCGGTGGGCCACGACTTCGGCATGGTGGACGGCGGCGAACACGGCGCCGGCGAGCGCGACGGCGAACAGCGCGATCACGAAGCCTTCGGCCGGCACTGCGCGCGACAGCGCGAGTACCAGCCACGCGGCAAGCGGGGCCACGAGGGTCCAGCGCGGGAGCTGGTTGGACGAGAGCGGCATGAGGGTTTCCTTATGCGAGCGGCGGCGCGCGACGCGCCGTCACGGGTTGACGAAGCCCGGCCGTACTATCCGCCGAACGAGGACGATGAAACCGAAGGGTGGCGGCGCGTGAAGACGCTGCCTCGAGTTCGCCGCGATGACGCGGCGAGGGGCGCGGGCGGGCCGAAGCCCGTCGCTGGATGAAACGGTTCGATGCGGCTGGCCGCCTGCGGCAGGACCCACACACGTGACGACGCGCGGGCCGGCGGCTCGGTTCCGACCCCGAAAGGGCGGCCTGCGATGGACAGCGGTGGCGGCGTGACACGCGGTTTCCCCCTGAAATCCGGCGGTTTGTCGAATTTTATCAGGCGATTGGGGGCCACTATCTCATATTCGAACGCTTACATGGACCTTTCGGTTTACAAAAAGTGCCCCAATCCGTCGATTTTTTGTCTTTGCGGTTTCCGTAACGGTCTCTTGCACGACAAATTCGGGCTCGCCCTGACATAAATCTACCGACCGGTCGGTTTATAATCGCTCGCACTTCCACTTCATGACGGATCGCAAGCGATGGCTGTTTCCTCTGCACAATCGGTGAACTCGGGCGCGCTGGCGCCGTCGGCCGTCGTCGGCGTGATCGGCGCCGGCGCGATGGGCGCGGGCATTGCGCAGGTCGCGGCGGCGGCCGGCCATACGGTGCTGCTGTACGACCTGAGCGAATCGGCCTGCGACAAGGCGTTGGCGGGCATCCGCGCACAGTTCGCGCGGCTTGCGGAAAAAGGCCGGCTCGAACCGGCGCAGGCCGAGGCTGCCGGCAACCGGATCCGCGCGGTGCGTGCGCTGGCCGACTTCGCGGGCGCCGCGCTGGTCGTGGAGGCGGCGGCCGAGCGGCTCGACGTGAAGCGCGAGATCTTCGCGACGCTCGAACGCCATGTCGACGACGCGTGCCTGCTGGCGACCAACACGTCGTCGATCTCGATCACGTCGATCGCGGCCGGGCTGCGCGTGCCGCAGCGCGTCGCCGGCCTGCATTTCTTCAACCCGGCGCCATTGATGGCGCTCGTCGAGGTGGTCAGCGGGCTCGCCACCGCTCCGGAAGTCGCGCAAGCGCTTTATGCGACCGCCGCCGCGTGGGGCAAGAAGCCCGTGATGGCGAAATCGACGCCGGGCTTCATCGTGAACCGCGTCGCGCGGCCGTATTACGCCGAGGCGCTGCGCGTGCTGAACGAGCAGGGCGGCGCGCCGGCATCGATCGATGCCGTGATGCGCGAGGCCGGCGGTTTCCGGATGGGGCCGTTCGAGCTGATGGACCTGATCGGCCATGACGTGAACTTCGCGGTGACCGAATCGGTGTTCCGCGCGTACTTCAACGATCCGCGCTACACGCCGTCGCTGATCCAGCAGGAGCTCGTGAACGCGGGCTTTCTGGGGCGCAAGTCGGGCCGCGGCTTCTATTCGTATGCGGACGGCGCGACGCCGCCCGCGCCCGATCTCGAACCGCCGCGCGATGCGCCGGCCGACGTCGCGCTGTACGCGCAGGACGGCCCGGCTGCCGCGCTGCACGCGCGCTTCGCCGAACGCATCGCGATCGCGCGGCAGGCCGGCGCGCATCCGGACGGCCTGCTTGCGCAGGCCGGCCGCGCGTCGATCGCGCTGACCGACGGCCGCACCGCGACCGCGCGCGCCGCGCAAACCGGCGTGGCCGATCTCGTACTCGTCGACCTTGCGCGCGATTACGCGCAGGCCGGGCTCGTCGCGCTGACGCGCGCGCTCCAGTGCAGCGACGCCGCCTATGCGGACGCGGTCGGCCTGTTCCAGCAGGCGGGTTTTCGCGTCGTCGGTGTCGCGGACGTGCCGGGGATGGTCGTGATGCGCACCGTCGCGATGCTCGCGAACGAGGCGGCCGACACGGTCAACCAGGGCGTGTGCTCGCCCGCCGATCTCGATCTCGCGATGGAGAAGGGCGTGAACTACCCGTGCGGCCCGCTCGCGTGGGCCGATGCGATCGGCATCGGCCGCGTGCATCGCGTGCTGTCGAACCTGGCGGCGAGCTACGGCGAGGACCGCTATCGCGTGTCGCCGCGCCTTGCCGCACTGCATGCGGCCGGCCGCACGTTCCGGTCGTAGCCGCCGGCCCGGCCCACTCGATCACGATAACGACATCACTCCATTGGAGGAGCACCCCGATGACTCACCCGACGCATCCCGCCGCCGCCCTCGATCCGATCGAGACCGCCAGCCGCGACGAACTGCAGGCGCTGCAGCTCGAGCGCCTCAAGTGGTCGCTGCGCCACGCGTACGACAACGTCGCGCACTATCGCCGCACGTTCGATGCGGCCGGCGTGCATCCGGACGATCTGAAAACGCTCGCCGATCTCGCGAAATTCCCGTTCTCGACGAAGAACGACCTGCGCGACAACTATCCGTTCGGACTCTTCGCGGTGCCGCGCGAGCAGGTCGTGCGCGTGCACGCGTCGAGCGGTACGACCGGCAAGCCGACGGTGGTCGGCTACACGGCGCGCGACATCGACACGTGGGCGAACGTGACTGCCCGCTCGATCCGCGCGGCCGGCGGCCGCCCGGGCGACACGCTGCACAACGCGTTCGGCTACGGACTCTTCACCGGCGGCCTCGGGATTCATTACGGCGCGGAACGGCTCGGCTGCATGGTCGTGCCGATGTCGGGCGGGCAGACCGAGAAGCAGGTGCAGCTGATCCGCGATTTCGAGCCGAAGATCATCCTCGTCACGCCGTCGTACATGCTGAACCTGATCGACGAGATGGTGCGGCAGGGGATGGACCCGGCCGAATCGTCGCTGAAGATCGGCATCTTCGGCGCCGAGCCGTGGACGCAGGCGCTGCGCGAGGAAGTGGAGACGCGCGTGGGCATCGATGCGCTCGATATCTACGGGCTGTCCGAGGTGATGGGCCCGGGCGTCGCGTGCGAATGCGTCGAGACGAAGGACGGCCCGGTGATCTGGGAAGACCATTTCTACCCGGAGATCATCGACCCCGTCACGGGTGAAGTGCTGCCCGACGGCAGCCAGGGCGAGCTCGTGTTCACGTCGCTGACGAAGGAGGCGATGCCGGTGATCCGCTATCGCACGCGCGACCTCACCGCGCTGCTGCCGCCCACTTCGCGCACGATGCGCCGTCTCGCGAAGATCACGGGTCGTTCCGACGACATGCTGATCGTGCGCGGCGTGAACGTGTTCCCGAGCCAGATCGAGGAAATCGTCGTCGCGCTGCCGCAACTGTCGGGTCAATTCCAGATCACGCTGTCGCGCGACGGTCACATGGACCGGCTCGATCTCGCGGTCGAGCTGCGTTCCGAGGTCGCCGCGTCCGTTACCGACAGCGACCGCGCCGCGCTCGCACGCGAGCTGCAGCACCGGATCAAGACGATGGTCGGCGTGTCGTCCGGCGTGACGGTGCTCGCGGCCGGCGGCATCCCTGCGACCGCGACCGGCAAGGCCCGGCGCGTGATCGACCGCCGGCAGGCCGCCTGATTCCGATCGTTGCCGTTCTACCCGAGGAAACCTGTTCGATGGATGGATTGAAGACCCTGGCCGTTTCGGTCGATGCGCGCGGCATCGCGACCGTGGCGCTGCAACGCGGCGACGTGCTCAACGCGTTCGACGAAACGATGATCGCCGAGCTGACCGACGCGTTCACGGCGCTCGGTGCGCGCGACGACGTGCGCGCGATCGTGCTGTGTTCGGACGGCCGCGCGTTCTGCGCGGGCGCCGACCTGCAGTGGATGCAGCGCGCGAGCACGAACGACGCGGCTGCGAACCTGCGCGACGCGCAGCGGTTCGCCGCGATGATGCGCGCGATCCGGCAATGCCCGAAGCCGACGGTCGCGCGCGTGCAGGGCCACGCGTTCGGCGGCGGTGTCGGCCTGTGCGCGGCCTGCGACATCGTGATCGCGAGCGATCATGCGCGTTTCTCGGTCAGCGAGGCGCGCTTCGGGATCCTGCCGGCCGTGATCGGCCCGTATCTGGTCGAGGCAGTCGGCCAGCGCCAGGCACGCCGGCTCGCGCTGACCGCGACGCAGCTCGCCGCTTCGGAAGCCGTCGCGATCGGCCTGATTCATCAAGCCGTGCCGCTCGATACGCTCGACGAAGTGCTCGACCGGACGCTCGCGGAACTCGGCCGCAACGGCCCGAACGCGCTGACGGAGATCAAGCGCTTCTTCGACGCGATCGGCGAGTATCCGCCGTCGGACGAGCGCGCGGCCTTCACCGCGCAGACGATCTCCCGCGTGCGTGCGACGCCGGAAGCGAAGGAAGGCTTCGCCGCGTTCTTCGCGAAGCGGCCGCCGGCATGGGAGGCCGGCGCCGAGTAAGGGCTGGCGGCGATTGGCGGCAAAGCGGGCGCGGCCGCATTTTGCCGCTCCGGCGCGACGCTTGCTCTACAATGCGTGACCCCCGGCGCACCGCCGGCCCAGCCCCGACCGATTCTTCGCACGATGATCGTCAACCGCCTTATCTCCGAGATCCTGTTCGGCTTCACCGGCCTGATCGGCATCATCAATCCGATCGGCATCGCGTTCCTGTTTCTCGAACGGACCGAGGCGCTCACCGAGCACGAGCGGGACCTGCTGGCAAGGAAGGTCGCGTTCAACTCGTTCATCGTGCTGCTGGTCGCGTTCTTCGCCGGCACGCCGGTGCTGCATTTCTTCGGGATCTCGATGGAAGCGCTGCGGATCGGCGGCGGTTTCGCGGTCGCCGTGGCAGGCTGGCAGATGCTGAACGAGCCTGACGGCCCCGGCGGCGGCGATACGCCGGTCAAGCCGATCGATGCGAACGCGATCATGACACGCGCGTTCTTCCCGCTGACCGTGCCGCTGACGGTCGGCCCCGGCTCGATCGCCACCGCGATCGCGCTGAACGCGAACCGCACGCACAAGCTGTCGGAGTTCATGCTGTCGAGCATCGTGTCGATTGCCGTCTCCGTGCTGGTCGCGGTCGTGATCTGGCAGACCTACAGTCGCGCCGCGCTGCTGTCGCGCTACCTCGGCACCGAAGGCACCAAGGTCGCGAAGCGCGTGTCGGCGTTCCTGCTGCTGTGCATCGGCGTGCAGATCATGCTGACCGGTTTCTCCGCGTTCCTGCAGCCGATCGCCGACCAGGTCAAGTAAGCCTCTCCAGGCAAGCCTCCCGTCCTTTCCCGCGTTTCGACCGGGCGCGCGTGCGCCCGGTGCGGCGGCGTGCGCGCGTCATACGCGTTTGCGCGGCGCGGGATAACATGCGACGTCCGGCGGTTGCGCGGCGCGCAGCCGGCCGCAAGCTCAACTTCAATGACGAGGCGTGCGATGGAATACGTGAAATTCGGGTCGACGGGGCTGGACGTGTCGAAGCTGGTGCTGGGTTGCATGACGTTCGGCGAGCCGTTGCGCGGCACACACCCGTGGACGCTGCCGGAAGCGGAAAGCCGCCCGATCATCCAGCGGGCGGTCGAAGCCGGCATCAACTTCTTCGATACCGCGAACATGTACTCGGACGGCACGTCGGAGGAGATCGTCGGCCGTGCGCTGCGCGATTTCACGAAGCGCGACGACGTCGTGATCGCGACCAAGGTGTTCTACCGGATGCGGCCGGGGCCGAACGGCGCGGGCCTGTCGCGCAAGGCGATCATGACCGATATCGATCAGAGCCTGAAGCGGCTCGGCACCGATTACGTCGACCTGTACCAGATTCACCGCTGGGATTACGGCACGCCGATCGAGGAGACGCTCGAGGCGCTGCACGACGTCGTGAAGGTGGGCAAGGCGCGTTATATCGGCGCATCGTCGATGTTCGCGTGGCAGTTCGCGAAGGCGCTGCACACGTCGAAGCAGAACGGCTGGACGCGCTTCGTCAGCATGCAGAACCACCTGAACCTGCTGTATCGCGAGGAAGAGCGGGAAATGCTGCCGCTGTGCGAAGACGAAGGCATCGCGGTGATCCCGTGGAGCCCGCTCGCGCGCGGTCGCCTGACGCGCAACTGGGACGAATCGTCGGAACGGCAGCAGAAGGACGACGTCGGCCAGCGGCTCTATGACGCGACGGCCGACGCGGACAAGGCGGTCGTCGAGGCTGTCGCGGCGATCGCCGCCGCGCGCAACGTGCCGCGCGCGCAGGTCGCGCTCGCATGGGTCGCGCAAAAGCGCGGCGTCACTGCGCCGATCGTCGGCATCTCGAAGCCGCAGCAACTGGACGATGCGCTCGGCGCGCTCGATCTGAAGCTGACGGCCGACGAAATCGCGACGCTCGAACGCCCGTACGTGCCGCATGCGGTCGCCGGGTTCAACTGAGCGATATCGCGGGGTAGCGCCGCGCGCCGCGTTCAGCGCGCGGCAGCGAGCATCGGGTAGGTGAATAGGCCGAAGTGGACGACGTTCAACCCCGCATGTGCGAGCGCGGACGCGAGCAGCCCGCCGCGCCGCCATGCGAGGCCGTAGCCGATGCCGGCCACCGTGCCGAGCACGATCCATTGCCAGCCGCCGGCCGCGTGCGCGGCGCCGAACAGCACCGCGCCGATCGCGAGCGCGACCCACGGTCCCCACGTGAACGCGCGCAGCGCGCGCGTCAGCCCGCCCTGCACGTAGCCGCGGAACAGCGCTTCCTCGGTGAGCGTGACGAGCAGCAGGTTGTTCACGAGCCACAGCCAGCCCGACGGCGGCCATTTGGGCGCCCAGCCGACCATTCCGAGCGCGAGTGCGCCGGCCAGGCACACGGCGGCCGTCGCAACGGCCGCCACGGCGCCCGTACGCAGCGCGCGCGACAGCGCGACGTCGGGCGCGATCCACGGCAGCACCCACAGCAGCCACAGGCCGACGAGCGGCTTGTCGAGATTCAGGTACATCGTGAACGGCACGGCGTCCGGCGTGAAGCGCGTCGGGGCGATCACGAGCGGATTGTGGAAACCGGGAATCAGGTGCAGGCTCAGCGCGATCGCGAGCGCGGCAAACACGGCATGCGCGGCGATCCGCACCGCGAGCGGGCGCGCGGGCGACACGCCCCAGGCGGCCGCGGCCAGCAGCGCGAGCGGCGCCAGCACGATCGGCTGGAGCTTGCCGAACGCCAGCGCGCCGGCATAACCGAGCACGGCCAGGATGAGGCTCAGGCCGTGCTGCGGGCGATGCCACGCGAGTGCGGCGGCCGCGAACAGGGCGAGCCAGATCGTGGCGCACGGAAGGAGCGAGAGGGACATGACAGGAAAGGCATTGGTCGGACGAGACGCCGCGCATCATACAGCAGGCGCGGTGACAGGCCGCCGGGCCTCATGTGAACGGCCGGTCGGCCGGCCGGCTTTCAGCGGCCGGCGACCTCGGTGACGCCGTCGCGGGTCGGGATGTCGACGCTGTTGCGCACGCGCATCCGCCGGCGGTACCAGAACGTCCACAGCAGCAGGCAGCCGAACACGGTGTAGCCGATGATCGGCGAGACGACCAGCACGCGCTCGACCGGCCAGGTCATGACCATCCAGCAGCGCAGCAGCATCTCCAGCGTCATGAATCCGCCCCAGACGAACGTCATCAGCCGCAGCATCTGGCGCAGCCCCGGCTGCTCGGCCCAGACCGACTCGAAGCGTTCGGCGCCGCCGGCCATTTCCCGCGCCACGGTCGCGCGGGCCAGATAGAAGATCAGCGGGCGTTCGCGGAACAGCGACAGCAGGAACACGATACCGATCGTGCCCGACGCGAGCGACTCGCGCATCAGCAGCGTGCGCGGGCTGCCGCCCAGCGCCATCCCGACGATCGACAGCGCGATGCCGAGCAGCACGACGGCCGCCACCGCGTCGACGCGGCGTGAGCGGACGAATTCGACGATCGACCAGATGATGGGCGGAACTGCCGACGCGTAAAGTGCGCCGGTTTCGCCGAAGTACGGATGCGCGACCCGGTAGGCAACCCAGGGCAGCAGCAGGTTGACGAAGAGTTCGAGGATCAGTCCGGCTCGCGGTTTCACGGTTCGCCATTCCACGCAGGTGGGGGCGAACGCGTGACGGGCGTGGTGGCCCGCGGTTGCCCCGAAAAGGGTTCGGTCCAGTATATCGAAGAAACGCGCGGCGCTGCGGCGCCCGGCGCCGGCGTGTGCGTCATGCGTTCGCCGCCGCCGGCAGCGTGATCGTCACCGTGGTGCCCTGCAGCACGACGCTATGCACCTGGATGCTGCCTGCGTGCCGTTCCACGACTGCCTTGACGAACGCCATGCCGAGCCCGACGCCGCTGGTTTCCGGCTGGCCGGCAGTGCGAAAGCGCCGGTAGCGTTCGAACAGTCGCGCCTGGTCCGCGCTGCCGATCCCGCATCCGCTGTCGCGGATCGTGCAGCGCACGGTCTTGCCGTCGGCGTCCGGCTCGACCCTGCATTCGACGCTCGTCAGCGACGCGCTGTACTTGATCGCGTTGTCGAGCAGGTTGATCAGCGCGCGCGACAGCAGGGCCGGATCGCCCAGCACGATCGCGTCGTCGCGCCGCGGCACGTCGTCGATCGACATGTGCTTCTGGTGCGCGAGCGGCCACACCGCGTCGCGCGCTTCGTTCATCAGGTCGGCGAGGTTGACCGGCACGCGCTCGTATTCGCTGGCTTCCGCGCGCGAGAGCTGCGCGAAGCCGTCGGCCATCGCCAGCGTGTGCCGCGCGAGCTTGCCGATTCTCGCGAACTGCCGCTTCATCTGCGTCTCGCCCGCACGCTGTTCCTGCGTGGCGATCAGGATGATCAGCGACGTCAACGGCGCGCGCATGTCGTGCGAGAACAGCGTCAGCATGTCGTTGCGCTGGCGCTCGAGCATGTCGCGGCGCACGTATGCGTTGCGCAACGTCTCCAGCGCTTCGTGGATGCGGGCGATTTCGGGCGCGACGCCGCGCGGGATCGAGACGTGCGCCGTATCGCCGTCGCTGAGCGCGATGATCCGGCGGCCGAGCGCATCGAGCGGCTGCGACAGCAGCCGCTGCGTGGCGCGCGCGAGCGAGAACAGGATCGCGATGCACAGCGCCGTCGCGAGCGCCGACACGACGACCTTGATCCTGGCGGCGTCCCGGTCGGCGATGGCGCGGCGCCGCGCAAGGTCGATGATGCGGTCGCGCAGCAGTTCGCTCGGCCGGAAATACGGCACGATCGTTCGCGAGAAATCGGCGGCGCTCGTCGCGTAGGCGCCCGTCTGGCCGGCGGCGACGGTCGCATCGACGAGCGGAAGGAGGTGGCCGTCGAAGGCGTCGTCGAGTTGCGCGTACTCGCGTACGACGTCGGGATCGTCGAACTGCGCGCCGATCGCGCCGTCGATCAACGCGCGCAGTTGCTCGATGCGGCCGCGCATCCGCATGATGTCCGCGAACTGCGCGCGATCGAGCGCCTGCCGCGCGAACATCGGCGCGATCAGCAGCGAGCCCGTGCGGCCCGCATATTCCCTGAGATCGCCGAGCAGCCGCGCCAGCAGGATCGCGCCCGACGTGTGCGGGTCGCGCATCGCGGTGTCGGTCATCGCGCCGTCGATCAGCAGGGACACCGCGTCGACGATCCGGAACAGGCGCGCCTGCGCGTGCTGGATATCGTGAACGGTGCGTGACGCGAGCGGGCGTGCGTCGAGCGCATCGACTTCCGAACGCGCATCGGCGAGCGTGATCCGGATCGTGTCGAGCGCGTGCAGCAGGTTGTCGCGTTCGCGCTCGTCGAGCGTCGTCGCCTGCACGATGCCGGCGCTAAAACGTGCGAGCGCCTGGTCGGAACGTGTGCGTGCGGCGAGCAGGTTGCGCCTTTCCGCGGCGCCGTCGTTCTGCAGGCGCACCAGCAGGTCGTTCGTCGGACCGCGCTCGGCCGAGATCACGTTGGCGGCGACGATGGCGCCGCGGACGAATTCGAAGCTTTGCAGGTCGGCGTTTTCCTGCCGGTATTGCCGGAAACTTCCCCAGATGATCGTGCCGCACAGCAAGGCGAGCAGCGTCGTGACGAGTGCGAAGCCGATATGCGTCTTCTGCTGGATCGTTAGCGATCGAACGTCGCATGCGTGTTCCCGATTCAACGAGAATGATCGATTCATGACACACCATTTTTGCAAGCTATCCCGGGTTGGCCCATATTCTCGGCCTGTCGGCGCCGTGCACCGTGAGGTGCCGCGGGTGTTTCGCCGTCGCGGGCGGCCACGATCCCGGCCGGGAAGCCGGATCGCGCTTTGCACAGGATCGCCTTGCGCCCCATTCCTGTCGACACCGGATGAGTCGGGCTTGATCCGGAGAAACACCGATCGCTGGCTCGGCGGGCGGATCGCCGCAGCTCGTGGTCGGGATGGCGCGTGCATCCGATCGATGTAACCGACAGGAATGCTGACCGGAACACGCTTCGGACCAGGGTGGCGAGTAAAGGGGAAAGCGGCCGGAGCGGAATCGTCGGCAGGCGGGGGCAGGGCGGGTGCTGGTGCTGATGCACCGCCCGTGCGGGCGGCGCGGATGGATCGCGCGGTTGCACGCGTGCCGCGGCACGCATCGCCGCCGCGGCAGCGCGCAGCGTCAGGACACGGCGGGCTGGACGATGATCTTCACGTTGCGGTCCTTGTGGTTGACCAGTTCCTCGAAGCCGTGCGCGACGATGTCGCCGAGCGCGATGCGCCCGGTGATGAGGGGCTGCACGTCGATCCGGCCGTCCGCGATGAAGCGGATCACGTCCGCGAATTCGCCGTTGTACGCGAGCGAGCCGATCACTTCCTTCTCGGTCGACACGATGTCGAAGAAGTTGAACGGCGTCGGCTCCTCGAAAATGCCGACCATCACCGACTTGCCGGCCTTGCGGATCACGTCGATCGCGAGTTTCGCGGTGGCCGTGTGCCCGATGCACTCGAACGACACGTCGGCGCCGTAGCCGCCGGTCAGCGCCTTGACTTCCGCGATCGCGTCGGACGTTTTCGGATCGATGACGACGCTCGCGCCGACTTCCAGCGCCTTCTGCTTGCGCGCGGCCGACATCTCCAGCGCGATCACGCGTCCGGCGCCCGCGGCCTTCGCGCACATGATCGTGCACAGGCCGATCGTGCCCGCGCCGACGACCACGACGGTCTGCCCGACGATGTTGCCCGCCTTCTTCACCGCATGCAGTCCGACCGCGAGCGGCTCGATCAGCGCGCCGGCCTCGGTCGGGAAGTTGTCAGGCAGCTTGTACAGCAACTCGGCGGGCACGTTCACGTATTCGGCGAACGCGCCGTTGTTCATCAGCCCGGTGAACGCGAGGTTCTCGCAGATGTTGTACAGCCCGTGCGTGCAATACCAGCATGTGCCGCAATGCTGGCAAGCGTCGGCGGTCACGCGGTCGCCGGGCGCGAAACCCGTCACGCCCGCGCCGAGTTCGGCGATCTCGCCGCTGAACTCGTGGCCGAGGATGCACTGGCCTTTCAGGCCCGTCAGCGGATGCGGCGCATCGACCGGGATGAACACGGGGCCGGCGACATATTCGTGCAGGTCGGAGCCGCATATCCCGCACCAGTGGACGCGAATCGTGACCCAGCCTGCCGGCGGGTGCGCCGGAACGGGAACCTCTTCGACGCGGATGTCGCGGCGGCCGCGCCAGACGGCGGCCTTCATGCTGGGGGCGGTAGTCGGTGCCGGTGTACTCACGTTGCTGTCTCCGTCAGGTTGTCGTCGGGCGCGAGGCGTGGCTGCCGGGGCGCCCGTCGCGCGATTGCGCGATCGACCCGTATGCAGGAACGGGGCCAGCTTGAATTGACGCGTTGGGCGGCGATCGAACGGGACGGACGGTGTGCGATGCATCATTCCCGTGTTCGTTGACGGAACGCGATCCGGCGGGAAGGGCGTCGAATTTTGCTGCGCTCGCGAAGCCGCCGGCCGGGTGAGACGCTGGGACGTTCGTCTCAGCGCAATGAGACGAATCGCGAGACGAACGGCGATGGTCGGTGTGCAGGCGTCGTCGTCCGGGCCCATTGCGGCGATCGGCGAAACGGATCGTTGCGCACGATACCTCTTTACTTAAAGTGAACTTCAATTTGTATCATGTGCGCCAGTCCGATCACGGCCGCATGAGACATCCCGTTGCACGCGGCCGTTTCAACGGAGGTGGGATATGACCGAAGCGCCTGTCGCGGCCGATGCCGCCACGCTGCCGTCGCGCAGTTACCGGGCGGCCGTCGCGAACGTCGTGCTGGCGAGCATCGTGTCGGCGTTGCACGTCGGCAAGGCGACGATCGCATTGCCGTCGCTTCAGCACGAATTCGGCGGCTCGCTCGCGTCGCTGAGCGGGATCATGTCGGTGTTCCCGTTCGTCGGCGTGTTCGGCGGAATCGCGGCCGGCCTGCTGGTGCGCCGCTGGGGCGACCGGCTGTTGCTGATGACGGGCCTCGTCATTCTCGGTGTGTCGAGTATCGCGGGCGCGTGGGCCGGCAGTTTCGCGTGGCTGCTGGTCACGCGCTTTGCCGAAGGGCTCGGTTTCGTGATCGTGGTCGTCGCCGCGCCGGCCGTGCTGAATCGCGTCACGCCGCCCGAGCGGCGCAACCTCGCGTTCGGCCTCTGGAGCACGTTCATGCCGGCCGGCATGGCGCTGTCGATGCTCGTCGGGCCGTTGCTCGGCGGCTGGCGCAACGGCTGGCTCGCGGCAGCGGCGCTGACGCTCGTCGCGGCCGCCGCGGTGCCGGTCACGACGTCCGCCGGCACACCGGCGCGGCAGGCTGCCTCGATGCGTATCGGGCCCGCGCTGCGCGACGTGCTCGCGTCGCGCTCGACGACGCTGCTCGCCCTGGGCTTTGCGACCTACAACGTGCAGTTCTTCGCGGTGATGACGTTCCTGCCGGTGTTCCTGATGCAGCGCCTCGGCGTCGCGGTCGGCGCGGCGGGGCTGATCAGCGCGGCGATCGTCGCCGCGTGCGTGATCGGCAACCTGACGGCCGGCTGGCTGCTGTCGCGCGGCGCGCGGCCGGGGATCGTGATGGCCGCGACGTCGGTCGCGATCGGCGCGGCCGGCGCGGGGCTCTTCAGCGCGGCCACGCCCGCGCCGTTCGCGGTCGCGCTGGGTTTCGTGTTCTCGGCGATCGCGGGCATGCTGCCCGCGACGATCCTCGCGTGCGCGCCGGGCTCCGCGCCGTCGCCGTCGCTGGCGCCGCTCAGCATCGGCTGGGTCGTGCAGGGCAACTATCTCGGCCAGGTGATCGGGCCGCTGACGATCGGCGCGATCGTCGGTGCGTTCGGCTGGTCGGGCGGCATCGGGCTGATGCTCGCGGCGGCGGCCGTCGGCGCGACGATCGGCCTGTCGCTGCTGCGCGAACCGATGGGCCGGCGCTGAGCGTGGCCCCGGCGCCGTTCAACCTGCACGGAAACTCGTCAAGCATGCCGAACATCATGGAAAACCTGATCTGCGAAGAAGACGTGTCGTACGAGGCGATGCCGCCGGGCGGTGACGTCGCGCATCCGCTCGTGACGATCGGCCGCGCGCCGGTTCCGGAGCATGCGGCGTCCGCCATTTCACCGTTGCGGCCGCAACTGTTCGTCACGGTGCTGGAGGCCGGCGACGACAGCCTGCTGATTCGATGGGTCGAGAGCGGCCGTTGCCATTACGGCGAACAGCGCTGGCGCCTGCGTGTCGCGTTGCAGCCGGGCCGCTGCGCGATTTCGGGGCAGCCGATCGAGCCGGGCGAGCCGGTATTCCGGCCGGTGCGGCGGCCCGTGCCCGCGAACGGCGACGAGATGATCTGCCCGGCGTCGGTGCCATGCGCGGGTGGCGCGGCGAGGGACGCCGCGCCGGAGGACGACGACGTGCGCGATCCGGCCGACGTTCTCGACTGAACGCCGGCCGGCCGCGGCGCCGCGTTACTGCTTCACGTCGTGCCGGTACTGGATGAAGCCTGCGTTGTTCGCGAGCCTGTCGTACAGCGCGCGTGCGGTCGTGTTGGTTTCGTGCGTGAGCCAGTACACGCGGCTCGCGCCGGCTTCCCGGGCGTGTTCGTACACGGCCTCGATCAGCGCGCCGCCTGCGCCTTGCCCGCGTGCGTCGGGCGCGGTGTACAGGTCCTGCAGGTAGCAGTACGGCCCTTCGGTCCAGCACGAGCGGTGGTAGATCGAATGCACGATCCCGACCAGCTTGCCCGATGCGTCGAATGCGCCGAGCACGAACATCGGCTCGGCAGGGTCCATCAGGCGCGCCCACGTCGTCGCGAACACCGTGTCGCTCAGCGCGGTGTCGTAGAACTTCTGATAACCCTGCCACAGCGGGCGCCACGCGGCTTCATCGGCGGCGACGAGCGGGCGCACCGTGACGCGCGTCGCGTCGTTCGCGCGGGCTGCGGCATCGCGCGCGTTCGCCTGCGCATGGCGGATCGCGATGAGCGACTGGCGCTGCTCGCCCTGCGCGTCGAAGTTCTCCGGCGCGAGCCATGCATCGAATGCGGCGCGCACGTCCGGCCATTCGCCGTCGATGATCGAGAACCATGCGGTGTCGCGATTGCGGCCCCGGTACGTGATCGCCTGCCGGAACGTGCCTTCGTAACGGAAACCGAGCCGCGCGGCGGCCTTGCGCGACGGTGCGTTCAGGTCGTCGCACTTCCATTCGTAGCGCCGGTAGCCGAGCGTGTCGAACGCGTACTTCATCAGCAGGTACTGCGCTTCGGTCGATACCGGCGTGCGCTTGAGCAGCGGCGAGAACGTGACGGAGCCGACCTCGATCACGCCGTTGGCCGGATCGATGCGCATCAGCGCGAGCGTGCCGACCGCCCGGCCCGTGGCGCGATCGATCACCGTGTAGTGCAGCGGATCGGGGCTCGCCTGCGCGCCGCGCGCGTAGTCGCGGTAGCTCGACTCGTCGGCGTACGGGCCGTGCGCGAGATAGGTCCAGTCGCTGCCGTCGGGCGCCTGCGCGTAGGCGGCATACAGGTCGGATGCGTGGCGTTCGGCGTCGAGCGGTTCGAGCCGGCAGTAGCGGCCTTCGAGCACGATGCGTTCGGGGCGCGGGCGCGCGGACCAGTCGGGAACGGGTTGGCCGATGGGCTGCTGGAAGGCGTTGGTGAGCGTGGACAAGGTCGATCTCGCTTCGGTTGGCGGCCGGCGACATGCCGGCATGCAGACGATCGTAGTCCCGTCGAGGTACCATGAGAAGCGCCAGAGATCGGTAAATTTATGGTGCCACGATCCGGTCGCTCCGTTCCGACACTTTCACGCCGCGATGTTCCGATGACGACTGCCTTTTCTTCCGCTGAAGCGCCACCGTTGCCGCTCGACGCGCCGCTGGCGCGCGCGCCGGGCGCGCCTTCGCTGCAGCGCCAGTTGCTGCGCCGCGTGCGCGACGCGATTCTCGGCGGCGCGATGCCGGCCGGCACGCGGCTGCCCGGCACGCGTGCGCTGGCCGAGACGCTCGGCGTATCGCGCAACACGACGGCCGCCGTCTACGAGCAGCTCGTTGCCGAAGGTTTCCTGCAGTCCGATCGCCGCGGCACGCGCGTCGTCGGGCTGTCGCGGCCGGCGCCGCCGCGCCGGCGTGCCGCGCCGCCGGCCGTCGCGCAGCGGCTCGGCCGGATTCGCCCGAGCCGCATCGGCACCGGCGAATCGGAGGGCTTCCGGCCGGGCGTGCCCGCGCTCACGCATTTCCCGGTGGACGCATGGCGGCACGCGATCGACCGCGCGCTGCGCCGCGCCGGCCGCGACCTGCTCGGTTATGGCGATCCGCTCGGCGAGCGCGCGCTGCGCGATTCGATCGCACGCCACCTGGCCGTGACGCGCGGCGTGCGTTGCGATCCCGAGCAGATCGTCATCACGGAAGGCGCGCAGGGGGCGATTGCGCTGTGCGCGCAGTTGCTGACGAACCCGGGCGATACGGTGTGGGTCGAGGAGCCCGGCTATCGCGGCGCGCGCACCGCGATGCAGGCGGCCGATCTCGACGTGCTGCCGATGCCGGTCGACGCGGAAGGGCTGCGGGTCGAAGAGCACGACTGGCGCGAGCGGACGCCGCGCCTCGTCTACACGACGCCGTCGAACCAGTTTCCGACCGGCGCCGTGCTGTCGATTTCGCGCCGGCTCGCGCTGATCGATGCCGCGCGCCGGCACCGCGCGTGGATCATCGAGGACGACTACGACAGCGAGTTCCGTCACACCGGCGAGCCGATCGGCGCGATGCACGGGCTCGCGCCCGATTCGCCCGTCGTTTATCTCGGCTCGTTCAGCAAGACGATGTTTCCGGCGCTGCGGATCGGTTTTCTCGTGCTGCCCGAGGCGCTGCTGGCCGCCGTGCGGACGGTGCTGCCGGAGATGCTGCGCGGCGGGACGCGCCACGTGCAGCTCGCGCTTGCCGACTTCATCGAGACGGGCGAGTACGGCCGCCATCTCGGGCGGATGCGCCGGCTCTATCGCGACCGGCGGCGCTTGCTGCTCGCCGCGCTCGACGGCGGGTTGAGCGTGCCGCACCAGGTCGAGGGCGGGCCGTGCGGGTTGCATCTCGCGCTGCGGCTGCCCGCGCGCTACCGCGACCGCGCGATCGTCGACGCAGCGCGCGCATACGGCATCGGGCCGTTTCCGCTGTCGGGTTTCTCGATCCATGCATCGTCGGCGGCCAACGGGCTGGTGCTCGGCTTCGGCAATACGTCGGCCGATGCGTTCGAGCCGATGTTGCGGACGTTGTCGGCGATCGCGGAACAGGTCGCCGGGGATTGAAGCGTGACGGTATAGTTTCGCCATTCAAATTTCTGCAGCCGGGTCATGGCATTGCTTCGCAAATCATTCCTGTTCGTTGCTGCCGTATGCGCGTCGCTGTCGGCGGCCGTTGCGCATGCACAGCCGACGCGCGACGGCTTCATCTGCGATACCGACAAGCACCACGTCGTGATCGACCACGTGGCGGACGGCGCCTTGCGCTACCGGGTGTGGAACAAGCCGCGTCCGGCCGACCAGAAACCGGACGTCGAGGTGCACGGCGGCACCGAAGACACCGGCGGAACGGACCCGTGCGTGAACACCACGTGGTCGTTCAAGCGCGGCAACATCGTGTACTGGGTATCGGACAGCGCCGCCTGCACGGACGGCAAGCCGCCGCGCGGCGCTTACGGGATGGTCTCCGTGACAATCAACAAGGAATTTGCGGCCCGATACTGGTGCGTGAAGTAACGCAGCGGGTAGCGTGCGGCAGTCTGAAAAGCGCGGTGTGAGCGCCGATGTCTTGTTCGGTCAACCGACCATCCTGGCCGGGCGATTGTGAACTGCCCGTACGCGCTACAGATTGCGCACGAGGGTATTCATATTCAAATGGTTAATAAGTTCAAGTGTTGAACTTGAATAACCGTCTATTCCGTTGTCCGCGCTTGATTCGGAAACGTTTCGTTTTATGGTCAAAAATAGTTAACGGTGGTTGCAAGCGCTGGCGGGATGAGCGAGGATGCATTCCGTGTAACAAACGGTTACTTTTGTCCCGATCATGAACGGTCGGGACCGGGTTTCGTAGCCCGGGATCGATGTTTTTCATTATTCAAGGATTCCGGAGCGCGCCATTCGGGGCGGCGCGATGAAACCTGTTGGCAGTGTGCTCGGACAAGTAAAAACGGCATTCGGTGTGAGGTCGGCGAAACGAGAGATCGCGCTCACGGTATTCACCGGTTGCGAAATGGCATAGAGCTCGATGAAATCCGATTCAAACCGTTATTGCTTCCCGAATTTGCTGGAAGCGTTCCTGATCGTCGTTGTGCTGATCATGATCGAGTATTTGATGAACGCGATCATCTGGTCGATCGGCCGCAGCGCCGGGCTTCAGCCGATGGCGATTGCCAGCATCGGGCGCGTTCTCGCGAACGGGCTCGTATTTACGGTGCTGCTTCGTCACAGCAAGCAGACTTATCGTGACCTGCTGCACGAAAGTGCCGATTCATGGCAAGCAACGATTGGCCGGTTTTTCTTCCCCGTTTTGCTGATGACGCCGGGATTGCTGGTGGCGGTGAGCGTTCTCGAAGTCGGCGTCGGGCAGCTTTTCCCGTGGGGCGGAGGAAAATTCGATGCCCGCGAGATGTATGTGAACGGCGGGCTCGGCTTGATCGTATTGACCTGCCTGATTGCACCGGTGCTTGAAGAGATGCTGTTTCGCGGCGTCATGCTGCGCAGCTTTTTGCGGCAGTACCCGAGCGGAACGGCGATCGCGCATTCGGCTGCGGTGTTCGGTCTTGCGCATCTGAACGTGTACCAGTTCGTGCTCGCATTCGGGCTCGGGCTTTTGATCGGGAAGCTGTACGCGGCCACGCGTTCGTTGCTGCCGGGGATGTTGGTCCATGCCTGCTACAACACCGCCGTGGTGATCGTCGCGCTGACTACGCCGTTCGAATTTTCCACGCAAAGTCTTCTCGAAATCTGGCCCGTCTCGTGGTGGTTTCTCGCGCTCGCGATGGGCGTCATCGGCACATGCCTGCTGATCAAGTCGGTCGACGCGCTGCGAACAGGGCAGGCGCGCGCCGCAGGAACCGACGGCTTGCATTGAGCACGTTGCGGCAGCACGCGTTGAGCAACGTTGACGTAATGCGGGTCGATCCGTCATCGGGGTCTCAAAAGCATAACGGACGGCCGGGCGTCATTTGATGCCCGGTATCGATCGTGTGCGGCCGTCGTCCGGGGCCGCACGTCTACGCGGTATCGATTTTCAACGACTGAAAAACGGGGTGAAACATGCGGGGCAAGCAAGTCTGGTTGGCGAGTGTTGCGAGTACGGTGCTGCTGCTGACGGCATGCGGCGGCGGTGACGGCGACGGCACCGCCGCCGTCGGTACGGGAAGCAATGCGTCGAACAACACCAATACAGGCGGAACACCGACAGCCACGTCGCCCGGCTCTCCGCCGACGGATTCTTCCACGCCGCCTTCCGTACAAACGGCATGCCGGCCGAACGGCAACTTCAGTTATTCGGGTTCGGCTTCGCCGGTCATGGCGCAAAACGGTCAGCTTGCGGTGGTCGTGGTGCCGAACCTGCCGAGCGAATACGCGAAGAACCGCAACATGACGGCGGCGAACGTGCCTGCCGCGAGCCTGGTTCAGCAGTCGAGCGGCGCATTTACGACGCTCGCGTCGTCGACGGCGGAGACCGACTGCCTCGGGCTCGACCACGGGGCCGTCACCGACATTCAGGGCGTCGGCACCGACGTCGCGATCGGCCGGTGGAACCGGGCCATGGATACCGACGGCAATACCTACACCGATACGCAAGGCGTTCACTACGCGGTGGGCCGGCCGCTGTCTTTGCCCGCAACGAGCGGTACGCTGACGTGCACGTCGTTGATCTCGGATACGGTCGCGACCAACGACGGCAGCGCGGACGGGACACTCGGCACGGGTTCGGCCACGCTCGATCTCGGTTCGCGTACGCTCGTCGGCCTGAACCTGTCGATCAAGCTCGCGAATACGCAATACGGGGTGTCGTTCCCGCAGGCGCCGTTGAACGGCGTGTCGAAAACCACCGGGCAGGCGTCGGTGCAATCCGTGGTCGTCGGGCATGACGCGACCCAGCCGCTGGTTGCCGTCGGCTACACCGCGACGTTGCCGAACACGCAGGGGATCGGCGGCGTCGTGATCCTGTCGTGCCATTGATCGGGCAGGTGTCAGGCCTGTTGGCGGGCGGGCGCTGATAACGGCGGTCCACGGTTCGCGTCGTCTTCTTCATGGCGGAAACGGGCGATCCGAACGGGCGGCGATTCGAGCGGCAACGCGTCCGGCTCGTCGATCCGGCTTCGGGTCCGCATGACGCACCGAATTGACCGGCAGCATTCGGGGCTACCGGCGATCCTGCGCGTTTCGAGGGTATTGAATACTCGGATTGACGAACCGCCGAGTTTGTTCGAAACGAACCCCATTGCGGCTCCCCGGCCGCCGCACCACCCGGCATACGGGTTTCGATTCGTATGTTCGAACAGGTCGCGTGGACTATAAATGGATGCGTGTACCGGTGCTTGTCGGGCGCCTGCGCGTCTCGCGCATGTCGGCGCCGCGACTGCCGGGGGAGGTGCACCGTGGTTCGCCAGACGCTTGCTCGCGCCGTGTTTCACACCGCGCTGTTGGGAGGCGCGTTTGCCGTTTTCGTGGCGACGCTGCCGGCCGCCACTGCGGGAACCCTCGCGCCGCCCGCCACGCCGCCTGCCATGAAGGGCCGGCCGGCCGCCGCGCCTTACGCGATGCCGGTCGACTTCCCGGCGATCGTCGACCGCTACGGCCCCGCCGTCGTGACGATCATGACCGCCGCACCCGACCCGTCAACCGGCGGCCCGTCCTTCGCGCTCCTCGATCCCGACGATCCGCTTGCCGCGCTGTTCCGGCACGGCGCGCCGCCGCCCGCGCAGGGCCCGCAGGCGCCGGCGCCCGATACGTCGCCGCGCGCGGTGTCGGGCAGCGGCTCGGGTTTCATCGTCAGCGCCGACGGCCTGATCCTCACGACCGCGCACGTGGTCGACGAAGCGACCGACGTGACGGTGCGGCTCACCGACCGCCGCGAATTCAAGGCGACGGTGCTGGCCGTCGATCCGCAAAGCGACGTCGCGGTACTGCGGATCGACGGAAAGAAACTGCCGTTCGTGCGCATCGGCGATTCGTCGAAGGTGCGCGCGGGCGAACCGGTGATGACGATCGGCGCGCCGGACGGATCGGGCAACACGGTCACGGCCGGCATCGTCAGCGCGACGTCGCACCGGCTGCCGGACGGCAGCGCGTTTCCGTTCTTCGAAACCGACATCGCGGTGAATCCCGACAACTCGGGCGGCCCCGTGTTCAATCGCGCGGGCGACGTGATCGGCATCGCGGTGCAGGTCTATACGGGCGCCGAACGCTACGCGAGCATGACGTTCGCGATTCCGATCGCGTTCGCGGCAAAGGTGCGTGCGCAGCTACAGACGCAGATGCAAGCCCAGGCCCAGGCGTCGGTTCCGGCGCCGGCGCAGGGCGCGCCGTCCAACGCGTTCGGCCTCGACGTGCAGGATGTCGGCATGGGGCTGGCCGCGGCGTTCGGACTGCCGCGTCCGGCGGGCGCGCTCGTCAACGGCGTCGCGCCTGGCTCGCCGGCCGCGGCGGCCGGTGTGAAGCCGGGCGACGTGATCGTGAAGCTGGGCGACAAGGCGATCGGCCGCTCGGCCGAACTGAACGACCTGGCCGCCGCGCTGCCGCCCGGCGAGAAGGCGCCGCTGCGCGTGATCCGCAAGCGCGGGCCGGTGATGCTGACGATCACGGGCGCCGACGAGGCGGCCGGCGGCGCTGGCGCGGCAACCGGCATGGCTGCCCCGAAGGCGGCTGCACGGACGGGACCGGGGCCGGGGCCGGCCGCGGGCGAAGGCGGCGATCGCCTCGGGCTGACGATGCACGCGCTGAGCGACGACGAGCGTCGTTCGACGGGGCTCGCGGTCGGGATGATGGTGGACGCGGTGCGCGGCCCCGCAGCGAACGCGGGCATCCAGCCCGGCGATGTCGTGCTGGAGCTCAACGACACGCTGCTCGAGACGCCCGACGACGTGCCATCGCTCGAAGCGAACGGCGGCAACGTGATCGCGGTGCTGATCCAGCGTAATAACGCGCGCAAGTTCGTGTCGGTGCGCGCGCGTTAGGGGACGTACGGGATTCGCGTCGATCAGCGACGACAATGCGGCCGAAGCGATGGAAAACGAATCTGCGAAAGCGCTGCATCCGCCGACCGTCGCCGATAAATTCTTGCGCCGATACGACTGAGCAACCGGCGGGCGGTCGCGGCCGGCGGGCGCCGTATCGCTCAGGCACGGCGGGCGTTGCATCCGCCGGCCGTGCCTGCTTTTCAACCCGTTACGGCTTTGCGCCCACGACGAACTCGAACGTCGCCACACCATCGACGCCTCCCGTCACGCGATCGCCCGGTTGCAGCGCGCCGACGCCGGCCGGCGTGCCGGTGAAGATCAGGTCGCCGGCCTTCAGTTCGACCGAGCGCGACACGTACGCGATGACGTCGGGCACGGCCCAGATCATGTCGGCCAGGTCGCCTTGCTGGCGCGTTTCGCCGTTGACCGCGAGCCAGATGCGGCCGGTCGCGGGGTGGCCGGTGGCCGTCGCCGCGCGCAGCGCGGTCACGGGGCCCGACGCGTCGAAGCCCTTGGCCCAGTCCCACGGACGGCTCAGCTTCTTCGCCTCGGCCTGCAGGTCGCGGCGCGTGAGGTCGACGCCGACGCCGTAGCCCCACACGTGCGACAGCGCGTCGGCCGGGTCGATCGAGCGACCGTCCTTGCCGATCGCGACCACCAGCTCGATTTCATGATGCAGGTCGTTCGTCAGCGGCGGATAGGGGACGGTGCCGCTGGCGGCGACGATCGCGTCGGCCGGCTTCGTGAAGAAGAACGGCGGTTCGCGGTCGGGATCGGCGCCCATTTCGCGTGCGTGGTCGGCATAGTTGCGGCCGACGCAGAATACGCGGCGCACCGGAAAGCGCGCGGACGACTGTTCGACTTCGACGGAAGGACGCTCGGCGGCGTCGATGACATAGGCGGACATCGGATGGCCTCGTTCGGTAGGGAGACGGATGCCGGCGCCCGTGCGGTGCACGGGCCGGCATGCGTGCAACGATACCCGACGCGCCTGCCGCCGGATGCGACGCAACTGCGTTTTACCGGGACAAAACTACGCGTCGGCGGCTGGCGGCGCGTCGTCGCCGGCCGGCAGCGCAGCGTTGGCGTCGCGGTAGGCCTTCGGCGACACGCCGACCCGCGCACGGAAACGCCGCGCGAAATACCCTTCGTCACGGAAGCCGACCGAGCGCGCGATATCGGCGATGCGCCGGCTCGTA
This sequence comes from Burkholderia stabilis, assembly GCF_001742165.1. Taxonomy (NCBI): domain Bacteria; kingdom Pseudomonadati; phylum Pseudomonadota; class Betaproteobacteria; order Burkholderiales; family Burkholderiaceae; genus Burkholderia; species Burkholderia stabilis. Next base: position 838,918 of record NZ_CP016443.1, on the reverse strand, counting down.
TGGGCCAGCAGCGATTGGGCGAGCGCGATCCGGCGCTCGGTCACGAGATCCGTGAACGTGCTGCCGGTCTCCTTGCGGACCAGGTGCGCGAGATAGTTCGGTGACAGGAACGCGGCTTCGGCGGTCGCGGCGAGCGTCAGGTCCTCGCGGGTCAGGTTCGCGCGCACATGGCGCAGCACGCGCGCGAGCGCGTCGCGCCGGCCCGCGCGCTGGGCGCCGCGCTGCGCGAGTTTGTCGAGCGCGCCCGCGTACTGCGTGCAGACGAGCCCGATCAGCTGCAGCAGGTAGCCGCGCAGCAGCGTGGTCGAGCCGAACGTGCGCACGCGATCGGTGTCGAGCATGCACAGCGCGAGGCGGCGCGCTTCGTCGAACGTGTCGCCGGTCAGGATGAAGTCGAGATGCTCCTGGAAGCGGAACGGCGTCAGCTCCGGAAAGCGGTGCGCGGGCACATCCTCGAGATCGAGCGGATCGACGTCGAGATCGGCGCGCAGGAACGCCTGGCTGAAGTTGATGACGATGAAATGCGCGCCTTCCGGATGCGGGATCAGGTGTTCGCGGTGCGGCAGCACGAACGCGAGCGCGCCGCGCGGAAACGGCCGCGTGACGCCGCCGATGCGTTGTTCGGTGTCGCCGCCCAGGTTGAACTGGATCTGGAAATACGCGTGCCGGTGCGGCTCGGTGATCGCCTGGCGCGACGCCTGGTCGCGGATGTAGAAATCGAGCCGGTCGCTGCGTTCGGGCATCCCGTACAGGCGCGGCGGGGCGGTGGAGGGCATGAAGGATTCTGCTGTTCGTGACGCGGTTGAGCCGCGATGGTACAGCGAACCGGGCGCGGCCGGAATGTGTGGCGGCGGCGCCCGGTGGCGATCAGGCGTCCGGATGGAAGCCGAGATAGCGGGTGTGCGGGCCCGCCACGCTGCCGGCAAGGCGGCTCGACGCGTCGACCGACGCGAGCGCGTTCGTCGTCGCCGCGCGGTTCGACACCAGCGTCCATGCGATGGCGTCATCGGCGGCGACCATCGGCGTCGCGAGCAGATCGGTCAACGCGGCGAGCAGCACGGGCGCGGGCGGTGCATGAACGACGTACCCTTCATTGGCCACGGCCGCCATGTCGATCCCCAGCACCGCGCACAGCCGTGCACGCAGCGGCGTCTCCGCTTCGCTCGCCGCTCGCGAGCGCGCGATGCTCTCGCGCGTGTCCGCGTCGACGATCGCGCCGCCGCGGATGAGCGGCGTCTGCTGCCATGCGTCGGACGGGCATTCCTTGCCGCCGGGCGTCAGCGGCACGAACGGATTGATCTCGGCCGGGTAGATCCGGCACACGAGCGGGCGTTCGTCGTAGATCCCGCAGCGCAGGTCGTCGCGCAGGTTCGGGCATGGCCCGGCATGGGCGGCGGTGAGCACCACCGTGACGCGCACGGGCAGCGAGCCGCTGAGCGCGGGTGTCGAACGGACGCGCTTGTATGCGGCGAACGCGTCGTCGGGCTCGGGTTCGACGAGCCACGGCATCGCGTCGCACAGCAGTTCCACGTGGCCGCCGCGCTTCAGCCACGCGATTGCCTCGTTGATCGTCAGTGGAATGCGCAGGTCGCGGCAGCATCCGCCGCAGCCGGTGCAGTCGAAGTCGATGTCGGGTGCGATGGCGGGTTCGTTCATGGGGTGTGTATCGGGGTTTCGGGCGGGCCGCGAAGCATCGCGACGCCGCCGGCGGTTTCGTTTATCGGTCGAGCAGCGGGGCCAGGCGGCGGCGCAGCTCGGGCACGACGTCGGCGTCGAACCATGGATGGTGCTTGAACCACGCCTGGTTGCGCGGCGACGGATGCGGCAGCGGCAGCACGCCGGGGCCGTAGTCGCGCCACGCGTGCACGGTGTCGGTGAGCGTCGCCTTGCGCGTGTCGCGCAGGAAATGCCGCTGCGCGTACAGGCCAATCAGCAGCGTCAGCCGGATCGACGGCAATTCGGCGACCAGCCGGTCGATCCACAGTTGCGCGCATTCGGGGCGCGGCGGGTTGTCGCCGCTCGCGCCGCGGCCCGGGTAGCAGAAGCCCATCGGCACGATCGCGAAGCGCGTTTCGTCGTAGAAGGTGTCGGCGTCGACGTCGAGCCAGCCGCGCAGCCGCTTGCCGCTCGCGTCGTCCCACGGAATGCCGCTCGCATGGACGCGTGCACCCGGCGCCTGCCCGACGATCAGGATGCGCGCGTCGCGATGGGCGCGCACGACCGGGCGCGGGCCGAGCGGCAGGTCGGCTTCGCAGGCTCGGCACGCGCGGATTTCGGTGAGCAGCACGTCGAGCGGCGCGCGCATTCGTTTCGGCATCGATTCGGATCGGGGACGGAGTGGCAAGGCAGTGCCGTCCGGGCGGTGCGGCAGCCGCGCGGCGGAGGCCGCCGGGCCTGCCGCGCCGCATGGGCTACGCGGCGCGCATCAGGCGTCCGATGCACCGCCTTCGGCGACCGCCGCATCATACAACGCAGTCTGCGCGATCGCAGCGGCGATCCTCGCGTCGTCGTCCGGGCCGTCGAGCATGCCCCAGCGCCGGTATTGGGACAGGAACCACTGGCCTTCGCGCGGATCGGGCCGGTTCACGGCGCCGCCGTCGTGGAAGCGGATCGGCAGCGGCGGCGCGGCGAACGGCCCCGCGCCGTAATCGCCGAGCAGGCGCGGCGCGATCAGCCGGGCCGGCACGCCGAGCGCGTCGGGCGACGCGAGCCAGTCGGCGGCCTCGCGGCGGTGCGCAGGGCTGTCGAGCCACGCGCACGCATCGACGAGCGTGCGGATCAGCGCGCGTGCGGTGGCCGGGTACAACGCGACGAAGTCGCGCCGGGCCGCGAGCACCTTCTCCGGATGATCGGGCCAGATCTCGCTCGTGACGGCCACCGTCCGTCCCGCGCTGCAGGCCTCGGCCACCGCATGCCACGGTTCGCCCGCGCAGAAACCGTCGAGCTCGCCGCCCGCGAGCGCGGCCACCATCTCGGGCGGCGGGATCACGACGCTGCGCACGTCGCGCAACGGATCGACGCCGTGCGACGCGAGCCAGTGGTTCAGCCACATCGCATGCGTGCCGGTCGGGAACGTCTGCGCGAGCAGCGGCTTGCGGCCGAGCGTCGCGAATGCCGCGCGCACGTCGCCGCTTTCGCGATAGGCGTCGGCCAGGCCGCGCGAGAGCGAGATCGCCTGGCCGTTGCGGTTCAGCACCATCAGCGCGGCCATGTCAGCCTGCGGGCCGCCGATGCCGAGCTGCAGCCCGCACACGAGCCCGTACAGCGCGTGCGCGGCGTCGAGTTCGCCGCTCAGCAGCTTGTCGCGCACGGCCGCCCACGACGGCTGGCGGCGCGGTTCGAGCGTGAGGCCGTGACGCGCGCCGAGGTTCAGGCGCTGCGCGACGATCAGCGGGGCTGCGTCGCTCAGCGCGACGAACCCGAGGCGAAGATGCGCGCGTTCCGGCGCGGCGGGAGGCGAGGTATTCATATCGGTCATGGCTGGGGTGACGCGTCGAGCAGTTGCCGCGCGACGTCGACGATGCGCAGGCCCTGGTCCATCGCGCGCTTGCGCAGCGCCGCGTACGCGTCGTGTTCGGACAGCCTGCGCTGGTCCATCAGCACGCGTTTCGCGCGATCGATCAGCTTGCGCTCGGCGAGTTCGCGCTCGACGTCGGCGAGCCGGCGGCGCAGCGCATCGTCGTGCGAGAAGCGCGCGAGCGCGACTTCGAGAATCGGCGCGAGGCGCTCGGCCGACAGCCCTTCGACGAGATACGCGCTGACGCCCGCGCCGACCGCCGCGCGGATCAGTTCCTGATCGGCGTCGTGGCTGAACATCAGCACGGGGCGCGGCGCGGTCGCGTGCATCACCGCGAGTTGCTCGAGTGTGTCGCGCGACGGCGAATCGGTATCGATGATCACGACGTCGGGGCGCTGCTCCTCGACGGCCGCCGGCAGGCGGGCGGGCGTCGCGACGTCGTTCAGCATCTCGTAGCCGAGGCGCGCGAGCGCGTCGCCGAGTTCGCCGATCGGCTTGTCGGTATCGGTGACGAGCAGCACGCGCAGGCGGGCGGACATGACAGGCGAACTCATGAGGCGAGCAGCAGCCGCGGTGAAGCTTCGGCGCGACGCGCGAACGGCGCGTGATGGCCGAGTCGGGGCGCGGCCCCGATACCGCGCGAGCACGACCGGTGACCGGTGCGAACGGGGCCAATGGATTCGGAAGAGGCGGGCGGCCGGCGCCGCGTGATGCGGACCATGCTAGGCGGCCCGGACCAGCGCCGCGTCGCGCGCGGCATCCTCATGCTGCACGGCCGCTTCGCCGATCGCACCGCCGACGAGGATCACGGCCGGGCTGCCGAGCCGAGCTTCGTCGATGCCGCGCGCGAGCTGGCCGAGCGTGCCGGTCCAGCGGCGTTCGTCGGGCGTGCCGGCCCATTGCACGGCCGCGGCCGGCGTCGAAGCGGGCATCGCGGCGAGCAGGCCCGCCGCGATGCTGTCGACGCGGCTCATCCCCATGTAGATCGCGAGCGTCATACCGGTGGCCGCGAGGCGCGGCCAGTCGGGTTCGCCGTGATCCTGGCGGTGCGCGGTGACGAACGTGACGCCCTGGCAATGCTCGCGGTGCGTGAGCGAGATGCCGAGGCTCGCAGCCGCCGCGAATCCCGACGAGATGCCGTTGACGATCTCGACCGGAATCGCGGCCGCGCGCAACGTCGCGAGCTCTTCGCCGGCGCGGCCGAACAGCAGCGCGTCGCCGCCCTTTACGCGCACCACGTGCGCGCCGCGCAGCGCGTAGCGGCGCATCAGCCGCTCGATGAAGGCCTGCGGCGTGGAGCGGCAGCCGCCGCGCTTGCCGACGCGGATCACGCGCGCCTGCGGTGCGAGTTCGACGATGCCGGGCGCAACGAGATCGTCGAGCAGCAGCACGTCGGCGGCGGCCAGCGCCTTCACGGCCTTCAGCGTGAGGAGATCGGGATCGCCGGGGCCGGCGCCCAGCAGCGTGACTTTTCCAGTCGTCATGTCGAATTCCATTGCCGCGTGCGTGCGGCGGTCGTTAATGCGTATCTGCGCGGCGGCGGCGGGCGATCGAAGCGGATGGCATCCGGCCGTGCCGCGCACGGGGGACGCCGTTGTCCGGAGGGGCGCGCCATCGAAGGCGCGCCGGGTTTGCGGGGACTGCCCGCCGGCGCCGTTGCCGGTGTGATGCATCAGGTTCAGCAATATCCGGGCCAACCGGCGCGATGCGCGGCCTGTCGCGGTGCGATACACCGCGCGGCCCGCTCGCGCCCGTATGCGTTCGCCGCGCGCAGCCCGACGCAATGCCGCAACGATGTGCATCGTGCCCCGTCAGCGCGCACCGCGATGTCGCACGGCGACAGTGCTGCAGCGCACCACATCTGTGCCTTGCTGCATCACGGCGCATCGTGCGGCGCGTGCCGGATCGCGCCGCGCGCTGCCCGGCGAGCCTTGCGCGGCGGGGCTGTCGGCGCGATTCAGGCAGACATGGCACGGCGTTTGCGTAAGCTGGTTCGGGCGAATCAACGGCGATTCGTCCGCAGTACCGATTACTGACGCGCCCGGCAACGGGCTTCATGGGCAACGGCGTCCTACGCATCGGGTCTCGACGAGACCGGGTGCGCAGGACGCCGTTTTTCGTTTGGCGGATGACATGACCGACAAAGCTACCCGTATCGATCTCTTCAGCCTCCGCACTGCGCCGATGCGCGCGTTCCACCTGACGTGGATGGCGTTCTTCGTCTGTTTCTTCGCGTGGTTCGCGTGCGCGCCGTTGATGCCGCTCATCGCACGCGAATTTCATCTGACGGCGGCGCAGGTCGCCAACATCAACATCGCCGCGGTGGCCGCGACGATCGCCGTGCGGCTGCTCGTCGGCCCGCTGTGCGACCGCTTCGGCCCGCGCCGCGTGTACGTCGGCCTGCTGCTGCTCGGCGCGATCCCCGTGTTCGCGGTGTCGTTTACGCACGACTACCTGTCGTTCCTGATCTGCCGGCTCGGCATCGGCGCGATCGGCGCAGGCTTCGTCATCACGCAGTACCACACGTCGGTGATGTTCGCGCCGAACGTCGTCGGCACCGCGAACGCGACGACGGCCGGCTGGGGCAACGCGGGCGCGGGCGCGACGCAGGCGCTGATGCCGCTGCTCGTCGCCGCCGGCCTGATGCTCGGCTTCGGCGACGATTCGTCGTGGCGCATCGCGCTGGTCGTGCCGGGCGTCGCGATGCTCGTGATGGCGTGGGCGTACTGGCGCTTCACGCAGGACTGCCCGCAAGGCGACTTCGTCGCGCTGCGCAAGGAAGGCGTGACGATCGACAGCGGCAAGAAGGGCGGCTGGGCGAGTTTCTTCGCCGCGTGCGGCAACTATCGCGTGTGGATGCTGTTCGTCACGTACGGCGCGTGCTTCGGCGTCGAGGTGTTCATCCACAACATCGCCGCGCTGTACTACGTCGATCACTTCAACCTGTCGCTGAAGGACGCGGGCTTCGCGGTCGGCCTGTTCGGGCTGCTCGCGCTGTTCGCCCGTGCGCTCGGCGGCTGGCTGTCCGACAGGATCGCCGCGCGCCGCAGCCTCGACGTGCGCGCGATGCTCCTCTGCGCGCTGATCGTCGGCGAAGGGCTCGGGCTGATCTGGTTCTCGCATGCGCAAAGCATCGGCATCGCGCTGGTCGCGATGCTGACCTTCGGCCTGTTCACGCACATGGCATGCGGCGCGACCTACGCACTGGTGCCGTTCATCGATCGCAAGGCGCTCGGCGGCGTCGCGGGGATCGTCGGCGCGGGCGGCAACGTCGGCGCGGTCGCCGCGAGCTTCCTGCTGAAGGGCGTCGGCGACGTGCAGCACACGCTGAGCCTGCTCGGCCTCGCCGTCACCGCGACCGCGCTGTGCGCGATGGCCGTGCGCTTCAGCGAAGAACACAAGGCGCGCGAAGCCGAGCTGCGCGACCGCGCGCTGGCCGCAGGCACCGTCGCCAACTGATCGATCGAAGGAACGTCACCATGAAACTCATCGTCATCGGCCACGGCATGGTCGGCCACAAGCTCCTCGAATGCGTCGCGGCGGAAGCCGGCGCGGCGGGCGCGCTGCAGGTCACCGTGCTCGGCGAGGAACCGCGCCCGGCCTACGACCGCGTGCACCTGTCCGAGTTTTTCGCGGGCAAGTCGGCGGACGACCTGTCGCTCGTCGAACCCGGCTTCTTCGCGCGTCATCCGCAGTTCGACCTGCGCCTGAACGCGCGCGTCGCGTCGATCGACCGCGCCGCGCATACGGTCACGCTCGCGTCGGGCGAAACGCTCGCGTACGACAAGCTGGTGCTCGCGACCGGCTCGCGCCCGTTCGTGCCGCCGATGCCGGGGCACGATCGCGCCGGCTGCTTCGTGTACCGGACGATCGAGGATCTCGAAGCGATGCAGGCGTGCGGCACGCATGCGAAGCGCGGCGTCGTGGTCGGCGGCGGGCTGCTCGGTCTCGAATGCGCGAAGGCGCTGCGCGACATGGGGCTCGACACGCACGTCGTCGAATTCGCGCCGCGGCTGATGGCCGTGCAGGTCGACGACGGCGGCGGCCGGATGCTGCGTGCGAAGATCGAGGCGCTCGGCGTGACCGTGCATACGGGCAAGAACACGCTCGAGATCGTCGATGGCGAGGAAGGGACGCACCTGATGGCGTTCGCCGACGGCACGCATCTCGACGCCGACATGATCGTGTTCTCCGCCGGCATCCGCGCACGCGACGAACTCGCGCGCGCCTGCGGGCTCAACATCGGCCCGCGCGGCGGCGTCGCGATCGACGACGCATGCCGCACGAGCGATGCCGACATCTACGCGATCGGCGAATGCGCGGCTTGGAACGGCATGGTGTACGGCCTCGTCGCGCCCGGCTACGACATGGCGCGCGTGGTCGCGAAGCAGCTCGCCGGCGGCGCGGACGGCGCTGGCACAGCCGCGTTCTCGGGCGCCGACATGAGCACGAAGCTGAAGCTGATGGGCGTCGACGTCGCGAGCATCGGCGACGCGCACGGCGCGACCGCCGGCAGCCGCACGTACCAGTACGCAGACGAGCGCCGCCAGGTCTACAAGAAGCTGGTGGTGTCGGATTGCGGCAAGTTCCTGCACGGCGCGGTGATGGTCGGCGACGCGGCCGAATACGGGACGCTGCTGCAGATGATGCTGAACCGCATCGAGCTGCCCGAGTCGCCGGAATTCCTGATCCTGCCGTCGTCGGACGGTGCGGCGAAGCCGGCGATCGGCGTCGACGCGCTGCCGGACGGCGCACAGATCTGCTCGTGCAACAACGTGTCGAAGTCGCAGATCTGCGCGGCGGTCGGCGACGGCGCGACGAGCCTCGGCGCATTGAAGACGTGCACGGGCGCCGGTACGTCGTGCGGCGGCTGCGTGCCGCTCGTCACGCAGATCATGAAGGCCGAGATGAAGAAGCAGGGCCTCGCGGTCAACAACCATCTGTGCGAACACTTCCCGCACTCGCGCCAGGAGCTGTTCCACCTGATCCGCGTCGAAGGCATCACGACCTTCGACGAACTGCTCGCGAAGCACGGCCACGGGCTCGGCTGCGACGTGTGCAAGCCGGCCGTCGCGGGCATTCTCGCATCGTGCTTCAACGAGTTCGTGCTGAAGAAGGAGCATGCGGGGCTGCAGGATTCGAACGACTACTACCTCGCGAACATCCAGCGCGACGGCACGTATTCGGTCGTGCCGCGCATGCCGGGCGGCGAAGTCACGCCGGAAGGGCTGATCGCGGTGGGCCAGGTCGCGAAGAAGTACGGGCTCTACACGAAGATCACGGGCGGCCAGCGCGTCGACCTGTTCGGCGCGCGCGTCGAACAGTTGCCATCGATCTGGGAAGAGCTGATCGCGGCCGGCTTCGAATCGGGGCATGCGTACGGCAAGGCGCTGCGCACCGTGAAGTCGTGCGTCGGCTCGACGTGGTGCCGCTACGGCGTCGACGATTCGGTCGGCCTCGCGATCGACCTCGAGAATCGCTACAAGGGGCTGCGCACGCCGCACAAGATCAAGTTCGGCGTGTCGGGCTGCACGCGCGAGTGCGCGGAAGCGCAGGGCAAGGACGTCGGGATCATCGCGACCGAGAAGGGCTGGAACCTGTACGTGTGCGGCAACGGCGGGATGAAGCCGCGCCACGCGGAACTGCTCGCGTCCGACCTCGATCGCGACACGCTGATCCGCTACATCGACCGCTTCCTGATGTTCTACGTGCGCACCGCCGATCGCCTGCAACGCACGAGCGTCTGGCGCGACAACCTCGAAGGCGGCCTCGACTACCTGGCCGACGTCGTCGTGCAGGACAAGCTCGGGATCGCGGCCGAACTCGAGGCCGACATGCAGCACGTGGTCGACACCTACGAGTGCGAATGGAAGAAGGCCGTCACCGATCCCGAGACGCGCAAGCGCTTCCGTCACTTCGTGAACAGCGATGCGCCGGACGCGAACATCGAATTCGTCGAGACGCGCGGCCAGATCCGTCCCGCGACGCCCGACGAGCGCGTGCGCGGCAAGCCGGTGACGATTCCGGTCGTCGCCGAAAGCGCGGCGCTGGCCGTCACCGAATCCGCAACCATTTGACCCTGACCGACACCAGCGTCTTTTCCAAGGAGCCCATCATGAACGATCGTCTTCCCCTGTCCTGGACCCGCGTGTGCCCGCTCGACGACATCGTGCCGAATACCGGTGTGTGCGCGCTCGTCAACGGCGAGCAGGTCGCGGTGTTTCACGTCGCGCATGCCGACGGCGGCGTGTTCGCGATCGACAACGTCGATCCCGTGTCGCAGGCCGCCGTGATGTCGCGCGGGCTGATCGGCAGCCTCGGCGAGCGCGTCGTGGTCGCGTCGCCGCTGTACAAGCAGCATTTCGACCTGCGTACCGGCGAGTGCCTGGAATCGCCGGAGCAGTCGGTGAGCGCGTATCCGTCGCGGGTCGAGGACGGTTTCGTGTGGATCGCGGCCTGACCGAACCGGAGCGCGCATGACCGCCACCCCCGTCAAGAGCGTGTGCCCGTACTGCGGCGTCGGCTGCGGCATGGTGCTGCACGTCGAGGATGGCGAGGTCGTCAAGGTGTCCGGCGACTCCGACCATCCGACCAACTTCGGGCGGCTGTGCACGAAGGGTTCGTCGGCGCACGTCGCGCTGCGCCGCTCCGGGCGGCTCGATCGCGCGTTCGTGCGCCGCGCGCGCGAGGACGATCTCGTGCCGCTGCCGGCGCGCGACGCGATCGCCGAAACGGCGCGCCGCCTGCGCGCGGTGCTCGATACGCACGGCCCCGATGCGCTGTCGTTCTACGTGTCGGGGCAGATGTCGATCGAGGCGCAATACCTCGTCAACAAGCTCGCCAAGGGCTTTGTCGGCACCAACAACATCGAGTCGAACTCGCGCCTGTGCATGGCGAGCGCGAGCACCGGCTACAAGCAGTCGCTCGGCGCGGACGGCCCACCCGGGTCTTACCAGGACTTCGATCGCGCGAACCTGTTCTTCGTGATCGGTGCGAACATGGCCGACTGCCACCCGATCCTGTTCCTGCGGATGATGGATCGCGTGAAGGCCGGCGCGAAGCTGATCGTCGTCGATCCGCGCCGCACCGGCACCGCCGACAAGGCCGACCTGTTCCTGCAGATCCGGCCCGGCACCGATCTCGCGCTGACGAACGGGTTGCTGCACTTGCTGCACGCGAACGGCCGCACCGATGCCGCGTTCATCGACGCGTACACCGAAGGCTGGGACGCGATGCCCGCGTTTCTCGCCGACTACACGCCCGAGCGCGTGGCGGAAATCACGGGGCTCGCGGAAGCCGACCTGCGCACGGCCGCGCAATGGATCGGCGATGCGCAGGAGTGGATGAGCTGCTGGACGATGGGGCTCAACCAGAGCACGCACGGCGTGTGGAACACCAACGCGATCTGCAACCTGCATCTTGCGACCGGCAAGCTTTGCCGACCCGGCAGCGGGCCGTTTTCGCTGACGGGCCAGCCGAACGCGATGGGCGGGCGCGAAATGGGCTACATGGGCCCCGGCCTGCCGGGCCAGCGCTCGGTGGCGTCCGACGACGACCGGCGCTTCGTCGAGAACCTGTGGCGCGTGCCGGCCGGCACGCTGCGCAAGGAAACCGGGCAGGGCACCGTCGACCTGTTCTCGCGGATGGCGACCGGCGACATCAAGGCGTGCTGGATCATCTGCACGAACCCGGTCGCGACCGTGCCGAACCGGCAGAACGTGATCGCCGGGTTGCAGGCGGCCGAGCTCGTGATCGCGCAGGACGCGTTCCTCGACACCGAGACCAACCGCTACGCGGACATCCTGCTGCCCGGCGCGCTGTGGGCCGAGGGCGATGGCGTGATGATCAACTCCGAGCGCAACATGACGCTGATGCGCGCCGCGGTCGCGCCGCCCGGCGATGCGCTGCCCGACTGGCGCATCGTCGCGGAAGTCGCGCGCGCGATGGGCTTCGGCGATGCGTTCGACTATGCGTCGGCGGCCGACGTGTTCGACGAGATCGTGCGTTTCTCGAATCCCGCGACCGGCTACGACCTGCGCGGCGCGAGCCACGCGGCGCTGCGCGACGGGCCCGTGCAGTGGCCGGTCGCACCGGGCACCGCGCGCGAGCGGCACCCGATCCGCTACCTGAACGACGGCGTGAGCCAGACGTTGCGCCCGGCCGCCGACGGGAACGATGCGCCGCATCTGGCATTCCCGACGCCGTCCGGCAAGGCGCGCTTCTTCGCCCGGCCGCACGTCGCGCCGGCCGAGCTGCCCGACGACACGTTCCCGATCGTGCTGAACACCGGGCGGCTGCAGCATCAATGGCACACGATGACGAAGACGGGCAAGGTCGCGATGCTGAACAAGCTCAACCCGCGCCCGTTCGTCGAGCTGCATCCGGACGACGCGAGCGCGCTCGGCATCGCCGCGAAGGACAGCGTCGAGATCCGTTCCGCGCGCGGCCGCGCGGTGCTGCCGGCCGTCGTGACCGAGCGCGTGCAGCGCGGCAACTGCTTCGCGCCGATGCACTGGAACGACGTGTACGGCGACGACCTGTGCATCAACGCAGTGACCAACGACGCGATCGATTCCGAATCGCAGCAACCCGAACTGAAATACTGCGCGGTCGCGCTGCGGCGCGTCGAGACGGATGCGTTCGCGTCCGCCGACGATGCGACGGCGCAACCCGATGCATGCGCCGACGACGCGCGGCCCGCGCCGGCGATGGTGCAGGCCACTGCTTCACAGGAATCCGACATGGCAGACATCGACACTTTTGCGGCCGCGCTCGGCGTCGCCGATCTCGCGCCGCCGCCGCTGACCGATAGCGAACGCCTGTACGTGGCCGGCCTCGTCAGCGGGCTGAAGGCGAGCGCCGGGCGGCGCGAGGGCAGCGTGCCCGTGCTGCCGGCGAGCGCGCCGCTCGCGCCGGCGGTGCGGTTCTGGCTCGACGGGATGCTCGCCGGTCTTTTCAGCCGCTCGGTGCCCGCGCACGCGCCGGATGCCGCCATGCCCGCGCTGGCGGCCGATGCCGCCGCGTCCGGTGGCGTGCGGATCGTGCGCACGCGCCCGAAGGTCGTGCTGCTTTGGGCATCGCAGACGGGCAACATCGAATCGCTGACCGAGGACTACGCGACGCAGCTGATGAACGCGGGCTTCGAGATCCGCACCGCGTGCATGTCCGACTATCCGGTCGCGTCGCTCGCCGGTGCGCAATACGTGCTGCTGATGACGAGCACCTTCGGCGACGGCGATGCGCCCGACAACGGCAGCGAGTTCTGGGACGCGCTGCAGGCCGGCAGCGCCGCGCGTCTCGATGGCGTGCACTTCGCGGTGCTCGCGTTCGGCGATCGCAACTACGATCAGTTCTGCGGCCATGGCCGCCGGCTCGACGCGCGGCTCGCGGAACTCGGCGCGGCACGCCTGTGTGCGCGCGTCGATTGCGACGTCGAATTCCAGAACGATGCCGACCATTGGCTCGAACGCGTCGTCGCGCGGATCAAGGAAGCGGACGCCGCGCTGCACGCGGTGCCGTCCGGCGGGATGAGCCCGTCCGGCTTGTTGCCGTCGAAGGCGCATCCGGCGCCGTCGAAGCTCGTCGCGAACCTGCGGCTCAACCGGCCGGGCGCCGCGAAGGACACGCGCTATGTGTCGCTGTCGACCGAAGGCGCGAACCTCGAATACGAAACCGGCGACGCGCTCGGCGTGTGGCCGACCAACTGCCCGGAGCTGGTCGACGAGCTGCTGTCCGTCACCGCGCTGAAGGCCGACGCGCCGGTGTCGATCGCAGGCGTCGGCGACGTGCGGCTCGGCGATGCGCTCGCGCGCCACTTCGACATCACGCGCCCGCATCCGGACACGCTCGCGCTCATCGCGTCGCGCAGCGCGAACGGCGCGCTGAAGTCGCTGCTCGGCGACGACCGCAAGGGCGACCTGAAGCAATGGTTGTGGGGGCAACAACTTGCGGACGTGCTGCACGAGTTTCCGGTCGAGCTGTCGGGCACGGAGCTGGTCGGGATGCTGAAGCGGCTGCAGCCGCGCCTGTATTCGATTGCGTCGAGCCCGAGCGCGCACCAGGGCGAGATTCACCTGACCGTGTCGGCCGTGCGCTATCACAACGGCCGGCGTGCGCGCAAAGGCGTCGCGTCGACGTTCCTCGCCGATCGCGCGGACGACGGACGCGTGCCCGTGTTCGTGCAGAAGTCCGCGCATTTCCGGCCGCCGGTGAACGGCGACGTGCCGATCGTGATGGTCGGCCCGGGCACCGGCGTCGCGCCGTTTCGCGGCTTCCTGCACGAGCGGCAGGCGCGCGGCGCGCGCGGGCGCAACTGGCTGTTCTTCGGCGAGCAGCATGCGCAGACCGACTTCTACTACGGCGACGAGCTGGGCGCGATGCACGACAGTGGCTTCCTGACGCGGCTCGATCTCGCGTTCTCGCGCGACCAGGCCGACAAGATCTACGTGCAGGACCGCATGCGCGAGCAGGGCGCCGAGCTGTTCGCGTGGCTGGAGGAAGGCGCGCACTTCTACGTGTGCGGCGACGCCGCGCGGATGGCCAAGGACGTCGATACGGCGTTGAAGGCGGTCGTTGCCGAGCACGGCGGCATGTCGGACGATGCCGCGAACGACTATGTCGCGCGGCTCGCGAAGGCGCGGCGTTATATGCGCGACGTGTATTGAACGCAGGTGGCGCGGCTGGATACGGTCCGGTCGGCTGAGCAGCCTCCTGGTACGGTGGCTGCTCAGCTGCTCAGCCGCTCAGCCGCTCAGCCGCTCAGCCGCCGAGTTGCGTAGCCGCCGAACCGCTCGGTTAGTTAGCCAGCGTCGGTACCGGCTGCCTGCAAAACCGCCGGCAACGGATGCCGAGTGACCGTCCTGCCGCCGCCTGCCTGCTTCACTGCTGCCTGTCCCACGCGTGCGCCTGTTCGGCGCGCACGAACGCTTCCGATGACTGCGGCAGCACGTTGCGGAACACGCCGCCGTCGCTTTCGATCACGTCGACCATCTTCGCGATCATCTCCTCCGGGTCGTGCTGTTCGAGCGGGAACGTCAGCCGCTCGGGCGTTACCGTGTGGACGGCAGGATCGCGCCAGCGCCGCGTCGTTTCCATCATCCGGTCGTTGAAGCCCGTGCTGTACGGGCCGGGATTCACGACCGCGACGCGGATGCCGTGCGGCGCCAGTTCCGCATGCATCGCCTCGGCCACCGATTCGACCGCGTGCTTCGACGCGCAATAGGCGCCCGTGAACGGCCCCGTGATCAGCCCGGCGATCGACGACACGAACACGATCTTGCCGTGCCGGCGCGCGAGCATCCCGCGCGCGATCTGCTGCGTGAGTTCGAGCGGCCCGAACACGTTGACGTCGAACAGCTCGCGCACGATCTCGACCGGCAGGTCGACGAGCGCGCCGGCCTCGCCGACACCCGCGTTGTTCACGAGCACGTCGATGTCGATCTCGGCCGCGCGCGCGCGGTCGTGGGCCGACGTGACGTCGAGCTGGATGGCGCGCAGCGCGGTGCCGCGTTGTGTGGCGGCCGCCGCCAGTTCGTCGATTTCGGCCGTGACGCGCACGCCGGCCGTCACGTCGTGACCGCGTTCGGCGAGCCGCAGCGCGACTTCCCGGCCGAAGCCGGTGCCCGCGCCGGTGATGAGGATGCGTTTCTGTGCCATGTGCCTACCTTGTGGTGTGAAGGGTTGCCTGAAAGCGGTCGCGGGCATGCCGGGCGATCGCGGTGTCTTCGTCGACGCTGCCGCCGGATACGCCGATCGCGCCGACGTACCGCCCGTTTTCGTCGACGAGCGGTTCGCCGCCGCCGAACGTAACAAGCCCGCCGTGACTGTGCTCGATGCCGCGCAGCGGACCGTCGCCCGACATCGCGCCGAGCGAGCCGGTCGACGCGCGGAAGCGGACCGCCGTCAGCGCCTTGCGCTGCGCGAGATCGATCGCGCCGAGAAAACAGTCGTCGGTGCGCACGAACGCGAGCAGGTTCGCGCCGGCATCGACGATTGCGACGGTGATGCCGGCGACCTTCAACGACGCGGCGTGCGCAAGCGCGGCGTCGATCGTGCGTCGGGCGGCTGCGAGCGGCAGCGCGGCGGTGAGCGGGTCCATTCGAGGCTCCGGTGAGACGACAGGGCCAGTGTAGGCAGTTGCGGTATATGGGAGAATCCGCATTCCGCTCGAAGGAGTTTCAAGTTTTTTTAATGATGAGCAGACGTGATCCGATGGCCGGGCTGCACGTGTTCATGACCGTCGCGACGGCCGGCAACTTCACGCGGGCCGCCGCCGCGCTGGGCCTGACGCCGGCCGCCGTGAGCCTTGCGATCGGGCAGCTCGAGGGCGAGCTGAACGTGAAGCTGTTCAACCGCAGCACGCGCGGCGTGAGCCTGACGGAAGCCGGCCAGCGCTACTGGCGGCAGACGGAGCCCGCCTATCGGCAGGTCATGCAGGCGCGCGACGAGCTGAAGGATGCGCGCAGCGAGCCGAGCGGGCTGTTGCGTGTGACCGCGCTGCCGCTGGCGCGCTTGCTCGTGATCGCGCCGGTTCTCACCGTGTTCCGCGAGCGCTATCCGAAAGTCCGGCTCGAAATCCGCTACGAAAACGAACTGGTCGATATCGCGAAGGACGGGTTCGATGCGGGGATCCGCCTCGCCGACCGGCTGCAGCCGGGGATGATCGGTGTGCGGATCGCGCCCGCGCTGTCGTGTGCGCTGGTCGCGTCGCCCGGTTATCTGGCGAGGCACGGCGCACCTGCGTCGATTGCGGCGCTCGAGCAACATGCCTGTATCCGCTTCCGGTTTTCGGAGAGCGGGCGCCTGCACAAGTGGCTGCTGCACGATGGGCGTCGCGACGTCGATCTCGATCCGGAAGGCGTGTTCGTGACGAACGATGCCGACGCGGTGATCGATGCGGCGCTTGCCGGCGTCGGCATTGCGTTTGCATTCATGCGCGAGCGCATCGAGCGGGACCTGCGCGACGGCACGCTCGTCGAGGTGCTGCCAGGCGTGTGCCGGACGTTGCCGCCGATGTGGCTCTACTACGTGAATCGCAAGCACGTGCCGGCGAAGCTGCGCGCGTTCATCGACGTGCTGCGCGAGCGGGCCGGCGCAGACGTGGCGTAATCCTGCCGCGCGGCTGCCGGCGGCGATTCGCGGGGCGGCGCATGATGGCGGCTCTGTCCACGAAGCCATGGAGTCGCGTCATGCCCGGATTCGCTCGCTTTTCGCTTCCGATCCTCGGTATCGCAGGATCGCTGGTTGCTGCTGTCGCGCTCGGCAGCGCGCCGGCCGTGGCCCAGACGTCGACCGTGCCGGCGAGCACGGCTGTTGCCACGCCCGACAACGCGATCCTGCTGACTGTCTTTCTCAGGCACGATCAGTCGAGGCCGCTCGCCGAGCTGAACGAGCAACTCGCGAAGCAGGGCTTCTACAAGGCGTTTCCACCGCCGGGTGTCGAAGTGGTGAGCTGGACCGTGACGATGGGGATCGGGCAGATCGTCGTGCTGCGGCTGCCGGCGTCGCGGCTGCGCGAGGTCAATCGCGTGCTCGAGGATACGGCGTGGGGGGCGTATCGGACGGAGTTCTATCCGACTTACGACTACAAGGCGATCGGGTTGGCGGAGCACGAGCGGGGGAAGTGAGGCGGAGTATTCAAAATAGTTACCTCGATGATGATTCGCTTTTCTCGGGCGCGAAAGCCATTCGGTATTTTCAAGATAATGCTTGAATCGAGTTCGCTTGTAGAGATGAAATGCGTTGTTTCTCTTTCTCAAAAATGCGAGGTCGTACTCGACACCTTGATAAGAATCGTTAAACGCAACATTTTTTTGCTGTTTCCTGCTTGGAGGGAAAGGGCGGGATATCGATGCGATTCGTACCTGATGTGAGAACGTCCAGGAAACAATTGCGCTGAATCTCAGCCTATTCGGCCTGAGAAGATAAGAGTTGGCTGAAGATAAAATTTTCAATCAGACAAGTCGTAAAAATCAGATGCTTCACATATTTACGACGATTGGCAATTGTTGACAGTCGCCCTATGGTTTCCTGACGATTGCTTTGCTAACGTTCATCGGCCTAAAAAAGACGCCAATAAAGAACGATGAACAAGAAGACGTACCGTCTGGTGTATTCCAGGCTCCGGGGAATGGTGGTGGCTGTCGAAGAGACGGCGACTGCCGCGGGGAAAACCGAATCCGGCGAGAGCCGGGCCAGCCGGCGTTCGCTCGGCGGTTCGGGCTTGCTGATCGCGGCTGCGTCGCTGGCGGCCGCGCCGCAGCTCGCGACGGCGCAGATCGCGCCGACGCCCGGCACCAGCACCCATGTGATCCCGACGCAAAACGGGCTGCCGCAGGTGAACATCGCGAAGCCGTCGGGTGCGGGCGTGTCGGTCAATACGTACAACCAGTTCGACGTTCAGAAAAACGGCGCGATCCTCAACAACTCGCCGACGATCGTCAATACGCAGCAGGCCGGCTATATCAACGGGAACCCGAACTTCGGGCCGGGCCAGTCCGCGCGCATCATCGTCAATCAGGTCAACAGCGCGAATCCGTCGCAACTGCGCGGCTACGTCGAAGTTGCCGGGAGCCGTGCGGAAGTGGTGCTGGCGAACCCGGCCGGCATCGTTGTGGACGGCGGCGGCTTCATCAATACGTCCCGCGCGACGCTGACCACCGGACAGCCGTACTACGGCGCGGATGGCTCGCTCGCGGGCTACAACGTCAACCGCGGCCTCATCACGGTTCAAGGGCCGGCCTCAATGCGGCGAACGTCGATCAGGTCGACCTGATTTCCCGAGCGGTACAGGCCAATGCGGCGATTTACGCGAAACGCCTGAACGTTGTCGCAGGCGCGAACCAGGTCAATCACGACACGCTTGGGGGGCCAACCGATGGCATGGCAGTCGCAAAGGACGCTCGAAGTATGCCTAATATTCCTAGCAATAGTCAGGCGACGGTGGTCGCAAATAATCCGTTTATTCCACGGTCTGCCGGTGGTACGAATTCGATGATGGATTTTTTGCCGGAAGCGGCTCGAATTACAGAAGCCGGGGAGAGAATTGTGATCAATGGAAATGGAGCCAACCCGTATTTCTCGAGGATTCCATCCTCTGATCAGTTGGATTCCTTGGGGCTGAATGTGGAGTATCAGGGGAGGCTTCTTCCTGAGTATCAAGGATTGAATTTCTCCAGGTCTGATGGTTCACCCATCCCTAATGAAACGATGCGGACGATAGTTTTTATAAATAAATAAGAGGAATAAAGTGAAGATTGTAAAAAACTGCTGGGATTTATTGGCGGCATTTGATTGTCAGTATGGGGCTCATTTTTTCGATGGGAAGGATGCGTATATATATGTAAATGATTGGCTTGGTGTGTTTGGTGTGATAGAGGATGATTTTTGCAAAAAAAATCAGGATGGTTTTGTTGGGCATTGTGTCTTGGTATTCAGAGGGGTTAAAAGGTTTGATTTCGTTGTGACTCCGTATGAGGTGGTTGACGGCGCTGTGTCGTGGAAGCGTTCAATCCCATTTAATTATGCCGGGGATGAAGGTGGAGGCGGGCGGGTATACGAGTTGGCGGGAAGTCTTCATGGATTTGCATCGTCGGTAAGTATTTGTGTTGATTCTGCAGAGTTCGAATTGCATATTTTGGGAGTGGATGAGCCATCGCGTCGATCTCAGTTTTGATGTTGTATTTGAGTTTAAATTCCTCGATGTTTGAGTTCTGAGTATGTCAATTTATGTGGGTTGCATTCGATTGAAGTGGATGGGTGGGCTGGCGCTATATTCATTTGGATTGGCTGTTGGCGTGAACCTATAAAAAACAAAGCAGAATAAATGCGAGAGACCCAAAAACTGCCACTTGTCGTCGATCTCGACGGCACGCTGACCCCATCGGACACCCTGATGGAGTCCGTGATCCGCGTCGTCAGGCATAAGCCTTCAAACCTGCTGCGATTGCCTTTCTGGCTCGCCGGCGGGCGTGCCTCATTCAAGGCCCGAGTAGCAGAACACGCCGATTTTCGTGCGGAGACACTCCCGTATCGCGAGCCGCTTGTCGACTATCTCGCGCACGAGCGCAGAAGCGGCCGCAAGATCATGCTCGCAACTGCCGCGCATCGCTCGATCGCCGAGCGCGTGAACGCGCATCTCGGCTTGTTCGACCTCGTCATCGCAACCCGAGACGAAACGAACCTCAAGGGCGAAACCAAGCTTGTCGGCATTCGTGAACAGGTGGGCAACGATTTCGTTTACGCGGGCGACAGCAAGGCTGATCTGCCGGTATGGGCCGGCGCGAAGGGCGCCATTCTGGCCGGCGTGGCTCCAGGTATTGCCGCCGATGTTCGGAGCCGCATTCCGGTCGAACGCGAGTTTTCAAACCCGCGCGCGAACGTCACTACGTGGTGCAAGGCACTACGCGTCCACCAGTGGCTGAAAAACCTGTTGCTGTTCGTTCCGCTGCTGACGGCCTTTGCTTTCTTCGACACCGACAAGGTTGCCACGCTCGCACTCGCGTTTCTGGCGATGTCGTTGGGCGCGTCTGCGACCTACATCGCCAACGATTTGTGGGATCTGGACAACGATCGCCGCCATCCTCGCAAGCGCAACCGTGCATTCGCAAGCGGTACGTTGTCGATTGCCAAAGGCCTTCGTTGCGCAGTGCTGTTGCTGGTGCTGGCGTTTGCACTGGCATTCGCGGTGTCTCCCGCATTTGCCGGGATGTTCGCGCTCTATCTGGTGCTCACGACAGCGTATAGCTGGCGCCTCAAATCGATCGTGCTGCTCGATGTTCTTGTGCTGTCGCTGCTGTACACCTACCGGATCGTTGCCGGAGCCGTCGCGGCGGAGATCACGGTCAGCCGCTGGCTTCTCGCGTTTTCCGTGTTCGCGTTTCTGAGTCTTGCGCTCGTGAAGCGCTGCTCCGAACTGGTGCTCCTGCGTCAGAGCGACAAAGGCGCATCGGCAGGCCGTGATTACCGGGTGGGCGATCTCGAAGTGCTATGGCCGTTCGGTATCGGCGCGTCATTGGCCGCGGTAGTCGTATTCGGCCTCTTCATCAACGCTCCGGAAACCACGGCACGCTACGCGATTCCGCACTTGCTCTGGTTCGTGCAGATCGGCCTGATCTACCTGTTCGGACGGCTTTGGATCACAACGGTGCGCGGCGCGATGCACGACGATCCGATCGTTCATATCCTTGAAAACCGCGGTAGTTTCAGCATGCTTTGCGTCATGGTGGCGATCGTGCTGGCCGCTCACTTCCTGCCGGCTCCGTAAGCGGCGAAAACCCTATGACGGAAAAGAACCAAAACCGGGTGCGGGCATTTTGCCGCTTCGCCATCGTCTACGTGCTGCTGTTCGTCTGCGCGGGAAACATCACGAACAGCATGCTGTTGAAATGGGGTTTCCGCGACGACCAGAAGGGCGATTTTGCAACGAGCTACAGCCTCGTCGGCATGATGAATGGCGATGCGCCGAAGCCGTATGTCTACCGCTCGTCGTTCCCGCGCGCGGCGAAGTGGATGGCGGAACAACTTGGCCCGGAGAAACAGGACAAGTTGTTCAAGTCGATCAAACGACATGATTCGCTGCGAAACGCCTATTTCACGAGCGTGCCGGACGAATACTGGACGCCTGTCACGGCGCTCGCCTATCACCTGACGTACATCGCGATTGTGTTGTCGACACTGTTTGCGCTGTTGCTGGTCTATAAGCTCGCCAGGCTGCACGGATTGAGCTTCGGGCATGCCGTCGGCTTTCTGGCTGCATTCAGTTTCGTCTATCCGTTGACGTTTCAGCAGGGCGGCTATTACTACGACTTCTTCGAACTGCTCGGTGTCCTGGGCGCATGCTATTTCCTGCTGAAGAAGCGAATGCTGGCTTGCACACTGATGATCGCCGTGTTCTCCCTGAACAAGGAAACTTTTTTTCTCGTTCCACTCGCGTTGTTCCTGTTGCACGAGCGGGACGTATCAATGCCGAAGCGCGTCGTATGGCTGGTATTGCAGCTTGGGATCTGCGTCGCGACCCGGCAATTCATCATGAGCGGCTACAGCGAAAACGCTGGCGGATTCGTCGAATATCACGTGTGGGACAACCTGAAGTTCTGGGTGAATCCCAAGTCCTATCTGTCCTTCTACAACCTCATCGGCAAAGGCATCTTCACGCCGAGCCTGGAAAATCCGCTGATGCTCGTGCCGCTTGCCGTGTTCTTCCGGGCAGCCTGGCGGGTGACGCCGAAGCGCTACCGAAGCTACTTCTTTGCGGCATTCCTGCCCGTTCTGGTGCTGTTCATCTTCTTCGGTTATCGGGACGAGGCGCGAAATTTCTCGGTCGTATTTCCGGCGATCGTGTTGATTGCGCTGCACGGCGCGAACCGGTTCAACGTGATTTTCAGCGGCAACGCAGATGTAGCGGGTGACAGTCGTGTTGCATCCGATAGTCGGACGGATATCGCAATGATCCCGGAGGCTGCGCGATGAATTGGCTGATCGTTGCCGCCAGTGGCGTGTTCGGCGGGCTCGCGAGCATATTGCTCAGGGTCGCCGCGCTGAAGGGAATCGCATATGGCGAGTCCAGCGTGCTGCCATGGGTTGCGCGTGCCGCCGCCGTTGCTGCTTACGGTGTCGGGTTCGTGCTTTACGCGGCGGCCTTGCGCAAGACAACGCTTGGCGTTGCGTATCCCGCCATGGTGGCGATCTCCATGCTCGTCGTGCTGTCGTTCACCGCGTTGCACGAACGCTTTTTAAATCCGATGCAAGCAGTCGGTGCAGTTGTCATTCTGATCGGCGTCTGGATGGTCACGCGGTACGCATAATCGTCCCTGCCGATGCTCCCGGCGAAAGCGACGTCGTGCTCGACATCAAGCGCAACAAACCCTGGACCGTCGTCGCTTCGATCGACAACTCCGGCACGCGCGCCACCGGCCGCCTGCAAGGCAACCTGTCGCTCGGCATCGACAACCCGCTCGGCCTGAACGACATCTTCAACATCGGCGTGAGCCAGGACCTGGAATTCGGCGACAAGCGCCTCGGCTCGCACGGCTGGAACGGCTTTTACTCGATCCCGTGGGGCTACTGGACGGCCACGCTGTCCGCGTACACGAACACGTACTACCAGCAGATCGCCGGCGTGAATCAGACCTTCGTTGCGAGCGGCAACTCCAAAACCGTCGACTTCAAACTGAACCGCGTGCTGCTGCGCAGCCAGAACGACGTGTTCGGCGCGCAATTCCGCTTGTCGCGCCGCTTCGGCCAGAGCTTCATCGAAGACACCGAAATCCCGCAACAGCGCCGCAACAACACGTTCGTCGAGATCGGCCTGACCGATCGCCATTACTTCGGCGGCGCGCAGTTCGACGGGATGCTGGCATACAGGCAAGGCGTCGGCGCATTCGGCGCGCACGACGACATTCTGGCCGCGGAGGGCGGCCCGACGTACCGCTACAGGATGGCGGTGCTGGACACGAACCTGTCGGTGCCGTTCGCGATCGCGAAGCAGCCGTTCCGCTACGTCGGCACTTTCCACGGCCAATACACGGGCAACACGCTGTACTACATCGACGACATGACGATCGGTAGCCGCTACACGGTGCGCGGTTTCGACGGCGAGACGATGCTGGTGGCCTCGCGCGGGTTCTACTGGCGCAACGAGTTGCAGATGCCGATCGGGCAGACGGGGCAGGCGGTTTATGCGGGGCTGGATTACGGCCGCGTCTGGGGGCCGCAACCGATCACGCTGGTCGGCACACAACTGGCCGGCGCGGTGATCGGCGTGAAGGGCAGCGTCGGCACGCGATTCGGCGCTTACGCGTACGACCTGTTCGCAGGTACGCCGGTTTACAAGCCGTCGGGTTTCCCGACTGCACGTGTGACCTTCGGTTTCCAGCTGACCGCACAGTTTTGACGGCGAAGCCCATATAGAAGAAAGGATTACGGCGGGCGACACCCAGAACACCCGGATGCCGCAAACCCCGCGGAACACAAGTGATCCGACAGCAATTGGCGACATATCACCGAACCCGTCCCCATTCCCCAACCCCCGCACCCACCCACGAATTCATCCTCTCCCGCGCAGCCCGGCCGGGAGAATTTCTCCCAAATCCGCCACCGCCCATTCATCCGATGAAAAAACCGTTCAGGTTCCCGGTATGATGCGCACCTTGCGTTTTTCGGCCGCACGATTTTGATGCGATGTTGACGCGCCCCGCGCGCCACAAAACCGCACAATGCGAGCCGAAAGATTTTGTAATATAAGACCCGTATACTTGTAAGTTCTGATTCAGGCGCTCCCTGCCTTCTCTTTCGGCCGACCGCCCACGCAGAACAACCAGATTCGTCGCCGCCTGGCCCCCTTGCGCCGCGACACGCTATGCACCACCACTGAACAACCTATGTCTTCCCGCCACTCAGGTTCGCCCGGCCGTGCCGCGGCGGCGATCGCCCGTGTCTGGGCGTTGCTGCGCAATGAGCGCGTGCTGTCGCCGCTGCTCGCGCTCGGCATCGGCCTGCTGTTGATCGTGGTTTTCCAGCACCTGTCGGAATCCGTCGACTACCGGTCGGTGATCCGCCAGTTGCGTCACATGTCCGCCGCCGAGTGGGGCGCGTCGCTGGCCGCCACGGCGCTCAGCTATCTCGCGCTCGTCGCCCGCGATGCAGTCGGCCTGCGCTACGTCGCCGCGAAGGTGCCGCGCGCCGCACTGTGGATCGGCGCGATCGCCGGGTCCGCGCTCGGCAATGCGACCGGCTTCGGCGCGCTGACGGGCGGCGCGGTTCGCGCGCGGGTGTACGGCGTGTCGGGCGTCACGCCCGCGCAGATCGGCCGGATGACGGTGTTCACGAGCGGCACGCTGGCGCTCGCGATGGTGCTGATGACGGCCGTCGGCATGGTCTGCGTGCCGGAGGCGCTCGCCGCGATGCTGCACGTCGCGCCCGGCGTCCTCACGTGGGGTGGCGCTGCGCTGCTCGTGGTGCTGGCCGCGATGGTCGTGATGTGCGGCAACACCGCGCGCCCGGTCGTGACGCGCTTCAAGTGGCTGTCGTTCGACGTGCCGGCGCGGCGCGATCTCGTTGCGCAGGTCGTCTACGCGGTGCTCGATGTCGTCGCGGCGGGCCTCACGCTGTGGGTGTTGCTGCCGGCTGCGCCGGTCGGCTTCCCGACCTTCATCACCGTCTACGCGGCCGCGCTGCTGCTCGGGATGATCGGCCATACGCCGGGCGGGATCGGCGTGTTCGAAGCCGCGATGGTCTTCACGCTCGGCCGCGAAGTGCCGGCGCACGCGATGGTCGCCGCGCTGATCGCGTATCGCGCAATTTACTTCGGCGTGCCGCTCGTGCTGTCGGCCGGCCTGTTGGCCGGCTTCGAAGGCCGTGCGCTGCGGCGCCGGCTCGTGACGCGTCAGGCCGCGCGCGTGTCGCAGCTCGCGCCGGTGTTCCTGAGCCTCGTGACGTTCGCGGTCGGCAGCATGCTGGTGATCTCGAGCGCGACGCCCGCGTTCTGGCACCGGATCGCGATCCTGCGCCACCTCGTGCCGCTGTGGGTGCTCGAAGGCTCGCAGGTGATCTGCAGCGTGCTCGGCGTTGCCTTGCTGTTCGTCGCGCGCGGGCTGCTGCGCCGTCTCGACGGCGCATGGTGGATGACCTTCGCATTGACGCTCGCGAGCCTTGCGCTGTCGCTGGCGAAGGGCCTCGCATTCGTCGAGGCCGGCGTGCTCGGCACGCTGCTCGTGCTGCTGCTCGTCAGCCGCCGCCGTTTCAACCGCCATTCGTCGCTGCTCGCCGAGCGTTTCACTGTGAGCTGGTTCGTGTCGGTGGCGATGGTGCTGATGCTGGCCGTGTGGGTGCTGTTCTTCGCGTTCCGCGACGTGCCGTACACGCGCGAGCTGTGGTCGCATTTCTCGTTCGATGCGCGTGCGCCGCGTGCGCTGCGCGCAACGCTCGCCGCTGGCGTGTTCGTCGCGATGTTCGCGCTGTGGCAGTTGCTGCGTCCGGCGCCCGGCCGTTTCGTGAAGCCGGTGCCGCAGGATCTGTTCGATGCCGAGCGGATCATCCGTGCGCAGGAGTGCAGTGACGCGGGCCTCGCGCTGATGGGCGACAAGTCGTTCCTGTTCTCCGCGTCGCGCCAGGCGTTCCTGATGTACGCGAAGTACGGCCGCACGTGGGCCGCGCTGCACGACCCGGTCGGGCCGCGCGAAGAGTGGCCGGCGCTGATCGCCAAGTTCATTGCGCTCGCGCACGCGCACAGCGGCCGCGCCGCGTTCTATCAGGTGCGCGCGAACGCGTTGCCGTTGTATCTCGACGCGGGGCTCACGCTGATGAAGCTCGGCGAGGAAGCGCATATCGCGCTCGACCAGTTCGACCTGAAGGGTTCGAACCGCTCGCACCTGCGCTACGCGCTGCGCCGCGGCGACAAGGACGCGCTGGCGGTCGAGGTGATCGCGCCGTGCGACGTGCCGGTCGCGCTGCCGGCGCTGCGCGACATCTCGGACGGCTGGCTCGACAGCCGCGACGCGCGCGAGAAGAGTTTCTCGGTCGCCGCGTTCCACGACGGTTATCTCGCGACGCAGTCGGTGATGCTCGTGCGTCAGGCCGGCAAGCCGATCGCGTTCGTTACGTTCATGACGACCGACCTCAACACCGAGGCGACGGTCGGCGTGATGCGCCATCTGCCGGAAGCGTCGCCGTACGCGATGGAGTATCTGTTCACGCAGCTCGCGCTGCATCTGAAGGAAGCGGGTTTCCGCAAGCTGAGCCTGGGCATCGCGCCGTTCTCGGGGATGGGGGCGGCGAAGATGCCGTCGCCGTGGCACCGGCTCGGCCTGATGGTCTGGCGCTTCGGCGGCCGCTTCTACAACTTCCGCGGCTTGCGCGCTTTCAAGAGCAAGTTCGAACCGCACTGGGAGCCGCGTTATCTCGCGGCTTCGGGCTCGGTCGGCGTGTTCGTCACGCTTGCGGATCTGTCATTGCTGGCTGGAGGTCGGCGTTCATGATGTTGAAGAAGGGAATCGCGCGGGCGGCAGCCGCCTGCGCGGGAATGATGCTGGCCGGCGCCGCGTGCGCCACGCAACCGACCGCCGTGAAGGCCGAAACCGTATCGGGCGGCCGCTATGGCCCCGTCACCGTAACGAAACCGAGCGGGCCGCTGCGCGGCTTCGTCGTGCTGTTCTCGCGTGAGGCCGGCTGGAATGCCGCCGATCAGCAGGCCGCCGATGCGCTCGCGAAGGCCGGCGCGATGACGGTCGGCGTCGATTCCGAGCGGTATGCGATGAATCTCGCCGCGAAGCAGGAGACCTGTCATCACCTCGACGGCGACGCCGAGGCGGTCAGCCACCAGCTCGAACGTCTCGCGCAGTCGTCGCGCTATTTCACGCCGATCGTCGCGGGCGTGGGCCAGGGCGGCGCGATCGCGAAGCAGATCCTGTCGATGGCGCCGGAGAATACGATTGCCGGTGTCGTCGCGGTCAACCCGGCGCCGAAGCTCGATCCGCGCTTCAAGCCGTGCCCGCCCGATCCGACGATCGTGCGTCGCGCGATGCCGGGCTTCGTCGAAACGGCCGCCGCGGCCGATCCCGCGAAGCTCGTGCCGCTCGTCACGTCGCACCTGCGCGACAACAACAGCGGCGACGAGCTCGACGTGTCCGACCTGCCGCTCGTCGAGCTGCCGGCCAAGGGCGGCAGCGACCGGCTCGCGATCGTGATCTCGGGCGACGGCGGCTGGCGCGATCTCGACAAGACGATCGCCGAGGCGCTGCAGCGCGATGGCGTGTCGGTGGTCGGCATCGACAGCCTGCGCTATTTCTGGAGCGAGAAGCCGCCTGCGCAGGTGAGCCGCGATCTCGCGCGCGTGATGCGCACGTACATGGCGCGCTGGCATGCGAACCGCGTGGCGCTGGTCGGCTACTCGTTCGGCGCCGACGTGATGCCGTTCGCATACAACCGGCTGCCGGCCGACCTGCGCGACAAGGTCGCGGTGATGTCGCTGCTCGGCTTCGCGCCGTCGGCCGATTTCCAGATCCGCGTGACGGGCTGGCTCGGCATGCCCGCGAGCGACAAGGCGCTGAAGGTTGCGCCGGAAATGGCGAAGGTGCCGCCGCAGCTCGTGCAGTGCTTCTATGGCGCGGAAGAGAAGGACACGATGTGCCCGGCGTTGGTGGGCACGGGCGCCGACGTGATCAAGACGCAGGGCGATCACCACTTCGGCCGCGACTACATCGCGCTCGAGAAGAAGATCCTCGGCGGTTTCGGCAAGCCGGTGGCGGCGCGCTGAAGGCCGGCGCCCGCTTCGCGGCGGGCGCCGGCCGGTTTGCTTCCGGTTCATCGTACGGGCGGCCATCGTGCCGCCCGTTTCATTTTCCGGCCGGCGCCGCCGTGTCCTGCGGCGGCGTTGCCGTTCTCGCATCGCGCTGATAGAAGCCCGGAAACCGGTCGAGCTGCCGTCGCGCGGCCGCGATGTCCGTATCGTCGCCGAGCACCGCGCTCGAAAACCCTGTGCGTTCCATCAGCAGCAACTGGTCGACCAGTACCTCGCCGGTGGCGCGCAGGTCGCCGGCGAAGCCGAAGCGCTTGCGCAGCAGGTACGCCTGGCTGTACGCGCGGCCGTCGGTGAACGACGGGAACTGCAGGTCGATGCGCGCGGCTTGTGCGATCCGTTCGGCAAGCGGCGGCAGTTCCTCGTCGTTGCCGATCGTCAGCGTCGCATCGTCGGGCGCGTGCGTGTTGCCGGCGTGTTCGGCCGGCGTCAGCAGCCGGATGCGGGCGTTCGGGTTCTCTTGCTTCATGCGTGTTCCATGCGATGGCGCGCGTCGTTCGCGGCGGCCTTGAAGGGTTCCGCGCCGATGCGGCGCACCGTGTCGATGAATCGTTCGCTGCGGCCGTCGGCATCGATCCGCGCGTCGAGATACGCGTTGACGATCGCATCGACGACATCGACGATCTCGTCCGCCGAGAACGACGGGCCGATCACCTTGCCCGGCTGCGCGGGGCCGCTCACGGCCGAGCCGTCCGACCCGCCGAGCGTCACCTGGTACCACTCCGCGCCGTCCTTGTCGACGCCGAGGATGCCGAGGTGGCCGCTGTGATGATGGCCGCACGAGTTGATGCAGCCGCTGATGTGCAGGTCGATGTCGCCGACGTCGTGCAGCATGTCGAGATCCTGGAAGCGCTCGGCGATCGCGTCGGCGATCGGGATCGAGCGCGCGTTCGCGAGCGCGCAGAAGTCGCCGCCCGGGCACGCGATCATGTCCGTCAGCAGCCCGACGTTCGCGCTGGCGAGCCCGATCGCGCGTGCGTTCTCCCACAGCAGGAACAGGTCATCCACGTGCACCCACGGCAGCACGACGTTCTGCGTGTGCGTGACGCGCGCTTCGCCGGCCGAGAAGCGGTCGGCGAGCTCGGCGAGTGCGTCGAGCTGGTCAGGCGACGCGTCGCCGGGCGCCTGCAGGCGGCGCTTGAACGACAGCGTGACGATGCGCAGCGCCGGGTCACGGTGAGCGGCGACATTGCGGACGAGCCAGCGCGCGAAGGCCGGATGGCGATTGGCCTGCGCGGTGACGCGTGCGCTTGCGTCGTGCGGCGCGAGCGTGCGCGGTTCGAGCCGCGGCGGGACGAACGATGCGGCGACGCGATCGAACTCGGCCTGCGGGATCGTGTGCGGGCCGCCGTCGTGCTCGACGATCTGGCGGAACTCCTCCTCGACGTCGTCGATATAGCGTTGCCCCTCGGTCTTGACGAGGATCTTGATGCGCGCCTTGTACTTGTTGTCGCGCCGTCCGTAGCGGTTGTACACGCGGACGATCGCCTCGATGTAGTTCATCACGTGCCGCCACGGCAGGAACGCGCGCAGCAGCGTCGCGATCATCGGCGTGCGGCCCATCCCGCCGCCGACGCTCACGCGAAAGCCGAGCTCGCCCGTCTCGTCGCGCACGAGCTTCAGCCCGACGTCGTGCCAGTCGGTCGCCGCGCGGTCTTCGGCCGCGCCGGTGATCGCGATCTTGAATTTGCGCGGCAGGAACGCGAATTCAGGGTGTAGCGTCGTCCACTGGCGCATCACTTCGGCGAACGGGCGCGGGTCGGCGATCTCGTCAGGCGCTACGCCCGCGCGTTCGTCGCACGAAATATTGCGGATGCAGTTGCCGCTCGTCTGGATGCCGTGCATGTCGACGGTCGCGAGCAGGTCCATCACGTCGGCCGCTTTCGCGAGCGGAATCCAGTTGAACTGCACGTTGGTGCGCGTCGTGAAGTGCGCGCTGCGGGTCGGCAGGCGCAACGTGCCGAGCAACGCCTGCGCATCGCGCGCGGCGCGCCAGGTGGCGTCGTCGGGCACGTCGTAGTCGCGCGCGATTCGCGCGAGCACGCGAAGCTGCGCGCTCGACAGCTCGCCGTACGGCACGGCGACGCGCAGCATCGGCGCGTGACGTTGCACATACCAGCCGTTCTGCAGGCGCAGCGGCCTGAACGCATCTTCGCTCAGCGTGCCGTGCTGCCAGCGTTCGAGCTGGTCGCGAAACTGGGCGGCGCGGCTGTGCACGAGCGCCCGGTCGAAATCGGTATATCGATACATGACGTGATACGCGAGAGGAGCGGCGGCGCGCAGGGCGCACGCGGCCCGGAAGGGGACGTTGCGACGGATGTCAGGCAACGGGAGACAGCGTAGGGAACGCGGTGCGGCGGGACAAGCAGCAGATCGGGACGAAAAGGGCGCAGCAGATGCGCGCGCGGCGCGTGCCGCGCGTGCGTTCAACCCGTGGCGGGCTTATGCGTGGGCGTCGACGACGAGCGCCGGATCGAGGGCGCGGATGCGCTGGTCGATGAAGTAGCCGCCGCCTTCCTGATAGCGCAGGAACAGGCGGCCGCATGAGCGGCAGCGGCTGACGTTGCAGCGGTTGTACGGAAAATATCGCAGCGCGATAGGTGCGTCGTCAGACGCGTAGCGCGTACCGGCCGGATGATATTCCGCGTAGGTCGGCTCCACCTCGCCGGGCGGCGCAAGCGTGGCCACTTCGGTCAGTTGCGCGTCCTGCAGCGACAGCGGCAGGCTCGTCCATCCGGCGAGCGGCGTTTTCGTGCAGGTGCAGGGCTGCGTGATGTGTGCCGCTTCGGCTGCCAGTTTCAGCAGCGCGTCGTGATCGAGGTAAGGCAGTTGGCTCATGGAAAGTCTTGAAGGGACGACGAGACCAGCAATGTAACCCGCACGGGGATTGCCTGCATGGCCGCGGCGCAGGCAGCGCATCGTGCGCGCCGTTTGCGATCAGCCTGCCTTGCGCACGGGCGGCTGCGCGACCAGTTCGCCGAGCACGCGGATCGCGCGCTCGATGTCGCGGCTCCAAGGATGGCCGAAGTTCACGCGCACGCAGCGCTCGAAGCCGTGCGCGGCCGAGAACAGCGGCCCCGGCGCCACGCTGATTCCGCGCGCGATCGCCTGGCGATGCAGTTCCATCGCGTCGATCGCGTCGGGAAACGCGAGCCACAGGAAATACCCGCCTTCGGGCCGCACCCACTCGACGCCGGGCGGCAACCAGCGCCGCAGCGCGTCGTCCATCCGGTCGAGCTGCGTGTGCAGCGCGCCGCGCAGCTTGCGCAGGTGGCGATCGTAGCCGCCGTGTTCGAGATAGTTCGCGATGCCGGCCTGCGCCGGAATGCTCGCCGACAGCGTCGTCATCAGCTTGAGTCGCTGCACCTTCTCCGCGAACCGGCCGGCGGCCGCCCAGCCGATCCGGTAGCCGGGCGCGAGCGTCTTCGAGAACGAACTGCAATGCATCACGAGGCCGTGCCGGTCGAACGCGCGCGCCGGCAGCGGATACTCGGGGCCGAAATGCAGCTCGCCGTAGACGTCGTCCTCGATCAGCGGCACTTCGCGCGCGGCGAGCATGTTGACGAGCGCGCGTTTTTTGTCGGCGGAAAGCGTGACGCCGGTCGGGTTCTGGAAATTGGTCATGAACCAGCACGCGCGGATGTCGTGCCGGTCGAGCGCGTTCGCGAGCGCATCGAGATCGAGGCCCGTGCGCGGATCGACCGGAATCTCGACCGCGCGCAGGTCGAGCCGTTCGATCGCCTGCAGCGCCGCATAGAAACCGGGCGCTTCGACGGCCACGACGTCGCCGGGCCGCGTGACGGCCATCAGGCACAGGTTCAGCGCTTCGAGCGCGCCGTTCGTGACGACGATCTCGTCGATCGGCTGCGACACGCCCGTCGCGAGATAGCGCCGCGCGATCTGCTGGCGCAGCGCCTCGTTGCCGGGCGGCAGGTCGACGACCGTGCTCCACGGGCTCACGAGCCGCGTGGCCTGCGCGAGCGACTTCGCCAGGCGCGGCAGCGGAAACAGTTGCGGCGCCGGGAACGCGGAACCGAGCGGCACGATGCCCGGCTGCGTGGCCGCATCGAGGACGGAGAACACGAGGCTGCTGATGTCGACCTTGCGCGTCGCGCCGGCGCGGCTCGCGCGCCGCTTCGCGGCCGGGCCCGCATCCGGTTTGGCGCCCGGCGCGACGTAGTAGCCCGAACGTTCGCGCGCGCGGATCAAGCCCCGTTGTTCGAGCAGGTAGTACGCGCGAAACACCGTCGACTGGCTCACGCCATGTTGCGCGATGATCTGCCGCAGCGACGGCAGCCGCGTGCCGACCGCGAGGTTGCCGTGGCGGATGTCGTCGGCGATCGTGTGGGCGAGGGTTTCGTAGCGTTTCATCGGCGTGGACGGGACGCGTCGCCGCGCGCGGGCCGGGTGGCGCCGCGCCGGCGGGCGCGGGTCATTGTCCGATGCACGGCCCGAAAAGGAAAGGGCAGGCGGCGCCGCGACGAGGCGCCGCCGCGATGCGTCAGGCCGCGTTCGGCTCCGCGTTCCGCCCGTTCGCGCCGCCACGCAGCGGCGGCAGCGGCTCGACCTTGCCGACGATGAACAGGTACGACAGCGCGCCGACCACGCACAGCACGCCGGCCACCGCGAGCGGCACGACGAACGAGCCCTTCGTGATCGACAGCATCACGCCCGTGAACGTCGTGATGAAGATCCCCGCGAGATTGCCCGCGAAGTTCTGGATGCCGCCGATCGATGCGACGTGCGCGGGCGTCGGCGCGATTTCGCCGACGAGCGTCCACACGTTTGCGCCGGCGAACGACAGGCTCGCATACGCCAGCGCGAAGAGGCCGAGGCACGCCCATGTGTTTTCGACGAAGGCGGACAATGCGATCGACGACGACAGCAGCATCCCGAGCACGAGGCAGGTCTTGCGCGCGGCGGTCGCGCTCCAGCCGCGGCGGAACAGGCTGTCCGACACGTAGCCGCCGAGCCAGCCGCCGGGAATCGCGAGCAGCGCGGGCAGCATGCCCCACGTGCCGAGCGACGCGAGCGAGAAGCCGCGCGATTGCAGCAGGTAGCTCGGGAACCACGTGATGAAGAAGTAGATCGCGAAGTTCAGGCAGAACAGCCCGATCATCATGCCCCACACGGTGCGGTAGCGGAACAGGTCGAGCCACGACACCTGCGGGCCGTCGGTTGCGGCCGCAACGGCCGGCGCGCCACGCTGCGCGAGCAGCGCGTCGACGGCATCCGGCGCGATCGCGCGATAGCGTTCCGGGTCGCGATAGACGAACCACCACGCAAACGCCCACACGATGCCGATCCCGCCCGTGATGACGAACGACCCGCGCCAGCCGACGATCGAGATCAGCCACGCGACGAGCGGCAGCGACAGCGCGGAGCCGACGCGCGAGCCGCTGTCGAAGATGCTGCTCGCGAGCCCGCGTTCGCTGCGCGGAAACCAGTTGAACGCGACCTTCGCGAACGACGGGATCGCGGCGGCTTCACCGACGCCGAGCATCAGCCGCACGCCGACGAGTTGCGCGAGGCCGCGCGCGGCGCCCGTCGCGACGGTAAACACCGACCACCAGCCGACCGCGAGCGCGAGGCTCACGCGCACGCCGACCTTGTCGATGAACCAGCCGGCCGGCAGTTGCAGGAACGCGTAGGTCCAGAAGAACGCGCTCAGTACGAGCCCCATGCCGACCGCGTCGAGGCCGAGATCGGCGCGGATGCTGGGCGCGGCGATCGCGAGGTTCGCGCGGTCGATGAAGTTGATGACGTTGGCCAGGAAGCACATCAGGATCATGGCCCATCGGATGCGTGGCATGTGAAGTCTCCGCGCGGAATGTCGTGACGGGCGACCGGCGATCCGCTGCGCCGGCCGCCTCGATGGGCGTTTATTGCGATGCGTGCGCCGCTTGCGGCGCGCGGTCGAATTTCGCCAATGCTTCCCACAGGCCGTTCAGGTAGACCGCGCCGAGCGCGCGGTCGTACAGGCCGTAGCCGGGCTTGCCCGTCTCGCCCCAGATCATGCGGCCGTGGTCGGGGCGCACGTAGCCCGTGAAGCCGGTGTCGTGGTACGCCTTCACGATCGCGGCGATATCGAGCGAGCCGCAGCTCGACAGGTGCGCGGTTTCCTCGAAATCGCCGTTCGCATCGACCTTCACGTTGCGGATGTGCGCGAAATGGATGCGGCCCATCGCGCCGAACTCGCGCACGAGCGCTTCGACATCGTTCTGCGGGCCCGCGCCGAGCGAGCCCGAGCACAGCGTCAGCCCGTTCGCGGGCGTGTCGACGATGCGCACGATGCGCGCGAGATCGTCGCGGTTCTTCACGATGCGCGGCAGCCCGAAGATCGGGCGCGGCGGATCGTCGGGGTGGATCGCCATCTTCACGCCGGCTTCCTCGGCGACGGGAATGATCGCCTTCAGGAAGTATTCGAGGTTCGCCCACAGCGCGCGCTCGTCGACTTCGCGATAGTCGGCGAGCAGCGCCTGCAGTTGTTCGGGCCGGTAGCTCGAATCCCAGCCCGGCAGCGCGATGCCGTCGTTCGGATCGATCCGGTCGACCGCGTCGGTGCTGAACGCGAGGCAGGTCGAGCCGTCGTCGAGCGTCTTCGACAGCTCGGTGCGGGTCCAGTCGAACACGGGCATGAAGTTGTAGCAGATGACGCGGACGCCGGCCGCGCCGAGATGGCGGATCGTCTGCCGGTAGTGGTCGATCAGGCGGTCGCGGCTCGGCTTGCCGAGCTTGATGTCCTCGTGGACGGGCACCGATTCGACGACTTCGAACTGCAGGCCCGCACGTTCGATCGTCGCCTTCAGCGCGTCGATCTTGTGCGCGGGCCAGACTTCGCCCACCGGCTCGTCGTAGATCGCGGACACGATGTGCGTGACGCCGGGGATCTGGCGGATGTATTGCAGCGAGACCGGATCGGACTCGCCGTACCAACGGAATGACATCTTCACTGGAGCGGCTCCTGGCTTGGCGGTTCATGCATCGGACGATCGGGCGGCAGCGTGCCGGCCCGGCATCGGTGTGCGGATTATGATTGGTATGCCAGTTTGGTTGGATAGTGGTTTACCAGTTGTCCGGAACGGATGCCGCCGGAGTGACGCTCCCGGGCGCGCTCGTCAAGGCTGGCCAGCAGGCCGAATAAGCGGCTCGGCGGAATTGGTGTACCATTTTGGCGATCCGGCGCCGCGATGGTGCCAGCCAGCCCGTTGCGAGCCTTTCGATGACCGATCTTTCCAGCCTGCCAGCCCCTCGCGACACCGATGCCGCGGACCGCTCCTATATCGGCCTTGCGCGGCAGATTCACGCGATGGTGGCCGCCGGCGCGTTCGAAGCGGGCGCGCGGCTGCCGTCGGAGCGCAGCCTGGCCGACCAGTTCGGCGTGAGCCGCACGCAGGTGCGCGAGGCGATCATCGCGCTCGAGGTGCAGGGGATCGTCGAAGTGCGGATCGGCTCGGGTATCTACGTGTCGGCGGCCGATGCCGCGCGGCCGGTGACGTTCGAGGTGCCGCGCGGCCCGGGGCCGATCGAGACGCTGCGCGCGCGCGGACTGATCGAGGCGGAAGTCGCGGCGCTCGCCGCGACCGAGCGCAAGGATGCCGATCTCGACCGCCTGTTTTTCTCGTTGACGACGATGCGCGAGCAGATGGACGACAAGGCCGCGTACGACGCGGCCGATCGCCAGTTCCACCTGCGCATCGCGGAATCGACCGGCAATACGGTGCTGCTGCACATGGTCACGGCGATGTGGGACTGCGCACGCAGCGATCCGCTGTGGGACAAGATCGAAGAGCACTTTCACTCGACCGCGCTGCGCGAGGCGTCGCAGGAGGATCACCAGCGGATCTTCGCGGCGATCATGGCGCGCGACGCGGCGAGTGCGCGCGATGCGATGCGCGCGCACCTGTCGCGCGTGATCGCGGAATTCACGCAGGCGTGGCGCTAGCGTGCCGGCAGCAGGCCGATGGCGCGACGGGCCCGCTACGCGGGCCGCGTTTCAGGCCACCGCCAAACCACCATCAAAGCCCTTCAAATAACGCGACATGCTCGTCGTACGCGCGCTGCTGCCGTGCGTACGCATCGTCGAGATGCGCGTGCAGTGCGCGCTCGGCTGCATCGGCGTCGTGCCGTTCGAGCGCGTCGAGCACTTTCTGGTGCTGCGCAAGCGTGACCTCGCCGACGATCGGATCGCGCACGGTCACGTGCCGCACGCGGTCGATCGGCGCGCGCACGATCTCGACGAGCTGCTGCACGCGCGGCAGCCGTGCGGCCGCGCTGACGGTTGCATGAAATGCGTTGTCGCACGCGATCGCCGCGACCGCGTTGCCGCGTTCGATCGCGCGCCGGTGCGCGTCCTGGATGTCGTGGAGTTGTTCGAGTTCGCGTGCGCTGATGACTTCGGCCGCGCGGCGGATCGCGGCCGTTTCCAGCACCTTGCGGATCAGCGCGCTCTCGACGAACTGCTCGCGCTTCACGGGCGCGACGAAGGTGCCCGATTGCGCGGCGATCAGCACGAGCTCCTCGCGCGCGAGTTGCAGCAGCGCCTCGCGCACGGGCGTGCGCGACACACCGAGCGCTTCCGCGATCGCACGCTCGTAGATCACGTCGTTCGGAAGCAGCGTCATCGTCACGATCGCGTCGCGCAACAGCGCGTGAATCTGCACGGACAGGGCCTGCGAACGGTCCAGCGTGAAATCGGCGGGGATCAGGCGGGCGATGAAGGCGGCCTGGGTGGAGTGTTCTGACTTCATGAATGGGCGAGAGGGTGGCAGGCTGCCGGCGTCCTCGGTGGATGCCGGTCGATCAGTATATTAGTGCGCATACCGCTTGCGGCGAATCGTCGGTGGATTCCCGACCGACCACTTCGCGGGTTTACCCCTGTATCGGCACCGGGATGTATCTCTATAATCGCCAACTAATATATTAGTTGGCCAACGCTTCGAAGAAAGCGGGGCCGGCGACCCATCCCCACTGGAGACACGCATGCACCTCGAAGACTCAGCCGGACCCCGCCCGACGGCCCATGCCGCGACCGCCGCGCCGACCGCCGTGCGCTGGCGGATTTTCTGGCTGTTGCTGTTGCTGTCGTCGATCAACTACATCGACCGCGCGTCGCTGTCCGTCGCGCTGCCGATCATCTCGGCCGAATTCAGCCTGTCGCCCGCGATGGAAGGCGTGCTGCTCAGCGCGTTCTTCTGGACGTACGCGCTGATGCAGATTCCGAGCGGGCTGCTGGTCGACCGCTTCAAGGCGCGCACGATCGTCGGCCTCGCGACGATCGGCTGGGGAGCATGTCAGGCCGTCGCGGCCGCGTGCTTCAGCTGGGTGCCGCTGCTGCTGACGCGGCTCGGGCTCGGCATCGCCGAATCGCCGATCATGCCGGCCGGCGCGAAACTCGCGGGCACGTGGCTCACGCCGGCCGAGCGCGGCCGCGGCGCCGCGCTGCTCGACGGCGGCGCGCCGCTCGGCTCGGCCTGCGGCGCGATCATCATCACCGCGCTGATCGCGGGCCTCGGCTCGTGGCGGCTCGCGTTCGTCGTCGCGGGCGCGGGCACGATCGTCGTCGGCATCCTCGCGTGGTGGTACATCCGCAACCATCCGTCCGAGCACGCCGGCGTGAATGCCGCCGAGCTCGAGCACGTGACCGCCCATGCGGCCGCGGCCCGTGCCGGCGAGCCGAAGGCGAGCGTGCCGTTTCGCGAACTGCTGCGCGACCGTTCGGTGCTGTTCATGTTCGCGAGCTGGGCCTGCTACAACAGCGTGTTCTACGGGCTGATGACGTGGATGCCCAGCTACCTGCACAAGGCACACGGCTTCGACCTCAAGCAGATGGGCGGCGCGACTTTCATCATCTTCATGTGCGGCTTCGTCGGCGAACTGTTCGGCGGCTGGCTCGCCGACAAGTGGCGCGCGGCCGGCGGCGCGCCGAACCGTGTGATGCGCGTGATGTTTTCGGTCGCGGGCCTCGCGTCCGCCGCGGCGATCCTCGCGGTGAGCTTCGCGACGGGGCTCGTCAGCGTGGTCGTGCTGCTGTCGGTCGCGCTGTTCTTCATCCGCTGGTGCGGGATGTTCTGGGGCGTGCCGGCAACGCTCGGCGGCCAGTCCCGTGCGGGCCTGCTCGCGGGTGCGATGAACTTCGGCGGCAACATCGTCGGCGTGATCGTGCCGATCCTGATCGGCCTCATCGTGCAGTTCACCGGCACCTATTTCCTTGCGCTGATGTTCTTCGTCGTCGCGGCATTCGGCCTGGCCGTCTGCGCGAGCCTCATCGATTACCGCGACCGGGGCCTCGACTGAAGCCCGTCGCCCGATTCAACCGGAACCGAACCATGTCGTCACTTTCCACCGAAACCCGGCAGGCGCCGGCCGCGTCGCGCCCGCGCACGATCCGGCTCGACCCAGCCGACGACGTCGTCATCGCCGTCGAGCAACTCGTCAGCGGCACGCGCCTCGACGACGAAGGCGTGAGCGTCGTGGGGCTGATCCCGCCCGGTCACAAGGTCGCGACGCGCGCGATCGACGCCGGCGCGCCCGTGCGCCGCTACGGCCAGATCATCGGCTTCGCGAGCCAGCCGATCCGGCCCGGCCAGCACGTCCACACGCACAACCTCGACATGGGCGAGTTCGCGCGCGATTACGCGTT
Organism: Burkholderia stabilis; assembly: GCF_001742165.1. Classification (NCBI taxonomy): domain Bacteria; kingdom Pseudomonadati; phylum Pseudomonadota; class Betaproteobacteria; order Burkholderiales; family Burkholderiaceae; genus Burkholderia; species Burkholderia stabilis. The sequence continues at coordinate 800,467 of NZ_CP016443.1, read as the reverse complement.
CGGCGAAGGCACCCGCGACACCGGGTTCGTGCCCGATGCGCAGCGCGCGACCTTCGACGGCATCGTGCGCGCCGACGGCCGCGTCGCGACGCGCAACTACATCGGCATCCTGACGTCGGTGAACTGCTCGGCGACGGTCGCGCGGGCGATCGCCGATCATTTCCGCCGCGACATCCACCCCGACGCGCTCGCCGCGTATCCGAACGTCGACGGCGTGGTGGCGTTGACGCATGGCGTCGGCTGCGCAGTCGATCCCGACGGCGACGCGCTCGCGATCCTGCAGCGCACGCTCGGCGGCTACGCGTGCCATCCGAATTTCGCGGCGGTCCTGATGATCGGGCTCGGTTGTGAAACCAACCAGATTCCGCGCCTGCTCGAAACCCAGGGGCTGACGGAACACGCGCGGTTGCGCACGTTCACGATCCAGGACAGCGGCGGCACGCGCAAGACGATCGAGAAAGGCATCGCGCTCGTCGAGTCGATGCTGGCCGCCGCGAACGACGTGCGGCGCGAGCCCGTCGACGCGAGCCATCTAACGGTCGGCCTGCAATGCGGCGGCTCCGACGGCTACTCGGGCATCACCGCGAACCCCGTGCTCGGCGCGGCGGTCGACCTGCTGGTGAAGCACGGCGGCACCGCGATCCTGTCCGAAACGCCGGAGATCTATGGCGCCGAGCATTTGCTCACGCGCCGCGCGGTGTCGCGCGACGTCGGCGAGAAGCTGATCGCGCGCATCCGCTGGTGGGAGGACTATTGCGCGCGCCATCACGCGGCAATGAACAACAACCCGTCGGCCGGCAACAAGGCGGGCGGCCTCACGACGGTGCTGGAGAAATCGCTCGGCGGCATCGCGAAGGCGGGCAGCACGAATCTCGTCGACGTCTACGAATACGCGATGCCGGTGCGCGCGAAAGGGCTCGTGTTCATGGACACGCCAGGCTACGACCCGATCTCCGCGACCGGGCAGGTCGCGGGCGGTGCGAACCTGATCTGCTTCACGACGGGGCGCGGCTCCGCATACGGCTGCGCGCCGACGCCGTCGCTGAAGCTCGCGACCAACAGTGCGCTGTGGCGGCGGCAGGCCGACGACATCGACCTGAACTGCGGCGACGTGCTCGACGGCGGCGCGCGCATCGACGCGCTCGGCGCGACGCTGTTCCGGATGATGCTCGACGCCGCGTCCGGCCATGCGACGCGCAGCGAACTGCACGGCTACGGGCAGAACGAATTCGTGCCCTGGCAGATCGGCGCGATCACCTGATTCACCTGATTTGAATTTCCTGCGGCAAGGAGTGCCACTGATGCAATCGAACCATTCATCCGCGCGCTATCGCGGCGTGTTTCCCGTCGTGCCGACGATCTTCGCCGACGACGGCCGGCTCGACCTCGACGGACAACGCCGCTGCGTCGACTTCATGATCGATGCCGGATCGAACGGCCTGTGCGTGCTCGCGAATTTCTCCGAGCAGTTTTCGCTCGCCGACGACGAGCGCGATGCGGTGATGCACTGCGTGCTCGAACACGTCGCCGGCCGCGTGCCCGTGATCGTCACCACGTCGCATTTCGGCACGACCGTGTGCGCGCAGCGCAGCCGCCGCGCGCAGGACGCGGGCGCTGCAATGGTGATGGTGATGCCGCCGTATCACGGCGCGACGTTTCGCGCGGGCGAGGCGGCGATCGTCGAGTTCTTTCGCAGCGTCTCCGATGCGATCGACATTCCGATCATGATCCAGGACGCGCCGGCGAGCGGCACGCACCTGCCTGCCGCGCTGCTCGCGCGGATGGCGATCGAGATTCCGAACGTGTCGTACTTCAAGATCGAGGTGCCGCAGGCGGCCGCGAAGCTGCGCGAGCTGATCGCGCTCGGCGGCGATGCGATCGTCGGGCCGTGGGACGGCGAGGAGGCGATCACGCTGCTGGCCGATCTCGAAGCGGGCGCGACGGGGGCCATGACGGGCGGCGCGTATCCGGACGGCATTCGCCGGATCGTCGACGCATGGGCGGCCGGCCGTGCAGACGAAGCCGAGCGCGAGTACGGGCGCTGGTTGCCGCTCATCAATCACGAGAACCGCCAGGGCGGCATCGCGACCGCGAAGGTGCTGATGAAGGCGGGCGGCGTGATCGCGTCGGACGCCGTGCGTCATCCGCTGCCGTCGATGCATCCCGACACGCGCGCGAGCCTGCTGCGGATCGCACGCGCGCTCGATCCGCTCGTGCTGCGCTGGGGCCGCTGAGCGAAGCGCGCGCCGACACGGTTCAACGATTTCACGATTCAACGATGTTCAACGAGGACAATTCATGCAGATTTCCGGCGCTTCCCTGATCGGTCGACGCAGCGCGGCCGGCGCCGCGGGATTCCAGGCGCTCGACCCGGCGACCGGCGCGGCGCTTGAGCCCGTGTTCGGCCGCGCATCGGCGCACGACGTCGACGCAGCCTGCGCGCTGGCCGCCCAGGCATTCGACGCGTATCGGCATACGTCGCTGCGCGCACGCGCGGCGTTTCTCGACACGATCGCCGAGCGGCTGCTCGCGCTCGGCGATGCGCTGGTCGAGCGCTGCGTCGCGGAAAGCGGGTTGCCGCGCGCGCGCATCGAAGGCGAACGCGCACGCACGGTCGCGCAGCTTCGGATGTTCGCGCAGGTCGTGCGGGCGGGTGACTTCCTCGGCGTGCGCATCGATCCCGCGCAGCCGGCGCGTCAGCCAATGCCGCGCGTCGACCTGCGCGTGCAGCACGTCGCGCTGGGCCCCGTCGCCGTGTTCGGCGCGAGCAATTTCCCGCTGGCGTTTTCTGTCGCGGGCGGCGACACGGCGTCGGCGCTGGCGGCCGGCTGCCCGGTGATCGTGAAGGCGCATCCGGCCCATCCGGGCACGTCGGCGCTCGTCGGTCGCGCGATTCAGGAGGCCGTGGATGCATGCGCGATGCCGGATGGCACGTTCTCGCTGCTGTTCGACGACGGTTACGAAGTGGGTGCCGCGCTCGTGCGCGATCCGCGCATCCAGGCGGTGGGCTTCACGGGCTCGCGCAGCGGGGGCACCGCATTGATGGCGCTCGCGGCTGCGCGACCGCAGCCGATACCAGTCTATGCGGAAATGAGCAGCGTGAATCCCGTGCTGCTGTTCGCGTATGCGCTCGACGCGCGCGCGGAGGCGATCGGCCGCGCGTTCGCGGCGGCGCTGACGCTCGGCGTCGGTCAGTTCTGCACGAATCCGGGCCTGATTCTCGGTGTCGACGGCCCGGCGCTGCGGCGCTTCGAGGCTGCGGCCGCCGCCGTGCTGGCCGATCTGCCTGCGGCCCCGATGCTCACGCCGGGCATTCACCGCGCGTACGAAGAAGCGGTCGCCCGCCTGGGCGCGCAGCCCGGTGTCGAGCTGCTTGCGCGCGGTGCGCCGGCAGGCGGCGGGATCCGTCATGCGGGCCGCGCGGCGCTGTTCGCGACGCCGGCCGACCGGTTCGCGCATCAGCCCGAGTTGCACGACGAAGTGTTCGGCCCCGCATCGCTCGTCGTGCGCTGCCCGGATCTCGACACGATGCATGCGCTCGTCGAGCGGCTCGACGGACAGCTCACGACGGCGCTGCATATCGACGATGGCGATCACGCTGCGGCGCGCGCATTCATGCCGTTGCTCGAACGGCGTGCGGGACGCATTCTCGTGAACGGTTTCGGCACGGGCGTCGAGGTCGCGCATGCGATGGTGCACGGCGGTCCGTATCCGGCGACGTCGGACGGCCGTTCGACGTCGGTGGGCAGCCTCGCGATCGGCCGCTTCCTGCGCGCGGTCTGCTATCAGGACGTGCCCGATGCGTTGCTGCCCGATGCGCTGCGCGACACGAATCCGCTGGGTGTGCCGCGCAGCATCGACGGACATCGCGACGTGCAGGCGTGACGGACCGGTTACCGAACCGATGAAGCGGCGACAGCGCGCTTTCGACTGATCATTGACGCTCGCCCGGCGGCATTTCATGCACGTGCAACGATGTGCGGGGAAAGCGCCGCCGCCGCTGCGCATGCGTTGCGTGCGGCTTCTGCCGATTGCGTGTCGGTCCTTTTTATGGTTTCGTTGCGGGATATCGCATCGACTCGAAAAAGGACAGTCGAATGCAGCCGTGCGATTCAGACGGGGTCCGATTGATCAGGGGAATCGGCGCACGTGCGCGTCGTCGCGGCGCCGTGTTCACGCTGCTCATCATATTGACGTCGGGCTTACTGGGCCTGCCTGTTTTCGCTGCCTCTCCCGAAACCGTCAACGACAACGTGCTGCGTGTGCTGGCATGGCCGGGCTACGCGGACAGCGACGTCGTCAGCGCATTCGAGGCGCGGTTTCATGCGCGTGTCGAAGTGACGTTCGTCGATTCCGACGAAGCGCTGTGGACGCGGCTGCATAGCGCGGCGCCGCCGCCATACGACGTGCTGGCCGCGAATACGGCCGAGATCCAGCGCTACGCGGGCGAACATCTGCTCGCGCCGATCGACTTGTCGCATATCCCGAACCGGCGGCGGCAGTTGCCGAACTTCCAGCAACTCGCGACGATCGGCGGGCTCGTGCAGGACGGCGCGACCTATGCGATTCCGTTCACGTATTCGTCGATGGGGCTGATCTACGACCGCAAGCAGGTGCCCGCCGTGCCGCGTTCGATGCGCGAGCTGTGGAATCCGCGCTACCGCGGCAAGGTGCTCGACTTCAACAGCGCGCAGCACAACTTCTCGTTCGCGGCGCTGGCGCTCGGTTATCCCGACCCGTTTCGCCTGTCGCCCGAGCAGACGCTCGCCGTCGCGCGTAAGCTGATCGACCTGCGCCGCAACCTGCTGACGTACTACACGCTCCCTGAAGAGGCGACCGCGCTGTTCGTCCAGCATCGCGCGGCGCTGATGTTCGGCAACTACGGCACGCAACAGGTCGAGCTGTTGCGTCGCGCGGGCGTGGACGTCGGCTACGTGATCCCGGACGAAGGCGCGCTCGCATGGCTCGATTGCTGGGCCGTCACGCGCGGCACGCAACGTCCCGCGCTCGCGTTCGCGTGGATCAACTACATGCTCGAACCGGCGATCGGCGCGCTGCTGACCGAGCGCCAGGGGCTCGCGAACACGCTCGAGCCGCCGCCGGGGCTCGACACCGGGCATCAGCATCTCGTGTGGTTGCAGCCCGTCGAAGACATCGCGCGGCGCGAATTGCTGTGGGGGCGCATCGTGTCGGGCGACCGGCCGGAGCGGTTCGGAAAATGATCCGGCTCGGGCTCACGTCGAAGCTGTCGGTGCTGTTCGCGTGCATCGGCGTGATCGCGTCGGGTACCACCGGCTACTACGCGTATCGCGCGAACCGCGCGATGCTCGTGCAGGAAGCGCAGCACAGCCTGCTGATGTCGACGCAACTGCTCGGGCAGCGCTTCACCACCGCACTGGCCGACGTCGCCGACGATGCGCTCGTGCTGGCGCAGTTGCCGTCGGCCGCGCTCGTCGCGGGCAGCGACAACCCGGATCGCGCACCACGTTCGCGGCTCGAGCAGGTGTATTACAGCTTCATGAGAAATCATCCGGAATACCTGCAGATCCGCCTGATCGCAAGCGCGCATTTCGGGCTCGAACGCATCCGCGTCGATCGCGATGCGCACGGCATCGTCGTGCTGCCGGAAAGCGCGTTCCAGGAAAAAGGACAGTTTTCCTATGTATTCGACACGCTCGCGACGGCGCCCGGTCATATCTACCTGTCGCCGATCGTGATCAACCACGAGACGGGGTCGCACGCGGCCGAAGGGCTGCCGATCCTGCGCGTGGGTACGCCGGTCGTCGACCCGTCAGGCCAGACGATCGGTGCGCTCGTCGTCGACGTCGAGCTCTCGCGCGTGTTCGACCGGCTCGAACGTGATCTGCCGGAAGACTACGGGGTGTATCTCGCGAACGAATGGGGCGATTTCCTCGTGCACCCCGATCCGACGCAGACGTTCGGCTTCGACCGCGGCCGGCGCGTGCTGATGCAGGACCGCTTTGCCGCCACGCGCGCGCTGTTCGACAGCGCGCGCGCGAACGTGACGCTCAACGGCCTGGAGCAGCCGGACGAGGCGCCGGGGCAAATGTTCGCGTTCGCGCGCACGCCGTTCGGAAACGACGAGGGCAACCGCTTCGTCGTGCTCGGGATGGCGCGCCCGCTGGCGGACGTACTCGCGCCGGCCGGCATGCTGGGCGAACGGATCGTCAGGATGGTGCTCGTGTCGAGCCTGCTGGCGGTGATTCTCGCGATCCTGTTCGCGCGCGCGATCACGCGGCCGTTGCAGACGCTCGCGCGTGCCGCGACGCACGTGTTCGACGATCCGGCCGCCGAACGGCTGCCCACCGGTCGCGCCGACGAGATCGGCGTGCTCGCGCGCTGTTTCGACAGCATGCGTGTCGAGATCCGCACGCAGGTCGCGATGCTGCGTGCGAAGCAGCAGGAGCTGACGCACCTCGCGGGCCACGATCCGCTGACCGCGCTGCCGAACCGTCTGCTGTTCATGGAGCATCTCGATGCCGCGATCCGGCATGCGGCGGCGGTGCGCGAAGGGCTGGCCGTGATGTTCGTCGATCTCGACCGCTTCAAGCAGATCAACGACCAGCACGGGCATTCTGCCGGAGATCGCACGCTCGTCGCGGTCGCGAAGCGGCTGAGCCTCGTGCTGCGCAGCGGCGACATGGTCGCGCGGCTCGGCGGCGACGAATTCATCGTGCTGATTGCAGACGTGCGTTCGCCGGCGGTGATCGGCGATATCGCGTCGCGCATCCAGATCGTGATGGCCGAGGAACTGGAATTCGGCGACCGGCGCGTGGCCGTCGGCGCGAGCATCGGCGTCAGCGAGTTTCCGGCCGACGGTGCGTCGGCCGAGGAATTGCTCGTGAAGGCCGACGCGGCGATGTACGCGGCGAAGGCGTCCGCGCAGTTCGCGTGCGTGCGCTATCAGGAACTGGTCGGCGGCGGTGCCGCGACGGAAGCGGTCGGCCGGGTCGCATCGGGCGGCAGCCGGTGAGGGACGCTCGCTGAAGTGCAGGATGCAAACGCAACGAGCCCGTCGCGGGACGGGCTCGTTGCATGTGCGGACTGCGCGCGCGGGGCGCGCAGCGGCTGGCTTAGTGGCCGAAGTAGATCGAGTCGTGCGCGCTTTGCACCTTGGCGGCCGGTGCGCCGCCCTGGACGGTTGCGGCCGGTTGCGCACCGTAGCCGCTGTTGTCGGCGGCGTGCACGCGGGCTTGCGCGGCTTCGATGTCGGCCGGGTAGTGCGGGCTCGACACGGCTGGCTTGTAACCGGCGTTTTCGAGCTGGACCAGTTCGGCGCGCACTTGAGCGCGGGTTACGGTGCTTTGAGCGAATGCGCCGAACGAGGCGGACAGGGCGACGGCGGCAACGACTGCGGAAACGAGCGATTTCATGATGACCTCCGATGTTTGTCTTGGCTTTCCGCGTTCGACACCATGTCGTAAGCGGTTGATTACATCGTAGGCGTCGGGTGACTTAGGGTAAACGTGGATTTCAGCGAAAGATCGTTGCCGCTGAGGTAATAATTCCGGGATAAATATCTTCCGTCCCCAATCGGTGTTGCCGGATTTGCAAGGGCGCGGTGGCGGGTGGGTGCGGCGTCGATGCTGCGTACGAGCGGACGCCCGGCGGCGAAGGAGGCGGTGGAGGTGACGTGGATGGGCTGCGGTGAGGCGGGATCAGACGTCGTCGTCGATTTCCTTGCGCTCCCGGCGTTCCTCGTTGCCGCGGCGCGCGCGCAGACGCTGGCGCGACAGGACGGCGATGACCTGCTGGGTCGGCGCGCCGGACGGCAGCTCGTTGCGGATGCGATCGGGCACCATCGGCAGGCCCGCACGCTGGCGGCGCAGCGCCTTTGCGATTGCCCGGCGGCATTCGTCCCCGTGGCAATCCCATTCATCGCGGATTCTCTGGCAATAACGGCATTGTTCCATCGGAACAGTCTAACGCGTCTTGCGAAACGGTGAGGAAGCCGCGCCGAACGGTCACACGCCGGGCGCGCCACCGGCGAGCGCTTTCGCATGGGCCTGGAAGCGGCGGTGCTCGTCCGGCGGGACGAGCGATCCGCCCGTCGCCCAGATGACGTGCGTCGACCGGTGCATGTCGATCGCGAGATTGCGTACGTAGTCCTGGCCGGCCGGCGACCGTTCCAGCCAGCCGGGCCCGCCGACGGCAGCCGCGGCCGACGGTTCCAGTTCCACGCCCAGCGCGCGCTGAACCGCGAGCAGTTGCGCGTAGAGCTGCGCGTCGCTGACGGTGAACACGCCCGACAGCAGCGGCGCCATCAGCGGGCTGACAAGATGCGACGCCTGCGCGACGGCGAGGCCGTCGGCCTCGGTCCGGTTGTCGAGCCCCACGTCGTAGACGGACAGCGGCTCGCGGCGACCGGACGCAAGCTGGACCAGCATGCAGGGCGAAGCGACGGGCTCGGCGAAAAAGCAATGCACGTGCTCGCCGAAAAGCGCCTTGAGGCCATACGCGATGCCGCCCGGCGCACCGCCGACACCGCAGGGGATATGGACGAAAAGTGGATGTGCGGCGTCCACGCCGCGGCCCGCCTCGGCGAGTTGCGCGGCGAGATGCCGGGCGCTTGCCGCGTAGCCGAGGAACAGCATCAGCGAGCCTTCGTCGTCGACGAAATGGCAGCGCGGTTGATTGTGTGCCTGCGCGCGTCCGGCCGCGACGGCTTGTGCGTAATCGCCGTCGTGCTCGATCACGCGCACGCCGCGATTTCTCAGGCGCGCCTTTTTCCAGGGCTTCGCTTCGGTCGACATGTGAACGACCGATTCGAACCCCAGCGCGGCGGCCATCACGCCGATGCTCAGGCCGAGATTGCCGGTGCTGCCCACGATGACGGTGTGCGCGGCAAACAGTGCGCGCGCCGCGGTCGACGCAAGAGTTCGCCGGTCTCCCGCGGGGTCGAGCAGCCCGTGTTCGATCGCGAGCGACTCGGCGAGCGCGAGCACTTCGTGAAAACCGCCGCGTGCCTTGATCGAACCGGCAATCGGCAACGCGTCGTCGCGCTTGATGAACCACGCGCCACGCGCGTCGGCCGGGTGCGACAACGCGCGCTGCAAGTCGTCCGCGGGCATCAGCGGCGACTCGATTTTTCCCGCACTCGCCGCGAGCTCGGGAAAAAGTTCGGCCATCAGCGGCTCGCAGCGCGCGAGCCGCGCTTCGGCCATCGCAATGGCGTCGAACGATGGCGCGTCGTGGGGCAAGGGGCGGCCGGCACCCGGGTTCAGCCACAGGAGCGGGTGGCGGGATTGCAGTTTGGCTAATAGATCGGTAGGTTGGAGCGCGATAGTCACGAATCGGCCTCGTGTTCGTAAAGTGCGGCAATGCTACGATTCCAGACGTTTGCGCGAAAGCGCCGATTTCTAATGAATGCATTAGCCTGACTTATATCTATGCGACTGGACGGTTCGATCCTTGGTGCGTTGCTCTGTTTTGAAACCGCCGGCCGGTTGCTGAGCTTCACGAAGACGGCGCAGGCGTTCAACCTGACGCAAAGCGCGGTCAGCCAGCAGATCCGGCACCTGGAGGACAGGCTCGGGTATCCGCTTTTCGTGCGTCAGGCGCGCGGGCTGAAGTTGACCGGGAAGGGCGAGGTGCTGCTCGGGACGATGTCGGGTGCGTTCGGCGATATCAACCGCACGCTGGACGCGCTCGGCATGTCGGACGCGCCGCTGCAGGTGAGCTGCCTGCCGTCGCTCGCGCTGCAATGGTTGATGCCGCGCCTGACCGGATTTCACCGGCAACAGCCGAACGTGTCGGTGCGCGTGAAAGCCGAGTTTCAGGTGCTGGATCGACAGGCGATGGAGTCCGACGACATCGACGTGGCCGTGCGCTACGACCCGATGCAATACAGCCGGCTGCATGCCGACGCCATCCTCGACGAAATCCTGTTTCCGGTCGCCACGCCTGCTTATCTGGCGCAGCATCCGGCTTTCGCGAGCGGGGAGTCGCTGGACGGCGTCGTGTTGCTGCACGACGCCGCGCCGTGGGCCGGCGCGCCCGAGTTCGTGGAATGGCGCACGTGGCTGGAGGCGGTCCATCCGGCGTGGCTCGCGCAGCTGGACGGGCCACGGTTCAATTTCTCGAGCCTGGCGATCACGGCCGCGTTGAACCATCAGGGTGTCGCGATGGGGCGCTCGGCGCTCGTGCATGACGAGATCGCCAGTGGGCGGCTCGTCGATGTCTTTGGCGCCCACGTGCGCGCGCCGGCGCGCTACGTGCTGCTTTCCCGCAACCCGGACGATCCGCGTACCGCCGCCTTTTCGGACTGGCTCAAGGCGGAGTGCGCGCGCTTCGATGAAGCGCGGTCGGGGCTGGTGCCGAACGGGGGCCTGCACCGGTGATCGATGTTGCCGGATTCGACGGGTACTTTCGTCGGGGCGTGTCGTCTCAGGCCGATTGAGTCGGGGTGCGAAGCAATTGGAACGGAGGGCGCTGCTGTCGTTCGCCGGAGATTACAGTTTCCCGTCTTCCTCCATGCGGCCTCCTTGCGCACGGGAAGCCGCGCGTGCGTCTTACCTGAGCGACCAGATTCCCCAGATCGCGATCAACAGGCCGAGGCCGAATCCGCAGCCCAGCAACACATAGGTTTCCATTTCGTGCCTCTGAAAACGGCGCAACGCTGACTGTTGCATCAGCGCGCGAGTAGCAAAGTCGGTAGCGTGTCGTTCGCGTCGTTGCACGGTGTCCCGTGCCGTCGGAGCCGAGCGATACGCCGGGTCCGCGAATACTACGCTTTGCAGCTTTCAGAACGCATGCGCGATCGACGGCGGCACTGCCGGCCGTCATTTCCCGGCTGCGTGTGCGCCGTTCGTCTGGGCCGCAGGCGATCCGCCATGCCTGAGCGCGCCCGATTTCCAGATCATCTGCGATGCCGCGACGAGCACGAACAGCAGGACGACCATCCTGAAGACCTTCGGCGACATCTTGTCCCGCAGCGGGCGAACGAGCCACATGCCGGCAATGGCCGGCAGGCTGGCCGCCGCCGAGATCGCCAGGTCCGCGGCGCTCGCATGCGCGGCGCCGCTGAACGTCGTGATCAGCGTGACGATCGACACCACGAGGATGATCGCGATCTGCTTCGTGAAGACGCGCCCGGTCGCACCGGACGAAATCAGGTAGGTGGCGAGCAGCGGGCCCGGCACCGACGCGATGCTTTCCATCAGCGCCGCACCGAACCCGAGCACGAAACCGACGGGCTTCTGCCACGCGTCGGGCAGGTTGAGCTTCGGCGCGGCGAGCATGAGCGTCGCGGCGACGATCAGCAGTGCGCCCGATGCCGCTTGTGCGTGCCCGGGATTGAGCGACAGGAGAATCGCGACGCCGACGATATTGCCGATCACGGTGCCGGCGATCGGCGCGGCGATCTTGCGTGCCGTCGCCAGCACCTGGCCGCCTTCGAGCGCCTGCGGAATGTTGCCGAGGATGATCGGCATCGACAGCAGGAGCACCGCATGCCGGATCGGCAGGAACTGGCTGAGGATCGGCATCGCGATTAGCGGCACGCCGATGCCCGTGACGCCCTTGACCATGCCGCCGAGCAGCAGCGCGACGGCGATGCCGGCCAGATCGAACGGGGTAAGGCCCTGCAGGCTGGAGACCAGCACACCTTCAGTCAGATTGAAATGGATCATCGAGTGGCATGTCGCGGCATATCCGGCAGCGAGCGCGGTCGGCGGAGCCCGTTGCGGTCGCGTGCGTCTTGCACGCATGTGTTCTGGAGTTCTGGATCGGCTTGAACCGGTCATGCGATCGCATGCAGTCCGTTGGGTGCGGCCGGGTGAGCATGCAATCGACGCGGCGGTTCGAGCACGCATCTTACCTGAGCGCCGCGAAGGGCATTCGGCTTGCCCGCCGCACCGTCGCTATCATTCGATCCGGTTCATGACGAGTAGCCGTATCATGCACAACATACATGTGATGAAACGAGGAGATCCGATGACGCTTGCGCAGTTGCAGGCACTGGCGGCCGTAGTCGAACTCGGTTCGCTCACGGCCGCGGCCGACCGGCTCAGCCGAAGTCAATCCGCGATCAGTCACGCGCTGACCGAGCTGGAGGATCTCACGCAGGTCAAGCTGCTCTGGCGCGACCGGCAGCCGGTCGTGTTGACCGCGGCGGGCGAACGCCTGTGGCCGTACGTCCAGAGCGTGGTTCGGGAAGCGCAGATGCTGCGCCAGCAGTTCAGCCTGTCTCGCGGCAAGCTCGAAGGGAAGCTGGTGGTCGCGTCGCTGCCGAGCGTCTCGCTGGCGTTCGTCGTCCCCGCGCTCGAGGCGTTGAAGGAGATGCATCAGGGTGTGTCGGCGGTGCTGCTCGAAGGTACGGACAGCGAAGTCGAAGGGTGGATCGACGACGGTACCGCCGACATCGGCGTGGTGGCCGGCACGAAGACGTTCGCCCACAATCTTCCGCTGCTCGACGAGGATTTCGTCGCGGTGGCGGCGCAAGGCATGTTCGGTGCGAGCAAGCGCGTATCGGCCAAGCAGCTGTCCGCGGTGCCGTTCATTTTTTCGAAGGCAGGTTGCGGGCCGGTGATCGCGGATTACTTCGCGCGAAGCGGCGCGCCGCTGCGGGCCGCGTTCAACGTGGTCGAGATGCGCACCATTCTTTCGATGGCGGAGGCCGGCATGGGCGTATCGATCGTTCCGCGCATCACGCTCACGTATACGCCGTTTGGCGGCCGTGTGCTGGAGCTGTCGCCGAAGCTGCATCGTTCCGTGCGGCTGTCGTGGAACGCGGGCGGCAATGCGATTGCCGATGAGTTCGTGAGGCTCGTCGACGCACAGCGCGCCAAGGCCGTGAAGGCAACCCAGGCACGCGCGAAAAAGCGCGGGTAACGTACAGCCGGCACGATGAACGCCGCTCATGGGCGGCTTGCAGTTTATTCATGCCGATGATGGCCGGGATGCAATACATTGTCCGGACTTCGTCCCAGTGACTGCTCTGCCCCGAAGGAGACTGCCGTGCCGGCTTTGCCTACCCTGTTTGCATTCGGACTCGTGTCGCTCGGCATGGTGCTCACGCCCGGACCGAACATGATCTATCTGGTTTCGCGCTCGATCTGCCAGGGTCGCCGTGCCGGGCTGGTGTCGCTCGGCGGTGTCGCGCTGGGGTTCGTCTTCTACATGGTTTGCGCGGCGTTCGGCATTACCGCGCTGGTGATGACCGTGCCTTACGCGTACGACGCGTTGCGTTTTGCCGGTGCGCTGTATCTGTCATACCTGGCATGGCAGGCGCTCAAGCCGGGCGGCCGTTCCGCGTTCCAGGTCCGGCAGTTGCCGCACGACGGCCGCGTGAGGCTCTTCACGATGGGGTTCGTCACGAACCTCGCGAACCCGAAGATCGCGGTGATGTATCTGTCGCTTCTGCCGCAGTTCATTTCGCCGGGGCACGGCAGCGTGCTCGCGCAATCGCTGGCGCTCGGCTGCGTGCAGATCGCGGTGAGCATCAGCGTGAACGCGCTGATTGCGTGCATGGCCGGGTCCATCGCGGGCTTTCTCGCGGGACGGCCGCTCTGGGCGTCGGTGCAGCGCTGGTTGATGGGCACCGTGCTGGCCGGATTGGCGGTGCGTATCGCGCTGGAGTCGCGAAGCTAGCGCGAGCGGCTTGCCGGGCACGAAACGGAGAGCGGCAACCGCGCGTCCCGTTGCAAGCACCCGGCACCGTTACCCGTGGCAATTCTCCCGTGCTTCCTTCCCGGCGCGAACGGGCGTGGCCTTTTCGATACGCCGGCTGCGCGTCGCAAGCCAGCACAGGATCGATCCGCCGCAAACCATCGACGCGCCTTGCCAGAACGCGATCGACAGCGGCGCATGCAGCAGCGTCGCGGCGAGCGCGGCCGCGAGCACCGGCGTGAAATACGAGGCGCCGACGATGATCGTCACGTTGCCGTGCATGATGCCGGTGTTCCACGCCGCATAACCGAACCCCAGCGCCGATGCCGCCAGCACGATATACACGACTGCCTGAAGGCTGAACGTCATTGCGCCGCCGCCTTCGATCGCGAACTTGATCCAGAGCGCCGCGGCGACCAGCATGAAGAACGGCGTGACGCCATTCTTGCCGTCGGCGATACGTGCGGTCACCGTGCAATAGGCGGCCCAGATCAGCGCGCCGAAGAAGGCGAGGCCGTAGCTCAGCGGATTGTCCGCGACGTTGCGCAGCATGCCGGCCGGATCGAGGCCCTGGTCGCCGCCGAGCACCCAGCAGATTCCGAGCATCGACAGCAGGACGCCCGGCACGACCAGCAGGCTCGCGCGCTGCTTGTTGAACACGATGGCGGCGACCAGCGTGAAGCTCGGCCACAGATAGTTGACCATCGCGACTTCGATCGCCTGGCGGCCGTTGCTCGCATAGCCGATCGACAGCGACATGCACAGCTCGTACGCGACGAACAACAGCCCGCCCCAGATCAGATAGTTTTTCGGGAACTTGCTCAGATCGGGGAAGCCGATCGAAAACAGCAGGAGGACGGAGGCCACCGTGTAGATCATCGCCGCGCCGCCGGTCGCGCCGAGGCTTTCGCTGACCCCACGGACGAGCGCCACCACCGAGGCCCACAACAACACCGCGCCGAGCCCGACGAGCGTTGCCTTGTTCTTGCGCTTCATGCTTCCTGCCTGTTTCAACATTCAAATTCGGATACGGATGATTCGGTTTCGTCCGCATGCGCCGTGATCGCAAATGACAATCCGATACGGCGCGTTGCGCGCGAACATGCACAGTTTAACGGGGCGGAGCCGGGGCGGCCCGGCGGTGGACGCTGGCGGGAGCGCGGCCCGGTGCCTGCGGCCGGTTCAGGCAAGGCGCGGAACGGGGCAGTTCGTCATGCGTCGTCGATGCGCCATGTCGCGCCGATTGCCGACAACGCGCGTCCGATCGCGTCGAGCATGGCGTTGCGCGTCGGCCCGAGTGTCGTGACGAGGAAGAACCCGTCGTCGCCGGTCGACAGGTCGATCAGCGGCCAGCCGTTGGCGGTCTCGCGGATTTCGAGCCGTCGCCTGTCGGGATCGATGTCGACGTCGCCGTGCGTTTGCCGCAGCACATGCGCGATTGCATCGAATGCGTCGGCCGACGGGCGCGTGTGAATGCGGTATTCGAAACTCATCGTCGTGGGTCGGGGTGCGAGGCGAGCAGTCTAACCCGCGCCCGGCCCGCCCATCAGCCGATGCCGAAACAGCAGGCGCCCGCCGCAGCGAGCGCCCGCCCGATCAGCGCTCGTGCCGCTTCTTGCTCAGCTCGATCGTCTCGAACAGCTCGTAGTCCGCGGTCGGGTGCTGGTCGGCGCCCGGCGCGTGGTAGTAGCGCATCGTGATCGTCGTATGCCCGCCCGGCTTGCCCGGGTCGTGGTCGAACACGGCGATCCCGTACCCGGTGCCCGTATCGCGGCGCGCGGACCAGATCGCATCCTCGAGCGCATCGGCCGGCTGGCGCACGAACGTGTTCGCCGCCGCGCCCGGCACCGGCCGGTTCGGTTTCGTGAATACCTTCGCCCGCGCATAACCGGTCGCCGGATTCTCGCCGTACACGTCGAGCGGCGCGCTGGTGCCGCCGCCGCCGAGGATCAGGTGGATCGTGCCGTGGCTCGTGTCGAACTTCGTGCGATCCGGGTCGTTCGACCCGACCGGGCGCGGCTGCAGCGTCTCGACGACTTCGCCGGTCGTCGCGTCGACGCCCGCGCGGTGATTGCAGCCGCGCACCGGGTAGCTGCGCTCGTAGTCGTGATCGTGGCCGCACAGCACGAGATCGACACCGTAACGGTCGAACAGCGGCAACCATGCTTCGCGAATGCCCTTGTCGGAACCGTTGCCCGTCTTCGACGAACTGAGCGCGTCCTGGTGCATCTGCACGACGATCCAGTCGATATCGTCGTCGTGCGCCGCATGGCGCAGCGTGTGTTCGAGCCAGCGCGTCTGTTCGCCGTTGCTGTAGCCGCGCACGTAGAACGACGTGCCGGGTTCGATCGGCGGGCGGCCCGTGCTCGCGGCCGGCACGAGCGGGGCCGGGCCGCCGACGAACGCGGCAGCGTCCTGGTACACGACATCGTCGGCGTCGAGCGACACGAACAGCACCGAACTCACGCGGAAGCTGTACCAGCGGCCCGGGAAGTGCGTGCCGTTCTCGGGCAGCGTATAGCGCGCGAGATACGAGTCCAGCCCTTGCGGACCGTTGTTGAACTCGATCTCGTGATTGCCGGGGCACGGCATCCACGGACGATTCGCGGCCGACGTCTGGTTGTTGTTGCCGAAGTCGCGCCACACCTCGGGCTGGTGCGCCGGGTTCAGGTTCGCGTAGCAGAGGTCGCCGTTCAGCAGGTGGAACAGCGGCTGGAACTGTTCGACGGCCTGCACCGCGAAGCGGCTCTGCGGCGACGACAGCACCCATGCGCCGTTCGGCGTCGCGAGATCGCCGTAGCTGGTGAAACGGAACGGCGCGCGGCCGCGCGGCGCGGTCGAAAAATTCGCGGCGAACGGCTGCGCGGCGTTGCTGTCGTTGTCGGCCGTAATTTCGTAGCGATAGCGCGTATTCGGCTTCAGCCCGTGTACGCGCGCGTGGTAAGCGAACACCGTTTCGCCGTTCAGGCCATCCGTGTACAGGCGCTGTACGCCGTGCACGGTGCGCGGCGGCTCGCCGTCGGCGACGATGCGCGCGCGCGGATTGACGGCCGGCGCGAGCGATGCCCACGAGATCACGACTTCGGACGTCGGGTCGTTGCCCCACGTCAGGTGGACCTGTTCGGGCGTGCCGTCCGGATTCGACGCGGCGGCGCGGGCGGCTGCGAGGCCGCCGGCAGCGGTGGCGAGGCCGGAGACGCCGGCGAGTTTCAGGAAGCCGCGGCGCGACACCGAGGCGGCCGGCTCGTTCGGCTGATCAGGGAGAGTGTCCTGGTTCGACATGGTCGTAGTTTTCGTTGATGGGGACGCGAGATGTGGAACCGCGCGGCCATGCGCGAGCGTGGCCGGGGCGTGGGCCGGAAACGAGCGGGATCCCGGTGAACACATTGTCGGAGGGCAGTTTTGCCGGGTTGTGACAGCACGGCAAGCCTGCGCGTGCGGCGGCTGGTACGCGGGCCCGCGCATTCCGGCCCGCTACCAGGCGCATCCGGCTCGCCTGAATTTTTTTCCAACGCCGCGACGGATTTCCTGCGCCGGCTCCGTTTAACGCATGAACGGCCGCTTCCGGTCGATGCAGGTTACTTCGGAGTCTTTCATGAAACTTTCTGTTCCATTGCGGTTTGCCGCCGGATGCGTGGCCGCGCTGGCGGCGTCCGCCGCATTCGCGCAGGCCGTCATCGTCGCACCTTACGCGCCGCCGGCGCCACGCGTCGAAGTGATGCCGGCGCCGCGCGCGGGTTACGTCTGGGACCAGGGCCACTGGCACTGGCGGCAGGGGCGCTACGTATGGATTCCGGGCCACTGGCAAGTGGTGCGCGTCGGTTATCACTGGGTACCCGGACACTGGGCCGCGCGCGGCCCGGCGTGGCGCTGGGTGCCGGGCCACTGGGCCTGATGCGCATGCCGCCGCGCGGTACGTCGTGCCGGTGCGGCGGTCCCTTCACGCAATCTCATGAGTCGAAGCCATGCCTTTTCGAACCATCGTGATACTGGCGGCCACGGCCATCGTGCTGGCCGGCTGCGTCGTGGTGCCGGCACGTCCGGCGTATTACCGGCCCGCGCCGGTCGTCGTATATTGAACGCGCCGGCCGACGCTCGCGTGACCGGACGACAGGATCGATATGCCGCGCGAAACGGATGTCGATGAAACGGGCATGGCCGACGCCGTGCGCGATGCACGCGGCGGCGCCGAACAGTCGGCGTGGCGCCGCGCGGCGACGGCCCGACGCATGCAAGGAGAGCACGACGATGAGCTTCAGCCGGGCGGCGGGCAGACCTGCCGGCACAGGGCGGCGCAAACGCACTGTGCTGCGGAGCAGGCCGCGTTGAGCGATCGCGGCGACCGCGATCCGGACGCGGAACTCGTCGCGCGCGTTGGCGCGCGCGATTCGTCGGCGGTGCGCGTGCTCGTTGCGCGCAAGCTGCCGCGTCTGCTCGCATTGGCGACGCGCATGCTCGGCGACCGGAACGAAGCCGAGGACGTCGCACAGGAGACGTTCTTGCGGATATGGAACCAGGCGCCGCGCTGGCGCGAAGGCGAGGCGCGCTTCGACACGTGGCTGCATCGCGTCGTGCTGAACCTGTGCTACGACCGGTTGCGTGGGCGGCGCGAAGAGCCTGTCGATACGTTGCCCGACGTGCCGGACCCGCAACCGGAGCCGGCCGCGCATGCGGAGCTGCGCTCGCGCGATGCGCGTGTGCGGCAGGCGCTTGCCGCGTTGCCGCCCCGGCAGCGGGAAGCGCTCGTGCTCCAGTACTATCAGGAAATGTCGAACGTGGAAGCGGCCAACCTGATGGGCATCACCGTCGATGCGCTGGAAAGCCTGCTCGCGCGCGCCAGGCGCAACCTGCGCGCGCAACTGGCCGGCGGCCCACCTAGCGAGGACAAGCGATGACACCCGAACGATTTCGTACCATCGTCGCCGCATACGGCTCGGACGCACGGCGTTGGCCGGACGGCGAACGCGCGGCCGCCGAGGCGTGGGCGCGCGCGAACCCGCGCGACGCGCTGCTGGCGCTCGACGATGCCGCCGACCTCGACGCATGGCTGTCGTACGACATGGTCGCACCGCCCGCGCCGGCGCTCGTCGAGCGCATCGTCGCGACGGCGCCCGCGCCGCAACGCGCGCGCCGGCGCGGCACGGTGTGGTGGTCGGGCGCGGCATTCGCGGGTGTCGGCCTGGCCGGCGCGCTCGCGGGCGCCGTGGCCGTGTCGATGCTGATGCTCGGCAGCGTGCCGTCGGCGCAGCACGAACCGGGCTATTTGACGACGACGTTCGGCGGCCCGAGCGTAGATTGGAGTGACGAATGAGTGAACGCAGCTGGAAATTCGCGCTCGTCGGCTCGGTCGTGTTGAACGTGTTCATGCTCGGCGCGATCGGCGGCGGGGCCTATCAGTGGTTCGCGACGCATCGCGACCTGCCGGCGGCGGGCGCGCCCGCGCAACGCACCGCGTTGCGTTTCGCGGCGGACGAATTGCCCGATGCGCGGCAGCGCGAATTCGCCGCCGCGCTGAAGGCGGCGCGCAAGGACGGCCGCGATTTTGCGCGCGAAGGGCGCGATGGCCGGATCACCGTGCTGGACCTGCTCGCCGCGCCGCAGCTCGATCGCGCGGCGATCGATGCCGCACTCGACCGCACGCGCGCGGCCGATACCGCGATGCGTGCGCAGGTCGAGCGCAGCGTCGTCGATTTCGCGGCGACGCTCACACCCGACGAGCGCGCGAAATTCGTCGACGGGTTGCAGCACAGCGGCAACTGGCGTTTGCCGCCGAAGCTGCAGAAGAAGCCGGACGCATCGGCGAGCCGGTAAGCAACGAGCAGGGCGGCGCGCAGCAAGCGTGCCGCTTTCGGTTGTTTTCGGTCACGCGCAATGCGTGCACCGGACAAATCGCGCCGCCGTTGCGCGTCGACGACGCGACGAGTGCCGCCATGGCGTGCGATCTCCGCCGATCTTCGCGTCCGGCATTTCCCCGATCCGGAAAATATTTGCGATTCCCGCGACGGATTTCCCGGCGCTCCCGCGTTAAACACGGGTACGCACCGCAAGAGAGCCCGTCATGGACCATCCGAACGACACCACGCCGGCCGCGATCGCGCTGAACCGCTTCGGTCTCGGCGCGCGGGGCGACGAAGCGCCGCCTGCCGACCCGAAGGCGGCGCTCGTCGCGCAATTCGACCGTTACGACGCACGGCCTGCCGCGTGGGCCGGCGAGCCGGACGCGGTGGCGCTCGCGACGCGTTTCGCGACCGCGCGCAGCGCGATGACCGGCGACGACGCGGCTGCTAAACGCGCGACCGCGCAATCGATTCGCCGCGACGGCTACGACGCGTACCGCAGCGCCGTCACGGCACGGATGAACAGCGCGCTGAACACGCCCGCGCCGTTCGTCGAGCGTCTCGTGCATTTCTGGGCGAACCATTTCGCGGTGTCGGTCGACAAGGGGCAGGTGGCCGCGTACGCGGGCGCGTTCGAGCGCGACGCGATCCGCCCGCACGTGCTCGGCCGCTTCGAGGACATGCTCGTCGCGGTCGAACAGCATCCCGCGATGCAGCTCTTTCTCGACCAGGCGCGCTCGGTCGGCCCCGACAGCCCGGCTGCGCTGCGCACGGCGGAACGCAATCCGTCCGCGAAACGCGGGCTCAACGAAAATCTCGCGCGCGAAATCATGGAACTGCACACGCTCGGCGTGCGTACGGGCTACACGCAAGCCGACGTGACGGAATTCGCGCGCGCACTGACCGGCTGGAGCCTCGCCGGCGGGAACGGGCAGCAACCGGGCGACGCCGCGCCCGGCGCATTCGTGTTCCGCCCGAAGCTGCACGAACCGGGCACGCGCACGGTGATGGGGCGCACCTACGACCAGCCGGGCGAAGCGCAGGCGCGCGCGGTCCTGCACGATCTTGCGCATTCGGATGCGACCGGCCGGCACATCGCGTTCCAGCTCGCCCGTCATTTCGTCGCCGACAATCCGCCGCCCGCACTGACCGACCGGCTCGCCCGCGCGTTCGACGCGAGCGGCGGCGATTTGCCGGCCGTCTATCGCGCGCTCGTCGATGCGCCCGACGCGTGGTCGCCGGTCAACCGCAAGTTCAAGACGCCGTGGGAGTGGGCCGTATCGTCACTGCGCGGGCTCGGCTGGCGCGACACGGGCGACCTGAAGGCCGCGCCGTTGCTCACGCAGCTTGGCCAGCCCGTGTGGCGGCCGGGCTCGCCGGCCGGTTACGACGACGTCGCCGCGAGTTGGGCCGCGCCCGACGCGCTCGTGCGCCGCGTCGAGATCGCGCAGCGCCTGGCTGCCCGCACCGGCGACCGGCTCGACCCGCGCACGCTCGGCAACACGCTGCTCGCCGGTTCGATGAGCGCGCCGACGGCGACCGCGCTGTCGCGCGCCGAAAGCGCGACCACGTCGCTCGCGCTGCTGCTCGTATCGCCCGACTTCCAACGGAGATGAACATGTCACTGTCCCGCCGACAATTCCTGAGCGTGGCTGCCGCCGGCGCAGGCGCGATCCTCGTCGCGCCGCGAATCGTGTTCGCGAACGTGGAGACCGACCGGCGCTTCGTGTTCGTGATCCAGCGCGGCGCGGCCGACGGCCTGAACATCGTCGTCCCGTATGCGGAGCCCGCGTATGCGTCGCTGCGCGGCCCGCTCGCGATCGACACGGCCGCCGCGACGCGGCTCGACGGCACGTTCGCATTGCATCCGTCGCTCGCGCAGACCGCGCAGTCGTACCGCGACGGGCAGGCGCTGTTCGTTCACGCGATCGCGTCGCCGTATCGCGACCGCTCGCACTTCGACGGCCAGAACGTGCTGGAGACGGGCGGCCGCGCGCCGTATCAGGTGAAGGACGGCTGGCTGAACCGGCTCGCCGCGCTGCTGCCGCCGACGCGCGAAAGCGCGATCGCGTTCGCGCCGACCGTCCCGCTCGCGTTGCGCGGCACCGTGCAGGCGGCGTCGTATGCGCCATCCGGTTTGCCCGCCGCGCCTGATGACTTGCTCACGCGCGTGTCGGCGCTTTACGAGGCCGACGCGCAGCTCGGTCCGTTGTGGCAGTCGGCGATGGCCGCGCGCGGCCTCGCGGGCGATGCGCATGCGCGGCAGGACCCGGCCGGTGTCGGCAAGCTCGCCGCGACGTTCCTCGCGCGCGACGACGGCCCGCGGATCGCGATGATCGAGACGGGCGGCTGGGACACGCACAGCGCGCAGAACGCGCGGCTCGCGAATCAGCTGAAGGCGCTCGACACGATGCTTGCCGCGCTGCGCGACGGCCTCGGGCCTGCATGGCAGCAGACCACGGTGCTCGTCGCAACCGAGTTCGGCCGCACGGCTGCCGTGAACGGCACCGGCGGCACCGATCACGGGCAGGCGTCGGTCGCGATGCTCATGGGCGGCGCGGTTGCCGGCGGCCGCGTGATCGCCGACTGGCCGGGGTTGCGGCCCGGCGACCTGTACGAAGGGCGCGACCTGAAGCCGACCGCGTCACTCGACGCGCTGATCTCCGGCGCGGCCGCTGAAAGCCTGCGGCTCGATCCGCGCCGTACCGCGTCCGCGCTGTTCGCGGAAAGCGGGGCGACACGGCCGATGACCGGGCTGATTCACGGCGCCGCGTGACGCGCCGCGCTTGCGCGTTCGCTCGCGGCAACCGATTACACAACAGGGAGAATCGACGATGAAGATCCGATCCGTTTCGCTCGCCGTGCTGGTGAGCGTGAGTGCCGCGCTGATGTCCGCCTGCGTGGTCGAACCCGTGCGGCCGCCGCAACCGGCGCCCGTCGCCGAGGTGCCGCCGCCACCGCCGGCGCCCGGTTATCGCTGGGCGAAGGGGCATTACCGGTGGGCCGGCAATCATTGGGCGTGGGTGCCCGGGCACTGGGTGGTGGTGTACTGACAGGGTGTGACGCGCCGCGCGGTTCGCGGCGTCTCTGCGGGAGGCGGTGCGGCGGATTGACCCGCGATACGCATCGGCCCGGGTCTCCTGATTTCGACGGTGGGCTGGGCGGGCTCGAACTCGATCACCGTACGGAACGCGTGCGCTCGACACATGCCGACATGAGCACCGACGGCTCGCAGGCAATCTACCACCCGATCCGGTGCTTCTCTTCCGTCTCGCGATGCCGCCAGTCATCGTCTGCGTGCAGGTACTGGCTCGTCGTCGTGAGCGACGCGTGGCCGAGGTTGTCGCGCACGAGCCGCAGGTCGACACGGCCGTCGGCCATGTGCGAGCCGGCGCTGTGCCGCAGCCAGTGCGCCGACGCCTGTTCGAGCACGCGCGCCTGTGCGTCGCCGGCTTCGCCGCTCGCGCGCAGCCGGTCGGCCGCGTGCTGGAACACCTGCTTCACGATCCGGTGCAGCGCCGCGCGCGTGAGCGGCTTGCGCGCCTGGCCGAACGGCAGCACGAGCGGCGTGGGCTCGCCGTCGGACGGCAGCGCCGGCAGGCCGTGCGTGCGTCGGTAGCGCGACAGCTCGGCCATCATTTCGTCGGTGGCCGGCACGAGCCGCTGCCGGCCGCCTTTGCCCGTCACGTCGAGCCACCAGCGCTCGTGCCCGTTCGCATCGCGCCGGCAGAAGAACCGGCCCATCGTCGTGTCGGCCGCTTCGGTGATGCGCAGCCCACCGAGATACAGCAGTGTGAACAGCCAGCGCGCGCGATCCGCATGGAAGCACGCGCGCGCATCGTCGCGCGGCATCGCGGCGATGGCGTCCTTGACCGATTGCCACAGCGGTTGGCCGAGATGGCGCGTGACGCGCGGCGCGGGTCGACGTTGCCGCTGCCGCGACAATGCAAGCGGATTGCCGGCCAGATACCCGGCCTGCACGAGCCACGAGAACATCACGTTCAGGATCACCAGCGCCTGCCGCTGGCTGGCCGCCGACAGCGGCCCGTAGAACGGCCGCCAGCGCGGATCGTCGCGCGGATGTTTGCGGCCGCCGTTCGCGCACCAGACGTCGGCCGGCGCGGGCGCGAGCAGGAACTGCCTGTAGACGACGAGATCCTCGTGCGTGAGCGACGACAGCGGCTTGCCGCACGCGATCACGGCCCACAGCAGCAGGCGCTCGGCTTCCTTGCGGTAGTTCTGGAACGTGGTCGGTGTATCGACGAAGCGCGCGAGCCACGCGCGCACGGCGTCGAGATCGTTGGTCGCGGCAATCTGCGGATGCGCGCTGCCCGAGCGGTTGGTGCCCGCGCGTCCGTCGAGCGCGGCCGGCACGGTCAGCGTATCGATCGGCAGCAGGCGCGGGGTGGCGCCGGACGGAACGGGTGAGGTCATGCAATGGAGAGCGCAGTGCGTGCCGCGTGTGTGTGGTCAGGCGGACGAACGCAGCGCGACGAAGCGTAACGGGAAGCGCCGATGGTACACGATCGTCATGCGGTGAATGTGCGGTCGCTCGCGATCAATTTGCCGGCGAGATGGCCGCGCGACGAGCGCATCACCCCAACGACAACACACTGTTCAACAACGTCCGCACCAGCGTCGCCTGCCGCGTCACCCCCGTCTTCGAAAAAATCGCGCGCAAATGCGAGCGCGCGGTGTTCTTGCTGATCGCGAGCGCGTCGGCGGCTTCCTCGAGCGTCTGCCCGTTGACGAGCGCGAGCGCCAGCGCGGTTTCGGCCGGCGTGAGGTCGAACAGCTTGCGCACGATGTCGTGCGACGCCTGCGACTTGCGCTCGGCGTCGCGAATGAACACCGCGCACGCCGGCCGGCGCGGATTGTCCTCCGACCATTCGCTCAACGGGACCGCGCGGATCAGCACGCCGAGCCGCGGCTTGCCGGACGGGCGCGGCACCGCGATCGCCTGCACGAGCGTCGGCATGCCGCCCGCGCGTTCCGCGAGCACCTGCCGGATCATCTTCTGCAGCTTGCGGTCTTCCAGCGGATACGACGCTTCGAGCGCGCCGCCGCGCACGCGCAGGCCGTCGCATTCGGCGAAGATCTCGTCCGCGACGGAATTGGTCTTCATGATCGCGCCGCGCTCGTCGAGAATCGCGGTGCCGACGAGCATGCGGTCGATGGCGCTCGCGTACAGCGTGCGCTCGGATTCGACCATCCCGAACTTCGCGTGCAGCCGCACCGCGCGCTTCAGGTGCGGCAGCAGCGCATTGCAGGCCGCCTTGTCGGTCGCCGAGAACGCGTCGCCGCGATGCGGGCGGCACACGCGGAAACGGCATTCGACGCCGTCGTGCGTGCGCAGGTCGGCGCCCATCAGGTAGCCGACGTCGTGCGGTTCCATGAACTCGCGATACATGGTGCTGCCGCGCCAGACGCCCACGCCGAGCAGCTCGTCGACGGTGACGACGCGATCGGTCGGCAGGTTCACGAACGGATCGAGCGCGTAATAGTAGTGGTTGTACGACGCGACGCCCGGCAGCGGCGCACTGTGCTCGGACGCATTGATCATCAGCCCCGCGTGGCCGCTGGCCGGCCAGCGCAGGATCATCGTCACGTAGTTCGCCTGCAGGTGCACGCGGATCTGCTCCAGCGCGCCGCCCCACGGCACGTCTTCCAGCGGCCCCTCGTAGATTGTCGCGAGCATCGCGTCGAACTGCTCGAGCGTCAGCTTCGATTGGGCAAGGTGCGGCGGAAGGGCCGGGGGCGCCGTGGTCATTCGGGTTGTCTCCTGTTGCGGCCGGCGGGTCGCGAGGCGCCCGGCGTGCACGTGCGGACCGCCGGCGGCGATGCGCGCGGCTGAACCGGAACACGGTAACGTGTCGGCGTGCGCGTCACATCGCACGAATGAGGGTGGCGGATCGTCTTTTGTAAGGTATTTGTGAACTTTCTCGCCGCCCTGATCGTCTAATCGCCCCTCCAACGCTTCCAGAGGAACATCAGATGATTCGTCAAACCAGAACGCTGCTCGGCGCCGCCGTCATTGCCGGCAGTACGCTCCTCGCCGGATGCCAGACCGACGCGGCTGCCACGGCGCCGAACGCGGCGCGCCCGGCCGACGGCCGGCCGGTGACCAAGACCGTCTATGTCGCACCGCAATCCGCGCGCTGCACGGGCGTCGCGCCGATGGAATGCCTGCAGGTGCGCAACAGCCCGAGCGAGCCGTGGAGCCTGTGGTACGCGGGCATCGAAGGCTTCGCGTACCAGCCCGGTTACCTGTACACGCTCGAAATCGACGAATACCACGTTGCGCAGCCGCCGGCCGACGGTTCGTCGATCCGCTGGGTGCTCAAGCGCGTCGTCGAGCGCCGCCCGGCGAACTGACGCGCGGGCTCATGCGGCCGGTCGCGACGCCGCTGCTTGCGGCGGCGCGACCGTATCGATCCGCCGGAACACGACGGACGACAGCAACGTGACCACGCCCATGCAGGCGAACGACAGCATGAAGCCGTGCGCCATCGAGCCCCGATAGGCGGCGAACAGATTCACGAGCCCGCCGCCGATCGACACGCCGAGCCCCATCGCCAGCATCTGCATCATCGTGAACAGGCTGTTGCCGCTGCCCGCGTCGGCATGCGACAGCCCCTTGAGCGTCACGCCGTTCATCGCCGCGAACTGCATCGAGTTCGCGGCGCCGAACACCACCAGCAGCACGATCTCCAGCACCGGCGCGGGCCGCGCCGATACGAACGCGAACCCCGCGATCGCACACCCGACGATCCCCGTATTCACGACGAGAAACGCCGCGTAGCCGAAGCGCTTCACGAGCGGCGCGATCCAGCGTTTCGCGATGACGCCCGCGATCGCGGCCGGCAGCATCATCAGGCCCGATTTCAGCGGCGAATAGCCGAGCTGCACCTGCATCAGCAGCGGCAGCATGAACGGCACCGAACTCGTGCCGATTCGGCACAGCAGGTTGCCGAGCAGCCCCGAACCGAAATTCGGCTCGCGAAACAGCCCGAGCCGGAACAGCGGCTGCGCACGCCGCCGCGCGTGCGGCAGGTAGGCGAGCGCGCTCGCGAAGCCGGCCGCGGCGAGGCCGGCCGCCCACGCGGCGCGATGCGCGGGCATCGGCGGGTCGATCGCGAGCGACAGCGCGATCATCGCGACCGACAGCAGCGCACAGCCGACGAAGTCGAACGGCGGCGGCTGCTTCGCCTGGTCGTGCGGCAGGTAGCGCTGCACGGCGGCGAAGCCGATCGCGCCGACCGGCACGTTGACGATGAACACCCAGTGCCACGAAATCGCCTGCGTGAGCCAGCCGCCGAGCGTCGGCCCGACGATCGGGCCGAGCTGGCCGGCGATCGACACGAACGCGATCGCCGCCACGTATTGTTCGCCCGGCACGCGGCGCAGCACGGCGAGTCGCCCGATCGGCAGCAGCATCGAGCCGCCGATGCCCTGCACGGCGCGCGCAGCCACGAGCTGGCCGAGCGTATGCGACGCCGCGCAACCGATCGACGCGAGCACGAAGACGAGAATGGCGACCGAAAACACGCGGCGCGTGCCGAACCGGTCGGCGAGCCAGCCGGACGCCGGCGTGAGCATCGCCATCATCAGCGTGTAGGCGACCACGACGGGCTGCATCGCGAGCGGCGACGCATGCAGGCTTTGCGCGATCGAAGGCAGCGCGGTGTTGACGATCGTCGTGTCGAGCGACTGCATGAAGAATGCAGCGGCGACGATCCAGAGCAGCGCGGAGTGAGTGGGTTCCCGGGACATGACGAAAGGCGTGGTGCGACGGCCGGACCGGCGTGGTGCCGGTCTTCAGGCGTTCGATGGTACCGATTCCGCCGGTCGTCGGGAAGCCGTTCGAAGGGGCCCGGCCTGATGGCAGGCCAACGGTGGCATGACGCACGGCCCCGCACGGCCGCGCGCTGCGCCGCGTCATGCGGCCCGTTTCTGCGAAATCACGAGCAGTGCGCCGTTCTTGTCCTCCAGCACCGCGCGGTATTCGTGCGGCCCGGCCTGAATGGGCACGCGCACCGACGCGCCGGCCTTCACGACCCGCGCCATCGCCGCATAGAGATCGTCGTCCTCGTCGACACGCAGCGTGAGCGCCGCGCGCTCGACGATCTGCTCGTCGCCTGCGACCAGCGCGATCGTCAGCGGCCCGCCGTCGAGCGCGCAATAGCGGTCGCCGTCGCGGAACTTCACGTTCAGGCCCAGCCCGTCGACGAACAGCGGCAACGCCGTGTCGATGTCGTCGACCGGATACAGCAGCATCGATACCTTCATCCCGGTTCTCCCTTGTCTTGATGTGGGCGGCGTGCAACGCGCCGCCCGTCGATGCTAGCGCGCCGTTCGCGTGCTCACGCAGTCCGATCGGATGACCGTGAAACCCCTCTGTTCCCGCACGTACCCCGTTACTCCAAACAGACGATGCCTGCCGCCGCCCGCGCGCCGACACTCCCATTCGTGGACCGTCGCTATTCGTCCGTATCGTGCGGGCGGCCTGCGCGACCCCGACTCGTCCAACATACATGGAGACGCACGCAATGAAGTTTTCCCTTATCTACGAAGCCCAGACCACCGACGCGTCGCGCGAGGGCGACCACCGGGTGTTCAAGGAGACGGTCGAACAGGCGCTGCTCGCCGAACAGGTCGGCTTCGACACGATCTGGTGCGTGGAGCACACGTCGCTGACCAACTATGCGCACATGAGCGCGCCCGAAACCTTCCTTGCGTACCTGGCCGGCCGCACGACGCGCATCGGCCTCGGCCACGGCGTCGTGTGCCTGCCGCCGGCGATGAACCATCCGATCAAGGTCGCGGAGCGCGTCGCGCTGCTCGACATCCTGTCGGGCGGCCGCGTGCATTTCGGCGTCGGCAAGGGCGGCAGCCAGCAGGAAGCGGGCGCATTCGGCTACGACCTCAACGAACTGCAGCCGATGATCGACGAATCGATGTACCTCGTGCCGAAGATGTTCGTGCAGGACGAGATCGAGCACGACGGCAAGTACATCAAGATCCCGAAGCGCCCGATTCACCCGAAGCCGTTCCAGGACCCGCACCCGCCGATGTACCTCGCGTGTACCAACACCGACGCGCTGCTGCGCGCCGGCCAGCGCGGCATGGGCGCGCTCGTGCTCGGTTTCGGCGGCCCGGACGAAGTCGCGAAGAAGAACGCGGTTTACCGCGAAGCATGGGCGAACCGCAAGCCGGAAGATCAGGTCGGCTTCCGCCCGACCCAGCACCTCGCGGCGCTGTGCCCGACGGTCGTGATGGCTGACGGCCAGGCCGCCCGCAAGATCGGCATCCGCGGCCAGCGCTACTTCATGGAATCGCTCGCGTACTGGTACACGGGCGGCGAGCGTCCGGACCCGGCGAAGTGGGGCGACGACCTCGTGCAGGCCGACACCGGCGAGATGGTGATCCGCTCGCGCTTCGCGTCCGAGGAGGTCGTCGTGAACTTCGCCGACCCGGCCCTCGCGATGATGAACCCGAACCACGCGTACGGCACGGTGGACGACTGCATCGGCTACGTCGGCCGCCTGCAGGAAGCGGGTGTCGACGAAGTGCTGTTCCTGTGCCAGATGGGCACGGTGCCGCACGAAGCGCAGATGGAGACGATCCGCAACATCGGCGAGCACGTGATCCCGTTCTTCAACAAGGAGAAGGAACGGGCCTGCGCATAAGGCGGGCAGGGCCGCGCCCGTCGTCCCTTCGGACGATGCGGCGCGGCCGCGCGACGCCGACCATCGGCGGCAGGACCCATCGCTCGCGGCGCGGGCCGCGACGAACAACTTTGAGAGAGACCGGAGCAGGCGCCGCGGCGCGCGCTCCGTTCCACAGGAGACATTCGTGCATCGCGACAACGATACGAACGCACTGGCCGCCACGCTGATCGAGCGGGCCGAGGCACTGGCGCCGACGCTGGCCGGCCGCGCCGCGCAGGCCGAAGCGCAGGGCCGCATCCCGGCCGAGACGATCGCCGACATGCAGGCCGCCGGCTTCTTCAAGGTGCTGCAACCGAAGCGCTACGGCGGCTACGAGCTCGATCCGCAGACCTTCTTCGACATCCAGATGGCGCTCGCGCGCGGCTGCATGTCGACCGCGTGGGTGTACGGCGTCGTCGGCGTGCACAACTGGCAACTCGCGCTGTTCGACGAGCGCGCGCAGCAGGAGGTGTGGGGCAACGATCCGGCGACGCTGATCGCGTCGACCTACATGCCGGTCGGCCGCGTCACGCCGGTCGACGGCGGCTTCCGCCTGTCGGGCCACTGGAAATTCTCGAGCGGCAGCGAACTGTGCGAGTGGGTGTTCCTCGGCGCGCTGGTGCCGCCGGCCGTTGCCGGCCAGCCGCCGGAATACCGCACCTTCCTGCTGCCGAAATCGGACTACCGGATCGAGCAGGACTGGGACGTGCTCGGCCTGCGCGCGACGGGCAGCCACGACATCGTCGTCGACGACGTGTTCGTGCCCGCGTACCGCACGCACAAGGCGATCGACGGGATGATGGGTACGAGCCCCGGCCTGGCAATCAACGACGCGCCGCTGTTCAAGCTGCCGTTCGCGCAGATCTTCGTGCGCGCGGTGTGCACGTCGTGCATCGGCGCGCTGCAGGGCGCGCTCGACGATTTCACCGGTTATGCGGCCACACGGGTGTCCGCGAACAGCGGCGCGAAAACGACCGACGATCCGGGCGCGCAGAACGCATGCGCGAACGCGGCCGTCGCGATCGACGAGATGAAGGTGCTGCTCAAGCGCAATTTCGCCGAACTGATGGCGTCGGTCGCCGGCGGTCCGGCCGTGTCGATCGAGCGGCGCGTGCATTTCCGCTACCAGTCGGCGCAGGTCGCCGAGCGTTGCGCGCAGGCTGCGAACACGCTGCTGCGCTATGCGGGCGGCAACGGCATCTATCACCGCAATCCGCTGGTGCGCCGTTTCCTCGACCTGCATGCGGCCCGCGCGCACTACGCGAACAACGTGGACCGCTTCGGCCAGAACCTCGGCGCGGTGATGCTCGGTCGCGAGAACACCGACTTCTTCATCTGACGAGGCCACGATGAACGACACGCAAGCGCAGCAGTACACGTTCGACGTCGTGGTGGTCGGCTCCGGCGCGGGCGCGCTGCTCGCCGCGTGCCGCGCGGCCGACCGCGGCCTGTCCGTCGTCGTGATCGAGAAGACGGGGCTGTATGGCGGCACGTCGGCGGTGTCGGGCGGCGGCATCTGGGTGCCGTGCAATCACCATATCGCCGAGCTCGGCGCGACCGATACGCGCGAGGCCGCGCGCCGCTACATCGACGCGTGCGTGGCCGGCGCGTCGACGCCCGACAAGCTCGACGCGTACCTCGACCGCGCGCCGGAGATGCTGCGCTACCTGGAATCGAAGACGCCGGTGCGCTACCAGGCGCTGCCGAAGTACGCGGACTATTTCCAGAAGCTGCCGGGCGCGATGCCCGGTTATCGGGCGCTCGATCCGCTGCCGTTCGACGGCGGGCTGCTCGGCGACGAGTTCGACCGGCTGCGGCCGCCGTCGCCCGGCACGCTGATCGGCGGGCGCGTCGCGGTGACGTCGAAGGAAGCGCACACGCTGTTCTCGCGCGGGCCCGGCTTCATGAAGCTGGCGATCGCGCAGTTCGGCCGCTACTGGCTCGACTTCGGGATGCGCCGCCGCACGCGGCGCGACCGGCGCCTGACGCTCGGCAACGCGCTGATCGGCGGGCTGCGCCACGCGCTGCTCGAGCGCAACGTGCCGGTGTGGCTCGACACGCCGATGCGCGACCTGCTCGACGTGGACGGCCGCGTGACGGGCGTGCGCGCGCAGCGCTTCGGGCAGCCCGTGACGATCGCCGCGCGGCGTGGCGTGATCCTCGGCGCGGGCGGTTTCGAGCGCAACCAGCCGATGCGCGAGCGTTACCTGCCGCAGCCGACGCAGGCGCAATGGAGCGCGACGCCGCCGTCCAACACCGGCGACGCGATCGCCGAAGGCCACCGGCTCGGCGGCGCGCTGGCGCTGATGGAGCACGTGTGGGGCGCGCCGACGGTCGGCGTGGCGGGCGAGGAGAAGCAGCGCGCGCTGTTCGTCGAACGCAACCTGCCGGGCTGCGTGATCGTCAACGGTCTCGGCAAGCGCTTCGTCAACGAGGCCGCGCCGTATTCCGAATTCGTGCCGGCGATGTATCGCGATCATGCGCGCACCGGCGCCAGCGTGCCTGCGTGGATGGTGTTCGACGCGCGCTTTCGCCGCAAATACCCGTGCGGCCCGATCATGCCGGCGTCGATGATGCCCGATTCGCGGATTCCGGCAGCGTTTCGCGACGTGCTCGTGAAGGCCGACACGATCGACGCGCTTGCCGCGCGGATCGGCGTCGACGCGGCCGGCCTGCGCGACACGCTGCGCGACATGGCGCGCTACGCGGTCACCGGCGTCGACGACGAATTCGGCAAGGGCGACAACGCTTTCGACACGTACTACGGCGATCCGCAGAACACGCCGAACCCGTGCCTCGGGCCGGTCGACCAGGCGCCGTTCTACGCGGTGCGGATCGACGCGGGCGACATCGGCACGAAGGGCGGACTCGTCACCGACGTGCAGGCCCGCGTGCTGCGCGGCGACGGCACGCCGATCGATGGCCTCTACGCCATCGGCAACACCAGCGCTTCGATGATGGGCGCGAGCTACCCCGGCGCGGGCTCGACGCTCGGTCCGGCGATGACCTTCGGGATCATCGCCGCCGATCACCTGGCCGCGCAGGCGGCCGACGCCGGCGGCCGGGCAGCCCGGCCATCCACGACTGAACTTGACGGAGTACGACCATGAGCGATCTCACCACCCACCCGCTGCGCACCGACATGCTGCTCGCGATGCGCCGCCTCGCGCGCTCCGTCACGGTCATCAGCAGCGCGCACGACGGCCGGCGCTACTCGATGTCCGCGACGGCGGTCGATTCGCTGTCCACCGAGCCGCCGTCGCTGCTGATCTGCATCAATCGTTCGGCATCGCTGTATCCGCCGCTCGATGCCGGAGCGCCGTTCTGCGTGAACGTGCTGTCGGCACGGCACGAAGGCATCGCGATCGACTGCAGCGGCCGCCTGAAGGGCGAAGCGCGCTTCACGACCGGCGACTGGCACACGTCGCCGCACGGCGTGCCGTATCTGCGCGATTCGCAGGCGAGCTTCGTGTGCGAGCAGGACGGCCGCTTCGAATACGGCACGCATACGGTGTTCATCGGGCGCATCCGCGAGGTGCTGATGAGCGGCGACGTCGATCCGCTCGTCTATCTCGACGGCGCCTATACGACACCCGGCGCGCCCGCGAGCCGTGCGGCCGCGTGATGGCCGCACAGGTTTTCCAGCCACCGCGGAGACGATCCATGACACGCAGACTGAACGGCCGCACCGCGCAAGC
Organism: Burkholderia stabilis; assembly: GCF_001742165.1. Taxonomy (NCBI): domain Bacteria; kingdom Pseudomonadati; phylum Pseudomonadota; class Betaproteobacteria; order Burkholderiales; family Burkholderiaceae; genus Burkholderia; species Burkholderia stabilis. Next base: position 767,593 of record NZ_CP016443.1, on the reverse strand, counting down.
CGGCGATGCCCGGCGCGGCGCCGATGCATCGGCCGCGCGCGAGATCGTGCGCCTGCTCGGCGGTGCGGCATCGCATGTGCTGAACGGGTTCGCGTGCCTCGCGCCGGCGCTGGCGTCGAACGAAGCGCAGGTCGTCGCCGACCGTCGCGAACGGGCCGGCCATGTTGCCGGCACGGCATGAGGAGCCGGCCATGAGCGATTCGCGCTTCCACCGGCTGACCGTTGCCGAAGTGATTGCCGAAAGCGACGACGCGTGCTCGTTCGTGTTCGACGTGCCCGCCGCGCTGCGCGACGCATTCGCTTACCGGCCCGGGCAGTTCCTGACGCTGAACGTGCCGTGCGCGGACGCGACCGTCACGCGCTGTTATTCGCTGTCGAGCGCGCCGGGCATCGATGCCGCGCCGAAGATCACCGTCAAGCGCGTGCGCGACGGCCGCGCGTCGAACTGGCTGTGCGACCGCGTGCAGGCGGGCGACACGCTCGACGTGCTGCCGCCGGCCGGCGTGTTCACGCCGCGCGCGCTCGACGGCGACCTGCTGCTGTTCGCGGGCGGCAGCGGTATCACGCCCGTGCTGTCGATCCTGAAATCGGCGCTCGTGCACGGGCGCGGGATGCTGACGCTGATCTATGCGAACCGCGACGAGCGCTCGGTGATCTTCCGCGACGAGCTGCAGCAGCTCGCGCAGCGCCATCCAGGCCGCGTGCGCGTGATTCACTGGCTCGACAGCGTGCAGGGCATTCCGCAGCAACGCCATCTCGAAGAACTTGCGCGGCCGTTCAGCCAGCAGGAGACGTTCATCTGCGGGCCCGCGCTGTTCATGGAGAACGCGCTGGCCGCGATGCTCGGCCTCGGGCTGCCGCGTGCGCGCGTGCACGTCGAGCGGTTCGCGTCGCTGCCCGATGCGCCGGCGCAGGCCGAGACCGCGGCGTCGGCCGCGGCAGCGGCAGGCGCCGGCGAAGGCGCGGCGATCGAGACGGTGCTCGACGGCGACGCGTTCGCGTTCGACAGCGCGCCTGGCGAAACGCTGCTCGACGCGATGCTGCGCGCGGGCGTGCCGGCGCCGAATTCCTGCCGGATGGGGCAATGCGGCGCGTGCATGTGCCGGATCGAGCGCGGCGAGGTCGCGCTCGACAGTAACCACGTGCTCGACGACGACGAGATCGCGGCCGGCTGGACGCTGGCCTGTTGCGCGCGACCCGCGAGCGATGCGCTGCGCGTGGTGTTTCCCGACTGAGCCGTGGCGCGCCGGCGGCGCGCACGGCAACCTGATGCCTATGACGATGGACAATGAAATCCTGACCACGCCCGCGCTGATCGCGCGGGCTGCCGCGCGCCACGGCGCGCACCCGGCGATCGAGTCGGAGCATGGCCGGCTGACCTACGCGGAACTCGACGCGGCGCGCCTCGACGCGGCCCGCGCGCTGCTGGCGAGCGGCATCGACGCCGGCGACCGCATCGCGGTCTGGGCGCCGAACCTGCCGCAATGGATCGTCGCCGCGCTCGCAATCCACACCGTCGGCGCGATCCTCGTGCCGGTCAATACGCGGATGAAGGGGATGGAGGTCGGCGGCATTCTGCACGACGGCGGCGCGCGGCTGCTGTTCTGTTGTGGCGCCTTCCTCGGAGAATCCTATCCGGCGATGCTCGCGCCGCACCGGCCGGCGACGCTCGAACGCGTCGTCGTGTTCGACGGTGCGCCGCCGTCCGGCGCGCGCGACGAGACCTGGAACGCGTTCCTCGCGCGTGGCGCGGCGGTGCCGCTGGCCGCGGTGCGTGAGCGCGAGGCGCAGGTCACGCCCGATACCGTGATGGACCTGATGTTCACGTCCGGCACGACGGGCCGCCCGAAGGGCGTGATGACGACGCATGGCCAGAACCTGCGTGCCGCGCAAGCGTGGGCGACGATCGCCGGCGTGCGCCGCGACGACCGCTACCTGATCGTCAACCCGTTCTTCCACACGTTCGGCTACAAGGCCGGCTGGCTTGCCGCGCTGTCGAGCGGCGCGACCGTGCTGCCGCATCTCGTGTTCCAGCCGGCCGACGTGTTGCGGCGTGTCGCCGACGATCGTGTGTCGGTGCTGCCCGGCCCGCCGACGCTGTACTACGCGCTGCTCGACGCGCCCGATCGCTCGACGCGCGACCTGTCGTCGCTGCGGATCGCGGTAACGGGCGCGGCGGCGATTGCGCCGAGCCTGATCGAGCGGATGCGCGCGGAGCTCGGCTTCGAGACGGTGCTGACCGGCTACGGGCTGACCGAATCGTGCGGCTTCGCGACGCTGTGCCGTCAGGGCGACGATGCGGAAACCGTCGCCTATACGTCGGGGCGGCCGATGCCGGATGTCGAACTGCGCATCGCGGGGCCGGGCGGCGCGCCGCTCGGGCCGGACGAGACCGGCGAAATCTGGGTGCGCGGCTACAACGTGATGCGCGGCTACTTCAACCAGCCCGAGGCGACACGCGAGACCGTCGATGCGGACGGCTGGCTGCATACGGGCGATCTCGGCTGCGTCGATGCGAACGGCAACCTGAAGATCACCGACCGCATCAAGGACATGTTCATCGTCGGCGGTTTCAACTGTTATCCGGCGGAGATCGAGCGGCTGCTCGCCGCGCATCCCGCCATCGCACAGGTTGCGCTGGTCGGCGTGCCCGATACGCGGCTGGGCGAGGTCGGACACGCGTATGTCGTGCTGCGTCCGGGCGCGCATGCCGACGCCGACGAACTGAACGACTGGGCGCGCCGCAACATGGCGAACTACAAGGTGCCGCGGCACTTCACGTTCGTCGAGCAATTGCCGACGAGCGCGGCGGGCAAGGTGCTGAAGTACCGGCTGCGCGCGGGAACCGAGTCGGCGGCCTGAGCGCCGCCGCGACACACGAACGGGATGGACGCATGAACGACAACGGATTTGCGCAGGGCGCGGTGCTGGTGTTCGGCGGCAGCGGCGGGATCGGGCAGGGCGTCGCGCTCGAGTTTGCGCGTGCCGGCGTGCCGGTCGCGGTGGGTTATCGCAGCAAGGCCGACGTGGCCGAGCGCGTTGCGCGTGATATTCGGGCCGAAGGTGTGGCGGCTACCACGCACTGCGTGGACGTGACCGATCCCGCGCAGGTCGACGCCGCGCTCGCGGCCGCGATCGACGCGCATGGCCGGGTGCATACGGTTGTCTGGGCGGCCGGGCCGTTCGTGAACCAGCGTCATATCGGCGATATGACGCACGACGACTGGCGCCGCGCGATCGACGTCGAGACGATCGGTTTCTTCGTCGCGGCGAAAGCCGCGCTGCCGCACTTCCGTGCGTCAGGCGGCGGGTCGTTCGTGACGCTCGGTTCGGCGGGGCATCTGCGCTGGCCTGATCGAGACGGACTGTCGGTCGCGCCGAAGGCCGCGAACGAGGCGCTGGTGAAGGGGCTGGCGCGCGAGGAGGGGCGTTACAACATTCGCGCGAATTCGATCCTGGTCGGCGTGATCGAGGCCGGGATGTTTCCGGTGCTGCTCGAACAGGGGCAGTTCGACCAGGCGTGGATCGACGAGACGCAGAAGATGCTCGCGCTCAAGCGCTGGGGGAAGGCGCACGACGTGGGGCGGGCGGCGGTGTTTCTGGCGTCGGACAGGGCGGATTACATTACCGGGCAGCAGTTGAATGTGTCCGGAGGGTATGGGTTGTAGCTCGGCGCGGAATTGCACGTTCGGGCAACCGCGCTTGCGTGCCGGTCGTCCCGCGTGTCGATATTGATCACCATTCTTCCTTTTTCAGAACGCCGACAACGCGGCCGATCTGCGGATCGGCTCGCGGCAGTCGTTCCGGCTCTCGTATCGCTTCCGGGCGTGACATGAACAAGTTGCATGCGCACGCATCGGTATTCACCCTGCCTCGTCACGCACGATTGCGCGTCTGCATCGCTTGCACCCTGCGCGAGGTCACACTTCTGCAACGCTTTTTCAAAGTATTCCCCGGTACTCGATTGATCGGGACGGCCACGCGCATGCGCTGACGGCCGTGCGGCCTTGTTCGGCAGGCGTTGCGATCTCGACGTACGACGGGGCGAATCACGCGTTTTGGCCGGGTTTCGGCCTGGTCTGCCGAATACGGATACGTTCCTGAAACATTTCCTCCGATTCTTCCCCCACGTGACCGTGCATGTTCGGCGGTAACGCTTGCCTCGCTTCGGTTTGCGCCGCATGGCACGCGCTTTGCGGTTGACCCGGGGCCGCCGCTGCAAACGAAATTGGCCAGAACGACGATCGCATCGACGGCATGTAACGACATCGAAACAAACGGGGAATCGGATCGGGGCGCAGGTGCCGTCTGTTGCGGCGTATCCGTCGCGCATGTCGTATCGGTCATGCGCACGGGCACCGTGTTCCCGATCCGTCGAACAGCAAGCTTGCTTGCAAGGTGTCGTGCCGGGGTTCGCGCCACGCATTGCGCAGGGGCTGCATGCGGCGGGACGGCGCGCCCGGCACATGTCGGGGGAGGCGCCCGTGAAAACGACAGTGAACCAATGGGCCGCAGTCGCGGTGATGTGTGCCGCGAGCGCGCACGCGCAGGAGATCTACCTGCAGGGCGGCACGCAGGGCGTCGGCATCGGTGCGGCCGTGAGCTTCAATTCGATGCTGGGCGCGCACGCGGATTTCAATGCGATCGATCTTTCGCACGACTTCACGGTGGCCGGCAATCGCTATCAGGACGACCTGAAGCTGCGTCAGGGCGGTCTGTACGCGGACATCTTTCCTTGGCGAGGCAGCGGCTTTCGCGCGACGATCGGGATGCGCTTCAACGATGACGAACTTCGCGGCGTATCGGTGCCGACCAACGGCACTTACGTATTCGGCGGCAAGCGCTATCCGGCGATGCCGGGGATGTACGCGGTCGCGCAAGCGCGTTATCCGGCGGTGATGCCGTATGTCGGAATCGGCTACGGGCACCGGCCGGCATCGAAAGGGTTGGGATTCGTCGCCGACCTCGGCGTCGCGTACGGGATGCCGAAATGCGCGTATTCGCTGTCGCCGGAACTGGCGGCGGCAGTCGGACCGGCGAAGAGCCAGATCCTGGTCGCGAGCGGGCTGGACCAACTGAGGCAGGTGATGTCGCGCTATCGGTGGTATCCGGTTTTGCAGATCGGGATTTCGTATCGGTTCTGAGCGGGTCGAGCTGTTGTTGCGCGCGCCGAACGGTGGATTGGCGATGAGGGCATGGCAATGGTTCGGTTGCTGGCGATCCGGAATACGTTGCCAGGTGGCCGGCGGGCGTGTTGCGCGATCGATCGGTGGATGCGGCCGCGCGCTGCGTCGGTTTGCACATCTGTACGCGAGAAACGGCTGCCGATAGCCAATCGGCCGTCTTTTTCATTTTTCCGATTCGACTTACCTTGCGGACTGCAGTTCGACGTGTCGGGCGAGCGGCGCAAGCCATGTGTATTCATGCGGCCTTTGCTGTTCGCCGGCGCCAACTATCGTTTCCCTCCGCCACTGACGGTGATAGCAATGCTTGCAATTCATGGTCGTGACGCTATCATTGATAGCAATCTGGATGGAGGGACTTATGGCAAATCTACTGGTGCGTAACGTGGATGACAGTATCGTTCAGAGCCTGCGCGAGCAGGCTGCGGCAAATGGCAGGAGTGCCGAGGCCGAACATCGGGCCATCCTGGCCGATGCGCTCGGCCGGCCGAAGCGAAGGTCATTTGCGCAAGTGCTGATGAGCATGCCCGATGCTGGCGAAGACACGGATTTCCAGCGGATTCAGGATTCCGGCGAGGTCAGGCGTGTTTTTGATTGATACGAACGTCATCAGCGAAATCAGGAAGGGCAAGCGAACCAACCGCGGCGTGCGGGCGTTCTTCAGGCAAGCCGAAGCCGACGCGAGCCCGCTGTATCTGTCCGTCGTGACGGTGGCCGAGCTTCGGCGCGGCGTCGACCTGATCCGTCATCGAGGCGATCATCCGCAGGCGTCGGCTCTCGAAGCATGGATGGCGACGATCCTGTCCGGCTATGCGCCGAACATCCTGCCGGTCGATATCGAGACCAGCCAGATGTGGGGGCATTTGCGCGTGCCCGATCCGACGCACGAGCTCGACAAGCTGATCGCGGCCACCGCGTTGATCAACGATCTCACGGTCGTTACGCGCAACGTCGACGATTTCGCTCGCACCGGTGTCCGGCTGCTGAATCCGTTCGATTGACACGGAGGTGGCGCTGGTTCGCCACAGAGGCGCCATCGCCTCGCGTTTGCCCCAGGCTTGCCTAAGCACCAATCTCGGTCGACTGATACGCAATGTTCCGCCACGTCCCGTCGTGCCGGACCCAGACGGAAAGAAAGCGCGCCTGATAATCGAAATGCTCCGCGCCGTTCTGCCCGGTTGCGCGCCAGCGGCCGATCACGATTGCGGCATCGCCGTGCGCGCGGGTGCTCAGTTGGTCCACCGCCGCTGTATCCCACCGTCGAGTGCCGGAGCGGTACGAAGCGAGCACGTCATCTTTCGTTTCGATGTCGCCGCCAGGCTGAATCAGTACGTAATCGGGATGAAGCAGGTGGGCGATGACATCGATCCCGTGGTCGAGATCGAGATGTGCGGCCGCGATCGCATGCTCGGCCTGTTCGACGGCTTGCTGGTCAGCTTCGGTAAAGGTGGACATGAGTCGGCATGAAAGAACCGGATACCGATGCGCCAAGTAGCCAGAGCGGTCGGCGCAAGCGATGTTCCGAAGTACGAAGGGGGCACGCACGATTCTAGCTGCCGTCGTGCGTCACACCCGTTGCAGCCATGAAAAATAACGCGCCGAATCGCTCGTCCCGGCCAGCCGGCACGCTTGCCGCCGGCACCTCGCTCCGCACCCGTGCAAGACGACCGAGCCGTTTCGCCTGATTCCCGCTGCTGCAATGCGGCAATCAGGCCACAACCTGTCCGGGCTTTCCGTCCCCTTGAACGCGAAACCCGCGTCGCAGGGTTCTCCCGCACCGCCACGATTCCCCGCCGCCTCTCGTCCCAACAGACGATGTAACACCACCCCCGACCGGCCAGAATCCTTTCACGAACAACGGATTCTGAACCAGGAGGAGGCCGACATGATCGATGTCCGTGCGCTTGGCTATGTCGTCGTCGAGGCGACGCGCGTCGATGCGTGGCGCCGCTACGCGGAAGACGTGCTGGGCATGCAGGCGCTCGACGCGCCCGACGGCGCGCTGTACCTGAAGATGGACGAGCGCGATTTCCGCTACGTGATCGTTCCCGGCTCGACCGACCGCTATTTCGCGTCGGGCTGGGAGCTGCCCGACGGCGCGGCGTTCGACGCCGCGCTGGCGGCGCTGCAGCGCGCAGGCGTCGAGCCCGTGCGCGCAACCCGCGACGAAGTCGCGCTGCGCCGCGTGCAGGCGATGGCGTGGTGCACCGACCCGTCCGGCAACCGCCACGAGCTGTACTGGGGCGCGCGCTGCGACTTCCGTCGCTTCGTGTCGCCGCTGGGCGTTGCGCATTTCGTCACCGGCGACATGGGGCTCGGCCACGCGGTGCTGCCCGCGCCGCAGTTCGATGCGACCGATGCATTCGTGCGCGGCGTGCTCGGCTTCGAGCTGTCCGACATCTACCGCGTCAAGTTCACGCCCGATCCGGCCGAACCGGAAAAGCGCATCCATTTCATGCACTGCCGCAACGCGCGCCATCACAGCCTCGCGCTGTTCGAGATGGCGGTGCCGTCCGGCTGCGTGCACGTGATGGCCGAAGTCGATTCGATGGACGAAGTCGGCCGCGCGCTCGATCGCGTCGCCGCGCACGACGTGAAGATGTCCGCGACGCTCGGCCGGCACTGCAACGACCAGATGATCTCTTTCTACATGAAGACCCCCGGCGGCTTCGATCTCGAATACGGCTTCGGCGGCCTCACGGTCGACTGGTCGAAGCACGCTGTGTTCGAGGCCACGAAGGTGAGCCAGTGGGGCCACGATTTCAGCATCGGATACCGGTAAGCCAGCACGATGACGATGAAACCTCTCGACAAGACGATGTCCGCGCGCGACGTGGTCGCGCAACTCGCCGACGGCATGACGATCGGTATCGGCGGATGGGGGCCGCGGCGCAAGCCGATGGCGCTGGTGCGCGAAATCGCGCGCTCGAACCTTAAGGACCTGACGATCGTCGCGTACGGCGGCGCCGATGTCGGCCTGCTGTGCGCGGCGGGCAAGGTGCGCAAGGTGGTGTTCGGCTTCGTGTCGCTTGACGTGATTCCGCTCGAACCGCATTTCCGCCGGGCGCGCGAGCAAGGCCGCATCGACGTGCTCGAACTCGACGAAGGCATGCTGCAGCTCGGCCTGCGCGCGGCTGCCGCGCGCCTGCCGTTCCTGCCGACGCGCGCCGGGCTCGGCACCGCGCTGCTGGATCACGCGCCGGAACTGCGCACGGTGAGCTCGCCATACGACGACGGCGAGACGCTGCTGGCGATGCCTGCGCTCGAACTCGACGTCGCGCTGCTGCACGTGAACGCGGCCGACCGGATGGGCAACACACGCATCGACGGCCCGGATCCGTTCTTCGACGCATGGATGGCGCGTGCCGCGCAGCGCTGCTACGTGTCCGCGGAAACGGTCGACGCATCGATCGCGACCGAAGACCTCGACGCCGCGAAACGCAACCCGTTCGAGCGTTCGCTCGTCACGGGCGTCGTGCACGCGCCGGGCGGCGCGCACCCGACGTCGTGCGGGCCGGCCTACGGCTGGGACCTGCCGCACCTGCGCGCGTACTGCGCGAGCGCGGAAGACGATGCGAAAACGACGGCGTACCTGCGCGACGTGGTCGGCCAGGACGAACGCCAGTACCTCGAAGGCGTCGGCGGGCTGTCGCACGTGACGATGCTGCCGTTGCCGATTCTGTAAAGGAGCGCCTGTGAGCGAATCTCTCGACCATTCCCTCGCGGAACTGATGATCGTCGCGTCCGCGCGACTCTGGCGCGACGACGGCGAAGTGCTGGCGACCGGCATCGGCACGGGCCCGCGGCTCGCGGCCGGCCTCGCGCGGCTCGCCTACAACAACGGGCTGATGCTGACCGACGGCGAAGCGTATCTCGTCGAGGAGCCGGTGCCGCTCGGCCCGCGCCCCGACGGTTTCCGCGTGAAGGCGAGCGGCTGGATGACTTACGAACGCGTGTTCGACTGCCTGTGGCACGGCCGCCGCCACGCGCTCGTGATGCCGACGCAGATCGACCGCTTCGGCCAGGCCAATATCTCGTGGCTCGGCGACGACTACGCCCAGCCGAAAACCCAACTGCTCGGCGCACGCGGTTTCCCCGGCAATTCGACGAACCACGCGAACTCGTTCTTCGTCAGCGGCCACGGCAAGCGCACGTTCGTCGAACGCGAAGTCGACATGGTCTGCACGGTCGGCTACAACCCGGCGCGCCGGCTGCCCGGGATGAAAACCTTCGTCGACCTGCGCAGCATCGTCACCGACCTGTGCGTGATGGATTTCAGCGGGCCCGACCACGCGATCCGCGTGCGCTCGCTGCATCCGGGCGTGAGCTTCGACGAGGTGCAGGACGCAACGGGCTTTCCGCTGGTCGCGCATCCGGAACTCGACACGACGGCCGCGCCGAATGCGGAAGACCTGCGCATCGTCCGCGCGCTCGATCCGCACAACCTGCGCGCGACGATCGTGCGCAACAATCCGGCGCCGCGCCGGGGATGAGGCCTGACATGGAAGCGACCCAGGTGACGTTCGGCGACGGTGTCGTCGACTACGCGGTCGAGGACGGCATCGCGACGATCACGATGAACCGCCCCGAGTATCACAACGCGCAGAACTCGAAGATGACGTACGCGCTCGACGCGGCATTCCGGCGCGCGGCGCACGACGATGCGGTGAAGGCGATCGTGCTAGCGGGCGCCGGCAAGCATTTCTCGGCGGGCCACGACATCGGCACGCCGGGCCGCGACATCCACGAGTCGTTCGATCGTGCGTCGCTGTGGTACGACCACGTCGACAAGGAGGGCGGCGAATTCCTCTATGCGCGCGAGCAGGAGGTGTACCTCGGAATGTGCCGGCGCTGGCGCGACCTGCCGAAGCCGACGATCGCGATGGTGCAGGGCGCGTGTATCGCGGGCGGCCTGATGCTCGCGTGGGTGTGCGACCTGATCGTCGCGTCGGAGGATGCGTTCTTTGCCGATCCGGTCGTGCGGATGGGGATTCCGGGCGTCGAGTATTTCGCGCATGCGTACGAGCTGAACCCGCGCATCGCGAAGGAATTCCTGTTCCTCGGCGAACGGATGCCGGCCGAACGCGCGTACCAGATGGGGATGGTCAACCGCGTGGTGCCGCGCGAGCGGCTGCGCGATGCGACCTACGCGATCGCCGCGAAGATCGCGACGATGCCGCGCCTCGGGCTCACGCTGACGAAGCAGGCGCTGAACCACGTCGAGGAACTGCAGGGCAAGCGCGCGGCGATGGACGCAGCGTTCGCGTGGCATCACTTCGCGCACGCGCACAACGAGCTCGTCAGCGGCGACCGCCTCGGCGGCTACGACGCGCGCAGCATGGCCAGCTCGCAGCGCCAGCCGAGCGGCGCGGATCGCGGCGATACGCCGGCGCCGGTCGCCGTCAACGGAGCCGCGGCATGAGCACGACGCTTCACAGCCAGCTTCACAGCCCGCTGCATACGCCTTTGTGCGACCTGCTCGGCTGCCGCTACCCGATCGTGCAGACCGCGATGGGCTGGGTGGCCGACGCACGGCTCGTCGCGGCGACCGCGAACGCGGGCGGCTTCGGCTTCCTGGCCGGCGCGACGCTCGAGCCCGACCAGGTCGAGGCCGAGATCCTGAAAGTGAAGTCGCTGACGGACCAGCCGTTCGGCATCAACTTCCACATGTTCCAAAAGAACGCCGCGCAGGTCGTCGATCTCGCGATCAAGCACCGGCTGCGCGCGGTCAGCTACGGCCGCGGGCCGGACGCGAAGACGATCCGCCGCTTCAAGGATGCCGGCATCGTCTGCATGCCGACCGTCGGCGCGCCGAAGCATGCGGCCAAGGCGGTCGAGCTGGGCGCGGACATCGTCACCGTGCAGGGCGCGGAAGGCGGCGGCCACACAGGCTCGGTGCCGACCACGCTGCTGCTGCCGAAGGTGCTCGACGCGGTACGCGTGCCGGTCGTCGCGGCGGGCGGATTTTTCGACGGTCGCGGGCTGGCCGCCGCGCTTGCGTACGGCGCGGCCGGCATCGCGATGGGCACGCGTTTCCTGATGAGCGCCGAATCGCCGGTGCCGCGCGAAACGCTCGATCGTTACGTCGCGGTGGGCGACCCGGCGCGCATTCGCGTGTCGGACGCGCTCGACGGTTTGCCGCAACGGATGATCGACAACCCGTATCTGCTGAAGCTCGAACGCTTCGGCCCGCTGCGCCGCACGCTGTTCGCGCTGAAGACGGCCGAAGCATGGCGGCGCCAGAACGGGCTGCGCACGAGCGAAATGCTCGGCCTCGCGATCAAGGCGCTGCGTTCGCACGACTACACGGCGAGCCAGACGCTGATGGCCGCGAACGCACCGTTCCTGATCCAGCGCGCGATCGTCGAGGGCAAGCCGGACGAAGGCGTGCTGCCGAGCGGCCAGGCGGCCGCGATGATCGGCGCGATCGAATCGTGCGACGCGCTGATCGCGCGGATCGTCGCGGAAGCCGGCGAACGGCTCGACGCACTGGCCGCGTTGCGCGGCGCGGCAGCGGCGCAGGCCGCATAAGCACAAACACAGGGAGGCAAAGGAGATGACAGCATCCAATCAACCGGCCGGCGCGATGCCGTTCCGGATCGATCGCGCCGACGGCATCGCCGAACTGGTGATCGCCCATCCGCCCGTGAACGCGCTCGACGCGCAGGGCTGGCATGCGCTCTCCCGCGCGCTCGACGCGCTCGGCGAGGACGACGACGTGCGCGTGATCGTCGTGCGCGGCGAGGGGCGCGGCTTCTGCGCGGGCGTCGACATCAAGGAACTGGCCGCGCATCCGGAGCGGATCGTGTCTGTCAACGCGGGCAACTACGAGACGTTCCGCGCGGTGCACCGCAACCCGAAGCCGGTGATCGCGGCCGTGCACGGTTTCGTGCTCGGCGGCGGGATCGGCATCTGCGGCGCGGCGGACATCGTCGTCGCGGCGGATTGCGCGCGCTTCGGCGTGCCCGAGATCGACCGCGGCGCGATGGGCGGCGGCGCGCACCTGCAGCGGCTGTTCGGCGTGCAGAAGGTGCGGGCGATGTATTTCACCGGCGACATGATCGACGCGGCCGAAGCGTACCGGCTCGGCGCGGTCGAGCAGGTCGTCGCGCGTGATGCGCTGCGCGACGCGGCGCTCGCGATCGCCCGCAAGATCGCGGACAAGAGCCCGGCGATGGTGCGGCTTGCGAAGGAGGCGCTGAACGGCGTCGAGGACGGTGATCTCGAGGACAAGTACCGCTGGGAGCAGGGTTTCACGCTGCAGGCGTACATGACGAACGACTCGACGGAGGCGCGCGCCGCGTTCGTCGAGAAGCGCGACGCGCGTTTCGACGCGCAGGCCGAGGAGGCACGCGCATGAACCTGACCTATACGCCGCAACAGCAGGCGTTCCGCGCGGAAATCCGCGAATGGCTCGCCGCGCACGTGCCGCGCGAGCGGCTGCCGAGCTTCGACACCGAGGAAGGCTTCGCCGCGCACCGCGAATGGGAGCGCACGCTGCACTCGGGCCGCTGGAGCATGGTCACGTGGCCGCGCGAGCTGGGCGGGCGCGGTTGCGACCTGATCGAGTGGCTGATCTTCGAGGAAGAGTACTGGCGCGCCGACGCGCCGATGCGCGTGAACCAGAACGGCATCTTCCTGCTCGGCCCGACGCTGATGGATTTCGGCACGCCGGAGCAGAAAGCGCGCTTCCTGCCCGCGATGGCGGCCGGCGAGCACGTGTGGGCGCAGGGCTGGTCGGAGCCGAACGCGGGCTCGGACATGGCCGCGATCCGCACGACGGCGGTCCGCATCGGCGACGAGTACGTGCTGAACGGCCAGAAGATCTGGTCGACGCGCGCGGTGTGGGCCGACTGGCTGTTCGGGCTGTTCCGCAGCGATCCCGAATCGTCGCGCCACCACGGGCTCACGTTCCTGATGGTGCCGCTGTCCGCGCCGGGCATCACGGTGCGGCCGATCCGGCAGTTGAACGGGCAGACAGGCTTCGCGGAGATCTTCTTCGACGACGTGCGTGTGCCGGTGGAGAACCGGCTCGCGGCCGAAGGCGCGGGCTGGCAGGTCGCGATGGCGACGGCCGGCTTCGAGCGCGGGCTGATGCTGCGCTCGCCGGCGCGCTTCCAGCGCACCGCGCAGGCATTGCGCGACCTGTATCTCGCGCACCGCGACAGCGCGGATCGCGATCCGACGCTGCGCGAGCGCGTGGTGTCGGCCTGGATGGATGCGCAGGCGTATGCGCTGTCGACCTACGCGACCGCGAGCCGGCTGCTCAAGGGCGGTCACATCGGCGCGGAGTCGAGCACCAACAAGGTGTTCTGGTCTGAACTCGACCTGCGCATGCATCAGACAGCGCTCGACATCCTCGGCGCGCACGGCGAGGTCGTCCCGCAGACGGCCGCGCAGCACGCGACGCTCGGCCACTGGCTCGATGGCTTCCTGTTCGCGCAGGCCGGCCCGATCTACGCGGGCACCAACGAGATCCAGCGCAACATCGTCGCCGAACGGATGCTCGGCATGCCGCGCGCGTAACGGCGCCGGCGACACCTCACTGAACGGACATCGTATGGATTTCGTATTCGATGAAGACCAGGAAGCGCTCGCGGACAGCGTGAAGCGCCTGCTGATGACCGAGATGACGCCCGAGCTGATCCGCGAGCTCTGGGCCACGCCGACCGGCCGCTCGGACGCGCTGTGGGCGCTGTTCGCGTCGCAGGGGCTGACCGCCGTGTCGGTGCCCGAGGCGTACGGCGGCCTCGGCCTGACCGAGGCGGAATGGGCGCTGCTCGCGCAGACCTACGGTTACTTCGGCAGCCCCGAGCCGCTGCTCGACACGGCGCTCGTGTCGGCCGGCGTGCTGGCGCGGTTGCCCGCGAGCGACTGGCGCGACGCGCTGTTGCGCGACATCGCCGAAGGGCGCGCGCGCGTCGCGCTCGTGCATCCGGTGAACCCGTATGCGGCCGACGTGCACGTCGCGCAGACGCTGCTGTGCGAACACCGCGGCGAGCTGCACCGCGTCGATCCCGCGCAGTGCGCGTGGCGCGCGGTCGACAGCGTCGACCCGTCGCGGCGCCTGTTCACGCTCGACTGGGAACCCGCGGCGGCCACGCGCATCGCGGATGCGGAGGAAGCCGCGCCGCTGCTGGCACGCGCGCTCGACCACGGCGCGTTCGCGGTGGCCGCGCAATTGCTCGGCCTCACGCAGCGCGTGCTCGACGTCGCGATCGATTACAGCGCGCAGCGCAAGCAGTTCGGCAAGGCGATCGGCTCGTACCAGGCGCTCAAGCATCTGCTCGCGGACGTGGCGATCCGCTACGAGTTCGCGCGGCCGGTGGTCGCGCGCGCCGCGCAGGCGATCGCCGACGATCACCCGCAGCGCGCGGTGTTCGTGTCGCACGCGAAGCTCGCGGCGACGGCGGCCGCGCAACTGGCCGCGCGTCACACGATGCAGGTGCACGGCGCGATCGGCTACACGTGGGAGCTCGACCTGCAGATCTTCATGAAGCGCATCTGGGCGCTTTCCGGCAGCTGGGGCGACAGCGCGTTCCACAAGGCCCGCGTGGCCGACGCGATTCTCGGCGACGCATTGCCGATCGGCCCCGCGCAGACCTTCGACCTCGAGGAACTGAACTGATGAAACAAGCCTATATCGTCGACGCGCTGCGCACGCCGACCGGCCGCCGCAAGGGCGGGCTCGCGCACGTGCATGGGGCGGACCTCGGCGGCTTCGTGCTGAAGACGCTCGTCGAACGCAACGCGATTCCGGCCGACGAATACGACGACGTGGTATTCGGCTGCGTCGACACGATCGGCCCGCTCGCGGGCAACATCGCGCGCACCTGCTGGCTCGCGGCCGGGCTGCCGCTCACGGTGCCGGGCGTGACGGTCGACCGGCAGTGCGGCTCGTCGCAGCAGGCCGTGCATTTCGCCGCGCAGGCCGTGATGAGCGGCGTGCAGGATGTCGTCGTCGCCGGCGGCGTGCAGACGATGACGCAGATCCCGATCTCGTCCGCGATGACCTGCGCCGCGCCGCTCGGCTTCACCGATCCGTTCTCGGGCAGCGCCGGCTGGCGCGCGCGCTTCGGCGACGCGCCGGTGTCGCAGTTCGTCGCCGCGCAGCGGATCGCCGATCACTGGAACCTGTCGCGCGACGCGATGGAGCGTTATGCGCTCGAAAGCCACCGCCGCGCGGTCGCGGCGATCGAGGCCGGCCATTTCAAGCGGGAAATCGTGCCGCTCGAAGGCGTGCTGCACGACGAGACGCCGCGCCCCGACACGTCGCTGGAAAAGATGGCGACGCTCGAACCGCTCGCGCCGGGCGGCTCGCTGACGGCCGCCGTCGCGAGCCAGACCTGCGATGCGGCAGCCGCCTTGCTGATCGTGTCGGAGGATGCGTTGAAGCGCTATGGCCTCACGCCGCGCGCACGCATTCATCACCTGAGCGTGCTCGGCGACGATCCGCTGTGGATGCTGACCGCGCCGATTCCGGCGACCAAGGCCGCATTGAAGAAGAGCGGGCTCGACTGGTCGCAGATCGACGTGGTCGAAATGAACGAGGCGTTCGCGTCAGTCGCGATGGCCTGGCTCGCCGACACGCGTTTTCCGCACGAAAAGACCAATCCGAACGGCGGCGGCATCGCGCTCGGCCATCCGCTCGGCGCGACCGGCGCACGGCTGATGACGACGCTGCTGCACGAGCTGGAACGCACCGGCGGCCGCTACGGCCTGCAGACGATGTGCGAAGGCGGCGGCCTCGCGAACGTCACGATCATCGAGCGCCTGTGAGCGCGTCACTTTCACGATCCACGAGGCACAAGCATGGGAATCTGTAACGGACGCACCGTCATCATCACCGGCGCGGGCGGCGGGCTCGGGCGCGAATACGCGCTCGCGTTCGCGGCCGAAGGCGCGGCGGTCGTCGTCAACGACATCCGGCACGACGCCGCGCAGGCCGTGTGCGACGAGATCGCGCAACGCGGCGGGCGCGCGCTCGCGAATTCGGACGACATCACGCGCACCGACACCGCGCAGCGGATCGTCGATGCGGCGCGCGAAGCGTTCGGCGACGTGCACGTGCTCGTCAACAACGCGGGCATCTGCCGCGACAAGATGTTCACGAGCATGACCGAGAACGACTGGGACGACGTGATGCGCGTGCACCTGCGCGGCCACTTCTGCCTGTCGAGCGTGCTGGCGCGCGTCTGGCGCGACGCCGCGAAGGCCGGCCAGGCAGTCGACGCGCGCATCGTCAACACGAGTTCGGGTGCCGGGCTGCAAGGCTCGATCGGCCAGTCGAACTATGGCGCGGCGAAGGCCGGAATCGCCGCTCTCACGCTGATGCAGGCGGCCGAGCTGCAGCGCTACGGCGTGCGCGTGAACGCGCTCGCACCGGCCGCGCGCACGTCGATGACCGAAGGCGTGTTCGCCGACATGATGAAGAAGCCCGAGGACGGCGGCTTCGACTACTTCGATCCGGCCAACGTCGCGCCGCTGGTGGTGTGGCTCGGCAGCGCGCTGTCGGCCGACGTGACGGGCCAGGTGTTCGAGGTCGCGGGCGGGATGATCGCGGTCGCCGAAGGCTGGCGCACCGGCCCGAGCGTCGATCGCGGCGCGCGCTGGGCAGCGGCCGAAGTCGGCCCGGCCGTCGCGCAGCTGCTCGCCGATGCGCGCCCCGCGCAGCGCGTGTACGGGAGCTGAGCAATGGACCTGGCGCTCACCGACGAACAGGCGATGATCCGCGACGCGGCGGCCGACGTGCTCGCCGAACGCAGCGCGTCCGCCGACGTGCGCCGCGCGCTCGAGCAATCGGCCGGGCGAGACGACGCGTTGTGGGCCGCGCTCGCAGGCGAGCTCGGCTGGAACGCGCTGGCGCTGCCCGAAGCGGCCGGCGGGCTGGGGCTCGGCGCGGTCGAGCAGACGGTGCTGATGGAACAGCTCGGCCGGCGCGTCGCATGCGTGCCGTATTTCCCGACCGCGTGCCTTGCTGCGACCGTGCTGGCCGGCTGCGACACGCCGGTTGTGGCCGGCTGGCTCGCGAAGATTGCCGAAGGCGCTTGCAGCGCGACGCTGGCGCTGCCGCTCGACCTGCCGTTCGACGCGGCAGCGGCTTCCTGGCCGCTGCCGGTCGTCGCGGAGGAAGCGGCGGGCGGCTATGCGCTGTCCGGCGTGATCCCGCAGGTGATCGACGGCGCGCGTGCCGACCTGTTGTTGATCCCCGCGCGGATCGCGAATGAAGCGCAGTCGATCGCGGTGTTCGCAATCGACGTCGCAACGGCAACCGGCCTGACCGTCACGCCGCTCGACACGCTCGACGCGACGCGGCCGATCGCGCGCATTGCGTTCGACGAAACGCGCGTGAATCGCGATGCGCTGCTCGCCGGCCGCGACGCCGCGCAGGCGCTCGAACGCGCCGCATGGTTCGCGGCGCTCGCGCTGGCTGCCGAACAGCTCGGCGGTGCTCAGCAATGCCTCGACCTGACGCTCGACTACACGAGCCAGCGCGTGCAATTCGGCCGTGCGATCGCGTCGTTCCAGGCGGTGAAGCATCGCTGCGCACAGATGATGGTGCTGATCGAATCGGCACGCTCGGCCGTGCTCGGCGCCGCGCATGTGTGGGATGCGCAAGCCGGCGCGACGCCGGGCGCCGCGCTGCGCGTCGACATCGCCGCCGCGAAGGCCGCCGCGAACGACGCCTATGCGTTCTGCGCACAGGAAGCGATCCAGTTGCACGGCGGCGTAGGCTTCACGTGGGCATACGACCCGCATCTCTACTTCAAGCGCGCGCAGGCGTCGGGCGCGCAGTTCGGCAGCACGCCGCAACTGCTCGAATGGATCGCTTGCCATGCGATCGACGGCGGCGCGCCGCAGCGCGACGCAGCGCCAGCGACGCCGCCGGTTTCGGCGGCAACGCGTCCGTCCGCCGCGCGTGCAGGAGCACTTCAATGAACAGCGAAACGCGCGAACAGCAATTGCGGCACGAAGTGGCCGACTGGGTGCAGTCGCACCTGACCGGCGAATTCGCGTGCCTGAAATACCGCGGCGGCCCCGGCGACGAGGAAGCGTGGCCGGCGCTGCGCAAGGCGTGGGAACGGGAAATGGCGCAGGGCGGCTGGACCGGGCTCGGCTGGCCGACCAGCGCCGGCGGGCGCGGCTTGACGGTCGCCGAGCAGGTGATCTTCCACGAGGAATATGCACGCGCCGGCGGCCCGGGGCGGATGGGCCATATCGGCGAAGGGCTGCTTGGGCCGACGCTGGTCGCGTGCGGCACCGACGACCAGCGCGCGCGCTTCCTGCCCGGCATCCTCGCCGGCACGCAGTTCTGGTGCCAGGGTTATTCGGAGCCGGGCGCGGGTTCGGATCTGGCCAACGTCCGCACGCGCGCCGAACAGGATGCGGACGGCGCGTGGCGCGTGTACGGCCAGAAGGTGTGGACATCGCTCGCGCACGATTCCGACTGGATCTTCGTGCTCGCGCGCACCGATCCCGAGTCGAAAGGCAACAAGGGGCTGTCGTTCCTGCTGATGCCGCTCGACCAGCCGGGCATCGAGATCCGGCCGATCAGGCAGCTCAACGGCGGCGCGGAATTCAACGAAGTGTTCTTCGACGGCGCGCGCGCGGAAGCCCGCGACCTCGTCGGCGCGCCGGGCGACGGCTGGCGGATCGCGATGACGCTGCTCGGCTTCGAGCGCGGCATGTCGACGCTCGGCCAGCAGATGCAGTTCGTCCGCGAACTCGAATGGGTGATCGACGCCGCGCGCGAATCGGGCGCGGACCTCGACCCGGTGCTGCGCCAGCGGATCGGTCGCGCCTGGGCCGGGCTGCGCGTGATGCGCTACAACGCGCTGCGGATGCTGTCCGGCGCGGACGACGCCGACGCCGGCGCGCCGCTGCGCCGTGAGGCGCTGATCTACAAGTACTTCTGGTCGAACTGGCACCGCGACCTCGGCCAGCTCGCGATGGATGCGCTCGGCCCCCGCGCGAACGTGGTCGATCCGGCCGACGAAAAGCTCACCCATCTGCAGCGCGTATTCCTGTTCTCCCGTGCGGACACGATCTACGCCGGCACCAATGAAATCCAGCTCAACATCATGGCCGAGCGCGGGCTCGGCATGCCGAGAGAACCACGAGGTAACGCATGACCGAACTTCAGATTGCAAAAGCGCCGCCCTACGTGCCGGGCCACCAGCTGCTCGCCGGCAAATCGGTGCTGATCACGGCCGCCGCCGGCGCGGGCATCGGCTTCGCGGCCGCGCGCCGCTGCGCGGAGGAAGGCTGCCGCGCGCTGTTCATCTCCGACATCCACGAAAAACGCCTCGAACAGGCGGTGCAGACGCTGCGCGCCGAAACGGGGCTGCAACAGATCTACGGCCGCCTGTGCAACGTCTCGGTGGAAGCCGACGTGCAGGCGCTGGTGGCCGACGCGCAGGACAAGCTCGACGGCGTCGACGTGCTGATCAACAACGCCGGGCTCGGCGGGTCGACCCGCATCGTCGATATGGACGATGCCGAATGGTCGCGCGTGATCGACATTAGCCTTACCGGGACGTTCCGGATGACGCGCGCGATGCTGCCGCACATGCAGGCCCGAGGCCGCGGCGCGATCGTCAACAACGCATCGGTGCTCGGCTGGCGCGCGCAGGCGGAACAGGCGCACTACGCGGCGGCGAAAGCGGGCGTGATGGCGCTCACGCGCTGCGCGGCGCTCGAAGCGTCGCCGTACGGCGTGCGCATCAACGCGGTTGCACCGAGCATCGCGATGCACGATTTTCTGAAGAAGTCGGCGCCGGCCGACTTGCTGAATCAACTGGCGTCGCGCGAAGCCTTCGGGCGCGCCGCCGAAGTCTGGGAGGTCGCGAACGTGATGGTGTTTCTTGCAAGCGATTACGCGTCGTACATGACGGGCGAAGTGCTGTCGGTCAGCAGCCAGCACGCATGATGGACACGACCCTCGACCCCGTGCGCGCGACGCCCCGCGTGTTCGCGCATCCCGGCGAACTCGCGGCGGCCGTCGGCGACACGCTCGGCGCGAGCGCGTGGCTCGCGATCGACCAGATCCGCATCGACGGCTTCGCCGATGCGACGGGCGATCACCAGTGGGTGCACGTCGATCCGGTGCGCGCGAAGGACGGCCCGTTCGGCGCGTGCATCGCGCACGGCTACCTGACGCTGTCGCTCGTCAACTACTTCCTGCCGCAGATCGTGCGCATCGACGGCGCGCGGCTCGGCGTCAACTACGGCTGCGACAAGATCCGTTTCCCCGCGCCGGTGAAGGTCGGCGCGCGCGTGCGCGGCGTCGGCGAGCTGCTGCGCGTCGAGCCGCTCGAAGGCGGCGTGCAGGCGTGGATACGCGTGACCGTCGAGATCGAAGGCGAAGCCAAGCCCGGTTGCGTGGCCGACACGATCAGCCGTTACTACTTCTAGATCCAGATTCAGAGAGCCAGCACATGGAAGACGCAGTCATCGTTTCCGTCGCACGCACGCCGATCGGCAAGGCGTTTCGCGGCATGTTCAACGACACCGAGGCGCCCGCGCTGGGCGGCCACGTCGTGCGCACGGCGCTCGAACGCGCGGGCGTCGCGCCGGCCGACGTCGACGACGTGCTGATCGGCTGCGCCGCGCAGCAGGGCACGCAGGGCTACAACATCGGCCGCCTGTCGGCCGCGGCGGCCGGGCTGCCGGCTTCGGTGCCGGGCATGGCGATCGACCGCATGTGCTCGTCGGGCCTGATGTCGATCGCGAGCGCCGCACGCAGCATCGGCGCGGGCGACGCGCGGATCGTCGTCGCGGGCGGCGTCGAGTCGATCTCGCTCACGCAGAACAAGCACAAGAACGCGTATCGCGCGCGCTCGCAAGCGGTGCTCGATCACCAGCCGGCCGCGTACATGGCGATGATGGAAACGGCCGAGATCGTGTCGCGCCGCTACGGCATCTCGCGCGCGGCGCAGGACGAATTCGCGCTGCAGAGCCACCAGCGCACGGCCGACGCCCAGGCGGCCGGCCGCTTCGACGCGGAAATCGCGCCGCTCGACGTGCGGCGCGCGCTGTTCGACAAGGAAGGCAACGAGACCGGTCACGAAGACCTGCGCGCGGCACGCGACGAAGGCGTGCGCGCCGACACGACGGCCGAGCGGCTCGCAGGGCTGAAGCCTTCGTGGAGCGGCGGCAAGGTCGTCGAGCAGGGCGAGTTCGTGACGGCCGGCAATGCGTCGCAACTGTCGGACGGCGCGGCCGCCGTGGTCGTGATGTCGCGCAGCGAAGCGGCGCGCCGCGGGCTGACGCCGCTCGGCGCGTTCCGCGGCCTCGCGGTGGCCGGCTGCGAGCCGGACGAGATGGGCATCGGCCCGGTGTTCGCGATCCCGAAGCTGCTGGCGCGTTTCGGAATGACGGTGGCCGACGTCGGGCTGTGGGAGCTGAACGAGGCGTTCGCGTGCCAGGCGCTGTATTGCCGCGACACGCTCGGCATCCCCGACGATCGCCTGAACGTGGACGGCGGCGCGATCGCGCTCGGCCATCCGTTCGGGATGTCGGGCACGCGGATGACGATGCACGCGCTGCTCGAAGGCGCGCGGCGCGGCGTGCGGCACGCGGTCGTGACGATGTGCATCGGCGGCGGGATGGGTGCCGCCGCGCTGTTCGACGTCGGCGCGTAGCAGGAACCGGCAGCGATCCAGTCAGGACCATTCGAGGCCGCGGCAACGACCGGCGGCCCGGAGACTTGCAGGCGACGGCGGCGGGCGCTTCGGCGCGAACCGCCATCGAATGCAGATACAGGAGACAAGCGATGAAACGAACTTTGCCCGGACTCGCGATGTCGGCGCTCGTGCTCGGCGCCGCGTTGTTCGCGTTTTCGCCGCGCCCGCTGCCGGCGTTCCCGGTCACGGCGATCCATGCGGACCGGCTGCAGATCAACGGGCTCGCCCGGGCCGGCACGCGCATCGTCGCGGTCGGTGAACGCGGCGTGATCCTGCTGAGCGACGACTCGGGCGCCCACTGGCGGCCGGCGTCGGTCACGCCCGACGACGCGTCGACGCTCACCCAGGTGCGTTTCATCACGCCGACGCTCGGGATCGCGGTTGGCCACGACGGCCGGATCGTGCGCAGCGACGACGCGGGCGTGCACTGGCGCGAGGTGCACATGGACCACGAACACTCCGATCCGCTGCTGTCCGTATGGGGCACCGCGAACGGCCCGCTGTTCGCGGCCGGCAGTTTCGGGCAGCTGCTGCGCTCGGATGACGCCGGCGTCAACTGGCAGACCGTGAAGACGCCGGCCGGCGACCGCCACCTGAACGCGATCGTCGGCGACGGTCACGGCAACCTGCTGATCGCGGGCGAGAGCGGCACGCTGCTGCGCTCGACCGACAACGGCGTCACCTGGGACAAGCTGCCTTCGCCGTACGCCGGCTCGCTGTTCGGCGCGCTGATGCTCGCGAACGGCGACTGGGTCGCATACGGGATGCGCGGCAACGTGGTGCGCAGCACCGATCGTGGCGCGACCTGGACGCACGTCGACAGCCACGTGCCGGTGTCGTACTTCGGCGCGACCCAGCTCACCGACGGCGAACTCGTGCTGGTCGGCCAGGGCGGCGCGATCGTCGCGTCGCGCGACGGCGGGCTGACCTTCGGCGTGCGCAAGCTCGGCGGCGTGCAGAGCCTCGCGGCCGTGCTCGACATGGGCCACGGCGCGCTGCTGCTCGGCGGTGAAGCCGGCGTCGCGCCGCTCGCCGCGTCGCCGTCCTGAAGCCCGGCCGCCGGTTTCCGTCCGCTTTGGTTCGTTTCGCATCGCCAGTCCGTACCGACACGAGAATTCCATGAACGACCTGTCACGCCCCCCTGAAGCCGTTCCCGCGTCGCGCCTCGCCGCGTTCGTCGAGCGCTGCGCCAACACGATCATTCGCCAGCGCAAGCTGCTGATGCTGCTCTGCGTCGCGGTGACGCTCGCGCTCGGCCTGTCCGCGACGCGCCTGAAGCTCGATCCGGGCTTCAACAAGATGATCCCGATGCAGCACCCGTACATGCAGGTGTTCGAACGCTACGCGGGCGCGTTCCCCGGCGCGAACACGATCCTCGTGAGCCTGCGCTGGAAGGGCGACGGCGACATCTACAACCAGACGTTCATGGATGGGCTGCGCCATGCGACCGACGACGTGTTCTTCATCCCCGGCGTGAACCGCTCGCGCGTGTTCTCGCTGTTCACGCCGAACGTCCACTACACCGAGGTGACCGAGGCCGGCTTTCGCGGCGACGTGGTCGTGCCGGGTCAGTTCTCCAGCGCGAACCCGGACGATCTCGCGAAGGTGCGCCGCAACGTCGCGCGTTCGGGGCAGATCGGTCGCCTCGTCGGCAACGACCTGAAGTCGGCGCTGATCCGCGCGGAGCTGCGCGAGACCGATCCCGCGACCGGCAAGCGGCTCGACTACAGCACGGTCGCGCGCCAGCTCGAGGAGATTCGCGCGAAGTATGCGAAGCAGGGCATCGACGTGAACATCATCGGCTTCGCGAAGCTGGTCGGCGACGTCGAAAGCGGCATCGCGGGCGTGATGGCGTTCTTCGCGCTCGCGTTCCTCGTCACGGCCGCGCTGCTGTTCGCCTACACGCGTTCGCTGAAGACCACCGCGCTGGCGCTCGTCGTCGCGCTGCTGCCGGTCGTGTGGCTGCTCGGCGCGCTGCCGCTGCTCGGGCTCGGTATCGATCCGATGTCGATCCTCGTGCCGTTCCTGATCTTCTCGATCGGCGTGTCGCACGCGGTGCAGATGACCAACGCGTGGAAGCAGGCGCTGGTGCGCGGCGCGTCGTCGGTCGATGCCGCGCGCGACGCGTTCCGCAAGCTGTTCGTGCCGGGCACCGTCGCGCTGCTGACCAACGCGCTGGGCTTCATGGTGATCATGCGGATCAAGATCGACATCGTGCGCGAGCTCGGCATCACCGCGTGCCTCGGCGTGCTGCTGATGATCGTCACGAACAAGGTGTTCCTGCCGATCCTGCTGTCGTACACGCGCCTCGAACGCGGCACGCTGGCGCGTGCGCAGCGCACGGCGGCGGCCGGCGGCAGCCCGATGTGGTCGCGCTTCGCGGTGTTCGCGCGGCCGGCGCCCGCGCTCGGCGTGTTCGCAGTCGCGCTCGCGCTGCTCGCGTACGGCACGCTCGAATCGCGCAAGCTGGAGATCGGCGATATCGGCACCGGCGCGCCGGAGCTGCGCGCGAACTCGCGCTACAACATCGACAACGCGGCGATCACGCACCAGTACAACATCGGTGTCGACGTGTTGTCGGTGATCGTCGAGACGACCGGCTTCGACGACGCGTGCCTGCATTACCCGGTGATGAGCGCGATCGAGAAGTTCGAGATGAACATGCGCGGCGTGGCCGGCGTGCAGTCGGTGACGAGCGTGTCGTCGCAGGGCAAGGTGTTCATCGCCGCGTTCAACGAAGGCAACCCGCGCTGGGCCGCGCTGCCGCGCTCCAGCGACGGGCTCACGCAGGGTTCCAACGCGTTCGACCCTGACAACGGGATGAACACCGCGAACTGCAAGGCGATCCAGGTCCTGATCTACACGAAGAACCACGAAGGCACGACCATCGCGCACATCGTCGACGAGATCAAGCGCTTCGCGGCCGAGAACCCGACGCCGAACGTTGCGTTCCGCCTCGCCGGCGGCAACGTCGGTGTGATGGCCGCGACCAACGAGGCCGTCGGCGATGCCGAAGTCGCGATGCTGCTGTCGATCTTCGGTGCGATCGCGCTGCTGTGCGCGCTCACGTTCCGCTCGTGGCGCGCGGTGCTGTGCATCATCGTGCCGCTCACGCTCGTGTCGATCCTGTGCAATGCGGTAATGGCGCGGCTCGGCATCGGGCTGAAGGTCGCGACGCTGCCGGTGATCACGCTCGGCGTCGGCGTGGGCGTCGACTACGGGATCTACCTGTACGAGCGCCTGCAGCACGACATCCGCCACGGCGCGACGCTGCCGGACGCATTCGCCGACGCGATGCGCCAGCGCGGCACGGCGGCGCTGTTCACGGCCGTCACGATGTTCATCGGCGTCGGCACGTGGGCGTTCTCCGCGCTGAAGTTCCAGGTCGACATGGGCGTGCTGCTCGCGTTCATGTTCCTCGTGAACCTGTTCGGTGCGGTGTTCCTGCTGCCCGCGCTGGCCGCGTGGCTCGGCGTCGAACGCGCCGAGCGCCGCATGCAGCAGGCGTCGCCGCAGCCGGTCGCCGCGCCGCAGCTGAAGCCGGCGCGCGCGCTCGAACCCGGCAATCCGGCGCACTGATCGCCGCCCCTCATTACCCCCGAACGCGCGGCGGGCCGCCGCGCGCGTCAACCAGGAGACACATCCGATGTCCGCACGCCCCTACAAGATCGAAGCCCAGCCGCTCGCACAGCGCTATGCGCGCGGCTGGCACTGCCTCGGGCTCGCCCGCGACTACAAGGACGGCAAACCGCACACGCTGAACGTGTTCGGCCGCAAGCTCGCCGCGTTCGCCGATTCGACCGGCAAGGTCAACGTCGTCGACGCGTACTGCCCGCACATGGGCGCCGACCTGAGCCTCGGCACGGTCCAGGGCGACAACCTCGTCTGCCCGTTCCACGGCTGGGCCTGGAGCGGCGAAGGGCAGTGCGCGTCGATTCCGTACTGCAAGCGGATTCCGCCGAAGGCGCGCATCGGCGCATGGCCGACCTGCGAGGAAAACAACCTGCTGTTCGTGTGGAACGACCCGGAAGGCAACGCGCCGCCGCCGGAAGTCGCGATTCCGCGCCTCGACGTGTGCTTCTCCGACGAATGGTCGGACTGGGTCGTCGACAAGATGGTGATCCAGGCCAACTGCCGCGAACTGGTCGACAACATCTCGGATGTCGCGCACTTCGCGACCGTGCACCACGCGCCGATCGACTATTTCGCGAACCTGTTCGAGGACCACAAGGCGACGCAGCTGATGGTCGGCCGCAGCGAGAAGCTCGGCGGCGACAGCCTGACCGCGTTGTCGACCTATTTCGGGCCGGCCGTGCACATCACGCAGATGACGGGCCAGAGCAACGGGCAGCCGATCCATTCGGTGCTGCTGAACTGCCACGTGCCGATCGACATGAACAGCTTCGAGCTGCGTTACGGCGTGATCGTGAAGAAGGTGGCGGGGCTCAGCGAAGCGCAGAACCTGGAGATCGCGAACGCGTACGTGAAGGAAGCGCAGCGCGCGTTCTACGAGGACGTCGACATCTGGCACAGCAAGACGCGGATCGACAACCCGCTGCTGTGCGAAGGCGACGGGCCGCTGTACCAGATGCGCGACTGGTATTCGCAGTTCTACCTGGACGCGGCCGACGTGCGGCCGACGTGCGTCGCGCGTAAGGCGTTCGAAATGCGGATTCGCGACGGCGAGGCGCCGCCGGCGCTGCATCACGTGTTCGAACCGCAGTAAAACGTGGTGGGCCGGCCGAAAAAGGGGGGGCATCGAAATGCGTCCCGTCGGCCGGCAACTCCCGCCGCATAAGGCGCACACGGCAGGCGCGCGTCTGCGCCGCACCGAAATGCCTTGACGAAACGTTTGCAGCAGCGTAGTGTCCGTGACCGAAGTCTTCAAGAAGTTCGATTGCTCATCATTGGCCGCACTCCGTGCGGCGGTCGTTGGTCTCTCCCTCTTTTGATTCT
This sequence comes from Burkholderia stabilis, assembly GCF_001742165.1. Lineage (NCBI taxonomy): Bacteria > Pseudomonadati > Pseudomonadota > Betaproteobacteria > Burkholderiales > Burkholderiaceae > Burkholderia > Burkholderia stabilis. Next base: position 740,769 of record NZ_CP016443.1, on the reverse strand, counting down.
TTCTGTGCCCGTCACGGGCGCATGTTCAATAATTTGTATTAAGGAAGTATTTGTGGATACCGGTACCGTCAAGTGGTTCAACGAAACCAAGGGCTTTGGTTTCATCTCCCCGGACAACGGCGGCGACGATCTGTTCGCCCATTTCTCGGAAATTCGCGGCACGGGCTTCAAGACCCTGGCCGAAGGCCAGAAGGTCAGCTTCGAAGTGAAGCGCGGCCCGAAGGGTCTGCAAGCGTCGAACATCACGCCGCAGTAAGCCGCATCGGCATCGGCCGCCAATCGGCTGCCGCTGCCGGATGGATTTTCTCGCAGGCGCCGTTTTTCCGGTGGCCTGCGCGATTCCGATGCGCACGACCGATGCATCGCGTCATTCACGATGCATCGGTCGTGACGCCTCCCTCATCGCATGCCTGACCGGCGTGCGACGCAACGCCCTCGCGAAGCGCTCGCTGCTTCGCCAGCGCATCACCGCTTCAACGCATCAACCCGAGCAGACCGCCGCCATGCTTGTAGTAGCCGGCGCGGTCCCGACTTGCGCGGCGCTCATCGCGCCGCCGCCACTGACCGCCCGAACGCCGCAACGCGCCGGGCTCCGATCGCAAGACGTGCCTGTGGCCCGTCTGAACGAACCGATACCCGGCAGCCTGCCGGCCGCCGTCCCGTTGCGGGAAACGGCGCCCGGCAGATCGCCGCGGCCGCGGTCAATCACCTTGTCTGGAGGAATTGGTTTGGCAAAAGAAGAACTGCTGGAACTCGACGGGATCGTCGACGAAGTGCTGCCGGACAGCAAATACCGTGTCACGCTGGAAAACGGCGTGGTGGTGGGCGCGTACGCGTCAGGCCGCATGCGCAAGAACCACATCCGCATTCTCGCGGGCGACCGCGTGACGCTGGAACTGTCGATGTACGACCTGACCAAGGGCCGTATCAACTTCCGGCACAAGGACGCGAATTCCCCGCGTCCGCCGCGAAGCGGCCAGCCGCGTCGCTAAGCGGCAACGATCGCGCGCCGCACCGCGCCGATCGAATCCCGTCCGGCCACACGGCCGGACGAACCGGATGAACGGCACATGCCGTGTCGTTCATCGGTCGCCGGCGGCGTGATCGCGCCGCGGCGGCCAGTACAGCCTTCTCCGGTCGCCGCGCGTGTATGGCACGCTCAGGCGGTCGCGTCCCGCAGGAAATCCTCGACGACCATCGCGAAATACGGCGGACATTCCTGCATCGGGTAATGCCCGCAATTCGGCATCGTCACGAGCCGCGCGTTCGGATGCCACGCCAGGAACGTCGCCTGCATCGCCGCTGCGTCGAGCCCCGGGTCCTTGTCGCCGACGATCACCAGAAAGCGCGTGTCGAGCCCGCGTATGTCGTCGACGAAATCCGTTCCCGTCAGCATGTCGAGATACGCGAGCCGGCAACCCGGCGCCACGCGTTCGCGGTTCTGCCGCAGCTTCACGTCGGCCCATCGCGCCGACAGCCCACCCGTGACGAATCGCGCGAGCCGGCGAAACGCCTCGTCGTCGACGGTCGTGCTCGCGAAGAATGCGCGCGCGTCGTCGTTCAGGCGGTTGCCGGCCGCCGATACCGCGCACACGGCAATCGCGCTCTTGATGCGCGACGGCGCGTCGGCGGCGATCCGTTGAGCCGCCATGCCGGTCATCGAATGGCCGATCACGTGAAAGCGCTGCCAGCCGAGATGGTCCGCGAGCGCCAGGCAATCGGCCGCGATTTCGTCGACCGTACAGGCGCCGCTCAGGTGGATGGATGCTCCGTAGCCGCGCAGGTCGACGAACACGTACGTGAAGGCCGTTTCGTCGAGATACGGCAGCAGCGCCGCGTAGTTGGTGCGGTCGCCGAGCCAGTCGTGCATGACCATCACGCATTCGGGGCCGGTGCCGTGCCGCAGGTAGCCGAGGCCGTCGTAGCCGCCGTTCGGGTGCGAGGCGAGGGTGTCGATAGGGTTCATTTCAAGTGGTTTCCTTTTGGTCCGGGAACCAAAACGAAACGCCCTCCCGGCGGACCGGGAGGGCGTCTTGAAAGTGGATCGATCGTATCGGGCCGACCGGCGAAAGTCAACGCTTATAGCGCCATCCCGCCCGACACTTCGATGCGCTGTGCATTGACCCAGCGATGGTCGTCCGACAGCAGCGACGCGATCATGGCGCCGATGTCGTCGGGTTCGCCGACGCGGCCGAGCGCCGTCCATTCCGCGATGCACCGGTTGACCTCCGGGTTGTCGCGCACCATCCCGCCGCTGAAATCGGTCGCCACCGCGCCCGGCGCGACCACGTTGACCGCGATGCGGCGCGGGCCCAGTTCCTTCGCCAGGTAGCGCGTCAGCACCTCGACGGCGCCCTTCATCGACCCGTAGGCCGCGCTGCCGGGCACGGCGACACGCGTGAGGCCCGACGAGACGTTCACGATACGGCCGCCGTCGCGGATCAGCGGCAGCAGCGTCTGCGTGAGGAAGAACACGCCCTTGAAATGCACGCGATAGAGCGCGTCGAAATCGGCTTCGGTCGTCTCGGCGATCGGCGCGTGATGCGACGTGCCCGCGTTGTTGACGAGGAAATCGAAACGGTCGGCGCCGTAGCGCGAGAGGGCGTCGCGCAGCTGCCCGGCGAAACGCTCGAACGTGGTGGTGTCGCCGGTATCGAGCGGCAGCGCGATGGCCGGTTGCCCGGCGTCGGCGCTCAGCGCGACGACATGCTCGGCTTCGGCGCGGTTCGACCGGTACGTGAAGATCGAGCGCACGCCGCGCTGCGCGAGATGAAGCACCGTATTGCGGCCGAGCCCGCGGCTGCCGCCGGTGACGACGGCGATTTTCGGGGATGAAGCGGGGAGATGTGCTGCAGTCATGCTGGGCTCCTGGTCGAAGGCGGTGACGAACAGCGGCAAGCGTACGGCGGCGGCCGCGCCCGCTGAATGCCGGAACCGGCCGCGTTCTTGCCTGATCCTGCCCGGCCGCCCCGGCGCGCGCGGCGCCACGTGTACCATCCGGAAATCGGGATACGGAGGGCCGCACCATGTCGGACGAACTGATCGAGCGCGTCGCGCGCCTGACAGGCGCGCCGGGCGAAGACAGCCCGTTCGCGACCGCGATCGACGGGCTGATCCTGCTGCGTGCCAACCGCGAGAAGCTGCCCGCGCCGCTGATCATGAAACCGGCGCTGTGCGTCGTCGTGCAGGGCGCGAAGTGGACGACGTTCGGCGGGCGTCGCTACGACTATGGGCCCGGCCGCGCGCTCGTCGTCAGCGTCGAGATGCCGGCGACGAGCCGCGTCGTCAAGGCGAGCGAAACCGAACCGTTTCTCGGCATCGTGCTCGAATTCGATCCCGCGATGATGCGCGACGTGCTCGAACGGCTCGACGCGCCGTCGCAACCGGCCGCGCCGATCGGTCATGGCGTGTGCGTGACCGATTTCGACGGGCCGCTCGCCGATTGCGTGCTGCGGATGATGCGGCTGCTCGATACGCCGGCGGCGATTCCGGTCGTCGCGCCGCTCGTGATGCGGGAGATCTGCTACTGGCTGCTCGCGGGCCCGCATGGCGGTGAAGTGTCGCGCGTCGTGTTCGCCAACGGCCATGCACAGCGCGTCGTCGCGGCGATCCACGCGCTGCGCGGTCAGTTTGCCGAGGCCGTCCGCGTCGAGGATCTCGCCGCCGTCGCGCAGATGAGCGCGTCGGCGTTTCATCGGCAATTCAAGGCGCTGACGTCGATGACGCCGCTGCAGTACCAGAAGCAGTTGCGGCTGCTGGAAGCGCGGCACCTGATGGTGACCGGCGCGGCGAACGCGGAAACGGCCGCGTATCGCGTCGGCTACGAAAGCGCGTCGCAGTTCAGCCGCGAATACGCGCGGATGTTCGGCGCGCCGCCGCGGCGCGACGTCGTCACGCTGAAAACCGCCCAGGCCGAAGCCTGAGCGCGCCTGAATGCGCGCGCAGCGACACGCTTCGCGCGCGGCTTTACGTGCGGACCGGCACGGCCGTACACTCGTCGGCAATTCGCGGCCCGCGCGCGCTGCTTTCAATGCCTTTCAGGTTCTTTCAAACGCCTTTGGCGCGCCCGGCCCGGCGTCTCCGGCTCGATGCTCCGCGATCGTGCCGGCCGGACATTCGTCGTGCGACGCCAGGAGGCGCCATGAGTGCAGACGCAGCCCCCGCATCCCCGCCGGTTCAGGCGCGCATCCAGCACGTGTTCGTGCTGATGCTCGAGAACCGCTCGTTCGATCACCTGTTCGCGCTGTCGGGCATCGCCGACATCGTCGCCGCGTCGCCGGGCGACAGCAACGCGTATGGCGGCGCCGTCTACCCGTTCGGCGGCGGCGCGCCCGACCGGATGCCGACCGATCCGTGCCACGAATTCACCGACGTGCTCGAACAGCTCTGCGGCGCGGGTGTGCCGTTCGTGAAAGGGCAGGCTTATCCGCCGGTCGGCAATTCGGGCTTCGTGTCGAACTACGCGACGTCGCACTCCGAAGGCACGCCGCCGCAGCCGGTCGACGCGGGCAAGATCATGCAGGGGGCCAGTATCGAGACGCAGGCGCCGTCGCTGTATGCGCTCGCGAACGCGTTCGTGCTGTGCGACGCGTGGCATGCATCGATGCCGGGGCCGACCTGGCCGAACCGGTTCTTCCTGCACGGCGCGTCGTCGGCCGGGCTCGACCATTCGCCGACCAAGGAAGAAATGGGCGGGTGGGATACGGTCGACGGCTTCTCCTATCCGAAGGGCTCGATCTTCGGCGCGCTCGGCGACGACAACTGGCGCATCTACCAGGACCAGACCGGCGATCCGCTCGGCCACGTGCCGCAGGTCGCGTCGCTGAAGGGCGTGAGCTTCTTCGATGTCGACGATCTCGCGCATTTCGAAGCCGATCTCGCGGCGGGCTACACGGCGCGCTATACGTTCATCGAGCCCGGCTACGGCGACATCGTGCACGGTACCTACCAGAACGGCAGCTCGCAGCACCCGATGGACGGGCTGGCCGGCGGCGACCAGCTCGCGGCGCGCGTGTACAACGCGATCCGCAATTCGCCGGTATGGAACAGCAGCCTGTTCGTGATCGTCTACGACGAGCACGGCGGCTTCTACGATTCGGTCCGGCCGGGCGCCGCGCCGCCGCCGAACGACGGCGCAGCCGCGACGCTGAACGCGAGCGGCTTCGGGTTCGACGTGTACGGCGTGCGCGTGCCGGCGATCGTGATTTCGCCGTGGGTCGCGGCCGGGCAGGTCGATCACACACCGTACGACCATGCATCGGTGGCCGCGACGCTCGGGCGGCTGTTCGGGCTCGCGCCGCTGACCGATCGCGACCGTCTCGCCAACGACCTGCTGGCGCTCGTGACGACCACCTGTCGCACCGATTGCCCGCAAAGGATCGGAACATGAACACGACCCCGGCCCCGGACCCGCGCGACGCGCTGCCCGTGCGCGACGGCACGAGCCTGATCGCGTATCTGCACATCCTGAAGAAGGCGCATGCGGCGCTGGTCGGCCACGACAAGGCCCATCAGCGCTTCAGCGAGATCGTCACGCGCGGGCAGGCGCGGCAATACATCGAGGAACTGATGCCGGTGCTGCTGCAGGCGCGCGCCGCGCATCGGCAACGGCGGCACGGCGGGAAGCACCGCTGACGGGGGAGGCGGCCGGCTGAACGGCGTGCACAACCGGCATGCCCGGCGCAGCGATCCGCCGCGCCGTCTCCATCCGTCAAAAAGAAAACGGGGCTTGTCGCCCCGTTTCGCACCGCTTCCGGACGGATGCCGGTCGCGTTCGATTACGCGGCCACTTCCCGTGCCCGCGCCATCGTCAGCGCCGCGTCCTCGATCATGTCCTCCTGCCCGCCGACGAGCCGTTGCCGGCCCAGTTCCACGAGGATGTCGCGTGCGGGAATCCCGTACTTCGCTTCCGCGCGCTTCGCGAACAGCAGGAACGACGAGTAGACGCCCGCATAACCGAGCGTCAGCGCATCGCGGTCGAGGCGGATCGGCGCGTCCATGATCGGCACGACGAGATCCTCGGCGACGTCCGAGATCGCGAACACGTCGACGCCCGTCTCGATCCCCATCCGGTCGCACACCGCGACGAACACTTCCATCGGCGTATTGCCCGCGCCCGCGCCGAGGCCGGCCGCGGCCGCGTCGATCCGGTTCGCGCCGGCGGCGACCGCCGCGACCGAGTTCGCGACGCCCATCGCGAGGTTGTGGTGCCCGTGGAAGCCGAGTTCCGTCTCCGGCTTCAGCGCGTCGCGCACCTGGCCGATGCGCGCGGTCACGTCGTCGGGCAACATGTGGCCGGCCGAATCGGTGATGTAGATGCAGTTCGCGCCGTACGACTCCATCAGCTTCGCCTGCACGACGAGCTGCTCGGGCGACGACATGTGCGCCATCATCAGGAAGCCGACCGTGTCGAGCCCGAGCGTGCGCGCAAGGCCGATATGCTGCTCCGACACGTCGGCCTCGGTGCAGTGCGTCGCGACGCGGATCGTGCCGACGCCGAGCGCGTGCGCCATGCGCAGGTGCTCGACGGTGCCGATGCCGGGCAGCAGCAGCGCCGACACCTTCGCCTGCTTCAGCTCCGGAATCACGGCGCTCAGGTATTCCTCGTCGGTATGCGCGGGGAACCCGTAGTTGACCGACGCGCCGCCGAGCCCGTCGCCGTGCGTGACCTCGATCAGCGGCACGCCGGCCGCGTCGAGCCCGCGCGCGATGTTGCGCATCTGGTCGAGCGTGATCTGGTGGCGCTTCGGGTGCATCCCGTCGCGCAGCGACATGTCGTGTACGGTGATCTTCTTGCCTGCCAGTGACATTGCGTGGCTCCTCAACTCAAGCGGTGGCGGCCGTCGCGGCCAGCATCTGTTCGGCGAAACGCTCGGCCGTGGCGGCCGCGGCGGCGGTCATGATGTCGAGGTTGCCCGCGTATTTCGGCAGGTAGTCGCCGAGCCCTTCGACTTCCATGAACACCGACACGCGATTGCCGTCGAACACCGGGCCGTTCTTCAGCGTGTAGCCGGGCACGTAGCGCTGCACTTCCTTGACCATCGCATGCACGGACGCGGTGATCGCGTCGACGTCGGGCGGCCCGTCGGTCAGGCAGTGGATCGTGTCGCGCATGATGAGCGGCGGCTCGGCCGGGTTGATCACGATGATCGCCTTGCCCTTGCGCGCGCCGCCGACCTGTTCGATCGCACCGGACGTCGTGCGCGTGAATTCGTCGATGTTCTTGCGCGTGCCCGGGCCGACCGATTTCGACGATACCGTCGCGATGATCTCGCCGTACGCGACCGATTGCACGCGCGACACCGCGTACACCATCGGGATCGTCGCCTGGCCGCCGCAGGTCACCATGTTCACGTTCATCTGCGCGCTGTCGAGATGCGCGTCGAGGTTCACCGGCGGCACGCAGTACGGCCCGATCGCGGCGGGCGTCAGGTCGATCATCCGCACGCCGAGCGCGGTCAGCTTGTCGGAGTTGTCGCGGTGTACGTAGGCCGACGTCGCGTCGAACGCGATGCGGATGTCGTCGGCCGCCACGTGCGGCAGCAGCCCGTCGACGCCCTTGTCGGTGGTCTTGAGGCCGAACTCGCGTGCGCGCGCGAGGCCGTCGGACGCCGGATCGACGCCGACCATCCACACGGGTTCGAGCACCGGCGAGCGGCGCAGCTTGTACAGCAGGTCGGTGCCGATGTTGCCGGGACCGATCAGCGCGCATTTGATTTTCTTCATCGGGATTGTTCCTTTAGATAAAGCGGACGTCGCAACTGCCGATGCCGGAGATGTGCATCGACAACGCGTCGCCGGCCGTGACCGGAATCAGTTTCGCGAGCGAGCCGGACAGCACGATCTCGCCGGCAAGCAGCGGCACGTCGTACGCGGCGAGCGTGTTCGCGAGCCACGCGACCGCGTCGGCGGGATGGCCGAGCGCCGCGTCGCCGCGCCCTTGCGCGACGGGCTCGCCGTTCTTTTCGATCGTCATCTCGCAGGCGGCGAGATCGAGCGTGCGCGGGTCGACGCGCGCGTCGCCGAGCACGTACACGCCGCACGACGCGTTGTCGGAGACGGTGTCCTCGATGCGGATCGCCCAGTCGCGGATGCGCGAATCGACGATCTCGAAGCAGGGCGCGACGGCGGCCGTCGCGGCGATCACGTCGGTGCGGTCGATACCGGGGCCGCGCAGGTCGCGCGCGAGGATGAACGCGATCTCGCCTTCGGCGCGCGGCGCGATCAGCGAATCGACGGCGATCGCCTCGCCGGCCGCGTAGTGCATGCCGGACAGCAAAATGCCGAAATCGGGCTGGCGCACGTTCAGCATGTCCTGCACGGCCTGGCTCGTCACGCCGATCTTTTTGCCGACGATCGCTTCGCCCTGTTCGACGCGGCGTTCGATGAACCGCTGCTGGATGCGGTAGGCGTCGTCGAGCGACAGCCGGCGCGGGCGGCTTGACAGCGGCGCGACCGGCGCACGCGCGTGCCACGCGGCGTACAGCTCGTCGCCGAGCGTCGTATGCAAGCGGGAAGACATGAAAGGGCCCTCGAATGGAAAAGGCCGCCGTCGCGGGCGGCGTCGTGCGCCGGAGCGGGGCTCCGGCGCGTGGGGCGCGGGCGTGCCGCGCCGGTCAGTTGCCCGAACTGCGGATCGCGTCGGGCGAGAAGTACGCTTCGTTGAACTGCGGGCTGTTGTCGAGCTTCGGCATCGGGCCTTCGTTGGTCAGGCGGTCGGCCATGTACGCGCCGGAAATCAGGTCGTGGAAGAACACCGCGCTCGGGTAGAACACCTTCGCGTCATACGCGTACAGCGACGTCGCGACGTTGGTGCGCCAGAGCTGGCCGCGCGCGTCGTAGTTGTCCGCGAGCAGCGATTGCCACGAATCCTCGTCGATGTAGAGCACGCGTTTCGCGTACTGGTGGCGATAGCCGCTCTTCAGCGTCGCCTGCAGCACCCACACGCGATGCAGCTCGTAGCGGATATACGACGGGTTCTCGTGGCCCTTGGTCAGCAGGTCGCCGTACTTCACCGAGCTGTCCATCACCTTGTAGTTGTCGTAAGGCACGTAGATCTCGCGCTTGCCGACGATCTTCCAGTCGTAGCGGTCGCCGGGGCCGTTGTACAGGCGGTCGTCGTCGACCGTACGGAAGCCGCCCGGGCCCTGCGGCTGGTCATAGCCGTATTCCGGCGCCTGGCGCACGCGCCGCGTGCCGGGGTTGTACATCCACGTGCGCGACGAGTTGTCCGCGCCGGCCTTGTCCCAGTTCGTGAAGCCGACGATCAGCGAGCCGCGGTCGGACAGCGGCAGCTCCGTCGCGTTGCGGTAGTACGTGCGGTTGTTCAGGTCGCTCTTCACGTCATACTTGCCGACGTTGCGCGGCGAGTAGATGTCGTAGCGCACCTTGCCCCACGCGATATTGCCGTCGGAGTACACGACCGCCTGGTCGTAGGTGGCCTGCTCGGTGCCGATCGACGACGAGAAGCGCTGGTTCCACAGCAGTTCGGCGGCGGTTTTCGGGATCGGGTAGGGCACCGTCGGCGGCGCGTTCGTGAGGCCGTTCGAGTCGGCCGTCATCGTCGAATCGGGCGCGTACGCGCGAATGTCCTTGTAGACGGCATCCGGGTAGCGGAAGTCGCGGTGAGTCGGGTAGACGATGATCTTGAAGGTGGCCGGATAGCGCTTGAACATCGCCTTCTGACCGTCGGTCAGGTGCTCCGCGTACTGCGCCATGTTTTCCGCGGTGATCGTCGCGACGGGCTTCTCGTTCGCGAACGGATCGGGGTAGCGGCTGCCGCGCTTGTACTGCACGTCGGGCGGCGTGCCGAGCCACTTGCCCGACCACTCGGGCACGCTGCTGTCCTTGCTCGCGGCGCGGACCGCACCCATCGGGGTCAACTGGCCGTCGAGCGCCTTCAGGTCGTCCGTCGTGACCTTCGGGTACGACGCCGTCGCGGCGAACGCGCACGCGGCGATCACCGACGCGCGCATGAGGGGGAGACGAATTCGCTTCATGACAATCCTCTTGCTGAGTGACGAGCGGCCGGGCCGCTCAGAAGTGGTAGGTCGCCGTGGCGAGCACGTAGTCGCGGTCCGAAAGCGGGCGCGTGACCGGGTTCGGCGAACCGAGGAACTTGGCGTAGACGAGCGACAGCTGCAGGTTGCTCAGGCGCGTGAAGGTCACGCCGGCCGTCACGCGGTGGTCACCCTGGCCGGTCAGCGAGCCGAGCGCGCCGGCGAGCGGCGACGTGCCGGTCAGGTCGTGCGTGTAGGTGAGCGGCACGTCGAGATCCCAGCCGTTGAACACGTTCTTGTAGCTGAGCGTCCACGCGATCTCCATCGCGAGCGCGTTACGCGAATTCGCGAGCGTCGTCGAACCGTCGAGCTCCGAGATGCTGCCCGCATGCACGTACGTGAGTTCGCCGATCAGCGACTGCGAGTTCGCGAGGAAGCTCGGCCCGATCGAGTAGATGCCCGACAGGTTGGTCTGCAACACGTTCGCGCGCGTCGACTGCGGGCCCGTCGCGGTATTGACGAGCACGGCCGCGCCCTGGCGGTACGACACTTCGCCCGCGACGTTCACCGGGCCGACCTGCGTCGAGAAGCTCGCGCCGGTCAGCTTGATGTTGTTGAAGTAGGTCTGCTGATACTGGAGCGTCGGGAAGTACGTCGTCACGACGCTCGGGTTCATGTCGTTGTAGTGCAGGTAGTACAGGCCGAGCTCGGTGTCGCCGAGCACGCGGAAGCGCGCGCCGATACCCCACTGGTTGCGTGCGCTCGGCTTCTCGTCGGGGCCGCGCGGAATGATCATCCCGCCCGGGCCGATGATGTACTGCGCACCGGGGCCCGTGACGTCCGAGTAGCTCCAGTACGTGCCGGGCGCGGTCAGCCGGTTCTGCTGGTACGAGAACTGGTAGTAGCCGAGCAGGCTGAAGCTCGGCGTGATCTGCCATTGCGTCGAGATCTGCGGCACGGGCAGCAGGATGTCCTTCACCTCGGCGCCGGCCATATACGACTTGGTCGCATCGGACGGCCCCTGCGCGCCCGCGATGTTCGGGAAGAACAGGCTTTCGCCCCACGCGACGACCTGGTCACCGACCTTCACGTTCAGGCTCGTCGAGCCGATGTGGAACGTGTTGTACGCATATGCGGCGAGCAGCGTCGTGTGGCCGCCCGACCAGTAGCGCGCATCGCTCGTGAAGTTGTTGTACTGGCCCGACTGGTTCACGGTGCCGGGCGCATCGTTGTTGTTCGGGCGATGGTAGGCCTGGTCGTAGAACGTGTCGGCGCGAACGAACACACCCCAGTCGTCGTGCTTCAGGTTCACTTCGCCGAGCAGGCTGACCTGGTTCTCGATCAGCTTGTTCTTCGCGAAGTTGCGGTCGCCGTCGTCGCCGTTGATGTTCGCCGGCGTCAGCAGATTGCCGCTCGGCGCACGCGTGCGCATGCCGAGGCCGTAACTGAGCGTGAACGTGTAGTCCAGCGTCGTGTCGGCGCCAAGCTCGATCGTGCTGCCGGCGTGCGCGTTGGGAACGGCGCACGTCAGCAGCGCGGCGGCCAGCGTCGACAGCGTGGCGGTTGCCCGCTTGTCGGTACGGCGCGAAATCCGTTGATGCATGGTGTCTCCTCTTGGGGGTATCGACGACGGTCGTCTATGTGTGTTGTCGTGAGAGGCAGAGTAGGGAGATCGCGGTAGCAGGGAATCGTCGAAATGAACTAGATGACTTCCCTAGGACTGGCAACGATTCGTCCTGCACCGCTTGCATCGCAGGGTTCAACGCGCGGCCGATTGCGCGGCGCTCAGGAACGCCGGCCGCTCGCCGCCGCCGTCGAGCCGCAGGTTCGCGCCCGACGTGTACGACGCGTCGGGCGATGCGAGGAACAGGCAGGCGGACGCAACGTCGTCGGGCGTCGCGAGCCGTCCGGCGGGAATCGTCGCGCGGATCGCATCGAGCGCGTCGCCGTCGCCGTAGTGGCCTTCGGTGGCCGATTCCGTCTGCACGAGGCTCGGGCTGATCGCGCACACGCGCACGCGCGGCGCCCACTCGACCGCGAGCGACGTGACCGCGTTGACGAGGCCGGCCTTCGCCGCGCCGTACGCGGCCGTGCCGGGCGACGGGCGCGATGCGCTGACGCTCGCGATGAACAGCATCACGCCGCCTTCCGGCTGCGGTTGCATGATCGCGTTCACGCGCTGCGCGAGCTGCAGCGGCGCGATCAGGTTCAGCCGCACGATCGATTCGGTGAAGCGCGGCGACGCGTCGGCCGCGAGCGCGAACGGCGAGCCGCCCGCGTTGTTGACGAGCACGTCGAGGCCGCCCGCCGCGTCGCGGATCGTCGCGAGCAGCGCGTCGACCTGTTCGATGTCGCGCAGGTCGGCCGCGACGAACTCGGCGGTGCGGCCGCCGCCGGAAGGCGGCGTGTCGGGCGCGCTGCGTCCGCAGACGAACACGCGCGCGCCTGCCGTGAGAAAGCGTTCGGCGATGCGCCGCCCGATACCTTTGGTGCCGCCCGTCACGAGCACCGTTTTGCCGCTGTAGTCGAATCCGTTCATCGTCAGCCTCCGTTTCGGTGGGCCGATGATAGGAAGAAGCGCGCGCGGCTTCGTAGTCTGAAAGGATGATGCCGGCCGGCGCCGGCGGCGCAATCATCGTGGCAAGCACCCATCGACAGACGAAGGAGACAACCCGCGATGACGATCCCCACGACGCCGCCGGCCGGCATCTTCACCGACGTACCGGGCGGCCTGCGCCTGCACCATTACGAGGCGGGCGAGGGCCGGCCGGTGGTGTTCATCCACGGCAGCGGGCCGGGCGCCAGCGGTTTCAGCAACTTCAAGCACAACGTCCCGGCGTTCGCGGCGGCCGGTTATCGCGCGATCGTGGTCGACCTGCCCGGCTACGGGCAGTCGTCGAAGCCGTCCGACGTCGCCTATACGCTCGATTTCTTCGTCGGCGCGCTGCATGCGCAACTGGCCGCGCTCGGGATCGGGCCGGCGGTGCTGCTCGGCAACTCGCTCGGCGGCGCGATCGCGCTGAAATATGCGCTCGACTATCCGGATGAAGTCGACGGGCTGATCATGATGGCGCCGGGCGGCGTCGAGGATCGCGAAACCTACTTCCGGATGGAAGGGATTCAGCGGATGGTGAAGCTGTTCACCAATCGCCAGATGAATGACGACACGATGCGCGAACTGCTCACGCTGCTCGTGCACGACCCGGCGATCGTCACCGATGCGCTGGTGGCCGAGCGGATGAAAGTGTGCGTCGAGCAGCCGACCGAAGTGCTGTCGACGATGAGCGTGCCGAACCTGACCGACGCGCTCGGCGATCTGCGCAGCCCGGTGCTCGGTTTCTGGGGTACGGGCGACCGCTTCAACCCGGTCGGCGGCGCGCTGAAATTCCTCGAACGCTGCCGCGACGCGCGTTTCGTGCTGATGAACCGGTGCGGCCACTGGGTGATGGTGGAGCACGCCGATTATTTCAATCGGGAATGCCTCGATTTTCTTGCGGCGCGGAATACGCGATAACGCCGGATGCCCTTCAAGGCCGCTCCGCACGCGGGTGGCCATGTCTGAATACACGGAGACAAGATGAAACTGATCGAAGAACTGTTCGACCTGCGCGGCAAGGTGGCCGCGATCACCGGCGGCGCGCGCGGCATCGGCGCGGAAACGGCGCGTGTGCTGGCTGCCGCCGGCGCGAGCGTCGCGATCCTCGACGTGCTGTCGCAGCCGGCGGAAGCGCTGGTCGAGGAAATCCGCGCGCAGGGCGGCCAGGCCGCGTTCTGGTCGCTCGACGTGACGCAGGAAGCCGACGTGTCGCGCGTGTTCGCCGACGTCGTTGCGCGCTTCGGCCGTCTCGACGTGCTCGTGAACAATGCGGGCATCGAAGGGCACAACGTGCCGACCCACGAGCTCACGCTCGCGCAATGGCAGCGCGTGCAGGACGTGAACGTCAACGGCGTGTTCCTGTGCACGCGCGCGGCGATTCCGCACATCGACGCAGCCGGCGGCGGATCGATCGTGAACCTGTCGTCGATGTACGGGATCGTCGGCGGTCCCGACGTGCCCGCCTATCACGCGTCGAAGGCCGCGGTGCGGATGATGGCGAAGGTCGACGCGATGCTGTACGCGGCGAAGAACATCCGCGCGAACTCCGTGCACCCGGGCTACATCCGGACGCCGATGCTCGAGGAAGCGTTCCGCCAGATGGGTCAGGACCCCGACAACGTGTTCGGTTATCTGCAGACGCACGTGCCGATGGCGAAGATCGGCAGCCCGCGCGACATCGCCGCCGGCATCCTGTATCTCGTGTCGCCGGCCGGCCGTTACGTGACCGGCGCGGAGCTCGTGATCGACGGCGGGTATACCGCGCGCTGACGCAACGCGGCGCGCGCAACGGAACAGGAGACAAGCAGTTGAAAGTGCTCGTGGCAGTGAAACGCGTGGTCGACGCGAACGTGAAGGTCGGTGTCAGATCCGACTGGACCGGCGTCGATATCGCGAACGTGAAGATGTCGATGAACCCGTTCGACGAGATCGCGGTGGAAGAGGCCGTGCGGTTGAAGGAGGCCGGTGTCGCGACCGAGGTGGTCGCGGTATCGGTCGGCGTCGCGCAGGCGCAGGAAACGCTGCGCACGGCGCTCGCGATCGGCGCGGATCGCGCGATCCTCGTCGAATCGCCTGACGGCGTCGAGCCGCTGGGCGTCGCGAAGGTGCTGAAGGCGCTGGTCGACAGGGAACAGCCGCAGCTGGTGATCCTCGGCAAGCAGGCGATCGACGACGATTCGAACCAGACCGGGCAGATGCTCGCCGCGCTCGCGGGTCTGCCGCAAGCGACGTTCGCGTCGAAGGTGGTGATTGCCGAGGGGCACGCAACGGTTGCACGCGAAGTCGACGGTGGCTCGGAAACGCTGTCGCTTCGACTGCCTGCCGTCGTCACGACGGACCTGCGCCTGAACGAGCCGCGCTACGTGACGCTGCCGAACATCATGAAGGCGAAGAAAAAGCCGCTGGAAATCGTGAAGCCCGAAGACCTGGGCGCGGACGTGACGCCGCGCCTGAAGGTGCTCAAGGTGAACGAGCCGCCGAAGCGCGCTGCCGGCGTGAAGGTGCCGGACGTGCAGACGCTGATCGGGAAGCTGAAGACCGAAGCCAAGGTGCTGTAACAGGGAACGCAAGGACATGACGATTCTGGTAATAGCGGAGCACGACAACGCGTCGATCAAGGCTGCGACGCTGAATGCGGTGGCGGCGGCGCAGAAGATCGGCGGCGAGGTTCACGTGCTGGTCGCGGGCCACGGCGCGCAAGGCGCGGCCGACGCAGCAGCGAAAATCGCGGGTGTGTCGAAAGTGCTGCTGGCCGACGCGCCGCAGCTCGAAGCGGGCCTGGCTGAAAACGTCGAGGCGACGGCGATGACCGTCGCGAAGAACTACTCGCACATCCTCGCGCCGGCCACGGCATCCGGGAAGAACATCGCGCCGCGCATCGCCGCGAAGCTGGATGTCGCGCAGATCTCCGAGATCACGGCCGTGGTTTCGGCCGATACGTTCGAACGCCCGATCTACGCGGGCAACGCGATCGCGACGGTGCAGTCGGGCGATTCGGTCAAGGTCATCACGGTGCGCGCGACGGGCTTCGATCCGGTCGCAGCCGTTGGCGGCAGCGCAGCGATTGAAAAGATCGAAGCGGCGCCGGATGCAGGCGTGTCGCAATTCGTGAGCCGTGAAGTGACGAAGCTGGATCGCCCGGAACTCACCAGCGCGAGCATCATCGTGTCGGGCGGGCGTGGCCTCGGCAGCGGCGAAAACTACACGAAGGTGCTGGAGCCGCTGGCCGACAAGCTGCATGCCGCGCTCGGCGCATCGCGTGCAGCTGTCGACGCGGGCTACGTGCCCAACGATTACCAGGTGGGTCAGACCGGCAAGATCGTCGCGCCGCAGCTGTACATCGCGGTGGGCATCTCGGGCGCGATCCAGCATCTGGCCGGCATGAAGGATTCGAAGGTGATCGTCGCGATCAACAAGGACCTGGAAGCGCCGATCTTCAGCGTGGCCGATTACGGCGTCGTCGGCGATCTGTTCACGCTCGTGCCGGAAGCGGCCGCGGCGCTCTGACCGATGCCGCTGTTCGAGTTCAACGGAATGCGCCCGCGCGTCGATCCGTCCGCGTATGTCGACCCGAGCGCGGTCGTGATCGGCGACGTGACGATCGGCGCGCGCTGCTACATCGGCCCGCATGCGAGCCTGCGCGGCGACTTCGGCGCGATCGTCGTCGAGGAGGGCAGCAACGTGCAGGACGGCTGCGTGCTGCATGTCGGGATCGGCGAGACGTGCCGGCTCGGCGTCAACAGCCACATCGGCCACGGCGCGATCGTGCATGGCGCGACGCTCGAGCCCGACACGATGATCGGGATGAACGCGGTCGTGATGGACGGCGCGACGATCGGCGCAACGACGATCGTCGCCGCATGCGCGTTCGTGAAGGCCGGTTACGACGTGCCGCGCGGCGTGCTGCTCGCGGGCATGCCGGGGCGCGTCGTGCGGCGGCTGAGCGACGCGGAGATCGACGCGAAGGCGAACGGCACGCGGATTTATCAGCAGCTTGCGGCGGATTGTTTGAGGACGATCAGGCCGATCGACGGGTGAGCGGGGGGCGGAGGCCGCCCGTCAATCATCGCGTCCCGCGCCTGGCTTGAGCGCGCGAAACCCTTCGGCCGTCGACGCAAAGCGCGCAAACCCGAGCGCCGACAAGTCCTGCCGAAGGCGCTCCGAAAACGGCGTGCCGTAGACTTCCAGAATCGCGTAACCGCCGTGATGGGATCTCTCGTTGTGATGTTCGTCCACGGCATCGAGTATGCCGGCACACCAGCTTTCACGATCGTCGCCGTCACGCAGGAACGTGGTCACGCTCCCTTCGGCGGCCTGCCCGGTCGGCGCAGGTAACGCATGCCGGATCCGGGCGGCCACGGCATCGTTCACCGCGCTCGTCACGACCCACGTATGCGATGCGACGGCGGCGATGTCGCGAATCCGCTCGCCGCTGTCGGGATCGACGATCAGTGCGACCGTGTTCTGCTTCGTCATGGGCACTCCCCGTTGTCGTTGCGATGTTGACAGTCGATTATGCGTGCCGGTCAATCGGGACGATACCGGATCAATTGCGTCGCCCGCCATCGTTGGCTTAAGATCGGCAGGTTCATCCCACGCCTTCAGCGCCAATGAAAAAGAGCATACGCCTGCGGGTCGCCGTCATTGCTTCCGCCTTCGCCGTCTTCAACGTCTACATGCATGTGCAGCAGCTCATCAGCGGCTGCGTCTGGGTCAGGGGCCATCAGCGCTGCAGTTTCGAAAACAGTGCGAATTTCGAGAGCTGGATGGATCTCGACCTGATGGTCACGTGTTGCTGGGTCGCCGCCGCCTTGGTGGGCTGGTTCGCCGTGGCCCGGCCGGAGAAGCAACAGGATTCGTGACCGACGTACGTCGCGAAAAAAACGACGCTGTCAATGCGTGACAACGATCATCTGCGCAGCGCGATGACGCCATCGCGCACTGCCCGGACGGGCAGTGCAACCGGCACCGTCAGAACCGCGTCCGGATCCCCGCGCCGTAGGTGCAACCGCTCGACAGGTTCGACACGTGGTCGTACAGATACCCGGCATACACGTCGGTGCGCTTCGACAGCGGATAGTCGTAGCTGATCGACGCCGTGCTGCGCGCCTGGTCGAGCGCGCTGTTGTCGCGCGAATACGCATACGACGCGAGTATCCGGCCGATGCCGACCGGGATTGTCACGCCGCCCTGCAGCATGTTCACGTGGAAATTGCCGCCCGCCAGCGTGTTGCCGAGGTACGTGTATTCGCCGTACAGCTTCACGATGCGCAAGTCGTACGACGCGCCGAGCTGCGCGGCCGTCTGGCTCCTGAAGCCCTTCAGCAGCTTGCCGAGGTCACCCGGCGCGGAACTGAAGTTCAGGTACTGATAGACGGCCCCGATCGCGAGCGCGCCGCGCACGAACTGCGCCTGCGCCGCGAATTTCTTCGCGCCGTTCTCGCCCGCCTGGTTGCCGAGCGCGTACATCGCCGCGCCGCTCAGGCCGCTGAAATCCGGCGTCGAATACTGGATCGCGTTGCTCCATGACGTGCCACCCGGAATGCCTTGGTCGGTGGGAAAGCCGGGGTAGGTGCCGAGGCTCGAGTAAAGCTGGACGATCGTCGGCGAAAACGTGAACGACGCGTAGAACGGATTGAATTTCGCCGATTGCAGGTAGAGCAGGCTGCTTTGCCGCCCGAGTGCGAGTGCGCCGTACGGCGACGCGATGCCGACGTACGCATTGCGGGAAAAGGTCGGGTCGCCGTCGAACGAGCCGAAGCGGCCGTTCTGCGGGCGGAAGAAGCCTTCGATCGCGAACACGGCCTTGTAGCCGTCGCCGAGATCCTCCTGGCCGCCGAAGCCCCAGAACGACGTCGACAGCCCGCCGCCGCCCTGTTGCGCGGCGCCCGGGTTGCCGGGAACGCGCTGGTAGCCGGCCCATGCGTCGACGATGCCGTACAGCTGCACGGACGATTGCGCGTGCGCGGAAGCGCCGGCCGCCAGCGCGGCGACGGGGGCGGCAAGGCGGAAGATCAGGTTCAGCGTGGCGATGCAAACACGTTTCATCAGCATGATGGGTTCTCTTCACTCTTTCCGATGGCGAGCGCAAGCCGGCGCCGCGCAGGACGCGCCGGTGCCGGGATGCAGTGCGGGAGAAAACGCGGAACGCGCGCGAGCGGGCGCCGGCGGCAGCGCCGCGACACCGGCTGCGACGTATGCGCGCTAGTTGGGCCGGTGTTCGAGCGAGCGCCGCTGCAGCGACGCCGTCACGCCCCTGGCTTTCCTGAACAGGAAGAAGTAGAGCTTGATGTACTGCCCGACCAGGATCGCGTTCATGAACGTGCCTTCGCGGATGAACTCGGGCTTGCCGAGGAACGTGAGGCCGATCGCCGCGCTGACGAGCAGCAGCGTGCAGTCGAAGCTCGTCTTGATGTCGCCCCAGCGCCATCCGGTGCGCTCGAAGATCGCATTGACGAACATGTCGATCGGCATCAGCACGAGGTTCGCGCGGATCATCAGGAACAGGCCGAACGCGAGCAGCGCATCCGCGAACGCGAGCAGGCCCAGTTTTGGCAGGTAGTCCTGGAAGCCGATCGAGCGCGTCAGCATCAGGTTCAGGTCGAGGCAGCTCGCGAGCACGAAGGCCGGAATCAGCGACGCGAAGTGTTTCGCCCGGAAGTCCTTGCGCAGGACCAGAAACGTCAGGAACAGCATGAACAGCTCGAGCATGAAGTTGTACGTGCCCTGGCTCAGCGGCCGGTAGACGAGCGTCATCGTCCGGGTCAGGCTGCTTTGCGGCGAGATGCCGATGCCCGCGCGAATCGCGAAACTGATGCCGAGCGTGAGGATGTAGATACCGACGACATAGGTGATCCAGCGCCGTGTGAGGCTGCCGGTATCGATGACTTCCGCTTCCCTTGCATGGTGCGCCATGGTGGTCCCTTGGTTGTCTTCGTGTTGCCGCGCGTGTCGGGGCGCCGGGTTGGCGGCGGCGCGATGCGCTGTCGTGAGGAATGCACGAAGGTATACCGGGCGAAGGCGCCGGTGCCATCCGCGATTCCCATAGCCGGCGGGGCCCGTGGGCGCCCGCCGGTCGTCTCCTCCTGCGGGCCTGCGTCAGGCCATGAAGCCGAAGCGGTCGAGCGAGATGAACAGCGTCAGCAGCTTGTTCACCACGGGTTCGCCCTCATTGCGGTTGCCCATCGCTTCCAGTGCGCCGTCGATCGAGCGGGTCGCGCCGAGCAGGTCGGACAGGCTCATGTTCGCCATCACGCCGTAGATGTCGAGCGGCAGCACGGCCTTGACCGCGTGGTCGTCGGTGACGACGCAGCCGCCCACCTGCGAATCGACCTGCTTCAGGCAGTGGCACATCTCCGCGCTGTCGTGCCCGACCACGACGAAGTACGCCTTCGGCGCCGGCCAGAACGTCGCCACCGCGCCACGCTCGATCGACACGCCCTTGAACAGCCCGTTGACCACGTGGCGCTTGCCGTTCGCGTAACGCTGCACGACCGAGATGCGATTGAGCGTGACGCCCGCCACCTCCGGTACGACCTTGCCGTCGCGCAACGGCACCCACACTTCCTGGAAGAACTTCTCGTGGCCGCGGCCGTACACGTCGAACAGGTAGACCTTCGCCTGCGTGCCGTCCTCGGACACCTCGATCGGTACGAGATCCAGTTGCGCGGGTGTCAGGTCGCCGAGGCCGGGCACCGGTTTCTTCACCATCCCCGAATAATCGACGTCGGCCTGCTTGAGCAGCTTGCGGTCGCGGGCGACCAGCTCGCCGTCCTTGAACACGTAGCGCGGGTTGATCTTCGACAGGCTGTCGGTCAGCACGATATCGGCGAAGCGGCCCGGGGTCAGCGAACCGAAGCGGTTGTCCATCCGGAACGCGCGCGCCGTGTAGAGCGTCGCCATCTTGATCGCCTGGATCGGATCGATGCCCATCTCGGCGCACAGCGACACGATCCAGTCCATGTGGCCCTTGGTCAGCAGGCGGTCGACCGAGATGTTGTCCGCGCACAGCTGGAAGTTTTCCGACGGCCATTTCCGCTTGACGATCGCGCGCAGCATGATCTTGATCACCTCGGGGCTGCCGACGCCGAACTTGATCTGCGTCTGCAGCCCGTAGCGCACGCTTTTCTCGATGTCGTCCTCTTTCCACACGTCGTGGTTCGCGAACGCGCCGATCGCCGGCATGTAGTTCAGCATCATGTCCGACAGCGCCGTCACGCCCCAGTGCGTGTTCATGAAGCCGCCTTTCGCGCGGCCGAGCGCCGATTTGCGGAAGTCGTCGTCGTTGCCCACGCTGTAGGTCAGGTGCGCGAGTTCGCCGAGGCCGATCACCGGGTCCATCTTCAGCAGCGCATCGGTCACGTCGACCGACGTCTTCTTGCCCGGCGCGAACGCGAACACGCGATACGGCAGGCGCTCGTGATCGCGGAACAACTGCTCGGTGGCCGGCACGGCCTCGGGGCCGGCCGCGCTGACGAAATCGAGGCATTCGGAAAAGATCGTCGTCGTGCCGCACGGCACGATGGCCTCGGCGAACGCGGCCGGGTGCGCCAGTTGCGCATCGAAGTGAATGTGCGCGTCGATCAGCCCGGGAATCGCGTAGAGCCCTTCGCCGTCGAACACCTGGCGCACCTTGATCGCGGTTTCGTCCGGGTTCAGCGCGACGATGCGCTTGTCGAACACGAGAATCGAGCCCTGGTAGACCGTCTCGCTGTGCACGTCGAGGATGTTCAGATTCTTCAGCAGGAGATCGGCTTCCTTCTTCCCGTTGAGAATGTCGAAAATCGCGCGCACCTGATCGTAGTGGGCCGCGACCTGGTCGCGTTGTGCGGTTGCGCCGCCTGCCGTTCTCTCGCTGACTTCTTGGTACATGACTTGTCTCGCTTTCATCGGTTGGTTTGAACCTGCTTTTTGCGGCGCACCAAACGCGGCCGCCGCAACGTGCGCGAGCGGGCCGGGTGGTGCCGCCGGCCAGCGAACGCGACAGGGACAATGAAAACCGAAGTCCCCGTTTCTAAAAAGCAGCGTTTTTTGCGCGGAGCGTGCGCTTTTCGAGTACGCTACGCCGACCCAGGAGGCCGGCGAACATGCTCCATTCACGATTGCTGCGTTACATCGACGAGGTCGCGCGATGCGGCTCGATCCGCGCGGCCGGCGAGAAGCTTCACGTCGCGCCGTCCGCGATCAACAAGCACGTGCTGCTGCTGGAGGAGGAGATCGGCGAGCCGCTGTTCGAGCGCCTGCCGCGCGGGCTGCGGCTGACGCCGGCCGGCGAGATCCTGCTGGCGCACGTGCGCAGGACGATGTCGGAATACCGGCAGGTCGAGGCCGAGATCCGCAACCTCAACACGCTGCAGAAGGGGGAGGTCATCATCGCGACCGTGACGGGCCTCGCCAGCGGGATCGCGTCCACCGCGGCCGCGAATTTCTGCGCGCAGCATCCGCACATCAAGATTTCGATTCGCGTGATGTTCGTGCGCGAGATCGTCGATGCGCTCGCCAACGGCGAAGCCGATCTCGGCCTCGGCTTCAACCTGCCGCCGTCGCCGCAGCTCGAAAGCCTGTGGGAAATGGATACGAGTCTCGGCGCGGTGATTTCGCCGCAGCACGCGCTCGCGCGCATGGAGTCGATCCCGCTCGCTTACTGCGCGTCGTATCCGCTGATCTTCGCCGACCGCTCGATGCTGATGCACGGCATCGTCGCCGATACGTTCGAGGAAGCGGGCATCGACGTCGAGCCGCTGTTTCGCACCAATTCGATCGAGACGATGAAGCGGCTGGCCGCCGCGAGCGAAAGCATCGCGTTCCTGAGCAAGTTCGATATCGCGGAGGAGTACCGCCAGGAGAGCCTGACTTACCGGCCGATCCGCGATCGCGCGTTCAGCCGGAACGTGCTGTCGCTCGTGCGCCGCGAAAAACACGGGCGGGGGCTCGCGAGCCTGCTGCTGGCGGAGGAGATCATGGCGATCCTGGGTGAAATGAGCAGTTGAGCGCGGCTTGCGCGAACGGATGGCCTTGGTTGTCTGCCGTTGTGTTTTCGCCTTGCGTGCCCGGATAATGATCCGGCGTCGCGCGCGATGCGCGAGGGGAGACTCCCATGCAATTTCCGACGGGTTCGGTGGTCGCGCTCAGTTCGGCAGCCGCGACGATGTTTTCGCTGGGCATGCTGTTTCTCGGCTACTGGGGCTGGCATGAACCGTTGCCCTGGCGGTTCGGCGACTACGTCGTGATCCTGCCCGCGCTCGCGGGTTTCGCGTGCCTCGCGAGCGTGCCGTTTCTCGCGACATCGCCGATGAAGACACCCGACGACGAGTCGCGGATGTTCGTCGCGCGGCGCGTGTTTCTGTGCGGCGCGGGTGCGGTGTGGTGTGCGATCGTCGCGTCGCTGCTCGTGTGAGGTTCGGCGCTGACGATCGCGCATCCGCGACGCGCCGGGAGCGCCGATGCGGGGTGCGGTCGTTTTTTGCTGCAAGTGCTACGTAACGCGCGGCCGGTGTTACGTCGGCGCGGCCGGGACACAAGGGCCGATCGCGCTGCCGGGCGGGCTTCGCATGCGATGCGTCATGCCGGGAAGGGCCTCCGGCATGGTCGCTGCGCGATGATGGAGAATTGTTAACGAGGATGGTGAAATGGCACGGTAGATGCTTGCAGGAATGATTGCGCTGAATAGCTGACGGGGGCTTCCATGCAAAATCATTTCATCAAGACGAACGTTGCGCTCGCCGCCATTGCCGCGGCATGTGCACTGGCTGCGTGCGGTGGCAGTGACATGTCCGCGCCGACGCCGCCTGGCAACACCATCGGAACGAGTACGAGCGGGACGAGTGGCAGCAGTGGCACAAGCGGTTCGAGCGGCACGAGCAGCAGCGGCACAAGCGGTTCGAGTGGCACGAGCAGCAGTGGCACGAGCAGCAGTGGCACGAGCAGCAGCGGCACGAGCAGCAGCGGCACGAGCAGCAGCGGCACGAGCAGCAGTGGCACGAGCAGCAGCGGCACAAGCAGCAGCGGTACAAGCAGCAGTGGCACGAGCAGCAGCGGTACAAGCAGCAGCGGCACGAGCAGCAGCGGCACGAGCAGCAGTGGCACAAGCAGCAGCGGCACGAGCAGCAGTGGCACGAGCAGCAGTGGCACAAGCAGCAGTGGCACAAGCAGCAGCGGCACGAGCAGCAGT
Source organism: Burkholderia stabilis (assembly GCF_001742165.1). Classification (NCBI taxonomy): domain Bacteria; kingdom Pseudomonadati; phylum Pseudomonadota; class Betaproteobacteria; order Burkholderiales; family Burkholderiaceae; genus Burkholderia; species Burkholderia stabilis. Next base: position 717,005 of record NZ_CP016443.1, on the reverse strand, counting down.
GGCACGAGCAGCAGTGGCACGAGCAGCAGCGGCACGAGCAGCAGCGGCACGAGCAGCAGCGGCACCAGCGGCACCAGCGGCACGCCGGGCACGAACGGCATCATCAGTTCCGTCGGCGGGGTCGTCATGGCCGCGGGCGCCACGATCTCCGGCGTGAGCCCTCCGGGCGGCGTCAAGGGCGTGACCACCGGGCTCGGCAACACGGTCACCGGCGCCGGCACGATCATCCGCGACACGTCGAACGCCGTGAGCAACGGCATCGGCCAGATCGGCCTCACGACGAACCCTGTCGGTACGACCGTGGCCGGCCTCGGCAGCATCGTCGGTTCGACGAGCAACCCGGTCGCCGGCCTCAGCGAGACGGTGAAGGCGCTCGGCGCCGGCCCGCTCGCGCCGCTGGCGCCGATCACGGGGCCGGTCGGCGGTCTGCTCGACACGGTCGCCAACGGTCTGCATGGCGCAGGCACGACGCTCGGCTCGGCCCTGTCGTCGGGCCCGGTACAGCAGACGACCCAGGCGATCAGCACCGCAATCACGCCGCTCGTGACGACGGTCGGCCAGCTCACGCAGCAGGTCGGCACGGCGACGGGCCTCGGGCAGCCGGTCTCGGGCCTGCTCGGGCAGGTCGGCGGCGCGATCACGTCGGCCGGATGGAAGGTGACGTCCACGTCGCCGCAGCCGCTCGTCGGCGCTGTCGGCGGGCTCGTCCGCGCCGTCGGCAACACGGTGACCAACGTGGGCGGTCTCGTGAACCCGAACGGCGCGAATGGCGCGGTGCCGATTTCCGGATTGGTGACGAGCGTCGTCGGTGGTATTCCGGCAACCGTCGTGAACGGTCCCGGAGCCGGCACGAGCGGCGGGTCGACGTCGGGCGGCACGAGCAATCCGCTTGCGCCCGTCACGTCGCTGCTGGGCAACCTGCTCGGCGGCTTGGGCGGCGTAACGGGAGGCGTAACGGGCGGCGCGGCCGGCAAGTAGCGGTCTTGACCGATCGTCCCGCCGGGCAGCCGGCCGGACGATCGCCAACGGCGGCCGGATGGAGTTGCCTGCCGGATCGAACCGGCAGGCGGCGGTTACGCCGGCAACGGCGGCGATTCGACGGCCGCCCGACGTCAACGTGTTACCCGCGGCTCCCGTCGAGCTTCGACGGCGGCCGCGCCATCCCGCGCGCCGGCAGCGGCGTCGACATCACGATCGACGTGCGCGTTTCGCCGTACAGGTTGATGCGTTCGATCAGCTGTTCGAGATGGGTCATGCTGGTGGCGACGAAGCGCATCACGTAGGAATCCGCGCCCGTCACGTGATGACATTCGACGACTTCGGGAATCGTCTCCAGCAACTTGAGGAATTTGGCTTTCGCCGGTTGGGGCACCGTGATGCCGATCAGCGCGCTCACCGGATAACCGGCCGCGGCCGGATTGATCCGCGCCGTGTAGCCCTCGACGACGCCGGCCGCTTCCAGGCGCTTCACGCGCTCCGTGACCGCCGGCACCGACAGGTGAACCTGGCGCGCCAGCTCCGTATAGCTGACGCGGCCGTTGTCCTGCAGCAGCGCCAGTACCTTCCAGTCCAGTTCGTCCATCGCGGCGGGATTTTTTAAGGCGGAGTAGTCATTTTTCCTTAAAAACCGCATTCAGCGATGACGGGACTTTCCCTACGATGCCTGTTCCACCCGTTGCATGTCGCAAGGAGCAGGCGATGTTGTTCATCAAATCCGTCGTGATGGGGCTGTCGATCGCGGTGCCGGTCGGCCCGATCGGCATGTTGTGCATTCAGCGCAGCCTGAGCCGCGGTTTCCAGGCCGGGTTCGCGACGGGCATCGGCGCCGCGTGCGCCGACGCGATCTACGGCCTGCTCGGCGCGCTGGGCATCGCGGGTATCGTCACGGCGTTCCCGATGCTGACCGTCGGCCTGAAGATCGGCGGTGGCGCGTTCCTCGTGTGGCTGGCCTGGACCATCGCACGCCAGGCGCCGGCCGCGTCGGCGATGCAACGCGAGTTGCCGCGCACGACGGTGCTGCGCGATTTCCTGACGACGTTCGGCCTCACGCTGTCGAACCCGATGACGATCCTGTCGTTCGTCGGGATTTTCGCGGCGCTCGGCCCGCTGACGGGCGCGCGGGAAGGCGCGATGTGGCCGTCCGTGTCGCTGATGGTCGCCGGCGTGTTCATTGGTTCCGCGACCTGGTGGCTGTGCCTGAGCAGCGCGAGCGCCGCGCTGCGCACGAAGATGTCGTTCGCGTTCATGCACGGGTTGTCGCGCGTGTCGGCCGTCGTCATCGCGGCGTTCGGCGCGATTCAGCTGGCTGCGGGCGTGCGCGGCGTCATCTAGGCGCGCGGTGCGTCACGCTGCGGCCGGATGTCGTCGACAACCGTCCGCAGATGCGCCAGCAATTCCTGCATCACGGTTTTCCGAAGGTAGTGGTTCATGCGCGTGCTGACGACGATATCGGACGGCAGCGCGTCGATCGAACGCTGAGCCGACAGCAGATCGTCGGCAAGCCGAACCAGCGCATCGCGATGCCACGCGCTCAGCGCAACCGCGATGTCGTCCGGCCAGAAGCCGAACGCGTCGATGCCGCAGCATCCGGCGACGCATTCCGTTTCCAGCGCATCGATCAACGGCATGAGCGCCGCCAGATGCGGATCGATCTCGATCGCTTGCCCGTGGCCGCCCGCCAGGTCGCCAAATGCGATCCAGCGATCCTGGCCGATACGGATGTCGTCCTTGTGCGGCTTCTCGTTCATCGTTCGATGCGCTCCGGGTTCAGTTCAATGCCCGCAAATGCGCGCGCACGAAGCCTGCGATTTCCCGGCCCAGCTCCCTGTCCTCCGGCGCGCCCATGAAGCCGCCATGCGGCATCCCTTCGAACACGTGAAGCTCGGTCGGCACCTGCGCGCGCCGCAACGCGCGATGCAGGCGCACCGCGTTCGACAGGAACAGGTCGCGCGTGCCGCTCTGGATGAACGTCGGCGGAAAACCGGCGGCGAAATCGCCGAACAGCGGCGACAGGTAAGGATGCGCGAGATCGGCGCCGTTCGCGTAGAGCAGGTTGTTCGGCATCAGCGACCCCGGCAGCACGACATCGACGAGCCGGTTGGTCTCGAAGCTGTCACCGGATTCGGTGAGATCGGCCTCGGGCGACAGCAGCACCAGTGCGGCCGGCAGCGGCAAGCCTTCGTCGCGGGCGCGCAGCACCATCGCGGCGGCGAGATTGCCGCCGGCCGAGCGGCCGCTGATGACGATGTTCTCCGGCGCGTAGCGTTCCAGCACGTGCGAATAGGCCGCGATGCAATCGTCGAGCGCGGCCGGATACGGATGCTCGGGCGGCAGGCGATAGTCGACGCCGTAGCATCGAATGCCGAGCCGGTCGGCCTGCATCTGCGCGCCGGCGCGGCACGCGGCGCCGCCGCCCAGGACCAGCGCGCCGCCATGCAGGTCGATGACCGCGCATTCGCCGGAAATCGCATCGGCGGGCGTCGCGACGTGGATGTCGGCGTGGCCGGCCCGGATCGTCTCGACGCTCGAGCGCAGATACCCGCCGAGCTGCTCGATGGCCGCCGCGTAATGCGCATCGGCCGCGGCTTTCACGCGCATCCACGCATCGTGATCGTCCGGCGGTGGCATCACGTGCAACGCATTCAGCGGCACGCCGTCGTCGCCGACCAGTCGCCGCAGCGCGTCTCGCGCTTCGTCGCTGATCGACGCGGGAAAGGGGACGACCCGGCTCGGTACGGCGACGCCGTCAGGTTTGTCTTTCATCGAATGGTTTCCGTTCGGCCCGTCACGGCGTATTCCGGTGCAGCACGGCCCGTCATGCGGCCGACGGCCAGTGGCGCAGCATCACGTCCAGCGCGTCGAGACTGCGCGACCACGACGCGTCGGAATCCGGCGCGCTGTGCGAGAAACCGCCCGCGCTTTCCAGCGTCACGTAGCCCATGAAGAAACCGCCGAGCAGGCGAATCGCATGCGCCTGTTCGGCGTCGGGAATCGCGTAGCCGCGCAGCATGGCCGCGGTCATCCTGACGAGCCGGCCGCCCGCGCTCTCGGCGGCGCGTTCCGCGCTCACCGGATGCCGCGCGGCCGCAAAGCGGCCGGGATGCTCGCGCGCATAGTCGCGATAGACGTTCGCGAGTGCGGCCAGCGCGTCCTTGCCGGTGCGGCCGGCCAGTGCGTCGGTCGCGCGGTCGGCCAGCTCCTGCAGCGCGAACAGCGCGATACGGCTCTTGAGGTCGTCGAAACTCGGGATATGGGAATACAGGCTGGCGAGCTTCACGTCGAAGTGCCGCGCGAGCGCCGCGCCGGTGAGCTGCTCGAAGCCGGTTTCATCGGCGAGCTGCGCGCCGGCTTCGACGAGCCTGTCTACGGTAATGCCGGCACGCGCCATGACGGATGCTATTGAGGTTAGTCAAAAAACTAATTCTATTAGTTTTTGTGGCAGTGTCAATGTCGTGTGCGTGCCGGTGGCTTCGCCATGCGTGGGTTTGCCGGGCCGTCAGAACGTATAGCTGACCTTGCCGAACGCGGTGCGTCCGAGCGTGTTGTAGCCGTACGCGGTCATGTACTGCCGCTCGAAGAGGTTCGACAGCGACGCCGACACCGTCAGGTGCGAATTGATCCGGTAGGCCGCGCGCAGGCTCACGGTCAGGTACGACGGCAGATACTGCGTATTGGCCGGATCGTCGAACGTCGAGCCGCCGTAGAGCAGCGACGCGCCCGTGCTCAGCGCGTGCAGGTGCAGTTCGTCCCACGTGTGATCGACGTTGAGGCTGACCGTCTGGCGCGGCCGGCGGTTGAGCCAGGTCTGGTTGGTCTCGTCCTGCGGATTCAGGATGCCGATCGCGAGGCTCACCGGCGTCGAGCGGCCGATCGTGCCCTTGTACGACAGGTCGATGCCGCGAATATGCGAACGGCCAATGTTCATCGGCGAGAACGTCGCGGGGTTGTACGCGATCAGGTTGTTGACCCGCGTGTCGTAGATCGCGGCGGAGAACGTGCCGTACGACGTATTCGCGTCGATCGCGGCCTCGACCGACGTGTTGCGTTCGGGGCTGAGGTTCGGATTGCCGTAGCCGGGGTAGTACAGGTCGTTGAACGTCGGCAGGCGGAACGCGTTGCCGTACGACACGCGCGCCGTGTAGACCGGCGTGATCGCCCACGACAGCGCGGCATTGCCGGTGTTCACCGACTGCCCGGCAATGATCTCGTGACGCCCCGCGAGGAACATCGTCACGCTGCCGAGCGTCGCCGACTGATGCAGCGAGAACGCGGAATCGTTGCGCGTCGGCACGCCGGCGGGAATGTCGAACGGCAGGAACGCCTGTTCGCGCGTGAAGTCGTAGGCCAGCTTCGTCTCGCCCGACAGCGGCAGGCCGAACAGGTGGAACCCGTGTTCCTGGTGGGTCAGCGACGTCGACGTGCTGATGCGCTGCGAATTGATCTGGTCGGTCGCAAGGGTCGGGTCGTTCGCGTAGATGAAGGCGCGGTCGTTCGAATAGCCGAACGACTGGGCGAACTGCGTGTCGGGCGTGATGTCGAGACGGAACGCGATGCCGGCCGTCAGTTGATGATCGAGCTGACGGTTCGCATAGCCGATGTTGTCGTAGGACAGATCGGACCGGTGATACAGCGCGAACGTCGAGATCGACCAGTTGTCGCGCGCGTAGCCGAGGCGCGCATCGAGATCCTGTGCGTGATACGGATTGCGGCCGGCTTCGTGCGCGTAGAAGAACGGGCGCGTCGCATCGATGCCGGCCGTGTTGTAGTCGTGCAGGCCGAGCGAGTAGGTGAGCCCGCCGAGCGCGGCCAGCGGCCCCGTCGACGGCACCGTGCCCGACGTGCGCAACTGCGTGTCGAAGGTCTTGTTCGACCCGCCGCCGAACGACACCGTGGTCTGGTTCGGTTGATTGCTGGCGCGGCGCGAGAAGAGCTGCACGACGCCGCCCATCGCATTGGCGCCGAACGACGCGGCGGCCGGCCCCGAGATCACTTCGACGCGCTCGAACGCTTCGGTCGGCAGATCGGCCCACGGCGCGATGCCGGTGGTCGACGAGCCGATCCGGATGCCGTCGATGAACACGGCGACCTGGCTGGCCGACGAGCCGCGGATGCTGACCGACGCGGACGAGCCGGGGCCGCCGTTCTGCGAGACGGTGACGCCCGGCAGCGTCGCGAGCGCCTGCGTGATGCTCGGGTCGCCGGGCGACAGCCGGTCGAGATCCTCGCGCGTGAGCACCTGCGTCGACGCATAACGACCGTCGAACGATTCGGGCAGGCGCCGCGTGTCGGTCACGCTGATCGTCGGCAGGTCGGCGCTTTCCGCGGGCCGGGCGGCCTGCGGGAGCGCGGTGTCGCCGGCAGCATGGGCGATCGGGGCAAGCAGCGCGCTGGCGGCGGACGTGGCAAGAAGGTAACGAATGTTCATGAGGCAGCGGGAATAAGCGTGTTGCGTGTACGGCGATCGTGAGCGAATCGGGGGCCGGGCCGGCCAGTTCCGGGCGGGCGTCATGGCGTGGCGGGACAAGGCGGCCGGCTGCCGGCGGTGTCGGTGCGGCGCATGCCGGGCGACGCAAGCGCCATAAACGGCCGCGCGGACGCGGGCTGGCCACGCATGCCGACGGCGTGTCGGTGCGACGCTTTCTGAGCGAAAGCGGATTCGGAAACGATGGACATCTGAAGGGTCCTGAGGTCGGGCCGTCCATGCAACGGGCGACCGCCAATGGCGGTGCTTGGCGCGCCGGGACACCCCGCCCGGTGCGGCTGCTTGGACCTCGGGTCGATGGCAGGTCTCCTGGCTCGCGGGTCGTCATTCGCGCCGGCCTTCCCGGTTTCCCAGTGGCACGCAGTGGCACGCATTCGCCGCTCACAGTTGCGGGGGCAGCCGCAGATTCGAGGCGCTGCCTCTCCTGCGTTCCCTTTTGATCCCGTCTCCGGGAACCATCAGCGCGCAAGCGTAATGGCGCGGGCTCCGGCGCGTCAATTGTCCGGTTGCGCAGGGATGCGAAAAAACGTCATTGCCCGGCGGAAACTTTCCAAACCCTTTCTTTCATGCGCCGGCGCCGCGTTTCATGTCTGACGAAACACCGGGATCGACGGCGGGGGATCGCGCCTGAACCGGCTCGGCGCGACACCCGTCCAGCGCACGAACGCACGCCGGAACGCTTCCTCGCCGCCGAACCCGAGATGTGCGGCCACGCGTGCGACCGGCCAGTCCGTGTCGCGCAGGCATCGTCGCGCGGCGTCGGCCACGCATTGCTCGCGCAACGCGTGATAACCGCTGCCTTCCGCCGCGAGCCGCCGCCGCAGCGTCGCCTCGCTGACGCCGAGCCACGCGGCCAGCTCCACGAGCGCCGGCAGCGCCTGTGCGTGCGCGAGCGCCGCATCGAGAAAGCCGCGCACCTGCTGCGTCCACGACACGACGGCTGGCGCCGCATCGATCAGACGAAACGGGAAATCGACGAGGAACGCGTCGAGTTCGGCCGGCTGGCGGATCACGCGGCATTCGAGCCGCGCCGCATCGAACGCGAAGCCGTAGGTTTTCCGGCCGACGTCGACCGGCGCGTTGAACAGACCGAGCAGCGGCACCGCGTCGTCGCGGCGCGGATGGCCGAGCCACACGTCGATTGGCCGCAGCGGCTGCCCGATCAGCCAGCCGAACAGTTGCAGATAGCAGAACAGGCCCGTCAGGTCGACGAGGCACGCGGCCGGGCTGCGCGTGCGGCGCAGCGAGTCCATCCGGAACGTCGCGCGTCCGTCGCGCACCGCGAGCGACAGCATGCCGGCGCGTGGCGTCAGCATGTCGCAGAAGTCGCGCGCGCAGCGGATCGCGTCGGCGAGCGTCGCGCAGCTCAGCAGGCAGCGGCACATCAGGTCGACTTCCTGCTTGCGCATCGGCGGGTGGCCGTCGCCGCGCGCGACCTGCGCTTCGAGCCGCTCGATCGCGTCGCGGTAGAGCGCAACGAAACCGCCGGCCGTCGGCGCATCGTGCGGCGCCTGCGTATCGCGTCCGGCCGGCGCCGCGCCGCTGCGCGTGAGTTCGCTCAGCAGGCGCGCGCCGAAACCCGGCAGGACGCGGCCGTTTTGGGGCATTGCGCGCGGTTTCATGTTGTCTCCCGTTCTGATCGTTGCGACAGGGGCCGGTGAGCGGGCCGGTAGGGGTGTGCGAACCGTCGCCACGCAAGAATGCTATCGACGCCGGCCGCCTTCGGCCTCGCCGGAACGGCGTAGGCCGGCAACGCATCCCGCCATGAACGACCACGGACGACACGCGAATGATCCAGATCGTAGATGAAATCACGCTCGCTCCCGAGCGCATTCCCGACGTGCTCGCGCTGCTGCGCGACCGCTACTTGCCGGGCCATGCGGCGCGCGGGCTGACGGCGGCCGGCCGCTGGGTGTCGCCGCCGGTCGCGGTGCCGGGGCAGCCGAGCACGCTGTGGCTGACCTGGCACGTCGACGATGCGCCGTCCTATTACCGGATGCGCGCGCTGACCGATGGCGACGTGGTCGCGTTCTGGATGGCGGTCGACGGGCTGTGCGACGCGCGCCGACGCCATGTGATGACGGACGCCGACGCGCCGTTGCCTGCCCTGAAGGAGGCCGGCCATGCGGCATGACACGGCGCAGGTATTCGTTTCGGTGGATCGCGATGCGCATGCGATCGAACATGCATTGTGCGAGGCCGCGCGTGCGCTGCCCGGCGCGAGACGTGTGACGCTCGCGCGCAATCAGGAAGGTAGCTGGGGCGCGGGCGACTACACGCTCGACGTGTTGCGCGATGCGCCCGTGGTCGATCCTGCCACGGATTTCGCCACGCTGGCTCGGCTGCCGGGCATCGCACGCATCGACGGCGCCGTTTGTCGCCCGATCGGCGGCGGCCTGCGCGAACCCGGGTTGCACGACGGCGTGTGGCGCACGCTGATGCTGCGCACGCGGCCGCAGGCCAGCGAAACGCAAGTCGCCGCGCTCGAAAGCGAGTTGCTGCAGATGCCCGCATTCATGCCCGGCATCCGCAACTGGCGACTGAGCCGGATCGAGACGCCGGGTGCCTGGACGCACGTGTGGCAGCAGGAATTCGCGCACGTCGGCGATCTGCTCGGCGAATACCTGATGCATCCGTATCACTGGGGCTGGGTCGACCGCCGGTTCGACGCCGAAAGCCCCGACTGGACGGTCGACGCGATCTCGCATGCGTTCTGTCCGCTCGCATCGAGCCTGCTGGCCGATACGGCGACGTGACGCACGGCGCGCACCCCACCCACAAAAAAACTGGAGACACGAAGATGCGAGCCCTTTTGATCGACCGCGTCGGCCATTCCGACGCATTGCGGCTGGCCGACGTTTCGGCGCCGAAGCCGGGCCCCGGCGACGTGCTGATCCGCGTCGCGTATGCGGGCGTCAATCCCGCCGACTGGAAATGCCGGGAAGGTTATCTCGGCGCGTTCATGCAGTACACGTTTCCGTTCGTGATCGGTTTCGATGCGGCGGGCGTGGTCGAGGCGGTCGGCGACGGCGTCGACGGTTTCGCGCCCGGCATGCGCGTGTTCGCGCAGACCGATGTCGGCGCGGGGCGCTGGGGCGCGTATGCCGAATACGTCGCGGTGCGCCACGACTCGGTCGTGCGGCTGCCCGACGCGGTGAGCTTCGCGGAAGCGGCGGCCACGCCGACGCCCGCGCTGGCCGCGTGGGCCGGCCTGTTCGACGACGGCGGGCTGCGCGCCGGGCAGACCGTGCTGGTGCACGGCGGCGCGGGCGCGGTCGGCACGTTCGCGATCCAGCTCGCGGCCCAGGCCGGCGCGCGCGTCGCGGCGACGTGTTCGGCGCGCAATCTCGACACGGTCGAATCGTTGGGTGCGGAGGCCGCCATCGACTATCGCGCACCGGACATCGCCGCTGCGGTGCATGCCTGGGCGCCCGGCGGCGTCGATCTCGTGCTCGACGCGGTCGGCGGCGACACGCTGCCCGGCGCGCTCGACCTGCTCGCGCCGGGCGGCACGCTCGTGAACATCATGACGCTCGCGGCCGGCGATGCCGAGCGGCTGGCCGCGACGGGCGCCGACGCCGCGCGGCGCGGGCTGCGCACCGCGATGACCTACAGCCGGATGCCGAGCGGCCACACGCTCGCATCGATTGCCGAACGGCTCGGCCGGCGCGAGTTGCGCGTGCCGCGTTTCGACAGTTTCCCGCTCGAACAGGCGGCCCGGGCGCTCGATCTCGTTCAAACGGGCGAGGCGAAAACCAAGCTCGTGCTGCACGTTGCGGATATCGCGGGCTGAACGGCTCGCATCAAAATTTCTGGAGACATCATGACCGACACCCGAACCGCGATCCTCGCGGGCAAGTGCGCACTCGTGACCGGCGCGAGCCGCGGCATCGGCCGCGCGATCGCGCAGCGCCTCGCATCCGAAGGCGCGACCGTCGTCGTCACCGCACGCAGCCTCACGCAATCGGCCGGCACCGCCGGCACGCTCGCCGAAACGGTTGCACTGATCGAACAGGCCGGCGGCCGGGCCATCGCGCTCGCGGCCGACCTGTCGAACGCGGCCGAGCGCGACGCACTCGTCGGGCGCGCGGCCGACGCGGCCGGCGGCCTCGACATCCTCGTGAACAATGCAGGCGTGGCCGATTACGCGTGCGTCGACGCGATGCCGATGACGATGTTCGACACGACGATCGAACACTATCTGCGCATTCCGTTCGCGCTGGCCCAGGCCGCGATCCCGCTGATGCGCGCGCGCGGCGCCGGCTGGATCGTGAACGTCGGCTCGGTGACGGCGCTGGCGCCGCTGCGGCCGTTCGATGATTTCTCGCGCGCGGGCGGCGCGACCGTCTATGCGGCGGTGAAGGCCGCGCTGTCGCGCTTCACGCAGGGGCTCGCGGCCGAACTCGAAGCCGACGGCATCGCGGTGAATCTCGTCGCGCCGAGCACGGCGATCCGCACGCCGGGCGCGGCGCGCTACATCCCCGAAGGCTATCCGACCGAGGACGTCGCGTATCTCGCCGAAACCGCGCTCGCGCTGTGCAGCCTGCCGGCGCGCGAACGCACGGGCCTCGTCACGCACAGCCTGCATTTCCCGCTCGCACAGCGCCTTGCCGTGCGTTCGCTCGACGGCCGCACGCCGCTGCCGCCGCCGGTGATCCCCGACTACGCACATCCCCACATCGACCCGACAGGATTCTGATATGACGAAATCGATTCGCTTCGACGGCGGCACCGCCGTGATTACCGGCGCGGCCAGCGGCATCGGCAGCGGGCTCGCGCGCCACGCGGCCGCGCTCGGCATGCGCGTCGTGCTGGCCGATCTCGACCCGGCGAAGCTCGACGCGTTCGCCGCAACGCTCGATACCGACGTGCTGTGCGTGCCGACCGACGTGAGCCGGCCGGAAGCCGTCGACGCGCTCGCGGAAGCCGCATGGCAACGCTTCGGCGGCGTCGACCTGCTGTTCAACAATGCGGGCGTGATGGCGACCGGCTTCAGCTGGGAAATCACGCCGGAGCGCTTCGAGCGCAGCTTCGCGATCAACGTGCACGGCGTGCTGAACGGGATTCGCAGCTTCGTGCCGCGCATGCTCGAGCGCAACGTGCCGGCGCGCGTCGTGAACACCGCATCGGTCGGTGGGTTCCTGCCGAGCCCGCTGATGTCGCCTTATTCGGCGACCAAATTCGCGGTCGTCGCGCTGACCGAATCGCTGTACGGCGAACTGAAGATGCTCGGCGCGCCGGTGGGCGTGTCGCTGCTCGCGCCGGGGCCCGTGCAGTCGGGCATCTTCAACGATCCGTTCGGCGCTGCGCACGACCGGCCCGAAGTGCGCGGCTTCGTCGACACGATGCGCTCGATGCTGAACGCGCACGGGCTCACGCCCGACGCGTTCGCCGAGCGTGTGTTCGACGGCATCCGCGAAGGGCGTTACTGGCTGATTCCGCAACCGGAGACGATCGACGGCGCGCTGCAGCGGCGCACCGACGACATCCTCGCCGCGCGCGATCCGTCGCTGCCGTCGTTCTGACGATGACGGCCGGTCGCGGCAGCCGCGACCGGCGCGCGTCGTTACATGTGCGTGCCGGCGTGCGTGCGGCCGCTCGGGTCGCCGCCGCGATCGGGCGGCGTATTGTTCTGATCGATCTTCGCGAGCACGAAGCCGGCGGCCGGCAATGCGGCAGGCGAACGGTGGGTGGCCTGCGCGACGGCGTCGCGCGGCGATGCGGCGGGAAAACCGGATGACGTAACGCCCGGTTGAGCGAACGCCGAAAGGGAAGCGGCCGCCAGGGCGGCGGCGACGATCGCGTGCGTGTTCATGGTGGCTCCTTCACGACTGACTGCGGGACAACGTAATCAGTCTAGGGCGCGAAACTTAACGCGACGTGAAGGCGCGAAGGCGCGCGGATGACGGAATGTTTCCGCGCGCGCCGCGACGCTCAGGCGGATGCCGACACCAGCGCGCAGAAGTTCTCCAGATCGACGTTGCCGCCGCTGATGACGATGCCGACGCGCTTGCCTTGCAGCTCGTCTTTCATGCGCCGCACGGCGGCGAACGACAGGCAGCCGGTCGGCTCGACGACAATCTTCATACGGGTCGCGAAGAAGCGCATGCAGTCGACCAGTTCCGCGTCCGTCGCGGTCAGGATGTCGTCGACGTCGCGGCGGATGATCGGGAACGTCAGGTTGCCGAGATGCTGCGTCTGCGCGCCGTCGGCGATCGTGCGCGGCGTGTCGATATGCACGATCGCGCCCGAGCGGAACGATTGCTGGCCGTCGTTGCCGGCTTCCGGCTCGACGCCGTACAGCTTCGCATTCGGCGACAGCGCGCGCGTGGCGAGCGCCGTGCCCGACAGCAGCCCGCCGCCGCCGAGCGGCGTGAATACCGCGTCGAGCGGCCCGACTTCGTCGAACAGTTCCTTGGCCGCCGTGCCCTGGCCGGCGATCACGTCCGCGTGGTCGTAGGGCGGGATCAGCGTGAGCCCGTGCTGCGCCGCGAGATCGCGACCGATCTGCTCGCGGTCCTCGGTGTAGCGATCGTAGGTCACGACCTTGCCGCCATAGCCGCGCGTCGCTTCCATCTTCGCAGCCGGCGCGTCCTGCGGCATCACGATCGTCGCCGGAATGCCGAGGATGCGCGCCGACAGCGCGATCGCCTGCGCATGGTTGCCGGACGAGAATGCGACGACGCCGTTGCGGCGCTGCTCCGCATTGAAGCGCGACAGCGCGTTGAACGCGCCGCGGAACTTGAACGCGCCCATGCGCTGCAGGTTCTCGCACTTGAAGAACACCTGCGCGCCGAGCGCTTCGTCGATCGTGCGCGACGTCATCACCGGCGTGCGGTGCGCGTGGCCTTCGAGCCGGGCCGCGGCGGCGGCGACGTCGTCGTACGTGGGGAGAGTCGGAGAGTTCATGGTGGCTCGAGAGTCGAAAAGGTCAGTCAACGGGAAAGCAGGGCGCCTGCATCATTTCGCATCGTTGTACACGGTCGCGCGCGATACGCCGAGATGCTGCGACACGATCTCCATCGCACGGCGCACTTCGAGAAAGCCGTCGGCTTTCAGCGTCTGCATCAGCTCGCGGCGCTGGTCGGTTTTGAGCTCGCGCGGCGTCGTCGCGAGGCGCGTCGCGAACGCGTCGATGCGTTGACGGATCGCGTCCGCGCCGGCCGGGTCGAGCGTGTCGACGACGGCTTCGCCGTCCGTGCTGCAGAACCGGTTCAGCATGCCCTGGAAGCCGCGGAACAGCGTGATGTCGGCATTCAGGCACAGCGCGGCCACGTAGCGCCCGTTTGAATCCTTGACGCCGATCGACGTGCTTTTCGCGGTGCGGCCGTCGGCGAAGCGATTCGCGTAGTTCGCGATCACCTGCGGGAAATCGTCGTCCGCGATGCGCGCGAGGCCGAGTTCCGTCGCGGGATCGCCGATCGCGCGTCCGGACAGGTTGTTGTGGATCGCGAGGATCGCATGCTCCGGCGTGCGAAGGTCGTGAACCACGACCTCGGTGAACGGCGCGAACATCTCGCCGAGCCCTTCGGCGATGCGCTGCACCTGTTCGATCAGCGACGCCTGCTCGGACAGTGCTTTCTTTCGGGGCGTGGTCATGGTGTGGTCGCGTTCGGTGAGGCTGGCGGATTTGGGGGCGATGTGGCGGCGTGCGGGTGCGGTCATCCGGCGAGCACGTCGCCGTCGGCCGCTTCGGGCCGCGTGATGTCGGCCAGCAGCGGACGCGCGATCCGCACGTAGTCGGCCGAATCGAGCACGACCGAGCGGTCGAGGCGGCCCGCGTTGAATGCGATTTCGTCGTTGCGCTCGACCAAAACGGGATCGACGACGAGCGTCACGTTGCCGTCGAACACGAACGGCGGCACGGCGCCCATCACGCAGCGCGTGACGGTGGCGGCGACGTCGGGCGGCGCGAGCGTCGCCTTGCGGCGGCCGACGGCATCGGCGACTTTGCGGAAATCGATCTTCAGGTGGCCGGGGATCACGGCGAGCGCGGTGGTGTCGCCGCCGTCCTTGAACGTGCAGAGCATCGCCTTCGCGCCCTGTTCCGGGCGCGTGCCGCGGATCGCGGCGATCACGTCGGATTTGCCTTCGGCCGGGTGCTCCAGCACGCGGAAGCGTGCACCGGAGGTGGTCAGCAGGTCGCACAGCACGTCGAAAACGGGGTGGTCGCTCATGGTGTTCCGGGGAAGGCCGAGAGGTTACGGTTTGCACGCGATCAAGTGCTGCGGCGTGCCGGTCGATGGATTGTCCAATTGTAGACGTTTTGTCGTGATCGTGGCAAAAACGCGTGTCGCCGCAGAGCGGCGACCGTTGTCACGGGAAAGGCGGGGAAGGAACGATGCTTCGCGGGATGGGGGGAGCGCGGAGGTAACGGTCGGCGTTCGGGCAGTTTCAGACGTTCAACCGCCGGAGTGTCGAGTCAGCCGAACGCCTTGTCGACGTTGTCAGTGGTCGGTGGTGTTGCGTTGATTGACGAAGCGTCACCTCCAGCCGACGATTGCCTCGATCTGGGCGGCAAGTTGCAACAGTAACGCGTCCTCACCCGGCTTCGCCGCAATTTGTACGCCCACCGGTAGTCCGTCGGCCGTCTTGAACGTCGGGCATGACGCGGCCGGCTGGCCGCAGAGGTTCGCTGGAATGGAGAATGGCGCGAATCGGTAGCCGGTTTCTCCCCAGCTTTCGATGTTCGGGAAACGATTGAAGGACAACGTTCCGACTGGCGCGGGGTCTTGTGAAAGTGTCGGCGTCAGCAAGATATCGATATCGCCGAGCGACGCAAGATATTCGTCGACGTATGCGCGGCGGCAAATCTGCGCACGCTGATATCCGTCGACACCGCCCTGACGTGCTTTTTCCAGAAGATGCCACGTCAATTGCTCGAGATCGTTGTCCTCCGGTTGCTTGCCGATCTCGCGCGCACGCTCGTCGACAAGATCCAGGATGTCGTAAATCCAGAGCATGTCGAACCATTCGGCCGACGCCGTGGCAGCCGGATACCGATACTCGGTGATCGCGTGTCCGGCATCCTCGAGCGCACGCGCGACCTGTTCGACAGCGCTGACCTGATTGGCTCCCGCCATCTCTCCGGATGGCGCGCGCTTGCCGATTCCGATCCTGAGTTTTCGGAGCGGTCGCGACAAGGCTGCAAGATAGCTGTCGCCACGAGCAGTTGCTGCGGTGATATCCAGCGAGGCCGCGCTGTCTCTCACGCTCCTCGTGACGACGTGGTCGGAATTCAATCCTCCGGCAATTTCCGCGAAGTACGGCCCGACGGGATTGAGGCCGGCAGTCGGCTTGAATCCGAATACGCCACAGCAGGACGCAGGGATCCGGATCGAGCCGCCGAGATCGGTTGCATGTGCGACGGGTACCATGCCTGAAGCCACCGCTGCCGCTGCGCCACCACTGCTTCCTCCCACGGTCACAGCGGGATTGGCGGGGTTGCGCGTCACGCCATAGGCGCGGGGCTCGGTCACGAATTCGGCCGCGAATTCAGGCGTATTCGTCTTGCCGAGGATCGTCAATCCCGCCGCTCTCCAGCGTTCGACCATGACACTGTCCGGACGCGGCGCCGCTTGACGAAAATAAGACGAACCAAAAGTAGTCGGCATGTCGCGCGAATAAAGATTCACGTCTTTCAGAAGAAACGGCACGCCATATAGCGGGCTTGCACCTGTTTCGGCTGCATTCGAAATCGCGTCATGGTTCTTCATGATGACGGCGTTGATCGACGGATTCTTTTCCTCGATCCGCGCTATTGCGGCTTGCGCAACTTCTGCCGCACTTACCTCTCCCTTGATTATCAAGGTGGCAAGTCCAATTCCATCTTCACGCAGGTATTCGTCGGCATTCATGGTGCTGTCAGGTCCACTTTCAGTAAGCGATGATTGAAATTTTCGACAACAGGAAAATTCTTCGTAGCGCCGCTACGTAGAAAATCGCGATGGATGGCTGCTCGGGTTTCAGTGCTTCAAATACGCGTCGACAGCAGGTGCCGCAGGCTTGCCGTCGAAAGTCGTGACGCCGGCCAACCACTGCGCCAGCACTTCCGGATGATTCTTCAGCCAGTTCTTCGCGACCACCATCGGGTCCTCTTTCTTGACGATACCCGCCATGACGGTGTCTTCCATTGCAGTCGTGAACTTGAGGTTGTCGAGCAGCGCCGCGACGTTCGGGCAGCGTGCCTGATAGCCGTTCGCGACCACCGTATAGACTTCGGCCGCGCCGTAATTCGGACCGAATTGCTTGTCGCCACCCGACAGGTATCGAATCTTGTACATCAGGTTCATCGGATGCGGCTCCCACCCAAGAAATACGATCCATTCCTGACGAGCGATTGCGCGATCGATCGACACCAGCATCCCGGCTTCGCTGGATTCCACCAGCTTGATGTCGCCCAGCTGATGTTCATTTGCCTTGATCATTTTCTGAATGGAGACATTGGCGTCGTCACCCGGTTCGATTCCGTAGATGCGCCCTCCGATTTTGTCCTTGAATTTCGCAATATCGTCGAAACTCCGCAACCCCGCGTCGTACACGTAACTCGGAACGGCCAGCGTGAATTTCGCCCCGATCAGGTTGGGTTTCGGTAGCCGCGTGACGGATTTCGAGTCGAGATAGGGTTTTGCATTCTGGTCTTGGGACGGTACCCAGTCGCCGAGATAAATATCGATGTCCTTGCGTTTCAGGCCCGCCCACGCAAGAGGAATCGACAGCGTGACATCGGTGGGTTGATAGCCGAGCCCGACGAGAACGTTTTTGGTCAGGGCCGTAGTCGATTCGAGATCCGCCCAGCCGATCTTCGCGAAACGCGGCGAGATACAGGTCATGGGCTCCTGCGCCTGGGCGGCAAACGACAGGACGGCTGCGAAGACGCAACCGGCACGAAAAAGAGGCTTCACCATCGGGGACTCCAGAGGGATCGCAATCCGGGCAAACGGATCGTGGTTGAGGGATGTCAGCAAGCCAGCCGCTTCGGATTTCGGGGCGTTGGTCGAATATACAATAAATTGGACGGTCATCCAAAATCCGTGTTTACGCGGAGCCGGGGCTAGGTGTTGCTGCGTTGGCAGGCATCGGGGAAGGGGGAGGAGAAGCCGGTCGCGAGGGCGCGTGGCTGTCCGCGTCAGTCAGTGTCGACACGGATTCGACATGCATCCGAGGGCAAGACGGGGGGCGTGCAGCAGATCCGGCGACGCTCGATCGGCGGAGCCTGGATGCCTGATCGGCGCGACTGGACCGCACCGGCTTCGACCAGCGAAACGCGTTCGCGCCAGCGACCCGCGGCCCTTTGTGGTTGCCCGTAGGCAAAAGGTATACTTCGCCGATCGAACAGCGCGACGACGAGAAGGTCGCTCAACTCGGATCAACTTCAAACGAACCGCAATGCCTAGCAAGTCGATAAGAGACATCCGCCGTGCGGATCTGATGGAGGCCGCCTATCTGACGATGCAGGAGCACGGTCTCTCCGGTATTACGACGGCTCGTGTGGCTGAGCGGGCTGGTCTGTCGAACGGTCTCGTCCACCATTACTTCAAAAACAAGAATGAACTGATCGAGAGCGCGATCCGGTTTTCGACCGCCGAGCAGAAGGCCGATGTGCTCGGTTGCATCGCCGGCGCGCGGACGCCAATCGAGAGAATATGGGCGATCATCGAAGGCAATTTTTCGGAACGCGGTTACACACGGCCGATCGCTCAGGGTTGGGTGTCATTCTGTGGCGACGCCTGCTTCAATCCTCGATTCCTGCGCATCCAGAAAATCGTTCATCGAAGAATGGACGACAACCTGCTATTCAGTTTGAAAGCGCTGTTGCCCGAAGATCGCGCACGTGCGATTGCGCTGGATATCAGCGTGATGATCGACGGGTTCTGGATGCGCCTCGCTTTGCAGGGCACCCCCGATCGAGCCGAGGCGCTCGATCACATGCGGCTCTACCTCGATAGGGTACTTGCAGCGGTCGAATCCTGATTCGCCATCTTTCGAATGAAAGACCGGCCGGGCCGCTGAATCGATCGACTGCAAGATGCCGGGACAGTCGGCAGAGCCCAAAGCGACTTCGGTCCGCCGCGCGCAAGCCGGCCGGCAGCAAGCGGCGCAGCGGCTCGCCGAGGGCGCGTGGATCAGGTCGTCGCTGCGGCGAGCGAGCCGCTTGATTGCTTGAGAGGGCGCCGGCCCCGGACATCTCGCCTGGACTGGTCGGCAAGACGGTCACTCGTCCTGCGCAGATCGAACCGATCAACGATGCGTTTCGCGTCAGCGCAAACGATCTCGACTGCGCCCGGGTGATCGTGAAGGCGCGCGCCCCGCCGTGTTCAAGTCCGACGGCGCAATGTGCGAGCCGGCGACGCGTTATCGCCGGGCATCCGGCATCATTGATCGTGCGAAGTGGTACGGCGTTCGGAGCCGCAACGGCGGTGCCGGCAACGCCGCACGCGCGATCGCATGTCATGCCGTTGTTTCGTCCTGGATTGTTCGCCAAACAGAATTTCACCATGAGGTTCATAGGCCCCCTCGTCTGCACGGTTGGCACGAGCGCTGTGCCATTTCCGCTACCTCTGCAGATGCACCCGGGATTCGGCGGCTAGCCGTGTCATGCCGGGTTGGTCATGGCAGTCGACAAAACGCCGGGTCAAGCCGGCGATCGATCGTGTCGATCATGCACCGCTCCTGAAAATCAATGCGCTGATTCTCTGCACGGCGATCTTCCGGTTCGCATTCATCTCGCTTGGTACGCCGCTTCTCGCTGATTGCGCATTGCTGGCGGTACCCGGCGCAGCCGATTCCATGCCGTTTGCTGCGATGGGCGGCGTTGTGCTGAAAGACCCGCCCGGTCAGGATGCCAATAGCGGAAACAGCCTGTTCTCGATGGCGCAGATGCCGGAGATCGGTCTCGGCATATCGGCCGGTGGCGATTTCGCATGCTTGATCGCTGGGCAGTCAGACTGCTACCCGGTTCGGAATGCAGATGAGTTTCATGCTCGCTGGAGCGGTGCGATTGAGTCTGATTTCGTACTCGCAAGATGGAAGGGAAGCCTTTCATGGAGCAAGCATCCGGGCACGGAGGAGGATTTCAATCGAAAAGGTTGTCCGGGGTGTGAGCGGCGGGCGATGGAATGTGCTGCCGGCGGTGTGGCGAAAAAACGCAGAATTGCAATAACCGTGTTCAGATTTGGTTTAG
Source organism: Burkholderia stabilis (assembly GCF_001742165.1). NCBI lineage: Bacteria > Pseudomonadati > Pseudomonadota > Betaproteobacteria > Burkholderiales > Burkholderiaceae > Burkholderia > Burkholderia stabilis. Next base: position 697,341 of record NZ_CP016443.1, on the reverse strand, counting down.
CGATTTATAACCATTAATTCAATATCTGTATTCATGTTGAATGACGGCCATTCATCGTTTCGTGCCGATTGAAAGTCGACGCGCGGTGGCAGCGGAAGGGCGCGGCGTGCCCTGGGTGTTTGACCCCCCCCGGTGTTGACGATCGGTGTCGAATGCGTGTCGCTGTACGGTCCGGCGTGGGCATTTCGCGAGATTGAAAGCGCCAATCTCGCACTTGAGCGCCTCTGGTCGATGCTTTACGGATGAGTGGCGCCAGCTCGGCGCGTTGATTTTGTTTATTTAACGGATTCGTTCGAGATCTTTTTTGGAGGCTTCATGTCCAGAAAGTCGATAGTTAATGAAAAATTTATAACCGATTTTGGTGAAAATAATTCTTCATGAAGTGATCGTGGAAAGCAAAATTTAGACGTTGGTTTGAATTAAAAAAATTATAAAAAGTGATGGTGCTATATGACACTTTAATTTAGACGATGTGCTCTAAATGGGGTTGCTGTATTGACAGTAAATTAGCAGTGCGTGCTAACTATATGGGCATTTAGGTGGATGTCACTGCCCGAATGACGGGGTGTTGTGCTTTACTTTTATTGCCAAGGGGATTTTATGAATATTCTGCGTTCGATCGCCGGCCTCGGTTTGGCGCTGGCGGCGTCCTTGTCTCATGCCGCGATTGCGTGCCGACCGGCGACGCCGGCTGAAGCCGCGATCTATACCACGACGTCCGCGTTTCCCGGGGTGGTTTCGCCGAAAGACGGCACGTGCTGGGTCAACAATCTCGTCGTGACGATGCCGGACGGTACGAAGCTGACCGCGAATGCCGCGCTGCCAAAAATCGTCAGCGCGGATCAGAAGTTTCCGGGCATCGTCATGATCGCCAGTTGGGCCACGCCGGATTTCATTGAGTATCGCGGCCAGCAGCAACGCCTCGCGCAAGACGGCTACATCGTCCTGAGCTATACGGCCCGCGGCTTCTACCTGTCGGGCGGACAGGTTGGCGTGGCGAGTCCGCAGGACGTGCAGGACGTCTCTTCGGTCGTGGACTGGGTGATCGCCAATACGCAGGCGGACGCTGACCGGCTGGCCGTCAGCGGCATCTCCTACGGTGCGGGTATGTCGTTGCTGGCGCTGGCTCATGACCCACGGCTGAAGACGGCGGTGGCTTTTTCGGGGTGGGGCGATCTGGTCGACCAGCTGTATCAGGGGGACTCCCCGAACGCGACGTGGTCGGCCCTTCTGTTCCTGTCGGGAAAGGTGACGGGGCGTCTCGATCCGATCGTGGACCAGTACATCAAAGCGCTGCTCGATCCGAACACATCCGAAGCCAAGGTCAACGAGATCCGCGCATGGACCAAGGTCCGTTCGCCTTCGTCCTATATCGACGCCATCAACCGGCGCGGCGCGCCGGTGTTCATCAGCAAGAATTTTCAGGACGACATGTTCACGCCGAATTCGTCGATGAAGATGTTTGCGGCACTCACCGGCCCCAAAAAGCTGCTGCTGAACCCCGGTGTTCATGCACAGGCGGAAGTCGGCGGCGCGTTGTTCGGCGTACCGAACTATCCGTACGATCAGGCGCACCGCTGGTTCGACCGCTGGCTGAAGGGCGTACAGAACGGCGTGGATACCGAGCCGAAGGTCTCGATGCAGGTCAAGTTCACCGATACGAGGGATGTGTTCGACACGTGGCCGGCCAGTAACGTCAGTACGCAGACGCTGTACGTCGGGCCGCGCGGCCCGATCCGCTGGGATTCGAGCTGCTTGTGTACGAAAGGCACCGCGGGCGGCCTGCTTGGCGCGCCGAACCGGACGCCGGGCTCCGACCTGATCCAGAATCTCTTCGACACCACTGCGACGAGCGGCCCCATTCCGGTAGTGTCGACCTTCGGCGAAAGCGTGGGGGCGCCCGTGGTGAACGCGTTGTCGACGGTGAACCTTGCGGCAGGCGTGCGCTATGAAGGCGCGTCGCTCCGGTCGCCGATGCGCCTGCGCGGCATTCCGACGCTGAATCTTCGCGTGACGCCGTCGCAGGCGCGTGCCCAGGTGGTCGCGTATCTGTACGACGTCGATGCACTCGGCGTCGGTACGCTGATTACGCATGGCACGCGCTCGCTGCACCGGGCCACACCGGGGGCGACGATCGATTTTCCGATCGAGTTTTCAGGGACGGCCTATGACGTGCCGGCCGGCCATCATATCGGTATCGTGCTGGATACCTTCGACAGCCTGTACGGGCAGCCGGTCAATCCGGGCGAACGCTTCGGTGTGAAGTTCGAGTTCGATCCGGCCAGACAGTCGACGCTGGCGTTGCCGGTACGACTTTGAGGGTGGCGACGGTTGCTTGAACGGCGACGATGCCGTAGCGCTCGTCGCATGACGGGCGGCGCTGCGGCGTCGGGTGCCGTGCGCGCATGCTTGCGCTGCAGCGGCAGCGCGACGCGGCAGTTTTCCCGCGCAGTTTCGCAGCCGTCGTCGTCGATCATCCCGAGGTCTATCGGGACATGAATTCACCGGACCCGAAGCCACATCTTTACGGCGAGGGTACTTTCGTCGGGGGTATGACGATTGATCGCGCCAGGCTCGGCGCGATCGCAACTTACCCCCGCACCGCCTTCACCACATACTGACTCGTCGGCACGACATCGATCTTGTCGAAATCGATGAACCGCCCGCAGCTATCCATCATCTCCGCCACGTTCCGCTGAAACTTCTCGTCATCGCCGACCGCATCGAAGAACGCATGCGGATCGGTCATCGCGGCAGCCGGAAAGCATTCCTCGACGATCGCGTCGTAACCCGGCGCCGCATGCGTGAGTGCGCGCACGACGACGTTCTGCACATACAGAAAATTATCCTGCGTATCGATCGCAACCCGCGTGTGATGCCCGTGCCACACGTCGAGCCACGCCTCGTGCGTGAGGCGCGGCGGCCGCTTCAGGAACGCGAGTTGCGAAAAGCCGGCCGTGCGCTCGCCCGCCCGCGCGGGGAAGCGCGTGTTCGGAATCGGCTGCGATTCGGTGACGAGATACGCGGCCATGTGCGGCACGACCGCCCGTACCGCTTCATCGAACGGCTTTCGAAACATCGTGTTCGCGCTGTCGACCCACACCGCGACGATCCCGTCGATGCCCGGGTGCGTGTTGGTCTGTTTCAGGCCGGCGGCCGGCGCGACGTCGGCGTCGGCAATGTTCACCTGCACGCCGTGCGCGCCGAGCGACAGCAGCGTGTCGGCGAGCTGCGCACGCACCGTGCGGCTCCATTGATCGGGTGCGGCCTGCGCGTCGCGCCACAACACGTAAATGACTTTCTCCATTGCTCCGGCTCCAGGGGGAATGACGGGATCGGCGGCGCTGCCGCCGGGGTTCAGGAAGCGGTGACGGCCGCGCCCGTCGCGAACCGGTTCGCGGTCAGCGTGAACGACGGCGGGATCGGCGACGTGACGGTTTCGAACAACCGCTCGTGACGCGTCGCGTGAATGCGCCACACGCCATCGCGCTTCACGTACTGATCGTCGTAGAACGCGGTGCCGTGCAGCAGGTAGTTCTCCTCGAGATTGATCGCGTGATCCTCGAGAAACCACACGCCGCACGCGTGATCGGCGGACACCAGCGTGAGTTCCGGGTGATGCCCGTGATGCATCGTCAGGAAGGTCGGCTTGCCGATCAGCGCGCGCAGGCTCGACACGAACGCGTCGCGGCCGTCGTACGCGTACTCGCCGCCATTGAGCCGGACCTCGCAGTCCTCGGTCAGGCAATCCAAGAGCAGCGACCAGTCGTGCGTGTCCACCGCGCGGAAATACCGGTATTTCAACTGCCGGATCTGCTCGTATTCGTAAAGCGTGCGGGTCGTGTCGTCCATCGCCGTGTCTCGTGGTGGTGTCGTTCGATGGTAGGAACGAATCGGCCTGCATCACATCGTCTGTTCGGACGAAAACCGTTTGCACATGCGGCCGGCGTCGAGATGAATCGCCGGCTTAATCCGAACGGGTGATGGCCGGCCCGTCGCGCGGCGGTAAGGTGGGATCGACGCGGCGTCCGAACCGCGCCGGCACCCAACAAGGAGACGGGATGACCCTCATCGAATCGCTGGAAACGCGCGTGCGCAGGCTCGAGGATGCCGATGCGATCCGCCGGCTGAAGGCGCGCTATTTCACGTGCTGCGACCGCAAGGACCCGCAGGGGATGCGCGACTGCTTCGCGCCCGGCGCCGTGCGCATCGATTACGGCCGGATCGGCACGTTCGATACGTGCGACGCGCTCGTCGACGTGTTCGAGCGGCTCGGCTGCCATCCGCACATCGTCGAGATGCACCACGGCGTGAACCCCGATATCACCGTGATCGACGACACGCATGCGCGCGGCACTTGGGGCCTGCATTACCAGATGATCGACACGAACGCGCGCACGCTCACGCAGCTCGGCGCGTATTACGACGACGAATACCGGAAGGTCGACGGCGAATGGAAGATCACGGGCACGCGCTGCGTCGTCACGTCGACGCTGTCGGCCCGCTACGAAGGCGATGCGCCGGGCGTGCTGTTCGCCGGCGCGCAGCCGCCGGCTGCCTGAGCACGCAATCGCCACGCGCGTGGCGAACATTCCACAGGAGACATCGAATATGACACAGAACCACGATGCGCCGGTCGCCGTCGTGACGGGCGCATCGCGCGGCGCGGGCAAGGGCATCGCGCGCGCGCTCGGCGCGGCCGGCATGACCGTCTACGTGACGGGCCGCTCGCAGAACGAAGGCGATGCGCCGCTGCCCGGCACGATCCACGAAACCGCGCGCGAGATCGACGCGCTCGGCGGCCGCGGAATCGCGGTGGTGTGCGATCACGCGGACGACGCGCAGGTGAAGGCGCTGTTCGAGCGCGTCGAACGCGAAAGCGGGCGGCTCGACATCCTCGTCAACAACGCAACCTACCTGCACGACCAGCTGATCCTGCCGGGCCCGTTCTGGGAGAAGTCGCTCGACCTCGTGAACATTCTCGACGTCGGGCTGCGTTCGGCCTACGTCGCGAGCTGGCACGCGGCGCCGCTGATGGCGAAACGCCGCAGCGGGCTGATCGCGTTCACGTCGTCGTTCGGCGCGAGCTGCTACATGCACGGCGCGGCTTACGGCGCGCAGAAATCCGGCGTCGACAAGTTCGCGAAGGACATGGCCGTCGACCTGAAGCCGTTCGACGTCGCGGCCGTGTCGATCTGGATGGGCCCGCTGCGCACCGAGCGCACGACGCGCGTGTGGGACGAGCATCCCGATCTGTACAAGGAGTTCTCGCTCGTCGCGGAAAGCCCGGAGTTCACGGGCCGCGTGATTCACGCGATCCACGGCGATCCGCAGCGCATGGCGCTGTCGGGACACGTGCTCGTCGGCGCCGAAGCGGCGCTGCAGTACGGCATCGCCGATCTCGACGGCAAGCAGCCGCCGTCGTACCGCGAACTGCTCGGCGGGCCCGTGCAGGCGCATCCGGCGATCGTCGCTTAAGGAGCGCACATGGGCATCCTGAAAGGCAAGGTCGCGCTCGTGACGGGCGCGGGGCAGGGCGTCGGCCAGGGCGTCGCGCATGCGCTCGCGGCCGAAGGCGCGCATGTCGCGGTGGTCGGGCGCACGCGCGACAAGCTGCTCGCGACCTGCGACGCGATCCGCGCGCGCGGCGGTGTGGCCGAGCCGTTCGTGTGCGACGTGATGGACGCTGCGCAGATCGCGCAGTGCGTCGACGCCGTGGTCGAGCGGTTGGGCGGCGTGCAGATCCTGATCAACAACGCGCAGGTCGTGCCGCTCGGCCGCCTGCTCGACGTGACCGACGCCGATTTTCTTGCGGGGCTCGAATCGGGGCCGATCGCGACGCTGCGGATGATGCGCGCGTGTCATCCGCATCTGAAGGGTGACGGCGTGATCGTCAATTTCGCGTCGTCGGCCGCGGTGCGCTGGGATGCGTCGGGTTACGGCGCATACGCGGCGACCAAGGAGGCGATTCGCGCGCTGACCCGTGCGGCCGCGTGCGAATGGGGCACGGACGGCATCCGCGTGAATGCGGTCGCGCCGCATGCGTTGTCGCCGGGCCTGAAGGGCTGGGTCGATGCGAACCCGCAGGAAGCCGCCGCGTTCTTCCGCACGATCCCGCTCGGCCGCGTCGGCGACTGCGAGCAGGACATCGGGCGCGCGATCGTTTTTCTCGCGAGCCGCGACGCGGCGTACCTGACGGGCGCGACGCTGCCGCTCGACGGCGGGCAGGCGTATTGGGGATGACGGCGCGCGGCGCTTGCCGCATCGCCGGATACGAGGCCGGCCCGCACGCACGCGCGTGATGGCCGGCGAACAGGAATCGAAGAGAGGACGACATGGGTCGACTGGAAGGGAAAGTAGCGATCGTCACGGGCGGCGCGCGCGGAATGGGCGCGGCGACGTGCAGGCTGTTCGTCGAAGAAGGTGCGCGCGTCGTGATCGGCGACGTGCTCGACGCGGAAGGCGAAGCGCTCGCGCGCGAACTCGGCGATGCGGCGCGTTTCATGCGGCTCGACGTCGCCGACGAAGCGAGCTGGGTGCGCGTGACCGAAGCGACCGTCGAGCAGTTCGGCCGCATCGACGTGCTGGTCAACAACGCGGCCGTGCTGACGTTCGGCGGCATCACCGAGTTGTCGAAACGCGATTTCGAGCGCGCGGTGTCGATCAACCTCGTCGGCACGTTCGTCGGCATCCGTACGATCGCGCCGCGCATGATCGCGCAGAAGAGCGGGTCGATCGTCAACATTTCGTCGGTGGACGGGCTGCGCGGCGTGAACGCGCTTGCGGCCTACGTATCGAGCAAATGGGGCGTGCGCGGGCTGACGAAGGTCGCCGCGCTCGAACTCGGCCACCAGGGCGTGCGCGTGAATTCGATCCATCCGGGCGGCGTGAACACCGTGATGTCGAACCCGACCGGCGCGCCGCTCGAGGAAATCAACAAGCACTATGCGAACGTGCCGCTGCAGCGCGTCGGCCTGCCCGACGAGATCGCGCGCGCGACGCTGTTCCTCGCGAGCGACGAAGCGTCGTATTGCAACGGCGCCGAACTGGCCGTCGACGGCGGGATGGCGGCGGGCGCGTATTACCCCGGATTGCCGGGTGCGCCGTTTTGAGCAGGGGGTGCGTACCGGGCGTGCTGGCAGGATGTTTGTGTACGCAACCTAATTCAGGGTTTGCCTGAGTAGCGAAAACGCGGATTCGCCGGGCGCGCATGCGCGTTTCTCATGCGCGCAGCGAACGCCCGGGAATTCCCGCGCTCGCGGAACCCTTGCCGGGCGGCCGTCCCGGCTGTTTCGTCCCCGACTGCGATCGCCGCGACGCAGTCAGCATGACTTGCCGGCAACGCATGTGCCCGCAGGTCGTCACAGTTGTTTCTTGTTGCAACGCAACGCCCGCCCAATATCGGCGATGGTATGCTGGCCGGCATGGAAGTTGTAAGGCAGGTTGCATGCATGGCGAAACTAGCGTTCGCATCTTCTAACGAGACATCACATCCTCTCGCCCGCATCGCGGCATCGACACGCGCCCAGTTCGCGTGCTCCGCGTTGCGCGTTGCTGCGTCCTGCGCTTCGATCGCATTCCTCATCTGGCGGGTTCACCCCGCAACCCCCATCCCCGCCCAATAATCCGGAGACATCCCCATGTCGCAAAACAATCTGGCCGAAGCAACACACGGCCCGCTGATCGCTCCACCGGCGTTCGTCAAACATCGCAAGCTGATCGACTGGGTGTCGCGCATCGCGGCGCTCACGGAGCCCGAGCGTATCGTGTGGTGCGACGGTTCGCAGGAAGAAAACGACGCGCTGTGCCAGGCGATGGTCGACCAGGGCACGCTCACGCGCCTGAACCCGGCGAAGCGCCCGAACTCGTATCTCGCGCAATCCGATCCGTCGGACGTCGCGCGCGTCGAGGATCGCACGTTCATCTGCTCGGCTTCGCGCGACGACGTTGGCCCGACCAACAACTGGATCGCGCCCGCCGAAATGCGCGAGACGCTGAACGGGCTGTTCCGCGGCTCGATGCGCGGCCGCACGCTGTACGTCGTGCCGTTCTCGATGGGCCCGCTCGGCTCGCCGATCGCACACGTCGGCGTCGAACTGTCCGACAGCCCGTACGTTGCCGTGAACATGCGGATCATGACGCGCATGGGGCGCGACGTGTACGACGTGCTCGGCGAAGACGGCGAGTTCGTGCCGTGCGTGCACAGCGTCGGCCACCCGCTCGAAGCGGGGCAGAAAGACGTGCCGTGGCCGTGCAATCCGGTCAAGTACATCGTGCATTTCCCCGAAACGCGCGAGATCTGGAGCTTCGGCTCGGGCTACGGCGGCAATGCGCTGCTCGGCAAGAAGTGCTTCGCGCTGCGCATCGCATCGACGATGGGCCGCGACCAGGGCTGGCTCGCCGAGCACATGCTGATCCTCGGCGTGACGTCGCCGGCCGGCAAGAAATATCATGTCGCGGCCGCGTTCCCGTCCGCGTGCGGCAAGACCAACTTCGCGATGCTGATTCCGCCGCAAGGCTTCGACGGCTGGAAGATCACGACGATCGGCGACGACATCGCGTGGCTGAAGCCCGGCCGTGACGGCCGGCTTTACGCGATCAACCCCGAGGCCGGCTTCTTCGGCGTCGCGCCGGGTACCGGCGTGAAGACCAATCCGAACGCGATCTCCACGCTGACGGAAAACGTGATCTTCACGAACGTCGCGCTGACGGAAGACGGCGACGTGTGGTGGGAAGGGCTGACCGACACGCCGCCCGCGAAGCTGACCGACTGGCAAGGCAACCCGTGGACGCCGGAAATCGGCAAGGAAACGGGCCGCAAGGCTGCGCATCCGAATTCGCGCTTCACGGCTCCGGCCGCGCAGTGCCCGTCGATCGATGCGGACTGGGAGAACCCGGCCGGCGTGCCGATCGATGCGTTCATCTTCGGCGGCCGCCGTTCGACGACCGTGCCGCTCGTGACCGAGGCGCGCGACTGGGTCGAAGGCGTGTACATGGCCGCGACGATGGGCTCGGAGACGACCGCCGCGGCGGTCGGCCAGCAGGGCATCGTGCGCCGCGACCCGTTCGCGATGCTGCCGTTCTGCGGCTACAACGTGAGCGATTATTTCGCGCACTGGCTCAAACTCGGCAAGCAGCTCGAGAGCACGGGCGCCGCGTTGCCGAAGATCTACTGCGTGAACTGGTTCCGCAAGGACGCGAATGGCAAGTTCGTGTGGCCGGGCTTCGGCGAGAACATGCGCGTGCTGAAGTGGATGCTCGACCGTCTCGAAGGCACCGGCGGCGGCGGCGAGCATGCGTTCGGCGTGTCGCCCGCCTATGAAGACCTGCACTGGGACGGGCTCGATTTCACGCGTGAGCAGTTCGACGCGGTGACGTCGATGAACGCGGACGAATGGCGCGAGGAGCTGAAGCTGCACGCGGCATTGTTCGATACGCTGAAGCTGCGGTTGCCGGTTGAAATGACCGACACGATGAAGAAGATCGAGCAGCGTATCGGCAACTGACGATCCGCATCGACGACGACGTCCCGCCGCCGGCGAGTTGCATGCCGGCGGCGGGACGTTTTTGCATCTGCGCCGTTCGTTTACTGCGCGCTGCAATGGGCAACGACTTCGTCGACCGCGCGCTGCACGTCGCCGCGCCGGTAGCGCAGCAGCGCGCTGTCGGCCGGATCGGGCTCGTACGCGACGACGTTGCCGCGCCCCGTGTAGATCGCCATGTCGGGCAGCAGCGGATGCTCCTGGTCGAGCGACGGCACATCCTGCGGATTGCCGGCTGCGCGGAAGAATGCGCCGAAGTAGTCGGCGAAGCTGAGGTTCTCGTCGCCGACGAGGTAGGCCTTGCCCGCTTCACCGCGCTGCAGCGCGCCCCAGATCGCTTCCGACAGCGATTGCGTGGAGATGAAGTTGCTGCCGCCGGCCGGCCCGAACACGGGCAGCCCCGCGAACTGGCCCTTCGCGTAGCCGGTGTATGCGGCGAACATCTCGTTGCGCAGCCCCGGCACCGACCCGACGACGAACGGCGCATTCACGCTGCACACCGAGAAAGACGGCGTCGCGAGCGCGCGCACGCGTTCGTCGGCGAGATGGCGCGAGCGTACGTACGGCACGGTCTCGACGAGCGCCGGCGCGACCTGCGGATAGAAGCTGCCGACCAGCACCGCGCGCTTCACGCCCGCGTCGCGCGCGAGCGCGAAGAAGCGCGGCACCGCGTCGACGTTCGCGCGTTCCCAGTGCGCGGCTTCGTCGGTGCCGGGCGGCAGGTGGCGGATATCGTTGCCGGCCGCGAACACGACCGCGTCGAACGGCGCGAGATCATCGCGCGTGAAGTTGCCTGCCACGTAGTCGCGCAACAGCACGTCGAACTGCGCGAGCGCGCTGCCGGCCGCGGCCGGCTTGCGTGCGGCGAGCGTGATCTGGTTGCCTTGCGCATGCAGGTGCAGCGCCGCGTGGCCGCCGATGAGGCCGGTACCGCCGACGATCAGGATTTTCATGGTGTCTCCGGTGGCGGCGCAGGCGCGCCGCATGAGATGAGCGGGTGAAGCCGCGCAAGCGCGCGGCGCTCGGTCAGAAATTGAAACCGTTGCCCGTGACGACGGGCATGTTGGTCCAGAAGCCTTTCGGGTCGCGATACCAGCCGGCCGCGGCGAGTGCGCCGCCGTCGACGTGCAGCGTCGTGCCGGTGACCCACGCGGCGAGCGGGCTCGCGAGGAACAGCGCGGCGCCCGCGATGTCGCCGGCCACGCCGAAGCGGCCGAGCGGAATCCAGCGCGGGATGTGATCGTGGTGCTCGGCCGCGACCATCGCGCTCACGGGCACCTGCGGCGTCTCGGTGGTTTCCGGCGCGATCTGGTTCACGCGGATGCCGGCCGGCCCGAGCTCGAGCGCGAGGCTTTTCGTGAAGCCGGTCAGCGCGGCCTTGAACGACGCATACACGGTGCAGTTCGGAATCGCGCGAAAACCCTCGATCGACGATACGCCGATGATGCTGCCGCCCGCGCCGCGTTTGCGCAGCAACGGCAGCATCGCGCGCGTGACGATGAAGGCCTGGCGCAGGTTCACGTCGAACAGCCGCGCGATGTCGTCGTCGGTGTAGTCGTCGAACGGCTTCGCGATCTGCAGGAAATCGCCGACGTTGTTGACGAGCACGTCGAGGCCGCCGAAGCGTGCGTCGACCGTCCGGGCGAATGCATTGACCTGGTCGGCGCGCGTGACGTCCACGGTGCCGACGAGTGCGTCGACGCCTGCCGCTTCGAGCGCCTGCCGCACGTCCTGCGCGCGGGCCGCGTCGATCTCGGCCACGGCGACGCGTGCGCCGGCCGCGCCGAACGCTTCCGCGCACGCGCGGCCGATGCCCGCGCCGCCGCCGGTGACGAGTACGGTCTTGCCGGTGAATGAAATCATCGATGAACTCCTTTGAACGGGAAGGCGGTGCGCCGCGTCACAGCGACGACACCAGTTGCGCGTTGTCGATCCGCAGCTCCGCGCCGTTCACGAAGCGCGATTCGTCGGACGCGAGGAACAGCACGAGATTCGCGACGTCCTGCGGGTCGCACATGCGCGCCATCGGATCGCTGCCGATGCCGAGCGCGGCCGGGTCGAGATCGGGCATCAGCGCCTGCGTCATCGGCGTCCAGATCCCGTCCGGATGGATCGAGTTGCAGCGGATGCGATAACCGCTGCGCTTGCAGTGCACGGCGACGCTGCGCGCGAGCGCCGTCACCGCGCCTTTCGAGCCGGTGTACGCGCACATCATCGGCAGCCCGCCGAGCGCGGCGACCGACGACATCATCACGATCGAGCCCGGCGTGTCGTTGCCCTTCATCGCGCCGATCGCGTACTGGCAGCCGAGGAAATAACCGTCCGCGTTGGTGCGCATCACGCGCCGCCACGTGTCGAGGCTCGTGTCCTCGATCGAGCCGACCGGGCAGATCGCCGCGTTGTTGACGAGCACGTCGAGGCGCCCGAAGCGGTCGAGCGTGGACGCGATCGCGTGCCGCCAGCCGTCTTCATCGGCGATGTCGTGGCGCACGAACAGCGCCGCGTCGCCGATTTCGCGCGCGAGCGCGCGGCCGGCATCCTCGTCGATGTCGGTCAGCACGACGCGCGCGCCTTCGGCGGCGAGCAACAGCGCATCCGCGCGGCCGACGCCGCTTGCCGCGCCGGTGACCAGCGCGACCTTGTTTGCGACTCGATTCATGGTCGGTCGAATTCCTGTGACGTTGAAAGAAGGCGGGCGCTCATGCAGCGCCCGGTGCGCGGCCGGCCTTGATCGCGTCGAGCGCGGCCGTGCCGTAGATCTGCGCGATCGTGTCGTCGACGCGCGGGTTCGTGCGCAGTTCGTGGCCGCCGTCGACCGCGAAGCTCTGCCCGGTCACCCAGCCCGATTCGGGGCCCGCGAGATAGCGCACCGCGTGCGCGATCGCTTCGGGCTCGCCGAGCGTGCCGAGCGGGATCTGTTCGAGAAAGCTGTCGACCATCGCGCGGTTGTCGAACATCGGCGCGGTCGCTTCGGAGCGCGTAAGACCCGGGCGCACCGCGTTCACGCGGATCTTCGCGCCGGCCAGCTCCTCGGCTGCGCCGCGCACGAGCGCTTCGAGCGCGGCCTTCGCGGTGCAGTACGCGGTCAGCCAGCGGAAATTGATCCGCGCGGCCGTCGACGAGATGCAGACGATCGCGCCGCCGCCGCTCGCGGCCAGCCGCGGCGCGGCATGACGGATCGCGGCGAACGCGCTGTGCAGGTTCAGGTCGATTTCCGCGCGGAAGCTGTCGGCGTCGTGCATCAGCAGCGGCCGGAAACCGGCGCCGCCGACCGTCGGCACGACGATGTCGAGACGGCCGTCGAGCGCCCACGCGCAGTCGAGCGCGGCTTGCAGGTCGGCTTCGTCGCATGCGTCGCCCGCATGGATCGCGACGCGGCTGCCGGGCACCGCGTCGGTCAGTTGCCGCTGCGTACGTTCGAGCGCGTCGCGGCGGCGGCCCATCAGCACGACGGCGGCGCCGTCGGCGACGAGCGCCTGCGCGCACGCTGCGCCGATACCGCCGGCGCCGCCCGTCACGAGCGCCGTGCGGCCGTCGAGGGGAAGGGATGTGCGCATCGTTCAGCCCTCCAGCGGCAGGTCCTGCGCCCAGTCGACGTGCAGCGTGCGCGCCGCGAAGCGCCACGTGCCGCCGTCGAACACGCAGCGATCGCGGTAGCGCAGCCCCCAGTCGAGCTTGCGCTTCACGCCGTCGCGCACGTAGACGTGGCACGCGACGCCGTAGGTTTCGACGTCGGCCTCGCCGCCGTCGAGCGTGACGAGCTGGTTGTGCACGTGATGCTGGGTGGTTTCGTAGCGCTCGATTACGCCCATGCCCGCGACGATCGCGTCGCGGTCGTCGAAGCGGAAGCCGGGGCCGGCCAGTGATGCGTCGGCGGTGAAGAGGGTGGATAGCCGCGGCCAGTCGCGCCGGTCGACGGCCTGGGCGTAGCGGCACGCGAGTTCGTACAGCGCGTGGCGGGGATTCGAATCGGTCATGCGTTGCTCCCGTGGAAATACGGAAAGAGTCGGCCGCGCCGCGAGTGCGGACGCGGCGGCATTGCGACGTCGATGCGCAGGTTCGCATCGAACCGGTCGAGACTCGTCATCCATACGGAGCAGGGCGAGGGTCGGGGAAAACACCGGGGCGGGGCGCTGCGCGCCGCGCGATGGCATGCCGATGCTGCGGCGCAGCGGCCGATGCGCGGGAGGCGTCTGCCAGTTGGCGTGGCGGGTCACGAAAGGCGCACGACGCGCCGCGTTTCTTTCATGCACGTGAATCCGAGGTGCGTGATGCTGCGATGCGGCATGCGGTTCGCGCGCCGCTCCGCGTTTGCCCCTAGTCGAAATGGACGATGGCTGGCGGCCGGGCGCTGGCTACCGTGCAGTCATCCGGTGCTGCATGCGATGTACGCCGGACACGAATCGCACCAGCGGCCAACCGGAGGGGACGACGATCATGAGACTGACAACTCGCAAGCTGTGCGTATTGGTGATGGGCACGTTCGCTGCGATGGCAATGGCGCGATACGGCGTCGATCAAGTGCCGTCGCCGCCGTATGCGGCTGGCATCCTGCAATGTCGCTCGGTCGACGTGAACGGCCTGCCGACCGGCTGCGTGCCGATCGATCCGTCCCACTTCGGTTTCGCCGCGCTGCGCGGCATGTGACGCCGGCGCGGCCGCGCGCCGCGCAGGCCGGACGCCGTTGCGGCGCGCGGACCGCTTTCGCCGGAGCCGTCGCGCAATGGTCGCGCATCGGCCTGGCCGCGCGGCCGTACTGCTTCACTCCGGTCCACTTCCGCCGCGCCCGGGACGGCGTAGCGCCTGCATCGGCACCGCCGCATGCCCGTTTCGGCCACGCGGCATCGAGCCGACTCACCGAGCGCCGCGCCGGGCGGTCCGCCCGGCAGGCCGGCGCCACGCCCGTCGCTTTCCGCCCCTTTCCTTCACGCTGACCCATTCCTCATGTCATCCGACCATTCCCTGACCCGCCCCCTGAACCTCCGCGACGTGCATCGCTGGGACGCCGAACACGATGTCGTGATCGTCGGCTTCGGCGCGGCCGGCGCATGCGCGGCAATCGAAGCCGCGAGCGCCGGCGCCGACACGCTGATCGTCGAGCGCGCGTCGAGCTTCGGCGGCACGAGCGCGCTGTCGGGCGGCGAGATCTACCTTGGCGGCAGCGGCGGCACGCCCGCCCAGCGGCAGGCCGGCTTTACCGACGACACCGAGGATCTGTACCGCTACCTGATGCTCGCAGGCGGCCGCGACGCCGACGAGGCGAAGGTGCGCGTCTACGCGAACGAAAGCCTCGCGCATCACGACTGGCTCGTCGCACAGGGGCTCACGTACAAGAACACGTTCATCGCCGAGCGGATCGTCGAACCGGAAACCGACGATTGCCTGATCTGGTCGGGCAGCGAAGAGGCCTGGCCGTTCAGCGAGGCGGCGAAGCCGTGCCCGCGCGGCCACACGCCGCAATGGCCGGGCTGGGGCGGCGGACAGATGCTGATGCGCGTGCTGGCCGAACGCGTGCAGGCGCTCGGCGTCGCGACGCGCTACGACACGCGCGCGCTCGCGCTGATCGTCGACGACGGCGGCGCGGTGCGCGGCGTCGTGCTGCGCGCCTATGGCGAGACGGCTTACGTGCGTGCGCGCCGTGCGGTGATTCTGTGCGCGGGCGGCTTTGCGATGAACCGCGACATGGTGCGCCGGCATGCGCCGCAGTTCCTGCGCTCGGACGAACCGATCGGCAGCCCCGGCGACGACGGCTCGGGCATCCTGCTCGGCCAGAGCGCGGGCGGCGCGGCGATCCACATGGACCAGGGCTTCGTCAGCCTGCCGTTCTACGCACCCGAATCGCTGATCCGGGGGATTTTCGTGAACGCGCGCGGGCAGCGCTTCATCAACGAGGACGGTTATCACGGCCGCACGGGCCATCATGCGTTCCATCAGGCCGACGACCGGATCTACCTGCTCGTCGACCACGCGACCTACCAGGAGCCACCTGCGATCGCGCGGATCGGCATCGCGGCGGCCGGCGAGACGTGGGAGGAGGTCGAGCGCGACCTGCAGATGCCGGCCGGCACGCTGACGGCGACCGTCGACGTCTACAACCGCCACGCGGCCGAAGGCGCCGATCCGCTGTTCCACAAGGCGAAGAAGTGGCTGCAGCCGCTGATCGAGCCGCCGTTCGTCGCGCTCGATTGCCGGATCGATTACGCGTTCTATCCGCACTTCACGCTCGGCGGCCTCGACACGCTGCCGACCGGGCAGGTGGTCGATGCGGCGCGCGCGCCGGTGCCGGGCCTCTATGCGGCCGGCCGCACGACGTGCGGGCTGCCGCGCTGGGGCGCCGGGTACAGCTCGGGGCTGTCGCTGGCCGACGCGACGTTCTTCGGCCGGCAGGCCGGCCGTCACGCCGCGCATGCGGTGCGCGACGCATTGCGCAGCGCGGCGTAGCCTGGCTGAAATGAACGACGCCCCGGGCCGCGCGATTGCGTGGCCCGGGGCGTCGTCGTTTCAACCCGCCGTCAGCCGAGGTCGAGCGCGTTCGTCAGATCGCCCGGCGGCGTCTCGCCGCGCGCGGCGAACGCCTTGTTGCGCGCGGCCACGCCGTCGAGCGGCGCGAGTCCGTGCACGCGGCTGATGAAGCGCAGGATCGAGTTCGTGTCGTACAGCGTGTGATCGACGAAACCCTTCTTCGCGAACGGCGAGATCACGAGCGCCGGAATCCGCGAACCCGGGCCCCAGCGATCGCCGACCGGCGGCGCGACGTGGTCCCACCAGCCGCCGTTCTCGTCGTGCGTCATCACGATCACGGTGTTCGCCCATTGAGGCCCGCGCCGGATATGGTCGATCACGGTCGCGATATGGCGGTCGCCCGATTCGATGTCGGCATAGCCCGCGTGCATGTTCAGGTTGCCCTGCGGCTTGTAGAACGTGACGGCCGGCAGGCGGCCCGCGTCGATGTCGGCGATGAAGCGGTTCGTCGACGGTTCGTCGCCGAGCCCTGCGTCGCGCAGGTGCCGCTGGCGTGCTTCGGTGCCCGGCGCGAAGTTGCGGAAGTAGTTGAACGGCTGGTGGTGGTACTGGAAATCCGGCACGGTGCCCGTGTCGCGATGTTCGAGCGCGTACTGCCACGCGCCGCTGTACCACGCCCAGTCGATGTTCTTCTCCGACAGGCGGTCGCCGATCGTCGCATAGCCCTGCGGCGGCATCACGCGATGGTCGTCCGGGTCCGCATAGGCGGCGTTGCCCGGGTCGGGCGGCGGTACGTAGCTCGGCTGGTACGGCGGCGCCATCGTGTTCACGCCGTAGCCGTCCGGCGTCAGTGGGCCGTCGCCGGCGAACTTCGGCGGGCCGTCGAGCGCGGATGCGGGCGAATCGTCGGCGAGCTTCAGGCGCGTGCCGGCCGGATCGTCGCCTTCGACCTTCGACAGCAGCTTGGCCGCGTGCGGATGCTTGTGCGCGTCCGGATACATCGGCGGCTGCGCCGAAATCAGGAACATGTGGTTCATCCACGAGCCGCCGAAGGCCGCCATGAAGAAGTTGTCGCACAGCGTGTATTGCCGCGCGAGATTCCACAGCCGCAGCGTGTCCGCCGAATTGCGGTAATGGCCCATCACGAGGCCGCCCGAATCGGCCCACGCGGCGAACTGGTTGTTGCGGCCGGCCGCGATCTGCATCTGGTTCTGGTAGAAGCGGTGCCACAGGTCGCGCGTGATGACGCCGTTCGGCAGCGGCTTGCCCTGCGCGTCGGCGATCCGGAACGGCGCGTTCGGCAGCTTGTCGATGTCGCGCTCGGCGATCGCGTAGCGCTTGCCGTCCACTTCCTGCGCCTGCGGCACGAGCCCGCCCCAGATCTTCGGCAGCACGGGCAGCGGCGTCTTGCCGTCGCGATCGAGCTGCTGCGCGTGTTCCGGCCGCACCTCGCTCAGCGGATGGCGCACGCCGGGGAAATCGCCGTACAGGTTCGAGAAGCTGCGGTTTTCCGCGTAGATCACCACGATATGGCGCACGTGCTGGCGCAAGGCTTCGTCGAGCCGCAAGTCGGCGGCGGAACGCGGCGCGGCCGGCTGCGTCGTTTCGCAACCGGTGAGCGCGACACCCGCACCGAGCGCGGCGAGGCCGCCGAGCACACGGCGGCGGTCGGGATCGGCAGGAAGGTCGTCGGGGCGATCGGGGGTGTCGTTCACGTCGTGTGCTCCTCGAATGGGCGGGTGGGTGTTGTCGTTCGATGCGCGGCGACGCCGCACCGGCTGCCGCGACGCGTGACGGAAAGCAACGGCCGGTGTCGCACGCGTGCCAGCGCGGCACGACTGTCACAAAAATGTCACGAACGCGACTATAACGCGGCGAGGGCTGCCGATGAAAGGCGTTTGTCGGACGATTTCGATGCGCGAGGCAGGCAATGCGGGACGCCCGTGCGCGAGCTAGACTGGATTCAGGGGCGGCGCGTCGCGGCGTGCCGCCCGGGCGAGGATCGCCTGGCGGCGCCGGCCGACGGCGCCGTCGCGGCGTGTCATTGATGCAACGAAACGAGGCGACGATGACGCGGATGCATGCCGCTTCCTCCGCATGGCCGCCGATGCCGCGCGCCGAGCGCGCGTGCGTGCCCGCGTGAGCGCGCACCGCGCGGCGCGTGTGGCTGGCCCGATGCCATGGACAGGAAATTCGACTACCCGGGATTGCTGATCGCGGCGGGCTTCTTCGTGCTGTTCGCTGCGCAGTTGCTGATGCTTCACCCGGCGTCGACGTCGATTGCCTACAGCGATTTCCACCGGCTCGTCGCCGCGCGCCTCGTCGACGATCTCGAAGTCGGCCCCACGTCGATCACGGGCACGCTGAAGATGCCGCAGGCCGGCACGATGCTGCCGGCGTCCGAAGCGGCGGTCGCGCAGCAGGCCGGCGCGCCGTGGCGCTTCACGACCAACCGCGTGAGCGACGATCGCCTCACCGATACGCTGACCGCCGCCGGCATCCGTTATCACGGCACGCCCGACACGAGCTGGATCGCGTCGCTGGCTTCGTGGCTGCTGCCGCTCGTGCTGTTCGTGTTCATCTGGAACATGATGCTGCGAAGGCGCGGCGGGCTGCAGGACTTCACCGGGATGGGCAAGAGCCGCGCGCGCGTGTACGTGCAGCAGGAAACCGGCATCACGTTCGACGATATCGCGGGCATCGACGAGGCGAAGGCCGAGTTGCAGCAGCTCGTCGCGTTTCTGCGCAACCCCGATCGCTACCAGCGGCTCGGCGGCAAGATCCCGAAGGGCGTGCTCGTCGTCGGCGCGCCGGGCACGGGCAAGACGCTGCTCGCACGCGCGGTGGCCGGCGAGGCGGCGGTGCCGTTCTTCTCGATCAGCGGCTCGGCGTTCGTCGAGATGTTCGTCGGCGTCGGCGCCGCGCGCGTGCGCGATCTGTTCGAGCAGGCGCAGCAGAAGGCGCCGTGCATCGTGTTCGTCGACGAGCTCGATGCGCTCGGCAAGGTACGCGGCGTCGGCCCGATGTCGGGCAACGACGAACGCGAGCAGACGCTCAACCAGTTGCTCGTCGAGATGGACGGCTTCCAGGCCGGCTCCGGCGTCATCATCATGGCCGCGACGAACCGGCCCGAGATTCTCGATCCCGCGCTGCTGCGGCCGGGCCGTTTCGATCGCCACATCGCGATCGACCGGCCCGACGTGACCGGCCGCCGGCAGATCCTCGGCGTGCACGTGAAGCGCGTGAAGCTCGCGGCCGACGTCGATCTCGGCGAACTCGCGTCGCGCACGCCGGGCTTCGTCGGCGCGGATCTCGCGAACGTCGTCAACGAGGCCGCGCTGCATGCGGCCGAACTCGGCAAGCCGGCGATCGGCATGGCCGATTTCGACGAGGCGATCGATCGCGCGTTGACGGGCCTCGAGCGCAAGAGCCGCGTGATGAACGCGCAGGAGAAGCTGACCATCGCGTATCACGAAGCCGGCCACGCGCTCGTCGCGGAAAGCCGCGCGCATTGCGACCCGGTGAAGAAGGTGTCGATCATTCCGCGCGGCGTGGCCGCGCTCGGCTACACGCAGCAGGTGCCGACCGAGGATCGCTACGTGCTGCGCAGGAGCGAGCTGCTCGACCGGATCGATGCGCTGCTCGGCGGGCGTGTCGCGGAAGAGCTCGTGTTCGGCGACGTGTCGACGGGCGCGCAGAACGATCTCGAACGCGCGACCGCGATGGCGCGCCACATGGTCATGCAGTACGGGATGAGCGAGAAGATCGGGCTCGTGACGTTCGACGACGGCGATGCGCGCCAGGGCATGCCCGGCGCGTGGCGTGCGGGCGAAGGCCGCTGCAGCGAGCATACCTCGCGCATGATCGACGACGAGGTCCACACGCTGCTGACCGACGCGCATGCACGCGTCGCGGCAACACTAGGTGAACGCCGCGATGCGCTCGAACGCATCGCGCAACGGTTGCTGCAATGCGAGGTGCTCGAACGCGATGCGCTGCAGGCGCTGATCGAAGGGCGCATCGAACCGTCGTCCGCAGCAGCGGCATCCGGCGACGAAGCCGGCCCGCGCGGCGACGCGATCGCGCCCGAGCAAGCCTCCGCGGTCGAGCGCGATTTCGTCGCGTACGGCCCGCCGCGCGAACCCGATCGCTGAACGCGCCGCGAGCCTGCGGCCGGCGCGCGCCGATCCGGCGCCGCGCCTCCTTTCCCGTTTTCCAGTCACGGAGTCGCCATGAGCGAGGCGCACGTATCGGTCGATGTCGCGCAACAGGCGCGTTTCTGTTTCGAAGTCGCATTTGCCGGCACGACGCTGTCGCCGGTGCTCACCGACGAACCGCCACCGCTCGGCGACGGTCGCGGGCCGAATCCGGTCCGTCTGCTGGCCGCGGCCGTCGCGAGCTGTCTGGCAGCGAGCTTGCTGTTCGCGCTGAAAAAACAGCGTGTCGATCCGCAGCCGGTCACCGCACACATCGA
Organism: Burkholderia stabilis; assembly: GCF_001742165.1. Taxonomy (NCBI): domain Bacteria; kingdom Pseudomonadati; phylum Pseudomonadota; class Betaproteobacteria; order Burkholderiales; family Burkholderiaceae; genus Burkholderia; species Burkholderia stabilis. The sequence goes on along the minus strand of NZ_CP016443.1, from coordinate 676,863 downwards.
CGTCGACATGGTGCAGAACGACGCGGGCAGGGTGCGCGTGGGCGCGATGGCCGTGCGCCTGTCGATCGGGAAAACATGGGCCGATCTCGCGGCAGCGACGCGTGCGCTCGATCGGTTCGACGCCTATTGCGTCGTGGCCGAAAGCCTGCGCGCCGGCATCCCGATTGCGGTCGACGTGTGCGATGCGAACGGTGCGACGCTCGAATGCGCGGCGACGGATGAGTGAGTGCGTCGAGCGCGTCAGGGCGCGGTGGCCGCGGCGACTTCGGCTGCTTCGGCGAGCGCATCGAGAAAACGCGTGCGCCACCAGTGCACGTCGGTCTTGCGCACGATCGCCATCAGCGCCGCGTGACGCTGGCGGCGCTCCTCGAGCGGCATCGCGAGCGCGCGCTGGATCGCCTGCGCGGTGCCTTGCGTTTCGTACGGATTGACGAGCAGCGCCGATTTCAACTGCTCGGCCGCGCCCGCGAAACGCGACAGCACGAGCACGCCCGGATCGGCCGCGTCCTGCGCGGCCAGGAACTCCTTCGCCACGAGGTTCATCCCGTCGCGCAGCGGCGTGACGAGCGCGACGCGGCTCGCGCGGTAGAGGCCCGGCAAGCGCTTGCGCGCGACGGTGCGGTGGATGTAGCGCATCGGCATCCATTCGAGTTCACCGTAGTCGCCGTTGATCGCGCCGCACAGGCTGTCCATCTCGCGCCGCAGGTCGTCGTACGCGCCGAGATCCTCGCGGCTCGGCGCGGCGATCTGGATCAGCGTCGCGCGATCGCGGTTCTCCGGATACTGTTCGAGCAACTCGCGGAACGCATGCACGCGCTGCGGCAGCCCCTTCGTGTAGTCGAGCCGGTCGACACCGACGAGCAACTGGCGGCGCGAATATTCGTCGCGCATCCGCTCGAACATGTCGATGCCGTCGCGATCGCGCGCGAGCGATTCGAACTCGTCGACGTTGATGCCGATCGGGAACGCACCGGCCGACAGCGTGCGGCCGAACGCGCGCAGGCGGCCGTCCTGCAGCCGCGCGGCGCCGGCTTCCGCTTCGACGTAATGCTCGAAGTGCAGCAGGTCCGATTCGGTCTGGAAGCCGACCAGGTCGTACGCGAACAGCGAGCGCATCAGCCATTCGTGTTCGGGGATCGCGGCCATGATCGGCGGCGGCGGCATCGGGATGTGCAGGAAGAAGCCGATCGGATTCGTGCAGCCCATCGCGCGCAGTTCGGCGGCGAGCGGAATCAGTTGGTAGTCGTGGACCCAGATGGTGTCGTCGGGGCGCAGCAGCGTGCGCAGCTTGCGCGCGAACAGCTGGTTCACGCGCCGGTAGCCGTCGGCGAAACGCCGGTCGAACTGGGCGAGATCGAGCCGGTAGTGAAACACCGGCCACAGCACGTTGTTCGAATAACCGAGGTAATACGCGTCGTAATCCTGCGGATCGAGATCGATGGTCGCGAGCTGGATGCCACCGACGTTCTGGATCTGGACCTCGTCGCCATGCGACGGCTGATCGTCGCCGCCGCGTAGCCTGCCGCTCCAGCCGAACCAGACGCCGCCGGTTTCCTGCAGGCTGTCCTTCACGGCAACGGCAAGGCCACCGGCCGCGGCTTTACGGGGATCTGCAATGCGATTGGATACGACGACGAGTCGGCTCACCAGCTCTCCTGACGATTGTTGGGGGAAGGGTGCGGCCGGCGGCGCGAAGCGGACGCCGCCATCGACGCGCTGCGCGCGATGCGATGGGGCCGCAATGCGATCGGACGGGAATCAGGGGCACGCGATTCGCCGTTCGAACGGGGAGTGCTTTTTTTAGGATACTCGTCATTCGTTCGATTTAAAAGTCTGCAGCGGCGAACGAAGCGGGTATGAATGCGGCGTGACAGCCGTGACATCGGCGCGGCGGCGTGCGAGGCGCGGGCGGGATCGGAATTTGCGCGGCGCTGCAAAGGTGGCGTGCGTAGTGCGCGGTGGTGGATAGCGGGACTTGTTCAGACAGTCGTGCGTGCGCGAATACGCATCGGCACGATGTCGCGCCGATCGACGGTGGCGACGACGGTGACGACCTTCGATGCAGCTACGCCGATGCGCGACCTACATGCAAGCGTGCCGCGAACGCACGACGCGAATCGGTGTTGCGCGATGTCGTGTGCGCGCGCCGAGTCCGCAGGAGAGGGACGATGCGCAGCCGCACCGCGTGCCGCGCGCGGCCGCGCATCGCGCGGTGCGCGCAAGCGCGATGCAGGCGGGCAAGCGAAGCAGCGTGCGCATCGTCGTCGCCGTTATGCGGTGGCCGGCTGCCAGTGACGCGTATCGGCTTCCTGCGCATGCGTGCCCGGCGACGTCGTGTGCGCGCCGGACGGCATCCGGAACGCGGAGACCGTTTCGGAAAGCTCGCGGCCCTGCGCCTCGAGCGATTTCGATGCGGCCGCGGCCTGTTCGACGAGCGCCGCGTTCTGCTGGGTCGTCTCGTCCATTTGCGTGATCGTCAGGTTCACCTGGTCGATGCCGCGGCTCTGCTCGGCCGATGCCGCCGCGATCTCGCCCATGATGTCCGTCACGCGCGCGACGGCCTGCGTGACGTCGGACATCGTCTTGCCGGCTTCGCCCGCGAGCGCCGAGCCGTCCTGGATCGTCTGCACCGATGCGGAGATCAGTTCCTTGATTTCCTTCGCCGCCGTCGACGAGCGCTGCGCGAGACTGCGCACCTCGCTCGCGACGACCGCGAAGCCGCGGCCCTGTTCGCCCGCGCGCGCCGCTTCGACGGCCGCGTTCAGCGCGAGGATGTTGGTCTGGAACGCGATGCCTTCGATGATGCCCGTGATGTCGGCGATCTTCGACGAGCTGTGACCGATCTCCGTCATCGTGTCGACCACGCGGCCGACCACCGAGCTGCCGCGCTGCGCCACATCCGACGCGTTCGCGGCGAGCGTGCTCGCCTGTTGCGCGTTCTCTGCGTTCAGCCGTACCGTCGACGTGAATTCTTCCATCGTCGCGGCGGTTTCCTGCAGCGACGCGGCCTGTTCCTCGGTGCGCTGGCTCAGGTCGAGGTTGCCCGACGCGATCTCGCCCACCGCATGCGCGATGCTGTTCGACGAATCGCGCACACGGCCGACGATGCCGATCAGCCGCTCGTTCATCGTTCGCAATGCTTCGAGCAGATCGCGCGTCTCGTCGTTGCCGTTCACCTGGATGCGGCTGCCGAGATCGCCGTTCGCCACCGTGCGCGCGACGTCCACCGCCGCGCCGATCGGCACCGTGATCTTGCGTGTGAGCCACAGGCCGCCACAGACGGCGACCGCGACGGCGATCAGGCAGATGCCGGCCAGCAGGTTGCGCTCCATCACGTAGCGATCCGTGAATTCCTGCGCGATCGCGAGTTCGCGTTCATGCGTGTAGGCCGCGTACGCGTCGGTCGCGCGCACCAGCTGCGCGAGCAGCGGACGGCAATTCGCATCGATGTCGGCGGTGGCCTCGTCCTTCTTGCCGGCCTGCGCAAGCCCGACGATGCGCAGCGCGACGGGCCCGTAGCTGCCTTCGATACGCACGATGTCGCCCACCAGTTCGCGTGCGCGATCGGACGTGTCGGTCGCGTTCGCCATCATGTCCTTGAGCTTCGCGAGACGTTCCTGCACGTCCTTGTGCGCCTGGTTCACTTCGGCCAGTTCGAGCTCGACGTCGGACGGTTTGGTGACGAGCACGAGATTGCGCGCGGCGATCGCTCGCCGGTCGACCGCGGTGCGGATTTGCGCGGACAGATTCGCGCGCGCGTTGATGCCGTTCATGTAGCGGGAAAACTCGGCGTTGGTATCGGACAGTGCCTTGAGGGCCATGCCCGACACGATCACGACGACTGCGGCGAGCAAGCCGAAGCCGCCCAGCAGCTTAGTTTTGATGCTCATTCTGGCGATTTTCACGTTGTGCCTCTGCGCGTGTGGTTGGCAAATTGAATTTATTGTTCGACCAGATACGGGCTCGTGCCGGCATTAACGGGTATACGGGATGATTCTTTACCCTTCGAAAACCCTGATATTAGTTTTTTTAGCGATGAAAGCCTTGTCAGGTGGGCGTTCTTGATTTGGATCAAAAGCCCGGGATTACCCGTGATTCAAGCGTTCATAAGCGGAATTTGAAACCGGTTTTATTGGTGAAATCTAAAACCGTCTATTTGATAATAATTGTCTGATGATTTTCTTGCGATTTATGGATGAATAACGGAATTTCGTTGGCGGGGGAATATGGGGAGGGAGTCGATGCCGTGATCGGCATGTGCCGCGAAATGGACGGCAATGGCGGATCAGGAAAAATCCGGCGCGGAAGTCGTCGCGCCGGACAGGCTCGCGGCGGGCGCCGCGAGCAGTGAGACAGGGTCAGAACGTGGTGCGCAAACCGGCCATCACGCTGCGGCCGCCTTCCGGTGCAAAGCCGCGCACGACCGAGGTGGCGTAGCGGATTTCCTGGTTCGTCAGGTTGTCGCCGCGCAGGTAGGCGAGCCAGCGCGTGGCGCCGACGCGGAACTTGTAGGTCAGCATCACGCCGAGCGACGTGTAGCCGTCCGTCGAGAAGTCGTTGTCGGGCACGCGATGCTGCGACCACGCATGCGTGACCTGCGCGCGCGCACCGAACGGGCCGTAGCCGTAATCGGCCGCGAGCGTCGCACGCAGCGGCGCGATGCGCGGCAGCGGCTGGCCCGTGTCGACGTTGCGCGCGTGCGTGTAGTCGGCCGTCAGCTCCAGGTCGACCGTATGGCCGCGCCGCGAGAAGGCGCGCCATTTGCCGTCGAGCTCGACGCCGTAGAACTCGGCGCGCACGCCGCGATAGATCGCCTCGTTGAGCGAACCGTCGGTGCCGGGCGCGACGGGCTCGCCGTCGTCGTTCACGACGCGGCCCGTGTTGTACTCGGTCAGGTAGTTCGAGAAGCGGTTGTAGAACACGCCGACGCTGCCGCGGTTCGGGCCGCTCGCGTAGCGCAGTGACAGGTCGGTCGACACGGCCTTTTCCTTCGACGCGTTCGGGTTGCCGATCAGGAACTGGCCGGTCGCGTCGTGCGGGCCGTTCGAGTACAGCTCGTAGAAGGTCGGCGCGCGTTCGGTGTACGCGACGTTCGCCGCGACCGACCACACCGGCGTCAACGTGAACAGCGCGCCGGCCGACAGGCTGCCCGCGTTGAAATCGCGCGGCTGCGCGCCCGCGAATTTCTCGACGCCGGCCGGATCGGGATCGACCTTCACATGTTCGAAGCGCCCGCCGAGGCTCAGCTTCAGCGCCGGGACGACCTGCCATTCCTCGAGGCCGAACAGCGCGACGCTGTTCGTGCGCGTGGACGGCACGAGCATCTCGTCGCCGAGCGCGGAGAACGTGTTCTGGCCGAACTGCACGCCGATCGCGCCTTCGAACGGGCCGATCTTGCGATGCCGCGCCTCGATGCGCGCCTCGTAACCGCGGTTGCGGAAGGTGGTCGCCGTCTCGCCGTTGTCGACTTCCTTGTGACGGTAGTCGGTGTACGCGAAGTCGAATTTCAGCTTCGTGAACGGCCCGCTCAGGTTGCGCACCTCGGACGCGAACGCGAGGCGCTCCTGGCGCATCCGCAGGCGCACGTCGCTCTCCGCGACGGAGCCGTAGTTCGATTCGTAGCCGCTGTACGACAGGCCCGCGAAGCCGTCCGCCCACGTGTACGACGCGCCGAGCGCGCCGCCGTGCACGCGGCCGTCGCTGTTCGGCACGCTGCCGTACGGCTGCGGCGTGTCGGGGCCGTCGATCGCGCGTTGCGTGCTGCTGCGCGCGTAGCCGGGAATCCGCAGCTTGCTCGTCTCGCGATCGAACGCGTCGACATGGAATGCGAAGCGGCCGTTGCCGCCTTCGACTTGCGCGGCGCCCGCGCGCACGGAGTTCGCGCCGCCGTAGCGCGCGTCGAGCGCACCCGTCACGCCTTCGATCGCTTCGCGCGGAATCCGGTTGTCGATCGTGTTGACGACGCCGCCCACCGCGTTGCCGCCGTACAGCAGCGCGGCCGGGCCGCGCACGATCTCGACACGCTCGATCGACAGCGGGTCCTGCGGCACGGCGTGGTCGTACGACAGCGAGGACGCGTCGTAGGCCGCGACGCCGTTCTGCAGCAGCCGGATCCGGTCGCCGTCCATCCCGCGAATGATCGGGCGGCCGACCATCGGCCCGTAGGTGGTGGTCGATACGCCGGGCAGCCCGTTGAGCGTTTCGCCGAGCGAGTCGGCCTGGCGGCGCGTGAGCGCGTCGCCGGAAAGCTGGACGGTCGGCGCGATCAGTTCGGTGTCGCCGAGCGGGTTCGCGGTCACGAAGATCGGCGCGAGCGGGGCGGCCGAAGCGGTGCCCGATGCGGCGGGCGCATCGGTCTGCGCTTGTGCGACGGCGGCGAACAGCATCAGCGAAAGGGACGAAAGCGGGCGAAGCGGTAGACGAGGGAGGTCGCGCATGGTCGGTGAATCGGTTGGAATCGGATAACGAGCGATGCGGGTCACCATTGGATACGATATATTGTTGCGTCGGCGACGCGCAGTGACCCGTTGGGATATGGCTCGGCGAGACTCGAGCACCTGGGAGTAACGGCGTCAGGTGGACGAGCACACGAAATGATATGTTATATCATTTCGAATTCCAAGCCGAATGTCGGCGATTCGTACGGTTTCCGTCGGATCGTCGAAATATCGGCTGAAGCGGGCGGCCCGCTGGCCGATGATCGTTCGCGAGTCCGGCCGGCGCGGCGTCGAGCGAAGCGGCGCGCCCGATCGTGCTGTGCCGCCGTGCCGCCGTGCCGCCGTGCGACGCGATGATGCAGCCGCGATCGCCGGATAGCGCGCATCGCGTTGATGCGTATCAACGTGCTCCGATTCCGAAACCGGATACTGGGTCGCTCATCGACCAGACAGGAGCGACGCATGACGCAAACCATGAAAGCGGCCGTGGTGCACGCCTTCGGCGAACCGTTGCGCATCGAGGAAGTGCCCGTGCCGGTGCCGGGCCCCGGCCAGATTCTCGTCAACATCAAGGCATCGGGCGTCTGCCATACCGATCTGCACGCGGCCGACGGCGACTGGCCCGTCAAACCGTCGCTGCCGTTCATTCCGGGCCATGAAGGCGTGGGCATCGTCGCGGCCGTCGGTGCGGGCGTCACGCACGTGCGCGAGGGCGATCGCGTCGGCGTGCCGTGGCTCTACACGGCCTGCGGCCATTGCGAGTACTGCCACACGGGCTGGGAAACGCTGTGCCATGGCCAGCAGAACACCGGCTATTCGGTGAACGGCAGCTACGCGGAATACGTGCTGGCCGATCCCGACTACGTCGGCCATCTGCCGGCGCAGGTCGCGTTCGACGAGATCGCGCCGATCCTGTGCGCGGGCGTGACCGTCTACAAGGGCATTCGCGTGACCGATACGCGCCCCGGCCAGTGGATCGCGATCTCGGGGATCGGCGGGCTCGGGCACGTGGCGGTGCAATACGCGCGCGCGATGGGCCTGCACGTTGCGGCGATCGACATTTCGCCGGACAAGCTCGCGCTCGCGCGGCAACTCGGCGCGCAACTGACGATCGACGCATCGATCGACGATCCCGCGAAGGTGATCCAGAAGGAAATCGGCGGCGCGCACGGCGTGCTCGTCACGGCGGTGTCGCGCGGCGCGTTTGCGCAGGCGCTCGGGATGGTGCGGCGCGGCGGCACGGTTGCGCTCAACGGGTTGCCGCCCGGCGATTTTCCGTTGCCAATCTTCTCGACGGTGCTGAACGGTATCACCGTGCGCGGCTCGATCGTCGGCACGCGGCGCGACCTGCAGGAATCGCTCGATTTCGCGGCCGACGGCCTCGTGCGCGCGCATATCCATCGCGACCGGCTCGGCAACATCAACGACGTGCTCGCGAAGCTGCGCGAAGGCAAGGTGGACGGGCGCATCGTGCTGACCGACATGCGGTGACGCGATGCCCGCGGTGGCGCGACGCGCGCGGCCACCGGGTCGACGGATCGACGGTGAAGCGCCCGCTCAGCGTTCCGGCGTAAACCGTTCCTGCAACGCCTGCAGCCAGCGTGCGACGACATCGAGTTCTGCGTCGGAAAACCCGTCGCACAGTTTCGCGTTCAGTTCGCGCAGCACCACGCGCGCATGCTTGAGCGCCGACTGGCCCGCATCGGTCAGGAACAGGCGGGTCGCGCGGCCGTCGTCCGAATCGGCGTGGCGCGCGATCAGTCCGGCTTTCGCCATCCGGTCGGCGAGGCCGGTCATCGCGGAGGGCGCGAGCTGCAGCGCCGCGCCGACTTCGCCGATCAGCGCGCCGTCCTGCTTGTCGAGAAAGAACAGCACGCCGGCCTGCGCGGCGCTCGCGCGCGTGTCGGTTTCCGCCTTGCGGTCGACCCAGCGCTGCACGCGTCGCTGGCCAAGGTTCAACAGGAAAAACAGTCGTCGTCGTTCGCTCAAGCTGGGTTCCCGACAGCAATGGAAAGGGAGGGGCGGCTCGCTTGGCGCGGCGTGTCGAGCGCCTGCGCGAGCCAGTCGGCGATGCCTGGCCACAGCACCGAGCCGGGCCGGCTGCGGAAGAAGCCCATGTGCCCGACCGGGCCGGTGCCCGCCGCGTGCGGATCGACCTGGCGGCGTTCGACCGCTGCGCCGGTGAAGTAGCTTACCAGCAGGTCGATCGCGACGGGATTCGCCCACGGATCGTCGTCGAAGCCCAGCGCGAGGATCGGCAGCCGTTGTTTCGCGTAGCGTTCGGCGGCGCCGAGCGCCGGATCATCGAAGAAATAACGCGGCAGCGTCGTCCAGCGGCTCCATTCTCGGAACACCCCGGCCGGCAAGTCCTCGCCCAGTCCGAGCCGCTTGCCGGGCACGTAGCCGAGCACCGCGGACATCAGCGGGCCGAGCACGCGCAGGATCAGCCGCACCTTCAGGCGTTCGGCCGCGCTCGCGATCAGCCGCGTGCTGCCCGCGTGCGCCGCGACGAGCACGGCCGCGCGCAGGTGCACCGTGCCGGCGGAGAGCCCGATCGCATGCCCTCCGACGCTATGGCCGACCGCCAGCAGCGGCAACCCGTCGTACGCCTGCCGCGCCCAGGCGGTCGCCGCGCCCACGTCGAGTTCCATCCAGTCGCGCATGCTGGCCTGCAGCGCGCCCAGCCGCGCGGGCCGTGACGCATGGATGCCGCGATAGTTGTAGGTCAGCGCCGCAAAGCCGCGCCCCGTCAGGAAGCGCGCGAAGCCGGCGTACAGCCGCTCCGGCACCGCCGTCGCCGGATGGATCAGCACCAGCGCGCGCGGTTCGGCGTCGGGCGTCCACAGCGTGCCGCGCAGCGGATAACCGTCGATGGCGGAGAACTCGATGGGTTGGGCAGTCATGACCGTCCTCGTTCCGGGAGTTATTTCGTATGCGAAATATAGTCCGGAATGTATTTCGCGTGCGAAATAGATGTCGAAGAATCATTCGGAGGCGGCGTGCCGGGCTGGCATGCGCAGTGCTTCACTTCATAAAATATTTGCATCTTTGCATAGCAGAATATTGCGTTTGTCTCATGAAGCGGATCGCCGTATCGTCACCGGTTTCACCCCGTTCGCCGGCCGTTGCGCACGGCGGACAACGAGGCACCGCCGTCGCGCGGCAGCCCGCCAACTTCCCGGGAGATCACGTTGCTGAGCCGAATCGTCACGGCGCTCTTGCTGGCGCTTGCTGCGCAGCCGGGCATCGCGAAAGACACCGTCACGCTGCGCGTCGGTGAACAGAACTACTTCAACATCCAGGCGTCGATGGAGGCGTCCGGCGTGCTGAAGGACCTGCCTTACACGATCGAGTGGAAGCATTTCCAGGCCGCCGCGCCCGTTGCCGAGAGCCTGAACGGCAACGCGATCGACCTCGGTTTCCTCGGGGATTCCGCGCTGCTCACGCTGGCCGCGCGCGGCGCGCCGGTCAAGGTCGTCGCGGTGTCGCGGCAAAGCCTCGACGGCGTCGCGATCCTCGTGCCGAAGAATTCGCCCGTTCGCACCGTGGCCGACCTGCAAGGCAAGACCGTCGCCGTGTGGCGCGGCGCGTGGAGCCAGCAGCTCGTGCTGCGCGCGCTCGAGCACGCGGGCGTGCGTGCGGATTCGGTCAAGTACGCGTACCTGATGCCGATCGACGCGACCAACGCACTCGCGAACGGCTCGGTCGACGCCGTGTCGCTGTGGGAGCCGTTCGTCAGCACGCTCGCGTTGCGGCAGGGCGCGCGGCCCATTACCACCGCGCAGGGGCTGATGCCTGCGCTGAGCTTCGTCGCCGCGAACGAGCAGGCCGCGTCGGGCAAACGCGCGGAGATCACCGATTTCCTGAAGCGCGTCGTGGCGGCGCGCCAGTGGGTCGACAGCCATCCGCGCGAGTATGCGGACCTGTGGGCGAAGCGTGCGAAGCTCGAACCCGACGTCGCATACCGCTGGCTCAACAATGCGAAGCAGCGCGTGGGCCCGGTCGACGACACGGCTGCGAAGGATGCGCAGAACACGGCCGATTTCTTGCACAAGGCCGGCGTGATTCCGGCCGCGTACGACACGTCGAAGCTGCTCGACCGCTCGTATGCGGGCGCGTTCGCAGCGCCCGGGCAAAAGACCGAAAAGACGGCCGCCGCGCAGTGATCGTGCCGCCGCCCGTTCCCGGACTCCCGATCGAAAACCCAGAGGACATTCCGACATGCCAGTCGACATCATCGGCATGATCACCGCGACACCCGGCGCGGAGGTCGACGTACCGGGCGGCGCGGCCGTCCAGCCCGACTACGTGCGCCGCTTCGCGCAGGCGCACGAGGCCGCGGGCTTCGACCAGATCCTGGTCGGTCATTTCAGCAACGCGGCGGACGGTTTCATCGTCGCGTCGTTCGCGGCTGCGGCGACCGAGCGCAGCCGCCTCCTGCTCGCGCACCGGCCCGGCGTGATCGTGCCGTCGGCCGCCGCGCGGCAGATCTCAACGCTCGACGCGTTCAGCGGCGGCCGTCTCGCGCTGAACGTCGTGTCGGGCGGCGACGATACGGACCTGCAGCGCGACGGCGATTTCGTCGCGCACGACGCGCGTTACCGCCGCACCGGCGAATATCTCGACGTGCTGAAGCGGATCTGGCTCGCCGACGCGCCAGTCGATCACGACGGCGAGTTCTACCGGCTGCGCGGCGCGTCGCCGCTCGTGAAGGGCGCGCAGCGGCCGCATGTGCCGATCTATTTCGGCGGCTCGTCGCCGGCCGCGCTCGCGGTTGCGGGCGAACACGCGGAGGTCTACATGACGTGGGGCGAGCCGCTCGACGCGGTGCGCGAGCAGATCGCGCGCGTGCGCGCCGCCGCCGCGCCGTTCGGGCGCATGCCGCGCATCAGCGTGTCGTTCCGGCCGATCGTCGCCGAGACGGAAGCGGCTGCGTGGGAGAAAGCCGAGACGATCCGTGAGCGCGTGCGCGCGGCGCGGGTCGCGAACGGCCAGCCGATCGCCGGCCACGCGCCGCAGAACGCGGGCTCGCAGCGGCTGATGGCGGCCGCCGCGCAGGGCGACGTGCTCGACGAGCGGCTGTGGATGGGCGTCGCGAACCTGACCGGCGCGCGCTGGAATTCGACCGCGCTGGTCGGCACGCCGGAGCAGGTCGCGCGTGCGCTCGGCGCGTATTACCGGCTCGGCGTGTCGACGTTCCTGATTCGCGGGTTCGATCCGCTCGACGATGCGCTGGCCTACGGGCGCGATCTGATTCCGGCGATTCATGCGCATGTCGCGGAGCTCGACCGGTATCACGCGGCGGTCACGGCGTAGCCGACGATCGTCGGCCTACTGCGCGCCGAATTGCCCCGGCATTTCCGTGACGGAAGGCGCGCCGGGGCGATTCGCATCGCGCGTTTCGCCCCGGTCGTCAGAACGACGGCAACCCTGGCGGATTGGTTTCCGCCCGCGCGATCGCCTCGCTCTGCAATCCCCAGCGCGCGAGCGCCTGCCCATACCGGCCGCTGCCGATCAGCGCATTCGTCGCGAGCGTCAGTGCGGGCGCGAGCCCGCTGCCGCGCCGCGTCGCGATCGCGACATCGGCATTGGCCGGCCAGCCCGCATTGACGACGCCGACGCGGCGGATCTTGCCGGTGCGCGCGGCTTCATATGCGAGCGATGCGTTCGGGTTCAGTTCCGCATCCGCACGGCCCGAAAACAGCGCCACGCGCGCGGTCGCATCGTCGTCGAAATAGAGCAGCTCGGCCGGCTTGAGCCCCTGCGCGACGTTGCGTTTGTTCCATTCGAGCAGGATGCGCTCCTGGCTCGTCCCGGCGCCGGTGATGATCCGCAAGCCGGCGATGTCCTTCGGCTCGGCGATCTTCGCGATCGGGCTGCCGGTACGCACATAGAAGCCGTGCAGCCCGAGCCGGTAGGTCGTGAAATCGTATTTTTCCTTGCGCTTCTCGGTCACGCCGACATTCGAAATCACCGCGTCGTACTTGCCGGACGTCAGCCCGAGCGGCCAGTCGGCCCATGCGATCGGCACCAGCGCGAGCGAGCGGCCGAGCGTGTCGGCGACGAGCTGCGCATAGTCGGGATCGGCGCCGACCACGGTGCGCGCGTCGGTCGCGTAGGTCGATACCGGCGGCGCGTGCGGCGAAATCGCGACCGTGAACGCGCCCTCGCGCACCCAGCGGTAGCCGGTTGCCGCGCGGATCGCCGCGTCGTCGCGATCCGCGCGGATGCGGCCGGCCTGGCGCGGGTCGAGGTCCGCGGTGCCTGCTGCCGCTTGCGCCGCACGCCACGACAGGCCCGAAGCCGCGACCAGCGCGGCGGTCATGAACTGGCGTCGGTCGGTCATCGTGCCGCGCCTCGCAGGTCGGGAGCGGCGCGCATCACAGCACCCGCGACAGGAACGCGCGCGTGCGCGGATGCGACGGCGCGTCGAGCACGGCGCCCGGCGGCCCGGCCTCGACGATGCGCCCGCGCTCCATGAACAGCACGTTGTCCGCGACTTCGCGCGCGAAGCCGATTTCATGCGTGACGATCACGAGCGTCGTGCCCGAGCGCGCGAGTTCCTTGATGACGTCGAGCACTTCGTTGACGAGTTCGGGATCGAGCGCGGACGTCGGCTCGTCGAACAGCAGTACCTTCGGCCGCAACGCAAGCGCCCGTGCGATCGCGACGCGCTGCTGCTGGCCGCCGGAAAGCTGGCGCGGGTACGCATCGGCTTTATCCGCGAGACCGACGCGCGCGAGCAGTGCGCGCGCGGTGCGCTCGGCGGCGTCGCGCGTCACGCCGGCGACCGCGACCGGCGCTTCGATCAGGTTTTCGAGCACCGTCAGGTGCGGGAACAGGTTGAAGTTCTGGAACACCATCCCGACGGCCGTGCGCCGCTTCAGTACGTCGCGCTCCTTCAGCTCGTAGAGCACGTCGTCGTCGCGCCGGTAGCCGATCAGCTCGCCGTCGATGTCGATGAAGCCGTCGTCGACGCGTTCGAGATGATTGATCGTGCGCAGCAGCGTCGATTTGCCCGAGCCGGACGGCCCGACGATCACGGTCACGCTGCCGCGCGGCGCGACGAACGACACGTTGTCGAGCACGCGCTGCATGCCGAACTGCTTCGACACGCCATGCACGGCGACTTCGCCGCCGGCGCGCGGCGCGGCGGCAACGGCATCGACGTCGTTGCCGGCCTGTGCGAGCGATGCCGTGTTGCGCGACGTGGCGCGCCGCCACAGCACGCCGATGCGCGCGAGCGCGAACGTGAGCACCGACGGCTGCGGATTGCGCAGCGCGCCGCGCGCGTAATGGCGCTCGACCTGCACCTGGATCGCCGACAGCACGGTCAGGATGATCAGATACCAGACGGTGGCGACCATCAGCAGCGGAATCACCTCGAGGTTGCGGCGATAGATCACCTGCACCGTGTAGAACAGTTCGGGCATCGCGAGCACGTACACCATCGACGTGCCCTTGGCGAGCATGATCAGGTCGTTGAACGCGGTCGGCAGGATCGCGCGCATCGCCTGCGGCAGCACGATCCGCGTGGTCTGGCGGCCGCGCGGCAGCCCGAGCGCGGCGGCGGCTTCGAGCTGGCCCTGGTCGACCGCGAGAATGCCGCCGCGGATCACCTCCGCCGAAAACGCCGCGTGGTGCAGCGAGAGGCCGAGCACGGCTGCGAAGAACGGGCTGATCAGGTCGGTGGTCGGCGTATCGAACCACACGATGTCGGTGAACGGCACGCCGAGCCGCACGTGTTCGTAGAGGTAGCCGAGATTGTTCAGGATCAGCAGCAGCACGATCAGCGGAATCGATCGGAACAGCCACACGAAGGTCCACGCGCTCGCGGAAAGCAGCCGCGAACGCGACAGCCGCGCCAGCGCGACGAACCCGCCGAAGACGAGGCCGAACACCGCGCCGAGCAGCGTCAGCAACAGCGTGCGCGCAAGCCCTGACAGCACCGGCGGCGACAGGAACCATTCGGCGAACACCGGCCAGCCCCATTGCGGGTTGCCGAGGATCGAATGCAGCGTGATCGCGATCAGCACGATCGCGAGCACGGTGCCGGCCGCGCGCGACCGGTGGCGTGCGGGCACGATCCGGAAGCGCGTGCCGGGCTCGCGCGCGCCGGGGGAAGAGAGCGGCGGCAGTGTGCCGCCGAGATGGGTCGTGTCGCTCATGTCGATGGAAGTCCTCGAATCGGTCAGGCGAGCCGCGCACGGGCGGCGCGGCATATCGGCGTATCGGCGTATCGGCGTATCGGCGCGTGGCCGGGCGGTGCGGGTGTCAGGCGTGCGCTTCGGCCGCCGTCTCCTGCGCCTCGCCGGGCACTGCGTGGCGGCTTGCCTTGCGCGGCAGGCCGAGGTGGTCGCGCAGCGTCGCGCCCGGCAGGTCGCGGCTGTAGCGGCCGCGCGCCTCGAGCGCCGGGATCACGAGCTCGACGAAATCGTCGACACCCTGCGCCTGTACCGGGAAGCCGAGGATGAAGCCGTCGCCGGCGCCCGCGTCGTGCCAGCGGATCAGCTCGTCGGCGACATGCTCGGCCGTGCCGATGAAGTTCGGCCGCGGCGTCGCGACGGCGAGCGCTGTTTCGCGCAGCGTGAGGCCCTGGGTCTTCGCGTCGGCCTTGATCTGGTCGGTGGTCGAGCGGAAGCTGTTGCGGCCCAGCTCGCCGAGTTCCGGGAACGGCGCGTCGAGCGCGTATTGCGTGAAATCGTGGTGATCGAAATAGCGGCCGAGGTACGCGAGCGCGTCGTCGATCGTCAGCAGATTGCGGATCGCCTGGTATTTGTCTTCCGCCTCGGCGGCCGTGCGGCCGACGATCGGCCCGACGCCGGGAAAGATCTTCACGTCGTCGGCGCGGCGCCCGTGCTCGACCGCGCTTTGCTTCACGCGGCGCGTGAACGCGGCCGTTTCGTCGATCGATGGCGAATGCGTGAACACGGCGTCCGCGTACTTGCCCGCGAGCCCGATACCGGTATCGGAGGAGCCGGCCTGGAAGATCACCGGCTGCCCTTGCGGCGAGCGCTGGATGTTCAGCGGGCCCGCGACCTGGAAAAAGCGGCCGTGATGGTCGAGCGTGTGGAGCTTGTCGCGGTCGAAGAAGCGTCCGGTCGCGCGGTCGCGCACGAAGGCGTCGTCGTCCCAGCTGTCCCACAGGCCCTGTACGACGTCGAGGTATTCGTCGGCGATTTCGTAGCGCAGCTCGTGATCGGGATGCGCCTTGCCGAAATTCTTCGCGGTGCCTTCGAGCGGCGTCGTCACGACGTTCCAGCCCGCGCGCCCGCCGCTGATCGCATCGAGCGACGCGAGCTGGCGCGCGACCGTGAACGGTTCGCTGTACGACGTCGAGATCGTGCCCGCGAGCCCGATCTTCTTCGTCGCGACCGCGAGCGCCGACAGCACCGTCAGCGGCTCGAAGCGGTTCAGGAAGTGCGGGATCGACTTCTCGTTGATGTAGAGGCCGTCCGCGACGAACGCGAACGCGATGCCGGCGGCTTCCGCCTTGCGTGCGATGCCGATCGCGAAGTCGAGGTTGATGCTCGCGTCCGGCGGGTTGCTCGGGTGCCGCCATGCGTTCATGTGGCTGCCTGCGCCTTGCAGCATCAGGCCGAAAGGGATCGATCGTCGGGTCGTCATGGGAGCGTCACGCGTTCTGGTCAGGGGAAAGGGAGTGGCTGTCCGCGAGGGCCGCCTGCAATGGCGTGGCCGACAATGCGCCGCCGAGCCATTCGACCGACGCGAGCCGCGCCGCGTAGTCGGTCACCGGCGAATCGATCACGAACGCATCGACGTCGAGCCGCCGGCTCAGTGCATCGAGCGCGCGGTGGATGCGCTCGGGCGTATCGGCGAGCACGGTCGGGCGCAGCTCGTCGATCCGGTAGTCGGACGCGCCGCTTTGCCGCGCGAATTCGGCAGCCGCCTGCGCGCTGCCGAGGTTGAAGCTCTGGCCGCCCGCGAACTGCAGCTTGAAGATCTTCAGCGGCCCGATCTGTCGCTCGGCCTCGTCGCGCGTCGGCGCGGCGACCGCGTACAGCGCGACGAGCGGCCGCGTGCCGCCTGCACTGCGGTAGGCGTCGAGCGAGCGTTCGAGGTTCGCGTCGTCGCCGTTGAAGTGACCCGCGTAGCAGAAGCGCCAGCCGTTGCGCGCGGCGAGCGCGCCGCTGTCCGGCGAGCCGCCGAGCAGGATGCGTTCGGGCAATTGCGGCGGCACCGGCATCGCGACCGCGCCGGCCAGCGGATGGTCTTCGGCGACGCCCCAGCCGAGAAACGCGTCGAGTTCGGCGAGCTGGCCCGCGAAATCGGGCTTGCGCGCCTTGTCGTGAAACCACTGCAGCGCGCGCGTGGTCAGCGGCAACCCGCCGGGCGCCTTGCCGATGCCGAGATCGACGCGGCCCGGCGCGAGCGCGGCCAGCAGCTTGAACGATTCGGCGACCTTGAACGGGCTGTAGTGCTGCAGCATCACGCCGCCAGAACCAACGCGGATGCGCGACGTATGCGCGAGCAGGTGTGCGACGACGATTTCCGGCGCCGAACTGGCGAACCCAGGCGTGCCGTGATGCTCGGCGACCCAGAAGCGCTCGTAGCCGAGCTGCTCGGCGCGTTGCGCGAGCGTCGTGGTGAAGCGCAGCGCGTCGGCGGCGCTCGCGCCGTCGGCGATCGGACTCTTGTCCAGCAACGAAAGCGAATAAGACATGGTGAGCGGTGTTCCTGCGTAGGGCGTGGATGGGCGGTGGGCTCGCGGCGTCAGCTCTTCGGCAGCCCCGGCGGATTCGTGCGCGACTGGTCGATCGCTTCGGATGCGAGGTTCCAGCGGTCGAGCACCTGCTGGTAACGGCCGTTCTTGATCAGCCCGTTCAGCGCGACGGTCAGCGGATCGGCGAGCCCGCTGCCGCGACGCGTCGCGATCGCGATGTCGGCCGTGCGCGGCCAGCCGCCGCTGATCGCGCCGACGAGCCGCGTCTTGCCTTGCTGCGCGCTCTGGTACGCGAGTACCGAGTTCACGCTGAACACGACATCGGCGCGACCCGACTGCACGGCGACGATGCGCATCGCCTGGTCGTCGTAGTACTGGATCTGCACGGGTTTCAGCCCGTGCGCGACGTTCTCGCGGTCCCACGCGAGCAGGATCTTTTCCTGGTTGGTGCCGGCGTCGGTCACGACGCGCAGCCCCGCGACGTCCTTCGGCTCGCGGATCGCCTGGATCTTGCTGTCGTTGCGCACGTAGAAGCCGACCAGATCGTGGCGATACGACGAGAAATCGAATTTCTGCTTGCGCTCCTCGGTGACGGTGACGTTCGAGATCACCGCGTCGACTTTCCCCGATTCGAGCGCGAGCGGCCAGTCGGCCCACGACAGCGCGACGATCTTCAGCTTGCGGCCGAGGCTGTCGGACACGAGCTGGCCGACGTCGGCGTCGAAGCCGATCACCGTGCGCGCGTCGGTCGCATACGAGCTGATCGGCGGCAGGCTCGGCGCGATGCCGATCGTCAGCGTGCCGGGTTCGGCGAACTTGAACGATGCGGGCACCGCGCGCTCGACCGCCGCATCGGCCACGCCGCGCGGGCGGCCGCGCTGCTCGGGGCTCAGGTCGAACGTAGCTGCGGCTGCGGCCGCGGCGAACGCGGTCAGGCCGATCAGCGCGGCGGCCAGCGTGCGCACGGCACGGGAAGAAAGCGGTACGGCTCGTTGCATGAAAACGTCCTGTCGTGGAAAGCGAAATCGGGAAAGCGGGGCAGCCGCGCTCAGCGCGGCAAGACCGGTTCGGGTACGGGCGCCCACAGGTCGGCGAGCGTCGACGTGCGCGACGGATCGCCGAGGTCCTTGCCGAACCGCAGGTGGAAATACGCTTCGGGGTCGATCGACGAATCGAACAGCCGCGTATAGCCGGTGCGGTCGTACAGCGCCCATGCTTCGGGCTGGCGAAAGCCGGTGGTCAGGTAGATGCGGCGGAAGCCTTGCTGCGCGGCGCGCAGTTCGAGCGCTTCGACGATGAGGCGCGCGAGCCCCTGGCGACGCAGGTCCGTGCGGGTCCAGATGCGTTTGAGTTCGGCGGTCTGCGCGTCGTAGCGCTTGAACGCGCCGCCGCCGATCGTCTCGCCGTCGCGCAGCAACAGCACGAACGCGCCTTCGGGCGGCGCGAACAGTTCGGCCGGGTAGCGCGCGAGTTCGTCGCGCGCGGATGCCTGGCTATCGGGCCGGTATGCGTTGTAACGGGTCGAATATTCGTCGATCAGCGCGTCGATCAGCGGCTGGGCGCGGACGTCGAGCGGCGTCGTGTCGATGATGCGGTCGGTCGTGGCCATGGGCATCGCGAAGGGCGCGCGATGCGGACGTTCCTTTCGGGGCGCGGGCACGCGGCCCGTCCGGTCTGTTCCGTTATCGCTGCGCGGTTGTCGTGATGACGGCGGCCGGTGCGGGTTCTGCGATGAATGTGGCGGGCCGCCGCCGTTTTGAACACGTTAGCGGCGCGGCCGGCAAAGGCGAACGAAGCAATTTCGATAAGGATTTCGCGGGGGACGTCAGAAGGCTTGCAGCGGGAGTGGGGAGGGGGCGGAAAGCGCATGCGCTGAAGGTCGGGCTTCACGCATGCGCGATGCTGAAGGGTACGAGCCTATGCGGCCCGCACTTCTGTGAGCAGATCCGGATGGCGATCCAGGATTTTGAACAGCTTCACAAGGGCAAGCGGCGGGTTCGTCTTGCCCGTTTCGTAGCGAGAAAATGCGTTGACGCCGCCACCGAATATTTCGGCCGCCTCGCGCTGATCCAGCATCAGCTTCTTGCGGACCTTCGCAATGAACTTCGGGTCGACGATGGTTGAGTTCACCTGTTTGTTGAACTCGGTGATCGCTTCGCCGAGACGCGTTGCCTCGTCGAGGTCAAGGACCGATTCTCCGCAGGCCGGACAGAAATCACCGGTGATATCGGGGACGACGGTCGATCGACCCTTGTACGTATAGGGAATGTCGCGGGTATCGCGAACCAGTTTGGCGGCGCCGCATGCTGGGCACTTCATTTTCAACGCTCCTTGAAAGACACGATCAGCACATCGTCGATCACGGTGAGTTTCAGGTACACGTCGCCGTTCACGGTGCGACGCTGATAGACGTCTTGCCAGATCGTGTGATCGGCATACGTCGTCATGCTCTTGTGGAAATCGACGGCTGTCAGCGACACGACGACATCGATCGCCTCCTGCTCCGTAAAACCGAGTTGCCGGGCGCCGAATACTGCGCTCGCGGTCAAACGCACCTTGCCGATCTCGACGAGTGTTCTGACTCGGGACAGCTTGCAATGAGGCGTGTTCTTTTCCATCTGCGATCATAACCAAAAGAGTTAATTTGTCAAGTTGGTTAATGGCGCGCATGCAGCCCACCATCATTGGCAGACTGCATGGAAAAGATCGGAATTCGTAGCTGGCCTATTGGCCAACACTCGGCGGCGCCGACAACTCCGCCAGCTGAAACAGGCAATCGCCGCGCCGCACCTGCGCGGGCACGCGCTTGCACACCACTTCGCCGTCGCCCTTGAACCGGTGCAGCATCGGCTCGCGCAACGGCGTATCGGGGAAATGCACCCACGCGGCCGGCTGCCCGGCTTTCACCTGGTCGCCGAGCTCGACGAGCGGCTCATACAGCCCGCGCTCGTACGCATAGACGAAATGGCGATCGCCGTCGACGCGCATGAAGCGCGTGACGGTCGGCGGCGCGTCGGGCACGAGCGCGCCGCGCAGCAGGTCGATATACCCGAGGTAGTGCAGCAGCCCGTGGCGGCCGAGCCGGATCAGCGACGGATCGGCCATGCCTGCGCCGCCGAGTTCCGTCACGATCGAGATCGCGCCTTGCCGGCGCGCGGCCGATGCCGAATGCACCGGGTTCGGCGCATGCAGCAGCGCATTCGGCAACCCGAACGCGACCAGCAGCCCGTTGAGCTTCGCGGCTTCGTCGGCGTCGAGCGGATCGATCGCGAGCATGTTGCCGCCCTGGTACAGCAGCGAGCTGCCGCCCGAATGCAGATCGACCAGATACTGGGCGCGCGACAGCAGCGCGTGTTCGATGTAGTGGGCGATCATCTGCGTCGGCGTGCCGGTCGCATCGCCGGGGAAGCTGCGGTTCAGGTTGCCTTCGTCGAGCGGCGACACGCGCAGGCCCGCGTCCGCCGCGGGGAAGTTCGCCATCGGCAGCAGGATCAACTGCCCGCTGATCATCTCGGGTTCGATCTCGCGTATCAACTGCGACACGATGATCTGGCCTTCGTACTCGTCGCCGTGGTTGCCGGCCATCACGAGCGCGACCGGCCCGTCGCCGTTGCGGATCGATGCGATCGGAATCGGCAGCCACCCGTACGCCGAGCGGTGCACGGAATGCGGCAGCCGCAGGTAGCCCGCGTGCTTGCCTTGCGCGTCGAGATCGATTTCGCAGTGGATGGGGTTGCGCTGAGAGGAGGGAGCGGTCATGGCGGCATCGTGCGATGAACGTAATCCGCCATCTTATCGGGAAACGACCGCCGCGCGCCGCACCGGGGCGCTGATGCCGAATGCCGTCGGCCGGCATGCGCGCGAACGTGCATCAGCGAACCGCATTGCCGATACGCGAAGCCGCGCGCGATGTTGCATCGATGAACGCATGCCGGCGCGCGGGCCGGCTGCATTCGTGCGTCAGGTTGCGCGCCGATCCCTTGCTGCGACAGGCGCAGCGCGTGCGAACGGCTCAGCGGCCCGATGTTTCAGCTTCGAGACGTCCTTCTTCCCACAGTGCCCAGAAACGGCTGCCGGCGCGATACGGATTCGCGCGACGCATGCCGTGATCGGCGACGCCCTGACGGAACGCGCCGTACAGCGTCAGCGGCGGATTGTCGACGCACGCGGCTTCGCGGGCGGCCGGCACGCGGCGTTCCGAAACGAGCCGACGGATCAGCGATTCGCCGTCGATCACGGCCTGTTCGTCAATCGTTTCGTTGCGGCTGAGGACTTCGACGGTATTCATGTTGGGTCTCCCTGACAACCTGTTTCCCTGACAGGGAGCAATAAGAGTGCCAGCCATGAAAAGCCGCGCGCTGCATCGATCGTGCCGGCTTCTGCGGCTAACGCGATGCGTGACGGACCGCGATGTTACGGAACACGTCACGTGACATGGAACGACGCAACGCCACGCGCGGGTACGCCGCGCCATGCAAAGCGTTTCGAAAATGAATCGTCGGGAGGAAGCGGACGGCGGCGCCGGGACGCTCGTGCGAGCGCGGCCGGGTCAGTTCGCGGTGGCGGGTGCCACGCGCCGGCTGCCGCTCGAATAGAAGCGGTAGATGCCCTTGCCGGCCGACTTCGCATCGTACAGCGCGCTGTCGGCCTGCCGGATCAGTTCGTCGGGGGAGCCGTGCCCGTCGTCGAGCGCGATGCCGATGCTGATCCCGAGGGTGACGATCTCGCCGATCGACAGCGTGTACGGCGCCGAGATCTGCCGGATGATCCGCGCGGCGAGGATCGAGCACGCCTGCATCGTCGTGTCGTCGATCGCGACGACGAACTCGTCGCCGCCGATGCGCGCGGCCAGTTCGCCGGGCGGCAGCGTCTTGCCGAGCCGCTCGGCGACCTGCGTGAGCACCTCGTCGCCGGCCTGGTGGCCGAACCTGTCGTTGATCGCCTTGAAACCGTCGAGGTCGAGATACATGACGGCGAGCGCGGGGCCCGGCATGCGCGGCCGACGCGCGAGCATCCGCTTGAGCTCGGCATGCAGTTCGTGGCGGTTCGGCAAACCTGTGAGCGCGTCGTGTCGCGCGAGGTGCCGGATGTGCTGCTCGGTCTGGCGGCGCGCGGTGACGTCCTCGACGATGATCACCGCGTTGCCGTCCGGCACGCGGTGGCGCGTCAGTTCGAGCTGGCGGCCGTCGGCGAGCGCGATGTCGAACGGCGCGGGTTCCTCGCGGTTCAGCCAGACGGCGCACAGCGCGGCGAGGCCGCCGTCGCCCGGATCGGTCACGGCGTTTGCGCCGAGTGCCGCGACGACGTCGGGCAGCGGCGTATCGAGCATGATCTCGCGCGGCGAGCCGAACAGTTGCGCGGTGCGCCGGTTCGCGACGATCACGCGCGTCTCGCCGTCGATCATGCACAGGCCGTGCGGCATATAGGTCAGTGCCGCGTCGAAGCGCGCGACGAGTTCGGCGTTGCGCTGGCGCGCGGCGATCAGTGCGACGAGCACGCGGTAGTGGCGCTGGACGACCGTGCGCATGGCCGCGAGATAGATGACGAGCGGCGGCAGCAGCAGCCACGCGCCCGGCCGGTCGGCGAGCAACGCGCCGACGCCGATCGGCAGCACGCCGAGCGTGACCTGCGTCATCGCGAGCCGCGGCAGCGCCGAATTGCGCGATGCGATTCCGCCGAACACGCCGCCCGCGACCATCACCGACAACGTGCCGAGCTCGACGTCGACGGCGTCCACGCAGCCCATCACGCCGAGGCCGAGCACGAAGCAGGCGGCGAGCGACACGGGCGCATAGCGCATCGCCCAGTATTCGGCGCGATCGTTGCCGACGTTGCGCTGCACCGCATAGGCACGCGCGATCGCGAGCCGCGCGGCGAGCAGGCTGACGTCGGCGACGAGCCACACGAGACACCAGAGCTGCTGCAGCCGGACCAGTGCAATGGCCGCGACGAAGCCGCTCGCGAGCCCGGACAGCGCCATCGGGCGCACGTCCTCGAACAGCGTGACGAGCATCGACGGGCGAAGCGCGGCCGTCACACGGTGGTTGCCGGAGGGAGGAGTGGCGAGAACGGAGTTCAGGAGAGGCGCCCTGACTGCCATGGTTTTTGACCTCGACACGATGTCGCGATGGCTGGCGGCGCCCGCACGGCACGTGGCGGAAGCACCGGCCAGGCCGGATGCGCACGACATTACCATGAAACATGCGCGGCGCGGAGCGTGCGGGCACGGCCTCCGGACTGGCCGGCGGGCATCGGCCGCTAGTCGTAAACCACGCCTGCGAAAGTCTTGCGCATTCGACGGCGCGAAGGCAGCATCGTTGCAAACGAGACCGATGTGCGGCGGCCGACCGGAGACCGGCCGCGATGCGTGGCGCGCTTGCGCGACGACTGGCATCGCCGGCGGCATGAAGCCGGTGCGGCGCTACGCAAACGCATGCAAATCGTCGGCTGATTGCGCGCCGCGACCGGCCGCCGCAGCCCGGCTGAATTTCGTTATAAGGAATTCAATAAGTATTTCATGCGGGAAATACTATAGGCGATATATCTAAAACAATGCCAGAATGCGCGCCGCTCCGAACGCCGCGACACCCGATCGCCGTCCGAGCCGCATCAGGAGGTTCCCCCAATGAAAAACCACGGCCTGTCACGGCGGGGTTTTCTGAAGGCCAGCGTGCTGGCGGGCGTTGCAGTGTATGTCGCGCCCCTGGGCAGCCGCGCATTCGCGGCGCTCTTCGAAGAAAAACTCCTCACCCCCGTCAAATGGGATAGCGTTACCGGCATCCCCCAATTCCGCATCGACGGCATCGCGAAGGTCACGGGCTCGAAAGTGTTCGCCCGCGACGTCCGCGCGGCCGACATGCCGCACTGGCCGCAGCAGCAGTCGCATGCGCTGATCCTGCGCGTCACGCAGGCCGATCGCACCTACGAAGGTTTCGACCTTTCGCTGCTCGGCGACGAACTGAAGCCGGACCGCGTGGTCACGGCCGACGATCTCGCGCGCGACGGCGTCGCATTCCCGACGTTCTACGGCGACGACATGCTGTTGCCGGCCGGCAAGACGCCCGCGTATCTCGGCCATGCGGTCGCGATCCTCATCTATCACGACTTCGCGCGCTTCCGCTTCGCGAAGAACGCGCTCAAGTTCCGCGACGACGTGATCCGCTACGGCGCGGTCACGGGCCCGCTCGAACGCGACCCGTGGGGCACCTTCCGCTACGTGCGCGTGGGCGGCAAGACGGCCTATGACGACGACGTCTATTCGAGCCTGAAGGACGCGCCGATCTTCCCGAGCATGATGCGCAAGCACCTGCCGGTGTGGCCGGACGGCAAGGAGCACGGCAAGCTCGACGAGCAGGGCATGTTCCTGGCGGGACAGATCGCCAGCGAGCTCGATCATCCGTCCGCCGACTGGCTCGTGTTCGACCGCGAGTACAACACGCAATCGGTCGACACGGCCGCGCTCGAACCCGACAACGCGAACTGCTGGTACGACGCCGCGACGCAGTCGATGCACCTCGTCGTGCCGACGCAGTCGCCGCTCGAGGTGGCGGAGAACGCGGCCGCGATGGTCGCGAAATGCCGCTTCCCGGTGAAGAAGCTGTTCGTGCACCCGTGCTACACGGTCGGCTACGGCTCGAAGGATCACTTCAACGTACCGTTCTACGGGCTCGTCTGCGCGCTGTACGCCGACGGCCGCCCGGTGCGTTTCGCGAACGACCGCTACGAGCAGTTCCAGACGTCGCTGAAGCGTCACGCGTTCAAGATGCACTACCGGATCGCCGTCGACCGCAACACGGGCCTGCTGCAGTCGTTCAAGGGCGACTTCGAGGCGAACGGCGGCGGCCGCATGAACTTCTCGCCGTCGGTGGCGATGGTCGGCGCAACGGCCGCGCAGTCGATCTATTACTTCCCGAAGAGCGACCTGGCCTCGGTCGCGATCGCGTCGCGTGCGATCGACGCCGGCTCCGCACGCGGCTACGGCACGCTGCAGAGCATGGCCGCGACCGAGATGGCGGTCGACGAGATCGCCGCGCAACTGAACATCGACCCGATCGATTTCCGCCTGCGCAACGCGCTGCGTTCGGGGATGAAGAACACGCAGGGTGCGATTCCCGCCGGCGCGCTGCGCGTCGATGAAGTGCTGGAGCGCGCGAAGCAGCATCCGCTGTGGACGCACCGCGTCGCGCGCAAGGCCGAATTCGAGGCCGCGAACCCGGGCAAGCGCTACGGCGTTGGCTTCGCATGCGTGCAGAAGGACTTCGGCACGGGCGCGGAAGCGTCGTTCGCGAAGGTCGAATTCGACGAGCACGGCAAGGTGTCGCTGCGGCATACGGCGGCCGAGATCGGCACCGGGATGTCGACGTCGCAGGCCGTCGCGGTCGCGAAGTGGCTCGGCCGCCCGGCGACGGACGTGCAGGTCGCCGTGACCGAGTGGCCTGACCTGCCGGTCGAGACGAGCGGCGATCCGTACCTGATGTCGCAGGCCGACCAGGATCGGCTCAGCGCGAACCCGCGCTGGTCGCCGAACTACGCATCGCCGTCGAGCGCGACGAACTCGGCTTACTACTTCACGCACAGCACGCGCGAAGCCGCGCGCGCGGTGTTCCGCTACGGGCTGTGGCCGGCCGCGATGTCGATCTGGACGCGCGGCCTCGGCGGCGGCCAGGCCGCGCCGTACACGATCCGCATCGAGGACGCGCGCTGGGTCGACGGCAAGCTGACCGCCGACGGCCTCGAGCCGCTGACGTTCGAACAGCTCGCGAAGCAGGCGCATGCGCTCGGCCTGCCGACCGGCGCCGTCGTGCACGTGTTCAACCGCTGGCAATGGACCGACGCCGAGTTCGAAGTGGGCGGTACGGTCGAACGCTTGCCGGTCGACGGGCTGTCGCTGCGCGTCGGCGCGCCGAAGACGGGCGACAAGGCGGGTGACGACAACGGCCCGGTGCCGGGCACCGCCGCACCGGCCGGCGCGACCGCGATGCGCGGCACGCTGCCGCCGACCGCGAACGGCTACCGCGTGCTGGACCGCAAGCGCGTGTTCATCCCGCCGACGAGCCGCAACAACGCGGCCGTCACGTACTACACGGCCGTCGGCACGCTCGTCGAACTGGCCGTGCACGAAGCGACCGGCAAGGTCGAGCTGATCACGCATCACTCGATCATGGAGTGCGGCAACCAGATCTCGCCGCAGCTCGTGTCGGGCCAGTTGCAGGGCGGCCTCGCGATGGGCATCGGCCACGCGCTGCACGAATACCTGCCGCTCTACGAGGACGGCCCCGGCAACGGCACGTGGAACTTCAACCGTTACCAGCTGCCGCGCGCATCCGACGTCGCCGTGTGGTCGCAGACGGGCGACATCCTGCCGCCGCTGTCCGAGACCGATCCGCCGAAGGGCGTCGCCGAAGTGGTGATGATTCCCGTCGTCGGCGCGATCGTGAACGGCATCGCGCACGCGATCGGCCATCGTTTCACCGACTTGCCGGTGACCCCGCAAAAGATTCAGGAGGTGCTCGCATGACGACCGCCCAAACCGCGGCTTCGGCCGCGAGCGCCAGCGCGGCTGCGACCGGCGCTTCCGCACCGGACGCGGCTTCGGCTGCGCCGGCATCCGCCCCGGCTGCTGCGCCGGCCGCCGTCGAGCGTCCGCTCGTCCGGTTCCAGCAGAAGCCGCTGTCGGTCAAGATCAACGGCAAGTCCGTCGGCCCGATGCAGGTGCCGGAAGGGCTGATGATGATCGAGTTCCTGCACGAGTACGCGGGCCTCACCGGCTCGCGGCTCGGCTGCGGGCAGGGCATCTGCCACGCCTGTGTCGTGATCGTCGACAAGCCGGACGGCACGAGCGAGGAAATGCGCACCTGCATCACCGGCGCGCACTTCTTCCACGGCCGCTCGATCCGCACGATCGAAGGCCACGCGAAGCGCAACGACGCGGGCGAAGTGGTCGAGCTGTCGCCGATCCAGCAGAAGTTCCTCGAGCACTTCAGCTTCCAGTGCGGCTACTGCACGCCGGGCTTCGTCAACGCGGCGACCGTGCTGATCGAGCGCCTGAAGCGCGAACCGGTCGCGAAGGCCGACGTCGAGCGCACGATCACCGAGGCACTCGACGCGCACATCTGCCGCTGCACGGGCTACGTCCGCTACTACGAAGCCGTGAAGGACGTGGTGCTGACGACGCCGGGACTCGTGAAGGACGCCGCATGAAACGCACATTCGCCCATCGTGTCGCGCGGGCCGCGGGCCTGCCCGCGCTCGCGGCCGCCTGCGCGCTGCTGCTCGCCGCCTGCGGCGGCCACGACGCGCCTGCCTCGAGCGCGGCGTCCGGCGCGCCCGGCGCCGACCAGGTCGCGCGCGGCCGTTATCTCGTCAAGGCCGCCGACTGCGCGGCGTGCCACACCGCGAAGGACGGCGCGCCGTTCGCCGGCGGCGCGGCGCTCGAATCGCCGTTCGGCACGTTCTACGGTTCGAACATCACGCCCGACAAGGATCACGGGATCGGCAACTGGAGCGCGGACGATTTCTACGCCGCGCTGCACGACGGCAAGGCACCGGGCAAGCGCCTGTATCCGTCGATGCCGTACACGTCCTACCGGCAGCTCACGCGCGCCGACGCCGACGCGATGTACGCGTACCTGAAGACGGTCAAGCCGGTTGCACAGGAAAACCGCGCGCACGACCTGAAGTTCCCGTACAACCTGCGCTTCGGCATGGTGTTCTGGGACATGGTGTTCCTGAAGGACAGCCTGCCGGACGCGTCGGTCGGGCAATCCGCCGACTGGCAGCGCGGCCGCTATCTCGCGGGCGCGCTCGGCCACTGCGCGGAATGCCATACGCCGCGCGCGTTCACGGGCCAGCTCGACAGCGCGAAACCGTTCACGGGCGCCGCGCTCGGCCGCGTGGCCGCACCCGACATCACGCCGGCCGGTCTTGCCGCGCGCGGCTGGACGGGCGCGGACCTGCAGACGTTCTTCGGCGTCGGCATCGCGCCGCAAGGCTCGGCGTTCGGCGAGATGTATCCGGTCGTGCACCTGAGCACGCAGTACATGACGAAGGACGACCTGCGCGCGCTGTCCGTGTATCTGCTCGGCGATACGCCTCCGGCGCCGCAACCCGTGAAGCCGGTGTCGGCCGACGCCGCACAGCTCGCGGCCGGGCGCTCGGTGTATCTCGCGGTCTGCGCGGGCTGTCACGGCTTCAACGGTGAAGGCAAGCCGCACGTCGCGGTGCCGATGAACGGCAACTCGACAGTGCGTCAGGGCGACCCGCGCAACCTGCTGGTCGCGATGCTCGACGGCATCGACGAGCAGAAGTTTGCCGGCCTCGAAAACCTGCAGCCGATGCCGGGTTTCGCGCACACGCTGAGCGACGACGAACTCGCGCAGCTCGCGAACTACCTGCGCGCGACGTGGGGCGGCCAACCCGCGAGCGTCACGCCGGCCGACGTGAAGGCCATGCGTTAAGTCGTGCCTCGGGGTGGGGCGTCGCGTGCGATGCAGCCGGTTTCCGGCATGTCGCGCGCGATGCGCCCCCCGACTTTTTTCGCGGCGGCGCGTCAGTAACCGCTGCCACCTCCGCCACCACCGCCGCTGCCTCCCGAACCGCCGCCGCCGTACCGGCTCATGCCCGGTCCCTGCGAAACGCCGCTGCCCGACGACGTACATCCCGCCGACAGCACGAGCATCAGTGCCGCGATCAGCGCCGCGGCCAATGTTGCCGATTTCATTTCGATCTCCTTTCGACGCACAGGCCGCACCACAGGCCGGTTCGTGCGAACCGGCGCCTGCGCGATGATGTAACGCGTCGCGGCGGGCGTTTATTCCATGCTTTTTGCGTATCGTGGCGCGATGGTGCCGGATCGCATGCATGGCTCGGCGACTTGGTACACTCCGGCACGCCGCCATTCCGATTACGAACATAAAAACATGAGTGCCACCGTCGATCGTCCGCCGCGCAAACCGCTGCGCGCGTCCAGTCCCGTTGTGTTCGGTTGTTTGTCGTTTGCGTTCGGCGGACCGCTCGTCGCGGCGCTGGTCTGGCCGTCCGTGATGCTGATCGCGTGGTCGGTGATCCACGGCCCGCAGTGGGATCTTCTGAAAGCCTGCGCCGGCATGGCGCTGATGGTTTTTGTCGCGTCGTTCGTATTCGGCTATTTCCTGCCCGCGGCGGTTGCGGGCGGCATCATGGGCGCGATCGGCACGCGTATCCGGCGGCGCTGGTTCGTGCTGCTGGGGATCGTCGTGGGCACCGGCGCGATGCTCGGCTACGTCTTGCTCGTGACCTATCTGCTGGGGGACAACGATATCGGCGGCATCAACGTGATCGCGACGCTCGATTCGTTCGTGACGTCGGGCGTGATGTCGCACTGGCTGCATCGGCGGCTCGAACGCTTGCGTTGAGTATGGCTGCGCGCGTCGCGCATGCGATCCGCACGTCGCGCGATCCTTCACAGCGACGCGCGAAATTCCGGTCGGCGGCACATTGCGCCGCCGCCGCTTTTGACGGGTGTTTCGGGATGCGGCCGTAACCCGGCCGCCCGCGGCCTGCGATGCGCTGCGTGAAGCGAATGCCGCCGTCGCGGCGGCATCCGGTCAACGATAGACGAGATCGGCGCGACGATTCTGCGCCCACGCATCTTCGTCGTGACCGAGTGCGACCGGCTTTTCCTTGCCGAGGCTGACCGCCTCCAGTTGCGTGGCCGGCACGCCGAGCGTTTCGAGCGCGCTCATCACGGCCTGCGAGCGGCGTTCGCCGAGTGCGAGGTTGTATTCGGACGTGCCGCGTTCGTCGGTATTGCCCTGGATCAGCACGTGCCGCGCCGGATGACTGCGCAGGTAGTCGGCGTGCGCCTGCAGCAGCGACTGGTATTCGGGCTTGACGGAGTAGTTGTCGAAATCGAAGTAGACGCTGCGCTTCGCGAGCGGGCTGTTCGGGTTGTCGAGATCGTCGGCCGTGACCGTTGCGACGGTTTCGCTCGAGGGCGTCGGCGCCATGCCGGCATTCTCGGGCGTTTTCGCCGCCTGGTGGCAACCGGCCAGCACGGCAAGGGCTGCAATGATCGCAAATCGGCTCGTTGTGCTCATCGTTCTCTCCTGCGGTTGACTGCGTTGAGAGCGTGGTGCGTGCAATCTGCAACGTCACGTATCCGGCCGCAGCGGCGCGAAAGTGCCGGCTCTGTCACGCGATGCGTTTCGTAAGCCGGCGGGACGCCTTATGAAAGAGTGTTGCGGCCGAAGCACCGAAATAACGGCGCCGCTG
The DNA here is from genome assembly GCF_001742165.1 of Burkholderia stabilis. NCBI lineage: Bacteria > Pseudomonadati > Pseudomonadota > Betaproteobacteria > Burkholderiales > Burkholderiaceae > Burkholderia > Burkholderia stabilis. Next base: position 646,491 of record NZ_CP016443.1, on the reverse strand, counting down.
CATCCAGATTAGGAAAAATGTCACAGCGTGACCAGTTTCTCCGCATTTTTTGCGTCGATGCGACAGTCCGGGACACGCCCTTGCGCGTGCAGGCGACGACGCAGGCAGCGCGCCGTGTCGTCAGAACTTGTGGCGCAAACCCAGCGCGACGACGACCTGGTTGCTGTTCGCCGACGGCGTCAGCGTCCAGACGGTCGCGTTGAATGCCGGATTGCCGTTGCCGCCGCTCACGCTCTGATAGACGCCTTCGAGATACGCGTCCGTGCGCTTCGACAGCGCATAGTCGGCCTGTGCGACGACCTGGTTCCACTTCGGGCGCGTCTGGCCGGTGCGCGTGTCGAAGCGGCCCATCGTGTAGGTGTACGCGGCTGACAGGCTCAATGCGCGGGTCACGAAGAAGCTTCCGTCGATCGAGAAATTGTCGAACACCAGCGATTCGCCCTTCAGCGGCGCGATGTTGGCGCCCTGGAGCACGCCCGTCACGCCGTCGGTGGTCGAGTGCGACCAGGCTGCGCCGACCGAATGCGGCCCGAATGCATAACGACCGGCCACGGCCCAGATCTGCTGGTTGCCGCCGGTGATCGTCGCCGAGCCGTCGACCGTGCTCAGTGCGCCGTCCGGGTTCGGCGCATTGCGGTCGCGGCTGATCTTCAGGTAGCCCGCGCCGAGCTTCAGCGGCCCGTTCGCGTACGACACCCCCGCGCTCCACGCCGCGTTGTTGCTGAACTGGCCGGCCGTGTTCGAAAAGCCGTACATCGCGCCGAATCGCAGCCCGTGGTACGTCGGGCTCGTGTACTTCACCGCCTGGTTGATGCGCAGGTTGCGGTTCGAATCGTCGTTGTCGTACGGGTGAACCGCGAGGTTGCCGCCCCAGCCGGGCCCAGAGGCGCCAAGCGGCGTCACGAAATCGAGGATCAGGTCGTACTGGCGGCCGAACGTGAGCGCGCCAGCCGTCTTCGAACTCAAACCGACCCACGCCTGGCGGCCGAACATGTCGACGCCTTTCTGCGACAGCTTGCCGGTGGTGCCCGAGAAGCCGTTTTCGAGCGCGAAGATCGCGGCCATTCCGCCGCCGAGATCCTCGCGGCCGCGCAGCCCCCAGCGCGATGCGTTCAGCGCGCCGCTCGTCATCGCGACGGCGCCGCTGCCGGGCGAGCCGGCGCCTTGCGTGCGCTGGTTGGTTGCGTAGGTAATCGACGTATCGATCAGGCCGTACAGCGTGACGCTGCTCTGTGCGTGCGCGATACCCGGCGCGAAGCCGGTCAGACATGCGGCAATGACGGTCCCCGCGACGCGTGCGTTGGCGTGCTTGTTCATCTGGTAGGAATGCATAGGAGTTTTTATCGTTTGTCCGGCCCGGTGGCCGGCGGGTCGCGCCGGCGCGCCGGCCGACGGATCGAGCGGCCATTATTGGAGATCGGGCGACGCTCGATTAAGGCGCTGCACAGGAAAGGTCCTCTGCGAAATCGCGCGGAATCGCGGCGGCGGTGCCGGGGATTCGGGCGGGAACGGGAGGCGGAAGGCGGGAGGTACGTCGCGGCGCTGGCTGTGCCGGGCGGCGCGAGCCGCAGTTGCGCGCTCGGCTGTCGAGCGATCAGCGACGCGCAACCGGCAGCGCGGCTTCGACGCCGCCGCTGCGATACGCGGCACGAACGGCAATTGCCCTGGCGTCGAGCGCTTCAGGCGAGTGGCAGCGTCTCAGGCGGACGACGACGCGCGGCAGGACCGACAGCTGATCGCGCAGGCGCACGATCGATTGGCAGCACGAGAAGGCCGACGACCGCGCATCGCGGCTCGACGCGGCTTCGGCGAGCTCGGCCGACCATGCGACACCGCGATGGCGCCTGGCCTCGTCGAGGTGCGGCAGGTAGCGTGCGTCGCCGGAGAGCGCGATCAGCAGCGCGGCCCAGTGCGCGCCGCGCCACCCGTGGCTGATGTCGCACGTCAGGTCGGCCAGCAACGCGTCGTCCAGCACGGACAGGCTTTGCTGGCAAAGGTAGTGGAAGTCGAGCGGTTGATAGCGGACATGCGGATAGTCGCGCAACACGTGCCCGAGTTCGACGCCGGCATCGACGGCGGCCGCCAGGAAGCGTTCGGCCGGAGCCGGGCGGTTCAGCTTCAGTGTCGGCACGCTCAGGAAAAGCCGGCTGATGTCGTCGGGGTGGTAGTGCATGGCGCATGTCGTAATGGTCGTTCGGCAGCACGTGCTCTCGGCAACGTTCGCTCCCGGCGGATACGGCGCCCCGACCGAATCGATGAAGGGCCGCAGCTATCCGCCGCGACGGCGGCCGAGGATCGTGCCGTTCACCGTACGATGAACGGCGAACGAACCGATTCTACAAACGAATCGCGTGACCGGTGCAACGCCCGTTACGCGCCGTCGCGCGGGAGCGCAAGAATCGCATCGAGGCCGCCGCCGTCGCGATTGCGCAGTGTCAGCGTGCCGCCGTGCAGCGTCGCGATGCTGCGCGCGATCGTGAGGCCGAGGCCGGTGCCGCCGTCGTCGCGATCGGCGTGCGCGCCGCGCCGGTACGGTTCGAACACGCGTTCGAGCCAGTCGTCGGGAAGCCCCGGGCCGGAGTCGCTGACGACAATGCGCACCGCGTCCTTGCCGTCGCGCACGTCGATCGTCACCGGGGCGCCGCCGCTGTAGTGCGCGGCGTTGTCGAGCAGGTTCTGCAGGCAGCGTTTCAGGTTGCGCGCGAAGCCCGACACCGGCGCCGACGCGTGCCCGCGGATCACGACCGCCTGGCCGGTATCGCGCGCATCCTCGGCCAGCCCTTCGAGCATCGAATCGAGATCGATGCCGCGGCGCGGCTCCGTCACTTCCACGCCGCGCACCGCGTCGAGCGCGCTGCGCACCATCGATTCCATTTCGTCGAGATCGCCGCGCAGCCGGTCGCGCCACTCGGGGTCCGGCAGCATCTCGGTGCGCAGCCGCAAGCGCGTGAGCGGCGTGCGCAGGTCGTGCGATACCGCGCCGAGAAAGCGCGCGCGCCCGGCGAAGCTGTCGATCAGTTGCCGCTGCATCGCATTGAACGACTCGGCCGCGCTGCGCACTTCCGACGGCCCGTCGACGGCAAGCGGCGGCCGGTGGATGTCGCGGCCGAGCGCTTCGGCTGCGCGCGCGAGCTGCGTGAGCGGCTTCAACGCGAAGCGCACCGCGACGAACGCGACCGCGCACACGGCGACGAAGCGGATCAGGTACAGCCGCAGCAGGTAATCGACGACGAGCGACGCGGGCATCGCATGCATGCCGGCCTGGCCTTCGTCGGCGCGCACGTCGAGCCAGCCGCCGGACGGCAGGCCGACCTGGACGTGAAATTCGCCGGTCGGCATCCGCGAATCGAACAGGCTCAGCGGGCCCGCATGGCGGCCCGTGTCGTCGTGCAGCTCGGCGTCGACGAGGCGAAACGGCGTATCGGCGCCGAGCCGGCGCGACAGGACGCCGGCGATCAGGCCGGCCGTCGCGTGCTGCGCGAACGTCAGCGTGCCGGCCGGCGAGGGCGCATCGACACGGCGCAGCCGGTAGCGTGCGTCGCCGAGCGCGGCGATGACCGCATCGCGCGCGGCCGCGTCCGGCGCGGCGTCGACGAGCCGCAGCGTATCGGCGAGCCGGCTCGCGAACAGCCGCGCCGGAATTTCGAGCATGCGGTTGTCGTGCGTGTCGAACCAGATCGTGCCGGTGAGCATCTGGCCGGCGAACATGCCGGCCGCGAGGATCGCGACGAGCCGGCCGAACAACGAATCGGGCCAGACGCGCAGCTTCAGGCGGCGCGCGCGCATCACGCTTCGTGCACGACGTCCGCGACGAGCATGTAGCCCTCGTTGCGGACCGTGCGGATCAGCGCCGCGTTGCGCGCGGCATCTTTCAAGTGGTGGCGCAGCCGGCTCACGCACACGTCGATCGAGCGATCGAGCGGCGCGAGCTCCTTGCCGAACACGCGATCGAGCAGGAATTCGCGTGACAGCGGGCGGTTCGGGTGATCGAGCAGCGCGCGCAACGTGCGGTAGTCCGAGCCGCCGAGCGACACGACGACCCCGTCGGGCGACATCATCTGCTTCATCCGCGTATCGAGTTGCCAGCCCGCGAAGCTGACGAGCGACGACGCCTCGGTGCGCCGGGCGCCAGGAATCGCGCGCGTGCGGCGCAGCACGACCTTGATCTTCGCGACGAGCTCGCGCGGATCGAACGGCTTCGGCAGGTAGTCGTCCGCGCCCATCTCGAGGCCGAGGATCCGGTCGAGCAGGCCGCCGCGCGCGCTCAGGATCACGATCGGCACGTCGTGGCGCTGCCGCAGGTCGCGGGTGAGATCGAGGCCGTCCTCGCCGTCGAGCATCAGGTCGAGCACGACGAGATCGACGCTCGCCGTACCGAGCGCCTGCCGAAGCTGCAAGCCGTTCTCGGCCAGCGTGACGCGGTAGTTCATGCCGCGCAGGTAGTCGCCGAGCAGCGTACGGATGTTCGGATCGTCGTCGACGACAAGGATGTGGTCCATCAGGAGAAGCGTCCGGGTAAATCGAAATGAATCTGAAAGGCGGGGCGCGCCAACACATTCCATTACAAAAGGCTGCGCTGCCAACACATCGCCATTACACGCAATGATTACAGTGTCGCCCTTCAAATGGCAATGATTCTCATTCAGAGGCGACATTATGGCAATTTCCAGACATTCGTGGGTGCGGCGTGCGTGCTTCGGCGCAGCCGCGCTGATGATCGGCGCGGCCGCCGTGCACGCAGCGGCGGCGACCGCGCCTGCTTCCGCGGTGTCGCCCGCGCCGGCGACCGTGACCGATCTCGCGGGCCGCACGGTTCGCGTCCCGGCGCAGGCGCCGCGCCGGATCCTGCTCGGCGAGAGCCGGCTGCTGTCGGCTGTCGCGCTGCTCGACGGCGCGCAGCCGCTGGCACGCATCGTCGGCTGGCAGGGCGACCTGCCGCTGATGGACCCGCAGACCTACGACGCCTATGCACAGGCTTTCCCGCAGATCCGCCGCATTCCGCTGATCGGCCAGGCGACGGAAGACAGCATCAGCGCCGAGAAGGCGCTGAGCCTGAAGCCCGATCTCGCGATCTTCAGCCTCGGCGGGCACGGGCCGAGCCGCTACAACGCGCTCGTGAAGCAGCTCGAGGCGACCGGCACGACGGTCGTGTTCGTCGATTTCCGGCTGCATCCGCTGCAGAACACGCTGCCGAGCATCGCGCTGCTCGGTGCGGTCATGCATCGCAGCGAACAGGCGAATGCGTACGCGGCGTTCTACCGTGCGCATCTCGCACGCGTCGAGGCGGTCGTGAACCGGATTCCGGAGGCGCAGCGGCCCAAGGTGTTCGTCGATCTACTCGCCGGCGTGTGGGATGCCGGCTGCTGCCACACGGCCGGCAACGGCAACTTCGGCGAATTCGTGACGGCCGCGGGCGGGCGCAACATCGCGGCGGGGCTGCTGCCCGGCGTGCTCGGCGACATCAGCATGGAGCAGGCGATCGCCGCGCAGCCCGACGTGTACATCGCGACCGGCAGCCGCACGAAACCGGGGCTCGCGTCGCTGCGGGTCGGCGCGCAGACGAGCGCGCGCGATGCGGCGGCGAGCCTCGCGCAGCTCGCCGCGCGTCCGGGTTTCGATGCGATCAAGGCGATCCGCGACGGCCGCGTACACGGCATCTCGCACAATTACTACGACTCGCCGTACAACATTCTCGCGATCGAAGCGTTCGCGAAGTGGTTCTACCCGCAGCAGTTCAAGGATCTCGACGTGCATGCGACGCAGGCCGAACTGCATCGCCGCTTCCTCGCGATCGCGCCGCAGGGCGCCGAGTGGGTCGACACGCCGTTGCCGGCCGCTTCGTCGCAGGCCGCACGATGAGCGACGCCGTGCTTCAGGATGCCGTACCCGGCCGCGCGGCCCGGCACGCGCACGCGACGAGCCTGCGCGACTATCGCCGTCTCACGACGCGGCGCGCGGCCGCGCTCGTCGTCGTCGCGTTGCTGATCGTCGTGTCGGTGCTGTTCGATCTGTCGTCCGGGCCGTCGGGGATGCCGGTCGCGACGCTGTTGCGCACGCTCGTCGAGCGCGCGGGCGCCGATCCGGCCGCACGCGTGATCGTCTGGCAGATCCGTCTGCCGTATGCGGCGATGGCCGTGCTCGTCGGCGCGGCGCTCGGGCTGTCCGGCGCGGAGATGCAGACGATCCTCGCGAATCCGCTCGCGAGCCCGTACACGCTCGGCGTGTCGGCCGCCGCCGCCTTCGGCGCGTCGCTCGCGATCGTGCTCGACGTGACGATTCCGGGCATCGCGCAAACCTGGGTCGTGGCGGCGAACGCGTTCGTTTTTGCGTTCCTGTCCGCGTTGCTGCTCGACGTGGTCGCGCGCTGGCGCGGGATGAACACCACGGGCGTCGTGCTGATGGGCATCGCGCTCGTGTTCGCGTTCCATGCGCTCGTGTCGCTGATGCAGTTCATTGCGTCGGCCGATGCGTTGCAGGGGCTCGTGTTCTGGACGCTCGGCTCGCTCGCACGCGCCGACTGGCCGAAGCTCGCGGTGCTCGCCGCGGCGCTCGCGATCGCGCTGCCGCTGTCGATGCGCAACGCGTGGACACTCACCGCGCTGCGGCTCGGCGAGGATCGCGCGGCGAGCTTCGGCATCGACGTGAAGCGCGTGCGGCTCGCGACGCTGCTGCGCGTGTCGGTGCTCTCCGCGCTCGCGGTGTCGTTCGTCGGCACGATCGGCTTCGTCGGGCTGATTGCGCCGCATCTCGCGCGCACGCTGTTCGGCGAGGACCACCGGTTCTATCTGCCCGGCAGCCTGCTGCTCGGCGCACTGATGCTGTCGCTCGCCTCGATTGCATCGAAGCTGATCGTGCCGGGCGTGCTGATCCCGGTCGGGATCGTCACGGCGCTGGTCGGCATCCCGCTGTTCCTCGGCATCGTCGTCCGTTCGCAGGGAGGGCAGGCATGAGCGGGTTGACGATCGACGGACTGACGGTACGTTACGGGCGGCGCGACGTGCTCGTGTCGCTGAGCGCGGGGCCGTTGCCGCGCGGCTGCATCACCGCGCTGCTCGGCCCGAACGGCAGCGGCAAGTCGACGCTGCTGCGCACGCTCGCGGGGCTGACGCGTGCCGCGTCGGGCGCACTCGCGCTCGACGGCGAACCGTTCGTGCCGGGGCTGCGCGGCGCGCGTTCGCATGGCGTCGTGTACCTGCCGCAGGCGCTGCCGGCCGGCGTGCGCCTGCAGGTGCTCGAATCGGTCGTGGTCGCGCGCCGCGCGACGCGGCATGGCTTGATGGCGGCCGGCCGCGCCGGCGGCGGGCAGGGCGACGACATCGCCGCACTTGCGGTGCTCGCCCGGCTCGGCATCGAGGCGCTCGCGCTGCGCACGCTCGACGAACTGTCCGGCGGCCAGCGCCAGCTCGTCGGCCTCGCACAGGCGCTCGCACGCGATCCGCAGGTGTTGCTGCTCGACGAGCCGCTGTCCGCGCTCGACCTCAATCACCAGCACCAGGTCATGGCCGCGCTGCACGACATCACGCGCGAACGGCAGCTCGTGACGGTCGTCGTGCTGCACGACATCAGCGCCGCGCTGCGCGGTTGCGACCGCGCGATGCTGCTGCACCGCGGCCGCATCGTGCGCTTCGGCATGCCGGAAGACGTCGTGACGCCCGCCAGTCTCGCCGACGTGTTCGGGGTTGCCGCGCGCATCGAGCGTTGCTCGCGCGGCCAGCTCCAGGTGCTGATCGATGGGCTCGCGGCAACCGGTCCGGTTGCCGCCGCGTCGCGCTAGCCGTCCTCTTCATTACTCACATCACCGGAAGGATTCATGTCGTCGTCTCATCAACGAGCCGGCCGATCGCCGTCGGCCTTGCTGTCGAACCTGTTGGGCGCCACGCTCGGGCTGGCCATGCTGTCGGCCGCGCATGCGCAGCCGGATGTGCCGGCCGCCGCGCCGGACGCGTCGTCGTCGCCGGGCGCCACGCTGCCAGCGATCGACATCCACGCGCATTCGTCGCCGTACCGCACGGAATTCCTGCAGTCGGACCAGTTCACTGCGCCGCTGCTGGACGTCGCTCAGAGCGTCGCCGTCATCCCGAAGAAGGTGCTCGACGAGCAGCAGGCGCAGAGCCTGCAGGACATCCTGAAGAACGTGCCCGGCATCACGTTTACGTCGGGCGAGGGCAACCTCGGCTGGGGCGACATGTTCACGATCCGCGGTTTTTCAGGCGAGCAGAGCATCACCGTCGACGGCATTCGCGACGCGGGCCTCGCCGGGCGCACGGATACGTTCAACGTCGAGCGCGTCGAGGTGTTCAAGGGCACCGGCACGATCGAATCCGGCGTCGCCGCGCCGGGCGGCAGCGTGAACCTCGTCAGCAAGGAAGCGCACGCCGGCGACGCGTACCACCTGTCGACGACACTCGGCTCCGCGAGCTACCGGCGCGTGACGGCCGACCTCAACAAGCAGTTGACGCCGACGTCGGCGTTCCGGCTGAACCTGATGCGCCACTACAACGCGGTCGACGGCCGCGCGGTGACCGACTACGACCGCTGGGGCGTGGCCGGCTCGCTGGCGCTGGGCCTCGGCACGCCGACGCGCGTGACGATCGACTATCTGCACCAGAACGACGTGAACACGCCCGACACCGGCGTGCCGATCGAGCGCGGCACCGGCGGCGCACGCATGCCCGGCGTGCCGCGCAACGGCTGGTACGGCGACCCGAACCTGTTCACCGATCGCGAGGTGACGGATCGCGCGACGGTCAAGGTCGAGCACGACTTCAACGACAACGTGCGGATTTCCAACCTCACCCGTTTCGAGCAGACCGACCGCATCACCGTGCTGTCGCCCGCGCGTTTCAATTCGACCGACGGTACGTCGTACGGCTACACGGGTACGGGGCCGCTCGTGACGAGCGGCGCAGGGCTCGCGTCGTACAGCGGTTATGCACCGCTCGCGAATGCGTCGCCGCTGGCGGTACTGCGCGGCAGCAATTTCGGCACGTCGAAGCGGTACGACATCGTGGCGAACGAAACCAACCTGAATCTCTCGTTCGACACGGGCGGCCTGCATCACGACGTCGTCGCGGGCGCGGAGGTGTATCACGAGCGCTACGGCGACCTCGCCCGCACGATTCTCGCGCCGTCGGTCAATCCGGTCATGAACCTGACGAACGCGTACGGCACCAGCATGGGCGGCGTGCCGACGCTCGAAGGCGGCGCGGGCGACTACGCATCGCTGACCGATGCGGGCGTCTATCTGCGCGACACCGTGACCGTCACGCCGAAGTGGCTCGTCGAAGGCGCGGTGCGCTACGACCGCTTTTCGCTGAAGCAGGTCAACGGCGCGGCGAACGCGCACACCGTCGCCCGCAGCAACGACGGCGCATTGAGCGGCCGCGTCGGCATCACGTACAAGCCAGTGCCGTTCGGCAGCATCTACGCGACCTACAGCCGGGCCGCGCAACCGTCGGCGGTGGGCGCGACGACCAACAACGTGATCTACGGCAACACGTCGAGCCAGGACTTGCAGGCGGCCGTCGCGCAGACGTGGGAACTCGGCTCGAAATGGGATCTGTTCGATCATCGACTATCGGTGACGGGCGCGCTGTTTCGCACCGAGCTGTCCGATTCGTGGGATTACGGCGACGGCACGACGACGGTCGTGCGCGCGCTGCCGCCGCGCCGGGTGGACGGCCTCGAGCTCGGCGTGTCGGGCAACTTGACCGACCGATGGTCCGCGTTCGCGGGATTCGCCGCGATGCGCGGGCGTATCACGAAGGGGGCGAATGCCGGGTTGCGGCCGGCCAACGTGCCCAACGCGACGTTCAACCTGTGGACGACGTATGCCGTCACGCCGAAGCTGTCGGTCAGCTATGGCGCGCAGTACGTCGGCACGCGGCGCTATACCGACAACGGTTACGTCGGCGGCCAGAACAACAACAGCAGCACCGTGAACGGCGCGAGCGGCAAGCATCCCGTGTACGTCGCGGACAACGAAAAGGCGCCGTCGTTCTGGCTGCATTCGATCGCCGCGCGTTATGAGGTCGACAAGCACCTGACGGTGGGCCTCAACGTGCAGAACCTGTTCGACACGTCCTATTACTCGGCGATCGGCGCGTCGCTCGACGGCTTCCAGTTGTACGGCGTGCCGGGAGCAGGGCGCACGGTGATGGCGACCGCCGACATCCGGTTCTGACGCATGCGCGCGCCTGCATCGATTTCGAAGGAAAACACACGATGATGATCGAGATTCCGGGCGTGTTCAGCCCGGCCGAGGCCGCCCAGCTCGTCGAGCGGCTGCGCGCCGCGCAATGGGTCGACGGCCGCGCGACGGCCGGCGCGCAATCGCGGCGGGTGAAGGAGAACCGGCAGCTCGACGGCGATGATCCGCTTGCGCGCGAGATCGGCGACGAGATCATCCGCCGCCTCGCGCAGAACGCGGTGTTCATGTCGGCGGCGCTGCCCAAGCGGATTTATCCGCCGCTGTTCAATCGTTATGCGGGCGGCGAGTCGTTCGGTTATCACGTCGACAACGCCGTGCGCGGGATCCGCGCGTCGCGCGAGCGCGTGCGCACGGATTTGTCGGCGACGCTGTTCCTGAACGATCCGGCGAGCTATGACGGCGGCGAGCTCGTCGTGCGCGACACGTACGGCGAGCACCGTGCGAAGCTCGCGGCCGGCAGCATGATCCTGTATCCGGGGTCGAGCGTGCACAAGGTCGAGGCCGTGACGCGCGGCGAGCGGCTCGCGTCGTTTTTCTGGGTCGAGAGCCTCGTGCGCGAGGATGCGCAGCGGAGTTTGTTACTCGATATGGACGTCGCGATCCAGCGGTTGACGCAGCAGGACGCCGACGGGGAATCGTTGTTGCAGCTCACCGGGGCGTATCACAACCTGTTGAGGATGTGGACGGATGTTTGAGCCGGGTGCCGCCGGATGAAATCCCGGGATTGAAATCCACCAGGATGAGACGCAAATCCACTTGGAACGGCGTGGAGCGGGGCAGAATAGGGTGAGCCGTCGGCACTGTGCCGCTCATGAAAATCCACCTCGTCTCCAGGCGTTCCAGATGGCCAATATCTTGCGTCAGATCCGGTCGGCACCACGAACGGTGACGGGCGTCGCATTCGCCGTCTGTCTGCTCACAGGTTGCGCCGCGATGACTTCATCCGTTCCGGCCGATCCCGAGCAGCAGTTCGTCGCGGAGCAGCGGAACGCCAACATGCAGTACATCCAGAGCCTGGCAGCGTACAAGCCCGCTTTCGAGAATCCCGGCAGCTATAGCCGGGCGCAAGTGCTGGAAAAGTACGACGCGATGCTTTATCAATACTCGGTCGCAGCGGTCAGTTGGGTCCGCGCGGTTTATCCGGCCGCCCGGCAAACGCTGCCGCCATCCCTTCGACCGTTGCCTGCACCGTCCGGCCCACTCGGTCTGACAGACGTGAACCGACACTACGAGCATGCGCTCGAAATGAACGCCGTCATGTGGGAGATCAGCATGGCCGCGGATTTCGGCAAGCCGTCGAAACTGGCGGTCCCGAAGTACAACGGTCCGTTGCTTTTCATGCCGGTCGCGCCGCCTTTTCCACCCTTGCAGGATGTCCGCGATCCGCAGTTCGCGCGGCTGGTGGCCATGACCAGGAAAGTGGACGACGCGCAGAAGGCGGACCTCGCGCAGCAGCGTGCGGCGACCGCGAGACAGATGGCGGAGAACGCCGCGATGCACGCGGCAAACCATCCCCCGGGGCCGAATCCGCTCGACTCGATCAATCCGCGGACCGGGTTGCCGTATCCGCCGCCGCAGGTAGAGACGCAGCGCTGGTGCACGATGATGGGCAATGGGGTTGGCGGGCGCGTTCCGTGTTGACGCGTGGAGATTGGCCGCAGCGTGCCGGTATGAGTCGGCGATGATGTTTTCCGGATGTATAGAAAGTCGCGGATCTTCTGCATCAATAAGATTGATTATCCGGCGTTAAAAGTGACATCAGCCGTCATCCACGGTGCGGCTGATGTGACGATAAAAGGGATATCACATGCAGCCATCACGGCGTTTCGTGCATGTGCGGGACTTTATGAAATTCCGGCCGAAGCGTTTCGGATTCGATCTCGAATCGACGGATTAAATCGAATCGAGAAATAAAAGTGTAACCACGGCAAGTGGCAAAACTGCCGCTCCCGCATTGCGTGCGGTGACGAACGCAACTGCTGCGGCGAAACGCATCGGTCGCGGTTGCCACGGGACTCCGCGACAAGCGCCGACGATCACCTCTTCCGGTTCCGGAAACCCGCCACTGTAGCGGATCTCGTCGAACACGGTCCTCCACTGCGACCCGATAGTCACCGTGTTTTTCCATGTCGGATACAGCTCGTGAAAGCGGAATGGCTCACCCGCGCGGGTGCACGACATGTCGACATCATCGGCCGGGCCGACATGCAACGCGTTTGCCATCGACATCGTCCGCACGTTGGCATTCCGGCGTGGCAGTTGTCACTCTTTTAAGAATTTCCTTGACATTCGTAATATGGATGTCATTTCATACGGTCTGAAATATTTCACAGTGTTACAAAGAATTCGACTCATTAGTTTAGCGTTCCTCAATAAACAGGATGTCGGAGAACATGAAAAAAACACAATGGGTGGGGGATCGTCCTTTTTTCAGGCGCAACGCCCGGCTGCTGAGTTTGCTCGTGCCGATAGCAATCCAGCTGGCCGGATGCGGCGGGGATGATTCAGCTTCGCCGCGCGCATCGAACGACGGGAACGCGCCGGGCCAATCGGCTCAGCCCGGCACCGAGACGACGGCCCCCGCGCCGGCGCCCTTTACGCCACCCACGCCGGTGCCCGAAGTCGGCACGCAATACGAGCGCTCGCCGACCGGGTTGTCCTATCCGAAGCTGGCCACGCTGTATCCGGGACACGACGGCCCGACGGTCGAGAACGGCATGATCTTGCCCTGGCTGTCGATGCGGCCGCCGCTGAAGCTGAACGTGATGGTGCAGACACCGTTCGACACTGACGGGGACGGCAAGCCCGACCGGATCGCGCTGCGCATCGTGCAGCCCGCCGAAGTGGCGGAGGGGCTCAAGACGCCGGTCATCGTGCGGCCGTCGGTGTACTACGCGGATCCGACTTACGCGACGCAGGCGCGCGCACCGTTTCTTGGCGAGGCGGAGTATTTGCGGATGGGTTACACGATCGTCTACGCCGATTCGATCGGCACCAACCAGTCGGATGGCTGCTGGTCGGTGATGGACCGTACCGAACGCGACGCAATGGCGAGCGTCGTGCGTTGGTTGACGGGCGACCCTGTCGCACCGGGTTTCGATCTTCAGGGCAAACAGGTTGCGGCATCCTGGTCGACCGGGCACGTCGCGATGGAGGGGATTTCCTATGGCGGCACGCTGCCCACGATGGTCGCGGCGACGGGTGTGCCGGGGCTCGAGGCGATCGTGCCGGTGGAGGGCATCAGTAGCGGGTACGACTATTTCCGCTACAACGGCGTGATCGCGGATATCGACAACACGGTATCGCTTGGCAGCTACATGAAATCCCAGCAGGCGTCGGTTCGCTCGGCGATCTGCGAGCCCGCGCGCGTTGCAGCGGTCACGGCCTCCGACAACGCGAGCTATGCATACAACGATTTCTGGAAGGCGCGCAACACGGTGTCGCTGGTCGACCGGATTCAGGCCGCTACGCTGATCGCACAGGGGCAGGCCGACAACAACGTCAAGACGAAGAACGCGACGCAACTGTACGACGCGTTGTATCGCGCGAAGAAGCCGGTGCAGCTCTGGCTGCATAGTCGAAATCACGACGATCCCGCCTGGCAAAAGGAATGGCAGAAGCAGATCGTGATGTGGTATTCGCGCTATCTGTTCGGCGTCAACAATGGCGTCGAGACGCAGCCGACGTACGTGCGCGAGACGCCGGCGGGCGACATCCCGGTCGGCGCGACGCTTCCCCCCGATCCGAATGACACGGGCGACACGCTGATCGGCCACTGCCATTCGGGCCACAATCCGCGCGACTGCATTCCGGCGGGCGAGCTGTTCGTCAAGGAGGATGCATGGCCGAAGACGGTCGACACGTCCTACTATCTGCGCGGCGACGGACGGACCGGAGGATTGCTGACGCCGAACACGGCGGAGGGCACGCAGGCTGCCGCGGTCGATTTGAGCAACGCAACGGCCGTGACCTACGAGACGAAATCACTCGCGAACGCGACCCGCTACGCCGGCGCGATCCGGGTCGCGATGCGTGGCCGGTTCGCGCCCGCCGTCACCAACATCAAGGCCACCTTGTCGGTGGACGGACACGACGTGACGTACGGATGGGCCAATCCGCGCTTCTACAAGGGGCTGGACGTCGCACAAACGATCGCGCCGAACACGGACTACGATTTCTCGCTGGAGATGATGCCGCGCGATTTCACGGTGCTGCCGGGCAGCAAGGTCAAGTTGAAGCTCGAGGGCTACCAGGGCACGTCACTGGTGACGCTCGATCTGTCGCACACCGTGCTTGCCATGCCGGTTGTTCCGAAGGCACGCGTAGCGGCAGTCATGATGGTGAAGTAGCAGAAGGGGCAGGCCGCGAACCGACAGTCGGCGTCTGGATGCATGGATAGCCGACGCTGTCGGGCATGACGAGGGATGGGACGAAAAGGTTGCGGGGTTGATCGAAGTCCTTGTGTTTATCTAAGCATATCTAATGAATTTAACTGTTCAGGAGATTGATCAATGACGAGAAAAATTCCAATCTGGGCCGTGGCCACCGCGCTCGCGGCTGCAGTGCTGGCCGCATGCGGGGGTGACGACCCGACGTCCGCCGCAGTGAGTGCGGCGAACACGACGGTCAGCGCGCCGTCCGCACCGGTCACGGCGGCAGAAGAGTCTGAACTGGACGTGTTTGCACGAGTCGCGCCGGCCGACAAGGTGCTGAATGACGGCAACACCTACGACACGACGATCAACGGCTCGATCGCGATATCCCGGATCAACGAGGATTCGTCGGTCAAGCGGCACACGATCACCATCAACGGCAAGGTGCTGCCGTATGTCGCGCGCGCCGGGCACCTGGTTGCGTATCGACAAAACGCGGCAGGCAAGAAGGCCGAGGCCGCGATCTTCTATACGGCGTACACGCGTGACGCGCTGCCCAAGGAGAATCGCCCGGTCACGTTCTTGTGGAATGGCGGCCCCGGGTCGGCATCGATCTGGCTGCACATGGGATCGTGGGGCCCGAAGCGGCTCAAGTCCGATGCACCGAACATGGCCGATCCCACGAAGCAACCCGATAGCTTCCCGTTTGAGGACAATGCGATTTCGCTGCTCGACCAGTCGGACATCGTTTTCGTCGATCCGCCCGGGACAGGTCTCTCCACGGCCATCGAGCCGCTCAAGAACGGCGACCTGTGGGGAACCGACGACGATGCCCAGGTGGTGGCCGACTTCATCACGAGCTATACGAACAAGTACAACCGGCAGAGCTCTCCGAAGTACCTGTACGGCGAATCCTACGGCGGCATCCGCACACCGATCGTCGCCAATCTGCTGGAGCAGGCGGGAACCAGCGGTTACGCGCCCGATCCGTCCGGCAAGCCGGCCAGGGTGCTGGAAGGGTTCATCCTCAATTCGCCGCTCGTCGACTACAACTCCAATTGCGACATGATGGGCGGGCGGGTGACATGCGAGGGTTACATCCCGTCCTACGCAATGACGGCAGACTACTTCAAGAAATCCGTCAAGCGTGGCACGCAAACACAGGAACAGTATCTCGGTGAGTTGCGCACGCTGGCGAGGGCTGCATTCCAGACGACCTACGGTACCTATTTCACCAACGGCCGGCCGAACGGCCAATGGAATGCGTATGCGGCAAGCGCTGCCGGACAGGCTCTCCTGAACCGGATGGCCGACTACACCGGTATTCCCGCGTCGACCTGGAAGAGTGCGTTCAACTACACGCCGGGGCCGTTTCGAAGCGCGCTGGTGCCCGGGTACAACCTCGGGCGCTACGATGCGCGCATGAAGGTGCCGAACGGGAACAGCTTCGCGGCGGACAGCTACATCGACGTGGCATTCCTGAACCAGCTCAAGACGTATTTCCCCGATTTCGTCAACTACAAGACCCAGTCGAGCTACCAGCCACTGAATAACGCGACGATCGGAAACTGGAAATGGAAGAGGACGGGAAGCAAATCCTATTACCCGCAGAGCATTACCGACATTCAAGCCGTTCTGACCGCGAACCCCGATGCCAAGCTGCTGATTCTTCACGGTTATGAAGATATCGCGAC
The DNA here is from genome assembly GCF_001742165.1 of Burkholderia stabilis. Classification (NCBI taxonomy): domain Bacteria; kingdom Pseudomonadati; phylum Pseudomonadota; class Betaproteobacteria; order Burkholderiales; family Burkholderiaceae; genus Burkholderia; species Burkholderia stabilis. The sequence goes on along the minus strand of NZ_CP016443.1, from coordinate 630,214 downwards.
GCCGGGTTTCCAGACCGAACTGGATCTCGAGGGGGTGAACCTGAGCGATCGCATTCCAGTCAAATGGTTCGAAGGCGGTCACATGATCTACAACACGGAGGCATCGCGCGCGCCATTGAAGGAGACGATCGACAGCTATTACAAGTCGCCAGCGCGTATCGCGGACGGTTCCTTACTGTAAGCCGAGGACAGCTATGAAAATCGTGACCTATTTTGGTTTCACCGTGGCCGCCACCGTCATCTCGATGTCAGGCATCGGCGCGGCGCTCGCCTACGACGACTTGCCGAAGCCGCCGCCGCCACCGGAGGGCTGGGTTCAACCGCCCAAGCAATCGGAAGGCACCGTTACGCGAGACGTGGAAAACCAGGTTGCCCAGCGTTTTACCGCCGCTACCGGCGGCAATCCTGACGGGCTGTTGTCGAAGCAACAGGCCAAGGCGGCTGGATGGGGGTTGGTCAGCGACCATTTCTCGGACATCGATCGTGCGGGGACGGGCTATGTCCGGCTCGACGACGTGTTGCGGTTCATGTCGGAACGAACGCCGCAACGCATCATGCGCATGAAAAATGCGACGAAACAGAATCAGCAGTTGTGACGTGAGGTGGATTCCCCGCTGCGGGTGGCGGGGAATTTTTCCGTGGGTCGTGGTTCGCGCGGGAATGACCGGACGCTTCGTGCAGGTCAGCGCAGGCCAGCGTCGGTCCAGAATCGGTGTAGCGCTCTCGGATTGGCTCCAGCGCCCGTTGCCGGATTCGCAACAGATCGGTTCGTCGCGAGACGTTCCATGCGGACTCCGTGTTGCGTGGAATCGCAAACCAACGAATGGCGCCCTCGAGGGCGCCAAAAGTCCTTCCAGAGAACGCTCGCGGGAGCCCGCCTATTGGCTCGGGGCGAGCGGGCGCGTCATGGCAAGAAGCGAGTCGACGAATGCCTCGCGCTGCGCCGGGTCCAGCGGACGCAGTCCGCACACCTCGTCGAACCACAGACCTTCCACGGCAAAGCGGATGATATGGGCGGTGCGCTCGGGCAACTGGTCGCGGCCCAGCAATTCCGCCCAGCGGGCCACGTGCGTCGCATAGACAGGCAGCAGGCCCGGCTCCAGAAGCAGGCTTCCGATCACGGCCGACAGGCTTCTCCCTTGCAGCGCCTGTGCGGAGCTCGCGATGATGTACGCGCGCGTCCAGGCGCCCGGCTGGCCGTCGACCTGTGCGGCTTCGGTGACCGCCCGCTCGAAGGTGATGGCTTCGAAGTGCAGCAGCCCCGCCAGAAGCTCGGACTTGCTCGAGAAGTGATAGAGCAGTCCTCCTTTACTGATGCCGGCGACCGATGCCGCCTCGGCAAGGGTTAATCCCAGGATGCCCTTGTCTTGCAGGATTTTTCGCGAAGCCTCGAATATTTTTCTCTTTGTCTCGCTGATTTCGTAATCCATGTTCTCTTTCATGAAGAATTGCAGGGAGAATGGTCCGAAAGAAGCCGTACCGGCTGGACGGTGCATTATACAAATTCTCTTTGCCATTTTTTTTGATTTGGCTACTGTACCGGCTGGACGGTACATGGTCTCTGCACGAGCCCGAACCTCATCTCCCCGGCATGGATAGAACGATGAACGAGTACACGAGTTTCCCCGTGATGGATGCATGCACCGAACGCGGCGATGGCGTATTGACGCTCTCGCGAGGGCAGGTCCGCGGCATGCGCATGCACGACAGCGTCCGGTTCGTTGGCATTCCATACGGAATGCCGACGGACGGCGATCGGCGATTCCAGCCGCCCGTGCCCGCACCCGCATGGGACGGAATCCGCGATTGCCGAACTTATGGCGATGCGTGCCCGCAATTCAATGACGACTTGCCGGCATGGCAGTTCGATGGCGGCCATTCGGCGAACTGCCTGAACCTCAATGTCTGGATGCCGGCTGCGGCAGCGCGTGGCGATCGTTTGCCCGTGATGGTGTGGCTGCATGGCGGCGCTTATCTGTCGGGCTCCGCAAACCTGTCGCTGTACGACGGGCGTATGCTCGCCGAGGAACAGCAGGTGGTGGTCGTGTCGATCAACCATCGCCTCAATGCGTTCGGCTACCTGTACTTGCGCGATCGGGACGCCCGTTATTCGCATGCGGCGAATGTGGGCCAGCAGGATATCGTGCTGGCTCTCGAGTGGATCGCGGCAAACATCGACGCGTTCGGCGGCGATGCGGCCAACGTCACGCTGTTCGGCGAATCGGGCGGCGGCGGGAAGATCTGCGCGCTGACGATGATGCCGTCGGCCGACGGCCTGTATCACAAGGCCATCATTCAGAGCGGGGCGTTTCTCACGACGCTGTCGCGAGAGGATGCGCACGTCAGGGCCGATGCGTTCCTTTCGATGCTCGGCGCCGACGCGCGATCGCTCGACGGGATTCCGGACGAGCGGCTCCTCGCCGCTGCGCGGCGCCTGTTCGATCGCTACGGCTATACCGCGTTCTGGCCGGTCGACGATGGCGTCGTCATCGATGCGTCGAGAAGTCCGGGCCGGTCGATACCGATGATGATCGGTACGACGCGGCACGAGGCGGCGTACTTTCTGGAACCACGGCTGCTCGCGCACGGCCCGCTCGAATCGGCCGACCGTCGCGATGCGCTCGAGAACGGTGTCAGGCCATTCAGCATCGGCGCGGACGATGCGAGGGCAGCCGTGGACGTCGCATCGCGTACCCATGCGCTCGAGCCCCGCACGATCGGCCGGGACCTGACCGACGTCGTGTTCTGGATGCCCGCGGTGGCGCTGGCGGAGCGCAACAGCCACCAGGCGAACACGTTCATGTATCGGTTCGACTGGGAATTCCCGTGCTGCGGCGGCAGCTACTCGATTCATGGCGCTGAAATCCCTTTCGTATTCGGCACGCTCGATTACCCGCTGCCGGCCTGGGACAGCACCGATTTCCCGAGCGGGCGGTATCCGGACGACGCGCGTGGCGACCGGTTCGAACTGGCGGCGCGCATGCGACGAGCATGGGCCGGTTTCGCGCGATACGGCGATCCGTCGGCGCGCGGCGCCCCGGTGTGGCCGCGTTACACGCCGGAGGCGCGTTCGACACGGATTTTCGACCGAACCTGCCGCATCGAACAGGACCCCGATGCCGAGCGCCGGCGAGCGCTGTTCGCAGGGCGCGCGGGCTCGTAATGCATTTCCCCCCAATCATCTACAAGGAACAGACATGGAGACGTCAGCGGCAACACCTGCATCCGCATCCACGCGGCCTTTGAACTGGATTGCCATCGTATTTTTCGTACTGGCCACCAACGGGCCGCTCACCAGCCTCATCGGATGCGTGCCGTATGGCGTCGCGTACGGCAACGGAATCGGGATCGCCGGCTCCTATCTTTGCGTGGGGCTGATCTACCTGTTCTTTGCGGTCGGCTTCACGGCGATGAGCCGCCATGTAAGCAATGCAGGCGCGCTGTATACCTATGTCGGGCAAGGCCTCGGCCGGCCGGCGGGCGTGGGCGCGGCGTTCATGGCCGTCGCGTCGTATTTCGTGATCACGCTCGCATGCTATGCGCTGCTCGGCTTCTATATCAGCTACTTCATCAGCACGCTCACCGGCGTGGCCGTGCCATGGTGGCTCAGCACGCTCGGCGCGGCGGTCGTCGTGCACGTGTTCGCGATCAACAACGTGCAGTTCAACGGCGCGGTGCTGTTCCTGCTGATGATCGTCGAAATCGGGTTGATCGTCGCCTTCAACATCAAGGTGGCAGCCACCGGCGGAGGCGTGGAGCACTTCAGCCTCGCGCCGCTGCATCCCGCGAACGTTTTTACCGCGAAGTTCGGCACCTCGCTCGTGTTCGTCGTCGTCGCCTACATGGGCTTCGAGACGACGGTGATCTACGCGAACGACGTCCGGAACCCGAGCCGGTCGATTCCGATCGCCACGTACGTCAGCGTCGCGGTCATCATGGCGATCTACGTGGTGTCGACGGTGCAGATGTCCAATGCGTTTGGCTATGCCGAGGTCGTCGCCCTTGCGGTGAAGTCTCCCGCGGATCTGTGGTTCGCCGTGACGGAGCGGGTGCTTGGCAAGCAGATGGTGGTGGTCACCAATGCGCTGCTGATCACCAGCATGCTTGCTGCGATCATCAGCTTCAACAACGCGACCGTGCGTTACTGGTATTCGCTCGGCCGCGACGGCATTGCGTTCGAGTGGCTCGCGCAGGTGAGCGAGAAGAAGGGGCTCCCGATCCGCGCGGCGAACATGCAGTCGGTGATCATGGTCACGCTGATCGTTCTGTTTGCCGTCTATCGCGTCGACCCGGTCATGGTGATCGCACCGTATCTCAGCATCCCGTCCGCGATCGGCATCGTGTGCGTGCAGGCGCTGACCGCGCTTTCAGTCATCCGGTTCTTCGCTGCCCGTCGCGAGCGCAACACGCGGTTCGTTCGATGGGCCGTTTTCCCGGCCATCAGCTTCGCGGGATTCGGCTACTTCCTGTACGCGATGATCGGCAACGTCTCGTTGATGGCCGGCACGTCGTCACTGATCGTGTCGATTCTGCCCTGGACGACGCCGGCGATTGCCGTCATCGGTGCGATGTTCGCGGGGTGGCTGCGGCACGCGCGGCCGACGGTCTATACCCGGCTGGGACGATTCCTGAGCGATAGCTGATCGCGCGGAATATTTCGGAAAGTGGTGAGATTTGGTTAATTAGAGATGCGTATTAATTACCAATATCGGAAATGGCTGACAGCGGGCTGATGGGTGACGCTGGGCGGCCGATCGGCCGCGCGTGTTCGCGCGACCTGATCGTTCGGGAGGGGCGCGTTCGCCCCTTCTTTGGCGGCGAGCCAGGCGGGAGGGCAGCCGCAAAATGGATGGAATGCGTGCGGAATCGAGGGGAGGGTGTGCCACGGCAGCCCGCCCGTATTCACGCACCGGCAGGCGCTCGATCAAAGCGGACCGGACGGCGTACACGGTGGATTGAGCTGGTGATCGGCCATGAGATCGAGTTTGACGATCGCCCAGCCGGATTCCTGGCGCCGAAACGAAAGGTAGTAACGCCCGGTGGCGATAACGTCGGCGCGCCCCTCGGTCGGAAACGCGTCGCGTGTCTGGATCAGGTTGACGGCCGCCTGGGCGCGATCGCCGTTGATGTCGATCAACGGAGACACGAGGTTGTGCCGCACCGTGCCGCCACTGCCGGACGGGTTCGTGCCGAACAGCAGGGTCGCGAAGCGCGTCAGTTGGGTGCGGCCGCGAACGACACAGACCGGATTGTTGTAATCCGGCTTGCCGCCATTCCATACGTGCTCGGTCCAGATACCGTCCGCGTCGAAAAGACGGGTGAATCGCGCAACGCGGCTGGCCTGCGATTCGCCGGGCACGCCGGCGTCCAGAATCGACACGTACTGTGCGAGAGCGCGTTCAACGGCGATCACGTCGGACGCATTCGATAGACTCGCCGCCCGACGCGAATCGAATGTGTCCGGCGCGCCTTGCGCGGCGGCCGCATGGTAGACGGCAACGAGTGCGGCAACGCCGAGCATGCGGCTGGCGAGGATGCAATTCCATTTCATGGAGGAGGCTCCCGGTCGGGCGGCAATGGTGGGGTGGACAGCGATTTCTTTAATTCGGTGCGACAACCGACATGGTGCGACGTGTCAGCGCCATCGCGCTGCAGCCGGCGACCAGGCCTACCGTGCAGATGCCGGCCCAGCCCGCGTGAAGCCATGCGAGGTTGCCGACTTCCGCGCCGATTGCCACGCCGAACATCGCGCCGGTGATCAGGATGCCGTTGAGGCGGCTGCGGGCCACCGGATCAAGCGTATTGACGATGGTTTGATGCGACACGATCCCTGCCATCACGCCAAGATCGAACAGGACCGCACCGATCGCAAGGGAAACCATCGAATTCGAGAAGATCCACATGCCGCCGAAGGCGACGATGACGAGCAGGCAACCCACGCGAATCGCCGGAACCGGACCCGCGCGATCGATGAGCCGGCCGAACAGCGGTGCCGCCAGTGCGCCGGCGGCGCCTGCCACGCCGTATGCGCCTGCCACGCCGGGCCCCTGGAAAAACGGAGGTGCGGCCAGGACGAGCGCGAGCGTCGACCAGAAGGCGCCGAGCGACATCGCGAGCAGCCCCTGCGTGAACACCGATCGGCGCAATGGCGCGTGCTTCAGCCAGAGCTTCACGAGGCTCGCCATCAGGTCGGCATAACGCCCGCTGGTGTTGGCGGGCAACGCGGGAAGCAGCCGCCAGACCGCCAGGACGATCAGGGCCTGGAGGCCTGCGGCCACCGCGTAGATCGCGCGCCAGCCATAGTGTTCCGCGACGAGCCCGCCGAGCGTTCGCGACAGCAGTATGCCGGTGAGCAATCCGGTCGTTACGCTGCCGACGACGCGGCCCCGGTTGGTATCGGACGCGAGCTGCGCGGCGACCGGGATGAAGTCCTGTCCGACGCTGCTGAGGAGCCCGATGAGGGCGTTCGTGACGAGCAGCGTCGCGAAGTTGGGCGCAAACAGCGCAGCCAGGAGCGCCAGGACGAGCAACGTGCCCTTGCCGACAATCAGCGAGCGGCGGTTCAGCATGTCGCCGAGCGGTGCGAGCAACAGCATTCCGGTCGCATAGCCGATCTGCGCCATCGTGGGCGCCCAGCCGATGAGCGTGGGTGGAACGTCGAAGTTCTGCTGCACCAGGCCGAGGATCGGCTGGATGTAGTAGACATTCGACACACCGACGCCCGTACCGATCGCCAGCAGCAGGACCAGGTTGCGCGACAGGCGTTCCTGGTTCGCGGGCCATGCAGCAGGTGTCGTCAAGGTGAGCTCCTGGTGATCGATAACGTTGCGAGGGCGGATCATGCGTGCGCCTGCAGCAGGATCGAAACCTTCGATTCGATAAGCGGTGAATATCGTCGCACACAACTACATCTCTTGCGATGTTTTTTTGGCGACGAATCAATCTGATCGGCTAGCGCATCCGGGAAATTCGCTGAACGAGGTCATTTTTTTGAATTTATGTCGCTTAAATTCGAAGATATCGGCTTATTTCTTCACTTTTTAGTAACAATATGATTAATGAGATTGTGTTTGCAAGTGAAACGCATGCGAGCTAATATCGTGCTGCGTTGCAGCGAAACTGAAGCAAGACGAGTCGACCCGATCGCTTTCAAAGCGGCATTTACGCGGAGTGCCTGCGGATGCATGTCCCCCCTCGATATTCGTACACACGTGCCGTCGATCTGGATGTCGACGACCGGCGACGCGTTCCGGTCGTCATCGTCGGCGCAGGCCTGATCGGGCTCGCGCTTGCGCTGGATCTGGCGCGTCGACAGGTGCCGAGCGTGGTGCTGGAGGCGCGGGACGCACCCATCGAGGGATCGCGCGCGATCGTGTTCGCGAAGCGCAGCCTGGAGATTCTCGCGCGTCTGGGGCTCGGTCCGCGACTCCGGCAAAAGGGCGTGAGCTGGAAGGTTGGCCGCCTGTTCCATCAGGACTGCGAGGCGTTCGCGTTCGATTTCCAGCCGGAGCCGGGACACGCATGGCCCGCGTTCATCAATCTCCAGCAGTCCTATGTCGAGGAATGGCTGGCGCAGGCGTGCTCGGCCACCGGCCTCGTCGAGTTGCGCAGCCGAAACCGCGTGACCGGCGTGGATCAGCATGCCGACGGAGCAACCGTCGATGTCGACACGCCGGATGGCGCGTATCGCCTCGAATGTGACTGGCTGGTGGCATGCGACGGCGCGCGCTCGACCGTGAGGCGGGCGCTCGACCTGCCGTTCGTCGGGGCGGCGTTTCCCGATCGCTTCCTGATCGTCGACATCGAGATGATCGATTCGACGTTCCCGGCGGAGCGGCGCTTCTGGTTCGATCCGCCGTTTCATCCCAATCGCTCGGTGCTGTTGCACAAGCAGCCCGACAATCTGTGGCGCGTCGATTTCCAGCTCGGCACCGACGCGGACCCCGAACTCGAACGACAACCCGAGCGCGTGGAGAAGCGGTTGCGCGCCATGTTCGGCGACGACCTGCCGTTCCGGATCGACTGGTTGAGCATCTATACGTTCCGGTGCCGGCGGCTGGAGCGATTCGTCCACTCGCGCATTGTGTTCGCGGGCGACAGCGCGCATGAAGTCAGCCCGTTCGGCGGCCGTGGTGGCAATGGCGGCCTGCAGGACGTGGACAATCTCGGATGGCGGATCGCCGCGATGCTTCGGCACGGCGCCCCCGCTTCATTGATCGATTCGTATGGCGAAGAACGCGTTTTTGCCGCCGACGAGAACATTCTCAATTCCACCCGCAGCGCGCGCTTCATTTCGCCCGACAGTCCGTCTGTGAGCGTATTGCGCGACGCGGCGCTCGCGCTCGCGCGCACGACGCCGTTCGGGCGCACGCTGGTCAATTCCGGGCGTCTGTCGCGTCCGTCCGTGCTGACGGGCGTCGGGCAGTTCTCCGACGCCGCCGCGCTCGCCGGTGCGCTGAAGCCCGGGTCGCCCGCGTTCGATGCGCCGGTGATGCGCGGCGACGCGTGCGGCTGGCTGCTCGACGATTTGGGCGGCAACGGCTACACGCTGCTGATCTACGACATGCCGGCACGTGCTGCCGCGATGGCACTCGATTCCGCCGCGTTCATTCATCCGCTTCGCGTGGTGACGGTGGCACCGGAGCGGCCGCCTCGCGATGCCCACGCGCCACACGGTGTGGTGCTTTGGGATCACGAAGGGAAAGTGGCGTCGCGTTACGGCCTGACGCCGGGCAACGCGGTGTTGCTGCGGCCCGACCAGCATGTGCTCGGCGTGTTCGAGGGCGCCGACTCGGATGCGTTGCGCCGGTGTCTCGGGAACACACTCGGGGTGTCCGCTTCGACCACCTTCGAGGAGGCGCAGTCATGGTGATGAACGGTGGCGCGACCGGCAATCAGTCCGGGCTGGACGAGTATGCGCGTATTCCCGCGCTGCCTGACCCGGATGCCTACTTTTCGATGCTGTCCGACGCGTGCCGCGATCTCGATGCCGCGCAAGGGCATTTATTCCATGCACAGCTCGTGCTGGTGCTGATTCATCACATCGCGGATCCGGACATCGTGCGGGAGGCGATCGCGATCGCCCGCACCGGACTGGGTTTGCCCGCCATTTCCAGTCAGGAATGATCGTCAAGCAGTTCGAATCGATAAAGCCGAACCGGGTCGATCCGGTTTGAAGCGAAGCGGCGCGCAATGCACGACGCGCGGCGTGGGTCCTCCGTGAATGAGAGCACGAAGCCATGTCCATCGATGCAGAATACCGAAACGACTCGCGTTATCGACGAGGAATCGACGAGCCTCAGGGGCGTATTTTCCTGAGCGGTCAGCAGGCGCTGGTGCGAATGATGCTGGCGCAGGCCGGTGCCGACCGTGCTGCCGGCCTGAATACCGCGGGCTTCGTGACAGGCTATCGCGGCTCGCCGCTCGGTGGCCTGGATCATGAGTTGTGGCGCGCCAAGGCCTTGCTCGAACCGTCGAACATCCGCTTCCAGCCGGCGATCAACGAGGATCTTGCCGCCACGGCATTGATCGGTACGCAGCGGGTCGAAACCGATGCGGCGCGACGTTACGACGGTGTATTCGGCATGTGGTACGGCAAGGGCCCCGGCGTCGACCGCTCGGGAGACGCGCTCAAGCATGGCAACGCATATGGCTCGTCGCCGCACGGTGGTGTGCTCGTCGTCACGGGCGACGATCACGGGTGCGTGTCGTCGTCGATGTCCCATCAGTCGGATCGCACGCTCGTCGCCTGGGGCATGCCGGTCGTTCATCCCGCCGGGCTTGCCGACTACGAGCGATGCGGGCTATGGGGCTGGGCGCTGTCGCGCGCATCGGGCCTGTGGGTCGGCTTCAAGGCGATCACCGATACCGTCGAGGCGTCGACCTCGTTGCAGACGTCGGCACCACCCGGCTTCACGATTCCGCCGGTCGATCCCGGCCCGGATGGCTTGCACTGGCGCTGGCCCGATCTGCCGGGCATGCAGATCGAGCGCCGGCACCGCTACAAGCTCGAGGCGGCACGTGCGTTCATCCGTACCAATCCGCTCGACGAGGCCGTCACCACACCCGCGCGTCCCGTGCTCGTGATCGGCGCGGTCGGCAAGGCCTATCGCGACGTGCGCGAAGTGCTCCAGCAAGGCGGGATATCGCTCGATCGTCTCGAGCAGGCAGGCGTCGCGCTGCTGAAGATCAACCTCGTGTATCCGCTGTCGCCGCTGCTGGAAACCTGGGCCAAGCGGGCGGCCAAGGTGCTGGTGATCGAGGAGAAGCAAGCGGTCGTCGAGGATCAGCTCAAGCAGCGCCTCTACAACATCCGGCATGACCGGCGGGCAACGATCATCGGAAAAACCGACGAGAATGGCCGGATGCTCTTGTCGGAACAGGAGGAGCTGCGTCCGTCGCGAATCGCTCAGTTGCTGCTGCAGCAACTCGCGGCGCTCGACCTGGCGCTGCGCATTCCTTCATCGTGGATCGACGCGCCGGCGGTGCGGGCCGCGGACTGGGTGAAGCGCACGCCGTACTTGTGCTCCGGCTGCCCGCACAACACGTCGACACGCGTTCCGGATGGCAGCGAGGCGCGCCTCGGCATCGGTTGTCACGCGATGGCGGCGCGGATGCCCGAGCGGGCCACGAGCGGCAGCGTGCAGATGGGGGGGGAAGGTGTCGACTGGCTCGGGCAGGCCCCGTTCGTCGAGACGCCGCACATCTTCCAGAACATCGGCGACGGGACCTTCTTCCATTCCGGTTATCTGGCGATCCGGCAAGCGGTGGCGGCGCGGGCGACGATCACCTACAAGCTGCTGTACAACGACGCGGTGGCGATGACGGGCGGCCAGCCGGTGGACGGCAGCCTCGACGTCAGAAAGGCGATCGATCTCGTCAGAAGCGAGGGCGTGCAGCGCGTCGTCGTGGTAGCCGACGATCCCGACCGCTACAAGGCGCGCGCGCGCCTTCCACGGGGCGTCGAACTGTTCCATCGCGATCAGCTCGACAACGTTCAGCGGCAACTGCGCGAGACGCGCGGCGTCAGCGTCCTGATCTTCGACCAGGTTTGCGCGACGGAAGCCCGGCGCAGGAAGAAGCAGCAGCCGGCGCCGGCGATCGCGACGCAGGTCGTGATCAACGAGACCGTTTGCGAGGGATGCGGCGATTGTCAGGTCAAGTCCAATTGCCTGTCGGTCGTGCCGGTCGATACGCCGTTCGGCGCGAAACGCAGCATCGACGCGCATTCGTGCAACACCGATCTGTCCTGCGTGAAGGGTTTTTGCCCGAGTTTCGTGACGATCACCGGCAAACCACGCACGCGCAAGCGCGCAGATTTCGACCACGCCGCCGCGCTTGCGCGCGCGGACGCGCTCGCGTTGCCCGTTGCGCCGCGCCCGCTCGACGCGCCATTCGAGATATTGCTCACCGGCGTGGGGGGAACGGGCGTGGTCACGGTGGCCGGGACGATCGCGCTGGCCGCGCATCTGGACGGTCTTGACGTCAGCGTCCTCGACTTCACGGGTTTTGCGCAGAAGGGCGGAGCCGTACTGAGCCACGTCAGGATCGCGCGTGATGCCGAATCCCTTCATCAGTACCGGATCGATCGCGGCGGCGCCGACGTCCTGCTGGCCGCGGACCTTCTGGTGGCAACCGAGGACGACGGGCTGGCCGCGCTCAGGCGTGGTCGGACGCAGGTCATCGCCAACACGGCGCAAACGCAAACCGGGGCGATGTTGCGCGATCCGGGCCTGCGCATCGAAACGGACGCCATTCAGGCGCTCATCAAGGCGCGTGTCGGCGAACAGGGCTACGTTGCATTCGACGCGAAGCAACTGGCGACCGATCTGCTGGATCCGATGCAGGCCAACATGTTGTTGCTCGGTTATGCGTGGCAGCGCGGGGCGATCCCCGTATCGCTGGCAGCCTTGCGGAAGGCCCTGGATCTGCAGGGCGGCAGTGCGTCCGCGAGGCATCAGGCGATTGCCTGGGGGCGTCTGTGTGCGGCCGATCCCGATTTTGTCGCGAGTCAGTTCGGCACCGCGCCCGACAGCCTGCCGGCGATCCCGATCCGCGATGCACGACAGCCCGAAGAATCCGTCGAGGAGCGAGCCGACAGGCGGAGCACGTTTCTCACGCAATACCAGAATGCGCGTTATGCGGCGCGCTATCGACAGACGGTAGAGCGGGTGAGCGCGGCCGCGCGGGCGATCGGTGACGTCACGCTGGCCGATGCGGTGGCGCGCAATTTATTCAAGCTGATGGCGTACAAGGATGAATACGAGGTGGCGCGCCTTCATTCCGAGGCGAGCTTCCTCGCGGATCTGCGTGGAAAATTCGCGGCAGGCGCGAAACTGACGTTTCATCTCGCCCCGCCGTTGCTCGACGCATTCAGGAAAGGCGGCGAGCCGGCGCCGCGCAAGCTGGCGGTCGGAGGATGGATGATCCCGCTGTTCCGCATCCTTGCGGCCGGCAGGGTGCTGCGCCACACGCCGTTCGACCCGTTCGGCTGGACCGCCGAGCGACGCGAGGAGCGTCGCCTCGTACGCGACTACGAGTCGACGCTGCTCGACTTGCTGCCGCGCCTGACGCGCGAGAAGCTGCCGCATTTCGTCGCGTGGGCGAACGTGCCCGATTCGATCCGGGGGTACGGCTACATCAAGCTGCGCGCGATCGAGGCGGCCCGAAAGCGCCAGATCGATCTGGTCGAACGGATTCTGAGCGAACGCAGCGAACATCGCGTGATTCGAATCGAGTCGCTGGAAGACCATGCCGGGAAGGCGGAAGTGGTCGAGTAAGTGCGTGAAGGTCGGCGAGCGGAAGGAGCGAATCCGCTCGCCGGATTGCCTGGCGATGGCGCGACTTTCGGGCCGCCCGCCGTCACTGTGCCGCGGGGGCGTGCAGCAGTTCCGCCAGATTCGCGTACGAAGGATTCCGGTTCGAGCGGTCGAGGACCCATTCGACGATGGCCGCGCGGTGTTGCGACGCGTACGGCAGCTGTGCGTAAGCGACGCACTTGTCGAATTTGGCGACGAGTTCGTCGAGTGACATCGGATTCTTCGGATTGCCCTTCGCGTACGACACTTCGCCTTCTTCAATCCGTCCGTCGGTCAACCTGATCGCGATCTTGATCTTGCCGTGCGTGCCCAGCTCGCTTCGTTCGCAATCCGGGTCGGTGCGGGGATGGATCTTGCGGCTCAATGCGAGGATGTCGGGACGACGGATCGCAGCCTCCGTGAAATCGTCGATGAAGATGTCACCCGTCGCAAGGGCGGTCGCCACGTTGTAGGCCATGCTGAAGCGCGCGTCGACCACACTCTCGGGCGCCTGCTTGCGTGCGATGGGCGCGCATACGAGATCGTGGATCTGCTGGTTGGTCTGGATGTCGATACGTTCGATCTGCGCGGCGGACAGTCGTTCTCCTTTCGTCAATTCGAGCGCGAGCGCGACCGCAGAGGTGTTCGGCCTGCAGGTCGGGAAGGGCTTGAACGCGACGCCGTCGACGTTCGCGAATACCTCGCCGAGTCCGTCACTGATCGTTTCGATTGCGGAGCCCGGCTCGAATGCGCTGTAGTAGCCCCAGCGGCCGGTCAGGTAGTCCTTCGCGCCGGTGAAGCCGCGCGACGCGAGGACGACCGCGCGCACCGCATTCGCGGCAACGAGCCCCTGCTGGTAGAACACCGTCGGCGCACCGTCGATCATGCATTGGGTTTCCCCGAGCGCGGACGTATAGGCGATCCCCATTGCATGATGCAGTTGCTCGCCCTTCAGGCCGTACAGGATGCCGGCCGCCGCCGTGGCCGCGATCACTTTGCACAGATCGTAGCGCCCGCTTTCGAGCAGGGTCTCGCGACGTGCTCTCGACAGGCGGATCGACAGATCGAGCCCGGCGATGTAGGCGGTCAGGAACGCCTGATGATCGATTGCGTTCGCGCGCAATTCGGCGATGGCCAGCAACGGCGGAAAAATGGCGACGCTCGGATGCGTACCGAGCGGGTCGGCCACGTCGTCGAAATCGAGGGACCGCGCGGCCGCGCCGTTGAGCAGGGCGGCGGACGGTGCCGGCAAGCGGCTCGTGCGGCCGATCACGCGCGCTTCGGGGCGTCCGCCCCAGTGCTCGATGACGTCCGCGAGAAGCTCGACTTCGGCGTCGCGCGAGCCGGCGAGCGAGACGCCGATGATGTCGATCAGCGAATGCTTCGCGAGCGCGATCGCGGCCGGATCGATGCGCGAGAAGGTCAGACGGTCGCAATACTGCGTGAGATCGGATTCGAGGCTCACGGCAACTCCGTTAGGGTTGGTGATGCGATTGACGAGGGTGACGGGTGCGGGGCGGGGCGCGGCGTGCGTTACGCAGGATCCGCGTCGGCGAGGCTGATCAACCGTTCTCCGGCCTCGACGCTTTGCTCCGCGGCGACATGCACGGTCTCGATGCGACAGCGTCGTGGTGACGGTAACGTGATGACCATCTTCATGGCTTCGAGGCGGAGCAGCGGCGCGCCTTCGTCGACGAGATCCGATGCGCCGACGAGAATCTCGGTGATGCGCGCGGGCATCGGTGACGTGATCGACGCGTGCGCGGCGCGACCGGCGCCGCTGCCGGCCTTCCCGCGCTCGCGCGCCGCGCCTTGCAACGCGATGTCGCGATGCATGCCCGCGTAGTCGACCACGAGGTTCGAGGTCGTCGTGCGCGTCAGCAGGATTTCATGGCGCGCGCCGCCGATTTCGGCGACAACCCGGATGCCGCCGCCGGGCAGCGACTCATGGCGCTTCAGATGCAGCAGCATCGTATCCCCGTCGTCGAAGGTCGCCCGACAGGTATCGGCTTCGATCGTCTGAACATCGATGCGGGTGGAGAGGGCGTCTCCCGGTACGCCGCTCAGGATGCCGGCGTACCGCGTACGACGTGGTGCGATGCTCATTCAGGCGCTCCCCATAGGGTTCCGGGCGATCCGGATCCCGGCGCAACGACGCCGGGCCGGGATGATTTCAGCGCAGCCATGGGCGCTGGCCGTTCTGGATCACCCATGGCGACAGCGATCCGGTATCGGCGATGGTCCGTTCGCGGACGGGGACGGGCGCTGCGGTGTCGAGATGCAGGGCCACCGCCGCGAGCGCGTGCAGCACGCGCGCCATGTCGGGCGGTACGCCTTGCGCGACCGGGAAGTCGCTTGCGATCGACAGATCGTAGCGGCCGAGCCGGAACGGCAGGTGCGTCAGCAGCCAGCGATGGAACGGCAGGTTCGTGCTGAAACCCGCGATCACCAGTTCGCCCAGCGCATCCTGTGCGCGGCCCAACGCCGCGTCGCGCGTCGCGCCGTTCACGATCAGCTTGAGGCACAGGCTGTCGAAGCGGCTGGACTGTCGCGCGCCGGCATGCACGCCGGCGTCGATCCGGATGCCAGGACCTTCCGGAACGCGGTAGTACGTGACGGTGCCGCCGGTCGGCAAGAATCCTGCATGGGCGTCTTCGGCACACACGCGGAATTCGAGCGCATATCCGCTGAAGCGGATGTGCTGTTGGGTAAAACCGAGCTGTTCGCCCGCCGCCGCACGCAGCATCTGCTCGACGATGTCGATCCCCGTGATCGCTTCGCTGACCGGATGCTCGACCTGGATTCGCGCGTTCATTTCGATGAAGTAAAACCGCTCGTCCGGATCGACAAGAAACTCGACGGTGCCGGCACTGTCGTAGCCGACCTCCACCGCTACGTTCAGCGCGGCCTCGTGCAACCGGTCGCGCAACGCGTCGGACAGTGCCGGCGCCGGCGCTTCCTCGACGATCTTCTGCCTGCGCCGCTGCACGCTGCATTCACGTGTGCCGAGATGAACGAGGTTGCCGTGGCGATCGCCGAGCACCTGCACCTCGATATGCCGCACGTGTTCGCCAAGAAAGCGTTCCAGATAGACCGTGTCGCTGCCGAATGCGAGCTGCGCTTCGTGCCGGACCTCCGCGAGCGCGGATTCGAATTGTTCAGGACCCTGGACGACCCGAATGCCGCGTCCGCCGCCGCCGAGCGCGGCCTTGATCAGGATCGGGAACCCGATGTCGGCCGCGGTTGCGGCCGCTGCGTGCGTGTCGCCCGCGACGGTCGCTCCGGGCACGATCGGCACGCCCGCGCGCAACGCTGCCGCGCGGGCGGCGATCTTGTCGCCCGTGCAACGGATTGCGTCGACGTGCGGCCCGACGAAGGTGAGACGATGGGCGAGGCAGACCGCCGCGAAATCGGCATTTTCCGCGAGCGGCCCGTACCCGGGCGCCACCGCGTCGGCACCCACCATCGCCGCCACGGACGCGATCGTGTCGATCAGCGAAGCCGGATCCCAGGCGTCGATGCGAAACGCCGAATCGGCGGCAAGCACGAACGCACCGTGTTCATCGTCGTCGGTGAACAGCGCGACCGTTTCGATGCCCATCGTTCGGCACGTGCGAATGAAGCGCAACGCAATCTCGCCGCGACAGCACAGCAGCACGCGACGGATCGTCATGCCGTCGCTTCCGATCGAGCCGGCTCAGGCTGCCGGACGCCGCGTCCGAGTTCCGTGTGGGCACGGGTAAACTCGCCCGCGCTCACGGCGCCCGCAACCGAAATTTCGCCCGCCAGCGCAACGGCCGCCGCGATCTCCGCGAATTTTCGGACATCGTTTTCGCAGCCGAGCATCTGCAGGCATTCGCGTTGGGCGGGCAGGCGCGTACCGCCGCCCACCACGCCGACGATGAGGTTCGGCAGCGTGACTGATGCGCGCAGGTCGCCGTTATCGAGCACGTCGAAGGTCGTGCAGGCATTCTTGAACGACACCGTGACGAATGCCGGATCCTGGCCGCACGCGATGAACAGCGCGGTCAGCGCGTTTGCAACATGGATGTTGGGTGCCGTCGCGCCGCGTTGCGAGAGCAGCGTGTTGCACGCATGCAGGAAGCGCTGCATCCGGGCCGGCGTCGTGCGCAGGCGCTGCTCGATCAAGGCGGCCGGTACGCGGACGCTCGCGGAAACGTAGCGGCCCTTCGCTTGATCGGGTGTAAAGCGTTTGTCGCCGCCGAGCGTGTTGAAATAGTCTTCGACGAATTGCGGGCATTCGTTCGCAATGAGGCGACATGCCGCCTCATTGGCCTTCGTGGCCATGTTGAGGCCCATCGCGTTGCCGGTTTCGTACGTGAAGGCCAGGCCGACGAGATTGCCCTGGAACAGCGGGCTGACTTCGAGCAGTCGCGCATGGCGGCTGGTAGCGTTCGCGGCTTCGACGATCCTCGGCATGTTTTGACGCAACCACGCATCGAACGCGGGTGCCGAATCGGACGACCGCAGGACGATCGCGGACACCTTGGTGAGCGCATCGCCGATGAAGCGGTAGGCCGGCCGATCGCCGGTCGGCAACGCATTGTCGAGCAGTGTCGTTGCGCAGCCGCCGCTGGCGGTAATGAGGTTCATCCCGCGCGAGAAGGACGCAACGAGCGCGCCTTCGGTGGTGGCGAGCGGCACGATGAAATCACCTTGGGCATGTGTGCCGTTGATCTTCAAAGGTCCCGCGATCCCGATCGGGACACCGACAAAGCCCGTGAAGTTTTCGCATGCGCCATTGACCGCGCCGGGCGGCACCGCCGCACCGCCGAGATAAGGGTAGCTGCCGCCGGTCACGGCCTCCACCCAGCGCAGGCGTGCGTCGATCTGGTCGAAGCTGTAGTCGTCTTGCGGGTTTCTGGGAATGCTCATGCCGATTTCCCCTATAGCTGGATGTTTGAATGACGGCGTACCGGTGGCGCCGGAATCTTGTCTCGCAGCAGGCCGAGACTCGCCATCAGCGTATTGCGTAGATTGGCAGGCTCCACCAGCCCCTCGATATACGTGCGGCTCGCGGAGTAATGCGCACTCGCGTGCGCGTCGCGATACTCGTCGATCAGCACGTCGCGTCGCGCGGCCGGATCTTCCGCGCCGGCGAGTTCCTTGCGGAAGATCACGTCCACGGCCGCTTCGGGGCCCATGACCGAGATCTCGGCGGCGGGGAGGGCATAGATGAGGTCCGTTGCCGACCGGTTGGCGAGCGTCGGATACGCGCCGCCATAGGCCTTGCGTAGCACCACGGCGATCTTCGGGACAACCGCCTCGCAATACGCATGCATGAGCTTGGCGCCCGAGCCGATCACGTTCGCGCGTTCCTGCTGCTTGCCCGGCAGATAACCCGGCACGTCGAGCAGCGTCAGGATCGGGATGCCGAATGCGTCGCACGTGCGGACGAAACGCGCCGCCTTCTCCGATGCGCGAATGTCGAGGCAGCCCGCGAGCCATGCCGGCTGGCTCGCGACGATTCCGATGCTCTCGCCACCGAGCCGCGCGAAACCGACCACGATGTTCTGCGCATGCAGGCGATGCACTTCGAGAAACGAGGCTTCGTCGACAATCGCGTCGATCGCGCGGCGCACGTCGAATGGCTGCGTCTTGCTGGCCGGGATGATGTCGTCGAGTTCGGGCAGCGCTCGCGGCAAGGTTGCCGGCCCCTGCAGCGGCGGCACGCGCGACGCGTTGTTCTGCGGCAGATAGGAGAGGAGATCACGCGTGAGCGCCAGCGCTTCGTCGACCGATTCGACCAGGAAGTGCGCGAGGCCGGTCTCGGCAGCGTGCAGATGGCCGCCGCCGATGTCTTCCTTCGTGACTTCCTCGCCGGTCGCGCGGCGAATCACGGCAGGGCCCGTCAGGAAGAGCGCGGATACCTGATCGACCATCACGACGAAGTCGGTCAGGGCAGGGACATAGGCCGCGCCGCCGATGCAGTCGCCGAGGATCAGCGAAATCTGCGGGACGACACCTGATGCGCACACGGTTTTGTAGAACACGTGACTGAACTGCGAATCGGCATCGACACCTTCGTGGATGCGCAAGCCCGATGAGTGGTTGAGTGCAATGACAGGGGCGCCGATGCGCAACGCGAGGTCGAGCACCTTGCCGATCTTCAGCGCGTGAATCCGGCTGGAACTGCCGCCGAGAAAATTGCTGTCATGCGCATAGACGAGGACGGGGCGCCGATCGATCGTGCCGTGCCCCGTGGCGATGCCGTCGCCCGGCTGCTTGCGGGCCGCCGCACCGAAGTGCGTGCAATCGTGCTCGGCCTGCGCGTCGAGTTCATGAAACGAGCCCGGATCCAGCAAGTCAGCGATGCGCTGGAATGCAATGCCGGGAACGGCGGTCAAGCGATCCTGCTGCTCTCGAGAACGATCTTGAAGTCCGGAAACATCACTCATCGAATCGCTCCGTAGACGTGGTTCGATGCGCAACCGTCGCTCACTCGAGGCCTTGTCGAGCGACGGTGCATTGAAGGGGGAAACCGGGTGCGAAAAACTTCAGCGACGAGAGTAAATCATTTGCGATCTAATCGCAATGTACGTAATTAATTCGATGCGAAACGAGGAAGGGGCATGCCCGAGCCGGCGGGCGATCGCCGGGGGCAAACAGGGAAAGGACGGAGGTGCGAGGCGGGAGGGCGCGTGAAGGCGCCCGCAGTGCGACTAGGCTTCGGCTGACGCGACGATCGAGCTCAGGACGGAGTCGACCAGCGCGAGCTGATCGGTCGACACGTTCTGCAGCAGCTTGCTTTTGATGCCCTTGACCATCAAGTCGATCTGTTCGCCGACCTTTCGGCCGCTTTCGGTCAGGTAGAGCGTCTTGGCCCGGCGATCCGACGCATCGTCGCGACGTACGACCAGCCCGGCTTCTTCCAGTTGGTCGAGCAACCGGACCAGCGAATGGCCCTCGAGACCGATGTGCTCGGCAAGTGTGCGTTGCCGAAGCCCTTCACCGAGCTTGTAGATGAGCCACAGCGGAGTCGACGTCGCTTCCGAAAGATTGA
Source organism: Burkholderia stabilis (assembly GCF_001742165.1). Lineage (NCBI taxonomy): Bacteria > Pseudomonadati > Pseudomonadota > Betaproteobacteria > Burkholderiales > Burkholderiaceae > Burkholderia > Burkholderia stabilis. The sequence goes on along the minus strand of NZ_CP016443.1, from coordinate 610,393 downwards.
GCTTGCTCAGTTCGATGTCCGCAACTTTGCGCCACATGCGAGCTGCGCGTTGAAGGCGCAGACAAAAAGTATCTTCGGCGAGGGAGAGCAGACTGGAAGACATTAAATTGACATCTATAGGGAACGGAGCTCGGGTGCGTGCGGGGTAATTGTTCCGCACATCGCGACAAAGGCGGGCAGGTGCCCGATGATGTGTGCCCGCATATCGACGCAATATAGCACATGTTTTGGCGACGATAGCGTCAGTTGTCTGGTGGAATGTACTAGGTTGACTCGCGGCCCGCGCATTTTCGCTTGCTCGCCGCCTCGCGTTCCTCGGGTGAATTTCGCTACATTCACGCAATATTCCCGGCACATTGCGAAGCAGGGTACGCGAATTCGCCGGCTTGCGCTGGAGGTGGTCCGGACGGGGCAGCGGCATCGTTCGGTGGCGAGCCCGGCCGGATGAGGCGAGGGCGAATTCAGTAATTTGTCATTGACACGCGTCGCATTCTGCGAATAATACATCTCATGCGACTTATTGGCATGAGATGCATTTGTGCGGTGCGGGACGCGTGAAGGGTATTCGGCGTCGTTCGGGTTCTGCTTACGGGAGCAGCAATGGAGCACATCAGCCATTCAGCCGGCGAGCGACGCGTGGAGAGAGTCGCACTGGGCGACGCGAGCGAACGAATCGTCTCGATCGACGTTCACGCGAACCCGATGATGCGCGGTGACACGGCGTTCTGCGCCACGTCGCATGGTTCGTCAGGATTGCAGACAGTGAGCTCGGCGTTCTCGGCATTGCTTTTCTCGTTCGTGGCCGAGCGTGGCGTCGGCACCCTGTTGTCGTTTGCAATCGATTTGCGGGACGTTGCCGCGTGGCCCGCCACGACGTGCTTGCTCGAATGGCGGATCGGCGCGATCGAGCCGCACTTCGGCCTGAAGGGGGACATCGTTCGCCTGAACGGGCGCGCGTCGTTGCCAGACGGCTCGGTTGTGCTGTCCGGATCCGCGAAGGCGGTTGTCTATCCGGCAAGCCAGGTGGACCCCGGGCCCGAAGTCTGCGCGGAGGAAATCTTCTGGTCGCGGTTTGCCGTCCCTGCATGACGCGATCGGATCGAGCGGGCTGCCGGCCGATAGAGATCGTATCAGGGCAAATAAAATCCAACCAACTCGCAGGATAGGAGTGCGCTGTGTCCAACATTTCCGCAGAACGCCAGTTTCGCCCGCCTTATCTGAAGTCGTTTCGCTCGTATTCGACGCCGCTGACCGTCGTTTGTACGCTGTTATCGCGAGCGGACAATACGCCGTTGAGCGAACGTCGCAGGGATCCCAATCTGCTGCTGGACACAACGGGGGAATTGATCAAGGATCCCGCCACGACGCCCAACGCGTTCGAAAACAACGCCAATATCGCGTTCGAGAAGTGGACGGAGTATTGGCGAAAAGTGCATGGCCCGCGGTTCGTCTATGCGCAACCGCCGGAAGACGGCGGCATCCAGCAGTTGCTGCGCTACGACCAGATTCATCGACTGCCGGCCGGCCCGTCGAGCGGCTCGCCGCTGCCCTACGCGGCGCCCGTCGATGCGCGAGGCCAGCTATTCGATACGGTCATCGGGCATGTTCCGGAATACCGTCGTCCCCAGTGGGACGGCATCGCTTACCTGGGCTTCGAAAACGCTGACGGAATCAAGGCCGTCTTTAGCCAGCCGGAAATCGCGGCCAAGATCATGCCCGAGGATCAGGCCATTTTTCGCGAACTGTGTCCGGTGGTGGCGACGCAGCACATCATTGTGCCGAGTGCGACGCAACGCGATCCGATTCTTCTCGTCAAGGTCGTCAAGCGAAAGGCGAATCTGTCGCGCGCCGAATTCCACGACGCCTGGCTGAACCAGTATGCACCGCTGGTGCTCCAGCAGCCGGCGACGAGCCGCTACGTGAAGCGATACGTTCAACTGCACAACATCGGTCCCACCGAAGCAGGGCATCCGCTTTTCCACCCGGTCGGGCATACGATCGACGGCGTGTCGATCCAGGCGTTCGCGTCGATCAACGATCTCGAGGATTTTCTGCTCGATCCGGGCGTGGCGCGTCTGGCCGACGAAGAAGCGGCGCTTCTGGCGAGCGATGGCATCGAGTATTGGTCAGGTGTCGCGTATCAGGTTGTCAATCAGATTTTCCCGGAAACCTCGACGTGGCCCCGATCGAATAGCGATTCAGTGCATTCATGACAATACGTCCGACAGGCGACGATGGAGTGAGACGACGATCCCGCCACTAAGTGCGCGGGCGCCTGACTAACGCTTCTCGGAGTTAGATGTGGATCACTACGACTACGATGTACTGACCGGTGCGCGAGCACCCATGTATCGGGCCGAATCGGCGGGCACGCGATCGCGCGGCAGCGAGCGCCAGCCGCTCGACGAATCCGGTGCGGGCATTCCGCAGCGCGCGGATTTGGGCGAGTTGACGGGGATCGTCATGACGTGTGAATGGTCTCCGTCGTCCTGGCGAGCGCGAACGATTCGTCAGGTGCCGGACTATCCCGACACCGTCAAGCTGAAGGATTCGGAAGACCGGCTGCGGCAATTACCGCCGCTCGTGCTTGCGTCGGAGATTCGCCGTCTCAAGATACAACTCGCTGACGTCGCGCACGGAAAGGCATTTCTGCTTCAGGGCGGCGATTGCGCGGAATCCTTTGCCGAGTTTCATCCGAATGCGGTGCGCGATCTGCTCCGGGTGTTTCTGCAGATGTCGACCGTGCTCGCGTTCAGCACCGGCGTACCGATCGTCAAGATAGGGCGGATCGCGGGGCAGTTCGCGAAGCCGCGCAGCGAGCCCGACGAAACGATCGATGGCGTCACGTTGCCGAGTTATCGCGGCGATATCATCAACGGCATCGAGTTCAGCGAGGCGGCACGGCGCCCGGATCCGGAACGCGTGCTGAAGGCGTACAACCAGGCAGCGGCAACCCTCAATCTGCTGCGTGCGCTGAGCCACGGCGGGTTCGCCGATCTGCGCCATGTCCAGAAATGGAACGAGGGTTTCGTGGCCACGGCCCCCCAGGGGGCGCGCTATCGGCAGATCGCGTGCCGGATCGTGCAGGCGCTCCGTTTCATGAACGCTTGCGGCGTGTCGCCGGATGACGTGCAATCGCTTCGCGAGACCGATCTCTACACGAGCCACGATGCGTTGCTGCTGCATTACGAGGAAGCGTTGACGCGGCAGGATGCGCTGACACGCGACTGGTACGACTGCTCCGCGCATATGCTGTGGATCGGTGAACGAACCCGCGGCGCCGACGACGCGCACGTCGAGTTTCTCAAGGGCGTGGCGAATCCGATCGGACTGAAATGCGGGCCGACGATCGAGCCGGACGATCTGCTGAAACTCATTGACGTGCTCAATCCCGACAACGAGCCGGGCCGGCTCACGCTGATTGCCCGGATGGGGGCGGACACGCTGGCGGAGCGGCTGCCACGCCTGTTGCGACTGACGCGGAAAGAGGGCCGCGAAGTCATATGGTCGATCGATCCGATGCATGGCAATACGATCAAGTCGGCATCGGGATACAAGACGCGACGATTCGAGAACATTCTGCGTGAGGTTGAGCAGTTTTTCGATGTGCATCGTGCAGAAGGCACGCACGCGGGCGGCTTGCATCTGGAAATGACCGGGACCGACGTGACCGAATGTACCGGAGGCGGCCAGCGTATCAACGACGATCAGCTTTGCGAGCGCTACCACACGCATTGCGATCCGCGGCTGAATGGATCCCAGGCGCTGGAATTGGCATTCCTGGTTTCCGAAAAGCTGTCGGCCCGACACGATCTGCCTGACGACACGCGCGCCGAAGCGGTCGCATGACGCGACTGCCACCAGGTTGACGATTTTCCGGAAAACGCCCGCTTTACTCGACCGACGATATCGATATGGTCTCCTGAATATAAGCGCGTGTATCCGATGATGGCCGACCTCGGTGGTGGTTCATCTATTCAGCAAGGATTCGTTTCCGATGAAGTACGCCAGTTCAGGTCGACCGGACGCCGATGCGCATCGCCATATTGTGCTGGCGAGCATCTGCGCATCGGGCATTCTGATTCCGATCGTTTTCTCCGGGCCTGCGATCGCGCTACCTGATATCGCACGTCATCTTCCCGGAGATGTCTTCACGTTGAGCTGGATCGTCAACGCATACAACGTCGCATTCGGCAGCCTCGTGATGGCGGGCGGAGCGCTGGCCGACCAGGTCGGCCGCAAGCGATGCTTTCTCTTCGGGTTGGTGCTGTTCTTGCTGACGTCCCTGTTGATCGTGTTCACGCCGAGTCTGACAATCCTGATTGCACTCCGCGCCATCGAGGGAATCGGCGGGGCGCTGACGTTGACCGCCGGCGCGTCTCTCATCACGCAGGCATTCGAAGGCCACGCGCGTACCCGCGCGTTCAGCTTGCTCGGCACGTCCTTCGGGATCGGCCTCGCGTTCGGCCCGCTGACAACCGGCATCATCGTCAGCACCTGGGGATGGCGGGCACTGTTTCTGGCAATTGCCATTGCGTCCTTGTTGATTCTCGTTGTCGTGTTCAACAACCTCGAGGAATCGCGCAATCCCGACGCCCGTGGCGTCGATCTGGCCGGGACGATCACCTTCACGGCTGCGCTGGCGGTGATCATCTTCAGTATTGTCCAGGGTCCGCATTTCGGCTGGGGCAGCGGCATCACGGTCGGATTGTTGGGTGTCGGGTGCCTGCTGCTGCTGCTATTCGTCGCCGTCGAATTGCGTATCCGGGCCCCGATGCTCGATTTGTCGCTGTTCCGGCATGCCCGCTTTCTCGGGGTGTTGCTGCTGCCGGTCGTCACGGGCTTCAGTTTCATCGCGCTGCTCGTCTATTTGCCGATCTGGTTCATCGGCATCAAGGGCTACGACGCATTCCATGCGGGGCTCGCCATCCTGCCATTGACCGCACCCATGCTCGTCGTGCCGTTCCTGTCCGGCGTCCTGTCGAAACATTTCTCCCCGGCGAGCCTGTGCAGCGCAGGCCTGGCTTTGGCCGCCGTCGGGGTATTCGGATTGTCGAGATTGACGCCGGGCAGTGCTTTCGTCGACGTCGCGTTGCCGATGCTCGTGATCGGGATCGGCAATGGCGTGCCCTGGGGGCTGATGGACAGCCTGGCGATGAACGCAATACCGAAGGAGCGGGCGGGGATGGCGGCCGGAATTTTCTCCACCATGCGCGTCACCGGCGAGGCCATCGCGATCGCCGTCATCGGCGCGGCATTGATCGGCCTGACGCATGCATCGCTCGCGAGCGTGCCCGCCATCGGCACCGAATCCGCTGCCGCTCTGACCAATTCGATCACCTCGGGAAACATGGGCGAGCCATTACGCGGCCTGTCTCCGGTCGTCCGCGAAGTATGGGTTACCGCGTCCGTCAATGCCTATGCGGCAGCGCTGAAGACGGTGCTGTCGGCTATCGCGATCCTGGCGCTCATCTCGGCATGGGTTCTCTGGCTGACGCTGCGCAGGCCGGCGCCCGTCGAGTTGTCGATGCGGGCGTCGAAGTCGGGCCTCGATGGATGACCAGGGCTCGAAGGAAACACGTGGCGCCATTCCGGCGTGCATTGAACGACCCGACGACGATCGTTCGATTACCGACGTGTCGCCGCCGGTTTCACCGCGGGAACCGATGCCATGCATCGATCGCGCATACCCGACGTCCGACTATCGATCCGAGGACTCCATGACAGAACAATCGGCTTCACCGCACGCTCCTTTTTTTCGCTCGTTCCCGTTCGGCCGCACGACATTGCGCAACCGCATCGTCATGGCGCCCATGACGCGGAACCGCTCGCCAGGCGGCATTCCCGGGCAGGATGTTGCCGATTATTACCGCCGCCGCGCGCAAGGTGGGGTCGGGCTCATCGTGACCGAAGGCACCTACATCGACCATCCGGCGGCCAATGGCTATGCGAATGTTCCGGCCTTTTTTGGTGAGGCCGCGCTTGCGGGGTGGGCACGGGTGGTCGAGGCGGTGCACGACGCCGGCGCGTGCATCGTGCCGCAACTCTGGCACGTTGGCGCCATTCGTCGGCCGGGTGCGGAGCCTGATCGATCCGTGCCGGGGGTAGGGCCGATGACCGTGGTCGACAACGGCGTGACCGTGGTCGAGGCGCTCGATGACGCGGAAATCGCCGAAATCGTGGCTTCCTACGCCCGAGCCGCCGCCGATGCACGGCGTATCGGCTTCGACGGCGTCGAGATTCACGGCGCGCACGAATACCTCATCGACCAGTTCCTGTGGGACACGACCAACCGGCGAACCGATGCATACGGCGGCAATATCGCCAATCGCACCCGTCTCGCCAGCGAGATCGTGCGTGCCGTCAAGCGCGCGACGAGCATCGACTTTCCCGTGATGTTCCGTTTCTCGCAATGGAAGATCAGGGACTATGACGCGAGAATCGCGCATTCGCCTGCGGATCTCGAACAGATTCTTCTGCCGCTCGTCGAGGCTGGCGTCGATATCTTTCATGTCAGTACGCGCCGATATCTCGATCCGGCCTTTCCCGGCTCACCCGACAGCCTGGCCGTGTGGACGCGGCGCCTGAGTGGCAAGCCGGTCGTCTGCGTCGGCAGCGTCGCATTGAACAAGGCCTATGCGATCGCGCAACTCCGCGGCGCCGAGGATCCGCGCGCGGAGCTGGCCGATCTCGATCCGGTCGAGAATCAATTGCGCCGGGAAGAGGTCGACCTCGTCGCGCTCGGTCGGCCGCTGCTGGCAGATCCGGATTGGCCGAGCAAGGTTCGGGAGAATCGCCTCGCCGAGATTCGAGCATTCGACCGAGATGCGATGCTTACCAGCGTTTGAACTGTCGATTGATCGGCTGGTCACGGCGCTGTGAAACCAGCCTGGCCCGGGCCAGCAGCACGATACCGGGCGACCAGCCGTTCAATCTGTCGTCCGCCACGTCCTGTATGACCTTGAATCGGTCGAGTTCTCGCATGTTCAATGTCACCAGAGCTGTTCGGTGCATCGCCGGCTCCATGATCTGACGGGGAGCCGGCAAGCTTACCGAGGTCCAAACGCGACATTTCTATGCAGCCAAAAGCGGACATTTCAATCTAGCCACTACAACTCAATTTCTCGATAATTCACGTTATGTAAAATCTAATAACTCACCATCATGAGCACCGCTGGCCTCACCGGCAAACGATGCTTGCCGGCAAACCGCCCAGCCGGATATTTGAGAATTGAGATACGCTCGTCCTGCACAGGCAACGCTGGCAATCGACGCCGGTCAGGAGCGAAATGAGCACGATCACGGGGACCTTCGATCCAGCGGCGCCGCCGCCACGCATCGCGCGGCTGGTGCTGGTCACGCCTGATGGCGCGATGGTCGGTTGCTTGCCGCCTATTCCGGTCGCGATCCCGTGGTGGCAGGAAGTCGAATCGGTCGTACGCGCCGCGCGCGAACGCCATGGCCTCGACGTAACGATCCTGCGCCTGCTGGAAACCGTTCGCGACCGGGCGCCCGGCGGTGAAGTCACCTATCTGGCCGAGATCGCGGAACCCGTTCCGGCCGAATGCTGGACCGGGCGCATCGAGCCCCATTCACTGCGCCAGAACTACGCGCGACCGGGCGGCCCCGCGGCGGATCTCGGCTGGGCGGCACGCGTACTTGCCCAGCGCGGCTTGTCGGCCAGCGCCAAACCCGTCCAGGTTCGAACCTGGAATCTCTCGAGCGTCTGGCGCATTCCGATCGGCGGTCAATCGGCCTGGCTGAAAGTCGTGCCGCCGTTCCTGGGTCACGAGGGCCGCGTTATCACGGCGCTGGCCGGCCGGCGTGCGCCGACCCTGCTGGGTCATGACGAATGCGGGCGCATTCTGCTCGCGGAGATCCCCGGCGACGACCAGTTCGACGCGGCGCTGCCACAACTGCTCGCCATGGTGACGCTGCTGGTCGACATGCAGGCGTCGTGGATCGACCGCATCGACGAATTGCGCACGATGCAATTGCCCGACTGGAGCGGCGCGGGTTTGGCCGCCGACATCGCTGCCGTCGTCGAGCGAACCGGCGACGCATTGTCTCGTGACGAACGTGTTTCGCTGCGGCATTTCGTGAACGGTCTCGCGGCGCGGTTTGCCGAGGTCGATGCGTGCGGATTGCCGAATACGCTGGTCCACGGCGACTGCCATCCCGGCAATTTTCGCGGTACGCAGTCGGATCTCACGCTGCTCGATTGGGGGGACAGCGGAATCGGCCATCCGTTGCTCGACCAGTCCGCGTTTCTCGACGCCGTTCCGCGCGAATATGCGCCGACGATCAAGGATCACTGGAAACGGGAATGGCTGGCGAAGGTGCCCGGCTGCGACCCGGTGCGCGCCGCTACCCTCCTCGCCCCGATCGCCACAGCCAGACGGGCGGTGATCTACCAGCGATTCATCGACAATATCGAGCCGTCGGAGCAGGTCTACCATCGCGGCGATCCGGCCGACTGGCTGAGCCAGACCGCCGCGCTGGTCGCGATGACGGACTGAATGCGGGATCGCCAAAAGCATCGACGCCGTGAATCGAATCGGTATCGCTGCGTGAAAAGCGACGAATGAAAAAGGCCGGGCAGAACGCCCGGCCCGAAACAACGCACGCGCCGTGTCAACGGCTGCGCGCACGCGGTCGATCGGCCGTCAGACGGCCATCACCGTCACCGACTTCGTGACGAGGTACGGCTCCAGCGCTTCCGGCCCGCCTTCCGATCCGTAACCCGAATCCTTCACGCCGCCGAACGGCATTTCCGGCCACGGCGTCGCCGGCTGGTTGATCCACAGCATCCCGACTTCGAGGCGCTGCGTGAGCAGGTGCACGTTCGCGAACGAACGCGTGAACGCGTAGCCGGCCAGCCCGAACGGCAGACGGTTCGCTTCCGCGATCGCATCCTCGAGCTTGTCGAAGCCACGGATCGCCGCGACCGGGCCGAACGGCTCGTTGTTGAACACGTCCGCTTCGAGCGGCACGTTCGCGATCACGGTCGGTGCGAAGAAGTTGCCTTCCGAGCCGATCCGCTCGCCGCCCGTCTCGATGCTCGCGCCGACCTTGCGCGCGTTGTCGACGACCGACGCCATCGCGGTCAGCCGGCGCGGGTTCGCGAGTGCGCCGAGCGTCGTGCCTTCCTCGAGGCCGTTGCCGACCTTCAGCCCTTCGGCGTGCTTGACCAGCGCGCGCGTGAATTCGTCGCGGATGCTGTTGTGCACGAGGAAGCGCGTCGGCGAAATGCACACCTGCCCGGCATTGCGGAACTTCGCACCGCCGGCCGCCTTCACCGCGAGCGCGACGTCGGCGTCCTCGGCGACGATCACCGGTGCATGACCGCCCAGCTCCATCGTTGCGCGCTTCATGTGCAGGCCCGCCATCGCGGCGAGCTGCTTGCCGACCGGCGTCGAGCCCGTAAACGTGACCTTGCGGATCACCGGGTGCGGGATCAGGTACGACGAGATTTCAGCCGGATCGCCGTACACGAGGCCGATCACGCCGGCCGGCACGCCTGCATCGACGAACGCGCGCAGCAGCGCGGCCGGCGATGCGGGGGTTTCCTCCGGCGCCTTCACGAGGAACGAGCACCCGGTCGCGAGCGCGGCGCTCAGCTTGCGCACGACCTGGTTGACCGGGAAGTTCCACGGCGTGAACGCCGCGACCGGGCCGACCGGCTCCTTCACAACCGTCTGCTGCGCGGCGAGGTTGCGCGGCGGCACGATCCGGCCGTACACGCGGCGGCCTTCGTCCGCGAACCATTCGATGATGTCGGCCGCCGACAGCACTTCGACGCGTGCTTCGGTGAGCGGCTTGCCCTGCTCCTGCGTCATCAGCTGCGCGATCGCGTCGGCGCGCTCGCGCACCAGCGCGGCTGCCTTGCGCATCGTCGCCGCGCGTTCGTGCGCCGGCACCTTGCGCCACGCTTCGAAGCCGCGCTGCGCGGCGGCGAGCGCGCGGTCGAGATCGGCGATGCCCGCGTGGGCCACCTTGCCGATCGGCTTGCCGGTCGCCGGGTTCACGACGTCGATCGTCTTGCCGCTCGCGGCGTCGACCCACTCGCCGTCGATCAGCAGTTGCGTATCCGTATAAGTCACGTTAGCCATCCAGACACCCCTACATTGCGTCGATAAAACGCGCGCTGCCGGTCACGGCCGCGCGCCGGTTGACAGAAAGAGCAAAGCCGCCGGGGCCTCAGCGCCCGGCGGCGCAACGACGGGCGCGAAGGCCCGCCGTCGTTCCGCATGGGGCCACGCTCAGTGCGCGGCCGCCGTCGCCTTGCGGAGTTTCGCGACGTCCGCCGCCTGCACGGCCGGCGCGCCGTTGTTCCAGCCCGCGCGCATGAAAGTCAGCACGTCGGCGATCTGCCGGTCGTTCAGCTGGTTCGAGAACGCCGGCATCGGATACGCGGACGGCACGCCGCCGATCACGAGCGTCTCGCTGCCGTTCAGCGTCACGTTGATCAGCGACGATGCGTCGGTCTCGAGCACGTTCGGATTGCCGGCGAGCGGCGCGAGCAGCGGCGCATAACCGCGCCCGTCCGCGCCGTGGCAATGCAGGCAGTAAGCGTTATACACCTTCGCGCCCGGATCGGCCGCAGGCCGGCCCAGTACCACCTGCGTCGCCTTCGGATCATAGCTGTATGGCGGCGCGCCCGTGCCGCCCGCGGCCGGCAGCGATTTCAGGTAACGGGAAATCGCGGTCAGGTCGTCGTCGTTCAGCGCCTGCGTGCTGTGGTTGATCACGCTCACCATCGAGCCGAATGCCGTGGCGTGCCGGTTCGCGCCGGTCTTCAGGAACTGCGCGACATCGGCCTCGCTCCAGCGGCCGAGCCCGGTGTTGTGCTCGGCCGTCAGGTTCGACGCGAACCAGTTGTCGATCGGCGCACCCGACAGGAACGCCGTGCCGCCTTCGTCGAGCGCTTTCTCCTGGAAGCCGACGCCGCGCGGCGTGTGGCACGACCCGCAGTGCCCGAGCCCCTGCACGAGGTACGCGCCGCGGTTCCACATCGCGTCCTTGGCCGATTTGTCCGCGTACGGCGTCGTGTCGAGGAACACCGCGTTCCACAGCGCGAGCGGCCAGCGCATGTTGAGCGGCCACGGGATGTCGGACGGACGGTTCGCCTGCTTCACCGGTTCGACGCCGTGCATGAAGTACGCGTACAGCGCCTTCACGTCGTCGTCCTTCAGCTTCGCGTACGACGGATACGGCATGGCCGGATACAGGTGATGGCCGTCCTTCGCGACGCCCCGGCGCAGCGCGCTGGCGAAATCGGCTTCCGTGTAGCCGCCGATGCCGGTTTCCGGATCGGGCGTGATGTTGGTCGTGTAGATCGCGCCCATCGGCGTGACCATCTTCAGGCCGCCCGCGAACGGCGTGCCGCGCGGGGCGGTGTGGCACGCGACGCAGTCGCCGGCTTTTGCGAGATACGCGCCGCGTGCGACGAGCGCGTCGTCGGCCGTGGCCGCCCGAGCAGCCGTGCCGGCCAGCAGTGCGGACAGTGCGAGCAGCGAAGCGCCGAACACGTTCGCGGCGCGATTCAGGGTGAGGTTTTTCATGGTCATGCCTCCCCTCAGGCCGTCTTCAGCTGGTTGCCGACCGGCAGCTTGCGCAGCCGCGTGCCGGTTGCCGCGAAAATCGCGTTCGACAGCGCCGCCGCGGTCGCGGCCGTGCCCGGTTCGCCGATCCCGCCGGGCGCTTCACCGCTCTTCACGAGATGGACCTCGATCGGCGGCGTCTCGTTGATCCGCAGCATCCGGTAGTCGGTGAAGTTGCTCTGCACGACGCGGCCGTCCTCGATCGTGATCTCGCCGTACAGCGCGCCCGTGATCCCGAAGATGATGCCGCCCTGCACTTGCGCCTCGATCGTGTTCGGGTTCACATACTGCCCGCAGTCGACCGCGCACACGACACGCTTGACCTGCACCTCGCCGCCATCCACCGCGACGTCGACGACGATCGAGAAGAAGCTGCCGAACGCATGCATCACCGATACGCCGCGCCCTTGCCCCTTCGGCAACGACGCGCCCCAGCCGGCCGCTTTCGTCGCGACGTCGAGCACGTTGAGCGCGCGCGGCGTCTTGCCGAGCAGCGCGCGGCGGTATTGCACCGGGTCGGTCTTGGTCTGCGCGGCCAGTTCGTCGATGAAGCTCTCGACGACGAAGGTGCCGCGCGTCGGCCCGACGCCGCGCCAGAACGCGGTCGGCACGTGGCGCGGTTCCTGGCGCACGTAGTCGACGAGCTGGTTCGGCAGGTCGTACGGCAACTCGGCCGCGACCTCGACCGCATCCGGATCGACGCCGTTCTGGAACGCGGGCGGCGCGAAGCGCGCCATGATCGACGAGCCGACGATCCGGTGCTGCCACGCGACCGGCTTGCCGTTCGCATCGAGGCCGGCCGAGATCCGGTCGTAGTAGTACGGCCGGTACATGTCGTGCTGGATGTCTTCCTCGCGCGTCCAGACGACCTTCACGGGCGCATTGACCTGTTTGCCGACCTTCACGGCCTGGCCGATCATGTCGGTTTCGAGCCGCCGGCCGAAGCCGCCGCCGAGCAGGTGGTTGTGCACGACAATCTTGTCCGGCGGAAAGCTCGTGAGCCGTTGCACGGTGTCGACCGCGCGCGTCGGCACCTGCGTGCCGACCCAGATCTCGCAGCCGTCACTGCGCACGTGTACCGTGCAGTTCACGGGCTCCATCGTCGCGTGCGCGAGGAGCGGTTGCTCGTAGACGGCGTCGATGCGCGTCTTCGCATTCGCGAACGCCTTGCCGACATCGCCCTCCTTGCGCGCGACCGCCCCCTTGCCGTTCGCCGCGGCCTGCGCGAGATCGGCGACGATGTCCTTCGTCGATACCTTGGCTCCAGCGCCTTCGTTCCACTTCACGACGAGCGCCGACGCGCCGCGCTTCGCGGCCCACGTGTGATCGCCGACCACCGCAACCGCGTTGTCGACACGCACGACCTGGCGCACGCCGGGGATCTTCCGCGCGGCCGTGTCGTCGACGCTCGCGACCGTGCCGCCGAACACCGGGCTGTTTACGATCACCGCGTACAACATGCCGGGCAGGCGCACGTCGAGCCCGAACTGCGCGGTTCCATCGACTTTCTCCGGTGAATCGAGCCGCTTCGCGGGCGTGCCGATCAGCTTGAAATCTTCAGGCTTTTTCAGCGCGACGTCCTTCGGCACCGGCAGCTTCGCAGCGGCATCGGCGAGCTGGCCGTACGATGCGCGCCGGTTGCTCGGCGGATGCTGCACTTCGCCGTTCGCGGCGCGGCAGGTGGCCGGATCGACATTCCACTGCTTCGCGGCCGCCGCCACCAGCAGCGTGCGCGCCGTGGCGCCCGCGCGACGCAGCGGCTCCCACGCGTAGCGCACCGACGTCGAACCACCCGTGAGCTGGCCGCCGAGCAGCGGATCGAGGAACAGTTTCTCGTTCGGCGGCGCATGGTCGAGCGTTACGCTCGACAGCGGCACTTCGAGTTCCTCTGCGATCAGCATCGGCAATGCGGTATAAACGCCCTGCCCCATTTCGACCTTCGGCATCACCAGCGTGACCTTGCCGGCGCGGTCGATCTGCACGAACGCGTTCGGCGCGAACACGCCCGCGTGCGCGGTTTCATCGCCATCGCCGCCGATCACCGAACGGCGTGCATCGTCGCCCGCCGCCGGCAGGCTGAAACCAAGCAGCAAACCACCGCCGGCCGCCGCGCCGAGCGACATGCCGAACTTGATGAACGAACGGCGCGACACGCCCGCGCCGGCCCGACCTGCTTCGATCAGTCCGCGTGACATGTCAGCCTCCGCAGAGCAGTCTCAAGGATGCTGACCGCCCCCTCGGGCGGCAGCGAACAAAGTGAGCGTGGGGGTTGTTTCATCTCAGGCTCCCTTCGCGGCTTGCTTGACCGCCGCGCGAATCCGGTTGTACGTGCCGCAGCGGCAGATGTTGCCGGCCATCGCCGCATCGATGTCGGCGTCGCTCGGGTTCGGGTTCGACGCGATCAGCGCGGTGGCGGCCATCACCTGCCCCGACTGGCAGTAGCCGCACTGCACGACATCGAGCTCGCGCCAGGCCTGTTGAACCTTGTGGCCGGCCGGCGTCGCGCCGACGGCCTCGATCGTCGTGATCTTGCGGCCCGCGACGGCCGCGACCGGCAGCACGCACGAGCGCGCGGCGACGCCGTCGAGATGCACGGTGCACGCGCCGCATTGCGCGATGCCGCAGCCGAATTTCGTGCCGGTGAGGCCGACGAGGTCGCGCAGCACCCAGAGCAAGGGCATGTCGTCGGGGCGTCGACCGTGCGGGCTTCGCCGTTGATGTTGAGGGTGACCATACAGCCTCCGGGGGCCGGTGTATTGGGGAAGCGGCGCGAACGGCGCGCCGTGTCGTCATGGCCGTCGCGCGGTGCGCAACGGGTGCCGCGCGGCCCGGGTGGGGGCGAACCGCTACGGTAAAGCGTCAGGTGTTATTCGGCCACGTCGATGCCCGACAGCACCTTGAGGACGGGCGGCGCCGAGAACCAGTCGGCGGACTTGATGCGAAACGCGGTGAAGTACGGGCTCGCGAGATGCGCGTCGAACGCGGCCTGGTCGTCGTAGATCTCGAACAGGTGCAGGCCGGGCGAGCCGTCCTGTTCGCGAAACAGGTCGTAGCGGCGGTTGCCGGGTTCGGTGCGGGTCGCCGCGACCATGCTGCGCAGTTCGGCCTCGACGTCCTGTACGTGTTCGGGTTTCGGGAATATCGAGGCAATCACGTAAAGCGCCATGTTTTTACTCCTTTCGAAACGGAATCGAGCATGCCACAAGCCGGCGTCGGGCGGCGCCGGCGTGCAATCGTTGTTTTCGTGTGTCGCCGTGCGGCGGCATCAGGCCAGTTCGTCGGGGCCCACGCGCACGACGACCTTGCCGAAGTTCTTGCCGGCGAGCAAGCCGATCAGCGCTTCCGGCGCGTCGGCCAGGTCGGGCACGACATCTTCCAGCGCCTTCACCTTGCCCTGCGCGACCCACTCGCTCATTTCCTTCAGGAACGGCGCATAGCCGGTCGCATAGTGATCGAGGATGATGAAACCCTGTACGCGGATGCGCTTGCGCAGGATCGTCGACATCAACAGCGGCAGGCGGTCGGGGCCGGCCGGCAGCGCGGTGTCGTTGTAATGCGCGATCAGCCCGCACACGGGCACGCGCGCGTGATCGTTGAGCAGCGGCCAGACCGCGTCGAACACGGCGCCGCCGACGTTCTCGAAATAGACGTCGATGCCGTTCGGGCACGCGTCCTTCAGTTGCGCGGCAAACGCGGGGTCGCGGTGGTCGATGCACGCGTCGAAGCCGAGCGTGTCGGTGACGTACGCGCATTTGTCGGCGCCGCCCGCGATGCCGATCACGCGGCAGCCCTTCAGCTTCGCGATCTGGCCGACGACCGCACCGACCGCCCCGCTCGCGGCTGCCACGACCACGGTTTCGCCGGCCTTCGGCTCGCCGATCGTCAGCAGCCCGGTATAGGCGGTGAAGCCCGGCATGCCGAGCACGCCGAGCGCGTACGACGGATGGGCGAAGTCGCGTCCGAGCGGAATCAGGTCACGTCCGTCGGACAGCGCATAGTCCTGCCAGCCGGCGCCCGCGACGACGAGGTCGCCCTCGCGGAATGCAGGCAGGTTCGACGACACGACGCGGCTGACCGTGCCGCCGACCATCACGTCGCCGAGTTCGACCGGCGCGGCGTAGGACGGCGCATCGCTCATCCGGCCGCGCATGTACGGGTCGAGCGACAGCCAGACGGTGCGCAGCAGCACCTGGCCGGCGCCGGGCGCCGGCACGTTGCCGGATTCGGTGCGGAAATCGTTCGGCGTCGGCGCGCCGACCGGGCGCGAGTTCAGGATGATCTGGCGGTTTGCAGTCTTGCTTTGCGGCATGTGAGTCTCCGTCGACAAGGATGGACGTGCGTCGTGGGCACGGCCGGATCAGGGATGGACCAGCAGAGGTTGCGCGCCTGCGGCAGCGTCGGCGTTCAGGCCGTCGTGGTCGCAGGCGTGCAGATGGAACAATCGGGACAGCGTAACGCGTGGCAAGACATTCGTCATGAGCGAATAAGTAGACCAGTCGTCTATAATCAAGACAAAAACAAGGCGCGCCTATGCGCGCCCGGGTTACGACTGCGCTCCGTCATGCGCGGCCGGCGGCAGGTTCAGCATACGCCGCGTTTCGACCATCGCCCTTTCGAGCGGTTTGCGGTTGCGGTGAATCTTTTCCAGCAGCGTTGCGCCCAGCCACAGCTCGTACAGGATCGCCGCCGTGTGCTGAGGATCGTCGACCGCGCTCAGCGAGCCGTCGGCGAGTGCTGCGTCAATGCCGCCCGCGAGCCGCTCGATGATCTGGCTCGTGCCGCGCCGAAGTACCGTACGCATCGCTTCCGACAGGTCGGACACTTCCGCGCCGAGTTTCACTGCGAGACACTTGCCTTCCGGATCGTCCGCGCACTGCGTGCGCAGCCAGTTGCCCCAGTACGTCATCAGGCGCTCGGCGCCCGTGCCCGCCTGATGCTTGAGCAGGTTGTCGAGATGTGCGAGATAACCTTCGAAATACGATTCGAGCAGCGCTTCGCCGAATGCCTCTTTCGAGCCGAAGTAATGGTAAAACGAGCCCTTCGGGATGCCCGCAGCGGCGAGAATCTCGTTCAGACCGACCGCCGAAAACCCCTTGTGGAGCATGATCGGCTTCGCGATATTCAGGATGTGCTGGCGAACTTCCGCGCCCGAAGATGCATTCATGATGGCGTATGGTAGCAACGATTAGACCGGTCGTCTAGTGACGTCGAGCCGGTATGTTGAGCGGCACTTTACCCGATCCCCGCCGGGCGCCCAATGCCCGGCCAGCGCGCAGCGGGTATTCCGCCGCGCCCGCCCCCGCTTCATCCGGTGCGCGGCGTCACACGAGCGACTCGGTTTCGTCGCAAGCGTTTCATCGATCTCCCGCATAAATACGCGCGGCGCATGTGCCGGCAATCGTAAAAATGCGGCCGGCATTGCACACGTGTGCAATGCGCCGAACCGACGTTGCCGTTTCCCGAACCCGCGACCAGGAACGCCCATGACCGCTTCGAAACCCGCCCGTCCGCCCGCGCCGAACCGCCGGCGCTTCATCCAGCGCGGCGCCGCGCTGACCCTGTCGCCGCTCGTCGGCACGTTGGCCGCCTGCGGCGGTGACGGCAATCCGACATCCGCGTCGTCGTTCGCCGCAGCCGGCGCCGCTGATACGTCCACGCGCAGCTACGGGATCGCCGACCGCTCGATCACGATCAACGTCGTCAATACGATCCCGTCGACGACACTCTCGTTCGGCAGCGCGGCGAGCCAGAGCGGCTCGTTGCCGCAGGCGTCGCAGACGCAGGTCGCGACCGGGCAAGCAACTGCCGTCAGCGCATCGAACAGCTGGGGCGACTGCACGGGATCATTCAGCCTCGCCGGCGGCGACGCGTCGTTTGCAATCGCGTATACGCATCCGTTCGGTTCGCAGCCGACGACCGTCAGCGTCACGCCGTCGGCCGGCTATGTGGCAGGCGCCGACGCCGCCACGTTCCCCGGTCACGACTCGGTTGCCAATCTCAACCTGTATCGCGGCGTCGCGACCGCGAATGGCGCATGGGTCGTGCCGCTCGCGCAACTCGCGACGCCGCCGGCCAACAACTGCCAGGATTTCGCGAACAGCATGTTCGGCAGCAACGTGCGCACGGCCGCCGCGATCCAGTCCGCTTACCAAAGTACCGGTCCGCTCGGTTATGTACCGCCCGCCGACTTCACCGGCGGCCAGCTCGCGGGCTTCGTCGCGCAATGGGTGCGGCGCTGGCAGAGCGGCGCGTCGTACACCGTGCTACCCGGCGCCGACGCGCAACTCGTCGATGCGCTGAAGCAGTACGTGTCCACCGCGTCGAGCGCCGGCCCGCTGACGATGTGGGTGCCGCAGATCGCGTGGCAGGCCGGCTCCGATCCGGCCGTGTTCGCGCTGACCGGCTATCGCGCGTTTCCGTTCGTCGATGCGCAAGGCAACTGGATCGCCGCGACGCTTTCTGCATTCCTGACGCTGCTGGCAGCCGGTTCGCACATCGTCGCGATCAGCGCGACGAGCGACTTGCCGCCGGGCGTCACGATGCAGGCGTTCGACAGCTTCATGGGTGCGAGCGGGCTGACGACATCGACGGACATCGGCAACTCGCACTACGCGTCGGTCGTGAACACGACGGGGCGCTATTACCTGAGCGTCGGCAGCGATTTCGCGCCGGCGAACTGCGGCCTGATCCTGTCGTTCCTGTATGGGCGCACGGTGAACAACCTGCTCGCGGGCGCCGGCACGTACAACACGTTCATCCAGCTCGAGGGCTGGCAGGCCGGCGGGTCGCGCCACAACGCCGACTACGCGACCTATCAGCAGACGCTTTGGAACATCTCGACGTACGGGGCATCCGCGTACAGCGAGAAGCGCGCGACGTCGATCTTCCTCGCGCCGGCGGGCTGGACGCCGCAGGTCTATCAGACGACGCGGATGATGCCCTACGTCGGCGCCTATGCGCAGTCGAACGGCACGCCGCAGAGCTGGCTGAATACGTCGCTCGTCACGATTCCAGCGGATGCGCCGCCGCTGCCGTCACGGTATGTGCTGAGCTGAGCGAGAGGATGAGCGGGCCGGCGTTCGGGCGAGCGGCATTTCGTCCGTTCGGCGGCGTCGGGCGTGCGTCGCCATCGGCTGGCGCACGCCCTGATTTTTGCAGTCAGCGCGGCATGTCGTCGGCGCGTTTCCTGGTGCGCGCCCTTCGCTCGCTCCGTTCCGCGGCCGGCGCCACCTTGACGCCGCGTACCGGCGCCCGGCGCGCGAGTACGGTTATCTCGCGCCTCAGCGCATCGAGCTCCTTGCCGCGCGCCGCATCGGTCGCCTGGGCGCCGTCGAGCTGCCCCTGAAGTACCCCGCACCGATGCAGCGCGTCGCCGAGTTGCGCCTGCAGCGCGGCCACGTCCTTGCGCTGCTGAGCATCGCGCTGCTCGGCGCGCGAGGCCGTGGTGTCGAGTTCTTTTTGCAGTCGCGCGGCCGCGAGCCGCTCGCGATCGATCTCCTGCAGCGCCCGCTTCTCCGATGCGCGCAAGCGCTCCTCGGCTCGGCTCGCGTCGTCGCGCAACCGGTCGAGCTGCGTCGTGAAATCCGCGCGCGCCTGGGCGAGTGCGCGGTCGCCTTCCGCGTTGTCGGCCTTCAGTCGATCGATATCCGACTGGAGTGCACGCCGCGAGGCGTCGTCGGCCGCCCTCGCCTGCTCCAGTTCCTGAATGCGGACCTGCGCGGCCAGCAGCGCGGCCGTGCGTTGCTCCAGCGCGGTTTCGGTGCGCGCGAGTTCGGCCTGCAGCGTCGCGACTTCCGCTTTCGCTGCGGCCCGTTCGGCTTCGACTTCCGCGCGCAGTGCGTCGAGCGCGGCAGCCGCATCGGTGCTCGAACGATTCCACAACGCCGCGACCAGCTCGCCGGCCACCGCCTGCAAATCGGCCGGTAAATCGGGATGCTCGATGCGGACGCGGCTCTTCTCCCGCAGTTCGGCCCAGAACTCGCCAAGGACGGCCGTCGGCGTGCTCATGCTGCCCTTGCGAACGAGCTGGTACAGGCGGTTCGCGGTGGGCGTGATCCCGAAACGGAAGAACAGCAGCGCGCAGGCTTCGCGGTACAGCTCGCGGGTTTTCGGGAAGTCGGCCTTGAGTCGCTCGATTTCGGCGGTCAGGCGGGGTTCGTCGGCAGCGAGATCGGACATGGCAGGTTTGATCGAGAATTTCGTAAATAATATAACGTAAACCGTTAAATATCCAATCTTCGATGTCGTTTGATTTGACATTATTTCTATAATGTCGAGATGGCCGAATATCGAGGCACGGTGCGCGAAATCGCAGTGCTGGTCGGACTTCATCGCTCCCGCCGTGACCCCGCCGTACGACACAAACGCCCCTGCAACCGCCGCAAAAAACCTTCAACATTGAGCGCTTGAAAGCCGGCCGCCCCGCTTTGCCGCGTCGTCGGCGTCCGTCCGGCGTGCCGGTGAAGAACAAAAGAACAAGGAGCCCGCGTTGCGCAAATTCCGGATCGGCCCGCGTGGCTTGTTCGTCAAGCTCGTGCCGACGTTCATCGTGGTGGGGTTCGTGGCGATGGTGCTGTCGTCGGTGCTGACGAGCGTGCTGTGGCGCACCCATGCCGAAAGCGATATCCGCCGTTTTCTCGGCAACCTCGACCGCACTGCCCTGGCCGCCGCAGCCGGCGCCGTCGACTTGCGCGACCCGATCGCCTGTCGTGCCGCGGCCGACGCGATGTTCTGGCGGATCGCGCAGGACGGCGCGCGCGACGTGATGGACTTCGCGCCGATGATGGGCTTCTTCGGCGCCGGCCGGCTGCAGGTGCGCATTACGCGGCCGGATGGCGTCGGATGTGCGACCGCGCCGGCGGCGTCACCGCTGCTGTCCGACACGTTCGCCGCCATGCCGGCCGATCCGGCCGTGCCCGAGACGATGCTGCATCGTGACGGCGACTGGGCCATCGTCACGCGCATCGCGCTCGCCGGCGGCGCGACGGCGCGGGTGGGCGTCCATTACTGGCCGGGCTGGCAACTCCATTACGAGATCGCGGACGACGCATCGGCGTACGACCTGATGCGCACCGTGCTGTATCTCGGCGCGATGGGTGCAAGCTTCGCGGGGCTGCTGGTCTGGTTGCTGGTGCGGCGCGTGCGGCGGATGACGGCCGCGGCCGACCGCTGGGCGGCCGGCGACCTGTCGGCCCGGATCGCCGATGCGTCACGCGACGAACTCGGCGAACTGGCCGCGCATTTCAACCGGATGGCCGATGCGCTCGCGCGCACGTTCGGCATGCAGAAGGCGCTCGCGGTGTCGGTCGAGCGCACGCGCATCGCACGCGATCTGCACGACACCGCAAAGCAGCGCAGCTTCGTGCTCGGCCTCAAGCTGACCGAGCTGGAATACGAGGCGCAGCGCCATCCCGACCTGTTGCCGACCGTCGGCGCGGCGCGACGCCTGGCCGATCATCTGCAGCAGGATCTCGACAACGTGGTGACCGGCTTCAGCCTCCCCGCAATCGCCGAAGACGGCCTGCGCGCGGCCGTGTCCCAGGCGGTGCGCGACCTGCTGGCCGGCTCGGGCATCGACTGGTCGCTCGATCTGCCGGATGCGGCCGCGCGCACGCTCGATGCGCAGCCGTCGGCCGCGCACGAACTGCTGATGATCACGCACGAGGCGACGGCCAATGCGTTGCGCCATAGCGGCTGCCGCCGTATCGACATCGCGTGCGAACCGGGTGGCGCCGCACGCGCGTCGCCTGGTGCGTCATCGCGCTGGCAATGGATCGTGCGCGATGACGGCGACGGCTTCGATCCGGCTGCCGTGCCGGTGGGCATGGGGCTCGGCAACCTGCGCTGGCGCGCCGATGCGCTGCCCGGCGGCAAGCTCGACATCGTGTCGGGCGCGGACGGCACGCGCGTGACCGTCCATTTCAATCCGATGGAGACGGCATGACCACGATCCTCATTGCCGACGATCACGCCGTCGTGCGCGAAGGCATCCGCGGCCTGTTGCGGCTCGATGCGTCATTCGCGATCGTCGCGGAAACCGACGACGGCGCCTCGACGATCGAGAAGGTGCGCGAGCATCGCCCCGACGTGCTGCTGCTCGACCTGATGATGCCCGGCATGGGCCACGCCGGTGTGCCGGCCGTCATTCGCGCGATTCGTGCGGCCAGCGGCGACACGCACATCATGGTGCTGACGTCGTCCGACGACGATGCGCTCGCACTCGCGGCGATCGACGCCGGCGCCGATTCGTTCCTGCTGAAATCGATGCGCGGCGAGCGCCTGCTGCAGGCGATCCATGCGGCTGTCCACGGCGAACCGACACTGCATCCCGGCATCGCGCAGCGCATGATCGGGGCGTTGCGCAAGCCGCCGCGCAGCCCGTTCGCCGCGCTGACCGCGCGCGAGCTGGAAGTGCTGCGTTGCCTGGCCGAAGGCGGCAGCAATGCGCGCATCGCGGCGACACTCGGGATCACGGAAAAAACCGTCAAGACGCATCTCGGCAACGTGATGTCGAAACTGCACCTGT
Organism: Burkholderia stabilis; assembly: GCF_001742165.1. NCBI lineage: Bacteria > Pseudomonadati > Pseudomonadota > Betaproteobacteria > Burkholderiales > Burkholderiaceae > Burkholderia > Burkholderia stabilis. The sequence continues at coordinate 588,265 of NZ_CP016443.1, read as the reverse complement.
CGGACCGCACGCAGGCCGTCGCGCTGGCGTGGCGGGAAGGACTGATGGCGCCAAGATCCTGAGCGCGGCGCGCGGCCGGCTGCGTGCCGCGCCGGCGGTGCGGCACGTTCCCCACTCCTCACCGGCCACCTGGACGATGCGCCGCGCCTGCGACTTTGGTCGCATCCTTTCCGGCTCGCGCGCGCGACCTTCGCCCGATGTGCGGCGTGGCCGCCGTCCCTAAAGTGGCGCTGTCGCGCGATCACGCGCATTCGAGACGGCGCAAACATGAGACCTGCCTGGTTGCTGTTCCTTCCTGTCGCGCTGGCGGCGTGCGCGCCGCTCGCGCTTTCCTCCGCGGGCCGCGACGTGCGCGTCGTCATGACCGACCCCGGCGGCACATGCCGTCATCTCGGCGACGTGACCGGCAGCCAGGGCAACTTCCTGATCGGCGGCTTCATCCCGGATTCGTCGCTCGAGACCGGCGCGCGCAATGACCTGAAGAACCGCGCCGCCGCGTTGGGCGGCAACGTCGTGGTGCTGCTGACGCAGCGCGGCACGCAAAGCGGCAGCTTCGACGGCAACGACGGCGGCTACCTGCGGCAGACCGGCGTCACGCTGACCGGCAGCGTCTACCGCTGCCCGGGCACCGGAGCGTGACCATGCGCCTCTTCACGACCCTGATCTGGAGCCTCGGCATTTCCGGCTGGTTGCCCGGTTGCGGCGGCGACGGCAACGAACCGGTCGCGCCGGGCGGACTGCCGCCGGCGCCGCCCGAGATGCTGCGCGCCGCGTTGCAGGACGGCGCGTTCGTGCCGCAGACGCACGGCATCTGGGCGCTCGCCGGCACCGGCGTCGTCGCCGAGATCGGACCGCACGGCGCGGTCATCTACAACACGACGCGCACCGGCAACCTGTGCTGGCGCGACCCCGCGTACAACGCGAGCACCGCGGCCGTTGCCGGCCTGATCGGGATGTATGCGCACTGGCGCGGCAGCCTGATCTTCACCGATTCGCCGGACGGCATGCAGTTGCATGCGCGCCCGCTGGCCGCGCTGCCCGTGGCATGCCGGATGACGGGCACCGGCGCGCCGTCGCCGCTTGCGACCTACGATGCCGTCGCGGCGCTGCTGCTCGATTTCCATACGTTCGCGGCCGAGTACGGCGTCGACTGGCCGGCGCGCATCGCGAAGCTGCGTCCGCAGGCAGCCGAGGCCCGTAACGACGCGGCGCTCGCCCCCGTGCTCGACACGCTGCTCGGGCCGCCCGTCGATGCGCATACCAGCATCGGCGACGAGAACGATACGTTCACGTTCGGCTGGCGCTACGAAAACGCGCCGCAGCAGACGTTTCGCCGATTGCGGCGCGCGTGGATGAAGGAGGCGCGCGATACGCCGTTTCCGGCCTGGCTCGGCGCGTGGCAGGCGCGGCAAACGCAGGCGCGGATCGGCCTGCTGCGCCCCGATGCGCGCGGCGTCGAATTCGACGGCAGCCTGCTCTGGGGCGTGCTCGACGGCAATATCGGCTATCTCGCGATCGACCGGATGGGCGGCTTCGCCGGCGGGCCGATCGTCAGCATCGAACAGGATCGGGCCCGGCTCGCCGCCAAGCTGGACACCGCGCTCGCGCGCCTGAAGGATACGCAGGCGCTCGTGCTCGATCTCTCGCTCAATCAAGGCGGCGCGGCGCAGATCTCGCACGACATCGCCGCCCGTTTCGCCGACCGCAAACGGCTCGCCTATACGCGCGCGTTGCCGCAGGCGGCCGGTATCGCGCCGCAACCGTTCCATGTCGAGCCGGGCGGCGCCGTCCGTTATGCGAGGCCCGTCGTCGTGCTGACGAGCGACGTCACCGTCAGCGCCGGCGAATACCTCGTGCTGATGATGCGCACGCTGCCGCACGTGGCGCAGGCCGGGCAGACCACGCAGGGCGCGCTATCCGGCGGCTTCGGCAAAGGCTTGCCGAACGGCTGGATGATGGGCATCGCCAATCACGTGACGCGCGACCCGGCCGGCGTATCGTACGAGGCGCGGGGAATCCGGCCCGATGTCGCATTCGACGTGTTTCCGGACGATGTGCCGGAATCGGGCCTCGCCCGCGCGGTGACGCGCGCCGCGCAACTGGCGGTGCAACGGGCGCTGTAGCGCACCGGCGCAGGCGAGCCGAGCGTCGCCTGCGCCATGCGATGCACGCTCGCGCTTCGCCGGGTGTGTCTCCGGCATTCGCCAGCAAACGAACAGCAAAATCGCCGCGCATGCTGCGACATCCGCCGTTCGAACTCGGCGCGATCCGGCCGGCGCGGTCGCGCCCGACGCTCGCGGATCGTTTCGCCGCGCCCTTGCCGTCGGTGGACGCCGGCTGTCATTCGGCTGCCACCGTCGACCGGTAGCGTTCGGGGCTGACCCACGATATCGACAGACGAATCGCCATGAAGCGCACGTCGCGCGCCACGCCCCACGTTTATGCGGCCACGTCCCGCGCCCTCGCCGTCAGTCTCGCGATCAACCTGCTGCTGCTCGCCGTCGAGACGCTCGCGGCGTGGTCCGCGCATTCGTCGGGGCTGTTCGCGGATGTCGCGCACGCGGCGATCGATCTCGCGGCCGATGCGCTGATCCTCGTCGCGTGCCGGCTCGACGCGCGCCTGCCGCCGGAGCGGCGCCCGACCTACGAACCGATCGCGCTCGCGGGGCTGGGCGCATTGCTCGTCGCGACGGGCGCGCAGATGATCTGGCACGCGACGAGCCGGTTCGACGCGCCGCCCGCCGTGCAGCCGGTCGCGACGACGCTCGCGCTCGTCGCCGTCACGCTCGCCGGCAAGGCCGCGCTGTCGTACTGGATGCTGCGCAAGGCGCGCGAGACGGGCTCCGCATTGCTCGAGGCGAGCGGCTGGCATGTGCGGACCGACGCGCTGTCGGCGTTGCTGGCTGCGCTCGCGATGAGCGCGGCGCTGGTCGGCTTCGGCCGTCTCGACGACGTGGCCGCGCTTGCGATCGGTGCGCTCGTGATCCGCACGGGTGCCGGTTTCATCCGGCGCGGCTGCGCGCAGTGGCCGGCGCTGGCCGAGTGGACGAATCGATCGACGCGCGGGTCGTGAACGCTGCTGTCGTCGGCGGTTGGTTGGCGCGCGATGGCATGGCGCGCCCGATACCGGCTGGCTAATCGGTCATCGGAGTGATCGGCTGCGCAAAATGACGAAGAGGCTCGCAAGGTGCGAGCCTCTTTTGCATGATGCCGTCATCCCCGAGCCGTGCCGTGCCGCTCACGATGCGTTGATCGCCATCGATGTATCGACAGACGAATGCGGCCGGTTCCGATGCGGCGACGCGCGGCTTGTCACGCACGCCGCGCATTCGACCGCCTCCGCCTCCGCTTAACCGAGCGGCACCACGCTGCCGAGCAGGATCCGCACGAGCGTCGCCTGACGCGTGACGCCCGTCTTCGAGAAGATCGCGCGCAGGTGCGTACGCGCGGTGTTCTTGCTGATTCCCGATTCCTCCGCCGCTTCCTCCAGCGTCAGCCCGTTGGTCAGCAGCAGCGCGAGCGACGTCTCGGCGGGCGTCAGGTCGAACAGCTTGCGGATGATTTCCTGCGCGCCCTGCGGCTTGCGGTCGGGGTCGCGCAGGAACAGCGTGACGGCCGGCCGCCGCTTGTTGTCCTCCGACCAGTCGGACAGCAGCACCGTGCGTACCAGCAGCCCGAGGCGCGGCTTGTCGAAGCTGCGCGTGATCGGCATCGCCTCGACGGTCGCCGCGGCCGTGCCGTGGTGTCCCATCACCGCGTGGCGGATCAGTCGCTTCAGCGTGCGGTTCTCCTGCGCGTCGGTCGCCTCGATCGTGCCGCGCGCAATCGTCAGACCATTGTTCTGCTTGAGGATCTCGTCGGCGACGCTGTTCATGTCGATGATCGTGCCGTTCTCGTCGAGCGCGATCGTGCCGACCTGCATCCGGTCGATCGCATTCGCGTAGATCGAGCGTTCCACCTCGGCCGAATCGAGCCGCGAATGCAGTTCGATCGCGCGCTTCAGGTGCGGCAGCAGCAGCGCGCAGATCGCCTTGTCGCGCGCGGAGAACTGCTTCGACGCATGGTTGCGGCATACGCGGAACCGGCATTCGACGCCCGACGGCGTGCGCAGGTCGGCGCCGAGGATGTAGCGCACGTCCTGCGGCTTCAGGAACTGCTTGTACAGCTCGCTCGACAGCCAGCCCGTGTCGCCGAACACGTCGTCGACCGTGACCACGCGATCGGCCGGCAGGCCGACGAACGGGTCGAGTGAATAGTAGTAATCGTTGTAGGCCGCCTGGCCCGCATCCGGGACGACCGGGCCGAATTCCGACGCGTGCACCGACAGCGGCGCGCGGCGATCGCTCGCGGCCGCGCGCAGGATCAGCGTCACGTAATTGGCCTGCAGCCAGCGGCGCACCAGTTCGAGCGCACTGGCCCACGGCGGCGTTTCCAGCGGCCCCTGATAGATGCGCGCCATCAGCTCGCTGAAATCCGCGACGCCGATGTCGGCTTCTTCACTTGTTGCCTGGCTCTCTTGCGGAGCCCATCTCGTCTCCATCAGCACGCTCCATCCTCCATACGACATGTTTCCGCTGACACACAACCGTGCCGCCATGATTAGGACGTGTCTTAATTCCGGCGTCATCGGGAGATTCACTGAATGGTGAGAATTGGCCATCCGTGCGCGCGAACCATCGTCCAATCGGATGATGTGGCGCCCTGCCTGCTGCGCTGGAATGCCCGTCAGGCCGTGCCGGCAAGCATCCGGCGCGGACTCAGGGAAAACCGCGACACGGGTTTACCTGATTCAGACCGCATCCGATTCAGACAGGAGTTCCCATGCCGCTCGACCCTCAGGCGCAGGCGTTGCTCGCCGCGTTCGCCCAGGCCCCCGCGATCGATTTCGATCAGCTCACCGTTCCCGCTTATCGCGCGAGTCTCGCCGCGGGCGGCGCCTTCGCACCCGGCGACGCCGTCGCCGCCGAAGAGGACTGGCAGATCCCCGCTTCGGGGCGTCAGTTGTCCGCGCGGCTGTATCGGCCCGATGCCAACGGGCCGTTGCCGCTGACCGTGTTCTTCCACGGCGGCGGCTTCGTCGCGTGCGGCATCGATTCGCACGCGAACGTGTGCCGCAGTCTCGCGAAACGGGCGCGCACGCTCGTGCTGTCGGTCGACTACCGGCTCGCGCCCGAAGCGCGCTTTCCCGCGGCCGCACACGACGCGTGCGACGCCGTGCGCTGGGCTGCCGCGAATGCGCGCGATCTCGGCGCGCGCGCGGGCGCGGTGGCCGTGGCCGGCGACAGCGCCGGCGGCAATCTCGCGGCGGTCGCCGCGCTGCAGTTGCGCGGTTCGGGCATCGCCATCGCGCATCAGTTGCTGCTGTATCCGGTCGTCGATTGCGCGACCGAGCATCCGTCGTACGAATCGCTCGGCGACGGCTATTTCCTGACGGCGGGCTGGATGCGCTGGTTCAAGCGGCAGTATTTCGACGACGGCGCCGATCGCGCGTCGCCGCTCGCGAGCCCGCTCGCCGTGCCGGACGTCGCGGGCGCAGCGCCGGCGACGATCGTCAGCGCCGAGTTCGACCCGCTGCGCGACGAGGCCGAAGCGTATGCGCAGCGTCTCGCGCAAGCCGGCACGCCGGTGACGCTCGTGCGCTGGCCCGGCCAGCTTCACGGTTTCGCGAGCATGCTCGGCGCCGTCGATGCGGCCGACCGCGTGCTGACGTTCAGCGCCGACGCGCTGCGCCGCGCATTCGACGCGACGGAGGCGCAATGACGCTCGCCGGCACGCTGGAGATCGTCGACGAGCTTCGTGCAGGCCGGATGGTGCTGCTCGTCGACGAAGAGGATCGCGAGAACGAAGGCGATCTCGTGATCGCCGCCGATCACGTGACGCCCGAGGCGATCAATTTCATGGCCCGCTTCGGACGCGGGCTGATCTGCCTGACGCTGACCGCCGAGCGCTGCGAGCAACTGCGGCTGCCGCCGATGGCCGATCACAACGGCACGCCGTTCGGCACCGCGTTCACCGTCAGCATCGAGGCGGCCGAAGGCGTGACGACCGGCATTTCGGCGGCCGACCGCGCGCACACGATCCGTGCCGCGGTCCGCTCGGGCGCGCGCCCCGACGATCTCGTGCAGCCGGGCCACGTGTTCCCGATCGCCGCGCGCCCGGGCGGCGTGCTCGTGCGCGCGGGGCACACCGAGGCCGGCTGCGATCTCGCGGCGCTCGCCGGGCTCACGCCCGCGTCGGTGATCTGCGAGGTGATGAACGACGACGGCACGATGGCGCGGCTGCCTGAGCTGAAGGCGTTCGCCGCCCAACACGGGCTGAAGATCGGCACGATCGCCGACCTGATCCATTACCGCCGCGAACACGAATCGCTCGTCGAGCGCGTCGGCGAGCGGCCGCTGCATACGCCGTGGGGACGGTTCCGCGCGATCGAGTATCGCGATGCCGTGCATGGCGCGCCGCATCTCGCGCTCGTGCGCGGCGAACCCGATCCGGCGACGCCCGTGCTGACGCGCGTGCACGAATGCCATTCGCTGCTCGACCTGCTCGACGCGGAGCCGTCCGCGCATTCGTGGCCGCTGCATGCGGCGTTGCAGCGGATCGATGCGGCCGGCTGCGGCGTCGCGGTGCTGCTCGACTGCGACATGCGCGGCGACGCGATGCGGGTGCCGGCCGGCAATGCGCGCCGCGACGGGCGCGTGACGGGGATCGGCTCGCAGATCCTGCGCGACGTCGGCGTGCGGCGGCTGAACGTGCTGTCGAGCCCGTTCCGGCTGCCGGCGCTGTCGGGGCACGATCTGGAGATCATGGCCTTCATTCCGCTCGGGGACGACGATCCGGAAAGCGCGCGGGGCGCGCACGCGAACCCGCTTCGGGCAGCCTGACGCAGGGCTGGATGCGGGATTGAGCCGCGGACGGGCCCGGCTGCGGGTTACGCGTATAACAGGCTATCGTTTGTTTTTATTAAATACAGTCTCGGGTTTGTATTTTGACGATACATACCATAGACTGTATTTTCCGATTACAAACGATCGCCTGTCATCCCGCGGAGTGACCGATGGCCTTTCCTGTCCAGACCCTGACCCAGCTGCGCCCGATACTCGTCGGCTTCCGGAAATCTGCGGGGCTCACGCAGGCGCAACTGGCCGCCCGCCTGGGCGTCACGCAGCAATCCTACGCGCAGCTCGAAGCCAATCCGTCGGCGGTCAGCATCGAACGGCTCTTCAAGGTACTGAACACGCTCGGCGTGCGCCTGACGCTCAACCCGCTCGCGCCGGATGAACCGGCAGAGCCTGCCGAACCCAACGCCGATACCGGGCCGGCGGCTCGCAAGCCGGCCGCCAAAAAACGCGCGCCGGATTCGGCGAGCGCCGCAACGGCCCCGAAAATCCGAGCCAAAACCACGACCGGCGCGGCGCGGAAACGGCCGGCAGCAGCGACAGCGGGCAAGCCGCGCACCTCGGAACGGGAGGACTGGTGACGATGGCCGCACGCGCCCGCCACGACCGCCTCGACCTGTGGATGAACGGCATTCCGGTCGGCTACTGGGAAGTCCGGCGCGGCGTCGAACGCCTCGTCTACCTGCCGGGCTGGCTCGACGATCCTCAGGGGCGTCCGCTGTCGCTGTCGCTGCCCTTCACGCCCGGTAACCAGCCGCACCAGGGCGCGATCGTCGCCGATTACTTCGACAACCTGCTGCCGGACAGCGAACCGATCCGCCGCCGCATCGCGCAGCGTTACCGGCTCGGATCGACCGCGCCGTTCGAGCTGCTCGCGTCGATCGGCCGCGATTGCGTCGGCGCGATCCAGATGCTGCCGCCCGGCGAGACGCCGGTCGACCTCGAGACGATCGACGGCGTGACGCTCGACGATGCGGCCGTCGCCGACGTGCTGCGTCACGCGACCGCCGCGCCGCTGCCGGGTCACGCGGAACCGGAAGGCGACCTGCGCCTGTCGATCGCCGGCGCGCAGGAAAAAACCGCGCTGCTGCGCCAGGGCAACCGCTGGTTGCGGCCGTCGGGCAGCACGCCGACGACGCACATCTTCAAGCTGCCGCTCGGGCGCGTCGGGAACATGCAGGCCGACATGCGGACGTCGGTCGAAAACGAATGGCTGTGTTCGAAGCTCGTCGCCGCATATGGCTTGCCGGTCGCGCCGTGCGAAATCGGCCGGTTCGACGACCAGAAGGCGCTGATCGTCGAGCGCTTCGACCGGCGCCCTTCCCGCGACGGCACGTGGCTTCTGCGGCTGCCGCAGGAGGACATGTGCCAGGCGACTGGCACACCGTCGGGCGCGAAATACGAATCCGACGGCGGCCCTGGCATCGAGACGATCATGGGCATCCTCGCGAACGCGGCCGACGCCGCGCACGACAGGATGAATTTCTTCGTCGCGCAGCTCGTGTTCTGGGTGCTGGCGGCGATCGACGGCCACGCGAAGAACTTCAGCATCGCGCACCTGCCCGGCAATACGTACCGAAGCACGCCGCTGTATGACGTGTTGTCTGCGCATCCGATCATCGGCACGCGCCGCAACCAGCTTCCGCCGCGCCGCGCGCGGCTCGCGATGGCCGTGTGCGGCAAGAACCGCCACTACGTGATCGGCGAGATCCAGCCGCGCCACTGGATCGCGCAGGGCCGGCGCGTCGGCCTGACCGAAGACGACGTGCGCGCCGCGATGGCGGCCGTCGCCGCGCGCACGGAACCGGCGATTGCCGAAGTCGCGTCACATATCCCGGCGGATTTTCCGGCGGACGTGGCGGACGCGATCTTCGACGGCATGCGCCGCCAGAGCCGCAAGCTCGGCGCTGGCGATTCCGCGTGACGGCTCGGTCGGGTGTATCGGGGATTCGGGCGGTTCGGGCCTGAGAATCAGACGCGGCGTTTCGATGCGCTGAATCAACGATCCTTTCGCACCGGACTTCGCGCCTCGATACCGCGCGAGCGCCGTCGACACGCCATCACTACGGACCGTGAAGCGTGCCCGCACGTCGAGTCGGCCCATGTGGCAAGCTCGTCCACCCGGACGATGCGCGCCTGCGCCATCGCCGCACAATGGTCGCCGTGTCCACTCCCGACGCCCGCGCCATCATGCAATCCGCCGACCTCACGACCGCGTTCAGCCCGCTGCAGATCGGCCCGCTGACGCTGCGCAACCGCCTGATCAAGTCCGCCACCAACGAAGGCATGACGCCGAACGGCGTGCCGTCGCGCGCGCTCGTCCGGTTTCATGAACGCATCGCCGAAGGCGGCGCCGCGCTGACGACCGTCGCTTATTGCGCGATCAGCGATGACGGCCGCACGTTCGTCGACCAGGCGCAGCTCGACGTGCCGACGGTCCGGCAATTCCGCGCGCTGACCGACGCCGTGCATCGCCACGGCGCGGCCGCCTCGGCGCAGATCACGCACGGCGGCTGCTTCACGTTCCTGCCATCGTTGTCGACGAAACGACCGTTGAGCGCATCAGGCGGTTTCAACAAGGTCGGCGTGATGAGCGGCCGCTTCCTGAAGCAGGCGATGACGCGCGACCAGATGTCGGCCGTCGCCGACGAGTTCGCGCAGGCGGCGCGGCATGCGCGCGACGCCGGATTCGATGCGGTCGAGATCCACATGGGCCACGGTTATCTGCTGAGCCAGTTCCTGTCGCCGCTGTACAACCGCCGCCGCGATGCATACGGCGGTGATGCGGCGCGGCGCGCGACGTTCCCGGTCGACGTGCTGCGCCGCGTGCTCGACGCGGTGGGCCGCGATCTTGCCGTCGTCTGCAAGATCGGCGTGACCGAGGGCGTGCGCGGCGGCGGCACCGCCGACGACGCGTGCGAGATCGCGCGGCGGCTCGAAGCCGAAGGCGCGCACCTGCTTGTGCTGAGCGGCGGGATGAACGTCGAATCGGTGTGGCAGCTGTTCGGCAGCCCGCTGCCGGGCGACGCGCGCGCGAACGCGGACAACGCGATCGTGCGCGCCGCGATGGCGCTGCAGAAGCTCACCGAACCGAAGATGGGCGCGTTTCGCGAGATGTACTTTCTCGAGCATTCGCGCAAGGTGCGCGCGGCCGTGCGGATGCCGCTCGCCTATCTCGGCGGCGTGCGCTCGCGCGGAAATGTCGAGCTGGCGATGCGCGAAGGTTTCGACGCGGTTGCGCTCGCGCGTGCGCTCGTGTTCGAGCCGGGTTTCGTGAACGGGTTGCACGACGACCGGCTCGCGCAGTCGGGCTGCACGTCGTGCAACCGCTGCGTCGTGTCGATGTACACGCCGGGCGGCACGGCGTGCGTGCTGGGAGAACCGAACGATCCCGCGCCGAACCGCGTGCCGGCTGCCGGCGCGTGAGTGCGGATGCCCGATGCTCGATAACGGCACCGAAGCCGTTCAGCCCGCGTCGCGGGCGCGGGCGAGCGCCGCGAGGTTCCCTTCCCCGAACCCGTGGTGCCCCTTGCGCTGCACGATCTCGAAGAAGATCTCGCCGGGCCGGCGCTTGATGAAGGTCTGGAAGAACAGGCGCGGCACGCCGTCGCTGCCGATCTCGCCGTCGACCAGCACCGCGCGGCGGCGCAGCGCGTCGAGATCGACGCCGTGCCCCGGCAGCCGCGCATCGACGTCGTCGTAATAGCGGGCGGGCGGTTCGATGAACTCGACGCCGTTCGCGCGCAGCGCATCGACGCACGACAGGATGTCGTCGGTCGCGAGCGCGACGTGCTGGACGCCTTCGCCCGGATGGTCGGGCAGATAAGCGTGCATCAGCTCGGTGCGCCGCGTGCCTTCCTCGTAGACCGGAATCCGCACCGCGCCGCACGGCGACACCATCACGCGCGATTCCTCCGACACATGCCAGTGCGCGTCGATTTCGTGGATCTCGCGAAAGTGCAGCAGGTCGTGGTAGAAATCCAGCCACTCCTGCATGCGCCCCGCGCCGACGGTCTGCGTGAAATGATCGACCTGCTGCAGGCCGACGCCTGCGCAATCGAGATCGGTGTGCGCGGTCGCGATGTCGATCGGCCGGAAATCGATGTCGAAGATCGAGATGTCGCCGACGCCGCCGCGCTGGCCGTCCCGCCCGCGCCAGCGGTCGATGAAATACAGGTGCGAATCGCCGATGCCCTGGATCGCCGGGATCTTCAGTTCGCCCACGCCGACCCGTTCGCCCTCGAACGCCCACGCGCCGAGCTCGATCGCACGCTCGAACGCGCGCCGCGCGCTGGCCACGCGCAGCCCGATCGCGCAGACGCCCATCCCGTATTCCTCCGCGTAGCGCGCGGCGAACGAATCGGGCTCGGCATTGATGAGGAAATGCATTTGCCCTTGCCGGTACAGCGTGACGTTCTTGCTGACGTGCCGTGCGATCGCCTTGAACCCGAATTGCTCGAAGCGTTGCGCGAGCGCTTCCGGCACGGGCGCCGCGAATTCGACGAATTCGAGGCCGGCCATCCCGAGCGGATTGGCGGCCGAATCGGCAACGGGCGGCGTATCGCTGGACAGGGGGTGGGAAATGCCGGGCATTCCAGTCTCCGGGGACATGCGGTCGATGGGGATGGCGCCCGGCTCGGGTGGCATGCAGGGCCGCTGCGGTGGCCGGGCAACCGCCCGAACGGGCGTGTTTTCAATGCTGCAGATTTTAACCAGATCGTTCACGGCGGCACACCCTGGCCGAACGGGATATCGTCGCACCGCCTAGTGCAAACCCGGAAAGCGTTCGATAATCGCACGATCTTGAACGATAATCGCGCACTTTATCCGATTGGCCAATTGTCGTCGTGTGGCGCGCGCCCTATTCTCCGTTCACTCATCGACTTCAATGCAGCATCGGACGCGGCGCCGCCACGATTCCATGATGCGCCGTGCCAGGAGACACCGCCATGACCCCAACCTTCGACACCCTCGACGCCGCCGCCGGCGCCCGCGCGCGCAGCCAGGCCCGCAAGGCCGCGATCGGCAGCTTCGTCGGCGCCGTCGTCGACTGGTACGACTTCCTGCTGTACGGGATCGTCGCCGCGCTGGTATTCAATTCCGAGTTCTTCCCGAAGGTCAGCCCGACGATGGGCACGCTCGCGGCGTTCGCGACGTTCGGCGTCGGCTTCCTGTTCCGGCCGCTCGGCGGCATCGTGTTCGGCCACTACGGCGACCGGCTCGGCCGCAAGCGGATGCTCGTGCTGACCGTGATGCTGATGGGGCTGTCGACGGTCGCGATCGGCCTGCTGCCGGCGTTCTCGACGATCGGCTGGTGGGCGCCCGTGCTGCTGGTGCTGATGCGCGCGATCCAGGGCTTCGCGGTCGGCGGCGAATGGGGCGGCGCGGCGCTGATGGCCGTCGAGAGCGCGCCGAAGCAAAAGAAGGCGTTCTACAGCAGCGGCGTGCAGGTCGGCTATGGCGTCGGGCTCGTGCTGGCCACGGGCATCGTGTCGATCCTGAGCCACACGCTCGGCGAGGCCGCGTTCAAGTCGTGGGGCTGGCGCCTGCCGTTCGTGTTCAGCATCGTGCTGGTGCTGATCGGGCTGTGGGTGCGCAAGAACATGGACGAGTCGCAGGAGTTCGTCGAGAAGGTCGAACACGGCAACCGCAAGCTGCGCCTGCCGGTGCTGGAAGCGCTGACGCGTCACCCGAAGGCTTTCCTGCTGATCATCGCGCTGCGGCTCGCCGAGCTGTTCACGATGTATATCGTCACCGCGTTCGCGCTCAGCTATTCGACGACGAACCTCGGCATGTCGCGCGACCTGTTCCTGAATATCGGCCTGCTGGTTGGCGCGGTGAGCTGCGTGACGATCCCGTGTTTTGCGTGGCTGGCCGACCGATACGGCCTGCGTCGCATCTACCTGGTCGGCGCGCTGATCGGCGTCGCGTCCGCGGTGCCGTTCTTCATCGCGCTGGAGGCGCGGTCGATCGCGTGGATCGTGATCTTCTCGATCCTGCTCGCGAACGCCGCGCACGACATGGTCGTGAGCGTCCAGCAGCCGCTGTTTACCGAGCTGTTCGGCGCTGAATACCGTTATAGCGGCGCGGGCGTCGGCTATCAGTTCGCGAGCGTCGTCGGTGGCGGGTTCACGCCGTTCATCGCGGTCGGCCTCGTCAGTGTGGCGGGCGGTTCGTGGCACCTCGTCGCCGGTTATCTCGCGGTAGGCTGCCTGATCTCGCTGGTGGTCGCCGCGCGGATGCGGGCGGCGTAGTGATAGGCAAGCGTGTGGCCGGCCCAGCGTCGGTCATGCGCGAACGAGGCGCGGCAAGCGCGCGTACAGGCGCTCGACGAGTTGCCGGGCATTCTCGCCGTAATGCAGTTCGCGATGGCAGTTCGGACACACCGCCACCGCATTCGACACCAAGTCGGGCCCCTGTTCCGCCAGCTTGCGAACGTGATGCACTTCCAAGTACGGCAGCCCGTCGGCGCCCTGAAACGGAGCGGGCTCGTTACAACATTCGCAAGTCCCGCTTGCCTGCGCGAGCACCCAGGCCTTGACCGACGGATCGCGTCGTACTTGCGTGACCGTCGCGGTAGTCGTGTCGGGGTTCGTGTTGCCCGGCGGCGGCGCGACCGGCGTTTTTTTTAGCGCGTCGCGCACATCGAGTTCGAACTTCACCGTCGGCGCGGCTGATCGTCGTTCCAACTCGTTGATGAACTGCTCAATCAGCACGCCGTTCGCGCCAACGTTTTTTGCGGGCTTGAGTCCGGGAAGCCATTGACGGCCCATGAGCACCAGCACATAGGAAATGTTCTGCATGCGGTACTCAAACGCTTTTGCCGTGCGATTGAATTGTCTGGCGAGCGTGTCGTAGACCGCCTTCTTGACGTATGGCCGCCCCGCACGATCGCTTTCGAGCATTTTGAGATATTCATCGACAGACGCGCGGAGTTCTTCCCGCGTCCACGGTCGCCCGTCGGTATTCGCGGAAGCATCGTCGGTCAAGCGGGATTCGGGAGCGGGTGTCGACATGGAAGGCAGCATAAGGGAGTCCGCCCGCGATTTTACGAGATAAGGAATTGCGCCGGACCGGCACGTTGCAGCCGGTCGTTTTCATTCTTGCGATTCGATCGGCCGGTTGCCGTGCAGGCAATGACCGCACCCAACGTCAAACACCGTCAATCGCTCCCCTCAATCCCCTTTTTCCCCTCTGAACATTCCACGCCGCCCGCCGACCAATGGCATCATATGGGCCTACGTCAGTCACCGATACGCCCCCATATCATGTCGAATCTCATCGTCCACGGCGGCACCCCGCTGCGCGGGGACATCAAGCCGTCCGCAAACAAGAACGCCGTCCTGCCGATCCTGTGCGCCACCCTGTTGACCGACCAGCCGCTGCGCCTCGTCGGCGTGCCGGACATCACCGACGTGCGCAAGATCCTCGACATCTTCCGCACGCTCGGCAGCGACGTGTCGGTCGACTTCACGACGGGCCTCCTCGAACTCCACCATCGCAACACGAAGTTCGATCCGGCCGTCCACCGGCTGCCCGAAGCAATGCGCTCGTCGATCATGCTGATTCCGCCGCTGCTCGCGCGCTTCGGCGTCGCGCGTCTCGAGAACGACGTGAAGGGCTGCACGCTCGGCGTGCGCGAGATCGATCCGCACGTCGAGGTATTCGAGCGCTTCGGCGCGCACATCGAGCGCACGCCCGATTCGCTGATCGTGCGCACCGACGGCCCGCTGACGGCCAACGACCACTGGCTCGACTACGCGTCGGTCACGACCACCGAAAACTTCGCACTGTGCGCGACGACCGCCAACGGCACGTCGACGCTGATGAACGCGGCGTCCGAGCCGCACGTGCAGGAGTTCTGCCAGTTCCTCTCGATGATCGGCGTCGCGATCGACGGCATCGGCACGTCGCGGCTCTGCGTGACCGGCGGCGGCAAGCTCGGCGGCGGCGAATTCCGCTTCGCGGAGGATTTCCACGAGATCGCGACGTTCCTCGCGCTCGGCGCGATCACCGGCGGCGACATCACGGTGCGCAACTCGTCGCCCGAGCATTTCCCGCTGATCGACCGCACGTTCGCGAAATTCGGCGTCACCGTCACGCACCGCGACGGCTGGTCGCGCGCGGAACGCGACGGCCCGCTGCGCGTGCGCCGGCCGTTCACGCAGAACATCCTGACCAAGGTCGAAGCCGCACCGTGGCCGTACCTGCCGGTCGACCTGCTGCCGATCTTCATCGCGCTCGGCGTGCGCGCGGAAGGCAGCGCGATGTTCTGGAACAAGGTCTACGACGGCGCGCTCGGCTGGTCCGGCGAGCTGTCGAAGTTCGGCGCGCACGTGCTGCTGTCGGACCCGCACCGGCTCATCACGTTCGGCGGGCTGCAGCTGACCCCGGCGCGCGTCGAGAGCCCGTACATCATCCGCGTCGCGATCGCGCTGCTGATGGTGGCCGCGAGCATCGAAGGCCGCTCGGAAATCATGAACGCGCTGCCGATCCGCCGCGCGCATCCGCATTTCGTCGAGAACCTGCGCTCGGTCGGCGCAAACGTCGAGTGGACGAGCAGCGAGTAACACGCTGACGGATGCGGCGCGTGCGATGCAGGCGCCGCATTCACTCGGCGGCTTCGAACGGCCGCCCCCTTCCGCCTCCCTCCGAAATCGCCGTCATCGACCACCTATCGATGACCGTCGTCGTCCATTGCCGCACGCCCGGGCCGCGAATCCGGCGTCGAATCATGCCGGTTCGAAAGCGGCTTCCGGTGTCGGCATACCCGCAGTGATTTGGATCTGCGCGATAATCGCCCGATTCCGCGCGGTCATCGCGCATCCCGATGCCGCTCCCGACGATGAAAAAGCCCGAACTCGACCGACGCGACTGGATTGCCGGCCTCGAAAAAGGCCTGATGATCCTCGAGGCATTCGACAGCCAGCATGCGCGCATGACGCCCACGCAGGCCGCCGCGCGCACCGGCCTCACGCGCACGGCCGCGCGGCGCTACCTGCTGACGCTCGAATCGCTCGGTTACGTCTACACCGACGGCAAGCTGTACGGCCTCACCCCGCGCGTGCTGCGGGTCGGCTGGTCGTACTTCGATTCAGCGCGGCTGCCGCGCACGGTTCAGCCCTATCTGCAGCAACTGAGCGCGTCGCTGAACGAATCGGCATACGTCAGCGTGCTCGACGGGTGGGAGCTGGTGTTCATCGCGCGCAACGGCGTGTCGCGCGTGATGACGACCGGCTTCGTGCTCGGCGCGCGCGTGCCGGCGCCGCTCACGTCGCCGGGTGTCGTGCTGCTCGCCCATCATCCCGATCGCGAAGCCGTGCGCGCATGGCTCGACGACACCGAACTGCCGCCGTTCACGCCGCACACGATCACCAACAAGGCGCGGCTGCTCGAACAGGTCGACCAGGCGCGCGACGCGGGTTTCGCGGCGATCGAACAGCAATTGCAGGTCGGCGTGCGCGGGATCGCGGTGCCGCTGAAGAACCGTCACGGCGAAGTGGTCGCCGCGTTGAGCACGAACATGCCGATCGGGACGGAGACGACCGACGCGGCCGTGCGGCGCGTGCTGCCGCATCTGCAGGAAGCCGCGCTCGCGATGCTGAACGTGCTGTAGCACCCCGCTCGTCCGTCGATGCCTGTCGCGAGCCTGCTACGCCGCGACGCGACGGGTAACGCCGCCTGCGCAGCCTCCGGCGGTCTGCCGAACGGCCGCCCGTCCCTTCACCCGATCCGCCACCACCGCGGCAGCAGGTCACGCACTTCGCGCCGCCGGTAACGGTCGTCGATCAGGTGCACGACGCCTTCGTCGTGCTCGGTGCGGATCACGCGCCCGGCCGCCTGCACGACCTTCTGCAGGCCCGGATACAGGTACATGTAGTCGTACCCGTTGCCGAAGCGCGCGTCCATCGCGCGGCGCATCTGCTCGTTGACGTCGTTGACCTGCGGCAGCCCGAGCGTCGCGATGAACGCGCCGATCAGCCGCTCGCCGACCAGATCCACGCCTTCCGAAAACGCACCGCCCAGCACCGCGAAGCCGACGCCGCGCCCGCCCGCGGCGAAGCGCGCGAGAAACGCGTCGCGCTCGCTTTCGGCCATGCCGGGCGCCTGCGCCCACACGGGCACGTCCGGGTGGCGCGCCTGCATCAGCGCGACGACGCGCCCCAGGTAGTCGAAGCTGCTCAGGAAACCGAGGTAATTGCCGGGTCGCGTCGCGTATTGCGCGGCGATCAGGTCGGCGATCGGCTCGAGCGAGCGATCGCGGTCGCGCCAGCGCGTCGACACGTGGCTCGCGACGCGCACCGTCAGTTGCTCGGCGCGGAACGGCCCGTCTACATCGAGCCAGCCGGTATCGCCAGGCAAGCCAAGCGTGTCTCGATAGAAATGAAACGGGCTCAGCGTGCCCGAGAACAATACGGTCGCACGCGCGGCCTCATAGCGCTGCGCGAGGAAACCGGCCGGGATCACGTTGCGCACGCACAGCGTCGACTGGACGCGGCGCCGGCGGCCGGCCGTTGCAACGCCGTCGAGCGCCGGCTGGCGCGGCATCGGTTCGCCGTGCAGCGTCGCGTCGAAGATCGACGCGCTGTCGAACGCATCCGCGAGCACGCCGAACTGGATCGCCTCGAAATGAAAACGCAGCAACGCGTCGCCGTTCGCGCGCGGTGCGTCGGTCAGGTGTTCGCCGATCGCGGCAACGAGGTTCTGCACGGCCGACACGATCGGGCCCGGAATGTCCGGATACGCGGCATAGCGCTCGGCCTGCGCGCGATTGACCGTGCCCCACGCGCGGGCCAGCCGGTCGAATGCCTTGCGCAGCGCGACGGGCGCGGCTTCGCGCGCAGCCGCGAACGCGAACGGATCGAGCGACGCGCTGTACATCTTGCGTGCGCGGTCGAGCAGGTTGTGCGCCTCGTCGACGAGCACGCCGACGCGCCACTGGTTCTGCTGCGCGAGCGTGTGCAGCATCGCGCTGCCGTCGTAGAAATAGTTGTAGTCGCCGATCACCATGTCCGACCAGCGCGCAAGCTCCTGCGCGAGATAGTACGGACAGACGTCGTGCGCGAGCGCGGCCGAGCGCACGGTGTCGCGATCGAGCAGCCCGGCGCCGATCGCAGCGTCGCGCGCGGCCGGCAGCCGGTCGTAGAAGCCTTTCGCGAGCGGACACGATTCGCCGTGGCACGCGCTGTCCGGATGCTCGCACGCCTTGTCGCGTGCGACGAGCTCCAGCACGCGCAGCGGCAGCGCGGGCGTGCCGGCGCCGAGCGTCGCCGCCGCTTCGAGCGCGAGCGCGCGGCCG
The DNA here is from genome assembly GCF_001742165.1 of Burkholderia stabilis. Classification (NCBI taxonomy): domain Bacteria; kingdom Pseudomonadati; phylum Pseudomonadota; class Betaproteobacteria; order Burkholderiales; family Burkholderiaceae; genus Burkholderia; species Burkholderia stabilis. The sequence goes on along the minus strand of NZ_CP016443.1, from coordinate 570,070 downwards.
GGTGTTTTCGCGGTCAGGAAGAACACGTGATCGAGCTCGCCCTCGCCGCACGCCTTCAGCAGCGGGAACACGGTACCCAGCGTCTTGCCGATACCGGTCGGCGCCTGCGCCATCAGGCAGCGCTCGTCGCGCGCCGCGCGATAGACGGCTACCGCCAGCTCGCGCTGGCCGCTGCGAAACTGTCCGTGCGGAAACGCGAGCGCGCGCAACGCCGCGTCGCGTGCCGCGCGATGGGCCGTCTCGCGCTCGGCCCAGCCGACGAAACACGCGCATTGTTCGGCGAAGAACGCCGCGAGCGTGGCCGCGTCCAGCGTTTGCGTCAGGACGGTTTCGCGCTCGGACACGATGTCGAAATACACGAGCGCGACGTCGATTTCGGTGAGCCCGCGCGCGTCGCACATCAGATGCGCATAGACCTTCGCCTGCGCCCAGTGCAGCGTGCGGTGGTTGGCCGGCATCGCGTCGAGACTGCCGCGATAGGTCTTGATTTCCTCGAGACGGTTCGCTACCGGATCGTAGCCGTCCGCGCGGCCGCGCACGGTGAGCGTGCCCCACGTGCCTGCCAGCGCGATCTCGGTTTCGTAGCGCGCGCCGCGGTTCGACGTGACCGCGCCGTGGCCGGCGATGCCTTCGAGCGCGGTCGGCGCGGGCGTGAAGCGCAGGTCGAGATCGCCGCGCCGCGCGGTGAACTCGCACATCGCCCGCACCGCGACGACATAACTCATGCCGACAACCCGGCCGCTTCCGCGTGCACGACGCCCGTACCGGCCCATTCGACATCGACGACGCGCACCGGGATGCCGTGCGCGACGCAGTACGCGAGCCAGCGTGTCTGGTTGTCCTGCAGCCGATCGCCGGGGCCCTTCACCTCGATCAGCTCGTAGCGGCGCTCGCCGGGCCAGAAGCGGACGAGATCGGGCAGCCCCGACCGGTTGCTGCGGATATCCGCGAGCAGGCGCGCGAACCACAGCCTCAAGTGCTCAGGCGGCAGGCACGCGAGCGCTTCGTCGAGCAACGCTTCGCTCAGCACGCCCCAGAACACGAATGGCGACTGCAACCCCGCCTTCGTCGCGAAATGCCGTCGGATCGTTTCACGGTACGCGCCCGAATCGAGCTGCGCGAAACACGCGGCGAACGCATCCGCGCGGCGCGCGGCGAAATCGGGTGCGTGAAGGTCGGCCGGGCCGCGCTGGAACGGGTGGAAGAACGCGCCGGGCACGGCCGCGAACACGGGTTCCCAGCACAGCAGCCCGAACAGAGAATTGATCAGCGTGTTCTCGACGTAATGGACCGGCGAAGCCGGCTGCGCGAGATGGTCGCGCACCGCGAATTCGACGCTGACGAACACGTCGGGACGCACGAGCACGAGCGTCTCGCGCGGCACGTCCGGCGCGGCGGCCGCGCGTTCGACGCGCTGGCCGAGACGCCGCTGCAGGCGCGGCAGCATGCGCTCGACGCGCTGGCGCTCTTCATCGCTCTCGAAGCTGCCGCGCGCATCGAGCGCCAGCGCGAGCGCATCATCGTCGCGCCCGCAGCGCTCGAGCACGCGAATGCGCCGGTGGCGGCTGCCGGGCCACGCGCTGCGCGTGTATGCGTCGAGCGCGGCGTCCCAGTCGGCGCGGCGCTCGCAGGTCTGCCCGAGCGCGAACAGCAGCTTCGCGCGCCGGGTCGCGAGCCACGGCTGCGCGCAGCCCACGGTATCGATCGCGCGCAGCAGATCGTCGAATGGCAGATCGTCGGGCCATGCGTCGAGCGCGTCGCGGCACGTCTGCAATGCAAGGTACGCTTCGACGTCGCTGCGCTGCTGGAACGCGCGCGACGACGGCGCGATCGGCACGCTTTCGTACTGGAACACGCCGAGATCGGCGAGCACGAATTCGCTCCAGTCCTGATGGAGATTGCCGAAGAACATCAGGCGCAGCCGGTCGCACAGCGCGCCGACCGTCACGCGCAGCACGCGATCGCCGGCCTGCGCGCACCACGCGTCGAGCGGTTGTGCGGCGTCATGCGCGGGCCGCAGCCGTTCGAGCCATTCGGTTTTGCGCTCGCCCGCATGCGCGGCGAGCGACGGGAAGATCCGCAGCAGATCGGCCTTGGTCGACAGTGCGAACAGCTCGTCGAGCGTCAGCGCGGGCGCCGGATCGACCCAGCCGAGTTCGACGAGCGGCGCGGTCGCGTCGAGCGTGCAGCCGATTTCGTCGTACACGAGCTTGCTCGCGCGGAAGTCGGACCCGCTGCGCATCAGCATCCGCACGAGCAGCGCGCGCGACGCCTGCGGGAGCAACGCGAAATCGCGCACGAACGCCTGCTCCTGAAGGTCGAGCAAGTCGTCGTAACGCTCGCCGAGCCAGGCCAGCGCGCGTTCGAAATTGGTCAGGTAGTAAAACGCCGGGGGCGTCGGCGAAGCAGGCGTCACGGAATTCGATCACTGTACGTTTGTACAGGTCCGAATCATAGCAAATGTGACGGCAAGTGCCGCACACCGCCGCCCCCCGATCGGGATGCCCGGCTCAGAACTGGTAATTCACCGACATGTCGAACACGCCGTTCGTCGACTGCTGCGTGATCGGGCTGCGCGCCGCGCGACCGACGAGCTGTTCGATCGCGCCGTCCATCGTCACGAACCAGTGCTTGTTCACGAACCAGACCATCGTCACGCCCAGGCCCGCCGATTTGATCCCCGCGCCCGATGAATAGGCCGGCAGCCCCGAACGCGCCGCGGCGCCCTGGCTCACGCCGAACCAGCTGTTCATGTAGCGCGAATCGGCGAACGATACCGTCGGCCCCGCAAACCAGAAGAAGTTTTCGTTGCTGCCCGGCATCGGCATGTACGCGGAAAAATCGCCGACCCAGCCGTTCGATCCGCCGATGCTGCGCCGGACGTCCGCGCGCAGCACGAGCGGGAACTCCTTCGAGATCACGTAATCCGCCGCCAGCTTCATCACGGGCGCCGCGTTGATGTTGTCGAGGCCGTTCAGGTGGCCGATATCGTCGGCCGAACGACGCCCGAGGTCATAGCCGACCGACAGGCTCACGCGCCAGTTCGGCCCGCGCAGCACGTTGGCGCCGAGGCCCTCGCCGGTCGACAGGAAGAACAGGTCGCGATAGCGGATGTCGACATTCGGCCCGCCCAGCACGCGATAGCGCTCGGAGCCGGCATAGCGCGGCTGCAGCGTCATCGCGGCGCCGACGCTGACTTGCCACGTGGAGATGGTCGGATCGAACAGTTTCTCGAGCGGCACGCCCGCCGAGTATTGCCATTCGCCGAGCGGCGAAGGCGTCTGGGCCGACGCGTCGCGGGCGCCGGCCGCGGCGAGCGCCGCGCATGCGGACAAGCCGGATACGAACCGGCGTGCGCCGGGTGACAGCAACGGGCGAGCAACAGTCATCAAGGCGTCTCCGTCGGTTGCGTGAAACGAACCTGAGGGAAAGCGCGTCGCGCCCCTGCGGCTGCAGCGGCTGGCAGCCTGTGGCGCGAACGTAGCGTGCGCTGAATTAACGGACATCCTACGCGACGCGCGCGAAGACGCAAAGCGCCCGCTGCGCGCGGGCACTTTGCCGCGTAGGGAACGAACCGGCGAGGCGTTGCGGAATCAGAAACGCTCGACGTGATAGTCGCCGGCCAGTGCGGCCGGGCTGCGCGTCGACATCATCCGCGAGAAGCCGTCGGCGAGCCGTCCGAGCGCGAGCTGTTTCTGGCTGGCGTCCCAGTGCGTATAGGTGTCGTACGCGGCATCGTCGAACGATACGGTGACGGCGGCCGGGTGGCCGCTGGCGCGAAATCCGATGTGCAGCACGCCGCCCGGCAACTCCTCGATGTGATAGCGCAGCGAGCGCGATTCGAAATAGCGGCCCAGTACCTGGGCGATCGCGCGCTTGTCGGGCGATTGCACGTGAATGTCCATGATGGTCCTCCTTTCAGTGTTCGCGCGGCCGGTTGCGGTGTACCGCCTCCTCCGGGCATCCGCATCGGCGGCGGGTGTGACGGCGGGTCGCCCTGAGGCGGCCCGTCCGGGACGGGCGGATCGACGGGATCGTCGTGCCCGGGCAGTATCGGCTCGGGGTCGACGTCGGGTGTCGGTTCGGGGCGGTGCAGCATGGATGGCGTCTTCATGTCACTCCTGCGCGACGGCGCGCGCCTCTCGATGGCGCTGCGTGCGCAAGCGGCGTGCCTGCTTCCGCGGCGCGCGGTCTGTGCGGGCCGCCGTCGTCAGTCTCGTCGCACACGGTTGCACCACGAGCGCGCACGAACCCGACGGCGCGCAGTGCGCGACGAGCGCCCGTCATGGACGAATACGCGCGCAAGGCGGTCGGAGACGGCGTCATTCAGTGCGTGCACTTCGTCCTTTTCGTCGGACCTGCGCCGTACGGCCCCATAGACCGGCAAGTCGCGCCAGCATGTGTCGACGGTGTCCACGCGCTTACGTACGTGGCAGAAATCGCCGCCGCATACGTTCGCGTCGTAACGTATCCTTTTCCTGGATGCCTTCAACGGGATGTCCTCCCGTCCACGCCGACGGCGCGCGGGTCATGCCCGGCGCGCCCGCCCGGTTTCCCCGGCGCGCAAGCGCCGTGCTGCCGGCGCCGCGCAGGCACGGCGCTTGCGGCTGCATCAACGACCAAGGAGGTTCGATCATGACCGCTTACGCCACCGGCAGCCGCGACGCCGTGTCACCGGCTGCCGGATTGTTCCGGTTCGCCACGTCGCGCCCGCCGTCCGAAGACAAGACGGAAGAGCGCATCGACGAAGGGCTGGAGGAATCGTTTCCGGCCAGCGACCCGCCCGCCGTCGGCGGTGCGACGCGTATCGACCCCGCCAAGCCGTCCGGCGAGCACGAACGTCGCGCGCCGCACGTCCCTTCCCCGCCCCGCGATCACGGCTGACGGCGGCACCCGGTTCGCGGGGCGCCACCGCGCATCCGCGTGCCGGAGCAATCCGGAGTGATCTGATGAAACGCCTTGAACATCGATGGCATGAAATCAGCGGCGCCGCCGGCATCGCGGCGCTGGCGGCGATCGAGAGCGCGCTGGTGCTCGCGATCGTCGCGATGACGGGCATCGGCCACTGACGTCCCGCACCGCCCGTTCGTGGCTGCCGCCGTGGAAGATGTACAAGCGGGCTGGCAAATTTCACCCTCGCCCGGCCGCCGGGGCCCGGCGTGCGCGGCGCACGCGCGGCACGCCATCTGCTTCCGGATCGTCTCGCTCACGAAGGAGACGTTCATGTATCGCGTCAACGAGATCATGTCGCGCGACGTGGTGTGCGTCGCGCCGGCCGACACGATTCGCCATGCGGCCGAACTGATGCGGCGCTTCGATATCGGCGTGCTGCCCGTGTGCGGTGGCGCCGGGCTCGTCGCGATCGTGACCGACCGCGACCTCGCGGTGCGCGCGCTGGCGCATGGCCATTTACCCGATACGCCCGTTCAGGCGGTGGCATCCGCGCCGGTGCAGTGGTGCGTCGAGGACGACGGCGTCGGCGACGTCCAGCAGCGGATGGCCGACGCGCAGTTGCATCGATTGCCGGTGCTCGACGAGAGCCTGCGGCTGGTCGGCATCGTGTCGCTCGGCGACATCGCGACGCGCGCAAGCGGCACGGCGCGCGACGAACTCGCCAATACGCTCGAGGACGTATCGCTGCCGCGCCGGCGCTGACGTGCGCCGTTTCGTGCCATTCCGCACGGCCCGCCCGGCCGGCGCTTCGATCAGGAGGTTTGCGATGACAACGGACAAACCGTCGCGCGACGACACGCACATTGTCGGCGCGCGCAGCCGTACGGCCCGCAGCGGGCCGGGGCCCGACGTGATGGCCGCCCGCACGCTCGAAGGCGATCGCGTGCTGACGATCGACGGCGACGATATCGGCAAGGTCGCGGACATCATGCTGGACGTACGCTCCGGCCGGATCGCGTATGCGGTCGTCGCGTCGGGCGGTGTGCGCGGGCTCGGCGGCAAGCTGCTCGCCGTGCCGTGGAACGTGCTCGCGCTCGATGTCGAGCGCAAGTGTTTCGTGCTGCCCGTTGCCACCGAACGCGTGCGCGACGCGCCCGGCTTCGATAAAGACCGCTGGCCGGCGATGGCCGATCCGGCCTGGGCCGAAGCGCTGCATGCGTACTACGGCAGTTCGCCGTACTGGCTGATCGAGGAAGGCGAAACGGCGATCGACTCGCCGCCGTACGAGGCTTCGCCGGACGGCCCTGAAAGCGGCGGGCCGCGCTGAAGCGGATCTGCTTCGACGCGGTTCAGTGGGCGGTGGCCAGCGCCTGCGCGAGCTGTTGCGCGGCCGCCGGATGCGCGTTCGGCATCGGCAGCGTACCGGCCGCGAACGCGCGAAGTTGCGGATCGCGGCGGGTCCGCGTCTTGGTTTCGTCACGCCGGATCGCCGTCCGTGCCGTCGCGCCGAGTGCGTTCCGCTGCGTTCATCGCACCTTCTTTCCTCGATTTGAACGGCCAGACGACCGGACCGCAGCCGCCGCTACCGGTTGCGTCCTTTCCCGTTGCCCGCGTCGTCCGGCGCGACCTCGGCAATCACGTTCGCCAGCGTCGGCATGTCGACCGGCTTGCACAGGTACGCGTCGAAACCGGCGGCCATCACGCGGTGGCGGTCGGCCTTGCCCGTGTGCGCCGTGACCGCAACGACGGGCAGATGCGCGCTGCCGTCTGGCAGATGCCGGATGCGCTCGATCAGCCAGAAACCGTCGCCGTCCGGCATTGCGAGATCCGACAGCACGACGCTCGGCGGATCGCGTTCCACCGCGTCGAGTGCGTCATGCCCCGACTGCGCGGTCGACACTTGCGCGCCCATCGTTTCGAGCGCCGCGGCGAGACTCGCGCGCGACGTCGCGTCGTCGTCGACGACGAGCACGCGTTGACCGTCGAGCGCGACCGCGGCTGACTGGCCCGCCGGATTCACCCGACTCTCCGGATCGTCGACGTCCCAGCCGGCCGGCAGCGTGACCGTCACGGTCGTCCCGAGTCCGGTGCCCGCGCTCGTCGCGACGACTTCGCCGCCGTGCAGCTGCGCGATGCTGCGCACGATCGACAGACCGAGCCCGAGGCCGCGTTGCGGCAATGCGAACGCGCCCTCGGGCCGATTGAACGTATCGAACAGGTGCGGCAGGTAGTCCGGCGCAATGCCTTGCCCCGTGTCGGCGACCGACAGCCGCACGCGCTCGCCCGCCCGCGTCAGCGACACGTCGATGCGCCCGCCCGGCGGCGTGAACTTGATCGCGTTCGACAGCAGGTTCGACAGCAACTGGCGCAGGCGCTCGCCGTCCGCCGGAATCACGCAGGCCGGCATCGCGCACGCCGTCGACAGCACGAGGCCGTTCGCCTGCGCCATCGCGTCGAATTCGCGCGTGGCGTCGCGCACGACCCGCACGAGATCGACCGGCACGCGTTCGAGGCGCAGCCGCCCCGTCGCGAGCGACGACGCATCGAGCAGGTCGGCGACCATGTGCGACAGCGAGCGCGCGCTGCGGTCGATCGCGTCGACCGCCTGCTGCGCGAAACCCTGGCCGTCGGCGTTGCGCAGCACTTCGACCCAGCCGTAGATCACGTTCAGCGGCGTGCGCAGCTCGTGCGACACGGTGGCCAGCAGCTCGTCCTTCAGCCGGTTCGACGTGTCGGCCGGCGAGCGCCTGTCGCGCCGCTCGCCGCGATGGCGTTCGCGCGTTTCGCGCAGCGTCATCGACAGGCCCGCGCAGTTGCCCTGCGCATCGACGATCGGCGAGGCGGCGAAGGTCGCCCGGAAACGGCCGCCATCGCGTCGCACGCACAGCACGTCGAGCGGCCCGACCGGCGCGCGCTGGTGCGCGAACGATGCGGGCACCGGATGCCGCCGCAGCCAGCGCGGCGCGATCATCGCGGCAATGTCGCGGCCGCTCGCCTGCGCCGCATCGATCCCGAAGATCCGTCGCGCGGCCGGATTCCAGCTCGTGATCCGCCGCGCGGCGTCGACGCCGACGATCGCATCGGGCGATGCGTCGACCACACGGCGCAGCAGGCCTTCGTCGGGCGCCGGCTCACCGTGCGGCATGCGGGTGTCGGCATTCCGATCGATTCCACGCACGCGAGCGTTCGCGAGCAGCGGCTTGACGGCCATCACGAGCACGCACTCGACGAAGCCGATCGCGACGAACGCACCGGCCTGCGCGAACAACGCCGCCAGTGGCGCATCGCGCCACCACAGCGCGCCGATCGCGGCCACGCTCGCGGCGGTCGCGACGAGGCCGCCGCCGAACGACGTCAGCCAGGCCGCGGCTGCGACACCTGCATAGAAAGGCAGCGGCGCAAATGACGCGTGCCCGCCGCCGACGCGAATCGCCCACGCCTGAAGCGCGGACGCCAGCCCGACGGCCAGCACGACCCATGCGCCCTGCCGTAACAGCTCACGGGTCAGGGTCCTCATTGCTTCCTTGCATCGCGCCGGCTCCCGCCGCGCGGCGTCGTGCCGCTGTTCGGCCATCCGGCATGCCGTCGAGCGTGCCGGGCGAGCGTGGAAGCATCAGCAAGCGATATGCCCGATGCACGTCGGCGCGTGTCGGGGCAGCGAATGCCGGACGCCGCCGCTCCGGCGCCGGCCGATGTCGCGCCCCGCCCCACCGGAATGCGCGCTGGACCCGCTTTTTCATCGGATTTCTGTAAAAAAGCACCGATACGGCCCTGAATGCGACCGTTCTACTGATCCTGCCGAATTCACGCGAAAGACCGATGGACGATTTCTTCCGCCCTCGCCGCGTGCATTGGAAATTCCTATTTCGCGGCACCTTCGCGGCCGTTTCGCTGTCGATGATAAATATTGCAACGAACGGAACGCGTGATGCCGATTTTCAAAACGGTCCGCGAACACCGATGGGTGAATCCACAAACCGGCCGAAGCAGCGCATGGACGGCCGCCGGTTGTCCGGCCGGTCGTCCGTGATGCGCGCGCTGCTCGGCCGTATCGAGAAAATCGCGCCGACCCGCGCCAGCGTGATGATTGCCGGCGAAAGCGGGGTCGGCAAGGATATCGTCGCGCGCCGGCTGCACGATCTGAGCGCACGGCGGGACGGCCCGTTCGTGCCCGTGAACTGCGGCGCAATTCCGCCCGACATCGCCGAATCGCAACTGTTCGGGCACGAGAAAGGCAGTTTCACCGGCGCGATCGCGCAGCGGGAAGGTTTCTTCGAAGCCGCGCGCGGCGGCACGCTGCTGCTCGACGAAATCGCGGAAATGCCGGCGTCGCTGCAGGTGAAGCTGCTGCGGGCGATCGAGTCGAATGCAATCGTGCGGGTGGGTGGCACCGAGCCGATTCCGCTCGACGTACGGATCGTGTCGGCCACCCGCCACAACCCGGCCGAAGCCGTGCGCGACGGTCGGCTGCGCGAAGACCTGTTCTACCGCCTCGCCGCGTTCGCGCTGTACGTGCCGCCGCTGCGCCAGCGCGACGGTGACGTCGTGACGATCGCGCAGGAGTTCGTCGACACGCTCAACGCGCGGCACCGGTCGCACAAGCGGCTGACCGACGCGGCGATCGCGGCGCTGCGCGCCTATTCATGGCCCGGCAACGTGCGCGAGCTGCACAACGCGATCGAGCGCGCATACATCCTGTCCGACGAAGGTATCGACGTCGCGCTGCCGAAGCAGCCGATGCCGCCCGAGCGCACGTCGGAGCATGCGATGGCGCTGCCGCTCGGCGCGACGTTGCACCATGCGCAGCAGCGCTTCATCGCGGCGACGCTGCGCCACTTCGACGGCAACAAGCCGCGGGCGGCGAAAGCGCTCGGGATCAGCCTGAAGACGCTCTACAACCGGCTTGCGCTGATGCGCGACGGCGGGCGCTCCTGAGCGGCGCGCCCGCGCATCCTGCGGGCCGCGTCACGCGACCTTGAACTGCCCGACGGTCGTCGCCAGCGCGTTCGCCTGCGACTGCAGCGCGGTCGCCGCGGCGGTCGACTGTTCGACGAGCGCCGCGTTCTGCTGAACCATCTCGTCGAGCTGCGTGACCGCGCGATTCACCTCCTGGATGCCGCGCGTCTGCTCGTTCGCCGCGTGCGTGATCTCGGAAATGATGGTTGTCACGTTCGACACGTTCGAGACGATCTCGCGCATCGTGTCGCCCGCCTGGCGCACCTGCCCGGACCCGGCCGACACGCTCGCGACCGTCGATTCGACCAGCACCTTCACTTCGCGCGCGGCCTGCGCGCTGCGTTGCGCGAGGCTGCGCACTTCCTGCGCGACAACCGCGAAGCCGCGGCCCTGCTCGCCCGCGCGCGCCGCTTCGACGGCCGCGTTCAGCGCGAGGATGTTGGTCTGGAACGCGATGCCGTCGATCACGCCGATGATGTCGCCGATCCGGCCCGACGCTTCTTCGATCTTTTCCATCGTCGCGACGACGTCCGACACGACCACGCCGCCGTGCGACGCGATCCGCGACGCGGCTGCCGCGCGTTCGTCGGCCTGGCCGGCGGCCGCCGCCGACTGGCCGACGGTCGCGGTGATCTCTTCCATCGACGCGGCCGTTTCCTCGAGGCTCGCCGCCGCCGATTCGGTGCGCGACGACAGATCCTGGTTGCCCGCCGCGATCTCGTTCGCGGCCGTGCGCACCGATTCGCTCGCGTCGCGGATCTGGCGCATCACGTCGTTCAGCTTGTCGACGAAACTGTTGAACGAGCGCGCGATGTCGGCAACTTCGTCGCGGCCGTCGACCGGCAGGCGTTGCGTGAGGTCGCCGGCGCCCGAGCCGATCGCGGCCATCGCCTGGCGCACCTGCGACAGGCGGCGGAACGCGGTCGCGGTGATCGCGCCGATGATCAGCGATGCGACGCCGACGATCACGACCAGCGTGATCAGCGACGCGGTCAGCAGCGAGCGCATCCCGGCCGTCGCTTCGGTCTTGTCGAGCAGCACCAGCGCGTACCAGTCGGTGCCCGGCACGGGGCGCGCACGCACCAGCTTCGCGTCGCCGCCCACGCTCACCTCGACGGGTGCGGTCGCTGCCGCGACCGATGCGGCGCCCATCGCGCCGAGTTCGGGCGACACGTCGGCGACCGGCTTCAGCGTGAGCTTCGCGTCCGGGTGCGCGACCACGTGGCCGCTGCTGTCGATCAACATCCCGAAGCTCGCGGGCGTCGGCCGGATCGACTTCACGTTGGCGATCACGCTGTCCATCGCGACGTCGGCCGCGACCACGCCTTTCAGCGCGCCGTCGCGCAGGATCGGCACCGCGAACGTGACCACGAGGTTACCCGTGCCGGCATCGACGTAAGGCGGCGTGACGACTGGCTTGCCGGCCTGCGCGGCCTGCTTGTACCACGGGCGGCCGGTCGGGTCGTAGTCGGGCGGGATGCCGGTCGGGTCGGAGAAGCGGAACGCCTTGTCGGCGAAGCCCGCGTAGACGTTCGTGAAGCCGCCGGCCGCGGCCATCTGCTTGAACACCGGCAGCGGATCGGGCGTCAGCGCGGCGTCCTGCAGCGACTCGATCATCCGGCTGCGCGTGGCGACCCAGTCGGCGATCCCGACCACGTGGCCGCTCGCGACCGAGGTCAGGTTGCGGTCGATCGCGTCGTCGTTGTATGAGCGTGCAATGAAGTAATTGATCAGCGTGGTGGCGACGAGCGCGAATACGACGATGGCGACGCACGCGGCGAGGATGCGGGCGCGGATGGACGAGAACATGGCAACGACTCGGTAAGGGAGCGCGAACGCCCGGTGGACGAATTCACCGGGTAAACGGCAATCGCGCCCAATACTTGAGACCGTTGTGACAAATCGATGAAAAGTATGACGAAAGGCGTGGCCGGTTGTCGGCCTTTCGTCAGGAAGGCGGCGCGTGATGCGCCGCGCGCACGGATCGCCGGTTGCGGCGTTCCGCACTGGCGGTCTCGTGCGCGAAGCGGGTGTCGGGTGGGCCGGCCGGCTGTCGATTCCGCGCGGACCGGTGCGGCAGACGCCGCATGCAGGGCGACTGCCTCGCGGCCGTCCGGAGCCGGCGGCAGGTCGCGCGACGCCTGCGGCGTCAGCCGCGGCGGGCGTCCGTCATAAACGATGGACCGCCCGAGGGTCGGGTTCCGCGGGAACGGCGGCGGCCCGCGTATCGCTGTCGAGATCGTCCTGCTGGCGCATGCGTTCGCGCAGGTGCCGGATCGCGAACACGTGGATGTAGTCGTGCACGCGCGCGCCGGACGACAGCACGCGCACTTCGTCGTCGAGCATCGCACGCAACTGATCCGCGCCGATCGCGCGCTGTTCGGCGGCTTCCTTGAGTGAATCGAGCAAATTGTCCTTGGACATCGACGGACTCCTGACGGTCGAGGAACGAAAAGTTGACGGTACTGGAAGCTTAAAGACTGGATGGCCGCGCGGCGTGCGATGCGCCGGCGCGTGTTTGCGCGCGATCAACGGCACGTTGCGTGCCGCCGCGCCGATCCGTCACCGAACCGGCCGCGCAAGGTTCGCGGCGCAAACCGCCCGCGAACGAGACTCGAAATCCTGCCACGCCACCCCGGGGCGCGGCACCGGCCGACGAACGGGCGATGGAAACGCCGCGCGACGCCGATGCAGAGGGCAACTTAGACTCGCCGAAATCATGCGTCAAGCGACGCCCGGCACGCGCGGTTCATTCGTCGGAACGAAGGCGCCCGATCGCCGCCGATGCGGCCGAACGGCGGCCTCGCGTGTCAGCGGATTCCGATACGCACGCGCAATGCCTGACAGCGACTTCAGCGCGCGCCGCTTGGCAGCGCGTTGTCGCGACACGATACTGGTCACATGAACGAAACGTTCATGCCGGGCCATCGCCCAGCCGGCCGTCGAGCCGGCATGCGGGTTCGGGCGCAGGAGACCAACCATGAAACATCGCAATTTCCCGGGACGGGCCGGCCAGCGGCGCGCGGCAAGTCACGCGCGCGCCTTGCCCGCCCGGGCCGTATCGGCCGGCACCCGTCCGTCCGACGATCTCGATACCCTGCTCGCGCTCGCTCGCGAAGCCGGACTGCTCGTCACGCTCGACGGGCAGATCGGCCGCGAAAAGTACCAGAGCGTCGCGGGGTCGGTCCTGGCGCTGCAACGGTTCGCCGCGGCACTCTGCGCGCGGGCCGAGGCCGAGGCGCCGGCTGTTTCCGAGCCTCGCCGCAAGGCGCGCCCCGGCTGGCCGCACGCAAACCGGCTGCGCAGCCGCGCGTCCGGCACGCACGGGTCGCCGCATGTCGCGCGCCAGCGTCCGCGTGTACGTCGCAGCGCCGGCTGTCGGCACAACCTGGTGTCAGTTCTTCGCACCCTGTGAACGCACGCGCGGCCCGCCATGGCGGCGCGTGACGGAAACTTCGGCAGGGCCGCAACATGCCGCGCGCATGCTGCGACCATTCGCCAACCGGTGCGACTGCGCGCCATGCGCCACTGCGTGCCGTTCCACACGGCAGCACTCAAGACGATTCCTGCGGGATAAAACGACGGGGCCAGCAACGGGGAAAGCGGACGGGGTGACGTGCACCCCGTCCGTCCTCCAAGGCAGCCGTCGGCTGCCTACCCTCGTGCCAGAGAGTTCTCGGTCGGATGACGCGCCATCCGATGCATGGCGCGGCTCCGCAATATGAAGCGACGACGGCGAACGCGGCGCATGTCGCAGCCGCTGGCGGGCCGTTTCGACGTTCGCGTTCATGCGTGGCTGTCGTCGCACATGAACGCGTCATGCTCGACAGACCGGTTGCCTCGCCGGATGTTCCGTCAATGTCTCACGCGATGCGCACCGCGTTTCTGACGCAGGTCAACCCAAACCCGCTTCGTGCGCGACGCCGCATCGTTTACTCGGCACCGCGAACGAGCAGCACGGGCACTTGCGCGAGGTGCGCCACGCGGCGCGCGACGCTGCCGATCAGCCAGGCGGCGATGCCGCGCCGGCCATGCGTGCCGACCACCAGCAGTTCCGCACGCCAGTGCACGGCGTCGCGCATCAGCGCATGAGCCACGTCGTCGCTCGTCGGTCGCGTTTCGACGACGCCACGCTTGGTCGGGTTCCCGGTCGCATGGAACAGCGGGCCGATCTTCGCCAGCGCATCCTCGCCCTCCGCTCGGTACGCATCCTCGAGCGCGCGCACCGGCACGAGATCGGTCAGACGAACCGCGCGATCGATCACGTACGCCGCGTACAGCAGCGTCGTCGGCGCGGCGAAGCCGAGCCCGACACGCACCGCGTGCAGCGACGGCTCGCTGCCGTCGACCGCGAACATCAGCCGCTGCAGCGTGCCGTCCGACGGGCGCTCGTACGTGGCCGGTACGATCAGCAACGCGCAGCGCGCGCGCGTCGTCAGCGTGTCCGACATCGCGCCTTCGACGAGCCGCAACAGCCCGTGATGCGGATTCGCGCCCACGACCAGCACGTCCGCGCGCCATGCCGACGTATCGTTCACCAGCGCATCGGCGACCGTGCCGCCCGTGACCGACGTGTCGACGATCACCTGCTCGACCTCGATGCCGCTGTCGGAAAACAGGGCTGCGATCCGTGCGCTGGTGGCCTGCGCCTCGCGCATCATGTCCTCGCGCGCGGACGTCAGCAGCGCGTCGATGCGCGGGATGTCGGGCAGCACGAGGCGCGGGTTGTCGATCGCGCAGACGATGCGCAATCGCATGCCGGGGCGCAGCAGCGTGCGCGCGTAATGCGCGGCGGACAGCGATTCGGGTGTCGGATCGACGGCCAGCGCGATACGCGCGAGTGTCGGGATGGACTGGGCAGGCTGCATGGCGAAGGCCTCCGTGCGTACGCGTCGTCGCGGAACGACGACGGAAGCTTCGCGCGGAAGCGGCGCGCGGCGGCGGGACGGCCGGCACGGTCGCAAGAATCGGCGGATGGCCGCGCGAAGCGCGGACAAGCAATCCAGACAGCATAGAGCGTCCCGCCCGCGCGTGCATGATCGCGATCAACGCACGCGCAGGTCGATCCGTATCGCTTACGACTTCGTCGACACCGATGCCGCCGGACGGTTCGCATAGAACAGCGCGTAGGCGATGCCGAGCAGCACGATCCATACCGGCCCGATCACGAGCGCGACGCGCGTATCCGGCGTGAAGGCCATCAGCACGACGACCAGCGCGAGAAATCCGAGCGCGATGTATGAACCGAGCGGATAGAACGGCACGCGGATCGGCAGGCGCGCGATCTTGTCGGCCGACAGCGTACGACGAAAGCGCATTTGCGCGATCAGGATCACGCACCACGTCCAGATCGCACCGAACGTCGACACCGACGTGAGCCACGTGAACACGTGCTGCGGCGCCAGATAGTTGAGCAGCACGCCGATCAGCAGCAGCGCGACCGACACGATCACGCCGTACACCGGCACGCCGTTGCGATTCACGCGGCCGAGCTTGCTCGGCGCCTGGCCTTGCTGCGCGAGGTTGTAGAGCATGCGCGCGGTGCTGAACAGGCCGCTGTTGCACGACGACAGCGCCGCGGTCAGCACGACGAAGTTGATGATGCCGGCGGCGGCCGGGATGCCGAGCCGCGAGAACGTCATCACGAACGGGCTGCCCTGCGTGCCGATCTGGTCCCACGGGTAGATCGACATGATCACGAACAGTGCGCCGATGTAGAAGATCAGCACGCGCCAGAACACCGAGTTCACGGCCTTCGTCAGCGACTTCTCCGGGTTGCGCGCCTCGCCGGCCGTGAGGCCGAGCATCTCGACGCCGAGATACGCGAACATCACGATCGGCAGCGCGCCGATCACGCCGCCGATGCCGTTCGGCATGAAGCCGCCGTGTGCCCACAGGTTCGAGATGCCGGTTGCGATGCCGCCGTTGCCGATGCCGAACGCGATCATCAGCCCGCCGCCGATGATCATCAGCACGATCGTGACGATCTTGATCAGCGCGAACCAGAACTCGAATTCGCCGTACAGCTTGACCGCGATGAAGTTCACCGAGCCCATCGCCATGAGCGCCGCGAGCGCCCAGATCCAGTTCGGCACGCCGGGGAACCACATGTGCATGTAGACGCCGACCGCCGTGATTTCCGCCATGCAGGTGACGATCCACACGAACCAGTAGGTCCAGCCGGTCAGGTAGCCGGCGAGCGGGCCGAGATAATCCCGTGCATAGCGGCTGAAGGCGCCGGCGACCGGGTTCGTGATCGCCATCTCGCCGAGCGCGCGCATGATCAGGAAGATCGCGATGCCGCCGAGCAGGTAGGTCAGCAGGATGGCCGGGCCGGCCGTACGGATCGCGGTGGCCGAGCCGAGGAACAGGCCGACGCCGATGGTCGCGCCGAGCGCCATCAGGTTGATGTGCCGTTCCTCCAGCCCGCGGTGCAGCTGGTCTTCTGGTTGTTTCAAGTCCGTCTCCTGGCAGCCGCGAGCGGCCGCCGTCATTGTGTCGATGTCAATGCGCGACCGTTCATGCCGATATTGGCAGCCGAAAACGAAATAATCCCCACTGCCGATTTCCGAATAAGAAACGACATGGATGTTGCGTCAATCCGATGTGAATCGCCGCGGATTAACCGTATTTTCCGAAACAATCCGGACAACGGATCGGGCCTTTCACGGAATACGTCCGTGCGGCCCGTACGACGCGGCTGTGCGCGTGGCGAGCGGCAACGGGATCAATCGCTTTCGGCGCGAACGAACGCGCGTCGAATGTGCGTGATTACACGCACGCAATATGCAGGCGGGATTATATGGAGGATTAGAGGTTTCACGCCAGCCGATTTTCGTAAAAATCGTGGCGTGTGAAAGCGGTGGCGGAATTCGAATGTGCGCCGAGTCGTGCGCGTATTTATTTCGACAACGTCGCGCGCACCGTATATTCGCCTTCGAGCGCGCCGTGTTCAGGCCGCACGAAATAGCGCGACGAATCGAGATCGGCCGGCAGCGGCTCGACCGGATAGCCGTGCTTCTCCCACGCATCGAGGCCGCCCTTCAGCGCCCGGATGTTGTGGATCATCTTCTTGCGCTGCATCTTCGCGATCAGGCGCTTGGCCGTGGCTTCGTTCGGGCACACGCAATACACGACGATCGGCCGTTTCAGCAATTCAGGGTCGAGCAGGTCCGGCGAATCGAGATCGACCGGCACTGCGCCGGCGATCCGGTACGGCTCGCGCTCGCGGATCGCGCGCGGCCGCGCGTCGAAGATCAGCGGCGGCTCGTCCGACGTCATCATCTCGACGAGTTGCGGCGGCGAGATGCGTACCTGCGCGAGATAGCGGCGGAACTGCAAGCGGCGCACCCAGCGGTACAGCAGGAACGTGATGAAGATCGCGAGGAAGGCGTCGAGGATCGTGCCGCCGCTCGCGCGCACCCACAGCACGAACTGGACGATCTGATCGTGAATGGCCGCGCCGCCGATCAGCCAGAACGCGGCCCACAGCGACGCGCCGGCCAGATCCCAGAACAGGAACACACCGACGCCGATCGCGGTCGTGCCGAGCAGCGGCGCCGACACGAGGCCGAGGCCCGGCAGGAACTTGGACAGCACGAGCAACGGCGCGCCGTATCTTTCGAATACGTTACGCGCGAAGCGCAGCGTCGTGTCGAGCGACAGCGAGAAGCGCACGAGGCCGTTCAGCAGCCGCCGGCCGCGCGTGCGGCCCATGAAAAACCACAGCGAATCGGCGAGCATCGTCGCGCCGATCGCCGCCGCGAACATGCTTGCCCACGACGCCTGCCCCATTGCCGCCATCGTGCCGCCGAGAATCAGCATCGGCACGGCCGGTACCGGCACGCCGAGCTGCGTGATCAACACGCTCGCGAACACGGCCCACGGGCCGAGCGACGATGGAATTGCAATGGGAAAGTGCCACACGACGGCGCTCCTGGAAGACATGCGGGCCGCGCGACGGGGCCGTCGGTACGGCTGTGCAACGGCCGCCGCGGCACGTCCGCAGTCGACCTTGCGCATGACGGGCATTCTAAACGGGTTTGGCCGCGCTCGCGCGGAACACGCGCCGCCAGCGCGGGCTTCGGGCGGCTGCAGGCACCGCTGTCGCGCTTACGCGTCGGGGCGCGGCGCGAGCCGCGCGACGTGTTCCGCGTAGTCCGGAAACGCGGCGGCCAGCGCGGCCGCGTCGGCCAGTTCGAATTCCGCGAACTCGAACCCCGGCGCAACCGTGCAGCCGACGAGCGCGACGTGCTCCGGCGACGCGCAACGCGCGCCGAACCAGCGTCCGGCCGGCACGACCGCCTGGAACACGGTACCCGGGTGCGTGAGCGGGTTGCCGAGCCGGTGGATCGTCAGCCCGTCGCGCTCGTCGAGCACCCACACTTCAATCGGATCACCCGCGTAGAAATGCCAGACCTCGTCGGAACGGATCCGGTGCCACGACGAATAGGCGCCGTCGCACAGCAGGTAGTAGATCGCGGTCGACGCAGCGCGCGGCGCGCCGTCGGCGGGCCGCACGACCGCATCGGTCGCACGATAGGTTTCGCGGAAATAGCCGCCCTCGGGGTGCGGCTGCAGGTCGAACTGGTGAATCAGGTCGGCGGCGGAAATCGGCATGACGGATGACGGTCGGTAAGGGAAGGAACCTGGCGTCCGGCATGCGGCCCGTTCGTCGCGAATGCGACCGGGCGCTGCCGGATGCCGCTGCGTCGATCGCCGCGGCCATGCGCACGGCGAAGAAGCGGACACCGACCGATGCTGCCAGAACTGCGTGTCGGGACGCAACCGCCGGCGCGCAATCGCTCCACATGCGCGCGCGTCCGGCGCGGCCTCATCCGGATGGCGGGCGCATCGAATGCGACAACCGCGCTCACGCGCGGTGCGCCGGTCAGCGTATCGCGCGTCCCGTCAGGCAGGGTTCAGGCGAATACGTGCGGCAGTCCCCTGCCCGCAGCCGTTCATGCGTCAGCGCAGCGCTGCGCGCATCACGCCGCTGCCGGCGCGCCCGGCTCGCCGTGCCGCACCAGCAGCACTGGCCGATCGGCCGCGCGCAGCAACGATTCCGCGACGCTGCCGAGC
This sequence comes from Burkholderia stabilis, assembly GCF_001742165.1. Taxonomy (NCBI): domain Bacteria; kingdom Pseudomonadati; phylum Pseudomonadota; class Betaproteobacteria; order Burkholderiales; family Burkholderiaceae; genus Burkholderia; species Burkholderia stabilis. The sequence continues at coordinate 551,140 of NZ_CP016443.1, read as the reverse complement.
AGCAACCGGCGCAGCCCGTGCCGCCCGCTCGTGCCCATCACGATCAGGTCGGCGTCGGCTTCGGCCGCCGTGCGCATCAGCACCGTGGCGATGTCCTCGCCGTAAGCGTCGAGCGCGCGCACGGTGCCCGGCACGTGTTGCTGCGCGAGCACCGCCTTTGCATCGTCGAGCACCGGTGTCGCCGCGTCGGTGGCGGCCGCATCGCCGTCGCGCTCGGCCGGGAAACCCGCATCGACGTCGACGAGCTGCGGCCGATGCTCGACGACGTACGCACAGGTGACCTCGCCGCCTGACGCCGCCGCGATCCGGATCGCCTCGTTCAGCGCGAGACGCGCGCTCGGGCTGCCATCGAGCCCGACGAAAATCCGCTTGTACATGGTCCGTCCCTCCGACCGGGCACGCGCCGCGCGCTGCGCGACGGCGGCCCGTTACCGCAAGCCGGCCCGGTGCCGGCTTGCCTGCCGAACAGTCTGCCCCACGTGCCGACGCGCGCGTTGACGCGCGTCAAGCGCGGCCGGCGCGCCCGCTGCTCCACGTCGTTTGCCGCATTTTCAGCTGACCCTATTACAAAAAAAGCGTAAAACGCGCACAATTTCATCTTGAAAATAGACGTTGCACGCAGCCGGTGCGAGTTTTCCCCGGTTTTGCCGCGCTGCCCGAGTGCTCAAGGGCCTGACAACACAATGGCCATCGAATGACCGTCAGTGGAACCCCGACGCGTGACGCCCGAGGGCCCACGCGCCTCCAGACCATGTTACGCCAGCCGCTCGCGGCCGGCGTCGTCGCGCTGTGCGCCGGCGCCGTGCTGTCGCTCGGCGTCGCGCTGCTGGTGCGCGAGCAGTGGCAGAACGCCGTCCGCACGCGCTTCGAACGCCGCACGACGCACGTGACGGCGATGCTGCGGCACGAGTTGCAAGCCGGCGTCGCCGTGCTCGAAGGCGCGCGCGGCGCGTTCAGCCTCGTGCCGGACATGACGCCCGAGCAATGGCGCCGGTACGCGGAGACCCTCGATCTCGACAGCGGCCGCTCGCCCGTCCGGCAGATCGGCTACGTGCCGCTGCCGCCCGCGACGCGCAACGCGCTCGCCGACGCGAAACCGATGCCGGCCGACGCCCTCGCGACCGCGGCGCTCAGCGCGCCCGCTTCGAGTTCGCCCGTCGTGCGCTTCGGCGCGTCCGACGCGGCCCCGCTGGCGCGCGCGCTGCAGACCGGCGACATCGCGCTCGGCGTCCATCCGGCCGATGACGACACGTCCCGCGACGCGCGCACCCTCACGCTGTTCCTGCCCGTCACCACGTCGCCGAATGCGGCCGCCACGCCGTCCGGCACGCGCGCAGCCGGCGCCGACGGGATGCTGTTCGCGGCGTTGAGCCCGCGGCGGCTGGTCGAGCGTGCGCTCGACGCGGAACGCGGGATCGACCTGTGGATGACCACGAGCCGCGATCCGCGTGCGATCGTCAGCGTCGAGACGACGACCGACGAGGCATCGACGTCGCCCGACCTGTTGCGGCGCACCGACGAACTGAATTTCGGCGGCACCGTGCTGACGCTCGCCTATTCCGCGGACGGCCGCCCGAGCGCGACCGGTGCGCAGCGCGCGGCCGGCACCGTGCTCGCCGCGGGGCTGATCGCGTCGATCGCGTTCGCGGCGCTCGTCCACGCATTGCAGCGCCGCCGGGGCGCTGCCGTCGATCCCGGCGCGAGCAGCCGCGGCATCCTCAACGAGGCACGGATGATGGGCATCATCCGTTCGTCGATGGAAGCGATCATCACGATCGACGAAAAGCAGACGGTCGTGATCTTCAATCCGATGGCCGAGCAGGTGTTCGGCGTGTCCGCGATGGAGGCGATCGGCGCGCCGCTGTCGCGCTTCATCCCCGAGCGGTTCCGCGCCGCGCACGCAAAGCATGTCGACCAGTTCGGCGTGACGGGCGTGTCGGAGCGGCAGATGGGCCGACAGCGCGTGCTGTTCGGGCTGCGTGCCAACGGCGAGGAATTCCCGATCGAGGCGTCGATCTCGCAGATCCGCGACGCGTCCGGCAAGCTTTATACGGTGATGCTGCGCGACATCACCGAGCGGCTGCGCGCCGAGAACGCGCTGAAGCAATCGCGCGAGGAATTGCGCGAACTGTCGGCGAACCTGCAGAACGTGCGCGAGGAAGAAAAGACGCGCATCGCACGCGAGCTGCACGACGATCTCGGCCAGCAGCTCACCGCGCTGAAGATGGACCTGTCGGTCGTCGAGCAGCAGCTGCGCGTGCCCGATCGCGCGCAGTCCGACGAAGGCATCCTGTCGCACCTGCAGGGCATGCGCCGGCTGATCGATACGACGGTCGCATCGGTGCGGCGCATCGCGGCCGACCTGCGGCCGGTGATGCTCGACGATCTCGGCCTCGTGCCCGCGATCGAATGGCTCGCGAACGATTTCACGAACCGCTACGGGATCGATGTCGAACGTCACATCGAAACCGGCGGCCTCACCTTCACCAGCGCGGGCGCAACCACGCTGTTCCGCATCGTCCAGGAAGCGCTGACGAACGTCGCGCGCCACGCGGATGCGACGCGCGTCGCGTTGCGGCTCGACATCGAGGAAGGCTTCTGCGTGCTGCGCGTCGCGGACAACGGCCGCGGCGCGGCGCCTGGCGGTCCGGCCCACGAGGACAAATCGTTCGGCCTGATCGGCATTCGCGAACGCGCGCACATGCTGGGCGGCACCGTGACGATCGACACCGCCCTCGCGCGCGGTTTCTCGATTACCGTGTCGTTTCCGCTCAGTACCGTTCAACAGGACATTCTCATCTCATGATCAAGGTGCTCATCGCCGACGACCATACGCTCGTGCGCGACGGTCTGCGGCACATCCTCCAGAATGCCAGCGGATTCGAAGTCGCCGGCGAAGCCTGCGACGGCCCGTCGACGATCGCGCTGGTGCGCTCGACGCCCGCGCAGGTGCTCGTGCTCGACCTGTCGATGCCGGGCCGCAACGGCGTCGAGCTGATCAAGCAGATCAAGGACGAGAAACCCGCGCTGCGCGTGCTCGTGCTGACGATGCACGCGGAGCAGCAATACGCGGTGCGCGCATTCCGCGCGGGCGCGTCGGGTTATCTGACGAAGGAAAGCGCGAGCGCCGAGCTGGTCGGCGCGGTCACGAAGGTGGCGTCGGGCGGCGTGTACGTGAGCCTCGCGATGGCCGAGCAGTTCGCGCAGAGCCTGAACGAGCCGGCCGAGACGCTGCCGCACCAACGTCTGTCCGACCGCGAATTCGACGTGTTCCGACGAATCGCCGCCGGACAGACGCTCACCGAGATCGCGCAGGCGCTGTGCGTGAGCGCGAAGACGGTCAGCACTTACAAAACACGGATTCTGGAAAAGATGCAGATGCCGCACGAGGCGGCACTGGTGCGTTACGCGATGCGCCACAAACTGCTCGACGAAACGGACGACGTGTAACGGACGACGTGTAACGGACGGTGTCCGGCCGTGCGGCATGCGCCCGGCCGAACGGTGCGGGCCTTACTTCGCGGGCACCGGGCATGCGAGGTCGCCTTCCTCGCACGACAGATAACCCTTCAGCGTTTCGGTGCGCGCTTTCGTCAGATCGTCGAGGCAGGTCGACATGACCATCGGATACGCGCTGCCGCCCTCGGCGTTCGCGCCGGAGAAACTGCATTCGGCGTCGCGGTACGCAATCCACGCGCGCTGCGCATTCACGAGTTTCTCCGCCAGCGGCCGTGCATCGCGCAGGCGCGCGGTGATGGCCTGGTAGGTGCGGTTCAGTTCCCCGTCGGATTTCCTGTACGCGCGATCGGCACATGCCGTCATCGTCGCCTGATCCGTCGCGTCCGCGCAGTTCGCCTGCGCATGGGCGACGTTCGCGGCCAGCGCCAGCGTGCAAAGCAGACCGGTCAAGACACGCATGGATGCTCCTTGTTGTTCGTTGAAGTCGTGGAACCCGGTGCGGAGCCCGACGCCCCTGCCGCGCCTCGGCGCGCGGCGACACCGTCCGCGATGCTAGCGCACGCGCGTTCGGTTGTCAGCCGCGATCGTGCCCGCGCATCGGCTTGCATATCGTCCATGCACGCCTACACTGGAAAATCGATACGCCGCTTCAGGCCCGCGCTATCGCATCCATCCCGTCACCGCTTCCGCGCATTCCTCAGCGCATTTCGCGTTCGTACCGTCGAGCGGGCGTGACGTTTCGTCAGCCGGTTTCCTCTGCCCAGCACAACGCGCAAGCGCCGTCGCTCCCCTGGAGGAAATCATGAGCTATCACCTGGAAGGCCGTCTGCTCGAGGTCTGCAACTGCCGCGTACTCTGCCCGTGCTGGATCGGCGAAGATCCGGATTTCGGCGTGTGCGACACCATCGTCGCATGGCACGTCGACAAGGGCACGGTCGACGGCGTCGACGTCGGCGGCAACACGATCGCCGCCGTGTGCCGCGTGCCGGGCAATATCCTGCAAGGCAACTGGACCGCTGCGATCTACGTCAGCGACACGGCGTCCGAAGCGCAGGAGCAGGCGTTGCTCAAGGTCTACACGGGACAGGCCGGCGGCCCGATCGCCGAACTCGCGAAGCTGATCGGCAAGGTCGTGTCGGTCGAGCGCGCACCGATCAGGTTCGACGTCGAAGGCGCGCGCGGCACGCTGTCGATCGGCACCGACTATCACGCGGAACTCGAGCCGTACCTCGGGCCGAGCGGCGCGCAGACGACGCTGACCGACACCGTGTTCTCGACCGTGCCCGGCGCACCCGTGTTCGTCGGCAAGGCGCCCGTCTATCGATCGAAGAACGCGGCGATCGGCATCGACGTCGATCTGAAGAATCACAACGCGTTGCAGAGCACGTTCCTGTTCGACGCGTGAATCGCGCTCGCACGGAAACCGCCATGGCAGCGTCGCTGCACCGGCGCCTGTTTCCGCTCGTGCTCGCGAGCCTCGTCGTGTTCGCGTGGGTCACGTTGTGGGCGTGGACGCGCAGTCCGTACGGGCGTTATCTCGAGCACGGCGACGACGCCGCCTCCGCACCGTTCAGCGTGCTGTGCCGCGCGCTGCCGGGCGGCACGCTATGGCTGCCGGCCGTGTTCGACGCGGCTGCCTGGACGCTGATGATCCTTGCGATGATGCTGCCGACGACGCTGTCGCTGTTCGACGCGTTCGCGCGCGTCGTCGCGGGCCGCCCCGACCAGACGCGCCTGCTCGCGCTCGTCGGCGTCGGCTACGTGGTCGTGTGGAGCGGATTCGGCCTCGTTGCGCACGGCCTGCATGCGCTGGTGCTGACGGGCGTCGCGCACCTGCCGGCACTCGCGTGGCGCGGCTGGCTGATCGGCGCGGCCGTGTTCGCGCTCGCCGGCGCCTTTCAGTTCAGCAGGCTGAAGGAACACTGCCTGGACCGTTGCCGCACCCCTTTCAGCTTCGTGATCAGCCACTGGCGCGGTCGCGCGCCGCTGCGGCACGCGTTTGCGCTGGGCGCGAGCCACGGGCTCTTCTGCGTCGGGTGCTGCTGGGCGCTGATGCTGTTGATGTTCGTCGTCGGCGCCGGCAGTCTCGGCTGGATGCTGTCGCTCGCCGCGCTGATGGCCATCGAAAAGAATGCGGTGTGGGGACGGCAGATCACGGCGCCGCTCGGCGTTGCACTGTTCGGCGTGGCCGTGCTGATCGTCGCGAACCACGCGTGAGGCACGCGATGCGTCCGCCCGCCTCCGTATTCGCGCCGCACGTGCGGCCAGCCGTGCGGGTCGTCGCGCTGACGTCCGTCGCGATGCTCGCGTTCGCGTCGAATTCGCTGCTGTGCCGGCTCGCGCTGCAGGCCGGGCGGATCGATGCGGCCAGCTTCGGCAGCCTGCGCCTCGTGTCGGGCGCGCTGATGCTCGCGATCGTTGCGCGCGCGGGTGCGCGACGGCCGGCCCCGCCCGCGGACTGGCCCGCGGCGACGATGCTGTTCGCCTATGTCGCATGCTTCTCGTTCGCGTACCTGACCGTCAGCGCCGCAACCGGCGCGCTGATCCTGTTCGGCGCGGTGCAATTGACGATGTTCGTGGCGGGATGGCGCGCCGGTGAACGGTTCGCCCCGACAGGCTGGGCCGGGTTCGGCGTCGCGCTCGGCGGGCTGCTGTATCTGATGTCGCCGGGGCTCGCGGCCCCCACGCCGCAAGGCGCCGCGCTGATGACCGTGGCCGGCGTCGCCTGGGGCATCTATTCGATACGCGGCCGCAAGCCGGCCGATCCGGTCGCCGCGACCGCCGGCAACTTCCTGCGCGCCGCACCGCTGGCGCTGGTGCTGAGCGTCGCGCTGGCCGCGCGCATGCACGTGACGCCAACCGGCATCGTGCTTGCCGTGGTGTCGGGCGCGCTCACGTCGGGCCTCGGCTACGTCGTCTGGTATGCCGCCCTGCGGCATCTCACGGCGATGCGCGCCGCGGCCATCCAGTTGTCCGTGCCGCCGATCGCCGCGGGCGGTGCCGTGCTGTTCCTGTCGGAACAGCCGACCTGGCGGCTCGCGCTCGCATCGATCGCCATCCTCGGCGGCGTCGCGGCCGTGCTCGCGACCCGCGCCCGCCGCGCGGGCACTGCGCCGTGATGCTCTCCCGGCACCGTTCTCATTCGGGATGCGGAAACGAAAAACCCGTACACGGATACCGTGCACGGGTTTCGGGCTAACACCCATGCGCCCTTGCGGGCGCCAGCCGGCTCAGTGGCCGAAGAACACCGACGAACGATCGGTGGCGGCCGGCACGACCACGCGCTGGCCCGACTGCGACGTCGCAGCGGCGTTCGTGCCGTAGCCCGTCGTGTCGGCTTGCGCGCCGGTGTTCTGCGCGGCGGCGATCTTGGCCTGTGCAGCCTGGATGTTTTCCGGGTAGTTCATCCAGTCGTTCGGGTTGTAGCCGGCCTTTTCGAGCTGGACCAGTTCGGCGCGTACTTGCGCGCGCGTCAGCGGTTGCTGGTTCGATTGGGCGAACGAGACGACCGGTGCGGCCACCAGGGCGGCCAGTGCAACTGCCTTGATCAGCGATTTCATGATGCGTTACCTCCAGGATTGTTTTGTCAGGCGCTTCGGACTCGGGGTCGTTGCGCATGAGTAGAAGTCTAGGAGGTGCGACTATCAGGGTAAATACTTAAATCGCGAATTCACTGTTGACGGAAACCATACAATCGCCGGGAATTTCGCCGAATCATCAGATGATTGTCGGCATTTACGTGCCGAATGGGCGTGAAAGCTGCCGCATGCCCGCCCGCCGTCAGCGCAGGTGATCGGTATCCGCCGACGCCATCAGCCGGTCGAACAGCAAGGCCTTGAGGCGGATCAGGTCGTCGGCGCCGGTTTCGCCGAACGCCGCGTGATGCAGCGTCAGCGCCGGCGTGTGCGGGTCCGCATGCGCGGCCCGCACCGTGCCGTCGAGCACGAGAACTTCGATGCGGTCGCCCGCCGCATACGGCAGTTGCACGCGCAACGGCTCGCCGGTGGCGGCGATCGTCCGGTCGACCGCGATCGACAGTCCGCTCAGGCTGATGTCGCGCACCATCCCGATGCCTTGCGCGTCGCCCGCTCCGCCCGTGCAGCAAGCCGCGATCCGCACCGGCACGCGCGGCTCCGCGCGCGTGCGCAGCCGGTCGACGAAGCCGGGCGGCGAAAGAATCATGAACGGCGCGGCGCCCGACGCCTGCACCGACTCGACCGTCGCGCCGAAACGCGACACGGCGGCACGGCCGATCGCCACCGCTTCGACGTCGTCGCCGCGCGCGAACTCGAGCACGGCCGCCGGCTGAGGCTCGACGAACAGCGCGCCCGACGCGGCGACGCCGATCAGCCGGCAGCGCTGCAGCACGCGTGTCGTGCCGACCCGGCGGCGGATTCCGATCGCGGCCCCGGCCGACAATCCCATCCGCGTGACGGGCGCCGCTGCGCCGTGCCCATGCGGATCGGCATCGTCGCGCAGGCGCACGGGCCGGAAATGGTCGAACAGGAAAGCATGTTGCGCGGCATCGCGCAGCGTCGCGCCGGCCGGCAGCAGCGCGGCGCCGTCGGCATCGTAGAGGTCGAAGCCGAGCGGGACGCCGGCAGAGAGATCGTCGCGCGTCAGCGCGACGTAGTCGGTGGGAAGCCGCATCGGAGAAGCGCGGAGCGACCGCGCGAGCTGTCGTGACACCGTAATTACGGCAACATCGCGCGAAATCTGAACGGCTTCGTTATTGCGAGGCGCCGGTCGTGTCCGGAGAGGCCGGCGCAGGCGGCGGGGCCGGTACGGTCGAAGGTTCGGCGCCGACGCCCGCGTTGCCTCCGCTCGCCGGGCTGGCGCCCGCGGCCGGCGGCTGCGCGGGCTGCGATTGCGATGCGCCCGACGACAGCGCGGCAGCCGAGGCGGCCACTTCGGACGCCGGTATCCATTCCTCGACGATTCCACCCGACGCCGCTTCGGGCGCCGATGCCGCCGATTCCGCCGCCGACGCGCCTTCGTCCGCTTCAGGCGGCCGCTCCACGCGCTGCGTCCTGGCGGACGCCGGCGCCTTCTTCGTCTCGGGCGGGAACCACGTGTCGAACAGGTCCGTCACGCGCTCGCGCAGCGACGCGAACCAGCCGGGCGACGGCTCGGTATCGAATTTCGCCTTCGTGTCGATGATCCGCGCACGCTGCGCGCGCTGGAAGAAATCGCCGACGATCGGCAGCGCGCTGTGCGCGCCCTGCCCCCAGTAATCGCTGCGCAGCGTCACGCGGCCGTCGTCGAAACCCACCCACGCGCCGGCGACGAGGCCCGGCTGCATCAGGATGAACCAGCCATCCGCGTTGTCCTGTGTCGTGCCGGTCTTGCCGGCCACGTCGCCGCGAATGCCGAAGCGCGTGCGAATGCTGCCGCCCGTGCCGCGCGTCACGACATCGCGCATCACGCTGAGCAGCGTCTTGTCGGTTTCGGCGTCGAGCGCGCGCTCGGGCGGCGCCGGCGCGTATTCGGCGAGCACGTCGCCCTGGCGGTTCTCGATGCGCGTGACCATCTGCGGTTCGACATACAGCCCGCCGTTCGCGATCGTCGCGTACGAGGCGACCATCTCCTTCAGCGTGACCGGGCTCGTGCCGAGCGCGAGCGACGGCACACGTTCGAGCGGGCTCTCGCGCACGCCCATGTCGTGCGCGAGCCGCGCGACGGCGGCCGGCCCGACCTTCTCCATCACCTGCGCGGTGATCCGGTTGCGCGACAGCGCGACCGCGTCGCGCAGCGTCATCGGCTTGCCCGTCGGCGGCACGTCGTCGTTCGGCCGCCAGATCTCGCCGCCCTTCAACGGGATCTCGACCGGCTGGTCGATGAACGTGTCGTCCGGCTTCATCCCGCTCGCGAATGCGACGCCATAGACGAACGGCTTGAACGTCGAGCCCGGCTGGCGCCGTGCCTGCGCGACGTGGTCGAACGGCTCGCTGGTGAAGTCGCGGCTGCCGACCCATGCGCGGATCTGCCCGTCGCGCGGATCGATCGCGAGGAAACCGGCCTGCACGTCGGTCTTCGTCTTGCACAGCGCGCGCATGAAGCCGCGATCGGCCGCGAGCAGCTTCATCGCGGCCGCGTCGTCCTTGCCGGCGTCCTGCGCGGCCTTGTACTCGGGCGACTCGCGCATGAAGGTGCGGAACACCTCGTTGTCGGTGCCGCAGCCGTCGCGGCCGCTCCACGCGCCGTTCGCGATGCCTTGCAGCTGATTGCCCTGCTGCGTGAGCGCCTGCGTCGCCATCTGCTGCAGCCGCGAGTCGATCGTCGTGCGCACGATCAGCCCGTCCGAGTAGATGTTGTAATCGTTGCGGTCGGCCCACGCGATCAGCCACTTGCGCAGTTGCTGCGCAAAATGCGGCGCCGGCCCCGGCGGCTCTTTCTGGCGCTCGAAGTCGATGCGCAGCGGCCGGCGCTGCAATTGCGCGAACTGTGCCGGCGACAGCTTGCCGTACTTCACCATCTGGCCGAGCACCGTGTTGCGCCGCTGCAGCGCGCGCTCGGGGTTCAGCACCGGGTTGTAGTAGCTGTTGCCCTTCAGCATCCCGACGAGCGTCGCGCTGTCGAGCACGTCGAGCTCGTCGGCCGACTTGTCGAAATAGGTGCGCGCGGCCATCTCGACGCCGTACGCGTTGTACAGGAACGGCACCGTGTTCAGGTAGGTTTCGAGGATCTGGTCCTTGCTGTAGACGGCCTCGATCTTCAGCGCGGTGATCGCCTCCTTCACCTTGCGCGTGAGCGTCGGCGCGCGGCCGATTTCGTCCGGATACAGGTTGCGCGCGAGCTGCTGCGTGATCGTCGAGCCGCCCTGACGGCTGCCCGAGAACGTATGAAGCGCGGCCGACGCCGTGCGCTTCCAGTCGAGGCCGTGATGTTCGTAGAAGCGATGGTCCTCGGTCGCGATCAGCGCGTCGACCATGTGCGGAGAGATCTGCTTGAGCGGCACCCATTCGCGGTTCGACGGCTTGAATTCGGCCAGCAGCTTGCCGTCGGCGGACAGCACCTGCGCGGGCTGGTCGACGCGCGCCTTGCGGATGTCGCCGATACCCGGCGTGAACGGGATGAGCACGACCACGTACAGCGCGAACAGCGCCGGCACGGCGGCGGCCGCGAGCAGCACGCCGCGGCGCGTCGGATGACGGAGATGGTGCCACGCGGCGGCGGCGAGAGGCTTGACCCGCGCCGCGGCGGCAGCCGCGACGGGTTGGGCGCGCGCAATCCATCTGGCACAGAAGTCACGCACTGACGACACGTTTCGGCGATTCACGCGGGTGGAGCTCGGCTGAAAAGGGTGCATCGTACCAAAACTCGCGCGGCCCGCCGGCCCGTGGCGGCGCTGCGCACGCGCGCACCGCGCGGCTTCGCGATCGTTCGTGCATAAAAAAAGGCGCGTGACCCGCAACGGGAACGACGCGCCCAACCTGGTACGACAACCGGGCGGCCGCGCGACGGCGGCCGGTCTGCGCCGATGCTCAGCGCACGAGAAAACCGTAGGTCAGCGGATCGCGCTCGTCGACGATCCAGTTCGCGAACCCGCAAATGTGCGCGCTGCCCTCGACTTCCGGGATCACGGCCGGGATATCGCCGACGGTCGTTTCGCGCAGCACGCGCCCCTTGAAGATCGTGCCGACGATCGATTCGTTGACGAGCGTGTCGCCCGCCGCGAGCAGCCCGCGCTGATAGAGCTGCGCGACGCGGCCGCCGGTGCCGGAGCCCGTCGGCGAGCGGTCGACCTCGCGATCCGCGAACACGCAGCAGTTCGCCTGCGTCGAGCCCGGATGGCGCGGCGCGTTCGCGATGATCGTGCCGTAGATGTGATTGATTTCCGGAATCTCCGGATGCGCGACCGGATACTTCGCGTTCGCGGCGGCCTTCACTTCCGCGCCGAAGCGAATCAGTTTTTCCACCGCCGCTTCGCGCACCGGCAGGTCGAACGGCGCGCCGTCGACATAGAAGTAGAACGCGCCGCCGTACGCGATGTCGCCGGTCACGGTGCCGAACGAAGGCGTGTCGACCGATACGTCGCGCAGCCAGATGAACGACGGCACGTTGACGAAGCGCACGGAGCCTGCGTGCTCGCCGTCCCATTTGACGAAGGCTTCGATGAAGCCGCACGGCGCGTCGATGCCGACGCGCGTTTCCGGCACCGTGCGCTGCACCCAGCCGAGTTCGACCGCCGCGGTCGACAGCGCGATCACGCCATGCCCGCAATGGTCGCTGTAGCCCTCGTTGTGCACGAAGATCACGCCGAAATCGGCGTTCGGCGACACGGGTTCGGTCAGGTAGCCGCCATACATGTCGGCATGGCCGCGCGGTTCGAACATCAGCGCGCGGCGGATTTCGTCGGCGTTCTCCTTGAGCCAGGCGCGGCGCTGGACGATCGTGTCGCCCGGCAGTCTCGGCAGCCCGCTCGTGACGATGCGGAATGCTTCGCCGCCCGTATGCACTTCGACGGTGGAAAGGGATCGGGAAATTTTCATGGTGAATCGAATGCGTGAAAACGAAGGACGGCGGCCGAGCCGCCGTCCGGTGGCAGGCCGGTTATTTCGCGTACGGTTCCGGCAGGCCGTTGCGGATCACGTAGACGGTGGTCGGCGCGCCCTTCAGGTCGCCGTTCGCGTCGAACGAATAGGTGCCCGCGACGCCCGCGTAGTTCGACTTCGCGAGTTGCGCGATCAGTTTCGCCTTGTCGGTGGTCGTGCCGGCCTTGACCATCGCGTCGGCGAGCAGCTTCATGCCGTCGTAGTAGTTGACGCCGTAGACCTGCGTATCCGTGTGATAGGTGTCGTGGTACTTCTTCAGGAATTCGCGGCCGGCCGCCGTCTTTTCGAGTGCGACGCCGCCCTGCGCGCAATAGACGATCGACGCCGCTTCGCCCGCGACCTTGCCCATGTCGGCCGAGCAGATGCCGTCGCCGCCGAGCAGCTTCGCGCGCAGCCCGCGCTGCTTCATCTGCTTGGCCATCGGTGCGCCCTGCGCCGCATAACCGCCGAGGAAGATCACGTCGGGGTTGCTGGCCTTGATCTTGGTGAGAATGCCGAGGAAATCGGTGGCCGACGAATTCGTGTATTCCTGATCGACGATCTTGATCCCGTTCGCCTTCGCGACGCTCATGAACTGCTCGGCGACGCCCTGCCCGTATGCGGTGCGATCGTCGATGACGGCGGCCGTCTTCGCGTTCAACGTCTTCGCTGCGAACGTGGCCATCGTGCCGCCGAGCTGCTCGTCGCTCGCGCCGATCCGGAAGATGTTCTTGAAGCCCTGCCGCGTGAGCGCCGGGTTCGACGCAACCGGCAGGATCGGCACGCCGGCGTTCGAGTACACGCGCGACGCCGGGATCGCGACGCCCGAGTTGTACGGCCCGAGCACCGCGACGACGCCCTTGTCGACGAGGCTCTGTGCCACTTGTACGCCCGCTTTCGGGTCGGCCTGGTCGTCGTCGGAGACCAGTTTGAACGTGACGGTCTTGCCGGCGACCTTCACGCCGGCCTTGTTGAGCTCGTCGACGGCGAGGCGCGCGCCGTTTTCATTGTCCTTGCCGTTGGCAGCCTGCGGGCCGGTCAGCGGCGCCGAATGGCCGATCATCACGACTTCCTGCGCGTGGGCGGAAGTCAGCGCGCCGGCGGCAACGGCCACCGAGAGCGCGGTAACGAAGTGTCGCATGATGTCTCCTGATTGGTTTTGTGTGAAACCAATGTAGGACACGCGTGGTCACATCGCAAGCAATTTCAAAATAAATTTCGTGATTCTGGTCATATTTTAGACCAAAACGAGTCCACGGACCTCACTTGGGCGCGATATCGCGCCGCACGCGCCGGATGTGCTGCTCGACGTAGAACGCCGCAGCATCGGCGTCGCCGGACACGATCGCCTCGTAGATCAGCCGGTGTTCGGACACGTAGAGCCGGATCCGGCCCGCATCGTAGATACCGTCGTCCTTCAGACGCTTCCACAACGGCTGGTCCATCGTCTTCGCGACTTCATCGGCAATCTTCACGATCAGCGCATCGCCGGTCATCAACGCGAGTTGCCGGTGGAACAGCCGGTCGCTCTCGTTCCACAGCGCGCGCTGGTGCGGATCGTCGACGTCGGTGATGGTTTCCATCTGCGCGAGATAACGCTCGGCGCCGGGGTCGGTGCGGCCATGCGCCGCTGCAAGGCGCGCGATCGCGGGTTCGAGGATCAGCCGCACGTCGAGCGTCGACGTCGGGCTGAAATCGGCTTCGGACGCCGTGTGCATGTCGCCGCGCTGCGCGAGCACGTCGAGCGGCGCCGCGACGACGTAGGTGCCCGAATTGCGCTTCGTGATCACGAGCCCTTCGTTCTGCAGCGCGCCGAGCGCTTCGCGCACGGCCGGCCGGCCGACCTGGAACAGCCCCGCGAGCTCGCGCTCCGACGGCAGCCGCGAATCGGCCGCGTAGCGCCCCGCGCGGATCTCGTCGCGGATCTTCTCGGCAACCTGCTCGTAGATCTGCAGCGGCCGGAAACCGCCTTCGAGTGATTCGGGACGCGCGGACATCATCGTTTGGCTCCTGCCCGGTCGCGGGCGTGGATTTGGAATGGGTTCGCACTATACCGGAGCGGCACGGCATCGAGGCCATGACACTCCTTTTGGACAGATATTAGAACCAAAATCGGCGCGCCGCTTTATTTTCTGGCTTGCGGGTGCGCCAGCAGGTGGTATAGATTCGATCCACACTGCCGCTGTATCGCGGTATCCGGCAGCCCCGTGGCGGGTGCGGCATGCGCCCGTCGTCCACGCTTACCGATGCATACGACGTACACGATGACCGCTCTTTCCCGCACTCCCGTTTTCGATGCGGCCGACACGGCCGCGCTGCTCGACTACCCGGCGCTGCTCGCCACCCTCAGGCAAACCGTCGCCGACTATGCGGCGGGCGAGATCGTCAGCCCCGAGCGGCTGGTCGTGCCGCTGCAGGCCGGCGGCGTGATGCTGTCGATGCCGTCCAGCGCGCGTGACCTCGCGGCCCACAAGCTCGTGAACGTGTGCCCCGGCAACGGCGCGCGCGGGCTGTCGACCATCCTCGGCCAGGTGAGCGCCTACGACGCGACGACGGGCGAACTGCGCTTCGTGCTCGACGGCCCGACGGTCACCGGCCGCCGCACGGCAGCCGTCACCGCGCTGGGCATCCAGGCGCTGCACGGCGCGCCGCGCGACATCCTGCTGATCGGCACCGGCAAGCAGGCGGCCAATCACGCGGAAGCGCTCGCGGTGATCTTTCCCGATGCACGCCTGCATGTGCGCGGCACGAACGCCGACAGCGCGGCCGCCTTCTGCGCCGCGCATCGGGTGCACGCGCCGCGGCTCGTGCCGCTCGACGGCGATGCGATTCCCGACGCGATCGACGTCGTCGTCACGCTGACGACGAGCCGCACGCCCGTCTACCGCGAAGCCGCGCGCGAAGGCCGGCTGGTGGTCGGCGTCGGCGCGTTCACCGCCGATGCCGCCGAAATCGACGCGAACACGGTGCGCGGCAGCCGGCTCGTCGTCGACGACCTGGCCGGCGCACGCCACGAGGCCGGCGACCTGATCGTCGCGCAGGTCGACTGGCAAAGCGTCGCGTCGCTCGCCGACGTGTTGAGCGGCGCGTTCGACCGCAGCGGGCCGCTGCTGTTCAAGAGCGTCGGCTGCGCCGCGTGGGATCTGGCCGCGTGCCGCACGGCACGCGATGCGCTCGCGGCGCGCCAGGCCGGCTGACGCGGCAGCCAAGCCCGCCGGCCGCGCGCACGCGGCCGGTGCGGCATCGCAACATCGGGAGCGTTCCGGCGCTTTCCCGTACGCGTTGTAGGAAACGCCCTACAAAACGTCGAAGCGGCCTACACAAACTTCCAATTCGGCCGATTTCATTTTTGGCGGCGCAACACGATACTGCCGGCATGAATGCCAGCCTGTCACCCGCCGCGCTCAGGGTGTTCCTCGTCGATCACGCCATTGCCGTCCGGCAACGGATCGCGCTGCTCGTCGGCGCGATCCGCGGCGTCGCCGTCGTGGGCGAGGCGGAAGACGGCCAGGACGCGTGGACGCATATTCGCAGCAGCCAGGCGGACGTCGTGATCGTCGACCTGCGGCTCGCGGACGGCAGCGGCCTCGATCTGATCGGGATGCTGTCGAAGGCCGCGCCGCGCATCGTCACGATCGTGCTGACGAACCATTCGGCGCCGGCATTCAGAGAGGCATGCGCGTCGGCCGGAGCCGACTACTTCTTCGACAAGACCGTCGAATTCGACGCTGCGTGCCGTGTCATCGAATCCCTGGTGCACGCTCGCGCGCACCGCCCCTGACGAGCCGGAGCGACTCATGTCTACCGCCTACGCCGCCGACGTACCCGTCGCCCCCCGGCCGATGATTCCGCTTCGCGCGGTCTCGCGCGCCGATGCCGCCAAACATCCCGCCGCACGCTGCTCGGTGTGCGCGATGCGCTCGATGTGCCTGCCGCCCCACCTGACGGCGGCCGATTTCGGCCGCCTCGACGCGATCATCTGCACGACCCGGCAGGTTCGCCAGGGCGACGCGCTGTTCCGCACCGACGATCCGTTCCAGAGCATCTATGCGGTGCGCGCGGGTTCGTTCAAGACGGTGATGATGCATCGCGACGGCCGCGAGCACGTGACGGGTTTCCAGATCGCCGGCGAAACGCTCGGGATGGACGGCATCGGCGGCGGCCAGCACTGCTGCGACGCGATCGCGCTCGAGGACAGCGTCGTGTGCATCATCCCGTTCGGCGCGCTCGAAGCCGCATGCCGCGAGATGAAGCCGATGCAGCATTTCCTCTACCAGATGCTGAGCAGCGAGATCGTCCGCGAGTCGAGCCAGATGCTGCTGCTCGGCACGATGTCGGCCGAACAGCGCGTCGCGCATTTCCTGCTGAACCTGTCGTCGCGCTTCGAGGCGCGCGGTTATTCGGCGACGGAATTCAATCTGCGGATGACGCGCGAGGAAATCGGCTGCTATCTCGGGATGAAGCTCGAGACCGTCAGCCGGATGTTCTCGCGGTTCCATCGCGAATCGCTGGTGGAAACGCGCGGCAAGCGCGTGCGCATCATCGACGCGCAGGCGCTCGCGCGGGTCTGACTCGCCACACTGCAACGCCCGCGCGGCGCGGGCGTGCGATGCGTCATTGCGCCGCGACACCGGCTGCCGCGTCGCGCAGCGTCCCCCTTCCAGCCCCCGCCTGCCACGCGATCAGCGCCTGTTCGGCCTGAGCGAACGCGCGGCGCAGCGTATCGTTCACGTCGTCGCCGATGCACGGCGGCAGCGGCCTGAGCGCCGCGTCGCGCATCACCAGGTCGAGCCGCACGTCGAACGTGCGCCTGCCGTCGGCCGCGCCGCGCGATTCGATCGCGAGGTGGCAGCCGTCGATCAGCGCGCGGAACCGTTCGAGCCGCACCAGCTGCGCGCCGGCTTCGGCTTCGACCGCGGCGGACCCCGCGAATCCGAGGCAGGCGATCTGCATGCCTACACCCATGTTGTCTCTCCCGACACGGCCGCCCGCTCGTCGACCGCGTTGCATGCATCGCTCGCATCGACATGCGGCGGCATGCGTTTTTCCCGTGGCGTGGCGCGGATTCTTCGATCACTGCCCGGCCGATAGTCTGCCCGCGCCCGTGCCGGCGCAGGACCGTTCGTTCATACGTTGAAAACCTGCGACGCCTTCATCTCGATCCACGTCATCCCGGCGCGCAGCCCTTCGATCATCGCTTCACGCTCGGTCGGATACGCATGGCTGTGCTCGAACGTGTGGTGAAAACGCGCGGCGCCGGCGCCGTGCTCGACCGACACGCGGCAGCGGAACTCGCCCGAATCGCACGGGCGCGTCTCGACCTCGACCGACCAGTCGCGTTCGTGAATGTTGCCCTGCAGTGTCATGCGCCCCTCCTGCGGTATCAGTCTTCGAGCCGGAAGTGGCCGCTGTGCAGCAGCACCGGCCGGCCGCCGATTTCCTCGAGCATCCGTCGCGCCATCGCCTCGATCGCCGTCCGGTGCGCGTCGAACGCGGCCAGCAGGTCGCGCTCGAGCAGCGACGGCGCGCCGAAATGATCCTCCAGCGCCTCGGCCGTGACCGCGCACTGTACGCAACGTCCGTCGACCAGCGCCGAAAACGCGACGACCAGGTCGCGCGCGCAATATTCAGCCGGTTCCGGTGGGAAGACAATCTGCATCTGTCCGCCTGTCATCGTCGTGATGGCTCCATGACGAGAGCATAGTGGCGCGCGCGGCCGCGCACTTGACCCACGTCAACCGGTTCGCTGCACCGCACGATTGCGGCGCGGCGTCATGCGGGTACGGCGGCGCTTCAGCCCGCGTCGGGCTCGATCG
Organism: Burkholderia stabilis; assembly: GCF_001742165.1. Classification (NCBI taxonomy): domain Bacteria; kingdom Pseudomonadati; phylum Pseudomonadota; class Betaproteobacteria; order Burkholderiales; family Burkholderiaceae; genus Burkholderia; species Burkholderia stabilis. The sequence goes on along the minus strand of NZ_CP016443.1, from coordinate 533,331 downwards.
TCGCGCCGCGCTCCGCGAGCAGCTCGCGCAGCACGCTGCGGTGGCAATGGTTCTCGTCGTCGCAGTAGCAGCCGATCGAGAACGCGGTGGTGGCCGACATCGCCGCCAGCAGGTCCAGTACCTTGGACGGATCGCCATGCGCCATTTCCGCGCGGAAGTGACGCTTGAACGCGCGCCATTCGACATCGGTTTCGGCGGCCTGCGCCTGTGCGACGAGCTCGGGGCTCGGCGACAGCGTCGGCAGCCATACATCATAGTAGTTGCGCGATGCGAATTCCGCCTTGGGCACGCCGCGCGGCGGCCGCCGCACCGTCCCGATCCGCAGGCCCTCGCCGGCCGCGCGCGGCGTGCCGAGCTGGATGATCCGAATGCCCATGTCGCTCCTTGCGTGTTGCGTCCGATTCCGTGATCGTACCCCCGCGCATGCGCTCGCGTCAGCCGGGCAGCGCACACGGCGCACGCGCAACAAAAAACCGGCTGCCCCCTCTCGGGAAGCAGCCGGTTCGGCCAGCAGCGTTGCGCGCCGGGCGCGCGGCGATCAGACGCCGCTCTTCAGCACCTTGCCGATCGCGTCCGCGACGATGCCGACGTTCGAGTCGTTCAGGCCCGCCACGCACATCCGGCCCGAACGCAGGATGTACACGCCGTGCACTTCGCGCAGCGCGTCGACCTGCGATTCGGTCAGGCCCGTGTACGTGAACATCCCGCGCTGCTTCACGTAGCGCGTGAGCGCTTCGCCGCTGACGTGATCGCGCAGCCCGTCGTGGATCGACTGGCGCATCCGCGCGATGCGGCGGCACATCGCCGCGAGTTCTTCTTCCCACTGCTTGCGCAGCGCGGGCGTACCGAGCACGGCCGCGACGACCTTCGCGCCGTAGGTTTGCGGGTTGCTGTAGTTCGAGCGCACCGCGCCGGCCAGCTGGCCGAGCACGCGGTCGGCCGCAGCCGAGTCTTCGCAGACGACGCTCAGGCCGCCCACCCGCTCGCCGTACAGCGAGAAGTTCTTCGAGAACGAGTTCGCCACCAGCGCCGGCACGCCGCGGCGGGCCAGCTCGCGCACCGCGAACGCATCCGCGTCGAGGCCCGCGCCGAAGCCCTGGTACGCCATGTCGACGAACGGCAGCAGCCCGCGCGCCTCGATCACGTCGATCAGCTTTTCCCACTGGCCTTCGTCGAGATCGACGCCGGTCGGGTTATGGCAGCACGCGTGCAGCAGCACGATGCTGCGCGCCGGCAGCGCGTCGATCGCCGCGAGCATCGCGTCGAACTTCAGGCCACCCGTCGCTTCGTCGTAGTACGGGTAGGTATTCACCGTGAAACCGGCGCGCTCGAAGATGAAGCGGTGGTTTTCCCAGCTCGGATCGCTGAGCCACACTTGCGAGTCGGGGAAATAGCGCTTCAGGAAATCGGCGCCCACCTTCAGCGCGCCCGAACCGCCGAGCGTCTGCAGCGTCGCGATGCGGCCGGCCGCACGGGCCGGGTGATCGGCGCCGAACACGAGCGCCTGCACGGCGTCGCGATACGCGGCCAGGCCGATCATCGGCAGGTACGGCTTCGGGCCGCTTTCGCGCTGCAGCGCGGTTTCGGCTTCGCGCACCGCGCCCATCACCGGAATCCGGCCTTCGGCGTCGAAATAAATCCCGATGCTCAGGTTGACCTTCTGGTCGCGCGGATCTTTCTGGAAGTTCTCGTTGAGCGTCAGGATCGGGTCGCCCGGGTACGCGTCGATGTGTTCGAACATGGCTATGTCGGTCTCGTTTGGAAGAATGGTCGGTGGTGGCCTGCGTCAGCGTGCGGATGCGCCGTCGCGCACCGCATAGCCTGCATTCTTCTGACGGAAGCGATACCCGATCGCGAGCACCGCGAGCCATACCGGGATCAGGTACACCGACAGGCGGAGATCCGGCGTCAGGTACATCACGACGAGAATGCCGGCCATGAATGCCAGGCACAGGTAATTCGTGAAAGGATAGCCCAGACTGCGGAAGGAAGTCTCCTCCCCGGCTGCGCGCTTGGCCTGGCGGAACTTCAGGTGGATCAGGCTGATCATCGCCCAGTTGATGATCAGCGCCGACACGACGAGGCCCATCAGCACCTCGAACGCCTTGCCCGGCATGAAGTAGTTGACCAGCACGCACAGGCCGGTGGCGAGCGCCGACGCGCCGAGCGCGGCGAGCGGAATGCCGCGCTTGTTCACCGAGCACAGCACCTTCGGCGCGTTGCCCTGCTGCGCGAGGCCGAACAGCATCCGGCTGTTGCAGTACACGCCGCTGTTGTAGACCGACAGCGCGGCCGTCAGCACGACGACGTTCAGCACGTTCGCGACCAGGTTGCTGCTCAGCGCGTGGAAAATCAGCACGAACGGGCTGCCGCCGCTGACGACCTTCTCCCACGGATACAGCGACAGCAGCACGGCGAGCGCGCCGATATAGAAAATCAGGATGCGGTAGATGACCTGGTTGGTCGCTTTCGGGATGCTGCGCTTCGGATCGTCGGCCTCGGCCGCCGTGATGCCGACGAGTTCGAGCCCGCCGAACGAGAACATGATCGCGGCCATCGACATCACGAGGCCCGATACGCCGTTCGGGAAGAAGCCGCCGTGCTGCCACAGGTTCCGGACGCTGGCTTCCGGCCCCGCGTGGCCGCTCGCGAGCAGCCAGCCGCCGAAGCCGATCATCCCGACGATCGCGGCGACCTTGATGATCGAGAACCAGAATTCCGTCTCGCCGTACGACTTCACGCTGGTCAGGTTGATCAGGTTGATGACGACGAAGAACACGAGCGCCGACACCCAGGTCGGCACGCCCGGCCACCAGTACTGCACGTAGATCCCGACGGCCGACAGTTCGGCCATGCTGACGAGGATGTACAGCACCCAGTAGTTCCAGCCGGACAGGAAGCCGGTGAAGTGGCCGAAATACTTGTCGGCGAAGTAGCTGAACGAACCTGCGACGGGCTCGTCGACGACCATCTCGCCGAGCTGGCGCATGATGAAGAACGCGACGATGCCGGCCACCGCATAGCCGAGCAGCACGGACGGGCCCGCCATCTTGATGGTCTGCGCGATGCCGAGGAACAGCCCCGTGCCGAGCGCGCCGCCGAGCGCAATCAGCTGGATGTGCCGGTTCTTCAGCCCGCGCTTCAGGCCGTCGCTCTCGTTTCCAGAAACCATGTCTTCTCCACTCTGTCCGCCTCCGCCGGAAGCGGTGCGGCGCGCCTCGGTGTGCCGGGCGCTGTTTTGCTGTGCCGGCGGCCGTTCGTGGAGCCGCCGGGTTGGGGACTGCAATCTTCGCGTGGCGTCGCCCGATTCCTGTCGGCGTGCCCGCCAGACCGGCCGCCGACTGCCGCCGCGCCCGCGTTGCTGCGGTCGCACACGAAAATCCGGCGTCAGTTTAGCGTCGCGACGGCGAAATCGGGTTGCGTAACCCGTTCATGCAAACCCTACATTATGAGATAAGATTGCATCGAGGAGACAAACGAGGAAACAAAAATGCCTGAACCGGTTCTCGACCGCATCGACCGCCACTTGCTTTCGATCCTGCAGGAAAACGGCCGTGCGTCGAACCTCGACCTGGCGAAGGCTGTCGGCCTGTCGCCCGCGCAGACGCTGCGGCGCCACCGCCGGCTGGAAGAGATCGGCGCGATCCGCCGCTACGAAACCCGGCTGTGCCCCGATACGCTCGGGTTCGGCGTCACCGCGTTCGTGCACGTGACGATGGAGCGCGGGCATATCCGCGATCTGTCCAAGTTCCAGAAACTGGTGTCCGACCTCGCGCAGATCCAGGAGTGCTTTTCGGTGACGGGCGATATCGACTACGTGCTGAAGGTCGTCGCGCACGATCTGAAGGGATTGTCACGGTTCCTGCTCGAAACGCTGATGCGGATTCCCGGCGTGAGCGGCGTGCATTCGAGCGTGTGCCTCGACGAGATCAAGTGTACGAGTGCGATGCCGGTTGAAGCATGACGGCAGATTAGCGCCGACAGGTCACTTCGCATACGGACACCGATGGGGCCGGGACCGTACGGTTCCCCAACCGGCGTGGCCCCGACGGGCTCAAACCCTGCAACCACGTGCCAGATCACCCGTTGTGCCGCTCTTGGCATGCCCCTCTGCCGCGCCCGAGTTCAGCGCTTCGCACACGCTGACTAGCGACGCTTCAATTTCGACTAACGAAATCCAGGAAAACGCAGCCGCTTGCGTCGTCACCTGTTCCGCACCCGTCATCATCGATTGAAAAAGCTTTCATCGCTTTTCGGCGAATCCCACGAAAAATCATACAAGTCCAATAGGCGGTTTATTTTTTACCGGCGATCGTCTTCGGCTTTTTAACGCAAAAGGAGAACAGGATGCGCCGAACAACAGATTGGTATTCAGACTTGGCAGATTCGAAAGAGATTCTTTTCTGGGAAATCAAATGAAACGGCTGGTTGTCGCTGTCTCGGGATTCATATGGGGCTTGTTCGTCGCCTGGGCATCTCTTTACACGTTCAGCCGTATTCATTGGCCCGCGGCGCCATCGCATTCGACCGGCTGCAACGACATGGAACACTGTGCGCCTCACACGGTATTTATCGCGGGCTTACTCGCTTTGACCATGTGGCCGTCGGTGGTCTTCGCCGCACTCAATGCCTTCGCTTATCTGCGTTGGTCGCTGCGTAAATGGGCTCTCGTTTTCGGTGCAACGACGCTATTTGTCGTCTTGTTTTATCTGGCGCCGTATGCGGTACCCGTTTTAGGCCTTTTCAGCTAAATCGGACCACTGGAGCGATGCAACGCCGCCCGCGCGCTGCGTCGCTCCCTTCAATCATCCCTTCGTTAAGTCGCCAGCAATTCCATTCGACTTTGTCGAAACCGGCGACCTCCGCAGCCGCTCACCGCACCGCCTCGAACGCACTGATCAACAACGCCCCGGCCGCGATCACCACACAGCCGGCCGCACGGCGCGGCGTCAGCCGCTCGCCGAGATACACGCGCGCAATCAGCGCCGCGAACACCACGCTCGTCTCACGCAGCGCCGACACCGGCCCCATCGGCGCGCGGTCCATCGCCCAGATCACGATGCCGTACGCGAGCGCCGCGAACACGCCGCCGCAGGCCGCCTTCGCCGTTTCGCCGACATCCTGCGTCAGCCGCAGCGGCCCCACGCGCAGCCGGTAATACGCGGCCATCATCCCGCCCGTCAGCACGAACATCCACGCGGTATAGCCGACCGTGCTGCCGCTTTCCCGCACGCCGATCCCGTCGACCACGCTGTAGGCCGCGATCGACACGCCCGTCGCGAACGCAGTCGGCAGCACCTTTGCCATCGAATGCGTCGCGCCGCGCCCGCGCTCCAGCCCGATCGCCAGGATGCCGGCGCAGATCAGCACGAGCCCGCATTGCGCGCCGGCATTCAGCCGTTCGCCCGCGAACGCCGCCGCACCGAGCGTGACCAGCAACGGCGCGGTGCCGCGCGCGACCGGATACGAAACGGTCAGGTCGCCATGCTCGTACGCACGCACGAGCAGCAGCGTATAGACGACGTGCAGCACCGCCGATGCGACGACGCACAGCCAGCTCGATGGTGAAATCGGCGCGGCGGCCGGCAGGAACAGCAGCGCGAACAGCCCGATCGCGATCTGCAGCACGGTGGCCGAACGCAACCGGTCGCCGCTGCTGCGGACCATTGCGTTCCACGACGCATGCAGGAACGCGGCACACAGAACGGCAAACAGAACGGGAATCGGCACGATGAATACTCGATGACGGTCGGCGACGCGAATCGTCGCCGCAGGGCGTTCATCGTATGAATCTGTCACCCGATTGTCAAAAAAGGCGGCCCGAGCGGCGCTGCAAACGAACCGTCCGACGGCGCCTTTTTGCCCGCCCCGCCCGCCCCGCGCGGCGCACGCGGCAGACGGCCAGCCCGCCGCGAAATGTGTCGCGCAGGTTTCACATGGTCCGCCCCTTTCCGTTCTCTTTCGCCTCCGGTTGCGCCGTAATGAAATCGATACCGCAACGCAACCATCGCGAAAACACTCCGTCCCCATATCTTCATACGCGACTGTTCCAATGCGCGTGCTCTCTCACGAGCTCCGCGCCGAACCCACACGGCGACGGGGCCGCTCTCCACCATCGAAGACCTTAACTGGAGTTTCCCGATGTTCCGTCAAGCCTTGCTCGTCACCGCCTGCGCAGCCGCGGCGCTAGCGCTGTTCGCCTGCGGCGGCAGCGACGATCCCACGTCGACGCCCGCGGTGTCGTCGCAGGATGCGCTGCAGACCGCCACGCCGATCAAGCACGTCGTCGTGATCTATGGCGAAAACATCTCGTTCGATCACTACTTCGGCACGTACCCGAACGCGACGAACCCGTCGGGCGAACCGGCGTTCTCGGCCAAGTCCGGCACGCCGACGCCCAACGGCCTGACGGGTACGCTGCTCACCGCGAACCCGAACTTCACGAACACGGCCAACGGCACCGACGCGGCGAACCCGTTCCGCCTCGACCGCACGCAGGCCGCCACCGCCGACCAGAACCACGCGTACACGGCCGAACAGCAGGCCGAGGACAACGGCCTCGCCGACCTGTTCCCGAAATACACCGGCAAGGGCTCGTCCGGCGGCGCCGGCGCGTTCGGCACGAAGGGCCAGGTGATGGGCTACTTCGACGGCAACACCGTGACCGCGCTGTGGAACTACGCGCAGCGCTTCGCGATGAGCGACAACATGTACACGACGTCGTACGGCCCGTCGACGCCGGGCGCGCTGAACGTCGTGTCGGGCCAGACCAACGGGATGCAGATCGTCAAGACGTCCGCGCAGCCGTCGACGCTCGCGAAGAGCTCGTACTACATCAATGACGGCCAGGGCGGCTTCACGATGATCAACGACGTCGACCCCGGCAACGACGTGTGCTCCAGCACGACCGACCAGGCGTTGATGAGCGGCAAGAACATCGGCGACCTGCTGAACAGCGCGAAGATCTCGTGGGGCGGCTTCATGGGCGGCTTCAACCTGTCGACGACGAACGGCAACGGCACGACGGGCTGCGCGCGCAGCACGGTCGCCACCGCCGTGAACGCCGCGACGACCGACTACATCCCGCACCACAACTGGTTCCAGTACTACGCGTCGACGTCGAACCCGCAGCACACGCGGCCGAGCTCGGTCGCGGCGATCGGTTCGAGCTTCCAGACCGACGGCAAGACAGCCGAACCGGCGAACCACCAGTACGACACGGACGACTTCTTCGCAGCCGTGAAGGCCGGCAACTTCCCGTCGGTCAGCTACCTGAAGGCGCCGGCCGCCCAGGACGCGCACGCAGGCTACTCGGATCCGCTCGACGAGCAGGCGTTCGTGACGAAGGTCGTCAACTTCCTGCAGCAGCAGCCGGACTGGCAGAACACGGCCGTGATCGTCACGTATGACGACTCGGACGGCTGGTACGACCACGTGTACACGGCACCGACGCGCGCATCGTCCGACCCGGTCGACCAGGTCAACGGCAGCGGCAAGTGCGGCACGGGCGGCACCACCGGCGTGAACGGCGCCACCGTGAACGGCCGCTGCGGCCCGGGCGTGCGCATTCCGCTGATCGTGATCTCGCCGTATGCGAAGCAGAACTACGTCGACCACACGATGATCGACCAGGCATCCGTCGTGCGCTTCATCGAGGACAACTGGCTCGGCGGCCAGCGCATCGGCGGCGGTTCGTTCGATGCGACGGCAGGCGACCTGCGCGGGCTGTTCGACTTCACGTCGAAGCCGAACACGACGCCGCTGTATCTCGACCCGACGCTCGGCACCGCGCTGAGCGCCGCACCGTCGATCTGACCGGCATCAACGCATGAAGGCAGGCCGGCGCATCACGCGCCGGCCGTTTCCGTTTAACGCGCCGCATCAGGCGGCGCCAGATTTCCGACCGACAGCATGACAGCTCGCCCCGCGTTCCCGTCCCCCGACGCCTCCGGCACTCCCGCGCCGCGCGCCCCTTCCCGCCTCCTGCGCCGCACCGCGTTCGTGCTCGGCGCGGCCGTGCTTGGCTATGGCGCGTTCGCGATCGCGTTCCCCGCGCAGGTGCCCGCGGCGATCGGCACCGTCGTCGCCGACTGGACGGGCGCGAACCCGCACCCGGTCGTGCTGCAGCGGCCTGCCGCGCAGCCTCTGTCGGCGGTCGCGCAGCTCGGGCGCGCGCTGTTCCTCGATCCGTCGCTGTCCGCGTCGGGCAAGCAGTCGTGCGCGTCGTGTCACAGCCCCGATCACGCGTACGGGCCGCCGAACGCACTCGACGTGCAGCCGGGCGGCCTCGCGATGACACAGCAGGGATATCGCCCGCCGCCGTCGCTGATGTACCTGTACCGCCAGCCGAATTTCAGCATCGGCCCCGATGCCGGTGAAAACGACGCCGCGCCGAGTGTCGCGCAGCAGGCTGCGTCGGCGGCCGGTGTCGTCAAGGCGCAGAAGGTGGCCGGCACATCGGCCGCGCCGCAGCTCGTGCCGCAGGGCGGGATGTTCTGGGACGGCCGCGCCGATACGCTGCAGCAACAGGCGTTCGGCCCGCTACTGAATCCGGTCGAGATGGCGAACACGAGCATCGACGACGTCGCGCACAAGCTCGCGCAGTCGGCGCATCGCACGCAGTTCGAGAAACTGTTCGGCGCGCGCGTGTTCGACAGCTCGCAGCTCGTAGTGTCGGAGGCAATGTTCGCGATCGCGCGCTACCAGGTCGAGGATCCGTCGTTCCATCCGTACGACAGCAAGTACGATCGCTGGCTCGAAGGCCGTGCGCGCCTGTCGCAGGCCGAGCTGCGCGGGCTGCGCCTGTTCAACGATCCGGACAAGGCGAATTGCGCGGGCTGCCACCTGTCGAAGCCCGGCAAGGACGGGCTGCCGCCGATGTTTACCGACTACCAATACGAAGCGCTCGGCGCGCCGCGCAACAAGCAGTTGGCGCAGAACCACAATGCGGCGTTCTACGATCTCGGCGTGTGCGGGCCGTTCCGCGACGATCTGAAGGACCAGACGCAGTATTGCGGGATGTTCCTCACGCCGACGTTGCGCAACTCGGCGACGCGCCACGTGTTCTTCCACAACGGCGTGTTCCACACGCTCGACCAGGTGATGGCGTTCTATAACGAGTGCAGCATCTCGCCGCAGAAGTTCTATTCGCGCGGCGCGGACGGCAAGGTCGACGAATACGACGACATCCCGCCGAAGTACCGCGCGAACGTCGACGTGACCGATGCGCCGTTCGATCGCAAGCCGGGCGACACGCCCGCGATGACGGCGCAGGACATCAAGGATATCGAGGCGTTCCTCGGCACGCTGAACGACGAGCCGGTGCGGCACTGAGCGCCGGGCAGGCGGCATCGGCCCGCCGCCTGCCCCCTCGTTTTCCCCAATCCCGTTCACCTTGACGCCGTTCCCCCGATCGGCAACACTTCAGTCACTCAAGTGTGATCACAGATCGCAGATCAAACCCAGGAGAATCCCGTCGTGGCGCCTCGTATCGTCCCGCCTGCACTGAAAGCCATCGAGCAGGAAACGATGGCCGACAAGGTCTACCAGCAACTGCGCGAAGCGCTGATGAGCGGCCGTTTCGCGCCCGGCCAGGCACTGAGCCTGCGCAGTGTCGCGGAAGCCGTCGGCTCGTCGACGATGCCCGTCCGCGCGGCGCTCACGCGGCTGCGCGCCGAACGTGCGCTGGTCGACGGCCCGAACCGCGCGCTCGTGGTGCCGCCGATGACGCTCGACATGCTCGACGAACTGCGCGACGTGCGGATCGCGCTCGAAGGCTGCATCGCCGAGCGCGCATGCGCGCGGATGACCGACCCGCAGGTCGCCGCCGTGCGCAAGACCTGCGAAACGATGCAGGCGCATGTCGAGGCCGGCCGCTCGCGCGCTTACCTGCAGAGCAATTTCGCCTTCCACAGCGCGATCTACGCGCACGGCGCGAGCGAAAACACGCTCGCGATCGTCGAGAACCTGTGGATGCGCGTCGGGCCGTTCCTCAACATGGTCGCGCTCGACATCCCGCACATGCGGCGTTCGATGGACGCGCACCGCGCGATCGTCGATGCGCTCGAACGGCGCGACGGCGCGGGCGTGCGGGCCGGCATCGCACTCGACATCGGCGGCGCCGCGCACGACCTCGCCGAGACGCTGCGGGCCGAACAGACGCCGCGGACCGTCAACGCGAAACCGTAGCGGCCGCTTGCCGCCATCGCGCGGCCGCATCAGCCGACAACATCAACCATGGAGACAACCCGGCATGACAGCTTCCGACCTGCTGAAACCCTATGACGGCCTGCGCGTTCTCGTGACGGGCGGCGCATCGGGCATCGGCCTCGACATCGCCGACGCGTTCGCGGAGTGCGGTGCGCGCGTGCATGTATGCGACGCGTCGCAAGCCGCGATCGCGGCACTCGCCGACCGGCCGCCTCGCGCCGGCGCCGGTGCGATCGGCGCGACGCTGGCCGACGTATCCGATCCGGCCGCCGTCGAGCGCGTGTTCGCCGACGTATCGGCCACGCTCGGCGGCCTCGACGTGCTGGTCAACAACGCGGGCATCGCGGGCCCGACCGGTGGCATCGACGAGATCGACCCCGTGCAGTGGGAGCAAACCATCGCGATCAACCTGACCGCGCAATTCCAGTTCGCGCGCCTCGCCGTGCCGCTGCTGCGCGAATCGAAGCACGGCGGCGCGATCATCGCGCTGTCGTCGGTCGCGGGCCGGCTCGGCTACGCGTTCCGCACGCCCTACGCGGCGACCAAGTGGGCCGTGGTCGGCCTCGTGAAAAGCCTTGCGATCGAGCTCGGGCCGCTCGGCATCCGCGTGAATGCGATCCAGCCCGGCATCGTGCGCGGCCCACGGATGCGCCGCGTGATCGAGGCGCGCGCGCAGCAGCTCGGCATCGGCTACGACGAAATGGAACAACGCTATCTCGAGAAGATCTCGCTGCGGCGCATGACCGATCCGGCCGAGATCGCCGCGACCGCGCTGTTCCTGTGCTCGCCGGGCGGGCACGGGATCACCGGACAGGCGATTTCCGTCTGCGGCAACGTCGAAGTGCTCTGAGCCCTCCTGCATCGCTCACCGAAAGGAATCCATCCGTGGCAAACGCTCGCAAAGTCATCATCACCTGCGCCCCGACCGGCGCGATCCATACGCCGTCGATGTCGCCCTACCTGCCCGTGACGCCGCACGAGATCGAGACGGCCGCCGTCGCGGCCGCGCAGGCCGGCGCGGCGATCCTGCACCTGCACGCGCGCAACCCGTCCGACGGCAAGCCGACGCAGGATCCGGCCGTGTTCGCGGAATTCCTGCCGCGCATCAAGGCGCAGACCGATGCGGTCATCAACCTCACGTCGGGCGGCAGCCCGCACATGACGGTCGACGAGCGGCTGCAGCCCGCGCTGCATTTCCAGCCCGAGGTCGCCTCGCTGAACATGGGCTCGATGAACTTCGGGCTGTATCCGATGCTCGAGCGTTTTCGCGAGCTGAAGCATCCGTGGGAACGCGAACATCTCGAGAAGAGCCGCGACCTCGTCTTCAAGAACACGTTCGCCGACATCGAAACGATCCTCACGCGCTGCGGCGCGAACGGCACGCGTTTCGAATTCGAGTGCTACGACATCTCGCACCTGTACAACCTCGCGCATTTCGTCGACCGCGGGCTCGCGAAGCCGCCGTTCTTCGTCCAGAGCGTGTTCGGCCTGCTCGGCGGCATCGGCGCGCACCCGGAGGACCTGATGCACATGCGCCGCACGGCCGACCGCCTGTTCGGCGACGATTACGTGTGGTCGATCCTCGGCGCCGGCCGCAACCAGATTCCGCTCGCGACGATCGGCGCCGCGCAGGGCGCGAACGTGCGCGTCGGGCTCGAGGATTCGCTGTGGATCGCGCCGGGCAAGCTCGCGGAATCGAGCGCCGCGCAGGTATTGAAGATGCGGCAAGTCCTTGAAGGCCTGTCGCTGGAGATCGCGACACCGGCCGAGGCGCGCGCGATGCTCGCCCTCAAGGGCGGCGACGCGGTGAATTTCTGATCGTCGGGTAGCGCCCCAAAACCAGGACCCGCAAGCGCAGTGACAAGGCGCCGGCCCGAACCGGCCGGCGCCAGGACGCCCATCATCGCCCCGCTCCGTTCGAGCGCCGCCGGCGCGGCTCCGTCGTCTGCCCATCCGCTGCGCACCTCGCAGCGGCATCTGCCGAACGCGGCGCGCCGTGCTTGCCGTGCGCGCCGGTTCGCCCTTACCGGAGTCGTCCGCATGTCCACTCAACACGCTCAGGCCTTGCCTTCCGCCGCCGGCGACGCGAGCGCGTCGCTGAACCGGCTGCTGTTCCGCAAACTCATGCCGCTGCTGATCGCCGCGTACGTGATCAGCTTCCTCGACCGCACCAACATCGCGTTCGCCAAACACTCGATGGGGGTCGATCTCGGCATTTCATCCGCCGCGTACGGGCTCGGCGCGGGCCTGTTCTTCCTGACCTATGCGTTCTTCGAGATCCCGAGCAACCTGATCATGCATCGCGTCGGCGCGCGCTTCTGGATCACGCGGATCATGGTCACGTGGGGCGCATTGTCGATCGCGATGGCGTTCGTCAGCGGCGAGACGTCGTTCTACGTGATGCGCCTGCTGCTGGGCGCCGCCGAAGCGGGCCTGTTTCCCGGCGTGATGCTGTATCTGACGTACTGGTTCGGCCGCGAGGAACGTGCGCGCGCAACCGGCTATTTCCTGCTCGGCGTGTGCATCGCCAACATCGTCGGCGGGCCGCTCGCCGGCGCGCTGATCGAACTCGACGGCACGCTCGGCTTCCACGGCTGGCAATGGCTGTTCGTCGTCGAAGGCATTCCGGCGATCCTGCTCGCGTTCGTCGTGTGGACGCGATTGCCGGATCGCCCGAGCACCGCGCCGTGGCTCTCCCCGGAAACCGGCCGCGCACTCGAGCGCACGCTGGCCGCCGAACAGGATGCGGGCGTCGACACGCACGGCGGCCACGCGTTCGGCGCCGCGTTGCGCGATCCGCAGATCTGGCTCGCGATCTTCGTGTACTTCTGCCATCAGTTGACGATCTATACGGTGATCTTCTTCCTGCCTGGCATCATCGGCGCGTCGGGACGCTTTTCTCCGTTCGCGGTCGGCTTGCTGACCGCGCTGCCCTGGCTCGCCGCAGCGGTCGGGGCGGCGACGCTGCCGCGCTTTGCGCGCGAGTCGCGCCATTCACGCCGGATGCTGTGCGCGGGGCTGGTCGTGATGGCGGCCGGCATGGTCGGCGCCGCGCATACGTCGCCGGTCGCGGGGCTCGCCTGCGTGTGCGTGGCCGCGTCGATGTTCTTCGTCGTGCAGTCGATCGTGTTCACGTTTCCGTCGTCGCGGCTCGGCGGCAGCGCACTGGCCGGCGGGCTCGGGCTCGTGAATACGTGCGGGCTGCTCGGCGGCTTCGTCGGACCGACCGTCGTCGGCGCGATCGAGCAGGCCACCGGCAACGCGAAGAACGGGCTGACGCTGCTGGCGGCCGCGCTCATCGTCGCGGCGTTCGCGAGCCTCGCCCTGCGTCATGGACACGAACGGTCCGAAGCGCGGTCGCACGGTTGACGGCCGGCGCGATGCGGGCATCGAATCCCGCCCGCATCGCGCCTTGCCTCGTCAGAACAGATACATCCCCGCGACGAACACGACGCCCGAGAACAGCAGCGTCGTCACGCAGTACCCCATGATGTCGCGCACGCCGAGCCCGGCGATCGCCAGCGCGGGCAGCGCCCAGAACGGCTGCGCCATGTTGGTCCACGCCTCGCCGTAGGCGATCGCCATCGCGGCCTTGCCGAGATCGGCGCCGAGCGCCTGCGCGGCCGGCATCACGAACGGGCCCTGCACGACCCAGTGGCCGCCGCCCGACGGCACCGCGAAATTGATCACGGCCGAGCTGAGGAATGCGAGCAGCGGGAACGTGTGCACGTTCGCGATATCGACGAACCACTTCGTGATCACGCCCGCGAGCCCCGAGTGATCCATCAGCGCCTGGATGCCCGCGTAGAACGGAAACTGGATCATGATCCCCGACGCACCGCGCGCCGCACCGGCCACCGCGCGCGCATAGGCCATCGGCGTACGGTGCAGCAGGATGCCGGCCGCGAGAAACGCGAGGTTCACGGTGTCGATGTCGAGCGCGAAACCCTTCTGCACGAATCGCAGCACGAGGAATGCCCCGCACAGCGCCGCGACGAAGATCGACAGCAGGCGGCTCTCTTCCAGCCGCTCGGCGAACGTCGCGTCGGGGCCGAGCTTGCGCTCGACGCTCGGCGGCTCGGCGAGCAGCGCCGGATCGACGCTGACGACGTCGCCCGGCTTCGGCATCATCATCCGCGCGAGAAACGGCAGCATCACGATCAGCCCGATCGTGATGAACGCGTTGTAGCCGGTGAAGATCGTCTGCGACACGGGAATCAGCCCGATGGTCTTTTCCATCGGATTGCCCTTCGTGGCCGCGACGAGCGGGACCGAGCCCGACAGCCCGCCATGCCAGCTCAGGAAGCCCATGTACGCGGATGCGACGAGCAGCCGGTAATCGCTGCCGGCCACGCGGCGCGCCACTTCACGCGCGAGCATCGCGCCGAGCACCAGCCCGAAGCCCCAGTTGATCGCGCAGGCGAGCGCGCCGACGAACGCGACGAGCATCACGCCCTGCCCCGGCGTGCGGGCCGTGCTTGCCAGCGCAACGAGCATGCGCTTGACGGGCGGCGAGCTCGCGAGTGCGTGGCCGGTGACGAGAATCATCACCATCTGCATCGAGAACGCGAGCAGGTTCCAGAAACCCGAACCCCACATCGTCGTGAGCTGCACGGGCGTATTCGGCGTGAGGCCGAACGCGAGCGCGAAGGTCACGATCGTCAGCAGGATCGCGAAAATCAATGGGTCGGGCAACACGCGGTGGACCACCTGCGTGAAGAAGCGTGAAATGCGCTGAATCAAGTTGAGCTCCTCGTTTCCTGATATGAACGTCCGCGCGCGTGTCGTTCGTTGTTGGCTGGCGCGGAATCGCGCGGATTCTGGCACAGAACCGGCGGACGCGCGCTGGAGCGCGCAATCAGGAAACGGGGATGAAAACGGCGTCGAGCGGCGCGAGCGGCGCCGCCTGAAAATGATCGATGCCCGGGCTTCAGCGGGTGGCGGCCACCGGCGTCGTGACGGCGGCGATCGCCTTTTCGCGCCGCTCGGCCAGCCGCTGCGCGAACCGGTACGCGACGAGCGAGCCGGCCACGGCCACCAACATCGGCACGAGGCTGTCGTGATTCGCACGCGTGAATTCGACCATCAGCACGACCGCCGTGATCGGCATTTGCATCGACGCGGCGAGAAACGCGGTCGCGCCGACGAGCGCGCATCCGCCGATCGACGCGCCGGGCCACACGAGGCTCCACAGCCCGCCGAGCACGACGCCGAGCAGCGCGCCGTTCGCGAGGCCCGGCGTCAGCAGGCCGCCTTCAGCACCGGCCCGCAGGCTGCCTGCCTCGATCAACACCTTCAGCACGAGCAGCACGGCCGCGAGGCCGATCGTCAGCGTGCCGTCGAAGCCCAGCGATGCGGGGCCCTTGCCGTTGCCGAGCAGTTGCGGAAACCATAACGCGAGCCCGCCGATCACCGTGAAGTTGACGAGCGCGAGCACCGGCAGCCGCCAATCTTTCGGTGCATTCGCCCGCGCGCGGGTCGTGAGCTTCACGAAGCCGTACGCGGCGAAACCGAACAGCGGCCCGCAGACGATCGACCATGCGACGAGCGGCGCGCTCAGCGCGAACGCGGGCACCGTGTACTGGTGTTCGTTGCCGAGGCCGATCCACGCGACGGCCGCCGCAATCGCCGACGTCACGACCGCCACCAGCAGCGCGCGCAATTCGAACGTGCCGAGCAGCACTTCGAGCACGAAGATCGCGCCGCCGAGCGGCACGTTGTAGACGGCCGCAAGGCCCGCGCCCGCACCGCACGCGACCATCAGCCGGCAGTCGTCGGGCGTGAGCCCCGCGCGATGCGCGAGCCGCCCGGCGAGCAGCGAACCGATCTCGCGCGGCGCAACCTCGCGGCCGAGCGGCGAACCGAGCGCGACGGTGACGATCTGCAGCAGCGCATGAACCGTCGTGCTGACCAACGGCATCCGCGGATCGGCCGCGCGGACCGCACGACGAATGCTGACCAGCGGCCGGCCGTACCGGTAAAGCGCCCACCAGCCGCCGCCGGCGACGATCCCGCACCCGACCAGCACAGCAAGCCTGCGCAGCGGATCGGCGGCCGTCACGCCCGAGAGGAAGCTCTCGGTGCCGATCACGTGCGCGATGCTGTAGCCGTACGCGACGTGCTGGATCGCATGCAGCAGCAGCGCGAGCAGCATGCCGCCGAAGCCCGCGCCGACGCCGGTGAGGATCGTGACGACGGCCACGCGGGCAAACGGGCTGGCCGGTGGCAAGGAGGAAGCGGGAGCGGACGGGAGATCGGGGCGCATGAGGTCGGCGAACGGAAATCGAAAGAACGGCGCGCAACGCGCGCGCCGTCATCAGGAACGCATCCTAGGCCGCCCTCTCTCATGAGACAAACGTATTTTTCGAATCGACTCATGTATTTTGTGAATACATGAGTCCGGACGGCTGGCGCGCGTCGTTCGCATCAACCCGGATGCGTGACGCGCTCCGGTGAGCGCCGTGTGATCACATGCTCGTGGCAAACCGTCGGCGTGGCCTTCTCCGGCTCCATCAGCGCACGGCCGCGCGGCAGTCCGTTGGACGGCTTCACGCGATGATCCTTCGCCGCATGCGTGAAAACGACCGCGCGATCCGGCTCGCGCGTCCCGACGAAAGCGTCGCCCGCGCCGATCAACCGGCTCGCCACATCCCGAGCATGTTGCACCGGCGCGACAGCCGGCCCGCGTCGAACGGATGCGGCATGCGCGCGATCGCGCCCAAACGGCCGGCGTCGCGCATGCGCGTCGCGTCGTGTCAGTTTTGTGAAGGACTCTTGTGGGATCCGGAAAGGTGCGCTCGCCGCCCCGGGCGGCCTTGCGCGCGCCTTGCATTCCTATACTTGCGCCGAACTTTCGTTCCCAGTCCCACACGCAGGAGCCTTTACGTGAAAAAAACCCTCGTCGCCGGCGCATGCACCGCCGCGCTGTTCGCCCCGCTCGCCCACGCGCAAAGCTCGGTCACGCTGTACGGCCTGATCGACGCCGGCATCGCCTATACCAACAACGCCGGCGGCGCCTCGCTGTGGCGCATGACCACCGGCACGATCAACGGCAGCCGCTTCGGCGTGCGCGGCACCGAAGATCTCGGCGGCGGCGTGAAAGCGCTGTTCGTGCTGGAGAACGGCTTCAACGCGAACAACGGCGCACTCGGCCAGGACGGCAAGCTGTTCGGCCGTCACGCGTATGTCGGCCTGAGCGGCAACGGCTACGGCACGCTGACGCTCGGCCGCCAGTACGACACGATGGTCGACTTCGTCGCGCCGTTGTCCGCGACGTCCGGCGACTTCGGCGATACCGGCTTCGCGCATCCGTTCGACAACGACAACCTGAACCACTCGCTGCGCATCAACAACGCGGTCAAGTACACGAGCGAAACGGTTGCGGGCTTCAAGGCCAGCGCGATGTACGCGTTCTCCAACTCGACGAACTTCGGCGCCAACCGCGCATACAGCGTCGCGGCGAGCTACACGAACGGCCCGCTGAAGCTGGCCGGCGCGTACCTGCAGATGAACGGCACGAAGGGCTCGACGAGTACGAGCCCCGGCGCGACCGATTCGGCCGAGGCGAAAAGCCTGAACCAGGGCGGCTGGTCGATCGGCTCGGACCGCATGCGCACCTACGGCGGCGGCATCAGCTACGTGTTCGGCCCCGCGACCGTCGGCTTCGTGTACACGCGCTCGCAATACGACAACACGGGTTCGTTCGGCTCCACCGGCCAGGTCGCGTTCAACAACTACGACGTGAACGTGCGCTATGCGGTGACGCCGGCGGTCAGCCTCGGCGCGGCCTACGTGTACACGGATGCCAGCGTGTCGAACCCCGACAGCAAGCACGGCACCGATCCGAAGTGGCACCAGGTCGACCTGCAGGCCGTGTACAAGCTGTCGCGCCGCACCGACGTGTATGCGGAAGCGATGTACCAGCATGCGTCCGGGCGCGGCTACCAGGCGTTCATCAACGGGTCGGGCGGCGCGTCGAGCACGCCGAACCAGATCGTCGGCGCGATCGGGATGCGCACGCGGTTCTGATTCGCCTGATCCGGCATCGCTCGCCGGCAACGCACCTGCTTTCGCACGCAGGTGCGTTCGACGCGGGCGATGCGCGCCAATGTTGTGCCATCTGGAAGGGAGCCTGCCTGGAATCGGGGTTTTTGCGCGTACGGGCGCTGCGTAGACTGGCATCGAAGGTCCGGGGCGCGCATCGCGCGTCGAACCGGCCGCCTACCCCGTATTCAGGAGAACATCGTGAAATCGCTCGTCGTTACCGCCGCCGCTGCCGTCCTGCTTGCCGCACCGGCCCTGTCGTTCGCCCAGTCGGCGAAGTCGCCCGTCACGCGCGCGCAGGTGCTGCAGGAATTGATCGACCTCGAGTCGGTCGGCTTCAATCCGGCGCGCGGTGAAGTCGGCAACTATCCGGAGGACATCATGGCGGCGCAGGAACGGCTCCACGTGAAGCGTCTTGCCGAGCAGAAAGCCGCACAGGCCGCCTACGGCCCGGCCGGC
Organism: Burkholderia stabilis; assembly: GCF_001742165.1. Lineage (NCBI taxonomy): Bacteria > Pseudomonadati > Pseudomonadota > Betaproteobacteria > Burkholderiales > Burkholderiaceae > Burkholderia > Burkholderia stabilis. The sequence goes on along the minus strand of NZ_CP016443.1, from coordinate 514,620 downwards.
GAGCCGGCAACCGAATCGGGCGCCGCGGCGAAGCCCGCACTGTGACGACGTGACGAAGCGCGAGGCCCGCATGAAGCGTATCGCCCGGGCCTCGCGTTCATCGCGCTGGCACGAAGAAGCCGCCAACGCGCCGGCGTGCGCCGGTTGCTCAGGCGGCCTGCGGTTCGCGGCCGATCGCGTTCAGCATCTCGACGTCGCGCGCGATCATGCCCGGCACCTGCGCGCGCAGCATCTCGACCCAGGTCCGCACCTTCGCATCGACGAAGCGGCGCGACGGATACAGCGCATACACGTTCATCTTCTGCAGGATATGCGCGGGCAGCACGCGCACGAGCGTGCCGTCGCGCAGCGCGTCGATCGCCGAGTACAGCGGCAGCATGCCGATCCCGATGCCGTCGCGGATCGCGAGTGCGAGCGATTCGGCCGTATTGGTCTGCACCGGCCCCGAGACGTGGATCTGCTCGACGCCTTCCGGCCCTTCAAGCACCCATTCGTGCGTCGGGAACGCCGGCGTGCACAGCGTCAGGCACGCATGCGCGGCGAGATCCTGCGGACGGGCCGGCGCGCCGTGCCGTTTCACGTAGTCGGGCGACGCGCACAGGATGCTGAACGTCGAACCGAGCAGGTGCGACACGAGTTCCGAATCGGGCAGCGACGACGCGGTCACGACGGCCATGTCGCTCGTGCCGTCGAACAGGTCGGGCATGCGCTGCGACAGCGACAGCTCGATCGACACGTCCGGAAACTGTGCGTGATAGCGCGTCAGCGCGGGCAATACATAGTGATGGCCGACGCTCGCGAAGCTGTGCATGCGCAGCACGCCGGCCGGGCGCTCGTGCGCGCAGCTCGCTTCCTCTTCGGCGCGGTCGACGTCGGCGAGGATCTGGCGGCAGCGCCGCAGATAGCTTTCGCCGGCCGACGTCAGTGCGAGGCGGCGCGTCGAGCGATTCATCAGACGGGTGCGCAGGCGCGCCTCGAGCTCCGAGACGGCGCGCGACATCGCGCCCGTCGTCGAATTCAGCGATTGCGCGGCGGCGGTGAAGCTGCCCGTCTCGACGACGCGCGTAAACACCCGCATGTTTTGTAGGGTATCCATTCCTGTGAGCAACCTGTAGCGGAGCCGCTATTTTCCTCCACTGGATGCGACAGATTGTTACTCAGGCTGCAACTATCGTTTCCCCGCAGCTGCGTTAATGCGCGGGCGCCGCACTCCTACAATCGGCGCCTCACCAGTCGAACGGCCCCGTTCGGATGTGCCGCGGCACCCTGCCCGGCCCTGCACGGGCCACCTCTTTTCATGAAGCCACAATCAGCGATCGAGCGACCTTCCATCGAACCGGCACGATGGAGGACATGGCTCGATCCGCTCGGCGACGCGGCGCGCGACTGGGCCACGAGCGACGGCCTGATCTGGCTGCATCTCGCGAAAACCGTGTTCGCCGCGCTCCTGGCGATGGGCATCGCGATGCGCCTCGAGATGTCGCAGCCGCGCACGGCGATGACGACCGTGTTCGTGCTGATGCAGCCGCTGTCGGGGATGGTGTTCGCGAAGAGCTTCTATCGCGTGCTCGGCACGGCGGCCGGCCTCGTCGCCGCGCTCGCGCTCGGCGGATTGTTCGCGCAGCAGCCCGAGCTGTACATGGCCGGCATCACGCTGTGGATCGGCGGCTGCATCGCGCTCGCGGTGCGCAACCGGCACTTCCGCTGGTACGGCTTCGTGCTCGCCGGCTACACCGCCGCGCTGATCGGGCTGCCGGCGGTGATGACGCCGCAGACGCTGTTCCAGTCCGCGCTCACGCGCGCCGCGGAGGTCGCGCTCGGCATTGCCTGCTCGGGTGCGGTCAGCGCGCTGATCCTGCCGCTCAGCTCGGCGAAGGCGTTGATGCGTTCGCTGGGCGCGCGCCATGCGACGTTCGCGGCCTTCACGGCCGGCGCGCTCGCCGGCGACGTCGCACGCGGCGATTTCGAGCGGCGCTTCGCCGATTTCGTCGACGACATCGTCGGCTTCGAGGCCAACCGCGCGTTCGCGTCGTTCGAGGACCCGCACATTCGCGCGCGCAGCCGCCGGCTCGCGCGGCTGAACAGCGAGTTCATGAACGCATGCACGCGGCTGCATGCGCTGCACCAGCTCGTCAAGCGCCTGCGCGCGAATCATGCCGACGCGGTGCTCGATGCGCTCGCGCCGCACGTCGACGCGCTCGCGCAGCGGTTCACCGCGTTGCGCGACGAGCGGCAGCGCGGCATCGCACCGGCCACCGGCGCGCTGCTCGAACTGCGCCGCTTCCATGGCGCGTTGCCGAAAGCCGCGCGCGCGTCGCGGCGCGACATCGAGGAGCACGCGGCCGGTGGCCTGCTCGACTTCGATACCGCGATCGAGCTGATGTACCGCTTCATCGGCGAATATCTCGGTTATGCGGATACCTACGCATCGCTCGACCAGGACGATCACGCGTTCGAGCGCTCGGTCACGCATTACGCGGTGAAGACCAATTCGTTCTTCGTCGGCTTCGCGTTCCTGCGCACGATCGTCGCGGTCGGCGCGATGAGCGCGTTCTGGCTCGCGTCGGAATGGCCGAGCGGCCCGCTCGCGGTGATCGCCACCGCGATCGCGTGCGCGCTCAGCTCGACGTCGCCGCGTGCGCCGAAGTTCGTCGCGCAGATGAGCGTCGGCGCGGCGTTCGCCACCGCCGTCGGCTACCTGTTCCTGTGCTACGTGTATCCGAACATCGACGGTTTCCCGCTGCTGTGCGCGACGCTCGCGCCGGTGCTCGGGCTCGGCGCGTTTCTCGCGATGCGGCCGGGCCTGTCCGGTTACGGGATCGGTTTCGCCGTGTTCTTCTGCCTGCTCGCCGGCCCCGACAACGCGATCGCGTATACGCCCGAGGTGCTGATCAACAACGGGCTGGCCATCGTCGTCGCGATGCTCGCGTGCTCGCTCGTATTCGCGGTCGTGTTCCCGACCCACATGCCCTGGCTCACGGGCCGTATCGCGCACGACCTGCGCCGCCAGGTCACGCTCGCGTGCGAAGGCGCGCCGGACGGCCTCGCGCAGCGCTTCCAGTCGAGCACGCACGACCTGATGGCGCAATTGCGCACGCTGCTGGTACGACGCACGCGACAGCATCGCGACGCGCTGCGCTGGATGCTGTCGACGCTCGAGGTCGGCCATGCAGTGATCGACCTGCGCGACGAACTGCGGGCGTTCTGCGAATCCAGGCCGCCGCAGACGCTGCGCTGGACCGGTTCGATCGATGCGGTACTGCACGAACTGCCGCGCTTCTTCGACGATCCGACGCCCGGTCATCACGCGCGCACGCTGAAATCGGTGAACCTGGCGATCCGCGCGGCGCAGCACACGCTGCAGGCGTGGTACGCGGTGCCCGATGCGCGTCATCGCATGCAGCGGATCGTCGGCTGCCTGCATTTCATGCGCAGCGCGCTGCTGGACAAGGACGCGCCATTCAACCGGCATCGCCATTGAACATCGATGCGTGTGCAACCTGATCCTTGTTCCGAATGGAAATAAGCTCTACAGCCGCGGTGATTAATCTATAAGCAGTACGAGCCTATAGTTTCTTCACTGCCAGCGAAACTGGCACTCACCCAGGAGAAACCAAAATGAAGCCGCTTCACCTCGCCCTCGTTGCCCTGTCGCTCACCGCTGCTGTCGCCCACGCACAGCCGGCGCCCGCCGACGTCGCGCAGCAACAGGCGAACCGCGCCGAAGCCGTCAAGGCCGCAGGCCGCGTCGATCGCTCGCAATCGAAGCAGGAAGACCCGAACGCATGTGTCGGCCCCGTCAGCTTCTGCAACATCTACTTCGGCAGCTGAGCATGACGCCGCGTCGTCACGGCCAGGCCCGCAACGCCCGCATCGCATGCGCGGGCGGGCGGCGCACCGGCCGATCGCCGCATCGCCGCCCCGTCCAACGCCGCTTCGATTGAAGCGGCGCATGCCGTTTCAGGCGCCGCGCCCCGGCCGCCAGCCCACTTCGCGCAACGCATCCAGCAAGCGCGCCTGCCCGAGCCCCTCGACCCGCGCGCCGCGCGACTCGACGTCGCCGCCCGCGACGAGCGCATTCACGATCGCCTCCTCCACCGCCTCCGCCGCCGCGACGAACAGCGCGGAAATATGATCGTTGTTGACCATGTTCACGCCGGTCGTCGGCGCGCCCTTGCTGCCGTAGCTGGCCGCCGGCAGCCCGTCGTTGCCCGTTGCGAACGCAAGGAAGATGTCGCCGCTCGAATCCTCCGTGCCGCCGCCGACGCGCGCAAGCCCGACGCTCGCGCGCTGCGCGAGCCGCGTGCACTGATGCGGCAACAGCGGCGCGTCGGTCGCGATCGTGACGACGATCGAGCCCATGCCGGCCTCGCCCTTGGCGTCCGGCGCGCGGAACGGCGAATGCACGTGCCGCAGCACTTCGCCGACCGGATAACCGGCGACGCGCAGCATCTCGCGCACGCCGTAGTTCGCCTGCACGAGCGCGCCGACGGTCCAGCCGCCCGCGTCGGCGGCGAGCACGCGCGACGCGGTGCCGATGCCGCCCTTGAACTCGTGGCAGATCATGCCGGTGCCGCCGCCCACGCCGCCTTCGGCGACCGGCCCCGACTGCGCGGCGGCCAGTGCGCGCTGCACGTGCGCGGCGCTCACGTGCTGCCCCCAGATGTCGTTCAGCAACCCGTCGTAGGTTTCCATCACGACCGGCATGCACCAGTACACGCGGCCGGCGGCCGCTTCACGTTCGTTCGCGACGAGCGCGTCGCGCACCACGCCGACGCTGTGCGTGTTCGTATAGGCGATCGGCGTCGTGAGCAGGCCGGCCTCGCGGATCCATTCGAGCCCCGTCGCGTCGCCGTTGCCGTTCAGCACGTGCACGCCCGCGAAGCACGGCGAGTCGTGCGCCGCGCCCGCGCGCGGCTCGATGACGGTGACGCCGCTGCGGATCGATGCGTCGCCGTTCTCGACGTTCAACGTGCAATGTCCGACCCGCACGCCCGGAACGTCCGTGATCGCGTTGAAGCGGCCCGGCGTGCCGAGTCCGATGCGGATGCCGAGATCCCTCGTGCGCATGATGCAATTCCTCCAGTCTTTCAATGGTTCGGTGTTTCGGTGAGGCAAGGTGTCGATCCGGCGCTCAGAGCGAGCGGAACGCTTCGCTGTGGCGCGCCCACATCACGTACATCACGAGCGCCGCAACCAGCAGCCCCGCGATGATGATCAGGTCGGTCGGTTTCGTCGCCGTCGCCAGCGTCGTGTAGAGCGTATATCCGGCGCCCGCCACCGCGACGAGCGGCGTCACGGGCCACAGCGGCATCCGGTAGTGATGTTCGACGTCGCGGCGCACCAGCCGGCTCGCGAGCGCGGCCAGCCCGACCACCAGATAAATCAGCAGCAGCAGGTCGACCGTGAACGCGGTCAGCTCGTCCAGGCTCGACACGAACACGAGCCCCGCCGACGGCACGGCAAGCGCGAGCGTCGCGAGCCACGGCGATTCGAGGCGCGGGTGGATCGTCGAGAAGGCACGGTTGCAGGTGCGCGACCAGAGCGCGTGCCGGCCGCTGCTGTACAGCAGGCGCCCCATCGTGATCACGATCGCGATGATCGCGTTGAACACCGACAGAAAGATCCCGCCGCTGACGACGCGCGACACGGCCGGGTTGCTCAGCGAACGCACGACATAGCCGATCGGGTCGGTGCTTTTCGTGAGTTCCGTGAGCGACGGCGCGCCGAGCACGATGGCCGTGAGCGGAACCAGTTCGACGACGAGGATCACGAGCAGCGAATAGATCACCGCCTTCGCGACGTTGCGGTTGCCGCCGCGCAGATCTTCCGCGAGATAGGCGGCCGAACCGAAGCCGTTGTAGCAGAAGATCGCCGTGCCGATCGCCGGCACGATCGCGGCGAGCGTCGCCGGCACGAGCGCGTTGCCGCTCGCGACGACCGGCGCGATCAGCGCTTCCGCGCCGCGGTGCGGCGACCCGAAGCCGAGCCCCGCGATTAGCATCAGCACGCCGATCTCGACGACGAGGAACGCGCCGGTGATCCACGCGTTCGTCTTGATGTTCAGCATCCCGAGCACGTAGCTGAGCAGCACGATCGTCAGCGCGACCGACTGGTTGCTGAAGTGCGTGCCGAGCGCGTTGTTCAGGTACGGCGCCGCGCCGCTCGCGAGCACGGCCGGAATGAACACGCTGACGGACAGCACCGTGATGAAGGTCAGGTAGCCGGGCAGCGTGCCGAACACGCGCTTGGCCATCACGTATTCGCCGCCCGCGCTGCGGTGCGCGGCGCTGAGCTCCGCGTAGCAGAGCGCGAATGCGAGCGCGAGCACGCCGCCGAGCACGAACGACAGCACGGCCCCGCTGCCGGCCTGCTGGATCGCGAACGGCGCGATCACGAAGATCGAGCTTGCGGGCGTCACGCCCGACACGGTGATCATCACCGCATCGCGCACGCTGAGCGTCTGCGACAGCGCGCGCGGCGCGTCTTCCGTTGCAGGCGCCGCTTGCAGCGTGCCCGTCGATTCCGACATCATCGCCATTTCGTTCTCCATCCTATGCTGCTCTTTTTTGAACACCCATACTCGGGCCCGATTGATTGCGTGGCAGTCTAGGAAGCCAATTTCAGGACCGCTATTCCCCCTTCGTGTTACGCCCTTCCGGTGGTGGTATGGATCGACTCTTCTCCGAAATCGCGATGCACCAGGCGCTTGGCCGCGTTATCGATCATCTCGGCCAGCCTCGCTTCTGGCGGTTCCTGGTGCTGCTGCTCAATGAAATGGCGCCGTTCGACAACGCGCTCGCGACCGCGGTCGGCCGCGACGGCGTGCCGCTCGTGCTCGACGAATACGACACGGGCGGCACCGACAAGGCGTCGCCGGTGCCGCTTTACCTGAACGGGTTATATCTGCTCGACCCGTTCCTGCAGGCCGCGCACGACGGGCTCGCCGACGGCTGCTACCGGCTCGAGGAAGTCGCGCCCGACCTGTTCCGGCAAAGCGAGTATTTCCTGAGCTACTTCCGCGATGCGGTCGGCGACGACGAGATCCAGATCCTCGTGCGGCCGAACGCCGACATGCTGCTGTCGCTGTCGCTCGGCGCGGCCGCGCGCTTCGACGTCGAGCCGCTCGGCAAGCTGACGGCCGCGATGCCCTGGGTGCTCGCGACGATCCGGCAGCACTGGCGGCTGGTCGGCGACGCCGCGCGCGCGACGCCCGACGCCGATCTCGGCGCGCGTGTCGAGCAGGCGCTCGCACGCTTCGGCGCGGGCGTGCTGACCGATCGCGAGATGTCGATCGCGAGAATGGTGCTGCGCGGCAATTCGTCGAAGGCGATCGCCGAGCGGCTCGCGATTTCACCGGAAACGGTGAAGGTGCACCGGCGGCATCTTTACGCGAAGCTTGGTATTTCGTCGCAGCCCGAGCTGTTTTCGCGGTTCATCCAGGCGTTGGGCGAAGACGCGGCGGGATGAGCGCATCGACGAGGACGGATGGCACGGGCGCGGAATCGTGCAATATCCGTGAATCGCCGCATTCCGTGGTCATCCGGTGAAGCACATACGGATGCACCGTCGACAACAACGCTGCCCGGAAACAGGAATCCCGATCCATGTCGCTCATTCCGCTCGTCGGACTTGGCTGGTTGTTTCTGTGCGCCATCAGCGCCGCATCGATCGTGCTCGTGCCGCCGCTCGTGTTGATCGCGTGCCTGATGGGAAAGGATGTCTGGTCGATCCTGACGCGCGGCCGGCTGCAGTTCGCGTTCCTGGCCTATCTGGGTTCCGCGCCGGTGCCGGCCGTATTCACGTTCCTGCTGGAAGCCGGCGCGGCGGCCGGGAATGCGGGCGGATATGCATCCGACGCATTGAAAGCGTGGAACGAAAGGGTGTTCTTCATTTTTGTCGGCGCGGCCGCGCTGTGCGGGCTGCTGCTGTTGCTGCGGCCCAGGAGCAGGACATCCGCGAACGTCGAGCCGTCGCAGTCTGCGCAATAGCCCGCGCGCGAACACCGCGCCATGCCGCCCGCCCGGGTTTCGGGCAGCGGCACGGTCATGCGCAGCGTCCTGCTACTTCCACTTCGCGCCGATTTGCGCGAGCCCGGCGTTCCGGAGATCGTCCGGCAGCATCACCACGCGGAACTCGCAGTCTGCATTCAACATCAGGAACCACGGCTCCGCGAGCGCCGGGATCTGCGACGGGTCGTCCAGATCGACGATCACGACCGCCCCGCGCCCGCCGCCCTGCTCCGTGAAATACACGGCCTCCGGCCTGACCGCTTCGAGTATTCGCGAGATCACGTCGCCGACGCTGCCGTCGCGCACCAGCGTGTTGAACGGCTCGTGAGGGATTCGTATGTTGAGAAGCATGCGCATGACCATCCTCCTTGGGCTCCGCCCGGCCTGGGCCCTTCAAGCATAGGTGCTGCGCGACGCCGCGCCAGTGTCGGCGCAAGCAGTTGCCGGCACGCATTCACATTCCGACGATTCGATGACATCGCGTCAATCAAACGCGCGATGCAGGCCGGGTCGAATCGACCGCTCATGCCCCGTCATGCGGAGACCGTATCGGCCGTCAGCCCCGTCGGGGCGATCGCCAGATGCAACGCCCGCTCCGGCCGCAGCGTCACGTTCAGCACCTCGCGCGGCGGCGTCATGCCGGGCGGCACGGACAACACGTAACGCTGCAGAACCATTGCGGCCACGACCGTCATCTCCGTCATCGCCAGATGCTGTCCGAGGCAGACGCGCGGGCCGGTGCCGAACGGCATGTACGCGCCGCGCGGCGCAGCCGGCGCATCGCCGGCGAAGCGCTCCGGGCGAAACGCATCGGGCTCCGGAAACCATCGCGCATCGCGCTGCATCAGTTGCAACGGCAGCATGAACAGCGTCCGCGCGGGAAACTGCCACGCGCCGAGCGCAATCGGCCGCGACGCGCGACGGCTGATCAGGATCGGTGCGGACGGATACAGGCGCAGCGTTTCGTCGAGCGTCTGCGTCAGGTAGCGCAACGACGATCGCGTCTCGGCCGACGGCGCGCGGCCGCCCAGCGTGCGGGCGACCTCGTCGCGCGCGGCAGCTTGCGCGGCCGGGTTCGTGGCCATGCACCACGCCCACCAGGTCAGCGCGCCGGCCGTCGTCTCGTGGCCCGCGAGGAACGCCGTCATGCATTCGTCGTGCACGGCCCGCAGTGGCCATCGCCGCGCATCCGCGCGATGCAGCCGCAACAGGCGCGACAGCAGATCGTCCGGCCAGATCCGCTCAGGCATGTCGAGTCGCGCATGCAGCTGCCGGTCGATCAGTTCGTTCAGCACCGCCATCGCCCGCACCTTGCCGCGCTTCCACGGCATCCAGTCCGGCGTGCTTGCCGGCACGTAGAACGCCGCGTTGGCCGCGGCGCTCACCACGCGCACCGCGTCCTCGGCGGCGCGCGCATCGTCGCCGATCGCGTTGGAGAACATCGTGCGCATGATCACGTCCATCGCGAGCGACGTCAGCGCGCTTTCGATCGGCCAGTCGGGATCGCTCGCGGGCCACTGCGCGATGGCATGACCGGCGGTCGCCGCGATCGCCGGAACGAACGACTGAACCGGCTTCGGCATGAAGTTCGGCTGCAGCGCTTGCCGTTTGTCGCGCCACGCATCGCCTTCGGCGACCAGCACGCTATGGCCGTGGACCTGAGCGAATACGCGAATGGCGCGCTCCCAGCGTCCGAGCGCGTCGTGATGCGTGACCAGCAGCTCGCGCACGAGCGCCGGATCGGTCACGACCACCGCGTGCTCGGGCCACACGCGCAGGTGCACGACGTCGCCGTACGCGCGCTGCCAGCCGGCCAGCGTGCCGATCAGGTCGCGCGACATCGCGCGCAGCAGCCCCCACCCCGTCAGGCCGGCGCGCGGCCCCGGCGGCCATACGCCGGGCGGGTGAAGCACGGGCGCCGGCGCAGCCGTGCCCGCATGGAATGGACATTGGGAAGACGATCGTGTGTTCATGCGGCGGATTGTCCGCGTCGGCGAACCGGCGGTCTTGAACGCAAACGACATCGACATGCATACGGCCGGTCCCTATACTCCGGCGTCATGTTCTCCGGCCCGCCATCGATCCCGCCGTTTTGCCCCGATCCGCTGGCACGCGCCCCGCGCGTGCTGATCGACGGGCGCTCGCCGCATGCGCGGCTGCATCCCGCACCGGCAGCGCTGCAGGGCGCGGTGGTCGCGATCGCGCTGCACGATACGCGCGGCTTCGCGTTGACCGACGCGCAGCGGCTCTCGCACTTTCCGGCCACGCCGCTCGTCTGCGTGTCGTGGTATCGGGGTCTCGACGCGGGCTTCATCGAACGCACCGCCGACGGCGTGCAATGGCGCCCCTTCGGCGCCGCGGCGACGCTGTCGGGCAGCCATTCGACTCCCACCGTCGCGTGGGCGCCGACGGGCGGGCGGATCGGCATGATCTGCTTCACCGCCGATGCGGCGCGGACGCTGTTCGGCCTCGCGCTGCCGGACATTCACGATCGCGTGCGCGACGCGCACGCGTGCCTCGGCCGCGACTGGCACCCGTTGCTCGACGCGCTGATCGGCGCGGATCGCGACGCCGACGTACTGACGGCGATCGACCGGCATCTCGCGCCGCGCTGGCAGGCGCTGCGGCCTGCGACGCCGCTGTCGTCGCTACGCGACGCGGGGCGCAGCTGGGTCGAGCGTCTCGCGCTGCAGGCGCGCGAGTGGCGCGGCACGCACGGCCCGCGCCAGGTCGAACGGCGCATCAAGGCCTACAGCGGCCGGTCGCTGCGCGAATGGCAGGCGCTGGTCAGGACGGAAAGCGCGTTCTTCGCGGCGCGCGACCGGTTCGAAGCCGGCGCCGCGTTCAACTGGGCGACGCTGGCGCTGGACGAAGGATTCGCCGATCAGGCGCACCTGAGCCGCGAAGTGAAGCGCATCACGGGGTTCTCGCCGAGCGAATTCACGCAACGCTTTCTCGAGGACGAATCGTTCTGGATGTACCGGCTGTGGGTGTGATGCGGTAACGGTCGGCCCGCTTCGTCATCCGTTTCGCGACGAACGGCCCGCCCGCTTTCGCCCGCTTTTCTCCCGCTTTTCTCCCGTCAACCGCGCGCGTCGACGAAGCCGCCGTCGCACGCATCGTGCGGCACATTCCAGCCGAAGTACACCTCGGCCTCGACGATCCGCCCGTCGCGCACACGCAGCCGCTCCGCATTCCGGAACCGTCTGCCGTCCACCGTTTCCGCCTCGTACACGACGAACACGTGCTCGCCGTGAACCGCGACGTCGACGAAATCGAAACGCGCCAGCGTCACGCTGTTCGGCCAGCAGCGCCGAAAATACGTGTCGCGGTCGAGCCGGTTGTCGAGCGGACTCGTGAAATGAAAATCCGGCGCGATCAGCGCTTCGATCGCATCGCGGTCCTTGTCGGCATACGCGCGATAGCTTGCGCGCGCAACGTCACCCGGGTTCTGAAGCATCGTGCTGCCCTCCATCGAGAGTCGAAGCGAACGTAGGCCGCAACATCGGCTGCCGTGCCACCGAACGCGCCCGGCGTGACTTTCACCCGCCCGGTTGCCCGTTTCGACCCGCACGGGCATGATGTCCGCGAGCAATCCGCCTGCCTGCCGTTCGCTGACCGTCCAGCCTCTCACGTCACCTCGCCCATGTCACTACGCGCATTCAGAACGCTGGTCGCGATCGCCCGATACCGGACTTTCGCACGCGCCGGCGAAGCCATCGGGCTCACGCAGTCCGCTGTGAGCCTGCAGATCAAGACGCTGGAGAGCGAATACAACGTGCAGCTGTTCGACCGGTCGCGCCGTCAGCCGGTGCTCACCGAAGCCGGCAACATCCTGCTCGCGCAGGCCGAGCAGGTGCTCGCGATGGTCGACCGGATTCCCGATGCGCTCAGCGACGAAAAGAAGCTCGTCGGCCGCCTGCGGATCGGCGCGATCCAGACGGCGCTGTCCGGCCCGCTGCCCGACGCGCTGCTCGCGCTGCGCGACGCGCATCCGTCGCTGCGCGTGCACGTGTCGGCCGGCATGTCGGCCGAACTGGCGAACCGCGTCGCGGCCGGCGAACTCGATGCGGCGATCACGACGCGCCCCGTGCGCCCGCACCCGGCGGAACTGACGTGGACCACGCTGTACGAGGATCGTTTCTGGCTGCTCGCGCCGCCGGAATATGCGGAGCGCGACGCGGGCACGCTGCTCGAAGCGCTGCCGTTCATCCGCTTCGACGCGCAGGCTTGGGCCGGCCGCATGATCGCCGCCGAGCTGCGACGCATCGGCGTGCGCGTGCGTGAAGAGATGGTGCTCGACAGCGCCGAAACGATCGCGCGCATGGTCGCGCGCGGGCTCGGCGCGGCGATCGTCGCACTCCCCGATTCGACGCTCGCGCGCCTGCCGCCCGTCACGCGCTTGCCGTTCGGCCAGCCGCAGATGGGGCGCGCGGTCGTCCTGCTCGAACACCAGTCGCGGCCGGCCGAGCGTTTCGCCCGCGCGCTGGCCACCGAAGTCACCGCGTCATCGATGAGAATTTCTCATTGAACACCCGATAATTAACAATTATTCCTGTTGCTTGCGCGTGTTAACTTGGCGGCATCGTCACTCTTTCGATTGCGTGTCGCCATGTTGCCCGCCGGATGGATTCCCGCCTCGTTCCGCCGCTCCGCCTGCCTGCCGCTCGACGCGGCGCGCGTGAAGGCGCGCCGATGATCGGCCCGATCCTGCTCGCGCTGGCGCCGGTCGCGCTGCTGGTCGCATTCGGCCACGGGCTGCGGCGCACGGGTTTCATCGCCGATGCGTTCTGGCCGCACGCCGAGCGCCTCTGCTACTACGTGCTGCTGCCCGCGCTGTTCGCGGACGGCCTCGCGACCGCACGGCTGCAATCGCTTCCCGTTTTACCGCTCGCGGCGGCGCTGGTCGGTTCGACCGCACTCGTCGCGGCGCTTCTTCTGCTGGTCCGCCCGTTCGTCCGGGTCGACGGCGCCGGCTTCACGTCGGTGTTCCAGGGCGCCGTGCGCTTCAACAACTATGTCGGCACCGCGCTGGCCGCCGGGTTGTTCGGCGCGCAAGGCATCGCGCTCGCGGCCGTGTGCGTCGCGGCGATCGTCCCGACCGTCAACCTGATGTGCGTGCTGGTGTTCGCGCGCTACGGCGACACGCGGCTCGGCGCGGCGGCGCTCGCACGGCAAATCCTGTCGAACCCGCTCGTCGTCGCGTGCGCGCTCGGGATCGCGATGCAGGCCGGCGGCGTCACGTTCCCGGTGGCCGTCGAGCCGGCCGTGCGCGCGCTCGGCGCCGCGTCGATGCCGCTCGGCCTGCTGTGCGTGGGCGCGGCGCTGAAATTCGACGCGGCCCGCGCGTGGCTGCGGCCGGTGTGCATCGCGTCGGCGTTCAAGTTCCTGGCGATGCCGCTGATCACGCTCGCGGCCGGCCGCGCGTTCGGGCTCGGCGACGCGGCACTGACGGTCGCGCTGCTGTTCCAGGCGCTGCCGACCTCGTCGGCGTCGTACATCATGGCGCGCCAGCTCGGCGGCGATGCGCCGCTGATGGCCGGCATCACCGCGTTCCAGACGATCGCCGCGGCGCTCGCGATGCCGGTGGTGCTGACGGCGCTCGCATCGGCGCCCGTGTTTCGCTGACGGCACGCGCCCGTTTCCGCGCCGCTACCTGCTTCCATCCCCGCTGAATCAGCCTGCAAGCCAGCCACCGCACGGTTCGCGCACCGCCCGCCGTGCGCGGTCGCGCACGCCTTGCCTCAGGCGCTTGACGAGAGATCACGCCTCATGAACGCACCCGCCCCGCCCGCCGCCATCGCCGCTACCCGGCCGCACGCGGCCATCTACGTGAAGCTCACGCTCGTCGCGCTGTTCTGGGGCGGGACGTTCATCGCGGGGCGCATCCTGGCCGCGTCGATGTCCGCGACCGGCGCGGCCACCGGCCGCTTCGCGATCGCCGCGCTGCTGCTGACCGTGCTGACGTGGAAAATCGAAGGCAGGCTGCCGAAGCTGAGCGGCCGCCAGATCGTCACGACCTTCGGGCTCGGCGCGACCGGCATCTTCCTGTACAACGTGTGCTTTTTCGCGGCGCTCGCGCGGATGCCGGCCGGACGCACCGCGTTGTTCGTCGCGCTCAATCCGGTCGCGACGGCCGTGCTGCTGTCGGTCGTCTTGCGGGAGCGCCTGTCGCTGTCGCGCTGGGCCGGCATCGCCGTCGCGCTGTTCGGCGCGGTGGTCGTGATCAGCCGCGGCGAATTGCTGCGCGTGCTGACGGATCTCGGCAACACGTTCGGGGCCGGCGAACGCTACATGTTGTGTGCGGTACTGAGCTGGGCCGCCTACACGGTGATCGGCCGGCGCGCGCTCGACGGGCTGTCGCCGCTCGCGGCCACGACGTACGCGACGCTGTGGGGCCTCGCGCTGCTGGTCGTTGCGCATCTGTTCGGCTCGCACGCGAGCGGCAGCGCGCCGCTGACGTGGCAGGCCGTCGCGTCGATGATCTACCTCGGCGCGATCGGCACGGTGGTCGCGTTCGTCTGGTATTCGCAGGGCATCCGCGAACTCGGGCCGGCCCGCGCCGCCGTGTTCACCAACCTGGTGCCGGTGTTCGGCGTGCTGCTGTCGGTCGGGCTGCTCGGCGAGCCACTGTCGAAGTCGATGCTGGCCGGCGGTGCACTCGTAATCGCGGGCGTCGCGCTGACCAATCGCGCGCGCCGCTGACGCGTCGCCGGGCACCGGATGCTCGCTCGGGGACAGATACCGAATCCCGCCGCGCAATGGCGCGCGCCACGCCGTCGCGTGATGCCGACACACGGCCGATACGCCCCCGATCTTCTCGCAGCCCCGCCAAAAACCGCCTATGTTGAATGAAGCGCCCCCGTTTGCCGCCATCCGACCTTGCGTCGCTCGCACCGGCGACGACGGCGCCGCGTTCCGGCACCATTCATCGCGATTCCCGTGCACGCTCGCCCGTGCGTGATCGCGCCCGCCCACCGGAATCCAAGGAGGCATTCATGAAAGCCGTGCTGCTCGTCAGTTCCGCCCTGCTCGCCATTGCGTCCGCTTCGGCCTCGGCTCAAGGCTCGATCACGAAAGTCGAAAACGGCGCGCTCGTCGCCGCGAACGGAATGACCGTCTACGTGTTCGACAAGGACAAAGCCAACGCCGGCACCAGCGCGTGCACCGGCCAGTGCGAATCGTTCTGGCCGCCGTATAAGGCCAGTGCGACCGACGTTCCGGTCGGGCCCTACACGATCGTCAAGCGCGACGACGGCAGCCCGCAATGGGCCTACAAGGGCAAGCCGCTGTACTTCTTCTCGAAGGACATGAAACAGGGCGACCGCAACGGCGACAACTTCAAGGACATGTGGCACGTGGTTGCGCCGTAAGCATGCCTCCGCGGCGTCGCCCGCCGCCGGCGAGGACGTAAAAAAGCCCGCCCGGATCGTCGATCGGGGCGGGCTTTCGCGGCGGCCGCGCTGCATCGCTCGCCGACGGGCGAGTTTTGCATGCGGCCGGAACGCGCGTCAGCGGTTCGACGGGAAGCTGAACACCGTCCCTTCGCGCACGCCGGCCGACGGCCAGCGCTGCGTGATCGTCTTGCGCTTCGTGTAGAACCGCACGGCGTCCGGGCCGTATGCGTGCAGATCGCCGAACAGCGAACGCTTCCAGCCGCCGAACGAGTGATACGCGACCGGCACCGGCAGCGGCACGTTGATGCCGACCATGCCGATCTGGATGTTGTCGCTGAAGTAGCGCGCGGCCTCGCCGTCGCGCGTGAACAGGCACGTGCCGTTGCCGTATTCGTGCGCGTCGATCAGCGCCATCGCCTCGTCGAGCGACTTCAGGCGGATCACGCCGAGCACGGGCCCGAAGATCTCGTGCTGGTAGATCGGCATGCCGGGCTTCACGTTGTCGAACAGGCACGGGCCGAGGTAGTAGCCGCCGTCATGGCCGTCGACCTTCACGCTGCGGCCGTCGACGACGAGCGTCGCGCCCGCTTCCACGCCCGCTTCGACGAAGCCCGTCACCTTCTCGAAATGCTGCTGCGTGACGAGCGGACCCATGTCGACGCCCGCGCCGTTGCCCGGGCCGACCTTCATCTTGTCGATCTCGGCCTTCAGGCCCGCGACGACCTTGTCGCCCGTCTCGTCGCCGATCGCGACGACCAGCGGAATCGCCATGCAGCGCTCGCCGCACGAACCGTAGGCGGCGCCCATCAGCGCGTTCACCGCGTTGCCGATGTCGGCGTCGGGCATCACGACCGCGAAGTTCTTCGCGCCGCCGAGCGCCTGCACGCGCTTGCCGTGCGCGCAGCCGGTCGAGTAGATGTATTCGGCGATCGGCGTCGAGCCGACGAAGCTCACGGCCTTCACGCGCGGGTCGGTCAGGATCGTGTCGACGGCTTCCTTGTCGCCGTTCACGACGTTCAGCACGCCCGGCGGCAGGCCGGCTTCGAGCGCGAGCTCGGCCATGCGCAGCGTCGACGACGGTGTACGCTCGGACGGCTTCAGCACGAACGTGTTGCCGCACGCGACGGCCATCGGCCACATCCACAGCGGCACCATCACCGGAAAGTTGAACGGCGTGATGCCGGCCGCCACGCCGAGCGCCTGGAACTCGCTCCACGAATCGATCGCGGGGCCGACGTTCTTGCTGTGCTCGCCCTTCAGCAGCTCGGGCACGTAGGTCGCGTATTCGACGTTCTCGATCCCGCGCTGCAGTTCGCCCATCGCATCGGCGAGCACCTTGCCGTGCTCGGCCGTGATCAGCGCGCAGAGCTCGTCGGCGTGCTCCTCGAGCAGCGTCTTGAAGCGGCTCATCACGCGGGCGCGCTTCAGCGGCGGCGTGTTGCGCCATGCCGGGAACGCGGCTTGCGCGGAGGCGATCGCGGCTTCGACGGTCAGCTTGTCGGCGAGCGCGACGCTCTTGTGCGATTCGCCGGTGGCCGGGTCGAACACCGGCTGGACGCGGCTGCCGCCGTCGACACGCTTGCCGTCGATCAGGTGGCCGACGGTGGAGGTCACATTGCTGTCGTGTTTCATCGTTCGTGCTCTTTCGTGAATTCGGTTGTTTCTCGGGGACGAGCGGCTCAGTCCACTTCGTTCAGCGCGTCGGACAGCGCGTTGACCAGATTGTCGATCTCGCGCTTCTCGGAGATGAACGGCGGCGCGAGCTGGATCGTGTCGCCGCCGTAGCGCACGTAGAAGCCCTTCGCCCAGCAGCGCATCGCGATCTCGTACGGGCGCCGTGCCGGTTCGCCCGGCAGCGCGGCGATCGTCAGGCCGGCCGCCAGCCCGTAGTTGCGGATGTCCGTGATGTGGCGCTGGCCCTTCAGACCGTGCACGGCCGCCTCGAAATGCGGCGCGAGTTCGCGCACGCGGCCCACCGCGTCTTCCTTCACCAGCAGGTCGAGCGCCGCGACGCCGGCCGCGCATGCAACCGGGTGCGCCGAATAGGTGTAGCCGTGCGGGAACTCGAGCATGTATTCGGGGCCGCCCGCGGCCATGAACGTGTCGTAGATTTCCTTCGTCGCGATCACGCCGCCGAGCGGCTGCACGCCGTTCGTGACCTGCTTCGCGAAGTTCAGGATGTCCGGCGTCACGCCGAACGCATCGGCGCCCGTCATCGCGCCGGCGCGGCCGAAGCCCGTGATGACCTCGTCGAAAATCAGCAGGATGTCGTGCGCGGTACAGATGTCGCGCAGGCGCTTCAGATAGCCCTTCGGCGGCACGACCACGCCCGCCGAGCCGGAGAACGGCTCGACGATCACGGCCGCGATGTTCGACGCGTCGTGCAGCGTGATCAGCTCGAGCAGGCGGTCGGCCAGCTCGGCGCCGTGCTCGGGCATCCCGCGCGAGAATTTGTTCTCGGCGAGTTGCGTGTGCGGCAGGAAATCGGCGTCGAGGCCCTGACCGAACAGCTTGCGGTTCGCCCCGATCCCGCCGACCGAGATGCCGCCGAAGTTCACGCCGTGGTAGCCCTTCTCGCGGCCGATCAGGCGCGTCTTCGTACCCTTGCCCTTCGCGCGCCAGTACGCGCGGGCCAGCTTCAGCGAGGTGTCGGCCGCTTCCGAGCCCGAACCCGTGAAGAACACGTAGTCGAGGCCGGCCGGCGTCAGGTCCTTGATCTTGTTGGCGAGTTCGAACGACTTCGGGTGGCCGAACTGGAACGCCGGCGCGTAGTCGAGCTGCGCGACCTGGCGGCTCACCGCCTCGACGATTTCCGTGCGGCCGTGACCGAGGCCCGTACACCAGAGGCCCGACAGGCCGTCGAAGATCTTGCGGCCTTCGGCATCCGTGTAATACGCGCCCTTGCCCGACACGATCATGCGCGGATCGGCCTTGAACTGGCGGTTGGCCGTGAACGGCATCCAGTGCGCGTCGAGCCAGGCGGCGTCGGTGCGGATGGTCGTGTCGTCCTGCGCGGCGGTGGTGATGTCGGTCATGTCGGTCGGCGCGGCGCGCCCCTCCTTCTTGTGATGATGTTGCGCATTGTCGGGAGGCCAATTAGTCTCTTCAATATCGCAATATCAATGTTCACTTGCGCAACTATGCAAGCAAAGAAACCGAAGAGCCGCGCGCTGCTCGGGCAGCTCAGCGACATGGATCTCCGCCTGCTGCGGGTCTTCAAGGGCGTCGTGCAGTGCGGCGGAATGGCGGCGGCCGAACTGGAACTGAATATCGGCATCTCGACGATCAGCCGGCACGTGAAGGATCTGGAAACGCGCGTCGGCCTCGTGCTGTGCCGGCGCGGCCGCGCCGGCTTCACGCTGACACCCGAGGGCCAGACGGTGTACGAGGAGACGCTGCGGCTGCTCGCGTCGATGGAAGCATTTCGAAGCAGGATAGACGGTATTCACGACCGGATGGGCGGAGAATTGCACGTCGCGGTGTTCGACAAGACGGCCACCAACGCGAATGCGCGCCTCGGCGACGCGATCCGCCAATTCGCGGACGAAGCGCCCGACGTCGCGCTGAACCTGCACGTCGCGTCGATCAACGAGGTCGAGCGCGGAATCATCGACGGCAGCTATCAGGTCGGGATCATTCCCGCGCACCGCAATTCGGGCAGCCTCGTGTATTCGGAGCTGTTCGACGAACGGATGCTGCTCTACTGCGGCCGCCAGCATCCGCTTTTCGATGCGCCGCACGGCAAGCTCACGTGGACGACGATCCGCAACCATGCGTTCGCGGGGCTCGGCTTCCATTCGCCGAACATGGAACTGAGCCATCGCGCGAAGCTCACGCGCAGCGCGACCGCGTCGGACCAGGAATCGATCGCGACGCTGATCCTGTCGGGTCGTTATCTCGGCTTCCTGCCCGACCATTACGCGGAGAGCTTCGAAAACAAGGGGCTGATGCAGTCGATCGCACCGCAGCGGTTCAATTACCGGTGCCGGTTCGTGAGCCTGCTGCGACGCTCGCCGCGGCCGTCGCGGGCCGCGCTGCTGTTCCAGACGTGCCTCGAAGCCGCGCACGCCGAAGCGCGGCCGGCCGCGTAGGCGGCTGACGCGCGGAATCCGGTTCCCGGCTGTG
Source organism: Burkholderia stabilis (assembly GCF_001742165.1). Taxonomy (NCBI): domain Bacteria; kingdom Pseudomonadati; phylum Pseudomonadota; class Betaproteobacteria; order Burkholderiales; family Burkholderiaceae; genus Burkholderia; species Burkholderia stabilis. The sequence goes on along the minus strand of NZ_CP016443.1, from coordinate 495,086 downwards.
CGTCGTGCGGCATCGCGCGAGCGGGACGCTCGGCGGCCCGACGCACGCGCCCGCATCGCGAATATGGGACGGGCAGGCGCAGCGGCACCGTCATCCCCGCCCTGTTACGTCACGCGCGGTCGCCCTGATCGACCGCGCCGCCTGCGCGCAGCTTGTCGCGGTTGCGCTTCACGAAATGCGTCGCGACCAGCGCGGCCGCGAAACCGGATGCCGCGCCGACGCCGAGCGCCCAGCGCGGGCCGAGGTGATTCGCGACCCAGCCGGCCACCGGCGCGCCGATCGGCGTGCCGCCGAGCGCAACCGCGAGGCGCAGCGCCATCACGCGGCCGCGCATCGCCGGCTCGGTGGACAGTTGCATCAGGCTGTTGGTCGAGTTCATGAAGGTGATCGCGGCGATCCCGGTCAGCACCAGCGCGGCGGCGAACAGCCAGTAGCTGGGCGCCAGCGCGGCAAACGTGCAGCCGAGCCCGAACAGCGCGGCGCCGATCCACAGATGCCGGAACCGCGGCTGCTCGCGGCGCGCCGCAAGCAACGCGCCCGAGATCGTGCCGACCGCCATCATCGACGAAAGAAAGCCGAACCCGCGCGCATCGACGTGAAACACGCTGGCGGCCATCGTCGAGATGAACAGCTGGAAATTGAGCCCGAACGTGCCGATCAGGAACAGCATCACGAGGATCGCCGTCAGGTCCGCGCGGTGCCATACGTAGCGGAACCCGTCGAGCAGGCTGCTGCGCGCGCGGCTCGCCCGCACGTTCGCGCGCAGTTCGTCCTCCCGCAGCAGCAACAGCGACGCCAGCACCGCGAAGAAGCTGATCCCGTTGGCGAGGAACGCCCAGCCCGTGCCGACCGACGCGATCAGGAAACCGGCCGCGGCCGGCCCGATCATCCGTGCCGCGTTGAACGACGTCGAATTGAGCGCGACCGCGTTCGCGAGTTCGCGATCGCCGACCAGTTCCGCGACGAAGGTCTGCCGCACGGGCGCATCGAATGCCGATGCGCAGCCGAACAGGAACGCGAACACGTACACGTGCTCGAGCCGCGCGGCGCCCGTGACCGTCAGCACGCCGAGCGCCAGCGCCAGCACGCCCATCAACGCCTGCGTGGTCATCAGCAGCTTGCGCTGGTCGAAGCGGTCGGCCGCGTAGCCGGTCCACGGCAACAGCAGCAGTTGCGGACCGAACTGCAGCGCCATCACCGTGCCGACGGCCGACGCGTCGTGATGCGTGAGCTGCGTGAGGACGAGCCAGTCCTGCGCGGTGCGCTGGATCCACGTGCCGATGTTCGACACCAGCGAACCGATCGCCCATACGCGATAGTTGAAACTGCGAAGCGAACGGAATACGCCTGCCGCCGGCACGCTCATGGCTGCTCCCGCTCCGGGTCGTTGCCGCCGTGCAGCGCGCCGAAGTGCCGTGCGAGATGCAGGCCGAGCACGAGCGCGCCGAGGCCGAGCGCGGCCACGTCGGCGGACACCTTCAGGTCGAAGGCGCCGGTCCGGCAGACCAGCACGTAACCGAGCACGAGATTCACGAAACCCCAGACGAGGTTCACGGTCGACGACGACAGCCCGCGGCCGGGCGGATTCGCGAACGGCGTCTGGAACGGTTCGCCGCGCAGCCCGCTGACCAGATGCGGGACGGCGTTCGCGAGAAACGCGCCGCCGAAGAAATACGACACGAGATGCAGGATGTTCATGTTCAGGCTGTCCTCCGGCCAAGCCGGTCGATACGGTTCACGGGCGCGCCGGGTCCTGGAATTCGGCGAGCCGCTGCAGCAGCTTCACGGCCGACGCGAGTTCGGCCTGCTCCGCTTCCGACAACTGCGCGTGCAGCGCGCGGAACAGCCAGTCGTCCTTGGCCGCGCGGTTGGCCTGCAGCACCTTGCGGAAACCGGGCGTGAGCGTCATCAAGGTCTGCCGGCCGTCGGTCGGATCGGGCGCGCCGCTGACGGCGCCCAGCGCCTCCAGCGTCGCGACCGTCACGCGCATCGACTGCGGGCGCACGCTTTCGGCGCGCGCGAGCGCCGACACGGTCGCGGGGCCGTCGCGATCGAGCCGCAGCAAGACCGATTTCTGGGAGGACGTGAGGTCGTTCGGGTGGGTCTGCTCGCGCATCCGTCGCATCAGCTTGCCGACCGAGATGCGGAGTTCGCCGGCGAGACCGGCCAGTTGGGGTGTTTCGGGGGGCGAAGATGGCGTGTTCATCGGCGCACGATAGCACGTATACAGAAAAACTGTACAGTTTTACTGTATATATCGGTGAGCCGATCATATGACTCCCGTGATGAACGGCACGACCGGCCATCACCGGTTCGGTTGCACGAAGCGGCTCTGCGATAATGCGGGCTCCCCATTTCCGCTCCGCCTTCCGCCATGACGCAGCCGTCCGCCCCGCTCCCCACCGACTTGCCGCCGATCTCGTGCCTGCCCGGCGAAGCATTGCCGTGGCTGCCGATGAGTGCCGACCTGCCGGGGCTGGCGATCAAGTACCTGCACATCAATGCGGCCGAGGACACGCTGACTGCGCTGCTGAAGATGCCGGCCGGCGGCACGCTGCCGCGCCACCGTCATGACGGCGAGGTGTTCGTCCACACGCTGCAGGGCGCGTGGCGCTACCTCGAATACGACTGGGTCGCGCACGCCGGCTCGACGGTGCTCGAACCGGCCGGCTCGGTGCATACGCCGGAAACGCTCGGCGCGCCGGGCGAGGACGTAATCACGCTCAACGTGATGCGGGGCGATCTCGTGCTGCTCGACGACGATGGCCGCGAATCCGCGCGCGAGAACTGCCGCGTCGCGCTGCTGCGCCAGCGCAAGCATGCGCGCACTGCGCCGGAAGATGCGGCGCCGTTCGTCACGCGTTAGGACAAGCGGCGGCGGCGCGTCGCGATCCGCATGGCGCCGGCTTGCGCTGATGCGCGTTTGACCGCCGGCGCGCTTCGCCCGCCTCCCCGGCCTGCCCGCGCATCACCGAAAACGTCGGAAAAATCGCCGAATATCGCTGGCCAGCAGGTCCGGCTCTTCCAGTGCGGCAAAATGGCCGCCGCGCGGCATGTCGGCCCATTGCACGACGTCGAACACCCGTTCGAGCCAACTGCGCGGCGGGCAGTTGATTTCCTTCGGAAAACGCGCAAACGCGACGGGCACCGCCAGGCGTTGCCCGGCCGCGAAGCGCATGGGTTGCAGCCGGTTTTCCCAATACATCTGCATCGACGAGCCGATGCAGCCAGTGAACCAGTAGAGCGAGATTCCGGTCAGCAGCGTGTCGTGCGAAAACCGTCGCGAGACGTCGCCGTCGCAATCGCTCCACGCGCGGAATTTCTCGGCGATCCACGCGGCCAGCCCGGCCGGCGAATCGTTGAGCGCGACGGCCAGCGTCTGCGGCTTCGTCATGTGCATATGCGCGTATCCGCCCTCCAGCGCGGCCCACTCGCCGCCCCGCGTCAGGAAGGCCCGTTCGTCCTCGGTCAGCGGCGAAGCCTCGTCCGTCGGCGGTGCGTAACTGCCGGGCAGGTAGTTCAGATGGATACCGTCCACCACGTCGGCGTGTCGCGCGCCGAGCGCAATCGACACGCCTGCGCCGAGATCGCCGCCCTGCGCGCCGAAGCGTCGATATCCGAGACCGGACATCAGCGCCGCCCAGCGGTCGGCGACCTGAAATGCCGACATGCCGGGCGCTTCAGGCGCCGGCGAGAACAGGAAGCCCGGGAGTGACGGCACGACGACGTCGAACGCGTCGTCCGGATCGCCGCCGAACGCCGCCGGGTCGCAGAGGCGATCGATCAGCGCCTCGAATTCGAATACGGAGCCCGGCCAGCCGTGGGTGACGACGAGCGGATACGGCCTCGGCCCGACGCCGCGTCGATGGATGAAATGCACGCGCTGCCCGCCTGCGTCTGCGACGAACTGCGGCAGCCGGTTCAGCGCGCGCTCCGCGGCACGCCAATCGAAACGGTCGGCCCAGTATGCGGTCAGCTCGCGCAGCCACGGGCCGTCGATACCCTGCTGCCACGACCCGGCCGGTGTCAGCACCGGTACGCGCATGTCGCGCAGGCGTCGGTGCAGGTCCTCGAGCGCATGATCGGGAATCGCAATGTTGAACGGGGCGGCGTACATCGTGTCTCCTCGCGAAGAATGTCGACGAGATTCTGCGCGATTTTTCCGTCCCGCGCCGAACGGCTCGCGTCGGCGCGTCAGCCCGTTTCGCGCTCGTCCACGCGCGCGTCGCGGCGCATCGCCTGCGGCGGCACGCCGAACCCGCGCACGAATGCCTCGCGCATGTGCCGGCGGTCGCGAAAACCGTTCTCCTTCGCGACCACGTCGAGCGGATGGCGGCTTTGTTCGATCATCAGCCGCGCGGCTTCGAGCCGCAGTCGCTCGATCGCCTTCGCGGGCGATTGCCCCGTTTCCAGCGTAAACACGCGGCTGAACTGGCGCGGGCTCAGGTGGACCGCATCGGCGAGATCCTCGACGGTCAGCGCGCGGCCGAGGTTCTGCCGCGCGTAGTTCAGCGCGTTCTGGATCCGGTCGGATTTCGGCGCGAGCTCCAGCATTTCCGAATGCTGCGACTGGCCGCCGGCCCGGCGCTGGTGCATCACCAGCTTGTGTGCGACCGAACGCGCGGCATCGGCGCCGAGATCCTTTTCCACCATCGCGAGGGCCAGGTCGAGACCGGCCGTCATCCCGGCCGAGGTCCAGATCGGACCGTCGACGATATAGATCCGGTCTTCCTCGACGCGAATCTCCGGGTAATGCCGCTGCATGTCGCGGCCATACGCCCAGTGCGTGGTCGCGCGGCGCTGCGCGAGCAGTCCGGCCTCAGCCAGCACGAACGCGCCCGTGCAGATGCCGGCGATCCGCCGTGCGCGCGCGTTCGTGCGGCGCAGGAACGCGACGACGCCGGCCGGCGCCGGCGATGCGAACGGATCGTTGACGCCCGCGACGATCCACGTATCGACGTCGATCCGCCCCCGCAGCGCACGGGTGGCGACCGACAGCCCGAGCGACGAGCGCACGTCGCCGCCATCGACCGAATAGTTGTCCATCACGTAGAACGGCTCGCCCGCGCCCATGTTCGCGTACTCGAACACCGACTGCGCGGCGAGCGCCATGATCTGGAAACCGTCGCTGATCAGAAAGCCGATTCGGTGCATGCGTGTTCTCCGGTCCCGGGCGTGGTGGTCGGCCCGATGTCCTGAATCATACCTATCTACGTCATTTGTGTCGCGGCGATTCGAAGCCAGAATGCATTCACGCCATTCGGCCAACTTCAACGAAACGGAGCGACATCATGACCCAAGACCATCGCGGTACCGCCCTCATTACCGGCGCATCGTCGGGTATCGGCGCCATCTACGCGGACCGGCTCGCGCGCCGCGGCTACGACCTGATCCTCGTCGCGCGCAGCCGCGACCGGCTGGCCGCCCTCGCCGAGCGCATCACGAACGACACGCAGCGCAGCGTCGAAATCGTCGACGCGGACCTCAACGACCGCGCGGCGCTCGCCGCCGTGGAGGCGAAGCTGAAAGAGGACGCGAGCATCACGCTGCTCGTGAACAACGCGGGCATCGGCACGCATACGCCGCTGCTCGACAGCGACGTCGACGCGATGACGCGAATGATCGACCTGAACGTGACCGCGCTCACCCGGCTGACCTATGCGGCCGTGCCCGGCTTCGTCGCACGCGGCCGCGGCGCGGTGATCAACATTGCGTCGATCGTCGCGATCTCGCCCGAAACGCTGAACGGCGTGTACGGCGGCAGCAAGGCGTTCGTGCTCGCGTTCAGCCAGTCGCTGCATCACGAGCTCGCCGGCAACGGCGTGCAGGTGCAGGCCGTGCTGCCCGGCGCGACGGCCACGGATTTCTGGCAAACGGGCGGCCTGCCGATCGAGCACCTGCCGAAGGAGATCGTGATGTCGGCGCCCGACATGGTCGACGCGGCGCTGGTCGGCTTCGATCGCGGCGAACTCGTGACGATTCCGTCGCTGCACGCAGGCGACGAATGGGACGCCTACGAGGCCGCGCGCCGCACGATGGCGCCGCACCTGTCGGCCGATACGCCCGCGCCGCGCTACGCGCCGGCGCACTGATTCCCGTTTCCGCTTCTCCGCTATCCAGCCAGACACATGGAGCACACATCATGAAACCCAGCGGCAATACCATTTTCATTACCGGCGGCACCTCCGGCATCGGCCGCGCGCTCGCGATCGCGCTCGAACGGCGCGGCAACAAGGTCATCGTCGCCGGCCGGCGCAAGGCGCTGCTCGACGAGATCGCGCAACAGCACCCGAATATCGACACGGTCGAACTCGATGTCGGCGACGGCACGCAGATCCGCGCAGTCGCGGCCCGGTTGATCGAACGTTATCCGGCGCTGAACGTCGTGATCAACAACGCCGGCATCATGCCGTTCGACGACGCGGGCGGCCCGCTCGACGACGAACAGGCCGTGCGCCTCGTCGACACGAACCTGCTCGGCCCCGTGCGCGTCAGCGCGGCATTCGTCGAGCATCTGAAGCGGCAACCCGACGCGACGATCATCAACAACAGCTCGGTGCTCGCGTATGTCCCGCTGGCCGCGACGGCCCTCTATTCGGCGACGAAGGCCGCGATTCACTCGTACACGCTGTCGCAGCGCTTCGCGTTGCGCGACACCAGCGTGCGCGTGCTCGAAATCGCGCCGCCGTGGGTCGATACCGATCTCGTGCACAAGAGCGGCGACCCGCGCGCGATGCCGGTCGACGCGTTCGTCGCCGAAACGCTGACGCTGCTCGAAACCGCGACGACGGAAATCGTCGTCGAAGCGGCCAGGCCGTTGCGCGACAACGCGGGGCCGAACGAGCACGCGTTCGTCGAGCAATTCAATCAGTTCATCGTCGACAACCCGATTCCCGTCGAATGACATCGCGCGGAAACCCGCCATCGGAGCCCCCATCATGACTACCGCACTGGAAGAGAAAAACACGGCCTTCGTCCTCGAAGCGCTCGATACGCTGTTCAACCGGAAAGACTACGACCGGGCCGCGCAATTCTGGGCCGACGACTACGTGCAGCACAGCCAGCACGTGCCGGCCGGCCGCGACGGGCTGTTCGGCCTGGTCGATTCGATGCCCGGCCTGCGTTTCGAGTACGACAGGGTTGCCGCCAGCGGCGACTTCGTGTGGGTACACAGCCGGTACACGCACTCGGCCAGCCCCGTCGCGCTGATCGCGCTCGATATCCTGCGGATCGAGGGCGGCAAGCTGGTCGAGCACTGGGACGTGCTGCAGAACGAGGCCACGCGCGCCGAATCGGCCGGCGGCCATCCGATGTTCGGCGACGCATTTCCGGACGCGTGTTGACGCCGTCTTTCGTCCGACGGAAAACCCGGCGCCGGAGCGCCGGGAAACCGCCGCGAATTCCTTCTCCTGCCGCGCGAATGGATAACACCGGGCATCGATTTATGCCCGCTTGCCATGTATTTCGCGCAACAGTAAGCTCTACCGCTGCAGTATTTGAAGCAGCGCCATATCGGCGCGATCCGTCCGATCATCCGGGCAATCGTCCGTTGCGGAATTCGACCATGCGGTTCCGTATGTTCATCACCGAAACCGGCGACGCGCCGGCTACCGCGCGCGTCGCGGCCGACAGTCCGCCGGCGCTCCCGCCGCTGCCCGAACTGGAGACCGTCTGCCGAGTCGCGCGCGCGCATTTCGGCACAGCCGGCGTGTTCATTGCGTGTATCAAAGCCGGCGCGCAACGCGTGCTGGCCGCCGACGGCACGCTGCCCGAGCCGCTACCCGATCCGCTTTCCGCCGATTTTTTCCTGCCGCCCGCCTCGCACGATCCGTCTTCCGGCCGACGCATCGCAGTGCAAGGCGCGAACGGCAGCCTGCCATGCGCCGACGGCGCGCGTCACACGGCTGACACGCCTGACGTGCCTGCGTTGCCCCGCGAGCCGCATGTCGTCGCGACCTGCGAACTGGCCGCGCCCGACGGCACCGCACTCGGCACGCTGTGCGTCGCGCACGACACCGACCTGACGCTCGACGCCGCGCAATGCGCGCTGCTGCGCGACCTCGCCACGCTCGCCGAACGCGCGCTCGCCCGCGCCGTCACGGAGGCCGCCTTGCGCGAACGGCTCGTGCGGGTCGAGGAACACAGCACGCTGACGACACTCGCGCTGACCGAAAGCGGCACCGGCGTGTGGGACCGCAACGTGGAAACCGGCGAAATCCATTACTCGCCGACGTGGAAGGCGATGCTCGGCTACGCGCCGCACGAGTTGAGCAACCGGATCGAGGACGCGTACGACCGGCTGCATCCCGACGACGTCGACGACGTGAAATCCGCGATGCGCTCGCACTTCGAGCACCGGACCGCCAGCTACGAGGTCGAGCACCGCATCCGCTGCAAGGACGGCACGTACAAGTGGATTCGCAGCCGCGGCAAGGTGATCAGCCGCGACAGCCACGGCCGGGCGCTGCGCATGGTCGGCACGACCACGGACATCACGGCGCTGCGCGATTCGGCCGCGCTCATCACGAACCTGACCGACCAGGTTCCCGGGCTCGTGTTTCAGCTGCGGCAGGCGGCCGACGGGCACCGGTTCTTTTCCTATGCGAGCGCGGGGGTCAGCGACATCTACGAACTGACGCCCGAGCAGATCGCACGCAACGCGGAAACGGTCGAGGCCCGGATTCATCCGGCCGACCTCCCCGCCTACCGGCAGTCGCTGCACGATTCGTCGGTACGTCTGACGCCGTGGCGTCTCGAATACCGCGTGCTGCTGCCCGGCCAGGGCCTGCGGTGGCGCGAAGGCGACGCGCGCCCGCAACGCACGCCCGACGGCGGCACCGTGTGGCACGGCTTCATCACCGATGCCACCGAGCGCAAGCACATCGAGGCCGAACTGCACCGGATGGCGACGACCGACCATCTGACGCAACTGTCGAACCGCCATGCGTTCATGCGGCAAAGCGAAGCCGCGCTGCGTTGCGTGCGCGCGACCGGCGAGGCCGCCGCGGTGCTGATGCTCGATCTCGATCATTTCAAGGCGTTGAACGACCGTTGGGGCCATCCGCTCGGCGATCGCGCGCTGCGGCATTTCGCGCGCCTGCTGCTGGCGGAAGCCGGGCCCGACGGCATCGTCGGCCGGGTCGGCGGCGAGGAGTTCGCGATCGTGCTGCCGAGGTCGGATCTCGATACGGCGTTCGCCTTTGCGCTGCGCTTGCAGCAGCGCGCGATACAGGCGCGGCTGATGCACGAGGACCAGCAGGTCGCGCTGACCGTCAGCATCGGCATCGACGCGATGCGGGAGTCGGACTTCGGCGCGTACCAGTCGCTGTCCCGCGCCGACAAGGCGCTCTATCTCGCGAAGGAACGCGGCCGCAACCGGATCGAGGTGTATCGGGCATGACCCGGGAAGGTTCGGTCCGCGCGACGGGCCGCTACGCATCCGGCAACGCGGCCATGACCGGCCCCGCCCGTTCCTTCGCGTCGAACGATCATGTAGGCTTGCGCATCGATCTGACGAATGCCGCCTCATGACCCTGTCCAAACGACTCATCCCGTCCTGCCTGCTCGGCGTCGCGCTCATCGAGTTGCTGGCACTGCTGGTTTTCTACATGGCTGCCAGCTCGATGGAAGATCCGTATGCCGGCGTTCGCGCGGTCGTCACCGCACTGGTCGGTGCGGCCGCGATATCGGTCATCGGGTTCGCCGCGGGCATCGCGTACCTGGCGATCGATCTGCAGGCGCGCGGCGCCGCGATCAAAAGCGCCCTGGCGCTGCATGGCCTGCTCGTCCTGCCGGGGCTCTATCTGTATTTCCACTGAAGCACCACGCGGCCGGCGGCGTCACGCCGAGCCTTCACGCGGCGTCGCGCGCACGCCCGCCAGCATCGCGACCGCGCACGCGGCCAGCAACGCCGCGATCATCAGCATCGCCGGGTCCATGCTGCCGGTTCTCGTGCGGATCAGCCCGACGAGCCAGGGCGTGATCATCCCGCTGGACACGCCGATGCTGCTGATCAGCGCGATCCCGCCCGCCGCGCCCGCCCCCGAGAAATACGCGGACGGCACGGCCCAGAACACCGGATGGGCGGCGAAGATCAGCATCGCCGCGACCGACAGCAGCGCCATCATCACGACGATGCTCGGCAGGTGCAGCGTCAGCAGCGCGAGCGCCACCGCGCCGCCGAACGCGCACGCGGCGAAATGCCGGCGCCGCTCGCGCTTGCGGTCCGAGCGCCGCGCGATCGTGATCAGGCCGACCGCGCCGATCGCGTTCGGCACCACCGACAGCAGGCTGATCTGCACGACATCGTGAATGCCGAATTCGCGGATCATCAGCGGCATCCAGAACAGCAGCATCAGCAGCGCGGTGGTCAGCGAGAAATAGATGAAGGCGAACAGGTAGGTACGCGGTTCGGCCAGCACCTGCCGCAGCGAATGCGGCGCGGGCGCCGCGCGATCGTGATCAGGCCGACCGCGCCGATCGCGTTCGGCACCACCGACAGCAGGCTGATCTGCACGACATCGTGAATGCCGAATTCGCGGATCATCAGCGGCATCCAGAACAGCAGCATCAGCAGCGCGGTGGTCAGCGAGAAATAGATGAAGGCGAACAGGTAGGTACGCGGTTCGGCCAGCACCTGCCGCAGCGAATGCGGCGCGGGCGTGCCGGCACTGGCGTGGTCGGCGGCCAGATCGGCCGCGAGGCGCCGCCGGTCAGCGTCGGTCAGCCAGCGCGCGTGCTCGGGACGATCGCACAGCCAGAACCACGCGATCACGCCGAGCAGGATCGCGGGCGCGCCCTCGATCGCGAACATCCATTGCCAGCCGTGCAGCCCGAGCACGCCCGACATCCCGCGCATCAGCCAGCCCGACAGCAACCCGCCGACCATCCCGGCCACCGCGACGCCCGCGTAGAAGATCGACAGCACCGATGCGCGCCGCCGCGCCGGATACCAGTAAGTCAGGTAGAACACGACGCCCGGGAAAAAGCCGGCCTCGAACAGCCCGAGCAGGAAGCGCAGCACGTAGAAATGCTTCGCGCTGTCGACGGTGATCATCGCCACCGACACGGCGCCCCACAGGAACATGATCCGCGCGAACGTGCGGCGCGCGCCGAAGCGGCGCAGCAGCGCGTTGCTCGGCACCTCGAACAGCACGTAGCCGACGAAGAACAGCACCGCGCCGAGGCTGTACATCGCGTCGGTCAGGCCGAGATCCTGCCGCATCTGCAACTGCGCGAAGCCGATGTTGCTGCGATCGAGAATCGACACGATGTAGCAGATGAACAGGAACGGCACGATCCGCTTGCCGATGCGCCGGTACAGCGCGTCGTCGTCCGTCGAACCGGCGCCGGCTGCGACGGCATGCGCGCCGTCCGCTTGAAGAGGGGCTGACATCGATCGTCTCCTCGATGAATTCCGATGCGGGCCGGACCCGAAGCGCCGGTCGCCGCCGCCCGCGCGCGGCGACCGGCCGTTGCTCAGTCGCGCTGCGCGGCTTCGCCCTTCACGCCGAGCATCAGCGCCGCGCCGCTCACCACCAGCAGCGCGGCCAGCAGGTACACGGCGAGATCCATGCTGCCGGTGCGCGTGCGGATCATCCCGATCACCCACGGGCTGACGATGCCGCTCGTGATCCCGATGCTGCTGATCAGCGCAATCCCGGCCGCCGCCGCGTTGCCCGACAGGTAGCGGGTCGGCACGGCCCAGAAGATCGGCAGCGCGGCGAAGATCAGCGTCGCCGCGACCGACAGGCACGCCAGCATCGCCGCGAAGCTGTGCAGGTGCAGCGTCAGCGCCGCGAGCGCGAGGCCGCCGCCGATCGTGCACGCCGCGAAGTGCTTGCGGCGCTCGCCGGTGCGATCCGAGCGGCGCGCGATCAGGATCAGCCCGACCGCGCCGACCGCGTTCGGCACGACCGTGTAGAGGCTCACGGCCACGACGTCGGTCACGCCGAAGTCGCGGATCATCAGCGGCATCCAGAAGTTGAGCGTGAGCGACGCGCAGGTCAGCGAGAAATAGATGAACGCGAACAGGTACACGCGCGGGTTCGCGAGCGCGGCCATGAGGCTGCGCCGGTCGTGCGCGTCATGCGCGCCGCGGCCGTCCGCGCACAGCGCGGCGACGCGCGCCTTTTCGTCGGACGTGAGCCAGGTAGCGTCCTGCGGCCGGTCGACGAGGAACGTGAACGCGGCGAACGCGAGCAGGATCGCCGGCGCGCCTTCGATCGCGAACATCCATTGCCAGCCGTGCAACCCGAGCACGCCGCTCATGTCGCGCATGATCCAGCCCGACATCAGGCCGCCGAGCACGCCGGCCACCGCGACGCCCGCGAAGAACACCGAGATCGCCGCCGCGCGCCGGTTCGCGGGGAACCAGTACGTCAGGTACAACACGATGCCGGGGAAGAAGCCGGCTTCGAACACGCCGAGCAGGAAACGCAGTACGTAGAAATGCGACGGCTGCGACACGAACATCATCCCGGTCGACGCGATGCCCCACAGCAGCATGATCCGCGTGAACGTGCGGCGCGCGCCGAACCGCGCGAGCAGCAGGTTGCTCGGCACTTCGCAGAACACGTAGCCGACGTAGAACACCGCGGCGCCGAGGCCGTACATCGCATCGCTGAAGCCGAGATCGTGCTTCATCTGCAACTGCGCGAAGCCGATGTTGATGCGGTCGAGGAACGACACGACGTAGCAGAGGAACAGGAACGGCACGATCCGCCACGCGATCTTGCTGAACAGCTGCGCGTCGGTGAATTCGGATGCCGATGCGGAAGTCGACGCCGAGACGCTCGCGTGCGCGATCGTCGCTTCGGCGGGAAGCGATTGGGGCATGTCTCTCTCCAAACGGGCCGCGCGAATCGAGCGCGCAGCAGTCTCCGAGGGCGTGCATGCGCCCTGCTTTCTTGTGAGACCGGATACGGCTGCCGGAACCGCGGCGCAATGCCGCCGGTGCCGGCGCCTTCAGGGAAACGGCGGCGCGTTCACCCGAACGCCCCGTCGTGATGGGCCGCTCAGTCCTGCAGCGCGGCCCACATGTCCTTGTCGCGCTGCGCGGTCCAGATGCGCGGATGCGCGATGCCGCTCGCTTCGTCGAATGCGCGCGACACGTCGAACGGCAGGCAATGCTCGTAGATGAACACGTGGCCGAACTTCGGATCCATCGCTTCGCGCGTGAGCGCCATCGAGGCCTTCAGGTCGAGATTGCGCTCGACGGCCTTGCGGCCCTGCGCGAGCAGCGTCGTGACGAAATCCTTCGTGTAGTCGAGGCCCTTGTTCACCTCGGCCGGATTCAGCAGCGCGGGGCCGCGGCCCGGCACGAGCTTCTCGGCGCCGAGCGCGCGCAACGCTTCCAGCGTGGCCGGCCACTGTTCGAGCTGCGCATCGCCGCAATAGCACGCGGCGTCGTATTCGACGAGGTCGCCGGAGAACAGCACCTTCTGCGACGGCAGCCAGACGATCGTGTCGCCCTTCGTGTGGCCCGAGCCGACGTGCATGATCTTCACTTCGAGCTTGCCGAGGAACAGCGTAATCTCGCGCTCGAACACGAGCGTCGGCCAGGTCAGGCCCGGCACCGTCTCGACGCCGGCGAACAGGCGCGGGAAGCGCTCGATCTCCGACTTCATGTCGGCCTCGCCGCGCTCGACGATCATCTCGTACGTGCCGCGGCTCGCGATCACGTGCTGCGCGCCTTCGTCGAAATACGCGGACGCGCCAAGCACGCGCACCGCGTGGTAGTGCGACAGCACCACGTGCTTGATCGGTTTGTCGGTCACGCTGCGGATCTTCGCGATCAGATCCTGCGCCATCGCGGGCGTCGCGGTCGTGTCGACGATCAGCACGCTGTCGTCGCCGATGATCACGCCCGAGTTCGGGTCGCCTTCGGCGGTGTACGCGTACGCGTTCTCGGACAGCTTCGTCCAGGTGACTTTCTTCTCTTCCAGATCGGCTTGGGAGGCGAATGCTTTGGCCATGTTGCGTTCCGTGGCTGCGAGCCATGTGTTGAGGGGAGTGAACGGATCATCTTCCCGCGCCAAATATTTGTCAATGACAAAGTCGCTTGCTATTGTCTAATACGGGTAAACCTGCGGGCTGGCGCGATAAATGGCGTCGGATACCATGCGGGGTTTCGTCAACGGAAGAACTCACGCGTGCAGAACCACGAAGTCAGCGCAGACGACGCGCCGCCCAAGGCGCAGCGCGGGATCCAGAGCGTCGAGGTCGCCGGCCGGCTGCTCGACGCGCTCGCGCGCAGGCGCAAGCCGCTCGGCCTGTCCGAGCTGGCTGCCGCGGCCGACCTGTCGACCGCGCAGGCGCACACCTATCTCGTCAGCCTGACGCGGCTTGCGCTCGTGAAGCGCGATGCGATCACCGGCAACTACGAGCCGGGCCCGTTGTCGCTGCGGCTCGGGCTGATGTCGATCGAGCGCCAGCCGGCCTATCGCGCCGCGCTGCCGCACGCGGCGCGGCTCGCGGAAACGGTCGGCCTGAGCGTCGCGCTGTCGGTGCCGGGCGCGCTCGGCCCGACGATCGTGCGCATCGAGCACGGCGGCTATCCGTTGCATGTGAACCTGCACGTCGGCTCGGTGATGTCGCTCGACACGACGGCGACCGGCCGCGTGTTCCGCGCGTTCGGCGATCCCGCGCAACTCGATGCGATGGCGGCCAGCCAGGCCGGCGCGGGCGACACGCTCGCGGGCGCCGAAGGCGTGCAGCCCGCGCCGAACGCCGACGCGCAACAGGCTGCGCTCGACGCGATCCGCGCGCACGGCATCGAACGCGGCGTCGACCGGCCGAGCCCCGGCGTCAGCGCGATGTGCGTACCGGTATTCGACGCGCTCGGGCGCCTGCAGCTCGCGATCACGGTGATCGGTTCGACGGGATCGATCGACGTCGGCTGGGACGGCCCGATCGCGGCCGCATTGCGCGACGCCGCGCGGCAGGCCACCGCGTCGCTCGGCGCGGAACCGGCTGACGCACCGCCCGCACCGGCAACGGGCGCCGCGTACGTACCGCCCGCGCTCGCCGACGACGCGAAAGCGCAGCGCGGGATCAATGCGCTCGACAGCACCGGCGAGCTGCTGCTCGCACTGGTGTCGGCCGGCCGCGCGCTGCCGCTGCGCGATCTCGCGGCGGCAGCCGGGATGCCGGCCGCGAAGTCGTTTCCGCATCTCGTCAGCCTGCAAAAGATCGGCCTGCTGAGCCGCGACGACGCCGGCTGCTTCGGCGGCGGCCCGCTCGGGCAGGCGCTCGGCCTGATCGCGATGCAGCGCGTGTCGCCGACGCGCGACGCGGAAGCCGAGATCGTCGCGCTGGCCGGCGCGACCGACATGAGCGTGGCCGCCGCGACGCTCGGGCCGCTCGGCCCGACCGTGATCCGGCTCGAGGAATCGGCGCGGCCACAGCACGTGAGCCTGCAGGTCGGCACCGTGATGTCGCTCGTCAATACGGCAATCGGCCGGATTTTCGCGGCCGGCATGCCCGACGACGTGCTGGCCGACCTGCTCGCCGACGAACCCGTGCGTCTCGCCGGCACCGCCGCGCCGGCCGACGACGCGTTCCGCGCGCGGCTCGCGGCGATTCGCGCGGACGAGCTCGATTTCGCGTTCGACGCGCCGGTGCCGGGCATCGGGACGGTCGCCGCGCCCGTGTTCGATCACACCGGCAGCATCCGGCTCGTGATCGCGATCATCGGCTCGTCGCGTGGCTTCCCGCGCGGGCCGGACAGCGCGCTCGCGCAGACGCTGCTCGCCGCGACGCGACGGCTGTCCTGGCGATTCGGGTGGATCGGCCGCTAAGCGCCGCGCCCTTCGTCCCGCCGATCGAATCGTCCTTCTCCCGCCATTTCGTTGCTCTGCGCAGGGCCGTGCTTGCCACGGCCCTGCGGCGCCCGTTCGCGTCGCAAAAGCCGCCCATATTCATGTTGCGTAGCAGCAACACAAATTGTCAGTAATTCTCATATAACGAAATCGCATTTCACAAGGCGGTGACGCTCCGTTATGATTAGGGTTATCCCTAACTCGCCACCTATATGGGGCTTCGTCATGCAAACGTCTAATGTCTCCGATCGTTCCACCCAATCCGCTGGCTGGCTCGCACGTGTTGGCGAGCTGATTGCAGAAGCTTGGTCGCTCCACCTCGAGAACTGCGAAGTCATCGCTGAAGCACACGCGCGTCTCCCGCGCTGAACGGAACGACCGGCCGCACGATTGCCTGCCTGATCCGCTTGCGCGGACGCGCGCCGCGAGGCCGCCGCGTCCGGCATCCGCGTGACGGGCAGGCAGCGTTGAAACGGGCCGGATTCGTTCCGCGTTCTGATTGAATTCGCTCGCCGCGTCGGGAGCGTCTTGATGTAAATGCCGGCGCCGATCCGTTTCGGCGCGGTTTTGTCTGTCGATTGCCCGGGCAGGCAGTCGTTATCCGGACGATGTGCAATTGCACCGGATCATCGCGGACGGAAGATTCATCCGTTTCGCCTGCTCGCGTGCAGTATTTCGCCGCGCGCCTTCTGCGGCGGCCTTTCCCCAGTATTCGCCGGCTTTCTCCGCGCCATCGCGCAGCCGCATGCGCGACCCGTTCAACGATGGCCACGCGCCCCCTTCACACCTGAATCGACGGCACATCCTTCATGCAGCGCAGCGCGAACATCGAGCGGCTGTGACGGATGCTCGAAATCCTGTACAGCTTTTCGCGCAGGAAACGCTCGTAGCCGGCCGTGCCGTCCACCGCCACCTTGATCCAGTAGTCGTATTCGCCCGATACGAGATACGCCTCGAGCACTTCGGGCAATGCGGCCAGTTCCGAGCCGAAACGCGCGAGCGCGTCGTCCTCGTGGCGATCGAGCGTGACTTCGAGGATCACGATGTCCGCATAACCGAGCATGCGCTGGTTGACCAGCGCGACGTAACCGTCGATGTAGCCGTCGGCTTCGAGTTGTCGCGTGCGGTTCCAGCACGCGGTCGTCGACATGCCGATCTGTTCGGCCAGTTCGGCGTTCGACAGACGCGCATTTTTCTGCAATGCACCAAGGATCTTGCGGTCCTGGTTGTCGAGCGTTTTCGCCGTGCGTTCGCGGGTAGCCATGTTGAAAAGAATCTTCTACGGAAAAACGGGATTCTATCTGAACAGGATTCCGGTTTCATGTCCGTTTTGCTGGAAAACAGGAAGCCTTTTAACCGGCCCGCTTGATACATTTTCTCCATGCCTGTTGCCCGGCACGCTCCCCGCGACAACCCCTTCGCACCGGGACGCACGGCCGCAATCACGAGTTGCGGTGCCGGACAAGCAGGCATGCGATTCCCCGCCGCCCGCACGCCTATCCGACCGCGTGCGGAGCCGGTGCCTGCATCCCCGCTCTCGCGCTTCCCGTCATGTCGTTCAGGCTTTATCTGTCGTTCCTCGCTGCTTCCGCCGTTCTCATCTACGCGCCCGGCCCCGTGAACCTGCTCACGATGAACCAGGCGCTGCGCGCCGGCTGGCGCCGCGCGTTGCCGTGCGTGTGGGGCGGCACGCTCGCCGTGCTGCTGCAACTCGCGCTCACCGCGCTGTGCCTGAATTCGCTGGTCCACATCAACGAGCACGCGCTGACCGTGCTGCGCTGGGCCGGCGCCGCCTATCTCGTCTGGCTCGGCGCCAAACAATGGTTGAACCGCGCGCCCGCCGCATCGGCCCAAGCCGGCGCCGCCATTGCCGAGCCGGATGCCGACTCCGGACGCGCGCTGTTCTGGCGCGGCGTCGCGACGTCGGGCCTGAATCCGAAAACGCTGCTGTTCTTTCCGTCGTTCTTTCCGCAGTTCATCAGCCCGAATGCCGACTGGAGCCTGAACCTTCAGTTCCTGCTGCTCGCCACGACGTTCGCGCTGCTGTTCGCGGGCGGCGTCGCGTCGATGGCGCTGTTCTCGCACCGGCTGAGCCGTGCGTTGCAGCGGCCCGCGCGGATGCGCGCGATGAACCGCGTGACGGGCGGGTTGCTCGTGGGGATGGGCGCGATCATGGTCGGCTGGAACTGAACGTTCGGGTGCGCGGGTATCGTCAAGCCCCGCGAAAAAGCAGCCGATCGCCGAATGCTTTAGGGTAGCGGCTGGTTCGTTGGACATGCCCGGCCTGCCGGGCGACTGAATGAAGCACGTCACTACCCGCCTGCGGCGCCTGTTCGCGCCGATCGGCCTCCACTGGTATCTCGCCCTCCTCCTCGCGCTCGACGCGCTCATGGTGCTGCGCCCCGTCGTCGAGCACGCGAAACTCGGCGTCCATCACGCATGGCTCGCCGATGCGCTGAACCTCGTCGACAACGCGGGGCTCGTCGTGCTGCCGCAGGTCATCGTCGCGGCCGGCCTCGCGACGATGGCCATCGGCATCGTGCTGCGCGCCCGCGTCGCATGGGTGCTGTCGATCCTGCTGCTGGTCGCGGCCGCCGCGATCAGCGTGCTCGGCGGCTATCGCAGCCACGCGGTGTTCGTGTACACGGCGGTACTGGTCGTCGCGCTGCTGTATTACTGGCGGCACTTCAACCGCGCGAGCATCGCCGCGAGCAGCCTGTTCGCGTTGCTGAGCATCGTGTCGCTGCTGATCTACGCGACCTTCGGCGTGCTGTATCTCGGCGACGAATTCACGCCGCCCGTCCACGATCTCGCCACCGCCGTCTATTTCTCGATCGTGTCGATGTCGACCGTCGGCTACGGCGACATCGTTCCGCACGCGCCGACCGCGCGCCTGTTCACCGCATCGGTGATCGTGCTCGGCATCACGGTATTCGCGACGTCGATCAGCGCGGTCATCGGCCCCGTGATCGGCGGCAATCTGAAACGGATCGTCAAGGGAGGCATTTCGAACGTGATCCGCAAACATCATTTCCTGATCGTCGGCGCGACGCCCGTCGCGCATGCGGTGCACGACGGGCTGCGCAAGCGCGGCTACGCTGTGACCGTCGTCGTGCCGGCCGGCGTCGAGCACAACTACGCGGCCGCGACCGACCTGATCGTCGGCGACGCGACCGACCATGCGGTCCTGACGAGCGCCGGCGCGGCGACCGCGCGCGCGGTGCTCGCGCTGCGTTCCGACGACGCCGAGAACGCATTCATCATCCTCGCGATCCGCGAAATCGCGCCATCGGTGCGCACGGTCGCGCTCGTGAACCAGCAGCGCAACCTCGAACGGCTGCGCCTGCTGAAGCCCGACATGGTGTTCTCGCCGCAGCAGCTCGCGGGCGAACTGCTCGCCAGCACGCTCAACGACGAACCGGTAGACAAGTCGATGATCTCGCACCTGCTGTTCGGCACCGCCGACGCCGCGTGACCCAGGGCGAGCGGCCGGTACAATCGCGCGATGTCCGAATTGCTCACTTACGGCGGCCTGTTCGCCGTGTCGATGGTCGCCGCGACCCTGTTTCCGCTCCAGTCCGAAGCCGTGCTCGCGGGCCTGCTGCTCGCCGGGCGCGAACCCGTATGGGCGCTGGTGCTCGTCGCGAGCATCGGCAACGTCGCGGGCTCCGTGATCAACTGGGCGCTCGGGCGCGGCATCGAACACTTCCGCGAGCGCCGCTGGTTTCCGGTCAAGCCGTCCGCGCTCGCACGCGCCGAGCGCTGGTACGCGCGCTACGGCCGCTGGTCGCTGCTGCTGAGCTGGGCGCCGGTGATCGGCGATCCGCTGACGATGATCGCCGGCGTGCTGCGCGAGCCGCTGCCGACCTTTCTCGCGATCGTCACGATCGCGAAGGTCGGCCGCTATCTGGCGGTCGCGTGGCTCATCGTGCATTGAGCCGCACGACGCGCCACGCGTCTTTTATTTCTTGTCGCCCGCCAGGTCGATCGCCTTGTCCGATCCGACCGTATTGCGCAACTGGAACTTCTGGATCTTGCCGGTCGAGGTTTTCGGCAGCTCGCCGAAACGCACCGCCTTCGGCACCTTGAAGCCCGCAAGCAGTTGCCGGCAGTGCGCGACGATTTCCTCCTCGGTCGCGCTCGCGCCTTCGCGCAGCTCGACGAACGCGCACGGCACCTCGCCCCACTTCGGGTCCGGCATCGCGACGACGGCCGCCACCGCGACGGCCGGATGCCGGTACAGCGCGTCCTCGACCTCGATGCTCGAAATGTTCTCGCCGCCCGAGATGATGATGTCCTTGCGGCGATCCTTGATGCGGATATAGCCGTCCGGCGTCAGCACGCCGAGATCGCCGGTATGGAACCAGCCGCCGTGGAACGCTTCGTCGGTCGCCTTCGGGTTCTTCAGGTAGCCCTTCATGCAGATGTTGCCGCGGAACATGATCTCGCCGAGCGTCTCGCCGTCGGCCGGCACCGGCGCCATCGTGTCGGGATCGAGCACCGTCGCGCCCGCTTCGAGGTGGTAGCGCACGCCCTGGCGCGCATTGAGCCGCGCGCGCTCCTCATCGGGCAGCGCTTCCCAGTGCGACTGTTTCGCGCAGACCGTTGCCGGGCCGTAGACCTCGGTCAGCCCGTACACGTGCAGCAGGTCGAAGCCGATCTCCTTCATCTTCGCGATCACCGCCGGCGCGGGCGCCGCGCCCGCCACCATCGCGTGCACCGTGTGATCGATGCCTTCGCGCAGTTCGGCCGGCGCGTTCGCGATCGCGCTCTGCACGATCGGCGCACCGCAATAGTGCGTGATGCGTTCGCGGCGGATCAGGTCGAACACGGTCTTCGCGTCGAACTTGCGCAGGCAGACGTTCACGCCCGCGCGCGCCGCGACGGCCCACGGGAAGCACCAGCCGTTGCAGTGGAACATCGGCAGCGTCCACAGATACACCGCGTGCTTCGGCATGTCCCATTCGAGGATGTTGCTGATCGCCGCGAGATACGCGCCGCGATGGTGGTACACGACGCCCTTCGGGTCGCCGGTCGTGCCGGACGTGTAGTTCAGCGCGATCGCCTCCCATTCGTCGGCGGGCGGCGTCCACGCGTAATCGGCGTCGCCGCTCGCGACGAACGCTTCGTAATCGGTCGCGCCGGCGAAGCGCTCGGGATCGGCCGGCATCGCATCCGCGACGCTGACGATCTTCAGGCCCGGCACCTCGAGCGCCGCGCGATGCGCGAGCTCCGCGTACTCGGTGTCGACGATCAGCACCTTCGCCTCGCCGTGACGCAGCATGAACAGCACCGACGACACGTCGAGCCGCGTGTTGATCGTGTTGAGCACGGCGCCGGCCATCGGCACGCCGAAGTGCGCCTCGACCATCGCCGGGATGTTCGGCAGCATCGCCGCGACCGTGTCGCCGCGCTCGACGCCGGCCTGCGCGAGCGCGCTCGCCAGCTGCTTCGCGCGCGTGTAAGTTTCGCCCCAGGTGCGCCGCACGTCGCCGTGCACGATCGCGAGGCGCTCGCCATAGACTTCGGCCGTGCGGACCAGGAAGTCGATCGGGGTGAGCGGCACGTAATTGGCGTCGCGGCGGCCGAGCCCGGCCTCGAACATCTGCGTCATGATCCTGTCTCCCGTGTTCTGTCGACCGGCGTGCATCCACCCCGGATCGTTTTGATGTGGTTCAATTGCCGACAGCCTAACGGGCGCTATTGTGAGCCGTCTGTCATCGAAACGACAGAGTGCCTTTCGAGCGCTGCGCGTTATCCCTATCCTCGCAAACCCGCACCATGCACGACCCTCTCGTTGCGCCGCCCGACGCGGCTGCCCTCCCGGCCGATACGCTCCCCGAACCGGGCCCGTTGCCCGCGCTGTCGACGCTGTTCGGCCAGTGTGCCTGGTTCCGCACGCTCGCGCCCGAGCACCAGGCGCTCGTGCTCGCGCAGTCGCGCGTCGAGCAGTGCGAAGCCGGCAGCGTGATCGCGCATCGGCTCGCGCCGTCCGAATACTGGATCGGCGTGCACCGCGGGCTGCTGAAGCTCGCGATCTTCAACGCGTCGGGGCGCGGCTGCACGTTTTCCGGCGTGCCCTCGGGCGGCTGGTTCGGCGAAGGCAGCGTGATCAAGCGCGAGCTGCGCAAGTACGAGGTCGTCGCGATTCAGCGCTCGACCGTGCTGTTCGTGCCGGTCGACACGTTCCACGCGCTGCTCGACACGAGCCTGCCGTTCACGCGCTTCGTGATCCACCAGTTGAACAACCGGATGGGCGAGTTCATCGCATCGATCCAGAACAGCCGGCTGCTCGACGTCGATGCGCGCGTCGCGCAGGCGCTCGCGCAGCTCTTCAACCCCGATCTGTACCCGGACACCGGCCCGGCGCTGTCGATCTCGCAGGAGGAACTGGGGATGCTCGTCGGCGTGTCGCGGCAGCGAATCAACCAGGCGCTGCAGCAGCTCGAAAAGCGCGGCGTGTTGCGCCTCGCGTACAACCAGATCGAGGTCGTCGACCTCGGTGCGCTCGCGCGCGTCGGGATGGAACAGATCTGAGCGCGGCGCGATGAGCGAAACCGCCGCCGGCGCAACGCGCGCATCCGTCGCCGCAGCCGTTCACGGATCGCGGCGTGCGCAAGCATTCCGTCTGGAGAATCGGCCGATGTCCATCGCCCCCAACCTGACAATTCCGCCAGTTTCGCGACAGTAACCCGTTCCACGCCGACGCCTATCATTCGGGTTCCCTTCATCGACGCCTGATCACCGCCTGTCCCGCTGCCTCCATGTGGATCGTCAATCTTGCGCTCAGGCGCCCCTACACGTTCATCGTCATGGCCATCATGATCGTGCTGGCCACCCCGCTTGCGCTGATGCGCACGCCGGTCGACGTGCTGCCCGCGGTCAACATTCCCGTGATCAGCGTGATCTGGAATTACAGCGGCTTCTCCGCGACGGAGATGACCAACCGCATCACGGCCGTGCATGAACGGATCCTGACGACGACCGTCAACAACATCCAGCATGTCGAATCGACGTCGCTGCCCGGCATCGCGGTCGTGAAGGTGTTCCTGCAGCCCGGCGCGAACGTGCAGACGGCGATCGCGCAGACCGTATCGTCCGCGCAGGCGATCGTGCGACAGATGCCGCAGGGCGCGACGCCGCCGCTCGTGATCACCTATTCGGCATCGAGCATCCCGGTGATCCAGCTCGGGCTGTCGAGCAAGACGCTCAGCGAACAGTCGCTCGCCGACATCGCGCTCAACTTCCTGCGCCCGCAGCTGATCACGGTTCCGGGCGTGCAGATTCCGTTCCCCTACGGCGGCCGCACGCGCGTGGTCGCGATCGATCTCGATCCGCAGGCGCTGCTTGCAAAGGGCCTCACGCCGGCCGACATCGTCAACGCAGTCAATGCGCAGAACCTCGTGCTGCCGACCGGCACCGCGAAGATGGGCCAGACCGAATACCGGATCGACACGAACGCATCGGCCGACACGATCGCCGACATCGACAACCTGCCGATCCAGACCGTCAACGGCGCGACGACCTACCTGCGCGAAGTGGCAGCGGTGCGCGACGGCTTCGCGCCGCAGACCAACGTCGTGCGCCAGAACGGCCAGCGCGGCGTGCTCGTATCGATCCTGAAGAACGGCGACGCATCGACGCTCAAGGTCGTGTCGGACCTGAAGGCGCTGCTGCCGAAGGTGATCCCGACGCTGCCCGAAGGCCTCACGATCACGCCGCTGTTCGACCAGTCGGTGTTCGTCGACGCCGCCGTGCAGGGCGTGATCCACGAGGCGCTGATCGCCGCCGTGCTGACCGCGATGATGATCCTGCTGTTCCTCGGCAACTGGCGCAGCACGCTGATCATCGCGATCTCGATCCCGCTGTCGATCTTCACGTCGCTGATCGCGCTCGCCGCGCTCGGCGAGACCATCAACATCATGACGCTCGGCGGGCTCGCGCTCGCGGTCGGGATCCTGGTCGACGACGCGACCGTCACGATCGAGAATATCGAGCGGCACCTGCACCTCGGCACGCGCCGGGCCGCCCCAAGCGTGCCGAGCGCCCCCCTCGGGGGGCAGCGACCGGAGGGAGCGTGGGGGTCGTCGTTCAGTACGAACCTGCACGACGCGATCCTCGAAGGCGCCGGCGAGATCGCGGTGCCCGCGTTCGTGTCGACGCTGTGCATCTGCATCGTGTTCGTGCCGATGTTCTTCCTGACGGGCGTCGCGCGCTTCCTGTTCGTGCCGCTCGCCGAGGCCGTCGTGTTCGCGATGCTCGCGTCGTACGTGCTGTCGCGCACGCTCGTGCCGACGCTCGCGATGCTGCTGTTCCGCCCGCAGCAGGCCGGCACCGGCCCCGATCATGCGACGTCGCGTTTCGCGCGCATTCATCACGCGTTCAACGACGCGTTCGAGCGGCTGCGCGCGTGGTACATCGTGCTGCTCAGCATGCTGCTCGTGCGCCGCCGCTTCTACGCGATGTGCTTCCTCGGCTTCTGCGTGCTGTCGACGGGCCTCGTGTTCGTGCTCGGCCGCGACTTCTTCCCGAATGCCGATTCCGGCAACATCCGGCTGCACATGCGTGCGCCGACCGGCTACCGGATCGAGGAAACCGCGCGCCTCGCCGACCAGGTCGAGCGCGTGATCCGCGAAGTCGTGCCGCCCGACGAGCTCGGCGCGATCGTCGACAACCTCGGCCTGCCCGTGAGCGGCATCAACCTGTCGTACAGCAACGCCGGCACCATCGGCACGCTCGACGGCGAGTTGCTGATCGCGCTGAAGCCCGGCCACCGCGCGACCCAGCATTACGTGCAGACGCTGCGCAAGCTGCTGCCCGAGCGCTTCCCGGGCGTCGAGTTCTTCTTCCAGCCGTCGGACATCATCACGCAGATCCTCAACTTCGGTCAGCCGGCCGCGATCGACGTGCAGGTGCTCGGCAACGATCTCGCGAGTAACATGACAATCGCGAGCAGCCTGATGAAAAAGATCAGGCAAATCCCCGGCGCCGTCGACGTGCACGTGCTGCAGCGCAACGACGAGCCGACCCTGCTGGCCGACATGGACCGTACGCGCATGCAGCAGCTCAATCTCTCCGCGCAGAACGTCGCGCAGAACATGCTGATCTCGCTGTCGGGCAGTTCGCAGACGACACCCTCGTTCTGGATCAACCCGCGAACCGGCGTCCAGTACCCGCTGCAGATCCAGACCCCGCAGTACAACATCTCGTCGGTCGACGACCTGCTCGGCACGCCGATCTCGGCGAGCGGCCGCACGGGCATGCCGCTGCAACTGCTCGGCAACCTCGTGCAGATGCGCACCAGCGCGAATCCGGCCGTGATCACGCACTACAACATCCGCCCGGCGATCGACCTGTACGTGAGCGTCGAAGGCCGCGACCTCGGCTCGGTCGCGGGCGAGATCGACCGGATCGTCTCCGACGCGCGCGCGACGCTGCCGCGCGGCACCGACCTGACGATGCGCGGCCAGATCGAGACGATGCGCACGTCGTATATCGGCCTCGGCGCGGGCGTCGCGATGGCGATCGTGCTCGTCTACCTGCTGATCGTCGTCAATTTCCAGTCGTGGCTCGACCCGCTGATCATCATCAGCGCGATGCCGGCCGCGCTCGCCGGCATCGCGTGGATGCTGTTCATCACCGGCACGCACCTGAGCGTGCCCGCGCTGACGGGCGCGATCATGACGGTAGGCGTCGCGACCGCGAACAGCATTCTGGTCGTGTCGTTCGCACGCCAGCGCCTCGCGGCCGGCGCGCCGCCGCTCACCGCCGCGCTGGAAGCCGGCGCGACGCGGATCCGGCCGGTGCTGATGACGGCGCTCGCGATGATCATCGGGATGGTGCCGATGGCGCTCGGTCTCGGCGAAGGCGCCGAGCAGAACGCGCCGCTCGGCCGCGCGGTGATCGGCGGGCTGCTGTTCGCGACCGTTTCGACTTTGCTGTTCGTGCCGCTCGTGTTCGGCGGCGTGCATGCGCGGCTGGCCCGCCGGCGCGCGCGCCAGGCCGGACACTGACCTTCGCCCATAGACCCGGTTGAATTTTGGTTGAATTCATGGAAGAGAAACATCACAGCTCCGTCGGCATCCAGGTGGACGAACACGGCATGCACCTGCCGACGCGCACGTCGGTGTCGCGACGCGGACGGATCGTGCTGATCGTGATCGGCGTGCTGCTGGCCGCCGGCGCCGCGCGCACGATCGTCGTCAACGTGCTGAACCGCAACCGGCTCGACGCGATCGCCGAGCAGAACACGCGCCAGTACGTGAACGTCGTGCATCCGGTCGACGCGGCAAACGGCGGCAAGCTGTCGCTGCCCGGCACGCTGCGCGGCTTCGTCGAGGCGCCGATCTACGCGCGTGCGAGCGGCTACGTGCTGCGCTGGCAGGCCGACATCGGCGCGCACGTGAAGCAGGGGCAACTGCTCGCCGAACTCGACACGCCGGAGCTGAACCAGGAACTCGCGCAGGCCACCGCGCAGCGCCAGCAGGCACAGGCGGCGCTCGCGCTCGCGAAAACGTCGTTCGATCGCGCGCAGCAGTTGCGCCAGCGCGATGCGGTGTCCCAGCAGGAACTCGACGATCGGCAAGGCGCGTTCAACCAGGGCGCCGCGAACCTCGCCGCGGCCGACGCGAACATGCGCCGGCTCACCGAGCTGAAGGGCTTCCAGCGCATCGTCGCGCCGATCGACGGGATCGTCACACAGCGCAACGTCGACGTCGGCGATCTCGTCAACTCCGGCAACGCGGGCCGCGCGCTGTTCACGGTCGTGCAGGCCGACCGGCTGCGCCTGTACGTGCAGGTGCCGCAGGCCAACGCGCAGCAGGTGAAGGTCGGCCAGCACGTGAGCGTCGCGCAGGCCGAACTGCCGGGTCGGACCTTCGACGGGACGATCACGCGCACCGCCGAGGCGATCGACGTCGCGACGCGTTCGCTGCAGGTCGAGATCACGCTGCCGAACCCGGACGGGCAGTTGCTGCCCGGCGCATACGTGCAGGCGACGCTGCCGATGACGCCGGTCGGCCGCCTGCAGGTGCCGGCCAATACGCTGCTGTTCCGCGCCGAAGGCCCGACGGTCGCGACCGTCGAAGCGAATGGCCAGGTGCGCCTCAAACAGGTGACGATCGTGCGCACGATCGGGCAGACGCTCGAAGTCGACGGGCCGATCACGCCGAACGACCGGCTCGTCGCGAACCCGAGCGACGCGCTCGCGAACGGCGACCAGGTCGTCGTGTCGGCGGCCGCGCCGGCGGCGAAACCCGCATCTGCCGTGGCGGGAGCGAAGTCGTGACCGCGACGCGCACCCGCATGCGGCCCGCGGCGCTCGTCTCCGTCGTCGCGCTGGCCACCCTCGCCGGCTGCACGGTCGGCCCCGACTACCGGCGCCCGGCCGTCGATACGCCAGCCGCGTGGCGGCTCGATCCGGCCGACGCGTACTGGCACCCGGCCGCGCCGGCCCGCGCGCCGCTCGATCCGGCGTGGTGGACGGCGTTCGGCGATCCGCAGCTCGATGCGCTCGAAGCCGACGCGCTGCGCAACAACCAGAACCTCAAGGCGGTTGCCGCGCGCTACGACCAGGCGAAGGCGACGCTCGCGTCGGTCGCGTCCGCGCAATATCCGGCCGTCGGCCTGAACGCGAGCGGCCAGCGCTTCAAGATTTCCGCCGACCGGCCGCAGACCAACTACGCGACGACCAACGCGTCGACCGTGCAGAACGACATCCAGGTCGGCGCGAGCGTCAGCTACGAGCTCGACCTGTTCGGCCGCGTGCGGCGCAGTGTCGAATCCGCGCAGGCGAGCACCGAGCAGGCGCACGACGACTTCGCGAACGCACGCCTCGTGCTGACCGCCGATCTCGCGTCGAGCTATTTCGCGTTGCGCGAGCTCGACACCGAGATCGACGTCGTCAAGCGCTCGATCGACCTGCAGCAGAAGGCGCTCGACTACGTGAGCGCGCGTCACGACCTCGGCGCTGTGTCCGGCCTCGACCTGCTGCAGCAACGCTCGCAGCTCGACGCGACGCGCACGCAGGCGCAATTGCTGATCCAACAGCGCGCGCAGGTCGAAACCGCGATCGCGACGCTGGTCGGCACGCCGGCGCCCGGATTCTCGCTGCCGCCGCGCGTGGTGCCGATCAACGCGCCCGCGCTGCCGACCGGCATGCCGAGCGACCTGCTGCAGCGGCGGCCCGACGTGGCGTCGGCCGAGCGCGCGATGGCCGCCGCGAACGCGCAGATCGGCGTCGCGCGCGCCGCGTATTTCCCGCGCATCGCGCTGTCGCCGGACATCGGCTGGGACGCGACGCGCTTCGCGGGCCTGTTCACCGTGCCGGCGCTGCTGTGGTCGGTCGGCGCATCGGTCAGCCAGCCGCTGTTCGAAGGCGGCAAGCTGAAGGCCGGCGTCGATTTCGCGCAGGCCGGCTATACGGCCGCGCAGGCCAGCTACCGGCAGACCGTGCTCACCGCGTTCCAGGAGGTGCAGAATGCGGTCACGGGCCTGTCGGTGCTGGCGCAGGCCGCGCAGCAGGCATCGGCGGCCGTCGACGACGCGCGCAAGCTCGTGTCGCTCGCGCAGGATCGCTACGCGGGCGGGCTGACGCCGTTCATCGACGTGCTGACGGCGCAGCAGCAACTACTGACGAGCGAGCGCCAGGCCGTGCAGATCCAGGGCCAGCGCGCGGCGCTCGTCGTGTTTCTCGCGAAGGCGCTCGGCGGCGGCTGGGACGGCGGTGCGACGCCCGAAGTCGCGGCTGCCAGCCCGCAGCGCGCCGCGAGCGTCGCCCCTTAACCCGATTAGGCGGATAACCAACATGAAAGTCCTGATCGTCGAAGACGAACCGAAAGTCGTCGAATACCTGAAGAGCGGGCTGACCGAGGAAGGCTGGGTCGTCGATACCGCGCTCGACGGCGAGGACGGCGCGTGGAAAGCCGTCGAATTCGACTACGACGTGGTCGTGCTCGACGTGATGCTGCCGAAGCTGGACGGCTTCGGCGTGCTGCGCGCGTTGCGCGCGCAGAAGCAGACGCCCGTCATCATGCTGACTGCGCGCGACCGCGTCGACGACCGCGTGCGCGGGCTGCGCGGCGGCGCCGACGACTACCTCACCAAGCCCTTCTCGTTCCTCGAGCTGATCGAACGGCTGCGCGCGCTGACACGCCGCGCGCGCGTGCAGGAATCGACGCTGATCTCGATCGGCGACCTGCGTGTCGACCTGATCGGCCGCCGCGCGACCCGCGACGGCACGCGCCTCGACCTGACCGCGCAGGAATTCCAGTTGCTCGGCGTGCTCGCGCGGCGCAGCGGCGAAGTGCTGTCGAAGACGACCATCGCCGAACTCGTGTGGGACGTGAATTTCGACAGCAACGCGAACGTCGTCGAGACGGCGATCAAGCGGCTGCGCGCGAAACTCGACGGCCCGTTCGCGGACAAGCTGCTGCATACGATCCGCGGCATGGGCTACGTGCTCGAGGCGCGCGAGGACGGCGACACCGAGAGGCCGGCATGAAACGCTCGATCGTGCTGCGGCTCTCGGCGATGTTCGGCATCGTGTCGCTGCTCGTGTTCACGCTGGTCGGCTGCGGGCTGTTCGTGATGATGGAGCGCCAGCTGTTCGCGGAACTGCGCGCGACGCTCGACACGCGCTCCAAGGTTGCCGAATTGATCGTGTCGCATGCCACTACGGCCGCGCGCGGCCGCCTCCTGCAGGAAAAGCTCAGCGATTTCGAACCGCCCGACGGCTCGACGCACTACCAGATCGTCAGCCCCGACCCCGCCTTCCGCTTCGGCAATCCCGTGAACGGCGTGCCCATCGAGCCGCCGGACGGCGCGTTCCGGCGCTACGCGCTGAACGACAGCAGCTACGACGTGATGACGAAGACCGTCACGGTGGCCGGCAGCGGCGAGCGGCCGACGCTGCAACTGATCGTCGCCAGTTCGTGCGAGCGCACGCAGCGGATGCTGCGCCGCTTCGGCTGGACACTCGCCGCGCTGATCGCGACCGCCACCGTCATCACGCTGCTGCTGAGCCGCGCGGTCGCCCGCTTCGGGCTCGCGCCGCTCGACCGGCTGTCGCAGGATGCCGCGTCGGTCAGCGCCACGAACCGCCGCCAGCGGCTGCAGACCGACGCGCTGCCGGCCGAGCTGCGCGATCTCGCCGCATCGTTCAACGGCGCGCTCGAACGCATCCAGCAGACCTACGCGCGGCTCGAAGCCTTCAACGCGGACGTCGCGCACGAGCTGCGCACGCCGATCAGCATCCTGATCGGCCAGACCCAGGTCGCGCTCACCAGCCGTGACCGCTCGGTCGACCGGATGCGCCAGACGCTGCAGTCGAACCTCGAGGAATTCGAGCGGCTGCGCGTGATCATCAACGACATGCTGTTCCTGTCGCGCAGCGACCGCGGCGAACGCGCGACCGACCTGAAGGACGTGTCGCTCGCCGACGAAGTGCGGCGCATGCTCGACTTCCTCGAAATCCCGCTCGACGAGGCGCAGTTGCGCGCCGAGCTGCATGGCGATGCGCGCGCGGCCGTCGATCCGTCGCTGTTCCGCCGCGCGATGACGAACCTGCTGATCAACGCGATCCAGCATTCGGCACCCGGCGAAACCGTGAACGTGACGATCACGCGCCGCGACACGCTCGTCGAGATGGCCGTCGCGAACCCGGGCGAGCCGATCGATCCCGCGCAGCGCGCGCACGTGTTCGAGCGCTTCTACCGGCTCGAGGAAGCCCGCGCGAACAGCAAGGAGAATCACGGGCTCGGGCTGTCGATCGTCAAGGCGGTGGCCGAGATGCATGGCGGCAGCGTGTTCGTCGCGTGCGCGGGCGGCGTCAATACGTTCGGCTTCTCGGTGTCGACGCAGCCTTGCGCGGGCGGCCCGCTTCGCCCGGACGCGACCGATTCCGCCGACGCGCACGACGCGCTGCCCGCGCACGCGCCGCGCGCCCTGCACTGACGGCGGCCCACGCCGCCGAGGGCAGTTTTCTTCAATACGGGCCGATGCGGCGGCCGTAGTCTCGATGCGACTTTCGACATTTCGCATGGAGACACCTGATGAGCATGCTGGTTTCGATGGCCGCGTTCGCGCTCGCCTCGTCGATCACCCCCGGTCCCGTCAACATCGTCGCACTCAGCGCGGGCGCGCGCCACGGCCTCGGCGCGAGCCTGCGTTATGCGGCGGGCGCCACGCTCGGCTTCGTCGCGCTGTTCCTGCTGATCGGCCTCGGCCTGCACGCCGCGCTCGCGCGCTGGCCCGTGCTGACCACCGCCACGCAGTGGTCGGGGATCGCGTTCCTGTTATACATGGCGCTGAAGCTCGCGCTCGACGACGGCCGGCTGTCGGCCGATCCGGACGTGGCCGGCCCGTCGGCGGCGGCCGGCGCGGCGATGCAATGGCTGAATCCGAAGGCGTGGCTCGCGTGCGTGGCCGCGATGGGCGCGTATGCGGCCGACGGCGACCGCGCGCAAGTCTGGCAGTTCGCCGCGCTGTATCTGGTGATCTGTTTCGCGTCGATCGCATGCTGGGCGTATGCGGGCGCGTCGCTGCGGCACCGGCTCGCGAACGCGCGGCGCATGCGCGTGTTCAACCGGTTGATGGCGCTGCTGCTCGCGGGCAGCGCGCTCTTCCTGCTCGACGTGTAACCCGCCGGCTCGCTCGCCGGGCAACGGCGCCGACGCCATCGACGACGGACCCGCGTTCCGCCGCCCTGCCGCTCAGCGCGTCGCGCTGCGGTACTGCCCGGGCGTTGCGGCCGCGATTCGCCGGAAGGCGCGCTGGAAATGCGCCTGATCGGCAAAGCCCGCGTCGAGCGCGACTTCGGCAATCGGCCGGCCGCGACGCAGCTCGGTGCGGCCGTACTGCACGCGACGATCGATCAGGAACGCATGCGGCGTCATCCCGTAGCGCGCGTTGAACGCACGGATCAGGTACGACGGCGACAGGTCGGCGGCCGCGCAGATCGCATCGAGCGTGACGCCTTCGCGGCAATGCGCGGTGATGTAGTCGGCCGCGCGCGCGAGTTTGGCGTTGTCGTCCCCGGGCCGCGTGTCGGGCCGCTCGCGATCGAGCGCGCCGTGCAGTGCGGTGAAGAACTCGACCGCCGCACTCTCCTTGCCCAGCGGCTCGATGGCGGGCGACACGAGCGTGCGATAGAAGCTGCCGAATTTACCGAACAGGTCGCGCCGCGCCGTCATCTTCGGCGAAAACCCGTGAAAATCGCGATTCGGATCGTGACCCAGCGAATGCTGCAGCCGCGCGAGCCAAGGCACGTCGACATAGACCATCCGGTACGCCCACGCGTCGGGGCCGTACGGGTTGCACGCGTGCACCTGTTCCGGATCGATCATCACGAGCACGCCGCGCCCGACGTGTTCGTTCGTCGCGCCGTTCACATAGCTGCTCGTGCCGCCGACGATCGCGCCCACCGAAAACGTGTCGTGCGTGTGCTTCGCGTAGCAGATCTCGCGCCCGTCGTCGACGGTACGCGCCTCGATGAACGGCAGCGCGGCATTGCGCCAGAACGGCGACGGATCGGCGGATCGGTTGGCGGTACGGCTCACGCGGCGGGCTCCCGGTTCGGACGGCGAACGCTCACCGTACAAGACTGTGCGGCGCCGTGCAACGGGATCGTCCGGCTTCGACGCCTGATCGCGCCGTTTCGCCCCAACGGAACGCGGAAGAACGAACGGGTCTGCCGGCAATGCTTCGCCACGCGCGCGCAGGCGGGGCGTTCTATCGGCAAATACATCGGGATATTCCGCAACCGCAACGTTCGCAGGCACGTCCCGGTTGCCCATCGCCGGGCGCATTGACGCAGCGCTTTCATCCGGCTCGGATCGCTGCACGGCCGGTTGACCTTCGCTAATTCCGTCCCGCCTCGGCTTGATCTGGCGTCACGGCTGATTCGTGTCGACCTGGCCCGGGATCACCATGCCGGCGATCGACACTCCGGTCTCGATACATCCCTCGATCAGCCTTCGCCTGCCCGCCCTGTCGTAGCTGCGCTCGTCGTCGGCCTCCATCGTCATTACTCGCAGCGGCAGAAAATCGTCACCGCTACCGTCAATCATGAATTGTGCCCACGAAAATTATCGTGGGCACAATCCCGTCCCCGCCGGCTCCTCGACACGAGGTGCGAAGCATTTCGTGCTTGCGCTGAAACAGCGCTTGCCCTACGGCTGCTTCGCCCGGCGTTGGCAAGCGTTCCCGCCTGCTACCGCGCTAGAGTCGAGCGGATCGGGTCAGGCCGGAACGTAGATCTTCGGATCCCACCAGTAGTAACCGAACAGTTCCTGGTTCTGCCCGCCGACAAGCTTGTAAAGCGCGAAACAAACGCCGAAATATTCCGTGCCGCTATTCCTGACCGACGAGTCGAACGTCGCGAACGTGAGCCGTTTCTGCAGTGCGGGGAGGCCATTTCGGCTCTGCGACTCCGGATTGGGTTCCACAGCACCGTTGCGGGTGACCGTGTTGCAGTTGAACTGATTGAATACCTGGTCGCCCTTGTAGTGCTTGATGTCATAGATGATCACGGCGTCATCGGAGTTGTCGTAGATCGACACGCCGGTGAACAGGACGCGATCACGAGGGTATGCCGTGATTTCCAGGTCGGCCGAACCCTGCCCCTTGATGCCACGCGCGCCGGTGCAAATCATGAACTGGCCATTGTGAGCGATGCCCGTCGGATTGCTCAGATTCTGGCTCGGATTCGGGTACGTTTTCTTGACCCACTCCGTATCGATAACCACGAGGACGTTGATGTCCTGCGCGCTTGATGCAAGGGTGACTTCGGAAGCCATAGTTAACCTCCACTCATTCAACGTTAGGAATTGAACTCTGACGACACATCATTAGTGCGTCATGGACAATGTCCTATTTTTTGACCAGCAAAATCAATTACACTCAATTACACGACGATTATCACCGACCTCCGCAAGCAACAACCGAGATCCCGAATTCAAGAAAGTCGCAAAAAATCAATTACAGCCAATTACACAATCGATAATCGCCAGATCCCATATTCAACAACCGGATCACCAACGATAAAATCAGAAAATCAATTACACGTGATTACACGACGATGATCACTGGACTCCATGCGTAATAACCGGCTTCGCCCGTGATCGGGGCCGGCCGTTGCAATCGGGAGAATCCGGATCGGGCCATATCGCACGTGCCCTCACGCGGCGATCGAGCACTTGCGCGCCTGGCGCAAGCCGGCTGCGGCGGAGAAGCACGGCACTGTCCGAATTATCGTCAATCGAAAGGCGGACACCTGCTTTCCCCGCAGTTTCAGCGTACCTCATTGAATCAAAAAACAGCGTTGTTTTTTTCGTTTTGACCGACGCAGCGCCCCTGCACTGAAAAACAAAAACGACCCTCATTAAAAATACTCATCCCATTAAACTTGACAGGTACGAAAACCAATATAAATGGATGATACTAACGACACGCATCACCGATGCGTCATTCGCACCGAACGAGCAATTGATCTATCACGGAGGCACCTAAATGGAATTCGATCCGAACAGCGTCAGTCTGGAACAAACCTCTCAACTCATTCAGATTCTGGCGATTATCGACACGAATCATGTAAAGAAAAGCTATTCTAATCCGAGCAAGAGTGCGTCCCACCCGACGCCCATCAGCAGCAATGCCGTGTTCATGGTCAACAGCCACCTGCCCGGCGTGAGCAGCTCGGAAGGCACGGGCAACCTGAGCCTGAAATTGCATGTCGGCGACAAAGTGTCCCTGATGGGGACATCGCTCTCCGACAATTCGGGAGACTCGGCGGTGATTTACAACGTCCGGCACTTCTCGGGCGATCAGGTCTTCACGCCGTTCGTCGTGCAGACCATCGAACAGGGTGAAGCACCGAGCGCCGCCGAGACGCCCGATATCGTCGCGATCTCGGCGCAATCCCAAGCCTTCCAGAGGTTCTACTCGTCGGCGAGAGCTT
Organism: Burkholderia stabilis; assembly: GCF_001742165.1. Classification (NCBI taxonomy): domain Bacteria; kingdom Pseudomonadati; phylum Pseudomonadota; class Betaproteobacteria; order Burkholderiales; family Burkholderiaceae; genus Burkholderia; species Burkholderia stabilis. Next base: position 460,310 of record NZ_CP016443.1, on the reverse strand, counting down.
CCGGGTCCGAGAACCTCGGAACGAGTTTTGCACTGTATACGCGGGATCAAAACAAAAAGAGCTTGTTCGGCTACTTCTTCTGGACCTGGCAAGCCTCCGCTGCTTGAGGCAAGCGCCCCGACCACTCGCTCCGAAGCCGTCAGGGAGCGATTCGAGCCGGCAGGTCTTGCGCTGCGCCTCACAGGGCGCCACCCCTTTTCCGCGATAAAGCCAAAACGGAGCACCACGTATGACAGCCGATCCTGGAAGCATCAATCTCGACGTGAACTCGCAGCAAATCGACATCCTGGCCGTGATCGACACGGAATACATCAAGAGGAGGTACCCGAATCCGAGCAAGAAGCCCGAGTCACCGATCGCCGTCGATCATCGCGCCGTGAACCTGCTTTACACCGGGGCGCGGGGCGGGTCGATCGGGAATGGGCCAGGTGACCGGCTTCTGACGCTGTATCCGGGCGACACCGTTTCACTCAGGGCGGTATCGATCTATGAGAACTCGGACGACGCCGTGCTCATTTATCAGGTTGCACACCTTTTCGGGCAGAAAGTCTTCAACCAGTTTACGCAGGACTTCCTTGAAGTGAAGACCGTACAACTGAACCCTGAAACTTCCGATGGCCTGCCGCCGCTGACGAAGTTGCAAACCTTCGCCAGCATTGGCGCCAAGGTACGAGAGAGCGGGATAGAAACGCTGGGCGCCTGCTTTGGCCTCTATACGCTGGAAAGAAGTACACAAGAGCTGTTCGGGTACTACTGGTGGGACTGGTTCGCCACGTGCCCCTGATATTCGCCCTCCGTTGTCGCGGCTCGCAAATTTTGCGAGCCACGGTCACGCGGCGTGCTGGCCGCATGCACGGAATCCGCCGGCACCGGCTTCGAGCCAGGTGCGCACATGCCGCCATCGCAACCTGCAAAAGCGTCATCGCCTTGATACCTCGCGGATGAAGTACGCGCGTGATCCCGACCTCGCGCCCGGTTGACCCGAGCCGACCGGGATCGCGTGCGTCCGCCACTCGAACGGGCGGCTTCTCACCCGGGCATCCGCCATTTTTGCGCCACCGCCGCCGACACGCTCGCGGGCTGGCTCATCGGCCATATTTTCCCTAAGCTTTGAATTCCGTCCGCCGCTGCGCCCGCAGCGGCTCCCGTTCACTCTTTCCCCATCACGCTCATGCAGATCGATCTGAAAGGCAAGACCGCGGTCGTCACCGCCTCCACCGCCGGCATCGGGCTCGCGATCGCCGAAGGGCTCGCGCGCGCCGGCGCGCGCGTCGTCGTCAACGGTCGCAGCGACGCGTCGGTGCAATCCGCGCTCACGCAACTGCGCGCCGCCGTGCCGGGTGCGAGCGTCGACGGCGTCGCCGCCGACCTGGCCGACGCGGCCGGCGTCGCGCGCGTCACGCAGCACACGCCGGATGCGGACATCCTCGTCAACAACGCGGGGATCTACGGCCTGAAGGCGTTCTTCGACATCGACGATGCCGAATGGGACCATTACTTCCAGATGAACGTGATGTCAGGCGTGCGCCTCGCGCGGCATTACCTGTTGGGGATGATCGAACGCAATGCGGGGCGCATCGTGTTCATTTCGTCGGAATCGGGGCTGAACATCCCGGTCGACATGATTCACTACGGATTCACGAAAACCGCGCAGTTGTCGATCGCGCGCGGCCTCGCGAAGCTCGCGGCCGGCACCAACGTGACCGTCAACTCGGTACTGCCGGGGCCGACGATGTCGGACGGCGTGCGTGCGCTGCTGAAAGAAACGGCCGACGAATCGGGCCGCAGCGTCGAGGATGTGGCCGTGGATTTCGTGCGCAACCATCGCGCGAGCTCGATCATCCAGCGGCCCGCGACGCCCGAGGAAGTCGCGAACCTGGTGGTCTACGTGTGCTCGCCGCAGGCTTCGGCGACGACCGGCGCCGCGCTGCGCGTCGACGGCGGCGTGGTCGACACGATCGCTTGACGGCCGGCCGGCTCAAGGCCTCCGCACGCTAGCGCGAAGCGGCCTTGCCCGGCTGCAGCGTGCCCTTGCGGTCGGCGTCCATGCACGAATCGAAGCCGTATTGCGTGACGAAACCGGCCTTGTCGAACACGACGAAATAAGGCCGGTGATCGTTACCGTGCTCGATAAAGTAGTTGTAGCAGACGCCGTTGCCGTTGCGGACCATCCATACGCTGCGCGGGTTGCCGCCCGCGCGGACGACATCGGCGCGCGTCGCGCCGTGCCGCGACGCGGCTCTTGCCAGCGGCGTGCGCGAATACGAAAACGGCAGCCACGAGTCGAACCACGCGCAACCGTGCAACATCAGGCAGCCGGCGGCCAGGGACAGCGTCGCTGCGGGACGGGACATCGTAATCAATCGCATGCTTGGGAAATCTGCTGCGCCATGCCGGCGTGATCGAAAGCCCCATGCTACTCGACCTTTGGGTCCGGATCGAAAAGAAATGTAGAGATCCGTTTCCGAATTCGTGGTTGGCATGCGCCTGCGCCCGCCGAATCGTGGCCGATCGTTGCAGCGAGATTGCATCCGGGTTCTGGCCAGATTACGACCGGGCTGAGACGGCTCGATGCCTGCATGCGTCGCCCGGCCGTCGCGCCGATGCTTCAGACCGGCGCGGCGTCGCGCATCGTCACGCGATCCACTCGGCCCACAGCATCGTCAGCACCGTCATCAGCGCGGGGCCGACGAACAGCCCGACCAGCCCGAACGTTTCGGCGCCGCCGAGGATGCCGAACAGCACGAGCAGGAACGGCAGCCGTGTCGAGCCGCCGATCAGCACCGGCCGCACGAAATGCTCGGCAACGAACACGACGACGAAACCGATCACCGCCACCGCGACGGCCCACATCGTCGCGCCCTGCACGAACAGCCAGAGCGCCGCGCCGCAGAACACGATCGGCGCGCAGAACGGCAGCATCGCGGCAACCGCCGTGACGAGGCCGAGCAGCGCCGCATGCGGGACGCCGGCGAGCGCATAGGCGATGCCGAGCAGCGCGCCTTCGCCGAGCCCGACGACGACGAGCCCCGTCACCGTGCCGTACACGGCTGCGACCATGCGCTCGATCAGCTCCGCGCCGTTGCGCCCGAACGCGCGCCGCGCGCCTTCCAGCAATGCGCCCGACAGCTTGTGCCCGGCGCGCAGGATCACGAACAACGTGACGAGCATGAAACCGAACTCGAGCAGCGCATGCGCGAGCTTGGTGCCGAACTGCCGGCCGAACGCGATGAATTTCTCGCCGTTGACACTGTGCATCGCGCTGGCCGCATGCAGCGGATGGCCGAGATTGGCCTGCCACCATTCGGTGATCTGTGCCGAGCCGTAAGGCAGGCGGCTGACCACGTCCGGCAGCGGAATGCCGTTGTCCTGGATCGTGTGCAGCCACACGCGCAGGTCGTGTGCCTGCCCGATCGCCTGGGTGGCCGCGACGGCCACCGGCAGCACGACGAGCAGCGAGATCGCCGCCGTGATGACGAGCGCGATGACCGTCGGACGGCCGCGGAACAGCCGGTGCGATTCGAAGCGTTTCAGCAGCGGCCACATCGCGATGGCGATCACGCAGGCCCACACGATGGCGGGAAGGAAGTCGCGGATCACCCACAGCGCCAGCACCAGCAGCGCCGCATACAGCACGGCGCGGGCGATCTGCTGCGTACGCGGTCGTGCGGCGGAATCGTGAGACGACGGGACATGTGCGCCCATGGCACCTCTGTCGAAATGGAAAAATGGCGGTTCGCGCAGGCAATCGGCCTGCGCGAACCGCCATTCTATCCATCGGCGCCGGATCGGCGGCGCGCATCACGCGCGGCCCGCCCCGGCGCGGTGTTGCCGAGCGGGCTCAGGCCACCTTGTCGGCGGTCCGGTAACGCTCGAGCCAGTGCGCGTACGACGCGGGCAACGTCCACGACGGACGCTCGACGCCGAGCTGCTTCGCCGCGTAGTACGGCCAGTGCGGATCGGCGAGATGCGCGCGGCCGACCATCACGAGATCGAGCTGCTCTTCGGCGACCACGCGGTTCGCCAGTTGCGGCGTGTCGATCCCCCACGCGGACGACACGGGCAGCCCCGCCTCGCGGCGCACGCGCTCGGCGACCGGCGCGAGGAACGCCGGGCCCCACGGAATCTGCGCATCGGGCGTCGAGAAGCCGACCGACACGCTCAGCATGTCGAGCCCTTCCCGCTTCATCCGTTGCGTGAGCGCGATCGACTCGGCGAGCGTCTCTTCGTCGCGGCCGTCGTATTCGATCACGCCGAGACGTGCGGTCAGCGGCAGATGTTCCGGCCATACCTTGCGGACGGCCGCGAGCGTCTCGACGAGGAAACGGCCGCGATTCTCGGCCGAACCGCCGTATTCGTCGTCACGATGGTTCGAATGCACCGAGAAGAAGCTCTGACCGAGATAGCCGTGCGCGAAGTGCAGTTCGAGCCATTCGAAGCCCAGGTCGCGCGCACGCTTCGCCGATGCGACGAAGTCGGCCTGCACGCGGGCGATGTCGTCGCGCGTCATTTCGCGCGGCACCTTCGACAGATGCGCGCCGAACGGCACGGCCGACGGCGCAATGGTCTGCCAGCCGCGCGGATCGCCGGCGGCAATGTGATCGTCGCCTTCCCACGGACGGTTCGCGCTTGCCTTGCGGCCAGCGTGCGCGATCTGGATGCCCGGCACGGCGCCGGCCGCCTTGATCGCCGCGACCGACGGCGCGAACGCTTCGGCCTGCGCATCGCTCCACAACCCCGCGCAACCCGGCGTGATGCGCCCTTCCGGCGACACGGCCGTTGCTTCGGCGATCACGAGGCCCGCGCCGCCGCGCGCGATGCCGGCCAGATGCACGTGATGCCAGTCGTTGACCACGCCGTCTTCGGCGACGTACTGGCACATCGGCGGCACCGCGATGCGGTTGCGCAACGTGACATCCTTGAGTTTGAACGGTTCGAACAGGGCAGACATCCACGACTCCTTTGCTTGGTTCTGCAAAACGGCTGGAAACTCGCCGCGCAACGCGCACGGCGGGAGGATTCGGAGCGTCGCCGGGCAGTTGCCCGGCGACGGGGGGAACGGCGCCGGTCCGGCCGGCGCCCGGGGTTACTGGCGGCCGAGCTTCGCGAGCAGCGCCTCGGCAGCGGGCGCCGACGACGCGGGGTTCTGCCCCGTGATCAGCAGCCCGTCGGTGACGACGTGCGGCGCCCAGTCGGCGCTGCGCTCGAATTCGCCGCCGTTGGTCTTCAGCATGTCCTCGACGAGGAACGGCACGACCTCGGTCAATTCGACCGCCGCCTCCTCGCTGTTGGTGAAGCCCGTCACGCGCTTGCCGCGCACGACCGATTCGCCGGTTTCGGGGTTCTTCACGTGGCGCAGCACGCCCGGCGCATGGCAGACGGCCGCGACCGGCTTGCCGGCCGACAATGCGCGCTCGATCAGGCCGATCGACTGCAGATCCTCGGCGAGATCCCACAGCGGGCCGTGGCCGCCCGGATAGAACACCGCGTCGTAGTCGTCCACCGACACGTCGGCCAGCTTGCGCGTCGACGCGAGTTCGGCCTTGGCCGCCGCATCGGCGTCGAAGCGGCGCGTCGCGTCGGTCTGCGCGGCCGGGTCGCTGCTTTTCGGGTCGAGCGGCGGCTGGCCGCCCTTCGGCGACGCCAGCGTCAGTTCGACGCCCGCATCCTTGAACGTGTAATACGGCGCGGCCAGTTCCTCGAGCCAGAAGCCGGTTTTCTTGCCGGTATCGCCGAGCGTGTCGTGCGAGGTCAGGACAACCAGAATCTTCATGATCGGACACTCCTTCGAAAATGGACGGGAACGCAGCCGTGCCGCCGGGGGCGGTCAGCGCGGTGCGCCTGTCGGTTAGTCCGCCATGGCGCGTCAACGTGCGATTCGCTGGACCGAATGCCGCACGCGCCTATTAGACCAGTCGTCTAGAAAAATCCCAAATAAAACGACGGCGTTCGCTGCACGATCAGCATCGCAGCGCGAAATGGCAATTTCGCGTCTTTGTTGCCCGAACCAGCGAACGTCGCCGCATTCATTGGGATGGATGATAGCTTCGGATTAGACCAGTCGTCTAGAGAATCGGCATTCGCCCCTGTCGTCGTCATGGCCTTTCGACGGATGCGATCGGTAACGTCCGTCGCCGATCGCGCCCCGCTCATGCTCGCCGCGTCGGCCGGGAGCACGACGCACCGTGCTCTTGGCCTCGCGCCGTCCGGCTGCGGCCCGGTGGACGTCACAAATCAGAGCAATCCCATCCCGCCCGACGCGATGATCTCCGCGCCGACGATGAACGCGGATTCCGATGCGCTGAGGTGCAACACCGTCGACGCGATCTCGTCCGGCGTGCCGAACCGGCCGATCGGAACGAGCCCCTTGATCTTGTCGGCCGTCGCGTCGAGCGTCGCCGCATCGAGCCCGAGCTTGCCGTACAGCGGCGTTTGAACGGGCCCGGGGCTCACGACGTTCACGCGCACGCCGTGCGGCAGCAATTCCGTCGACAGCGTCTTCGCGAACGAATTGACGGCCGCCTTGCTCGCCGCGTACACCGACGAGCCGGGCATCCCGACGTGCGCGTTGATCGAGCCGTTGATCACGATCGACGCGCCGCGGTTCAGCAGCGGCACCAGCGACTGGATCTGGAAATACGCGCCCTTCACGTTGGTGTTGAACACGAGATCCCACATGGCCTCGTCGCTGTCGGCGAACGGCGCGAGTTTCGCGACGCCCGCGTTGATGAACACGGCGTCGAGCCGCGCGCCGGCCGAAGCGATCGCGTCCGCGAGCGCGCGGGCCGACGCGACGCTGCCTGCCTCGTTGCGGATCGCGAGTGCGCCTTCGCCGAGCGTGCGCCGGGCGGCCTCAAGCGTCTGCGCGTCGCGCCCGGTGATGATGACCCGCGCGCCTTCGGCCGCGAATGCGCTGGCGGCCGCCAGGCCGATGCCGCTGTTGCCGCCCGTGACGAGGACCGTTTTTCCTTCGAAGCGTTGCATGATGTTCTCCTGTGAACCGGTGAGTTGACCGTGAACACAGGATGCGCGCGGCGGCCGGGCTTGCCGTACGACGGGCGCAGCGGACATGTTCGAAATCATCGAACGTGTTTGCAGGGGTTGGCGCGCCGGCTTCGGCCGGGAGACGGCGCCCGACGCGCACGAGCGTTGCCGCGCGTGCCCGGTGCCGGCGGCCCGCCCGCGAACTGACGCCTCGTGCGCCTACCCGCCTTCAGCCGGCGACGTCGAGCCCGTCGAGCAACCGCTGCGCAAGTCTCGGCTCACGCAGTTGCTCGAGCCACCATTGCAGCGCCCGGCCGTCGCGGTCGCCGCGCCACGCGACATACAGCACGTTCGGCTCGCGCGGATCGGCCGTCCGTTTCTCGACGAGTTCGCCGCGTGCAAGCAGCGACGCCGCACGCCGGCGCGGAATCCAGCCGACGCCGAGCCCGTCGCGCTGCGCGAGAATCTTCGCGCGCATCGACGGCACCGCGAGCACGGCCTGCCCGCCGAGCAGGCCATAGGCGCGGCCGGCCGCTCGCCGCGACGAATCGGCGACGACGACACCGCGATGCGCGCCGATCGCGTCGCGCGTCAACACGTCGCCCGCGGATGCCAGCGGATGGCGCGGCGACACCGCGAACACCCATTCGATCGCGCCAAGCTCGAACCACTTGAAACCGGGGATCGCCGGCGGCTCGTTGGTCGCGCCGACGACCAGGTCCGCGCGGCCGTCGCGCAGCGCCTCCCACGTGCCGCCGAGCACTTCGTGCGTGAAGCGCAACGACACGCCCGAATCCAGCGCGTCGAACGCGCGGACGACCGGCAGCAGTATGTCGAACTCCAGCACTTCGTCGCTGACGATCCACAGCCGGTCCTCCCAGCCGCTCGCGACCTGCCGCACGCGCTGCGTCAGCCGCGCGACGTCCAGCGCCAGCCGCGACGCCTCGTCGGCCAGCAACTGGCCGGCCGGCGTGAGCTGTAACCGGTAGCCGCGCCGGTCGAACAGCAGCGCATCGAAACGCGTCTCGAGCTGGCGCGCCGCATGCGACACCGTCGACGCCGCCTTGCCGAGCCGCGCTGCGGCGCGCGACAGGCTGCCGGTGGCGCGGATCGCGTCGAGCAGCGCAAGTTCGTCTTCGGACAGCATGGGGACGCTCCGGGGGTGGTGAGGGTATGGGGTCGTGACGGCTTCCGTGGATCGTAAGGCAGTGGCGGGCGGCGGTCCAATCGGACGGCGTTGGATGAGTCCGATCGGCGCATGTGCCGGGCGAACGTCACTTCATTCGGTGTTTCGCCGGTTTCGCCGGTTTCGCCGGTTTCGCCGGTTTCGCCGGTTTCGCCGGTTTCGCCGGTTTCGCCGGTTTCGCACGCTCGATCACAACGCTCGCACCCCGGTTCCCCGCCATCACGCCGCGCCGAACGCCACATCCTGCTCCCCCGAATCCACGCGCCGACGGCATACTGGCGGCATGCCGATTCCGGCAAAACAGCACAAACCGAGGTAACCACTGCGATGGACATCGCGATCCGCATCGAAGGCCGTCACGACCTGACGGGGCAGATTTTCCGGCAACTGCGCACCGCGATCATCGACGGGCGTCTCGAAGCCGGCGCGCGGCTGCCGTCGACGCGCGATCTCGCGAAGCAGCTCGGCGTATCGCGCAAGACGACGCTCGACGCGTTCGAGCGTCTCGTCGCCGAGGGCTACCTGAATACGCGCGCAGGCGACGGCACGTTCGTCGCCGACGGCCTGTCGCGCGTCCCGCACGCCGCCGCCATGACGGCGCCGTCGATCGCCGAGGAGACGCCGCGCATCGACGCGGTCGATGCGCGCGCGCTGTGGAACGATCTGCCCGACGCGCTCGCGATGCCCGCGCCGCAGGACTCGCCCGCCTTCGACTTCCGCGGCGGCGTGACCGACAAGGCGCTGTTCCCGTTCGACGCATGGCGGCGCTGCCTGCACCATGCGCTGCGCCAGCAGGCGCGCGGCCCCGGCCAGTACCACGATCCGGCCGGCGACCCGCAGCTGCGCGGCGCGATCGCACGCTACGTCGCGTTCAGCCGCGCGGTCGCATGCAGCTGGGACGACGTGCTCGTCACGCACGGCGCGCAACAGGCGCTCGACCTGATCGCGCGCGTGGTCGTGCGGCCCGGCGACGTGGTCGCGGTCGAAGACCCCGGCTATCCGCCGGCGCGCGCCGCATTCGCATCGCTCGGCGCGACCGTGGTCGGCGTGCCGGTCGATGCGCACGGGCTCGTCACGGAACGGCTGCCCGACGACGCGCGCCTCGTCTACGTGACGCCGTCGCACCAGTTCCCGCTCGGGATGCCGATGACGCTGGACCGGCGTGTCGCGCTGCTCGAATGGGCGCAGCGCCGCCGCGCGGTCATCATCGAGGACGACTACGACGGCGAATTCCGCTTCGAAGGCCGGCCCGTTGAGTCGCTGAAGAGCCTGGACCGCACGGGCCTCGTCGCGTACGTCGGCACGTTTTCCAAGACGATATTTCCCGAGCTGCGGATCGGCTACGCGATTCCGCCGCGCGCGCTGCGCGGCGCGCTGGCCAAGGCGAAGCAGATCGTCGACTGGCACACGTGCTCGCTGACGCAGGCGGCGCTGGCGCGCTTCATGCTCGAAGGCGATTTCGCGCGGCACCTGAAACGCGTGCAGAAGCACTACGACGCGCGCCGCAAGATGCTGATCGCGCACCTGCGCGGCGAACTCGCGCCGTGGTTCGACGCGATCGTGCCGACCGCCGGCATCCATCTCGCCGCGCACCTGAAGCCGGGGCTCGACGAAGCAGCGCTGGTTCGCGCGGCGCGCGCGCTGGACATCGGCCTGTACGGGATTTCGGGGTTCCATGGCCGCGTGCCCGTCCGCCCGGGGTTGCTGTTCGGCTATGGCGGAATCGACGCGCTGCGCATCGACGCGGCACTCGCGAAGCTGGCCGGGCTGCTGGCGTCGAGCAGCATCGGCAGCCCGGAAGTGGTTACCTGAATTTTCAGAAAATTGGTCATTCAAGAAGACCAATGCGAGTCTTAAAGTAGGTCCTGTCGCGCCACCGTGCGCACCAACCGAAAAGGACCTGCCATGCAACCGCGCCTGAATTTCTATACCGCCAGCCCGAATGCGATCAAGGTGATGCGCAACGCCGAGGACTTCATCGCGAAGAGCTCGATCGAGAAGCCGCTCGCCGAACTCGTCCGCCTGCGCGCGTCGCAGATCAACGGCTGCGCGTTCTGCGTCGACATGCACACGACCGATGCGCGCAAGGGCGGCGAAACCGACCGCCGTCTCGCGACCGTCGTCGTCTGGCGCGAAACCCCGTTCTTCACCGAGCGCGAACGTGCCGCGCTGGAATGGACCGAGGCGCTGACGCTGGTCGCCAGCAACCACGTGCCCGATGCGGTGTGGGAAGCCGTGAAGCCGCACTTCACCGACGCGGAGCTGTTCGAGCTGTCGATGCTGATCGCGACGATCAACACGTGGAACCGCTTCGCGATCGCGTTCCGCAAGATGCCCGAGTAAGGAGACGACGATGATGCGCCCCACTCTCCGTCGCGCCGCGCTGTGCGCGTGGCTCGCACTCGGCGCCGTGTTGCCGGCCGCCGCCCATGCGCACGATACCGGCGACAACGTGCACGCGATCATGCGGCAGGCCGTGCCCGAAGCGCCCGGCAAGTTCGCGGTCGTCGCGACCGTCGACTACGCGCCCGGCGAGGCGTCCGAAGCGCACCGGCACCTCGGCTCGGTGTTTGCGGTCGTGTCGAAAGGCGAAGTGCTGTCGCAGGTGAACGGCGGCCCGTTGCGCCGCTACCGCGCCGGCGAAGGCTGGTACGAAGCGCCCGGCTCGCGCCACCAGGTGTCGCGCAACGCGAGCGCGACCGAGCCCGCGCAACTCGTCGTGTTCGGGCTGACCGGCGAACACGCGCCGCTGAAGTCGCCGATCGATCAGTAACGATCGTGACGGGCGCGCGCCATCCGGCGCGCGCCGCCATTTCGCGACCGGCTTCCCCGCCGGTCCGCATTAGCCGCTCCCTACACTCCGCCAGCGGCGCACCGCCCGCCGCCGCGTCACGCGCCCGCCCGCTCGTCCGCGCAGCCATTCGACGCGCGCCTGATCCCGATCAACGGCGGCGAAAACCCTTCCTTGAAATTAACTAACTCATCAATTAGCGTCGTCTGCATGAACGCGAAATCCACCGTTGCCAAACCGCGCGGGCGCCGCCCGTCGGTGGACGATTTCGACCTGCGCGACCACATGCTCGACATCGCGATGCAGTTGTTCGCCGAACGCGGCATCGCCGCGACGACGGTCGCGCAGATCGCCGCCGCCGCCGGCGTCACGTCGGCGATGGTCCACTACTACTTCACGAACCGAGAGCAGTTGCTCGACGCGATCGTCGAGGAACGGCTCGCGCAGGCCATCGCGTTCGTGTGGCGGCCGACCGAGCCGCACATCGAGAACGATCCGTTCGCGCTCGTCGCCGAACTCGTCGAGCGTTTCTTCGACGTCACGCAGCGCATGCCGTGGCTGCCGTCGATCTGGCTGCGCGAGATCGTCCACGAAGGCGGGCTGCTGCGCGAACGGATGGTGCGGCGCATTCCGCTCGAGCATGTCGGGCGTTTCGCCGAACGCATCCGCGGCGCGCAGCAGGCCGGCACGCTGAACCCCGCGCTCGAACCGGCGTTCCTGTTCCATTCGATCATCGCGCTCGTGATGCTGCCGCTCGCGACCGCGAAACTGTGGCAAAGCGCGCGCGGCCTGCCGCCGATCGATCGCGACGTGCTGCACCGGCACGTGCGCGCGCTGCTCGGTTCCGGCCTGCTGCCGCCCACCGCCCCCCGCGCGCGGGCGCGCACGCCGCGGAGGCCGTCGTGAACGCGGCCCGCACGCTGCCGCTCGCGCTGGCCGCGACCGTCGCGCTGCTCGCCGGTTGCGGACGGCCCGCGCACGACGTCGCGACCTACCAGGGTTATGTCGAAGGCGAATTCGTGTACTTGTCGTCGTCGCAATCGGGCACGCTGACGCAGCTGTCGGTCGAACGCGGCCAGGCCGTCGCCGCCGGCGCGCCGGCGTTCTCGCTCGAAGCCGTCAGCGAAACGGCCGCGCTGCGGCAGGCGCAGCATCAGCTCGATGCAGCGCGCGCGCAGCTTGCCGATTTGCAGACCGGCAAGCGGCCGCCGGAAGTCGCGGTCACGCAGGCGCAGCTCGCACAAGCGACCGCGCAAGCCGCGCGGGCCGCCGGGCAACTCGCACGCGACGAACGCCAGTACGCAGCCGGCGGCCTGTCGAAGCAACAGCTCGACGATTCGCGCACGTCCGCGCAAACCACCGCCGCGCAGATGCGCGAGCTGCGCAACCAGGTCGACGTCGCACGCCTGCCCGGCCGCGCGCAGCAGGTCGCCGCACAGGCCGCGCAAGTCGACGCCGCGCAGGCGGCGGTCGCCGAGGCGCAATGGAAGCTCGACCAGAAGCGCATCGCCGCGCCCGCCGCCGGGCGCGTGTACGACACGTTGTACCGCGTCGGCGAATGGGTACAGGCCGGCAATCCGGTCGTGCAGATGCTGCCGCCGCAAAACCTGAAGGTGCGCTTCTTCGTGCCCGAGGCGGCCATCGCGTCGCTTGCGCCGGGGCGCGCGGTCGCGATCCGCTGCGACGGCTGTGCGGCCGATGTGCCCGCACGCATCACCTACGTATCGAGCGAGGCCGAATACACGCCGCCCGTGATCTACAGCAACGAGAGCCGGACCAAGCTCGTGTTCATGATCGAGGCGCGCCCGGCCATCGCCGACGCGCCGAAGCTGCATCCGGGCCAGCCCGTTTCCGTGAGCGTGCAATGAACGCGCCGCCCGCCCCGTACACCATCGACGTCGATCGCCTGAACAAGCATTTCGGCGACAAGCACGTCGTGAAGGACGTCTCGCTGCGCGTCGCGCGCGGCGAGATCTTCGGCTTTCTCGGGCCGAACGGCAGCGGCAAGACGACGTCGATCCGCATGATGTGCGGCCTGCTCACGCCCGACTCGGGCAGCGGCACCTGCCTCGGCTACGACATCGTGCGCGACAGCGCGCAGATCAAGCGGCGCGTCGGCTACATGACGCAGCGCTTCTCGTACTGGGAAGACCTGTCGATCCGCGAGAACCTCGATTTCGTCGCGCGCGTGTACGGAATGCCCGACCGCAAGGCGGCCGTCGCGCGCGCGCTCGACGGGCTCGGCCTCGCGAGCCGCGCGGATCAGCTCACGGGCGCGCTGTCGGGCGGCTGGAAGCAGCGTCTCGCGCTGGCCGCGTGCATGCTGCACGAACCGGAACTGCTGCTGCTCGACGAGCCGACCGCCGGCGTCGATCCGGCCGCGCGCCGCGACTTCTGGGAAGAATTGCACCGGCTGGCCGCGCAGGGCATCTCGGTGCTCGTCAGCACGCATTACATGGACGAGGCCGAGCGCTGCCACAAGCTTGCCTACATCGCGTACGGCGAATTGCTCGCACAGGGCACGTCGGCGGAGATCGTCGCGTCGCAGCGCCTGTCGACCCGCGCGATCACCGGCGAGCATCTGACCGAACTCTCCGCGCGGCTGCGCGCGATGCCGGGTGTCGACCAGACCGTCGTGTTCGGCTCGGCGCTGCACGTGAGCGGCCGCGATCGCGCGCTGCTCGATGCGACGCTCGCGCGGGCCGTCGCACCGGACGGCGGCGATGCATCGTGGCAGGTCGCGCCGATCGACACCGGGCTGGAGGACGTGTTCATCTACCTGATGGGCCGCGCGTCCGGGCTGCCCGGCGGAGCATCGTCATGAACGCGTGGACGGGCCTGCGCGAATCGTTCTCGGTCGCACGCTGGTGGAGCATCGTGCTGAAGGAATTCCTGCAGTTGCGCCGCGACCGCGTGACGTTCGCGATGATCGTCGGCGTACCGATCATCCAGCTCGCGCTGTTCGGCTTCGCGATCAACACCGATCCGAAGCATCTGCCGACCGCGGTGATCGTCGCCGATTCGAGCCCGTTCGCGCGTAGTTTCGTCGCCGCGATGCGCCATTCCGCGTACTTCGACATCGTCGAGACGCTGCCCGACGAGGCAGCCGGCCGGCACGCGCTCGCGCGCGGCGACGTGCAGTTCGTGCTGAGCGTGCCGGCCGATTTCTCGCGGCGGCTCCTGCGCGGCGAGCGGCCGTCGCTGCTCGTCGAGGCGGATGCCACCGATCCCGTCGCGACCGCCTCGGCGATCGGCGCGCTGCCGGGCCTCGTCCAGCCCGTCGCGGACAAGGACCTGACAGGCCCGCTCGCGCACCTGAACGGCCGCCCGGCCGCGTTCGACGTCGTGCTGCATCGGCTGTACAACCCGGAAGGCATCACGCAGTACAACGTCGTGCCGGGCCTGATGGGCGTGATCCTGACGATGACGATGGTGATGATGACGGGCCTCGCGATCACGCGCGAACGCGAGCGCGGCACGATGGAGAACCTGCTCGCGACGCCCGTGCGGCCGCTCGAGGTGATGACCGGCAAGATCGTCCCGTACGTGCTGATCGGGCTGGTCCAGGTGTCGATCATCGTCGCGGCCTCGCGCTTCGTGTTCGACGTGCCGTTCGTCGGCAGCGTGTTCGCGCTCTACCTGGCCGCGCTGCTGTTCATCGCCGCGAACCTGACGGTCGGCATCACGCTGTCGTCGCTCGCGCAGAACCAGTTGCAGGCGATGCAGCTCGCGGTGTTCTACTTCCTGCCGAACATCCTGTTGTCGGGCTTCATGTTCCCGTTCGCCGGGATGCCGAAGTGGGCGCAGTTCATCGGCAACCTGCTGCCGCTCACCTACTTCAACCGGCTCGTGCGCGGCATCCTGCTGAAAGGCAACGGCTGGGCCGACCTGTGGCCGTCCGTGTGGCCGGTCGCGCTGTTCACCGTCATCGTGATGGGCGTCGCGCTGCGCTTCTACCGGCGCACGCTCGATTAGGCGCAGAACGATGAAACCGGCTTCGCATCGCGCCGCCCTCGCCGCCAGCCGTTGCACGCTGGCCGCCGCCGCGCTGCTCGTCGCCGGATGCGCGGTCGGGCCGGATTTCCGCGCGCCGGATGCGCCGGCCACGCAGCAGTACACGCGCGACGCGATGCCCGCGACGACGGCCGCCGCCGGCGGCCCGGCCGGTGACGCGCAGACGTTCGAATCGACCGCGCACGCGCCGCAACACTGGTGGACGCAGTTCGGCTCCGACCCGCTGAACCGGCTCGTCGACACCGCGTGGCACAACAGCCCGACGCTCGCCGAAGCCCGCGCGCGGCTCGACGAAGCACGGCAGAACCATGCGGCCGAAGCCGGCGCGACGATGCTGCCGCGCGTCGACGCGAACCTGTCGGCCACGCGCGAGAAGGTCGACACCACCGCGTTCGGATTGCCGGCCAACGTGCCGAACCCGGGGCCGTTCACGCTGTACGACGCGTCGGTCAGCGTGTCGTATGTGCTCGACGTGTTCGGCGGCAACCGGCGCGCGCTCGAAGCGCTGCGCGCGCAGGTCGACTATCAGGCATACACGCTCGACGCCGCGCGGCTGACGCTCGCGGGCAACGTGGTCGCCACCGCGATCCTGCGCGCGTCGCTCGCGCAGCAGGTCGCGCTCACGCAGCAGCTCGTCGACGCGCAGGCGCGGCAGTTGCGCATCGTCGAAGCGCGCTTCGCGGCGGGCGGCGTGTCGCAGGCCGACGTGCACGCACAGCGCGCGCTGCTCGCCCAGACGCAGGCATCGCTGCCGCCGCTCGCGGCCCGCTTCGCGCAGGCCGGCCACCGGCTCGCGATCCTGCTCGGCGCGCCGCCGTCCGACGCCGCGCTGCCCGACCTCTCGCTCGATGCGCTCGCGTTGCCGCGCACCTTGCCCGTCACGCTGCCGTCGACGCTCGCGCGCGAACGGCCCGACATTCGCGCAGCGGAAGCCGTGCTGCATCAGGCGAGCGCGAACGTCGGCGTGGCCACCGCGAACCTGTATCCGCGTTTTTCGATTTCGGCGGGAATCGGCTCGGAGCGCACGCGCATCGCGGATATCGTGAGCGGGCTCAACGTGTGGAACGTCGGGCTCGGCCTGACGCAGCCGCTCTTTCACGGCGGCGAGCTGCACGCGAAGAAGCGTGCGGCCGAAGCGGCGTACGATGCCGCGTTCGCGAGCTACCGGGAAACCGTGCTGCAGGCGTTGCAGCAAGTGGCCGATGCGATGCGCGCGGTCGAGCACGACGCGGCCGAATTGCAGGCGCGAGACATCGCCGCACGGGAGGCAGCGGCCAGCAACGCGATCGCAGGCGATCGTTACGCGGCGGGCGGGATCAGCACGTTCGACCTGCTCGACGCGCAGCGGCAGGCGCTGCAGACGGCGCTCGACCGTACGCGTGCGCAGGCCGACCGGTTGACCGATACGGCGGCGCTGTTCCAGGCGCTGGCGGGGAGCTGGGGCGAACACACTGGCGCATCGCCGGAATAACCGGCGCGATCGACATCATGCCCATCGGCCGGCCGCGCCTCGCGCATTCGACGCGAACCACCGTCGCCTGTCAGCCTTTCACCGCTTGTCGACGACGGCGATGCAATCGATCTCGACGAGAAAGTCCGGATTCGGCAACGACGCCACGATGGCCGTGCTGCGTGCCGGGTATTGCCCGGTGTGGAAATATCCCGCGTAAATGCGGTTCATCTCCTTGAAGTCCTCACGCCGGATGAGCATCACGTCAACCTTCACGACACGGTCCCATCCGGTGCCCGCCGCCTTCAGAATTCCTGTGATGTTCTCCATCGCCTGGTTCATTTGCGCCGTGAAATCGCCGACCGCAAGCTTTCCGTTCCGGTCGTACGCGGGAATGCCCGACACGAACACCAGGTTCCCGGCCTTGACCGCCGGCGCGAGCGGCACGGGGATCACGTACTGGCCCGGGGCCTGCACGTACTCGAGCGGCGTCGCGATGGAGGCGGCTTGCTGTCCGGATGGCGCAGCACAACCGCAAAGAAGACCGGACGCAACCAGCCCGGCCGCAAGGAAGTGTGTATTCATGGCGGTCTCCGAGTCGGCCCATGCGAGATCCATCCGGTTGCATGCGACCGGACAGCGGGCCGTTGTCTCCTTCATCCAGTCTAGGAAACCGGCCCGCCAACCGTTAGCGCCGTTGCACGTGACGCCTGCAGCCCGTCCTGCCAGCAACGGCAGCCAGTCGACACACGTGATGAATCGACGCTCGATGTCGACCGCCCATAAAAAAACCGGCCCGAAGGCCGGTTCTTCATACCGCATGCCGTAAGCGGCGCTCGCGCGCCGCGCGACATCAGAAGCGGTGGATCATGCCGACGCCGACGGCGATCTGGTTCTGCTTCGAACCTGCGCCGACGCCGTCGCCGATCGACGTCGTTGCTGCAACGACGCCAAGCTTCGGGTTCCACGTGTTGCCGCTCGAGTGCTGGTAAGCCTCGAGTGCGTACAGACCCGTGCGCTTCGACAGGCTGTAGTACTGCGACAGCGTGACCTGGTGGTACTTGGCCGCGCTCGTGATGCCGTTCGACTGCGTGGCTGCCGTGTACGAGTAGCCCGCTGCGAAGTCCCACTGAGCGGCTGCCTTCCAGTGCAGCACGGCGCCAGCCGTGTTGAAGATCGCCGTGTTGGCGAACGACGAACCCACGCCCGGCGTGTACTTGACGTTCGAGTACGACGCCGAGATGTCCCACGCTTGCGTGAACTGGTAGCCTGCCGTCACGGCGATACGTTGTTGCGATTGCGCCGTCGCGTAGCCGTTGTTGATCGACGAAACAGCCGGTTGCGCGCCGTTGCCGCTCGTATCGAGACCGTTCTGGACCGTCGAGTTCGCGCCCCACACGCCGCCACCGAGCGTCGCGTTGTTGACCTTCTGGTAGCCGACTGCAATGCCTGCCGGGCCGTTCAGGTACTGGACCGCAGCGCTCCACGTCGAGCCGCGGTTCGTCGCGCCTGCGACGCCGCCGAACGAGTACGAACCGCCGACCGTGAAGCCGTAGAACTTCGGCGACATGTACACGAGCGAGTTGTTCGCGCGGTAGCTGGTATCCAGCGAGTCGATATCGCCCGGGTGCGCACCGTAGTAACCCGTCAGCCAGGTCGTCGGGCTGTACGGCGACAGCAGCGTGTAGTACGCGGTGTACTGGCGGCCGGCCGTCAGCGTACCGTACGTCGGGTTGGTCATACCGACCCATGCCTGGCGCGTGAAGATGCCGCCCGACCATTGCGACGCGCCGTTAGCCGTGTTCACACCCGCTTCCAACTGGAAAATCGCCTTCGTGCCGCCGCCGAGGTCTTCGCTGCCCTTCAGGCCGAAGCGGCTGCCTGCCCACACGCCGGTGGACATCTGCACCTTCGAGTGACCACCCGAGGTCGCGCCGGTGGCCGACGAGTTGTTCTGCCAGGCCAGACCGTTGTCGACGATCCCGTACAGGGTGACGCTGCTCTGGGCGTGGGCGGCGGTAGCGGCTGCAAGGCCCACTGCCGTCATGGCGAAAGCGACGCGCTTTTTCATTGATTCTCCGTCCTCAAAGAATGTTTCTTTTCTGGTGTGGTTTTATGACTGACACATGTGCGAGTACATGCCGGGGCGATTCTGACGGATTACCGATTATTTCCCAATACGTGCGGTCGGTCATCGTATGATCGACGCAACGCACGGGTTCACCAAGCGGTTACATAACACCTGAAAACGCTTATGCGGCGGGCGTTTCCGGCATTTGCCGGTGAAAACCCTAGCTTTACATTTTTACTGGTGCAACACGACCGTCCGATGTCGTCAGACGCCTTCGGCAAAAATCATCTTACAAATGCGCGATCGCAGACTGACATCGCGATTCACGCCGCCGCGCAGGATCGCTGACGTTCATGACACCCACATTTCGAAAAACGAAATCATGAAAACGTTTCTGTGCGCGCGCGGGAGATCGGACGGAAATGGCCCGACGAACGCGGGCCGAAGGACGGTGCCGGCGCGGCGCGCCGGCAGGATTCAACGCGATGCCGGCTGGCCGAGCCGCGCGTTCACCGCGTCGGCGAGCGCGGTCATGCGTGCGCGGATCGCGGCGTTCGAGCCGACCAGCGCGAGCGACGACGCCATGATCCGGTAGATGCGCTTTCTCGGCACCTTGGCCGGTTTCGCCGGGTCGAGCCATGCATCGTGGCCGGCCAGCAGTTCGAGCGTTTCGAGACCGATCATGATCGGCCACAGGCACGCAAGGCGCAGCCGCACGAAGCGGCGCGGGATCGCGAGCGTATACAGGCACGCGTCGCGATACTGGTCGAGCGCCACGCGCAGCAGGTCGACCAGCACGCCGCGCGCACGCGCCGACGCGCCGGGCTGCATCAGGTCGGCGACGCCGAGCCCGTGCGCGCCCAGCACATCGTCGGGCAGGTAGCAGCGGCCGATGCGCAGGTCCTTCGCGCAGTCGCGCAGGATGTTGGTCATCTGCAGCGCCTTGCCGAAACGGATGCCCTTCTCGCGCATGTCCGGCAGGTCCCAGCCGCGCGCGGCGCGCGTGTGCGCACCCGTCATGTCGGTCCAGAACTCGCCGACGCAACCCGCAACGAGGTACGTGTAGCGGTCGAGCATCTCGCGGTTCGGCAGCGACGCGACCTGCCCCGACTGTTCGTCCGGGAATGTGCGCAGGTCGAACTCCATCCCCGCCGTCAGCGTCGCGACGACCTTGCGGATCGATGCGCGGTCGGCGTCCGGCTGCGCGCGCAGCAGCGCGAGCATCGGCTCCATCGAGCCGAGCAACACGTGCTCGTGCGAATCCGTCTGCATCCGCGTCACGTCCTCGAGCGAACGCGACAGCGCCGCGCCGTCGCCGAGCCGCTCGATCTCGTCTCGCAGGTCGGTCAGCAACGCCGCGCGGCGATCGGGCGCGACGAGCGCCGTGTCGGCGATCGTGTCGGCCGCGCGCGCGAGCAGATACGCGAGGCCGACCGGGTCGCGCATGCCGTCGGGCAGCACGCGCAGCGTCAGGTAGAAGGAGCGGGAAACGTTCTTCAGCAGGTCGCCGAGCAGGTAGGCAGAATCGGTTCGAGTCGTCATGGGTCGGGAAAAAACCGGCCGGCGCGGGCCCCGGACGCACACGGGCGCCGGGCGCCCGCGCCGGCCCGCGAGTCGCCGCATCGTCGCGCCGCGCGGGCGTCGGCCCGGGCGCTGCGATGCAAAATTCCCGCAAGTTTAGTGCATCCGGCGCGCGGCCTGCCCGCGACCGCCGGAATACGGCGTACGCACGGCCGCCGCGCCTCGTCCCGTCACGCGCACCGTGCCCCGAAGAAAATGGAAAGGCTAAAGTAATACATATGTAATTATTCGATGCGACGATCGCGTCCCGTTCGGTTCCACGCGGCACAGCCCGACAGCCGCGCCACCGGAACGACCACCCTTTCCCGACTCCCGTTTCGAAGGTTCATCGACATGTTCTTCTTGCGCCCGAGCGCCCTGCGCTACGTCCCGTTCGCCTGTGCGGCCGCCTTCCTGCTCGCCGCGTGCGGCGGCGACGACGTGACCGCCGATCCCACGCAGCCGATTTCCGCGAAGGTCCAGGTGGTCGGCCATCGCGGCGCGAGCGCGCTGCGCCCCGAACACACGCTCGCGTCGTACCGCAAGGCGATCGAGGACGGCGCGGACGTCATCGAGCCCGATCTCGTCGCGACGCGCGACGGCGTGCTCGTTGCGCGCCATGAAAACGAGATTTCGGGCACGACGAACGTGTCGGCGCTGCCGCAGTTCGCGAGCCGCAAGGCGACGAAGACGATCGACGGCGCGCAACTGACGGGCTGGTTCACCGAGGATTTCACGCTCGCCGAGCTGAAGACGCTGCGCGCACGCGAGCGCATTCCGCAGGTCCGCCCGGCGAACACCGCCTACAACGACCAGTTCGAGATTCCGACGTTCGACGAGATCGTCGCGCTCGCGAAGCAGATGTCCGCGCAGACCGGCCGCACGATCCACCTGTATCCGGAAACCAAGCACCCGACCTACTTCCAGTCGATCAACCTGCCGCTCGAGGATCGTCTGGTCGATGCGCTGCTGAAGGATACGTACACGTCGCGCACGGCGACCGTCTACATCCAGTCGTTCGAAGTAGCGAACCTGAAGACGATCCGCAACCGGATCAAGTCGAGCCAGCCGAACTGGAAGCTCGTGCAGTTGATGGACGAAGCCGGCCAGCGCCCGTACGACTTCGTGAAGGCCAACGACAAGCGCACGTATGGCGACCTGTCGACGCGCGACGGCATGCGCGAGATCGCGACCTATGCGAACGGCGTCGGTCCGTACAAGACGTCGATCATCGCGGTCGCCGCGGACGGCACGCTGCAGCAGCCGACGCCGTACGTGCGCTACGCGCACGAGGCCGGCCTCGTCGTGCATCCGTACACGTTCCGCCCGGAGAACAACTTCCTGCCCGCATCGCTGAAGGATGCCGGCACGCCGGCCACGCGCAACACGGCGGGTTCGGTGCGCGAGATCCAGGCGTACCTGCGCGCGGGCATCGACGGCTTCTTCACCGACGATCCGGCGGTCGGCCGCACGGCCGTCGATACGTTCAAGCGCTGAACCAGCGGCGGGATCGGGGCCGGTTTGCCCGGCCCCGCCGTGACGGTCAGATCACGTTGAAGTGGTGCGTGCCGTCACGCTTCAACTGGTCGACCAGCCCGTATTCCCAGTCGAGATACGCCTGCATCGCGGCCGCCGCGTTGTCGGTGCCTTCGTACGGGCGCCGGTAGCGGTCGACGCGCGGCGATGCAAGGTGCGTCTCGCCGTGTTCGAGCGGCAGCCCCGCATCGATCCACGCGGCCGTGCCGCCGGTCAGCACCGAAATGTCGGCCGACGCCGGCAACAGCGCGCGCGCGTCGTCCGCCGCGAACCGTGCGAGCAGGCTCGACCCGCACGTGAACACGTAGCGCTTCGCGGGCGGGATCGCCGCAAGCGCGTCGCGCAGTTGCGCGCGCACGGCGAACCACGCGCCCGGGATATGGCGCTTCACGTAGTTCGCGCTGGCCGTCACGTCGACGATCGCGAGCTCGTCGGGCGCGGCTTCCTTCAGCCAGCCCGCGAGCGTCGCGGGCGAGACTTCGGTTGCGTGCGGCGTCGCCGGCACGTCGCGCGGCGGCTGGCCGCGTTCGGCCAATGCCGTCGCGCCCACCGGTTCGACGACGCGCACGTCCCAGCCCATCTGTGCGAGCCACGACGCGGTCATGTCCGCGCGCACGCCGTCGTCGTCGGCGAGCACGATCCGCGCGCCGCGCACGGCCGCGTGATGGTCGGTCTCCTGCACGAGCTGGCCGCCCGGCGTGCTCAGGAAGCCCGGCAGGTGGCCGGCCTCGTATTCCTCCGGCGTACGCACATCGAAGCGGTACAGCGTGCGGCCCGGCTCGTCGAGCACGGCAACATCCGCAAGCGCGATGCGTTGCACGCCGGCGCGTTCGGCCACCGCGCGCGCGGCGCGGCGCGCCTCCGCGCGCTGCTCGCCATCGATGTCGTCCGGAAAGCGTCGCGCGGCGCCGTGTTCGAGCGCCTGGCCGGCGAGCGTCCAGCCGATCGTGCCGTTGCGCAGCGCGGCGACCGGATTCGGCAGCCCCGCGTTGACGAGCGACTGCGTGCCGATGATGCTGCGCGTGCGGCCCGCGCAGTTGACGACCACCTGCGTCTGCGGGTTCGGCGCGAGCGCGCGCACGCGCAGCACGAGTTCCGCGCCCGGCACGCTCGTCGAGGTCGGGATGTTCATCGTCTGGTATTCGTCGAAACGGCGCGCATCGACGATCACGACATCGGCCTTCGCATCGATCAGCGCCTGCACGTCCTGCGCGGACAGCGACGGCGTATGCCGCTCGGCCTCGACCCATTCGCCGAATGACTTGCTCGGCACGTTCACGTCGATGAACAGTTCGCCGCCTGCGGCCAGCCAGCCTGCGAGGCCGCCGTCGAGCAGCCGCACGTCGGTGTAGCCGAGCTCGGCGAGCTTCGCGGCCGCGCGCGGCGCGAGATCCTCGCCGCCCGCTTCGCCGAACACGACGATCGGCGTATCGCGGCGCGGAATCCGCGTCCATGCGTCGAGTTCGAGCTTCGACAGCGGAAAGTTGGCGGCCCACAGCGGATGGCCCTGCGCGTACGGATCTTCCTCACGTACATCGATCAGCGCGATCTCGTCACGGGCAAGCAGGCGCGCGCGGACTTCCTGGTACGGCGCGGCGGGAAAGCGGAAAGTGAAATCGGCGGATTGCGTCACGGTGTCTCTGTCTTGAATACGTTGAAGTCGGTGAAGAAAGCGAAACGGATCAATCTTTGGCCGGCCGGCGCGCGCCCGCAACGGGCCGCCTCGGCCGGCCCGGCGTCAGGCGTTCGAATAGCCTGACACGAAAGGCTTCACGGTGCCGTCGTCCAGGTACACCGCGCGCTCGACCTTGCCGATGTTCGCGCCGTACACGTGGATGCTGATCGACACCTGGTCGGCGAACGCGTTGGTCACGCGATGGACGTCGCCGATGCGCGGCGACACGGCCTCGACCTCGCCCGGCGCGAGCCGCACCGCATCGCCCGACGCCACGGGCTTGCCCGTTTCGTCGAACCGGTACGGCTGCGAAAACTCGCCGCCGCGCAGCATCCCGATCAGCCCCCACACGGTGTGATCGTGGATCGGCGTCGTCTGCCCGGGGCCCCACACGAAGCTGACGACCGAGAACCGCTCGTCCGGGTCGAGATGCAGCAGGTACTGGCGATAGCGCACGGGATCGGGCTGCGCGAACGCGTCGGGCAGCCAGTCGTCGTGTGCGACGAGCGCGGCAAGCAGCGCGCCGCCCTCGTCGAGAATGCGCGCCTCGTTCGCGCCGGACGCAAGCAGCGCGCCCAGCCCATCGACGAACGGACGCAGCGGCGTGTCATGCAACGAAAGCGTACTCACCGGCTGTCTCCTCGAATATGATGCCGAATATGATGGATCGTCATGATGCACCCGAAAGACCATGCAGAACAAACATGAAAATTAGCGATATCGACGCTTTTGCAGCGGTCGTCCGCTGCCAGACCCTGAGCCAGGCCGCGGCCGAGCTCGGGATGACGCAGCCCGCGATCACGCGGCGCGTCCAGAATCTCGAGGAAGCGCTCGGCGTGACCCTGCTCGACCGCAACACGAAGCCGCCGCGACCGACCGACATCGGCCGGCAGGTCTTCGAGCAGTGTCGCGCGATCCTGCGCGAAGTCGATGCGTTGCGCGAGCTGACGGCCGGCAGCCAGCCGCCCGCCGGCGAATTCCGCATCGGCCTCACGCAAGGGCTCGGCGAGCTGATGCTGCCCGCGCTCATCGCGGAACTCGCCGCGCAGTGGCCCGCGCTCGCGACGCAGGTCACGACCGCGTGGGGCGGCATGCTCGTCGAGCGCGTCGCGCGCCGCGAACTCGATGCGGCGCTCGTGTTCCTTGCGCGCGAGATGGTGCTGCCGCCGCACGTCGAAGGCGAACGGCTGCTGGCCACGCGGCTCGTCGCGGTCGGCCGCAAGGGCGACTGGCCGCGCCGCAGCTACCGGCTCGCCGATTGCCACGCGCGCGGCTGGGTGCTCAATCCCGACGGCTGCGGCTTTCGTGCGGGCCTGCGGCGCGCGCTCGACGCGCAAGGGCTGCCGATGCCGGTCACGCTCGACACCTACGGCCGCGACCTGCAACTGCAGAGCGTCGCGAACGGTTTCGGCATCGGGCTGATGCCGCTGCCGCTCGTCGAAGGCAGCCCGCTGCGCGACGCGCTCGACATCGTGCCGCTCACCGATTTCAAGCCGCAGATCGATCTGTGGCTGCTGCGCCGGCACGATGCGGCGCGTTTCGATGCACCGCTCGCGGCCGTCGCCGCGCATGCGCGTGTGGCGTTCGCGTTGCCCGAACAGGCGCACGGCAAGGCGGCTTGACCGCATGGGGCGGCGTCTGCATTGCGCCGCCCGGTTTACCGTCGCGGCCGCCTCGCACCACTCACGCATCGTTTCGACCGCGCTCCGCCTCGTTGCGTGACGTCCCGCCCGCCTCCGCCTTCGTTTCGCCCCGATTCGCCGCTTCGAGCACCGCACGGCCCGCCGCGACCGCGATCGCGTCGTCCTGCGGCGTATGCACGCGGCTGCACAGCACGTCACGATAGTGACGCTCCAGCGGATTGCCGCGACTCAGCCCGTGATTGCCCGACAGCTTCAGCGCCTGCTCGACCACGCGAATCGCATGCTCGGTCACGGTCCGCTTGACGAGGCCGCTCGTCGTGACCGACGGCGCCGCGCCCGCGTCGGTGCGCGCGATGTG
Source organism: Burkholderia stabilis (assembly GCF_001742165.1). NCBI lineage: Bacteria > Pseudomonadati > Pseudomonadota > Betaproteobacteria > Burkholderiales > Burkholderiaceae > Burkholderia > Burkholderia stabilis. The sequence goes on along the minus strand of NZ_CP016443.1, from coordinate 435,042 downwards.
ATCGTCGAGCAGCACGCGGTTCGCATGCAGCCAGCCCTCGATTTCGCCGACCGCCTCCTGCACGCGCGGCAACGTCGCGAGCGGCGCGCCGAGCCCGCTCGGCGCACGCGTCGTCACGAATCCGATCAGCCAGTCGCGCGATGCGCGCGCCACCGCGTCGTACAGGCTGCCGAGCAGCGCGACCATCCACGCCTGCTGATCGGCCTGTGCGTCGGCATCCGCGTGCGTCGCGGCCGACACGGCCCAGGCTTGCGGCGCGCGCACGTCGACCGCGTGATCGGCCGGCAGCCGGACATCGTCGAACACGACTTCGTGGCTGCCCGACGCGCGCAGGCCGAGGTGATTCCAGCTTTCGATCACGCGGATGCGTGCATCGTCCGTCTCACGGTCGCGCGGCACGAGGAACACGCCCAGGCGCGGCTCCGGCTCGTCGGTGCGCGCCCACACGGCCAGCCAGCGCAGCGCCGGAATCCCGGTGCTGTACAGCTTGTGGCCGGACAGCCGCCAGCCGTCGCCGTCGCGGCGCGCGACGGTTTCCGGCAGGCCGCCGCGCGACGGCGAACCGAGTGCGGGCTCGACGCGCAATGCGTTGATCAGCGCGCCTTGCGCGACCGCGCTGTCGAACACCGCCTGCCGCACGCGGGCCGGCCAGCGGTTGTCCGCACGACCGAGCGCGCGGTGCTGCAGGTACGTCATCGTCAGCACCAGCGCAGTCGCCGGATCGGCCCGCGCGACGGCGGCCACGATCCGGCTCGCCTGCGCGAGCGTCGCACCGGCGCCGCCATGCTCGCGCGGCACGACCTGCGCGATCAGCCCGCGCGATGCAGCCGTGCGAAATTCTCGTGCGGAAAGCGGCCGTCGACGTCGTTGCGGGCCGCATCGGCAGCCAGCTCGGGGCCAAGTTGATCGAGCAGCGCGGCGATGCGTGCATCGTCGTTCGTGGCGTGCGCGTCATCGGCAGGCTCATCGGCTGACAAAAGGCGCAGCGAAGGCGGTTGCGGCGACGGCGAGGAAGCGGCAAGGCTGGCGGACATCGAGACGGATTCCCTGGGAAAAACGTAAAGCACAAAGGCGGCGACAGCAGCGAAAACCGCCATCGCGACGATCGATCGCCACGCGGCGCGGTTTCGCCCGAACTCGGCGAAGCACAACGTGCACCGCGCCGGAATGGCCGGCGCGCACCCACGCGCGCCCGATCCATCGCGAGCCCACAGCGTATGCGCCGCGCCTGCCCGCCCAAACCATGCAAATCTGATATTCAAATCGGGATTGATTATTTCCGTTTCGCATGATCCCGGCGTTAACCTGCGCTCCATTCCTGCCCGGCGCGTGCCGGGCCGTCCCTGCACCGGAGACCCAGATGAGCGTCGAATTCATCGGCATGATCCAGAGCCAGAAGCAATCGGAAATCCACCCGCCGTCCGGCCCCGTGGTCGACCCCGACTACGTGCGCGACTTTGCCCGCGCGCACGAAACGGCAGGCTTCGACCGGATCCTCGTGCCGCATCACTCGACCGGCCCGTCGGCGACGCTGACGATCGCGTTCGCGGCGGCCGCCACCGAACGCATCCACTTCATGCTCGCGCATCGTCCGGGCTTCACCGCGCCGACGCTCGCCGCGCGGCAGATCGCGACGCTCGACCAGTTCAGCCGCGGCCGGCTCGGCGTGCACTTCATCTCCGGCGGCTCGGACAGCGAACAGCAGCGCGACGGCGATTTCCTCGACCACGACGCGCGTTACGCACGCACCGACGAATACCTCGGCATCCTGCGCCGGATCTGGACCGAAGCGCAGCCGTTCGATCACGACGGCGCGCACTACCGCTTCAAGCAGGGGTTTTCAGAAGTGAAGCCGTTCCAGCAGCCGCACGTGCCGATCTACTTCGGCGGTGCATCGGAAGCCGCGCTCGCCGTGGCCGGCAAGCACGCGGACGTCTATGCGCTGTGGGGCGAATCGCTCGACCAGGTGCGCGACCTGACCGCACGCGTGCGCGCCGAAGCCGCCAGACACGGCCGGCAGGTGCGCTTCTCCGTGTCGTTCCGCCCGATCCTCGCCGCGACCGAGGACGAAGCGTGGGCGCGCGCGCATCGCATCCTCGACGAAACGCGCCGGCTGCGCGAAGCGGCCGGCCTCGGCGCCGGCGGCCCGCAGCAAAGCGAAGGCGCGCGCCGGCTGCTGGCCGCGGCCGAACGCGGCTCGCGCGTCGACAAGCGGCTGTGGACCGAGATCGCGAAGCTCACCGGCGCGCGCTCGAATTCGACGGCGCTCGTCGGCACGCCCGAACAGGTCGCCGACGCGCTGCTCGACTACTACGACCTCGGCGTGACGACGTTCCTGATCCGCGGCTTCGATCCGCTGGAAGACGCGATCGACTACGGCCGCGAACTGATTCCGCGCGTGCGCAGCGCCGTCGCCGCACGCGACGCGGCACGCCGCGCCGCCTGACGCAAAGGGAGCCGCCCGCCATGTCCGCCGTCCTGTCCACGCCCGTTCGCACCGCGTCGGGCCTCGCGCTCGCCGAAACACCGCGCCAGCATTTCTGGTTCGACCCGCCCGCGCCGCGCATCGACGTCGCCGCCGAACGCCGCCATCGGCAGGCGCGGCTCGCCGCCGCGTTCCGCCTGTTCGCGCGCTACGGTTTCGCGTCGGGCCTCGCCGGCCACATCACCGCACGCGATCCGGAACTGCCCGACCACTTCTGGGTGAACCCGCTCGGCGTGCATTTCTCGCAGATCAAGGTATCCGACCTGCTGCTCGTCAACGCGCGCGGCGAAACCGCGATCGGCACGCGCCCGCTGAACAAGGCCGCTTTCGCGATCCATGCGGCGATCCACGACGCGCATCCGCACATCGTCGCCGCCGCGCACACGCATTCGACCTACGGCAAGGCGTGGTCGACGCTCGGCCGCCCGCTCGATCCGCTGACGCAGGACGCCTGCGTGTTCTACGAGGACCACGCGCTGTTCGACGACTTCACGGGGATGGTCGTCGACACGAGCGAAGGCGCGCGGATCGCGCACGCGCTCGAGAAGCCGGAAGGCGGCACGCACAAGGGCGTAATCCTGAAGAACCACGGCATCCTGACGGCTGGCCCGACGGTCGAGGCCGCCGCATGGTGGTACATCGCGCTCGACAACGCCGCGCACACGCAGTTGCTGGCCGAGGCGGCCGGCACGCCGCAGCCGATCGATCATGCGACCGCGCGCCACACGCACGGCCAGATCGGCGGCCCCGAAGGGGCGCTGCATGCGTTCGACAGCCTGTTTGCGCGCGTCCTCGCCGACGAACCCGACCTGCTCGACTGAGCGCCTTTCCGCACGACCGGAGACCAGACCACATGACCCGCACCACCGCACCCGCGCCGTCCGGCGCGCACGACGACAAACGCCGCAAGCTGCTGCGCGCGGCCGGCGCCGCCGCGCTCGCCGCGCCGGCGATCACGCTCGGCCGCAAGGCGTGGTCCGCGCCGCCGCTGAAGAAGCTCACGTTCGCGTGGAACCAGAACGCGTTCTGCCTGACGCCGATCGTCGTCGCGCAGGAACGCGGCTTCTTCGAGAAGAACGGCCTGAAGGTCGAACTGATCAACTACAGCGGGTCGACCGACCAGTTGCTCGAATCGATCGCGACCGGCAAGGCCGACGCGGCGGTCGGGATGATCCACCGCTGGCTGAAGCCGCTCGAAGCCGGCTTCGACGTGAAGATCATCGGCAGCTCGCACGGCGGCTGCGTGCGGCTGGTCGGCGCCAAGGCGGCCGGCGTCACGACGCTGCAGGCGCTGAAGGGCAAGACGGTCGGCGTCAGCGATCTGGCCGCGCCCGGCAAGCATTTCTTCTCGATCCTGCTCGCGAAGAACGGCATCGATCCCGAGCGCGACATCACGTGGCGGCAGTATCCGGCCGACCTGCTCGGCGTCGCGGTCGACAAGGGCGAGATCCACGCGATCGCCGACGGCGACCCGAACCTCTATCTGCTCGAAAAGCGCAGCAACGGCGCGTATACCGAGCTGGCGACGAACCTGTCCGGCGAATACGCGCGCAAGGTGTGCTGCGTGATCGGCGCGCGCGGTGACCTCGTGCGCAACGACCGGCCCGCAGCCGCCGGGCTCGCACGCTCGATCGTTCAGGCTACCGAGTACACGCACGACAATCCGAATGAAGCCGCGAAGGTGTTCGCGAAGTATTCGCCGAAGATCAGCCCCGAGGATCTGCGCAAGCTCTACGCGACGCTCACCTACACGCATCACCCGACCAACGTCGATCTGCAGCAGGAAATCGCGTTTTATGCGGACGACTTCCGCCGCATCAGCGTGCTGAAGAAAAGCACGGACCCGCAGCGCTTCGCGCAGCAGGTCTATGCGAACGTGCTGGGGTGACGCGATGTCGACGATCGAACACGCTTCCACCACGCACACCGCACCGGCACCGGCCGGCGGTACTTCCGTTTCCGCCTCCGCTGCGCCCGCACGCATCGCCTGCACGGCGTGCGAAGCGACGCTGGCAGCCGAAGCCCGCCGCGCGCGAACCTGGCCGACCGGCATCGCGGCCGCGCTCGCATGGGCCGCGCTCGGCGCGCTCACGCAACTGTGGCCGAACCGTGTCGTCGGTTTCACCGACTGGGCCTACACGGACACGTTCGGCACGGCCGCGTGGTCGATCGGCGCGCTGCTGCTCGCCGCCGCGACGCTCGGCCATCTCGCCGCCCCGACGCGCGCACGGCTCGCACGCGTGCGGCCGGCCGGCCCGTGGCTCGTCGCGCTGCCGCTGGTGCTCGCCGCGTGGGAAATCGCCACCGCGAAAACCGGCTGGCTGCCGACGCCGTTCTTCGCGCCGCCACAGGCGCTGATCGAGGTCTATGTCGACGACTGGCCGCGCCTGCTCGGCAGCGCCGGCAACACGCTGAAGCTGCTCGCGCTCGGGTTTGCATACGGCGTCGCGGTCGGCTTCGCGGTGGGCGTATCGATCGGCTGGTCGCGCCGGATCGGCTACTGGGTGCATCCGGTGCTGCGCGTGCTCGGCCCCGTGCCGGCCACCGCACTGCTGCCGCTCACGTTCTACTTCTTTCCGTCGAGCTATTCGGCCGCCGCGTTCCTGATCGCGCTGTCGACCGGATTCCCGGTCGCGGTGCTGACCTGGTCCGGCGTCGCGAGCGTCAACAAGCAGTATTACGACGTCGCGCGCACGCTCGGCGCGAACGCGCGTTTCCTCGTGCTGCGCGTCGCGATTCCGGCCGCGCTGCCGCACGTGTTCGTCGGCATCTTCATGGGGCTGAGCGCGTCGTTCACGGTGCTGGTCGTCGCCGAGATGATGGGCGTCAAGTCGGGGCTCGGCTGGTATCTGAGCTGGGCGCAGGGCTGGGCGTCGTACGTGAACATGTACGCGGCGCTGATCGTGATGGCGCTGCTGTTTTCCGGATTGATCGCGCTGCTGTTCGCGGTGCGCGACCGCGCGCTCGCGTGGCAGAAAGGAACCGTCAAATGGTAAGCGCCGCCGTAGTCGAACCGTCCGTTGCCGCTTCTGCCGCCGCTTCGGCCACCACTTCGCCCGCCGTCACTGCGCCGCGCGGCGCGCGCATCGACATCCGCCGCGTGAGCCACGCGTTCGACGGCCCCGGCGGCCCGCTGCCGGTGCTCGACGACGTCACGCTGTCGGTCGCCGCCGGCGAATTCGTCGCGCTGCTCGGCCCGAGCGGCTGCGGGAAATCGACGCTGCTGCGCCTCGTCGCAGGCCTCGATACCGCGCGGCAAGGCACCATCGCACAGGACGGCGTGCCGATCGAGCAGCCCGATCCGTCGCGCATCGTCGTGTTCCAGGACCCGACGCTGTACCCGTGGCGGCGCGTGCGCGCGAACGTCGCGCTCGGCCTCGAAGCGCGCGGCGTGGCGCGTGTCGCGCAGCATCGCGTGGACGATGCGCTCGAACGCGTCGGGCTGCGCGAGTTCTCGAACGTGTTTCCGCACCAGTTGTCCGGCGGGATGGCGCAGCGCGTCGCGCTCGCCCGTGCGCTCGTCAACGATCCGCGCCTGCTGATTCTCGACGAACCGCTCGGCAAGCTCGATTCGCTGACGCGCCTCACGATGCAGGCCGAGCTGACCGCGCTGTGGCAACGCGACGGCTTCTCGTCGCTGCTCGTCACGCACGATGTCGAGGAAGCGCTGTTCCTCGCGCAGCGCGTGATCGTGTTCGGGCCGCGCCCCGCGCGGATTGTCGCGGAATTGCGCGTCGACCTGCCCTACCCGCGCCACCGCGGCGACCCGCGTCTCGCCGAACTGCGTCACGACGCGCTGCGGCATCTCGGGCTCGATGCGAGCTGGTAGATGCGCGGTTTCCTTGGACGGTTGACTGCTTTGCGGCGGGGATGCATGCGATGAACGCGCCGCCGTTCGCCGACTGGGCGCTCGTCTTCCTGCAACTGCTGTATCGCGCGCAAATCGCGTTGGCGCGCGGGCTGCACGCGCTCGGCCTGACCGGCGATGCCGACGGTCAGGCCGCGTGGCCGTGGGCGCACCGCATCGCGCTCGAAACGCTGCGCATCGACGCGGGACTCACGCGGCAACTTGCGTTCGCCTGCATCGCAACGGCGCTTGCGGTGGTACTCGCCTGTGTCGCGCTCGCTTCGCGCAAATGGCGTTTCGCCTCCGCGATCGCCGCGCTGGCGGTGGCATGGTTCGCGCCGTGGCCGCCGTCGTCGCTGTGGCTGACGCCCGCCGTGCCGACGAGTTTCCAGCGCGATCCCGCAGCGTTTTCGGTATCGAACGTGATGCGCGGCGCGCATCTGTATGCGCAGCACTGCGCGGCCTGCCACGGCGCGGACGGTCGCGGCGAAGGGCCGCTCGCGGCCACGCTCGCACACTGGCCGCCGACCTTCGCCGGCGCGCTGCTCGCGCGTCGCCTCGATGGCGAACTGTTCTGGCGCGTGCGGCACGGCACGCGAGACGAACGCGGCGCGGCGACGATGCCCGGCTTCGCTTCGACGCTCGGCCCGCAGGACACCTGGGCCGTGCTCGACTACCTGAAGGCGCTTGCGGCCGGCAGCGGCGCGCAAGCAGAAGGCGCTTGGCCCGTTCCCGTCCCGCTGCCGGCGCTCGACGTGCGCTGCGGCGACGCCGCACCCCAACCGCTCGATCGCTGGCGCGAAGGCCAGCGCGTACGCATCGTCGCGCTCGCACCGGGCGTCGCGCCACCGCCGGAAGACGCGCGCTGGCAGACCTTGCTCGTCACGGCGAGCGGCACGTCCGCGCCGACGGCGACCGGCGCGCGCGCGAACTGCGTCGCGTCGACACCCGACGCGTGGCTCGCGTTCGCGACGATCGCAGGCATCGCGCCCGATGCGCTCGGCGGCACTCAGCTCCTCGCCGATCGGCGTGGCTGGCTGCGGGCGCGCGCGCTGCCGGGCAGCGTCGGGTGGTCGGATGCCGACCTGCTGTGCCGCTCGGACGCGGCTGCGCGGCCGGCCGCGGCCGCCGTCACCGCCGGAAGCAGCGACCCGCTGACCGCGTTGCTGCTGCGTGTCGACGCCGAGCCCGTGCGCGACGTGCAGGCCGGGCTCCCGCACTGAATTCCCGAACCTTTCTTCCGACCGAACGAACTTCACGATGAATCCGACCCGACGCCATTTCCTCGCGCAGGCAAGCGCCCTCGCCACGATCGCCGCAGCGCCGGCCGCACTGCGCGCGCAATCGGGCACGCGGCCGCTGCTGCGCGCCGGCGACCAGAAAGGCGGGCTGCGCGCGCTGCTCGAAGCGGCCGGCGAACTGAACGGCCTGCCCTACGACATCGCGTGGACCGAATTCCCGGCGGCCGCGCCGCTCGCCGAAGCGCTGAACGCCGCCGCCGTCGACTGCGGGCCGATCGGCGACGCGCCGGTGATCTTCGCGCTCGCGTCGGGCGCGCGCATCAAGGTGATCGGCGCGAACCGTTCCGATCCGTACGGCACGGCCGTGCTCGTGCGGCCCGATGCGACGCTCAAAGGCGCGGCCGACCTGAAGGGCAAAAGCATCGGCACCACGCGCGGCTCGATCGGCCATTTCGTCACGCTGAAGGCGCTCGACGCGGCCGGCCTGCCGCCCGATGCCGTGTCGTTCCGCTTCCTGCCGCCGGCCGACACGATGCTCGCGCTCGCGACCGGCTCGATCGACGCATGGGCGACGTGGGAACCCTATACCGCGCTGGCCGAAACGAGCGGCCGTGCACGCTTGCTCGTCAACGGCCGCGGCCTGTGGTCGGGCCTCAGCTACGTCGCCGCGACCGACGCGGCGATCGCGTCGAAGCGCGAGGTGCTGCACGATTTCCTGCAGCGCGTCGTGCGCGCGCAAACCTGGTCGTACCGGCACGTCGACGCGTATTCCGCAGCGCTCGCGCGCATCATCGGCATTCCGCCGGCCGCCGCGAAGCTGCAATTCGAGCGCCGCAACACGCGCTGGCAGCCGATCGATGCGACGGTCGTCGCCGGGCAGCAGCGCACCGCCGATTTCTACCTGAAGGCCGGGCTGCTGCGCCAGCCGCTCGATGTGCGCGCAACCTTCGACCCCGGTTTCCCGCTCGCGTAACCGGCGGCGCGGCACGGCGCAACCGCCCAAACGGTTTCGGTGCGATCTGGCACAATCGCAGCTCGTCCATCCCGCCCTCAGCCAGCGTCATGCCAGCCATCGCCGAACTCTTCGTCTACCCGATCAAATCCTGCGCCGGCATTGCGCTGTCGCGTGCGCAACTGCTCGAAACGGGCCTCGCGTACGATCGCCACTGGCTGATTACCGACCCCGACGGGCAGATGATCACGCAGCGCACGCACCCGCGTCTCGCGCTGATCCGCACCGCGCTCGACACCGATGCGCTCGTGCTGAACGCGCCGGGCATGCGCGAGATCCGCACGCCGCTCGACGGCGACGCGACGCCTGCCACGCCGTCAATGGCCGCGACCGTCTGGCGCGACACCGTCGACGCGATCGACACGGGCGCCGAAACGGCCGCGTGGCTCACCGAATTCCTCGGCACGCCCGCGAAGCTCGCGCGCTTCGGGGCCGATGCGCGTCGCGGCTGCAACCGCAAATGGACGGGCGAGATCGATACGCACACGCAGTTCGCGGACGGTTATCCGCTGCTCGTGATCGGCCAGTCGTCGCTCGACGACCTGAACGCGCGGCTCGCCGCGAAAGGCGCGCCGGCGATTCCGATGAACCGCTTCCGCCCGAACATCGTCGTGTCGGATCTCGACGCCTACGAAGAGGATTTCGTCGAACACCTCGACACCGACGGCGCGACGCCCGTGCGGCTGCGCCTCGTGAAGCTGTGCACGCGCTGCCCGATGCCGACGATCGACCAGGCCACCGGCGCGCCCGACCCGGCATGGCCGCACGAGCCGACCGACACGATGCAGGCCTATCGCGCGAACCCGAACTACGAAGACGCGCTGACGTTCGGCATCAACGCGATCGTCGTCGAAGGCGCGGGCGCGTGGCTCGAAATCGGGCAATCGCTGGAAGCGGAGATCGGGTTCGGCGATTGAGCCGCACGTACGGAATCGCCCCCAAACCGCATAGCCATCGCAATCGGGAAGCAACCACGCGCTTCCCGCCGCCCTCACGCCGCGCGCGCCTCCGCATCGTTCGCCGCCGGCAACCGGATCGTCACGACCAGCCCGCCGCCCGCAGCATCGGCGAGCATCACGCTGCCCTGATGCACGCGTGCGATCTCCCGCACGATCGACAGCCCGAGCCCCGTCCCTTCGACCGTCTGCGTCTTGCTGCCGCGATGGAAGCGCTCGAACACCGCGTCGCGCTCGTCCGCCGGAACGCCCGGCCCGTTGTCGATCACGTCGAGCCGCGCCTGCTCGCCATCGCGCGACACACGCACCGTAATCACCGCGCTGTCGCCTGCATACCGAATCGCGTTGTCGATCAGGTTGCCGATCATCTCGCCGAGCAGATCCGGTTGCCCATGCACGCTCACATCGGCTTCGTGCTCGAAGCCGAGATCGATGTCGCGCGCGCGTGCAACCGGCGACCAGTCGAGCGTCACGCTGCGCGCAAGCCGGTGCAGCGCGACCGGCTCGTGCGCGACCGCCTGGCCGCTGTCCGAATCGAGCCGCGACAGCGACAGCAGTTGCTGGACGATCTTCGCGGCCTGCCGCACCGCGCCGTTCGCGCGCCGCAGATGCCCGTTCGCGCGCGGCTGTTCATCGGGCCGCAGTGCGAGCTCGACGCCGGCCTGCACGGCCGCGAGCGGCGTCTTCAGTTGATGGGCCGCATCCGCGAAGAAGCGCCGCCGCGCGACCTGCATCCGCTGCGTGCGGCCGATGTACTGGTTGATCGACTCGACGAGCGGCGCGAGCTCGCTCGGCATCGCGCCGGTGTCGAGCGGCGTCGGATCGTCCTCGCTGCGCGCGGCGACCGTGGCCGACAGCCGGTTCAGCGGCCGCAGCCCGCGCCCGACGCCAAGCCATACGATCCCGAGCGCGAGCACGACGAGCAGCCCTTCCTGCAGCAGCGAACCGATCAGGATCTCGCGCGCGAGCGCCTGGCGCGCCTCGATCGTCTCGCCGACCATCACCCACACGATGCGCGACTGCGCGGTCGGCACGTCGTGTACCGGTATGCGCAGCGCGGCCATCCGCAACTGCTCGCCGCGATAGATGACGTCGTAGTAGCGCGTGACGAACAGCGCGCCGTCGCCCGCGTCGCGCCCCTGCGGCAGCGGCAGGTCCGGGTAGCCGGTGATCGTGTGGCCGTTGTCCTCGCGGATCAGGTAGTAGATCTTGCCGCCATCGCTCGATTCGAGCATTTCGAGCGCGAGATACGGCAGGTCGACCTCGATCTCGCCGTCGTTGAGCCGCACGCCTTCGCGGATCGACTTCAGCGACGACGACAGCGTGCGGTCGAACGCGACGTGCGCGGCGCTCATCGCGCGCTGGTACGTGAGCCACGAATCGAGCGCGAGCAGGCCGAGCAGCGGCAACAGCAGCCACAGCGCGACCTGGGTTCGCAGGTTCGGGCGCGTCACGATGCCTTCCGCCGGGTCGCCCCAAAGGGCGCGGCGGTAAATTCGCGGAGCCTCGCGCCGCGCCCGCACAGCCGGCCGTGGACGGCATGTGCCCCTTCGAGGCTCAGCGGACATGTCGATCCGGAGTTAGCGCCGTTGGTGCTTGCTGCGGTCCCATGCAAGGCTGTCGATCCGGAGTCGCGTTTCAGCGCGTAGCAAAGCAAGTGCGCGTGGGAGCGGTTCATTCCGCCGACTCCGCCTTCGCTTCGAGCAGATAACCCAGCCCGCGCAGCGTGACGATCGCGACGCCCGTGCTTTCGAGCTTCTTGCGCAGCCGGTACACGTAGATCTCGATCGCATCCGCGTTGACCGATTCGTCGAGCCCGAAGATCTTCTCCGACAGCGTGTCCTTGTTGATTGCGCGGCCGTTGCGCAGGATCAGCACTTCGAGCACCGAACGCTCGCGCGGCGTCAGCGACAGCGGCTCGCCCGCGAGGTGAAAGCTGCGGTCGATACTGTCGTACGAAAGCGGCCCGCATTCGACCCGCGAATGCTCATGGCCGAGACTGCGCCGGATCAGCGCGCGGGCGCGCGCCTCCAGTTCGGTCAGCTCGAACGGTTTCGCGAGATAGTCGTCGGCGCCGAGATCGAGCCCTTTCACGCGATCCTCGACCGAGCCGTGCGCGGTGAGGATCAGCACCGGCACCGGGTTGCGGCGCGCACGCAGCCGCCGCAGCACCTCCAGCCCGTCGAGCTTCGGCAGCCCGAGATCGAGGATCACCAGCGCGTAATCCTGCGTGCGCAGCACGTGGTCCGCGGCCTCGCCGTCCGCCATGTGATCGACCGCGAAACGCGCGGCGCTCAGCGCGTCGTTCAGCGACTGGGCCAGGTTCGGGTTGTCTTCGACGAGCAGCACACGCATGGGGAATCCGTAAGGTCAGCGACAGGCCGCTACATTACATGATCCTTTCCATGCCGACGCCTCGCGGAAACACTGGTTGCGCCGCCCCGGCGAACCCGTCGCCCCCGGCCCGGCCCGGCGTCGCTCATTGCTCGACGGCGGGACGGTTCCCCGTCGCGCGACGTGAACCGACGCTCGCGCCGCGCTCGCGCAGACCGACGACCACCGCGACAAACGCGATGCTCGCGCCCGCCGTGACGACGATCATCGGTTGCGCGGTGCCGTCCGACAGCCACGCCAGCACGCCGCCGCACGCGGCCGTGATCGCCATCTGGATAAAGAAGAAGAGCCCGGATGCCGTTCCGGCGATCTTCGTGTACGGCTGCATCACGGCAAACTGACAGGCCGGAATCGCGATCCCGACGGCAATCATCACGACGAACATCGGCACGACGAGCGGCACGACCGCCCCGGGGGCAAACGCACCGCCGGCCCACAGCGCGGCGGTGCCGGCCAGATTGACGACGGCGGCCGCCGCGACGACGGTATCGGGCTGCCAGCGGCCGTTGGCGCGCCCGAACGCGCTCGAGCCGATCAGGTAACCGAGCACGGTCACGCCGAAGATCGCCGCATACACCGGGCCGGACACGCCGATTTGCCGCTGGAACAGCGTCGACGATTCCGCGATGAACGGATAGTAGGTGCAGTACGCGAAGCTGATGGCCAGCGAATGGCGCAGGAAACGCCGCTCGCGCAGCAGGCCCGCGTACGTCCGCAGGAGCCCCGGGCCCGGCGCCGGCTGCGCGTCGCGTTCGCGGGTCTCCGGCAGGTAGCGCAGCACCATCGCCGTGGCGACCACCCCGCCCGCCGCGAGACAGCCGAACACGCCGCGCCATCCGAGCCACTCGGCGACCGCGCTACCGGCCAGCGGCGCGACCACCGGCGACAGCGCCATGCCGGCCGAGATGCGGCCGAGCATCGTCGCCTGCAGCCCGGCCGGAAAGCGCTCGCGCACGATGACCCGCCCGATCACCGTGCCGCAGCAGCCGCCCAGCGCCTGGAAGATGCGTGCGGCGACGATCGCCGCGACGCTGGCCGACAGCGCGCACGCAACGCTTGCGACCACGTACACGCACAGGCCGCCGATCAGAACGGGGCGCCGGCCGTAGCGGTCGGACAAAGGCCCCGATACCAGCATCGACAGCGCATAGCCGACCATGTAGAGGGTCAGCGTGAGCTGCAACTGTGCGTCGGTGCCATGCAGCGCGTCCGCCATCGCGGGCAGCGACGGCAGGTACGCATCGATCGTGACGCGCGGCAAACATACGACGAGCATCAACAGGAACAGCCAGCCCCACTGGGGTAATGAACGCGTCTTCATGTGGTGAGCCGTCTCCGGCCGGAATGATGTGGTCGGCATCAATCTACGGAGAAAGTGATATAAGCTGAAGGGCCATTAAATCGACACCTCACTAGACCACTATGCCGCGAGGCAAAGCCGCGATTCCGCTTGATCTGCCGTGCCCTTCCGGGCTGTCGACGGCCAGCCCGCAATCGAAGCAGGCGGTCATCGCCGATACGATTCGCGCCGCGATCCTGCAGCGCCTGCTTCCCGGCGACAGCCCGCTGCCGTCCAGCCGGACGCTCGCCGTGCGCTGGGGCGTCGCACGGGGGACCGTCGAGGCGGCATACGACCTGCTGTGCTCCGAGGGCTATATCGCGCGCACGCGCGGCTCCGGGTCGAGGGTCAGCGCGGTGGTGCCGGACAGCTATTTGCGCGCGGCGGCGCAGTCGCGCGACGACGCGCCTCAACGCGTCGACGCGCCGAAGGACACGACAGGCACCACGGACGCAACCGATTCGGCCACCGCGGAACACGGCGTGCGCCCCGGCGTCCCGTTCGTCGCGCGGCTCGCCGATCCCGGCCTGCTGTCGATGCAGCAATGGAAGAAAGCGCTCGGCGCCAGCCTGCTCGCCGCGACGGCGGACGACCTCGGCGCGACGCCGTCACAGGGCGTCGCCAGCCTGCGCGACGAAATCGCCGCGTACCTGCGCGAATACCGCGGCATTCCGTGCGAAGCCCGCGACATCTTCATCACGACCGGCATCCGGCATTCGATCGATCTCGTCGCGCGCACGCTGCTCGGGCCCGGCTCGACGGTACTGATGGAGGACCCCGGCTATGCGTCGGCGTGGCAGATCTTCGGCATCACGGGCGCGACCGTGATCGACGTGCCGGTCGACCGGGAAGGGATCGACACCGCGTCGCTGGAGCGGCATCCCGATGCGCGCGCGGCGTACGTGACACCCGCCCACCAGGCGCCGCTCGGCATCACGATGTCGGTGTCGCGCCGGCTCGAACTGCTCGACTGGGCGCAGCGCCACCGCGCGTGGATCATCGAGGACGACTACGACGGCGAATTCAGCTACCAGACCGCGCCGCTGCCCGCGCTGAAATCGCTGGATGCGTGCGATCGCGTGATCTACTGCGGTTCGTTCAACAAGACGCTGTTCTCGGGCTTGCGCATCGGCTTCATGGTCGTGCCGGCGGAACTGCGAGCGGCGCTGTCGGCCGTGTGGCAGGCGACCGGGCGCTCGGTCGGCGTGGCGCCCCAGCTCGCGCTGGCCCGCTTCATCGCGCACGGCGACTTTGCGAAGCACCTGCGCGCCAGCCGCCACGCTTACCGCCAGCGGCGCGACATCGTGCTCGAGCAACTGGCGAAGCACGCCGGCGGGCGTCATGCGGTATCCGGCGAGCACGCCGGCTTTCATTTCGTGCTGTGGCTGCCGCCCGGGACGGACGACGCGTCGTTCGTCGCGCAGGCCCGCGCGGCCGGCGTCGAACTGCAGACGATCCGCGGATTCTGCCGAAGCGCCGTGTGCGAGGCGGGTGTCGTCGTCGGGTATTCGGCGCTGACGGCCGCGCACGCGCGGCATGGCGGCCGGATCGTCGCCAGGCTGCTCGCGCAATCCGCATAACCCTCGCCGCCTTCGTTCCCGCGCCCGGCGGCGCCCCGCTTCCCTCCTGTTCAAACCGAGCCGCGCGCCGCGAAACCCGCGGCTGCCGTCGTTTCGACCTCGGGAAATCCATGACACGAACGCCGCAATTGTGAACAGGAATGAAAGCAGGCTGAAAGTGCCCCGCAATTAACATCCGCGTCACTCGAACAAAACCCACGCATAACTGGAGGAAGACATGCCGTTTGCACCGAAGACCCTCGCCGCCGCGCTGGCGCTCGTGATGGGCACTGCCGCCGGCAGCGCCGCCGCGCAGGTTCCGGCCGGATACCCCGGCAGCTACCAGGGCGTGATCGACGCCGCGAAGCAGGAAGGCAAGCTGATCGTCTACTCGACGACCGACACGGGCCTCGTGCGTCCGCTGATCAAGGACTTCGAAAGCCTGTACGGCATCAAGGTCGAATACAACGACATGAACAGCACCGAGCTGTACAACCGCTACATCAGCGAGAACGCGGCGAGCAGCACGAGCGCCGACGTGCTGTGGAGCTCGGCGATGGACCTGCAGGTCAAGCTCGTCAACGACGGCCTGATGGCATCCTACGATTCGCCCGAAAGCGCGGGCATCCCGCAATGGGCGCAATACCAGAAGCAGGCGTACGGCACGACGTTCGAGCCGCTCGCGATCGTCTACAACAAGCGCCTGATCCCCGAGAACGAAGTGCCGAAGACGCGCGCCGACCTGATCAAGCTGCTCACCACGCAGGCCGACAAGTTCAAGGGCAAGGTCACGACCTACGACATCGAGAAATCGGGCGTCGGCTTCAACTACCTGACGCAGGACGCGCATGTGAACGAGAAGGTCACGTGGGAGCTCGTGAAGGCGATCGGCGCGACCGGGCCGAAACTGCAGTCGAGCACGGGCGCGATGATGGAGCGGATCTCGTCGGGCGAAAACCTGATCGGCTACAACATCATCGGCTCGTATGCGTACGCGAAAGCGAAGAAGGACAAGTCCATCGGCTACGTGTTTCCGAAGGACTACACGCAGGTTGTGAGCCGCCTGGCCACGATCTCGAAGAAGGCCAAGAACCCGAACGCCGCGAAGCTGTGGGTCGACTACCTGCTGTCGAAGCGCGGCCAGACGCTGATCGCGAACCAGGCGAACCTGTATGCGATCCGCGCGGACGTGACCGGCGAAACGTCGGCCGCGAGCCTCACGAAGGAACTCGGCGATTCGCTGAAGCCGATCCAGATCGGCACCGGCCTGCTCGTCTATCTCGACCAGTCGAAGCGGCTCGCCTTCCTGAAGCAATGGCAGCAGGCGATCAAGCGCTGATCCGCTGAACAGCTGACCACGGGCCGCCCGCCGCGCATCGCGCGGGCGCCCCCTTCCCCTTACCGACTTCCTTGAGGCGGCCATCCGGATGGCCGCAGGGGCGAACTCATGCTTTCAACCAGCACACGCGGAGCGGCGCCGGCCGTTCCGCCCACCACCGGCCCGGGCGGCGCGATTCCCGCGCTGCCGGTCAACAGCCTGCAGCCGCTCGCCGGCATGCTGCGCTGGATCGTCGTCGCGGTGCTGACCATCGCGGTCGCGCTGCCGCTCGGTTTCATCCTGTTCCAGAGCCTGCTGTCCGCGCCGTTCTTCGACGCGAACAAGACGCTCGGCATCGAAGGCTTCCGCTTCATCTTCAGCGATCCCGACTTCTGGTCGGCCGTGAAGAACTCCTTCATCATCGCCGGCGGGATGCTGTTCATCTCGATCCCGCTCGGCGGCATCCTCGCGTTCCTGATGGTGCGCACCGACCTGCCCGGCCGCCGCTGGCTCGAACCGCTGCTGCTCACGCCCGTGTTCGTGTCGCCGATGGTGCTCGCGTTCGGCTATGTGGTCGCGGCCGGCCCGGTCGGCTTCTACTCGGTCTGGTTCAAGGAACTGTTCGGGCTGCAAAGCGTTCCGTGGAACGTGTATTCGATCTTCGCGATCACGGTGATCGTCGGCCTCACGCACGTGCCGCACGTGTATCTCTATTCGTCGGCCGCGCTGCGCAATCTCGGCTCGGACGTCGAGGAAGCCGCGCGCGTGACGGGCGCCCGCCCGTTCCGCGTCGCGCTCGACGTGAGCCTGCCGATGACGATGCCCGCGCTGCTGTTCGCCGGCGTGCTGGTGTTCTTCCTCGGCTTCGAGGTGTTCGGGCTGCCGCTCGTGCTCGGCGATCCGGAAGGCCACCTGGTGCTCGCGACCTACCTGTACAAGCTGACCAACAAGCTCGGCGTGCCGTCGTATCACCTGATGGCCGCGGTCGCGGTGTGCATCGTCGCGATCACGTTCCCGCTCGTGCTGCTGCAGCGCCGCCTGCTGAAGACGGCCAACCGTTTCGTCACCGTGAAGGGCAAGGCCGGCCGCGCCACGGTGCTGCCGCTCGGCGTGTGGCGCTGGGTCGCGCTCGCGATCGTCGCGCTGTGGCTGATGCTGACCGTGATCGTGCCGATCTCCGGCATCGTGCTGCGCGCCTTCGTGACCAACTGGGGCGAAGGCGTGGCGCTCGCCGAAGTGCTGACGCTGTCGAACTTCACCGAGCTGTTCGAGCAGGACAACCTCGTGCGCGCGATCGTCAACACGCTCGGCATCGGCGTGATCGGCGGCGCACTCGCGGTCGGCTTCTACTCGCTCGTCGCGTTCGCCGGCCACCGCCGCCACGACTGGGCGACCAGGCTGCTCGACTACATCGTGCTGCTGCCGCGCGCGGTGCCCGGCCTGCTCGCCGGCCTCGCGTTCCTGTGGATCTTCCTGTTCGTGCCGGGCCTGCGCGAGCTGAAGAACTCGATGTGGAGCATCTGGATCGCGTACACGGTCGTGTGGCTCGCGTACGGGATGCGGCTCATCCAGAGCGCGCTGCTGCAGGTCGGCCCGGAACTCGAGGAAGCCGGCCGCAGCGTCGGCGCGACGCGCAGCCGCGTGTCGCTCGACGTGACGCTGCCGCTCGTGCGCTTCGGCCTGCTCGCCGCGTGGCTCCTGATCTTCATGATCTTCGAGCGCGAATACTCGACGGCCGTCTACCTGCTGTCGCCCGGCACCGAAGTGATCGGCGCGCTGCTCGTGTCGCTGTGGGCGACCGGCGCCGTCGACCAGGTCGCCGCGCTCTCTGTCATCAACATCGCGATGGTCGGCGCCGGTCTCGGCGTGGCCCTGCGCTTCGGAGTGAAACTTCATGGATAAGCTCATCGTCGACGATCTGCATCTCAGCTACGGCGCCAACCCGATCCTCAAGGGCGTGTCGTTCGAACTGAAGGCCGGCGAAGTCGTGTGCCTGCTCGGCGCGTCGGGCAGCGGCAAGACCACGCTGCTGCGCGCGGTGGCGGGCCTCGAACAGCCGTCCGACGGCCGCATCCAGCTCGACGACCGCGTGTTCTTCGACGGCGCGAAGCGCGTCGATCTGCCGGTCGAACAGCGTTCGCTGGGCCTGGTGTTCCAGTCGTACGCGCTGTGGCCGCACCGCACCGTCGCCGACAACGTCGGCTACGGGCTGAAGCTGCGCCGCGTCGCGCCTGCCGAACAGAAGCACCGCGTGCAGTCCGCGCTCGATCAGCTCGGCCTCGGCCATCTTGCGGAACGCTTTCCGCACCAGCTGTCGGGCGGCCAGCAGCAGCGCGTCGCGATCGCGCGCGCGCTCGTCTACAACCCGCCGGTGATCCTGCTCGACGAACCGCTGTCGAACCTCGACGCGAAGCTGCGCGAGGAAGCGCGCGCGTGGCTGCGCGAGCTGATCGTGTCGCTCGGGCTGTCGGCGCTGTGCGTGACGCACGACCAGACCGAAGCGATGGCGATGTCCGATCGCATCCTGCTGCTGCGCAACGGCCGCATCGAGCAGGAAGGCACGCCGGCCGAGCTGTACGGCTCGCCGCGTTCGCTGTACACGGCCGAGTTCATGGGCAGCAACAACCGGATCGATGCGCGCGTCGCGTCGATCGACGGCGAATGCGTGACGCTCGCCGGCGACGGCTGGGAGCTGCGCGCGCTCGCCCGCGACACGTTCGCGCCCGGCCAGGACGCGCAGGCCGTGATCCGGCTCGAACGCGTGCAGGTGACCGACGGCCCGGGCGCGAACCGGCTGCAGGCCGACCTCGTCACGTCGATGTATCTCGGCGACCGCTGGGAATACCTGTTCCATTGCGGCGACATGCGCCTGCGTGCATTCGGCCACGTGCCGCGCGCGGCCGGCAAGCACTGGATCGAATTCCCGACCAACGACTGCTGGGCGTTCGCGAAAGCGGGCTGACCCGGGCGCGGCGGCCCGCGCGCCGCCGCATGCACCCCGCGCGCATCCCGTCAGGCAACGACCTGCGGGCCCGGCGGACGCCTTCCGGCGTCCGCCGCGGCTCGTCGCGCGCCGCACCTGTTTCACCCAACCCACAAGAACCAAGGAGACACCGTCAATGAAGTCACGCGCAGAACGTTCCCTTCGCGCCGCCGTCCTGACCGGATCGGCCGCCGTCGCCAGCGTCGCGGCCGGCGCCGCGCACGCGCAGTCGTCGGTCACGATGTACGGGATCATGGATGCCGGCATCGAATACACGAACCACGCGGCGCCCGAAGGCGGCAGTTCGGTCAAGCTCAAGTCGGGCAACAAGAACACGTCGCGCTGGGGGTTGCGCGGCGTCGAGGATCTCGGCGGCGGGTTGAAAGCGGTATTCCGCCTCGAAAGCGGGATCGATCTCGCGAACGGCGCCTTCGACGACGGCCCCGACTCGATCTTCGCGCGCCGCGCGACGGTCGGCCTGAAAGGCAAATGGGGCGAGCTGACGCTCGGCCGCAATTACACCGTCACCTACGACTACATCCTGCCGTTCGACCCGATGGGCTACGCGCAGAACTACTCGTGGGCGACGTCGTCGATGGCGACGGGCGGCCGCAAGGACGGCATGTTCACCCGCTCGTCGAATGCGGTGCGCTACGACGGCGAATTCAGCGGCTTCAAGTTCGGCGCGATGTACGGCTTCGGCAACGTGCCGGGCAGCGTGAAGACCAGCTCGAAATACGATTTCGCGCTCGGCTACGAGACCGGCCCGTTCGCGGCGGTCGTCACGTTCGACCGGCAGAACGGTGCGGCCGACAGCGTCACGCCGGCCGATACGGTCAACTACATTCAAGGCATCCACGCGGGCCTGAGCTACGACTTCGGCAACCTGAAGACGATGGCCGGTTATCGCAACTACAAGCGCACGTTCCGCACCACGGCGGCGAACCAGTTGAGCGACATGTATTGGGTTGGCGGGTCGTACCAGTTCACACCGACGTTCTCGCTGATCGCGGCCGTCTATCACCAGAACGTCAAGGGCGGCACCGATGCCGACCCGACGCTCGTGTCGCTGCGCGCGAACTATGCGCTGTCCAAGCGCACGGTGCTGTACGCGGCGGGCGCGTTCGCGATCGCGAAGCACGACCAGAAGGTCGGCGTGTCGCGCGATTTCGCGGGATACGGGACCACGCAAGTCGGCGTGACGGCGGGGATTCAGCAGCGGTTCTGATCCCGGCCTGACGGCGCGGCGGCACGTATAGCCGCCCGCCTCCATTCGATGCAGCACCGGTCCGCGTGCGCCGTCGCGCATCATCATCCTGCGTACATTCACCCGCGCAATACGGCATCGGATAGGTAAGAAGCGCGGTCAACTACGGCAACATAGCCTTGAATCGATCGAACAGTGTAGGTGGCAGCTTGATCTCTCCATCGCTATCAACGGCAGCATCAAATATCAAAGATCCCTTAGTCCATACCAAACGGACGGAATCGGGATACGCGTAAGTCCGCTCGGCAAGCAATCGCATGTCGGATGTCCGATAGAGTCGCAAAAGAATGCGATCCCCGGCCAGGTAGGCGTATTGCGCCGTGTAGCGCCCCCCATCGTTCCTGGAGAGTTCGGTATCAAACTGCGTCGCCCGTGCGCGTACGTGCGCATCCTGATAGTAAGAACCGGCGCAGATCAAAATAGTGACAGCTGCCACACCATAGCCGAGCGCTTTCATTGCCGGTTTCATTCGCGCGGCGCGCCCCTCTTGGTGTGCAAGGCTGTAAAAGACAATTATCAACCCGCACACAGCGATTCCGAACAGCGCGATAGCTACAAGCGCGACCATGCCCGCTCCTTGCATGGCAGTTGCCAATCCGTTCATTCGAAGTACACCGTTATTGGTTTATCCAACATGATCGGCCTATAGTCGGAAAATATGATGAAATCGCCACCTCGATGGTGTCTGGCTTGCCAGTCTCGGAATGAGCGATTCCGGACCGGATAGTAAACCTTCCCTGGTTCATAGAGGTTTGCAACCGTACTGCCGGACACGACCGGAAAGTCAAACCATGGCTGATCTGCAAGATTCGCTGCAGTGTAACTTGGTACGATAATCACACCGTTTTTGCTCCAGTGGCCTAGGTACTGGGATCGTGAATCTGCAGCCCCCTCAAAGGAATAACCATCCCTAACGTATACAACGATATTGGTAACCGTCGCCTTCTTACCTTCGTCGTCAAAGATAACGCGCCCTACCGCCGCATAAAGATTGAATGCCCCCAACGCACCGGTCAGGTCGTCAGGAACACCGGCATCCGGAAGCCGCCGCACAGCCTGCAAAGCCTTCTGTTCAAAGGAACTCTCTACAGCCGCGCGCTGAAACTGGAATTCCTTGTGTAGCCTGCGGATATCGTACCCGCTGACCGTCCAAGGCGATACATCCCCGCGCCTGCGATAACGACCAAGAATGTCCTTGAGGGTTTCATATGCACGCGCGCTGTATATGTCGACATTCACAAGATTATCGTATTGCCTCTTTGCACGCGCATGCTTGAGAACCCAATCCATTTTTATGGTAGTTCGATCAATCATCGACTCCAGGTAGAGTTCACCGTTCTGATTGATCTCGTTCCGCTGATTTTTTAATGTAGTCGAGTAGTTAAGCTTTCCTGCAAACCACCGCTCCATCAGTTTCGCCGAAACAGGCATATGCTCTTTGCGCATAGCATCGGGAATTTGCTGGATATCGAAAGGCGGCACCCTCCTTTCCTTCTCCGTCGACTTCAGTTGCTTGGGCGGAACAGGCGTATCCAGCCACTTCTTGAAACGAGAAAATGCAGCCGCAACCCTTTCGATGTCGTCCACCATCTTGTCGAGCGAATCGCGCTTGTAGACCCGCGGAACGGGTGGAGATTGCTCTACTGACGACTCGCTCACCGGCGGAGCCATTGCTAGTGACAGACCGAGATCACACGCCGGGATGCCCCCATTGTTCCCGTCGCATAGCTTCCATTTCCAAATCAGCTTGTTGATCTTTAAGTACGGAATCCTATCTTTATCGTGCACCATGCGTTCCCTTGCGTTGTGGAATCCCGGACCTTACAGATCCACTCCCGGCCTCACAATGTTCCGCATATGCCATTCATCAAAAACCCCGGATCCGACGGAGTCACGAACCGTGGGGTTTTCCACATCACCTCACATAGATTCCACATATATTCGTTCGTTTCTGGCGGAAAACGCATGTCTTGAAACAAGCGCTAGACAGTCTTGCAGTGTCCGACAGGGCACCCAAGCATCATTGCCAACCGTCAATGATTATCTGTCATTCGTAGCCCATTCCGAACGCCTGCACGTGCCGCCCCAACTCTTCCGTCGCATTGGCGCTCGCCTGATCGCGTTCGGTCTTGTAACGCATCAGATCGGAAAGCACACACGACGGTGCTTGCCGGTCTTGCGATACGGCAGCGCCTCCGACTGGCGGGCGACGACCGCCCCACGCCGATAGCTGTTCAGTCGGCGCGCATCACGAATACCGGACGAACCCGGCTATCCGCATCGCCCCAATGTTCACCGACCGCCGACAGCGGCACCGTGCGTGTGTCGATCGCGAGGCCCGCCGGCGCGACCGCATCGAACACACCGCGGATAGCACCCAGCAAGCGCGGCAGCGACACGCTGCCGATACCACTGCCCATCAGTTCGATCGCGGTGGCGCGCAATACGGCGCCCGGCAACAGCACGTCCGCGCCGCCGATCGAACCGATCTGCACGAACCGCAGCCGACGGCCATCGGGCGTCGCCTTCGCCGCGGCAACCAGCAGCGTCTGCGCGCTGGCCCCCCACAGATAGTCGAGCACCACGTCGACGCCCGCACGGAAATGCGGTTCGAGCGCACGCGCCAGATGCGCGTCGTCCTGCTGCAGCGACACGACGGCGTCCGCGCCGGCACTCAGCAAGGCCTGCAGCGCGGCCGCGTTGCGGCCCGTCGCGATCACCCTGGCTGCGCCGAGATGCTTCGCGATCCGCACCGCCAGCCGCCCCGACGTACCCGTCGCGCCGTTGACGAGCACCGTCTCGCCCGCGACGAGCCGCGCGCGTTCGGTCAGCGCGGCCCACGACGACATCCCGGGAATCGCGATCGCCGCGGCCGTGACGTCGTCGAGCGCGTCCGGCAGCGGTACGCACTGCGTGTCGGGCGCGAGCGTGCGCTCGGCCATCGCGCCGAACGGCGCGGGGGCGCCGAAGAAATAGATGCGCTGCCCGTCGTCGAGACGGCCGACGCCATCGACGCCGACGACGAACGGATAACGTCCCTCCGACGAGTAATGCGTGCCGGACGCGCGCGCCTGCGCGATCCGGCTCAGCGCGGACGCCGTCACGTCGACCAGGCGGTGGCCCGGCATCGCGCGCGGCGCTTCGAATTCCATATGGACGGGACGCTCGCCGGCGCCCGTCACGACTGCAGCTTTCATGGTGACTCCTTGAATCGGGGATCTCGATCGACGGTTCCGGCACGCGTCAACGTGCGTCGAGCCACGCGCGCAACGCGGGATCGCGCACTTCAAGCACGTCGAACAGCCCGATCGCGCGCAGCGCGGGCAACGCGTCGATCGCGTCGGCCTCCGCGCATGCCCGCTCGGCGAGCGTCGCATTCGGATCGGTGAGCACACGCGCGTTGACCAGGAACGCGCCGACGGTGCCCTTGCGGATCGTCGTTTCGCCGATCGTCATCCGGTCGGTCTGGTCGGGAAGCATCTGTTCGGCTCGCATCGCGTCGTACTCCGGTTGTCATCGATGGACGCAGTGTAGGCGTGCGAAGCCGGCCGATCTCCGGTATAACAGCCATTCGATACCGTTATCCGGCCATGTCCGATCCGCTCCTGCCCGCCCGATTCATCACGTCCGACGATGGCCCGTTCGTCGTCGCGGCCGCCCTGTCGCAACGCGATCCGCGTATCACCCCGCCGCACGCGCATGCCCGCGGCCAGCTCGTCGGCGCGCTGAGCGGGCTGCTGACGATCGGCCTCGACGACCAGGACTGGGTCGTGCCGGCGATCCACGCGATCTGGATTCCGCCGCATTGCCGCCACTCGCTGCGGTCGTTCGGGCCGATTTCCGGCTGGTCGGCGTTCGTTGCCGAAGCGCGCTGCGCGGCGCTGCCGGACACGCCGCGCGCGATCCGCGCGTCGCCGCTGCTGCGCGAAGCCGTACAACGCGCCGCGAGCTGGAACGGTTCGGAACTGAATGACGCGCAAACGCGGATCGCCGACGTGATCCTCGACGAAATCGCGACATCGGAAGTCGAATCGCTGAGTCTCGCGCGGCCGCGCGACGCGCAGCTCGTGCGCATCACCGACGCGCTGGCCACGAATCTCGCGGACAACCGGCGGCTGGAGGAATGGGCCGAGTGGGCCGGCATCAGCGCACGGACGATGAGCCGGCGTTTCGTCGCCGAGACGGGGCTGACGTTCGCGCAGTGGCGTCAACAGGCAAGGCTGCTGCGAGCGCTGGAGAGAATCGCCGATGGCGTGCCCGTGACGACGATCGCGCTCGATCTCGGGTACGACAACGTGAGCGCGTTCATCGACATGTTCCGGCGTGCGCTGGGGACGACGCCGGGAAGGTATCTGGAAACCGGCCGTCGCGGAAGCGCGTAGCGCGGCAGCGCAGGTTCATCGCGCTGCGCAGCGGATGGCCGGGATTCCGCACGCGGCGACCACCGGCCGCCGCGAATTCAATTTCAATACGTGCCGTCGCCCTTTTTCACCGCGTCGCCGCCGCCCCCCTTGAACTGCGCCGCCAACCGCTCCGCGCTTCTCGCGAGCAGCGTCGTATCGACCCCGACCGCGACGAACAGCGCGCCCGCTTCCAGATAGCGCCGCGCAGCCGTTTCATCGGCACTGAGAATGCCGGGCGCCTTGCCGGCCGCCTTGATCGTCCGGATCGCGCCGTCGATCGCGGCCTGCACGTCCGGATGCCCCGGATGGCCGAGATGCCCGAGATCGGCCGCCAGATCCGCCGGCCCGATGAACACGCCATCGACACCTTCGACGCGCGCAATCTCGTCGATCGCGTCGAGCCCCTTGCCCGTCTCGACTTGCACGAGCACCGCCATCTCGTCGTTCGCGCGGTGCAGGTAGTCGCCGACGCGATTCCACCGCGACGCGCGCGCCAGCGCACTGCCGACGCCGCGAATCCCGTGCGGCGGGTAACGCGTCGCGGCGACGGCCGCGCGCGCCTCGTCGGCGCTCTGCACCATCGGCACGAGCAGCGTCTGCGCGCCGAGATCCAGCACCTGCTTGACGATCACCGGATCGTTCCACGGCACGCGCACGACCGGCTGCGACGGATACGGCGCGATCGCCTGCAACTGCGCGAGGATCGACGGCACCGTGTTCGGCGCGTGCTCGCCGTCGATCAGCAACCAGTCGAAACCGGCGCCCGCGACGACTTCCGCGCTGTACGGATTCGCAAGACCGAGCCACAGCCCGATCTGCGCGTCGCCGCGCGCGAGCGCGGCCTTGAAGACATTCGACGGAATCTGCATCGTTCGCTCACTCGAAGTAGCACTGAATGGTCCCGAGCGGGCCGTAGTCGACGCTGAACGTGTCGCCCGGCCGCGCCGCGCACGGCCGCGTAAACGAGCCGCCGAGCACGATCTGGCCCGGCTCCAGCGCAACGTCGAAGCGCGACAGCCGGTTCGCAAGCCACGCGACGCCGTTCGCCGGATGGTTCAGCACGCCGGCCGCGACGCCCGTTTCCTCGACCACGCCGTTGCGCGACATGATCGCCGCGACCCAGCGCAGGTCGACGTCCTGCGGCCGCACCGGCCGCCCGCCGATCACGACGCCCGCGTTCGCCGCGTTGTCGGCGATCGTGTCGAACACCTTGCGCGGCCGTTTCGTGTCGGGGTCGATCGACTGGCTGCGTGCGTCGATGATCTCGAGCGCGGGCACCACATAGTCGACCGCGTCGTATACGTCGAAGATCGTGCAGTTCGGGCCGGTCAGCCGCTTGCCGAGCACGAACGCGAGCTCGACCTCGACGCGCGGCACGATGAAGCGGCCGGTCGGAATCGTGCCCCCGTCCGCGAAGAACATGTCGTCGAGCAGCGCGCCGTAGTCCGGCTCGTCGATCTGCGACGTGTACTGCATCGCCTTCGACGTGAGGCCGATCTTGTGCCCTTTCAGCGTGCGGCCTTCCGCGAGCTTGAGGGTCACCCACGCGCGCTGGATCGCGTACGCGTCGTCGATCGTGATGTCGGGATGGTCGAGCGAGATCTGGCGGATCTGCTTGCGTTCGCGCTCGGCGTCGTGCAGACGCCGCGCGAGCTGGTCGATGATGGCGGGTTCGAGCATGGTCGGATCGGGAATGGGGTTCAGCCGGCCCGCTTGTAGCGGGCGTGGATGTTGTTGTGCTTGTACGAGCCGCTTTCGCTGAACTCGGTCAGTTCCATCGACAACGCGAGGTAGCGTTTCGCGTACAGCTCGGCGAAATGCGCCTTGATCGCGTCGAACAGCGCGTCGCACGCGGCTTTCTTCTGCGCATCGGTGCGGCCCGAGCCGATCTTCAGCGTCACGTGGACGAACGCGTCGTCCTCCGTGCCGTCGGCGACGCAGTAGTCCTGCAATTCGATCGCGCGTGAACGGATGCCGCCCGTCGGGAACACGCCGCCCTGCGCGATCAGCGTGGCGTTGATCGTGCGCAGCAGCGCGGGAATGCGCGCGTCGTCGCGGATGTTCGCGGTGTATTCGACGACGATGTGAGGCATGGTAATTCTCCGGTCTGATGTCGGGTGCCGGGCGGCGTTCAGCGCAACGGGAAGATCGCGTTGATCTGCCCGGTGCCCGAACTCGCGAAGTAGTCGGTGACGATCTCGACCGGCTTGTCGTAACGATCCCAGCCGAGCAAACCGAGCAGCATCGCGGTGTCGTGCATGCCGCCTTCGCCGTGGCAATGCGTGTTGTACTCGGGCAGCATCGCGCAGAACGTCTTGAAATCGCCCTGCTTCCACAGCTCGACCACCCGCAGGTCGACCTGCCGGAAGAATTCGCGGCTGATCTCGTGGATCGATTCCTCGGGGCTGCCGTTGTCGTTGAAGCGATGCGACAACGAACCGCTCGCGAGGAACGCGACGTTCGAATCGCTCTTCTCGATCGCTTCGAGCAGCGCCTCGCCGAAGCGCCGGCTTTCGTCGAGCGTGTGCCACATGCACCAGCCCGCAATCGACACCACCTTGAAATGCTGGTCGCCGTTCATGTAACGCATCGGCACGAGCGTGCCGTATTCGAGTTCGAGGCTGTCGATCTCGTGCGCGCGCGTCGCGACCCCGCGCGCGCTGGCCGTCTCGGCGATCAGCCGGCCGAGCGCCGGGTTGCCCGGATACGCGTACTGCATGTCGCGGATGAAGTGCGGCAGCTCGTTGCTCGTGTACGTGCCCGAAAACTGCGCGTTGCAGTTCACGTGATAGCCCGCGTTGACGAGCCAGTGCACGTCCGACACGACGATCGTGTCGACGCCGAGCGCGCGGCAGCGCTCGCCGATCAGCTGATGACCGCGGATCGCCGCTTCGCGGCAGCCGTGATGCCTGCCGGGCAATTCCGACAGGTACATCGACGGCACGTGCGTGATCTTCGCGGCGAGGGACAGTTTGCCCATCGTTCAAGTCTCCTGTCGGCCCGAGTTAGCGCTTTAGCGCCTTACTCGGGCCCCATGTTGGGCCGGCGTGCCGGCTTCAGATCCTTCTTGCGACGAAACGACCCGCGCCCGTTACACGCCCCAGCGCGGAATGTGATGCGAACCCATCGAGATGCACACGTTCTTGATCTCCGCGAACACCTCGAAACTGTACTCGCCGCCTTCGCGCCCCGTGCCCGATTCCTTCACGCCGCCGAACGGCTGACGCAGGTCGCGCACGTTCTGGCTGTTCACGAACACCATCCCGGCCTCGATGCCGCGCGCGAGGCGGTGCACCTTGCCGACGTCCTGGGTCCAGATGTACGACGCGAGACCATAGGCCGTATCGTTCGCGAGCCGCAGCCCTTCCTCCTCGTCCTCGAACGGGATCAGGCATGCGACCGGCCCGAAGATCTCTTCCTGCGCGATGCGCATCCGGTTGTCGACGTCGGCGAACACGGTCGGCCGCACGAAGTTGCCGTTGCGCAGATGGTCGGGCAAGCCTGCCGGCTTGTCCGCGCCGCCCGCGACCACGCGCGCGCCTTCCTGCTCGCCGATGCGGATGTAGCCCGTCACCTTCTCCCAATGCTGACGCGTGATCATCGCACCGAGATTCGTGGCCGGATCGGACGGATCGCCGACCACCAGGTTGTTCGCGCGACGCGCGAATTCCTGCACGAAGCGGTCGTAGATCGTGCGCTGCACGAAGATCCGCGAGCCCGCGGTGCAGCGTTCGCCGTTGATCGAGAAGATCGTGAACAGCGACGCGTCGAGTGCGCGGTCGAAATCGGCGTCGTCGAAAATCAGCACCGGCGACTTACCGCCGAGTTCCATCGAATACTTCTTGAGCCCCGCGCGCTCCATGATCCGCTTGCCCGTAACCGTGCCACCGGTAAACGACACCGCGCGCACGTCGGGATGGCGCACGAGCGCGTCGCCGGCCGTCGCGCCGTAGCCCTGCACGACGTTCAGCACGCCCGGCGGAATGCCCGCTTCGAGCGCGAGCCGGCCGAGCTGGTCGGCCGTCAGCGGCGACAGCTCCGACATCTTCAGCACGGCCGTGTTGCCGAGCGCGAGGCACGGCGCCGTCTTCCACGTCGCGGTCATGAACGGCACGTTCCACGGCGAGACCAGCGCGCACACGCCGACCGGCTGGTAGAGCGTGTAGTTCAGCATCTGGTCGTCGACCGGATACGTGCGGCCGTTCATCTGCACGCACACTTCCGCGAAGAAATTGAAGTTCTCGGAGGCGCGTGGAATCAGTTGCTTGCTGGTCTGCGCGATCGGCAGGCCGGTGTCCTGCGTCTCGAGCGCGGCGAGCATCGGCACGTTCTTCTCGATCAGCTCGCCGAGCTTGCGCATCAGCTTCGCGCGCTCCTTCGCAGGCGTGTTCGCCCATTTCGGAAACGCTTCCTTGGCCGCGCGCACGGCCGCGTCGACTTCGGCCTCGCCGCCGGACGCGACGTCGGTGATGACTTCGCCCGTCGCCGGGTTCAACGTCGTGAAGGTCTCGCGGCTCTCGACCTCGCGGCCGTCGATCCAGTGCTTGATGGTCATGTGCTCTCCTTGGGCGACGGGCTCAGCCGGCGCGATAGTAGTCTGCTTCGCCGACGATCGTGTTCACGAGCCGGCCAATCCCTTCGATTTCGGTCACGACTTCGTCGCCCGGCTTCGTGTCCGCCAGCCCTTCGGGCGTGCCGGTCAGGATCAGGTCGCCCGGCGAGAGCGTCATGAAGCCGCTGATGTGCTCGATCAGCGCCGGCACGTCGAAGATCATGTCGCGCGTGCTGCCGCGTTGCGTCTCCTGGCCGTTCACCGTGGTGCGCAGCGTCAGGTCGCCCGCGTCGCCGATCTCGTCGCGGCTGACGAACCACGGCCCGAGCGGCGTGCAGGTGTCGCGGTTCTTCACGCGCAGGTTCGGGCGGTAGTAGTTCTCGAGATAGTCACGGATCGCGTAGTCGTTCGCGACCGTGTAACCGGCCACGTAGTCGAGCGCCTGCGCACGGCTCACGTTGCGCGCGGGCCGGCCGATCACGACCGCCAGTTCGCACTCGTAGTGCATATGCGTCGCGTCCGCCGGGCGCACGGTGCGCGACCGGTGGCCGACGAACGTGTTCGGCCCTTTGAGGAAGATCAGCGGCTCGCTCGGCGCCTTGAACGCGAGTTCCTTCGCGTGGTCGGCGTAGTTCAGGCCGAGCGCGAACGTCGTGCGCGGCGCGACGGGCGGCAGCCATGCCACCGCGTCCTCGCCGATCACGCGCCCCGTATCGAGGCGGATCATGCCGTCGCCGGCCGGTTCGGCCGCATGCAGTGCGCCGTTGTAGATCACGCGCGCCGTCTTCATCGTGTTTCCTCCGCAATCAGCGTGTGCCGCAACGTGCCGATCCCGGCGGCGGCGATCTCGATCGTGCTGCCCGCCCGGGCGCGCGGTGCGCCGCCCGCGACGCCGAGCAGCAGCACGTCACCCGCGTCGAACGACATGAACGCCGTCACGTCGGCGATCAGTTCGCGCACGGGGCGAATCAGCGTGGCGGTCGACGCCGATACCGCGACTTCCCCGTCGATCCGCACGGTCAGGCCGATCGTGTCGACATCGGCGAGCGCGGCGGCCGGCACGATGGCGGGCCCCAGCGGGCAGAAGCCGTCGCGGCACTTGAAGCGCACGGCCGG
Organism: Burkholderia stabilis; assembly: GCF_001742165.1. Taxonomy (NCBI): domain Bacteria; kingdom Pseudomonadati; phylum Pseudomonadota; class Betaproteobacteria; order Burkholderiales; family Burkholderiaceae; genus Burkholderia; species Burkholderia stabilis. Next base: position 404,570 of record NZ_CP016443.1, on the reverse strand, counting down.
ACGGTAGTAATCGGGATGCGGTACCGACACATCGCTCGCGAGCGTGAAGCCGTGCACGTAGTCGAGCGCCTGCGCGGCCGGCACGCGCGTGGCGCGCCGGGCGAACACGACGGCCACCGACGCGCCGATCTCCAGCGCGTCGACGCCGGCCGGCACGACCACCGCCGCGCCGTCGGCCGCATGCGTGTTGGCCGGCTTGATGTAAAGGATCGGCGCCTGCGGCGGGCGGCCGTAAGGCGGCGCGTTCACGGCATCGCCGAGCGCGTCGAGCGCCGCGCGCTCGTTGAGCAGCGCACCGTAGACGGTACCGATGGCGACCGGCAACGGCGGCGCCGCGGCGGTCGTGCAAGACAGCTCCATGCGTCATTCCCCTGCCGCGCGTCGCGGCGCATCGTCAATAGTTAATATCTTAAGTAAACAATCGGGCGCTGGCAACCTCGATTACCCTGATATGCGAAATTCATCAACGGCGGCTGTTAAGATTGATGCGTCCCCCGTCCACTACCCACCCCGATGAACCGTACGCTCGACCATCGCAACCTGGCCATGCTGCTGCTCGAGGCCCGCGAAACGCTGATGGGGCTGTTTCGCCCCATTCTCAAGGAATTCGCGTTGACCGAACAGCAATGGCGGATCATCCGCGTGCTCGACGGCGAACCGGCGCATGCGCTCGAAGCGGGACAGATCGCGCGGCGCTGCTGCATTTTGAGCCCGAGCCTCACGGGCGTGCTGGAACGCATGGAACGCGACGGGCTGATCACGCGCACGCGCGCGCAGGAGGATCAGCGCCGGCTGCTGGTCAGCCTGACGCCGCAGAGCAAGAAACTCGTCACGGAAATCGGTCCGCGCATCGACGAGCAGTACCGGCAGCTCGAGTCGCGGTTCGGCCAGGACGGCCTCGAAGACATCTACCGCGCACTCGACCGGCTCATCGAACTCGGCGGCAACGCGTGATGACGGCGCCCGTTCCCGCCAGTCGCGGGAACGGGCGCCGGACCATCGCAGGCGGTCAGTGCACCGCGCCGCGCATCAGCTCGGTCACGGCAACGCCGCGCGAGGTACGCATGCACTCCTCGACGTAATCGATGAACGGCAACGGCTCGAAATCGATTTCGTCGCGCACGCGGCTGTTGTCGAACACGCGATCGACCGTCGCGAATTCCGCACAGCGCTGCAGCGCCCGGCCGATCACGCGTTCGAGCGCCGGATCGGGCCGCCCGAGCACGTCGCGCACCACCAGCGGCAACTCGGCCGGCGCGCACGCCGCGTAGCGCGGCGCCCCCGTCATTCCCGCTGCCTCGTCCATCGCACGCACGATCTGCGCGACCTGCGGCGCTTCATCGCCGGCCGACACGTGATAGAGATCGTGTGCAAGCGTCGGCTTGACGGCCAGCAGCATCGTCGCGCGCGCCACGTCGTCCACCGACACGATGTCGATGCGCGTCATCGGCCGGGCGGTGAAGCGGCGCGCCGCATGCGCAAGACGGAACATCCAGAACGAATTCGGCGCGGGCCGCGTACCGAGCACCGTGTGACCGACGACGTGCGACGGCCGCACGACCACGAGCGGCAGCCCGAGCGCACGCAGGCGCTGCTCCGTTTCCGCCTTCGCGTGCAGGTAGTCGGCCGCGAGCACCGCGCCCGGCAGGCCTTCGCCGTCTTGCGCGACATCGGCCGCCGCGTCTCCCGCCGCCTCTTCGTGCACGATTCCGCCGCGGCCCGCATGCGCGTAGGCCGTGCCGACGTACACGAAGCGCTGCAGGCGCGGCGCCCGCGTGAAGCGTTCGGCGAAGCGCACCGAATCGGCGATGTCCGCCTGCAGATGCGCACCGTCGGCCGGCGACGCATGACCCGCGCAGTGGATCACGTGCGTCGCGCCGCCGAGGCGCGGCGCGTCGGCGCCTTGCCACACGTCGCCGAGCGCACCGACGATCACGTTCGCTTCGGTCAGGCGCGACGCCCAGTACGGCGCGAGCCCCGCGCGCAGCGCCGCTTCGCGCAGCCGCGCGACGGCGTGGCCGCGGTTCTGCGCACGCACGACACACACGATGCGTTCAAGCAGCCCGGCATTGACGAGCGCCGTCAGCACGGTGCTGCCGATGAAGCCGGTCGCGCCGGTCAGCACCAGCCGCCCGACGTTCGCCGCCGCGACCGGTGCGCTGGCCGGCGACACGAGGCTCGTCCGCCAGTTGAGCGACAACGCGGTTTTCCAGATCAGCACGATAGTCTCCTTCGAAGAGTCGGCCGGGCGGCGCGACGCCCGCGGTTGCGGGTTGCGCATGGCACACCGGCCGGGCCGGGGCTGACGCGCGCCCCGGCAGTCCCGATCGGGCGTGCGGCCCGCGATCGCGTCGATCGCGCCCCTGGCACGAGGCGGCGGCAGCCGCCGAGGACGGGCGTCCGCGGCACAGGATCGGGAAGCTCCCAGTGTGGGGCCCGACCGAATGCAAGTCTGTCCCGAAAGTTTCGTGAAAGTGTGCCGATTTGTGCGCGATTGTCTGAGTGTGTCGTGCCGGCCGCGCTGTCAGAACGGCGAAACATCCGGTCGGGCCGCGTTCGGGCTGCGTCGCGTCGCATCGGCCGGCCTGTTTTCCGCAGCCGGTCGCACGCGACAGATCGACGCGCGCCCGAGCCGGGTCATCCCATGTCTCGAACCCCGGCAACACACGCGCCGACACCGCAATCGCCGGTGCTGCCTGCGTTTGCGCGCGCCACCGGAATGGCCGGGAATCGTCAGACGTCGTTTCATCTGAAACCGCAATAGACTCAATACGGATTTATTGCGGATTATCACTTGCGTTTCACACCAGTCTATCTAGACTGTTCAAGTCAAAACGGTCGAATGTGTCATTTTTTTAGGAGACGATCCAATGCGCCTCACCATTCGGATTAATGGCAGCGAATCCGCAACCCGGCAATCCTTCGCTGTGCTGTGGGTGGATACCGACGAAGGACTGTGGTCGCGTGAGGCACATCAGGGCATCGATCTCCCCACCTGGGGCAAGGTTCGCGACGTCGAGGGCGCGATGGCGCTCTGCGCGGCCGACGGCGGGAATGCCGTTTGCCAGCTGAAGGGGCTGTCGTTCGGTGCGACGCAACGCGAACAGGGCGCCGCGGTGCTCGCCGGCGATCATCCCGGCGCGTGGCGGCTGCAGGCCGTCGATCGTTGCACCACCGAGCCGGAATACCGGGAATTCATTTCCGTCGCCCGATAGAAACCCCGACGCGAATCGTCTGCGGTTTTCGGGTTTATCCGGTTTCAGTGAAATTCATTTCGATATTCAGAATCAAGAGCGCCTCATTTTGGGGCGTTTTTTATTTTCCGCTTTAAAAAAATAACCCATGTCCGGGCAATTGATCACGCACCGGTAACAGGCACGATCGACCGGTATCGAATACCGGGCGCCCGGAGCGATACGCCGCCGATTACACGTCGCCCCGCGTCCGCGACGGTGGCGAAATTCCGCTTCCGCCCCGCACTTCCCGCCCCTTTCCAGCGCATCGCCAAATGGCCGCCACGTGCTTTTTCTCGGGGCCGGAACATACTTTCCCCACACGGCGTTTACTCATTTATTACAATCGCATTATTCAGACTCACCAGCCGCCGTCCGGCGGCCCGACCCGGCCATTGCATGAGCGTGAAAAAAAAGACCCACCCTGCCGATCCGTACTCGGCCGCGACCAAGAATCCGATGCTCGCGTCGCGCCTGCCGATGTGGCGCTCGAAACTGGTCGTGATCGTCGTGTTCCTCGCGTTCGCCGCGCTGATCGCGCGCGCCTTCTGGGTGCAGGTCGCCAACCAGGATTTCTACGTCGGCCAGGGCCAGAAGCGCTACCAGCGCACGATCGAGCTCGACGCGATGCGCGGGCGCATCGTCGACCGCAACGGCGCGATGCTCGCGGTCAGCCTGTCGACCTATGAAATCTGGGCGAACCCGAAACAGGTCGCCGATACCGACTACCCGCAAATCTCGAAGCTGCTCGACATGCCGCTCGTCGAAGTGAAGCGCCGGCTCGGCAACGACAAGACGTTCGTGCTGCTCAAGCGGCAGGTCGACGCCGACACCGCGAGCCGGCTCGACAAGCTCGCGATCGACGGCATCACGCAGATCGCCGATTCCAAGCGCTTCTACCCGGAAGGCGAATCGGCCGCGCACGTGGTCGGCTTCACGAACGTCGAGGACAAAGGCCAGGAAGGCGTCGAGCTCGCGGCGAATGCGCGGCTGCTGGGCACCGCCGGGCAGCGCGAGGTGATCCGCGACCGGCTCGGCCGCATCGTGTCGGACACGCGCCCGCTCGTCCCCGCGCAGCATGGCGCGACGATCGAGCTGACGATCGACCGCCGCATCCAGCAGCTCGCGTTCAGCCAGCTCAAGGCGGCCGTGGTCGAGAACAACGCGGTGGCCGGCAGCGTCGTCGTGCTCGACGCGCAGAACGGCGAGATCCTCGCGCTCGCGAACTACCCGACCTTCGACCCGAACGACCGCGCGCGCCTCACCGGCCAGCAGTTGCGCAACCGCGCGGTGATCGACACGTTCGAGCCCGGCTCGACGATCAAGCCGCTCGTCGTCGCGCTGTCGATCGACGAGCGCAAGGTCACGCCGAACACGATCATCAACACGTCGCCGGGCACCTACAAGATCGGCCCGGCCGTGATCCACGACACGTCGAACCACGGCTCGCTGACCGTCTCGCAGGCGCTGCAGAAGTCGAGCAACGTCGCGCTCGCGAAACTCGCGCTGAACCTGCCCGCCGAAACGATCTGGAACAAGTACCAGGAATACGGGATCGGCCGTGCGCCGGAACTGACGTTCCCGGGCGTCGCGTCGGGCCGGCTGCGCGGCTACAAGCGCTGGCGGCCGATCGAGCAGGCGACGATGGCATACGGCTACGGCCTGTCGATGTCGCTGCTGCAGATCGCGCAGACTTACACGGCCTACGCGGGCGACGGCACGCTGCACCCCGTGTCGCTGCTGAAGAACGGCACCGACCAGCAGACGATCGACGCGCATCGCGGCCACCGCGTGACGTCGGCGCAAACGGCCGCATCGATCCGCTCGATGCTCGAGATGGCGGTCGGCGAAGGCGGCACGGGGCGCCGCGCGCGCGTCGACGGCTACCGGATCGGCGGCAAGACGGGCACCGCGCGCAAGCAGGTCGGCGCGACCTATGCAAAGGGCAAGTACCGCGCGCTGTTCGCGGGAATGGCGCCGATGAGCAACCCGCGCCTGATCGTCGCTGTGATGATCGACGAGCCGCGCGGCAAGGGCTACTACGGCGGCACGGTGGCCGGCCCGGTGTTCGCATCGGTCACGAGCGGTTCGCTGCAACTGCTCGGCGTGCCGCCCGATGCGCCGGTCGAGCCCGCAACCAGCACACCGGCCAAGCCCGCGCCGCAAAAGACGGTCACGGCGCCGAAAGCGGCCGCTCAACCGAAAACGGCCGCCGCACAGAAAACCGCCACGCCGGTGAAAACGGCCGCTCAGTCCGGCACGGCCGCACACGCGAAGGCGGTGGCAGGCTGAAGCCGCCGCGCGGGCGGCACAGGATGCCGCCCGCCTTTCATCATCGCCGCCACGCTTTCATCCCACTTTCTAGGAACGTCACGCATTATTTGAGCGTTCCCGCTGCGCCCTCCTACAATTTTTGCGCGTCGCAGGCGGCCTTGCCCGCGCGCCCGACTACAACAACGGAGAGAGACGCATGCGATTCCACTGGAAAACGCTCGTACTGGCCACCGCGAGCGTCACGCTGCTCGGCGGCGCCCCGGCCCGTGCCGCCGATGCCACCGACGTGAAAATCGGCTTCCTCGTCAAACAGCCGGACGATCCGTGGTTCCAGGACGAATGGCGCTTCGCCGACCAGGCGGCGAAGGAAAAGCACTTCACGCTGATCAAGATTGCCGCGCCGAGCGGCGAGAAGGTGTCGACTGCGCTCGACAGCCTCGCCGCGCAGAAGGCGCAAGGCGTGATCATCTGCGCGCCCGACGTGAAGCTCGGCCCCGGCATCGCCGCGAAAGCGAAGCGCGCGGGAATCAAGCTGATGTCGGTCGACGACCAGCTCGTCGACGGCCACGGCGCGCCGCTCAGCGGCGTGCCGCACATGGGCATCTCCGCGTACAAGATCGGCCAGCAGGTCGGCCAGGCGATCGCTGACGAGACGAAGCGGCGCGGCTGGAATCCGGCCGAGGTCGGCATCATCCGGCTCGCGTACGACCAGTTGCCGACCGCACGCGAGCGCACCACCGGCGCGGTCGACGCGCTCAAGGCCGCCGGCTTCCCGGCCGCGAACGTGATCGACGCGCCCGAGATGACGGCCGACACCGAAGGCGCGTTCAACGCGGCGAACATCGCACTCACCAAGCATGCGAACTTCAAGCGCTGGGTGGCGTTCGGCTCGAACGACGATACGACGGTCGGCGCGGTGCGCGCCGCCGAAGGCCGCGGCATCGGCGCGGACGCGATGGTCGCAGTCGGCATCAACGGCAGCCAGGTCGCGCTCAACGAATTCGCAAAGCCGAAGCCGACGGGCTTCTACGGCTCGATCCTGCTGAACCCGCGCCAGCACGGCTACCAGACAAGCCTCAACATGTATGACTGGATCACGAAGAACCAGGCGCCGCCGCCGCTCGTGCTGACGTCCGGCACGCTGATCACGCGCGACAACGAGAAGCAGGCGCGCGCCGCGCTCGGCCTGTGAGCCTGCACAAGAAGGAACCGACATGACACGCACCACTCTCGTGACGGGCGCCGCCGGCGGCATCGGCCAGGCGCTGTGCCGCACCTTCCTCGCGGCCGGCGATCGCGTGCTCGCGCTCGATCGCGACCGCGCGGCGCTCGACCATTTCATCGATACGCTCGCCGACGCGCGCGCGACGCCGGTCGTCGACGACCTGACCGACGCGGAGCGATTGCGCTCGATGCTCGAAGCGCATCCGGAAGTCGACGTGCTCGTCGCGAACGCGGGCACGGCCGCGTCGACCACGCTGCGCGACACGACGCCCGCCACCTGGCGCACGGATCTCGATGCGAACCTGACGACCACCTACGTGAGCGTCGAAGCCGTGCTGGCCGGCATGCGCGCGCGCCGGCGCGGCGCGATCGCGATCATCGGGTCGGTGAACGGCGTGCACGCGCTCGGGCATCCGGTGTACAGCGCGGCGAAGGCCGGGCTGATCAGCTACACGAAATCGCTCGCGATCGAATACGGCCGCGACGGCGTGCGCGCGAACATCGTGCTGCCGGGCACGGTGAAGACACCCGCGTGGGAAGCGCGCGTGCAGCGCAACCCGCAGGTGTTCGAACAATTGAGGAAGTGGTATCCGCTCGACGATTTCGCGACACCGGACGACGTCGCGCAGGCCGCGCTGTTCCTGTGCTCGCCGGCCGCGCGGATCATCACCGGCGTTGCGCTGCCGGTCGACGGCGGCCTGCTGGCCGGCAATCGCGTGATGGCGCAGGAACTGACGCTCGAAACGTTTTATTGAACGAGGGGCGGCCGTTCGTCGGGCGGCCGGTACGACGACACCCTCGCCGCCCCGGCCGCTGCGCGGCGCGATGCCGCGCATCGTCAATGCGCAGCCGCGACCGGCTTCACCATCCTGCCGAGCACGTGCTCGGTCATCCCGCGCGCGAGTTCGGTCTCGCCCATGAACACGGTGCCGATGCCTTCGCTCGACAGCAGCGCGGCTTCGTCGCCGCTGTTCGTGCAGAGCACGACCTCGAGCGTCGGGTTGAGCGTGCGCGAGATCTCGACGATCTGCCGCACGTCGAACACGTCGGGCAGCGTGACGACCAGCATCCCGGCGCGCGCAATATGCGCCTGCACCAGCACGATCGGCTCGATCGCGTCGCCCGACACGGCCGCGATGCCGTCCGCGCGCAGCTTCTCGACGAGCTCGCGGTTCTGCTCGACGACGACGTACGCGATCCCGCGCTCGTCCAGCGCATGCGCGATCCGCGTGCCGACCTTGCCGTAGCCGACGATCACGACCTGCCCGGTCAAATGCGTTTGCGGCGTCGACATCGGCAGCGCGGCGAGCGGATCGTCGCGCGCCTCGAGCTTGCGCGCGAACGCCGAATGCTTGCGGATCCACGCGAGCGCCGGGTCGATCATCGCGAACAGCAGCGTGTTCATCGCGATGGAAATGAGCGCGACCGCGAGGATCAGGCTTTGCCCCTCGGCCGACAACAGCCCGAGCGCGCGGCCGAGCCCCGCGAGGATGAACGAGAACTCGCCGATCTGCGCGAGGCCCGCGCCGACCGTCAGCGCGGTGTTCAGCGGGTAGCGGAACGCGATCACGAGCGCAACCGCCGCGAGCGTCTTGCCGACCAGCACGATCGCCGCGACCTCGATCACGTGCAGCGGCTCGTCGAGCAGCACCTTCGGATCGAACAGCATCCCGACCGAGATGAAGAACAGCACCGAGAACGCGTCGCGCAGCGGCAGGGTCTCGTCGGCCGCGCGGCGGCTGAATTCCGACTCGCGCATCATCATCCCGGCGAAGAACGCGCCGAGCGCGAACGACACGTCGAACAGCTTCGCCGCGCCGAACGCGATGCCGACCGCGGCCGCGATCATGCACAGCGTGAACAGCTCGCGCGAGCCGGTGCGCGCGACGAGCCACAGAATGCGCGGAAACACGCGCTTGCCGACCACCAGCATCAGCGCGATGAACGCCGCGACCTTCAGCATCGTGACGCCGAGCGTGCCCCAGACGCTGCCGCCGGCCGCATGCACGTCGCCGGGCGGCGTGCCGCCGAGCAACCCGGCGACGGGCGGCAGCAGCACGAGCACGAGCACCATCACGAGATCCTCGACGACGAGCCAGCCGACCGCGATGCGCCCGTTGACCGTTTCGACGAGCCCGCGCCCTTCAAGCGCCCGCAGCAGCACGACCGTACTCGCGACCGACAGCGCGAGCCCGAACACGAGCGCCGCCCCGAGGCTCCAGCCCCATGTGAGCGCGAGCCCGCCGCCTAGCAGTGTCGCCACCGTAATCTGCACGACGGCGCCCGGCAGCGCGATCTTGCGCACCGCGAGCAGGTCGCCGAGCGAGAAATGCAGGCCGACGCCGAACATCAGCAGCATCACGCCGACTTCGGCGAGCTGCTGCGCGAGCGACAGATCGCCGACGAAACCGGGCGTGCCGGGGCCGATCACGATCCCGGCAAGCAGATAGCCGACGAGCGGCGGCATTTTGAGCAGCGACGCGAGGTAACCGAAGATCATCGCGAGACCGAAACCGGCCGCGAGCAACGCAATCAGGCTGACGTCATGAGGCATCCCCCCTCCCAAGTTCTTGTAACTATTTAGTAAGGTTCAAGAATGGAAGGATACGGGATGGGGCGGAAGAATGGCGCGCCGCCGCGAAAATTTCACGTGTCGGCGCGCCTTTGCGGGGTGCAACCCCGGCGATCCGGAAGGCGCGGCACGGCTCGGCCGGCGCCTTGAAACGGCGATCGAACCGGCGGGGCTGGAACGCCCCGCCGCCGCATCAGCGCGACGCCTGCGGGAACCGCGCGCCCGGCGGCGGTTCAGGCCGGGTCGACGGCACGCTCTTGCGCACCTTCGCGACCTGCGCGGCCGTCACCGGCTCGCCCGTGTTGCCCCAGCTCGTGCGCACGAAGTTCGACACGTCCGCGACTTCCTGGTCCGACAGGCGCCAGCCGAACGGCGGCATCGTGAAGGTCGACGGCGCGGTGCGCGTGCCCTGCAGCGCACTGCCTTCCAGCACGACGTGGATCAGCGACGTCGGATCGCCGCCCTGCACCACCGGGTTGCCGGCGAGCGCCGGGAACACGCGCGTGTAGCCGTGGCCGTCGCTGCGGTGGCACGCCATGCAGTTGTCGCGATAGACGGCCGCGCCCGGCTTGCTCGCGTCGCCCGTCTGCAGCGCCTTCGCAGCGGCCGCGTCGTACACGTGCGGCTGCTCGCCCTGCACGCGCGGCGGCAGCGTCTTCAGGTAGCGCGCGATCGCGTTCAGGTCGTCGTCGGTCATGTGCTGCATGCTGTGGCCGACCACGTCCGTCATCCCGCCGAATGCAGCCGTGCGCAGCGTGCGGCCCGTCTTCAGGAACTGCACGATCTCGGTTTCCGTCCACGTGCCGATCCCCGTGCGCGGCTCGCCGCGCAGGCTCGTCGGCACCCAGCCGTCGATCGCCGCGCCGCCGGCCAGGAAGTCCGGGCCGTCCGCGTCGGTCAACCCGCGCTCCTGCATCGTCGGCGCGCGCGGCGTGTGACACGCGCCGCAGTGGCCGAGCCCCTGCACGAGATACGCGCCGCGCGCGACCACCGGGTCGGTGTACGGCGCCGCATCGAACGGCTTTGGCGTCGGCGCGAACATCTTGCGCCAGATGCCGAGCGGCCAGCGCATCGACAGCGGCCACACGATGTCGACCGAACGGTTCTCGTGCTCGACGGGCGCGACGCCGTGCATGAAGTACGCATAAAGCGCCTTCATGTCGTCGTCGGTGAGGCGCGCGTAGGACGGGAACGGCATGGCCGGATACATCGTGTCGCCGTTCTTGCGCACGCCTTCACGCACCGCGCGGGTGAAGTCCTCGGCCGTCCAGTCGCCGATACCGGTTTTCCGGTCCGGCGTGATGTTCGTCGAATAGATGCCGCCGATCGGCGTGTCGAACTTCAGCCCGCCCGCGAACGGCTTGCCACCGCTCGCGGTGTGGCACGCGATGCAGTCACCCGCGCGGGCGAGGTATTCGCCGCGCTTGACGAGGCTCGCGTCGGCAGACTGGGCCGCGGGTGCTGCCGCCGCCCCGGAAGCCGCCGCGGGCGCCGGCGCCGGTTGCGCGAAAGCCGCACCGCCCGCGAAGCCGAGCACGGCCCATGCCGCACCGGCCGCCAGCGCGCGCGACACACTGCGCGCCGCGTTGTGGTTCATCGTCCTCTTCATACGGTCACCAGCGGGGCGGGATTTTTCAGGTATTGCTCGCGGATCGCACGTGCTGACCAGTAGGCCAGCGCCGCGATGATCCCGGTCGGGTTGTAGCCGATGCCCTGCGGCAGCGCCGAGGCGCCCATCACGAACACGTTGTGCACGTCCCAGCACTGCAGGTAGCGGTTCAGCACGCTCGTCTTCGGATCGGTGCCCATCACCGCGCCGCCGACGAGGTGGGTCGTCTGGTACGCGCGCGAATCGAAGTGCTTGCCGAACTCGCGCGTCGACACGCCGATCGCCTTCGGGCCCATCGCCTCCGCGATCTTCTTCATCTGCCCGGTCACGTACTGCGCCATCTTGATGTCGTTGTCCTTCCAGTCGAAGGTCATCCGCAACAGCGGCTGGCCGTACGAATCGCGATAGGTCGGATCGAGGTCGAGATACACGTCGCGGTACGACATGTTCGTGCCGTGCGCGTCCATCGAAATCGTGTGCGCGTAGTTGTCCTTCACGGCCTTCTTCCACGCCGAGCCCCACTGAGGCGTGCCGGGCGGCGTCGCGATGCCGCTGATCGGCTTCACGCCGGCCTGGTTCACCCACAGCGGCGAGCCGCCGACGAAGCCGAGCGGGCCGTGATCGAAGTTGTCCGCGTTGAAATCGTCCACCGCGACGCCGTTGCCGCCCGCGCCGATGAACGGGTTCGTGAACGTGTCCTTGTCGAAGAACGCCTTGATCGTCGACAGGTTCTGGTACGCGAAATTGCGGCCCACGACGCCTTCGCCGGTGATCGGGTCGTACGGCTTGCCGATGCCCGACAGCAGCAGCAGGTGCACGTTGTGATACTGGAACGCGGCCACGATCACGAGATCGGCCGGCTGGTGCACTTCACGGCCGGCCGGGTCGACGTAGGTCACGCCCGTCGCGCGCTTTTTCGTGTCGTCGAGGTCGACGCGCAGCACGTGGCACTTCGAGCGCAGCTCGAAATTCGGCGTCTGCTTCAGCGCGGGCAGGATGTTCAGGTTCGGCGATGCCTTCGAGTACATGTAGCACGCGTAGCCGCTGCAGTAGCCGCAGAAGTTGCACGGGCCCATCTGCACGCCGTACGGGTTCGTATACGGGCCCGACGTGTTCGCCGACGGCAGCCGGTACGGATGCAGCCCGAGCGACTGCGCGGCGTCGAAGAAACGCTGCGCCGAATAGGTGTTGAGCTGCGCGGGCAACGGGAAATTGTCGCTGCGGTTCGCCTCGAACACGTTGCCGTCGCCGACCACCTTGCCGCCGACCTTGTACGCCTGCCCCGACGTGCCGAACACCTTCTCCGCGAAATCGAAATGCGGCTCGAGCTCGTCGTAGGTGACGCCGGTGTCCTGGATCGTCATCCCCGCGGGGATGAACTTCTTGCCGTAACGCTCTTCATAGTGGCTGCGCAGGCGCAGCTCTTCCGGCGTGATCCGGAAATGCACGCCCGACCAGTGCAGCCCCGCGCCGCCGACGCCTTCGCCCGGCAGGAACGCCGCGAGCTGCCGGTACGGCAGCGCGGTGTCCTGCACGCCGTGGCGGATCGACACGGTCGTCTTCGACAGATCGAGGAACAGCTTCTTGCGGATGTTGTAGGTCAGCTCGTCGATCGTGTTCGGATACGCGCCGTCCGGATAGGTGTCGCGATATTCGCCGCGCTCGAGCGCGACGACCTTCAATCCCGCTTCGGTCAGTTCCTTCGCGAGAATCGCGCCGGTCCAGCCGAAGCCGACGATCACCGCATCGACATGCGGCTTTTTCTCTGCGGCCATCAGCTGCGCTCCCCGTTGATCGAAACGGGGCCGTACGGATACGGCTTGCCGTTCTGGTTGACGAAATCCATGAAGTCCGCGCGCGCGCCCGGAAAGCCGATCATCTTCCACGCGGCCATGTCCTGATTGCCGCCGTGCACCGGATCGCAGAAGTACCCTTCGCGCGTGTTCTGCAGCAACTGGCCGAAAAACACGCCGGGCGGCACGTCGTCGATCGGCGCGCCGCCTTTCTCCAGCGCGCCGAGCACGGTGTCGCGGGTCGGCGCGTCGAGATCCGCGAACGCCTTGCCGTGCGTCTTTTCGCAATAGCGGTTCACGGCCGCGATGCCGAGCCGGTAGATGTCGCGCGGCACGAGCTTCAGCTGGTAGCTGAGTTCGGGCACGCCCTGCTGGAACGGCCCCTGCATGTACCACGTCGCGCCGTGCGCGTAAGGCGTCTCCATCTGGCGATCGATGAATTCGGGCACGCCCGATTCGAGTGCGCCGGGGCCTTCGGCGTCGGCGGGAATCAACCGGTCGACGGCGGCCTGGACGAATGCCCACTCCTTCGCATCGAAGAAGGTCGGTTTGTACGGGGCGCGTTCGGCGTTGGCCGATGCGGCGGGCGCGTTGCCGGCCGTCGTCGCGGACGGCGACGACGAGCGCAGGTCGCAGCCGGCGACCGACGCGATCGGCACGAGCGCGACCGACGTGCGCAGGAAACGGCGGCGCGAGTTGGGTTTGTCAGGTGGCGTGGACATGGTCGGGTGTTGATCGTTGGGGATCGTGGTCCGGGCGCGCGCATTCCGCATGCGGTGCGCCCGGCACGGCGGCCATGCCGCATGCGGCCGGCCGTCCTGTTCTTTCGGGTGCTGCGAGCAACCTCGATTCGGGCACCTGCCCGCGCGACGCGCGGCGATGCCTTCATGCAGCCGCGGGCGCGCCGGCTCCGGCGGCGCTGCGCGGATCAACCTCTCTTCGGGTCTTATCTTCAGACAAATGCATGCCATCCGGCCTGCATCTGCCCACCATCGCCATGACCCTGATTCAACTTAGACGCCACGTTTGCCGACGGCAAGCGCAACGTGCACGACCCTCTTTCGGGTCCGGCGACGGGTACCGTGAATTATAAATGGAACCGGTTCCATTTCGAAGGGGTTCAATGCAATTCAATGCATCGAAAATCGCAACAATTGAAAAATCCGGGGCGCGGAATGCGCAAGGATGGTTTCGACGGAGATGGTGGATGACCGGCCGGCGCGGTGCCGGCCGAATGCCCTACACGAATGACCAGGGCCGCGCGCCGCTCACCATGGCCAGAACATCGACGCGAGCGACAGCGACAAAGCCGCGCAAAGCGGCGAGTAATACAGCGTGTCCATTCGCGCGAAACGCGAGCCGCGAATCCGCTTGAAGAAACCGACGTAACGGAAATCGCCGACGGCCCGCACCGCGAAGATCAATGCGAGCGCAACGACCGCGAACGCGATCGTGCAGGGATACGGGTTCCGCCCGAACCAGCCGGCCCGCGCGGCGACCACGCACGCACCGGCCAGCAACGCCACGGCGACGGCAAGCGTGCCGACGGCAGTCGGCCGCAACAGCGGCACGCCATCCTGTTCCGGAATCGCCGCACGCTTGCCCAGCCGCCCGCCCAACGCCCAGTAGACGTGAACGAGCGCAATCGCGCAAAGCGTCGGCACGCTGAAATACGCACCGGTCATGTCGGTCTGTGTCCTCGTCTCGTTATCTCGTTGTGTTGCCGGAAGGGTTCCGGCACGCGGCCTCGGCCCGCGACACGCATGACGATACCGAAACCCGACGGGTGCTGCATTGCGACGTCCGGTCGCAACCCGCCGCTGCGCGTGCTGCGGCGCAGTGCGCGGGGATCGCCGTACCGGCCGTGCGCTTGACTTCCCTCCACGCGCTACTACCCTGTTATTCCAGTACTGCGGTCTGCATGCCCCTTGCGCATCCGGCCGCACGTGCATCGTTCGCCGTACGGCGCACCTGCGCGACAACAATGACGAAGGCCATGGAGGCGACTCATGCTGATCGGTGTGCCGAAAGAGATCAAGAACCACGAATACCGCGTCGGCCTCACGCCGGCCGGCGCGCACGAGCTCACGCGGCACGGCCACGCCGTGCTCGTGCAGCGCGGCGCGGGCATGGCGATCGGCCTGCTCGACGACGACTACACGGCCGCAGGCGCATCGCTGTGCGACGGCGCGGACGAAATCTTCGCGCGCGCCGACATGATCATCAAGGTCAAGGAGCCGCAACCGGCCGAATGCGCGATGCTGCGGCGCGGCCAGATTCTCTACACGTACCTGCATCTCGCGCCCGATCCCGAACAGGCGGCCGCGCTCGTGAAATCCGGCGCCGTCTGCATCGCCTACGAAACCGTCACGGGGCCCGGCGGCGGCCTGCCGCTGCTCGCGCCGATGAGCGAGGTCGCGGGGCGCATGTCGATCCAGGTCGCGGCGACCCACCTCGAAAGCCCGCGCGGCGGCCGCGGCCTGCTGATGGCCGGCGTGCCCGGCGTGCCGGCCGCGCATGTCGTCGTGCTCGGCGCGGGCGTCGTCGGCACCGGCGCGCTGCAGATGGCGGTCGGCCTCGGCGCGCGCGTCACCGTGCTCGACACCAACGTCGGACGGCTGCGCCAGCTCGACCTGGTGTTCGCCAACCGGATCACGACCGTCTGCTCGAATGCGCATACGATCGACGAAGCCGTGCGCGACGCCGACGTCGTGATCGGCGCCGTGCTCGTGCCGGGCGCGTCGGCGCCGCGGCTCGTCACGCGCGACATGATCGCGACGATGCGCACGGGCGCCGTCGTCGTCGACGTCGCGATCGACCAGGGCGGATGCTTCGAGACATCGCATGCGACGACGCACGCGGAGCCGACTTACGTCGTCGACGGCGTCGTGCATTACTGCGTCGCGAACATGCCCGGCGCGGTTGCGCGCACGTCGACCTTCGCGCTGAACAACGCGACGCTCGGGGCTGCGCTCGCCATTGCCGACAAGGGCTGGAAGCGTGCGATGACCGACGATCCGCATCTGCGCGCGGGCCTGAACGTCTGCGACGGGCACATCACGTACGAAGCGGTCGCGCAGGCGCTCGGCCTGCCTTACGTGCCGGCCGCCGACGCGCTGGCGTGACGCCGGGCGCGCGTGCGTGCAGGCGGGCACGCCGCCTTCACGCGCCCTTCGGCCGGCTCCGCTTCGACGTGCCGCCCGCGCCCATCGTGCGCGCCAGCAGCGGCCGCAGTTGCGCGAGGGTGCGCGTGTTCAGCACGTCCGGCCGCGTAAGCCAGCCGCGGCGCGCCTGATCGATGCCATACGCGAGGTTGTCGAGTTCGTCCGTGTTGCCCGCATCCGAGCCGATCGCCACCGCCACGCCGGCCTTCGCGGCTTCGCGGCACCAGATGTCCGGCAGGTCGAGCCGCCGCGGCTGCGCATCGAGTTCGACGAAGCAGCCGCGCGCTGCCGCCTGCGCGATCACGCGCGGCACGTCGAGCTCGCAGGCGTCGCGCTCGCCGAGCACACGACCGGTCGGGTGCGCGAGAATCGTGAAATGCGGATGGTCCATCGCACGCAGCATGCGATCGGTCTGCGCCTCGCGCGGCAGGTCGAAACCGTCGCGTACCGCGCCGATCACGAGATCCAGCCGGCCGAGCATCGCGTCGGGCACATCGAGGCTGCCATCCTCGCGAATGCCGGCCTCCACCCCCTTGAGCAACACGAAATCGTCGAACGACGCATTGATGCGATCGATCTCGTCGAGCTGCCGCGCGAGCCAGTCGAACGCGTTTCGGCCGCCGCCCGCATGCGGTGCGCGATCGGTGACGGCCAGATACGCGAGCCCGCGTGCGCGCGCGGCGTCGGCCATCACGCGCAGGCTGTCGCGGCCGGCCGATGCATCGGTGTGCGCATGCAGGTCGCCGTGCAGATGCTTGCGCTCGACCAGCGCCGGCAGCGTGCCGGCGCGCGACGCATCGATCTCGCCGCGATCCTCGCGCAATTCGGGCGGCACCTCGTGCAACCCGATTGCGCCGTAGACCGATGCCTCCGTCTCGCCGGCAATCCGCTCGTCGCCGCGAAACACGCCGTATTCGTTGATCTTCAGGCCGCCCGCCTGCGCGATCCGGCGCAGCGCAATGTTGTGCGCCTTCGATCCGGTGAAGTAGACGAGCGCCGCGCCGAACGCGTCGGCGTCGACCACGCGCAGGTCGACCTGCAACCCGCTGTCGAGCACGATGCTCGATTTCGTCTGGCCGTGTGCGAGCACGCGCGCCACCTTGCCGTAGCCGACGAACGCATCGGCGACCGCAACCGGATCGCGGGCGGTGACGAGAATGTCGAGATCGCCGACCGTCTCGCGGCGGCGGCGGAAACTGCCGGCCGGCACGGCCTTGCCGACACCGGCGACCGCACTCAACCGTTCGAGCAACGGCAGCAGCGATTGCGCGGCATCCGGCAACAGGAAGCGTTGCGGCTTGCGCTGCAGGCGGTCGTCGATCGCTTCGAGCAGATGCGCTTCGGTTTTCGCGCCGAAGCCCGGCAGTTCTCTCACATGCCCGTTCTTCGCTTCGGCGCGAAGCTGTTCGAGCGAATCGACGTGCAGCGCGTCATGCAGCGCCTTCACGCGTTTCGCGCCGAGCCCCGGCACGTCGAGCAGCTCGACGATCGCGCCCGGCAGCGCATGGCGCAGCGTTTGCTGCAGTTCGCAGGTGCCGGTCGCGGCGATCTCGCGCAGCTTCGATGCGAGATCGGGCCCGATCGACGGAATCTTCCCGAGATCGTCGCCGTTCGCGACCATCGTCGGGATATCGCGCCCGTAGTCGGCGATCGTGCGTGCTGCATTGCGATAGGCGCGCACGCGAAACGGATTGGCGCCCTGGATTTCGAGCATGTCGGCGATCTCGGCGAACACGGCCGCACACTCGGCATTGTGGATCGGCATGATCGGCGTGGCTCCCTTCCACGTGGATGGCGCCGCGCGCATGCGCGACAGCGTCTGCCCGCCCGGCGCCGCATGTCGACGCCGCCGGGCGCCCGTTCGTCATCCTACGCTGGCCGAGCATGGCGTGCAGTGCGATCGCGGCCGCGACGTCAGAGCGATGCGCGTGGTGTCGTCGCGTATCGTCGCTCGTAGATCGACTGGCAATGCGTGCAGCGTTCGGCGGTCGGGCGCGCGAGCAGCCGCTCGTAGCCGACCGACGCATCGCAATCGATGCATTCGCCGTAGCTGCCGTCGCGCATGCGCTGTTGCGCGCGGCCGACCGCGCGCAGTTCGGTGAGCTTCATGCCGATCAACGCATGATCGACGTCGACGAACAGATCGGCGTTGGCCTCGTCGCCCTCGTCCGGCGCCGCGCCGGCAAGGTCCGCGTAGGATTCGGCCGCGCGCTGGTCCTCGCTCGTGCGGATGTCCGCACGCAGCGCCTGCTCGCTCTCGTTCAGCCGCTGTTTCAGCGTCTGCCGTTGTTGTTGGTCGAGCGCCATGGCCGTCTCTCCTTTTCCGGGTTCCGCGCGAAAGTGCGGCGCGCGGTGTCGCGCCGGTGCGCGGCGGGCAAGGTGCGACCGGCGCCGCCGCGCCCGGATGCGCGCCCGCACGCTCGAGGCGCCAGACGCATGCGAAGCAGGATAAACCCATTGACCGGGTGTGTGTTGACCGTCGTCAGCACCGCACCCGGTGCGGCGAAAAGCAGGGACAGACGCGAAATCGCGGCCGGCGATCAGCGCACGTCCTCGCCGAGCCACTGCTTGCTGATCGTGCCGTACTCGCCGTCCTTGAGCATCGTTTCGAGTGCTGCGTTGATCGCGTCGCGCAGTTTCGGGCTGTCCTTGCGCACCGCGATCCCCATCTTCTCCGGATACAGCAGCGGCCCGGCCGGCCTCGCGTCGACGTGCTTGTCGCGGATCGTCAGGATGCCTGCGATACGGTCCGTGACGAATCCCTCGATGCGGCGGTTCTGCATGTCGATCAGGATGTCGGGCAGCCCCTTGTAGGTTTTCACCTGCACGTCGGGCCGATTCTTGCGCAACCACGCCTCGTAGGTTTCCCCGAGCGTGACGCCGACCACCTTGCCCTTCAGCTGCGCGATGTCCTGCACGCTGCTGCCCTTCGGCACGAACAGCTGTGCTCCCGAACGATAGTAGGACTGCGTAAAATCCACGGCCTTCAGGCGCTCGTCGGTAATCGCGAGGCTGCCGATCACGGCATCGTACTTGCCGGCCAGCAGCCCGCCGACGATGCCGTCCCATGCCGTCATGATCGGCACGGGTTTCGCCCCGAGCCTGCCCGCGACGCGGGTGCCGATATCGACGTCGAAGCCGGTCAGCTTGCCCGACTCGTCGATGAAACTGAACGGCGGATACTTGCCGGTCAGCGCGAACGTCAGGTTGCCGGTCTGCCGGACCTTGTCGAGATCGTCGGCGTGCGCCGCGACGCTCGCGGCGCCGATGAACGCCGCGCAGGCGATCATCGTCATTCGTTGCAGCAAAGTCATCTTCAGTCTCCAGGATCTTGATCGTGAATCGAACGCGGCGATGCGTTCGACGTGGCATCGCACGGTGCTAGCGCCGCGCGACCTCGAACAGCGCGGCGGCCCCCTGCCCGCCGCCGATGCACATCGTGACGACGACGTGGCGCACGCCGCGTCGCGCGCCTTCGAGCAACGCGTGACCGACCATGCGCGTGCCCGTCATCCCGTACGGGTGGCCCAGCGCGATGCTGCCGCCATTGACGTTGACGACCTCGTACGACAATCCGAGCGTGTCGACGCAATGCACGACCTGCGACGCGAAGGCCTCGTTGAGTTCCCACAGGCCGATATCGGCTGTCGACAGGCCCGTGCGCGCAAGCAGCTTGCGCACGGCGGGCACGGGGCCGACACCCATCTCGTCGGGCCGGCAGCCGGCCACCGCGCACGCGACCAGGCGCCCGAGCGGCGGCGTGTCGAGCGTGCGCAACATTGCACCGGAGACGACCGCGCACGCGGCCGATCCGTCCGCGAGTGCGCAGGCATTGCCTGCCGTCACGGTGCCGCCGTCGCGCACGGTATCGAGCGCCGCCAGCGCGTCGCCGGTCGTCCCCGGACGCCCGCATTCGTCTTCGCCCACGCGCAGCTCGCGTGCGACGCTGTCGCCGCCGGCCTTGTCGCGCTCGAGCTTGCGCACGTCCACCGCGACGATTTCGTCGCGCAGCCACCCCGCTTGCGCCGCATGCGCGGCACGTCGCTGGCTGAGCGCCGCGTAGTCGTCCTGCGCGCGACGCGATACGCGATAGCGGCTCGCGACCACGTCGGCCGTCTCGACCATCGGCATGTAGGCGTCGGCGTGCCGCGCGAGCAACTGCTCGTCCTGCTGGCGATGGCGATTCATGTGTGCGTTCTGCACGAGGCTGATCGATTCGACGCCGCCAGCCAGAATCGCATCGGCTTCGCCGCCCGAGACCCGCGCCGACGCCAGTGCGACCGACATCAGCCCCGACGCGCATTGCCGGTCGAGCGTCATGCCCGGTACGCCGACGGGCAGATCGGCCGCCAGCGCCGCGAGCCGACCGATGTTGTAGTACTGCGACCCTTCCGGCAATGCGCAGCCGAGCATCACGTCGTCGATCCGTTCGGGATCGAGACCGCTGCGCGCCACCGCGGCGCGCAGCGAATACGCGGCCAGCGTCGGCGACGTCGTGTCGTTGAACGCGCCGCGAAACGCACGCCCGATCGGCGTGCGCGCATAACCGACGATCCATGCTTCGCGATCGGTGCCTGTCATGCGGCCTCCTTGTCGACGGTGAAATCGGCGTCGGTCAGGTTGCGGATCTCGGCGACGCTCATCGCGCCGAGCCGCTCGACCAGCGTCAGCCCATGCGCCGCGCACCGGAACACCGCGTATTCGGTCACGATCATTTCGACGCGGCGGCGGGCCGTGAGCGGCAGCGTGCATCGCTCGACGATCTTCGGCCGGCCGTTCTTGTCGGTGTGCGGCATCGTCACGATCACGCGCCGCGCCTTCTGTGCGAGTTCCGCGCCGCCGCCGATACCGGCCACGAGGCTGCCCGGCACGAGCCAGTTCGCGAGATCGCCGTACGCCGATACCTGCAACGCGCCCAGGAACGTGATGTCGACCAGCCCGCGCCGGATCATGCCGAACGACTCGGCGCTATCGACGATCGCGCCGCCCGGCACGACCGACACGTAACCGCCGCCGGCGTCGATCAGATCGCGGTCGAGATCGGCCGCGCGCGCGAGCGCGCCGACACCGACGATGCCGTTCTCCGAGTGGATCCAGGCGGCCGACGGATCGTCGAGATACGCCGGAATCAGCGTCGGCAGGCCGATGCCGAGATTGATCAATTGCCCGCGCGCCACTTCGCGCGCGGCCCGGCATGCGATCACGTGGCGCGGGTCAGCGCGGGATGGGCTGGTATTCATCGGTGTCTCCGTCGATCTGGATCAGGCCGTGCACGTGGATGCCCGGCGTATGGATGTCGTCGGACGCGAGCGGCGTCGCATCGACGACGCGCGCCTCGACCAGCACCCGATCCGCGGCCATCGCCATCAGCGGCGAGAAATTGCGCGCCGCGCCGCGATAGCGCAGATTCCCGCAGGCATCCGCACGATCCGCGCGAAGCAGCGCGAAATCGGCCCGCAGCGCGCGCTCGAAAAACAACGTCCGGCCGTCGACCGAAATCGTCTCGCGCGTCACGCCGAGTTCCGGCGGCAACTCGATATCGGTCACGACGCCGGGCAAACCGACGCCCGCGCAGCGGATGCGTTCGGCGAACAACCCCTGCGAAAAGAACTCGACCTGCAGCGCGCCGGACAGGTAGGCGCGCCGCGCGGGGCCGCTCAGGCCGAGATGCGTCGTCAGCAGCCGGCTCACGACGCCGGCCTCGATCAGTCGCGACACGCCGTAGTGGTCCTGGTTCGCGTCGTTCTTGATGATCGTCAGGCCGCGCTTGCCCTGCCGCTGCAACTCGGCGAGCAGCGAGAACGGCGTGCCCGGCGAGCCGAAACCGCCGACCATGATCGACGCGCCGTCCGGAATCGGCGCGACCGCGTCGGCGAGCTGCATGCGTTTGTCCATGTGCCGCCCCGTCATCGCCCGATCGTCCGGAACGCGAGGTCGAGCTTTTCGACGATCTCGTCGCATTGCGCGCGTGTCGTAATGAGCGGCGGCGCGATCAGCGTGTGGTCGCCGGTTTCCCCCATCAGCGATTTGCGCGGATAGACGATCACCCCCTGCTCGCGCGCGGCGCGCGTCACCTGCTCGCCGAACCGGAGCGACGGATCGAACGGGGTTTTCGTGTCGCGATCCGCGACATACTCGAGCGCGAGCAGAAAGCCGCGCCCGCGCACGTCGCCGATGAAGTCGTGCCGGGTCGCCAGGCTGTCGAGCAGGCCGCGCAGATAGTCGCCCGTCTCGGCTGCGTGCTCGACCAGCCCCTCGCGTTCGATCACGTCGATCACGGCCAGCGCCGTCGCGCTCGCAAGCGGATTGCCTGCGTAGGTATAGCCGTGCTGGAACCCGCCCGAGGCGAGGATCGGGTCGGTCAGCTCGGCCCGCGTCACGATCGCCGACGTCGGGTAGTAGCCGGCGCCGAGCCCCTTCGCCACGCACAGGATGTCGGCCTCGACATCCCAGTGCTGGAACCCGAACCAGCGCCCCGTGCGGCCGATGCCCGTCATCACTTCGTCGAGGATCAGCAGGATTCCGTGGCGCGAGCAGATCTCGCGGATGCGCGCGAAATACGCGTCGTGCGGCACCTCGGCGCCCGTGCTAGCGCCGCCGATCGGCTCCGCGACGAACGCGGCCACCCGTTCTGCGCCCACTTCGCGAATCGCCGCGTCGAGTTCGTCCGCGCAATCGAGCGCATGCTGCTCCGCGCTCTTGCCGGGCGGCACGCGATACTGCGTCGGCGAAGCCACCTTCGGATAGAGCTGGATCATCGGCTGGAACGGCTGCGTGAGCGGCGTGTAGCTCGTCATCGCGAGCGCGCCCATCGTCGAGCCGTGATAGGACGGCTGGCGCGCGATGAACACGCTGCGCTCGGGCGCACCGCTGCATACCCAATACTGGCGCGCGAGCTTCAAGGCCGATTCGACCGATTCCGACCCGCCGCTCGAGAAGAACACGCGGTCGAAGCGGCCGCCCGCGAGCCCGACGAGCTTCTCCGCGAGATCCACGGCGGGCTGGTTCTCGAACTGCGTCCGGTACGCGAACGCGACCTTGTCGAGCTGCGCGAGCATCGCGTCGCGGATCGCCGGATGACCGTGGCCCAGTTGCGCCACGATCGCGCCGGAACACGCGTCGATGTGACGCTTGCCGTCCGTATCCCATGCGTAGATGCCTTCGGCGCGTGCGACGGTGGGCAACTGCACGGCGGACTGGTAAAAGAGATGGTCGCTCATTGACGTCCTTTTCTGATTGCGTAAGGTGATTCGGTACCGCGCGGTCAGCGGATATCGGCGAGGAACGCCTGGGTCCGTTCGTGCGAAGGCCGATGAAAGATCTCGGTCGGACAGCCGTCCTCGACTACCCGGCCGTCGGCCATGAAGACGACGCGATCGGCCACGCGTTCCGCGAACCGCATTTCGTGCGTGACGACCATCATCGTCATGCCGGCCTTGGCCAGCCGCTCCATGACGGCCAGCACGCCGCCGACCATCTCGGGGTCGAGCGCCGACGTCGGTTCGTCGAACAGCATCGCGTCGGGCTTGAGCGCCAGCGCCCGCGCAATCGCGACACGCTGCTTCTGCCCGCCGGACAGGTTGCCGGGATAGACGTCCTGCTTGTCGAGCACGCCGACCTTGTCGAGCAGCTCCCGCGCTTCGTCCCGCGCCTGCGACGCCGTCATGCCGAGCAGTTGCATCGGCGCGAGCGTCAGGTTGTCGAGCACGGTCAGGTGCGGGAACAGGTTGAAATGCTGAAACACCATGCCGACCTTCATCCGCATCGCATTCAGGTAGCGCTCCTGCGCGCGGTGGCCGCGGCCCGGGTCGTTGACGAGGCTGCCGAGCACCCTCACCTCGCCGCGCGTCGGTGTCTCCAGGTGGTTCACGCAGCGCAGCAGCGTGCTCTTTCCCGATCCGCTCGGGCCGATCAGCACGACCACCTCGCCCTTGCAAACGTCGAGTGAAATGCCCTTCAACACGTCGAGCGTGCCGTAAGTCTTGTGGATGTCGCGCAGGACGATCTGCGGCTGGGTTCCGTTCATGCCCGGCCTCCCTTCAGGATCAGCCGCTGTTCGAGCTGGCGCAGCACCAGGCTCGTCCCGGTGGTCAGCAACGCATAGATCATCGCGCATGCAAAGTAGAGTTCGAATGGCTTGAAGGTCGCGCCGACCAGTTGCTGCGTGCGCATGAACAGCTCCGCGAGCGTGATCGTCGACACGAGCGACGTGTCCTTGGTGAGGATGATCAGGTTGTTGCCGAGCGGCGGCACGATCAGCCTGAGCGCCTGCGGCAGCACGACGAGCCGCATCGTGCGCGCGGCGCCGAAGCCGAGCGACCGCGCCGCTTCGACCTGCCCGTGCGGAATCGCGAGGATGCCGGCGCGGATCGTCTCAGCGTTGTACGCGCCGACGTTGAGCGCGAGACCGATCACGCCGGACGTGAACGGCGACAGCTCGAGCCCGAACTGCGGCAACCCGAAATAGATGATGAAGAGCTGCACGAGCAGCGGCGTCGAGCGGATCAGCCAGATATAGGCGCTGGTGGCATCGCGCAGCACGCGATGGCGCGACAGCCTGCCGAGTGCGGCGCCGAGGCCGATGGCCAGGCCGAATACGGTCGCGAGCAGCGTCAGCTCGACCGTGACGGCCGCGGCTTCGAACAGCATCGGCAGGTATTTGAAGACGAGATGGAAATCGAACATGGCATGGCGGCCAGCGCGCTGCGCGGCGGCGCAACGGCACTGAGGGTGTCTCCGTATGATGAGTGACCGATTTGATTCATCATCTGCAGATAGCCCGGAAGCCATTGCAGCAGAAGGAATCGGCCTGTTGTTTGACTGGATCGCAGTCTCGCTTTGAATTATTTTTCGGTCAATATATGATCTTTTTTAATCAATTGATTGACCGGAGCGAACATGCGGAGCGACTTCAGCCTGCGCGACATCGAAATCTTCCATGCGATCGCCACGGCCGGCTCCACGCGGCAGGCGGCCGTTCAGCTCGGCATCACGCAGTCGGCGGTCAGCCATGCGCTCGCGCGGCTGGAGGACAGCCTGCGCATCCGGCTGTTCGCGCGCGAGAACCAGCGCCTGCAGATCTCGCCGGCAGGCCGCTACATGCTCGACGAGGCCGTGCAGTTGCTCGACCGGCTGAATCGCATCGAAGAGGAAATTTCGCTGTTGCAGGACAGCGGCGTCGCGTCGCTGCGCATCGGCTGCGCGCCGGGGCTGTGCCACCGCTTCGGGCCGCGGCTCGCGCAGCACTATGCGCAGTCGCACACCGGCACGGGCGTCGCGCTCGACGTTGCCGCGAGCGGGCGGCTGATATCGGATGTGGAGGGCGGCCGCCTCGATCTCGCGATCGTGTCGTACGAGATCCATGAACCGGGCCTGATCTTCGTGCCCGTGTTCGGTGCGAAGATGGTCGCGCTGCTCACGCGCAAGAACCGGCTCGCCGCGCGCAAGCTGCTGACGTACGACGATCTCGCCGATCAGCAGTACATCAAGCCGATCCAGTCCGACCACCTGATCTACGACGATTCAAGCGACCGCCGCCGGCTCGGCTACGAGTTGCGCGTGAGCATGAGCTCGCTCGGCGAAGTGATCCGGCTGACCGACGGCGTGAGCCTGCTCAATGCGCTGACCGCCGCCGATCTGTGCGCGAACCGCGAGCTGGTGGCGCGCCCGTTCGATTCGAGCCAGTGGTTCAATTTCTATCTCGTTCACCAGCATGCGCTGAAGAACAATCCGGCCGTGCGCGACGTACTCGATATCGCGCAGGCGTGCGTGCGGGATACGGCGGAAAGCTCCGCGTATCCCGATGCATTCGTGATCCGCTGATGCGCAGCGGGCCGTCGCGCGTGACGCTCAGAAGGCGTTGCGCCCGATGAATCCGCGCACGACCGTCAGCAGGATGATCTTCATGTCGAACCAGAAGCTCCAGTTCTGCATGTAGAAGAGATCGAACTTCACGCGCGCCTCCATCGACTCGACCTTGCGCGTCTCGCCGCGATAGCCGTTCACCTGCGCCCATCCGGTGATGCCGGGCCGCACGCGGTAACGGTACATGTAGCAGTCGATCAGTTGCCGATAGAAATCGTCATGCTCGATCGCGTGCGGACGCGGGCCGACCACCGACATCTGCCCGAACAGCACGTTGAAGAACTGCGGCAGCTCGTCGAGCGACGTGCGCCGCAGGAACGCGCCGACGCGCGTGATGCGCGAATCGTTGCGCGACGCCTGCCGCACGACGCCCGGCTGCGCGCGATGCACCCGCATCGTCCGGAACTTCAGGATGTCGAACTCACGGCCATCGACACCCTTGCGCCGCTGCCTGAACAGCACCGGCCCCGGCGACGACAGTTTGACCGCGACCGCCAGCATCGACAGCAGCGGCAGCAACGGAATCAGCACGCCGAACGCGAACAGCCGGTCGAACGCGAACTTCGCCCACAGCTCCGGCGCGGAGCGCGGCGTGGTCGCGAGATTGATCGCCGGCATGCCGAGCACGTCGGTCGCAGAACGATCGACCATCGCCATCTGCCGCACGTCGGGCAACAGCCGCAACTCGACGAATTCGTCGCGCAGCTCGCGCACGATGCGCTGGATCCGCCACTCGTGCGACATCGGCAGCGTGAGCCACACCTCGTCGATCTCGCCGCCGCGAATCATGTCGCGCAGCGTGTTCCAGTCGTCGATCACCGGCACGCCGCCGATGCCGCCGGCGGCGCCCGACGCATCGTCATCGAATACGCACGCCGCCACGAACGGTCCGTTCGGCGCGAGCTGCATTCGCTCGATCGCCACGCGCCCGTACGCCGTCGCGCCGACCACCGCGACGCGACGCTGCCGCGCGCGCGGGTCGCCGCGCGTCAGTGCAAGCGCCAGCAGCGCGGTACGCCCGAGCAGCAGTGCCGCGTCGCCGGCCAGCACCGTGCGCACGATCCAGCGCGTCGTGACCGTGCCGCCGCGGTTCATGATCCACATCGTGCCGGCTACCGTCAGCACGCTCGCGCAGACGACGGCCGCCATCGTCTGCGTCAATACATGTGCACCGCCCTGCACCGCGATGCCGCCGCGCACGGTGCGCAGGTAGCGCGGCAGCAGCGCCACCGTCAGCACGCACAGCAGCGCGATCGCGCCGCGTTGCGCATCGGACAGCTCGCGCCACGCGAGGCCCGATGCCGCCTGCGCCGCGAGCGCCCCCGCCAGCACGAGCACGACGTCGGCCGCCGCGATCGCGGCGCGCCGCATCGCATGGGTTCCACCGGACATCGACTGCATCGTCATGCACCGTGTGCCGGGAATCCGCGACGCACCTCCGGCATGCGCGGGCGAACCGTCGCCGATCCCGCATTCCCGCGCGTACCGAGCAACCTGCGATAGTCGGCGCGAATCAGGTCGTAGCATTCGCACGCGTGATGTTCGAGGCCGACACGATCGAGCACGGTGATGCGGCCGCGGCGCTGCCGGATCAGCCCGGCTTCCTGCAGGTTGCCGGCGGCCTCGGTCACGCCCTCGCGGCGCACGCCGAGCATGTTCGCGATCGTCTGCTGCGTGACGGCCAGCTCGTCGCCGTCGATACGGTCGTGCGCCAGCAGCAGCCAGCGGCTCAGTTGCTCGCTGACCGAGTGATGCCGGTTGCACAGCGCGCTGCGCGAGACCTGCGCCATCGTCGCCTGGCAGTAGTTGAGCAGCAGCCGGTAGGTCGCCGGCGACCGTTCGAATTCGGCGCGCATCACGCACGACGGCACGCGATAGGCCATCCCGGCGATACGCACCTCGATCCGGCTCGACGCCGCCGCCCCGCCGACGAGCGTCGCGAGCCCGACCGCTCCCTCACGGCCGACCACCGCCACCTCGACCATCGCACCGTCCTCCATCAGGTGCTGCACCGACATCATTGCCGTCGTCGGGAAGTGCAGATGGCGCATCGGCTCGCCGACCCGGTCGAGCATGCCGGCCTTGATCCGGACCAGTTCGAGGTGCGGTGCGATGGCGCGGATGCTGTCCTCAGGGAGGGCATCGAGGATGGCGTTCGCCGAGTAGGTCGAGTGAAGATGAAGCATGTCTGTATCCCTTTTATTGTCCGCGCCGCCTGCAGCCGCGTGCACGGAACTCGTTATCGCGATGCGCGCCCGGACGTTGACAGCAGTTGCGGCCCACAACCCTGAATCCGATTGACCTCCGGCTTGTTGCCGCCGGATTGAATCGGTCGTCCCGTTTCGACACGCCAGCCGGAATAAGCGATTTACGTGCCAATACCTGTCCATGCTTAATATGTGAATCACGCCGCATTTAGATCGCCCGAATAACCGGCCCGAAGCAGAAAAAAACGTCTCATTTCCGGACACTCTTCCGGACCACGGACACTCTTTCGGGAAACTGACATGACGCGTCATTCGACTGATCAATTCGCGCGCGTCGAATCGCGACGTCCCAACCTGCCCCGCGACGCTTATCCTTCAAATACTTACAGTCGATTTTCAATTGTTTCCGTGACGTGCCGGACGGCATGCCGAGGCATTTCGGCGCGTCACACGCTTGTTTGAAACTGTCTCAAATTTGAATCCACCCACTAATTTCAGGCTCTGTCCGCTATCGCACACATCGCATCCAAGTCATTGATCTGAATGCAAAATCAAGCGATCCCCGGTTATTTGTCAAATAATGTTCAATGGGCGCGCGGCACTTTCTCCGGACGATTCATGATGTCACGCGATTGACGCACGATCGGCATTGAATAGTTCGCCAGCACGCCATTCCTTTTCCGGATGATTAATTTCTTGGAAATGAATCATTAAATCCGGATAACGTTTGCATGCAATCGAAATCGTCAAACTTTGTGAAATGACGCGCCGTGCAATTGGCAAAATGAAATTGCGTGCTAGCCTTTTCCGCAGCATCGTCATTTGAATTTCGATGAACACAAGTCCGCACGAGCGTGCGAAATCCCATTTTCCGGGATATCGCCGCGACGGCGCGCGACCGCCACCCTACGAGGATGCGCCGTGACCCACCAGGCCCATGAAGCCGTCGCGCAAGCGAACGGCATGATCGAGCTTTCCCACAGTTTCGATGCCAACCGGTTTCTCGCGGCCATCGACCGCGACGAGCTCACCACGCTGGCCCCTCATCTTCAACTCGTCCACCTGAAATCCGGGCAAGTGCTCTGCGAACCCGGCGACATGCTCGCCGCGGTCTACCTGCCCGTCACGACGGCGATTTCGCTGCAATACGTGTCGTCCGGCGGCATGACGCTGGAAGTGGCGGAGATCGGCAACGAAAGCGTGGTCTGCGACGACGTGATCGGCGGCAGCGGCAGGATGCCCTGCCGTGCGGTCGCCTGCCGCGACGGCTTCGTCTACCGGCTCGACCGGCGCGTGTTCGCCGCCGCGTTCGATGCGTCGCCGGTGATCCGCCATCTCGTGTTCGTCTGCGTGCGGCTGCTGATGGCGCAGGTGTCGCAGATCACGTTCTGCAGCCGTCACCACGTGCTCAAACATCAGTTATGCCGATGGTTCCTGCTCGCGTACGACCGCACGCGCAGCATCGAGATCCAGGTGACGCACAGCATGCTCGCGCAGATGCTCGGCGTGCGGCGCGAAACGGTCACGGATGCCGCGGGCGAGATCCAGAAGCTCGGCCTGATCCGGCAATACCGGAGCTCGATCGAGCTCGCCGACCTCGACGGTCTCGAACGAATGTCGTGCGGCTGCCGCGCGATCGTGCGCGACGAGATGAAGCGCATCCTGTCGGCCGACTCCGGCGTGCCGGCCGCATCGCGCGCCTGATTGCCGCGCCGATTCGCGCGGCGCGCGCCTGCGGGGTTGACGGTTTGTAGGGTGGCGAACAGAACGCCGTGCTGGCGAATGGTCTACTGATGCCGGACTGCCGGGGGGACGTCAGCGCATTTTGCGCGTCTGCCCGAGCGGACGACACCACGCACGCCGGAGCAGCACGTGAAAAACGAAATCAGAACCATCCTC
The DNA here is from genome assembly GCF_001742165.1 of Burkholderia stabilis. Taxonomy (NCBI): domain Bacteria; kingdom Pseudomonadati; phylum Pseudomonadota; class Betaproteobacteria; order Burkholderiales; family Burkholderiaceae; genus Burkholderia; species Burkholderia stabilis. The sequence continues at coordinate 374,731 of NZ_CP016443.1, read as the reverse complement.
AAACACGTCGCCCACCTCGAAGCCGCGATCGATTCGATCGGTGACGGGGACGACCTCTACGATGCGGGGCTCTCCTCGCTCGACACGATCCAGCTGATGCTCGCGATCGAGAAGCAGTTCAACATCGAGATTCCCGACGAGATGCTGAACCGCAACCTGTTCCGCAGCATCGACGCGCTCGCCGACACGATCGCCACGCTTCAACGCGCCGAGCATTCCGCATGAGCGCGCTGCTCCCCGAACTCGCGGCCGACAGCGAATCGCGTCGGCTCGACGAGGCCGCGCACGCCGTCGCACAGATCGCCGCGCAGCATGCGGATGCGGTCGATCGCGACGCGCGCTGCCCCGTCGAGGCGATCGAGGCGATGCGCGCGCGCCGGCTGCTGGGCGCAATGGTGCCGACCCATCTCGGCGGCGCTGGCGCATCGCTCGAAGACATCGCGTCGGCCTGCTCGATCCTCGGCCAGGCCTGCGCCTCGTCGGCGATGGTGTTCGCGATGCACCAGATCCAGGTTGCCTGCATCGTCGACCACGCCGCCGACCAGGGCTGGCACCGGCTGTTCATGCAGCAGCTCGTGCGCCACCAGTGGCTGCTCGCGTCGGCCACGTCGGAAAGCGGCGTCGGCGGCAACCTGCGCGCGAGCCAGTGCGCACTCGAAACCAACGGCGGCGAATTCCGGCTGCGCAAATCCGCGCCGACGATCTCGTACGGCGACTACGCGGACGGCATCCTCGCCACGGCGCGGCGCGATGCCGACGCGCCGGCTTCCGAGCAGGTACTCGTCACGCTGCTGCGCGACGGCTATACGCTCACGCGGCGCGGCGAATGGGACACGCTCGGGATGCGCGGCACCTGCAGCAACGGCTTCGAGCTCGACGCACGGGGCGCGGCCGTCCAGTGCCTGCCCGTGCCGTTCGCGAAGATCGCCGAGGAAACGATGGTGCCGGTCTCGCACATCCTGTGGGCCGCGGTCTGGATCGGCGTGGCCGGCGACGCGTTCCATCGCGCGCACCAGTTCTTCCGCGCGCAGGCACGCCAGACCGACGGCGCGCCGTCGCCCGCCGCGCGACGCATCGCCGAATCGCTCGCGCTGATGCAGGCGATGCAGGCTCGCGTCGACAACGTGGTGCGGCTCCATGCGAGTGCGTCGGCCCGCTCGTGGTCGGCCGGCATGGCCTGGGCCGCCGAGATCAATACGCTGAAAACCTACGTGTCGGCCACCGCGCTGGAAGTCGCGCACCAGGCGATGATGATCTGCGGGATGGCCGGCTACAAGCAAGGCACGCCGTTCAGCATCGGCCGCCATATTCGCGACCTGCACGCGGCGCCGCTGATGATCAGCAACGACCGTATTGCCGCCAACACTGCGAGCCTGCTGCTCGCGCTGCGTCCTGCGACGCTGGAGAAACATTCGTGAACGATCGCCTCGCCGTGCCCTCCGCCGCCTCCACTCCCGCCGACGCGCCGCTCGACCGCGCGGGCGTCAACCCGCTGCGCGACGCGCTGATCGATGCCGGCCTGCTGGTCTCGACCGGCATCCAGGGCCTGTTCGGCCGCAGCGAGCCGTTCGAGCGCGTCGTCGAAGCGCTCGACGCATTCGTCACACGCCTCGGCGCCGACCAGCAGGCCGAAGTGCTGCGCTTCCCGCCGGCGATGAGCCGCACCGAATTCGAGCGCAGCGAATACATGAAGAGCTTCCCGCAGCTCGCCGGCAGCGTGCATGCGTTCTGTGGCGACGAGCGCCAGCACCAGCGCGTGCTGCAATGCCTCGATCGCGGCGACGACTGGACGGAAAGCCAGAAGCCGACCTATGTCGTGATGACGCCGGCCGCGTGCTACCCCGTCTATCCGGTCGTCGCGCGCGCGGGCGCGCTGCCCGCCGACGGCCGCATCGTCGACGTGTTCTCGTACTGCTTCCGCCACGAGCCGTCGCTCGATCCGACCCGGATGCAGCTGTTCCGGATGCGCGAGTACGTGCGGGTCGGCACGCCCGAGCAGATCGTCGCGTTCCGCCAGACGTGGATCGAGCGCGGCACGCAGATGATCGACGCGCTGCGCCTGCCCAACGCGATCGATCTCGCGAACGATCCGTTCTTCGGGCGCGGCGGCAAGATCGTCGCCGACAGCCAGCGCGAGCAGAACCTGAAGTTCGAGTTGCTGATCCCGATCGAGCACGACGACCGGCAGACCGCATGCCTGAGCTTCAACTACCACATGGATCATTTCGGCGTGCTGTGGGACATCCGCACCGCGACGGGCGACGTCGCGCACACGGGCTGCGTCGGCTTCGGCCTCGAACGGCTCACGCTTGCGCTGTTCCGCCACCACGGCTTCGACATCGACGCATGGCCGGGCGAGGTCCGCGACGTGCTGTGGGGCACACGATGAAATTCGTTTCCCGCGACGGCGAGGATGCGTCGTTCGAGGATGTGCGCCATCGTGCGCGCCACTACCGGCCGCATCCGCTGCACAGTCAGGAGATGGTCTGGAAACAGACCAACTGCTACGTCGACATGTGGCTCGAAGTGCTCCGGTGGTGGGGCTTCAATCCGTACGCGGCGCTGCCGTTTACGATCGCGCTCGATTTCGAGGGCGACCAGTTCACGTTCTTCAAGTTTCCGCACGACGAACTGGAGCGGCTCTACGGGATCGTCGTGCAGGAGCACTCGATCTACGAGCCGCTCGACCAGCACATCGAGACGCAGGTCGCGCGCGGTCACCTGATGATCGTCGAGGTCGACGCGTGGTTCCTGCCCGACACGCGCGGCAGCAGCTATCGCACGCAGCACACGAAGACGACGATCGGCATCGATGCGATCGACCGCTCGAAGCACCAGATCGGCTACTTCCACAACAGCGGCTATTACGTGGCGGAAGATTTCGACTACAACGGGCTCGTCGGCAACAGTTCGCCGATGACGCTGCCGCCGTACGTCGAATGCGCGAAGCGGCGCTTTGCGCCGCTCGACGAGCGCGCGCTGTGCGAAGCGTCGCTTGCCGCGCTGCACCGCCACCTGCGGCGCCTGCCGGTCGTCGATCCGATCGCCGCATTCCGGCGGCAGTTGCAGGCTGACGCGAGGACGCTCGCCGATTCGCCGCTCGAACACTTCCACGCGTATTCGTTCAACTCGGTGCGGCAGCTCGGCGCGAATTTCGAGCTGTTCGGCCACTATGCGCGCTGGCTGCAGGCGAGCGGCTGCATCGGGCCGTTCGCCGAGATCCGCGCCGCGTGCGATCGCATCGCGTCGGAAGCGATGGTGCTGGAATTCCGGCTCGCGCGCGCCTGCGCACGCGGCAGGGAAGAGCGCGGCGACTCGACGCTCGAGGCGATCGAGGCCGCCTACGCCGACCTCGTCGCCTGCGCGCGGGAGATCAACGCGCCGCCGCGTCACGTGACGACCCTGCGCGGCGACGCGGCGCCCGTGCCGGTCATGCGGTGACGCGCGCGCCCGCCCCGCCCGCGTGGTCGATGCTGGCGACGGCCGCAGGCGCCGCGCAGGCGCCGAGCGCCCTCCCGGCCGACGGCGACGGCTGGATCACAGCGCCCGTGCCCGGCACCGTCGCGCAGGCGCTCGCGCTGGCCGGCCGGATCGACGAAGCCGCGTCGCTCGACAAGCGCGACCACTGGTACCGGATCGAGCTGCGCGGCCGCGGGCCGCGCGTGCTGCGCTTTCACGGCCTCGCGACGCTCGCGCAGGCGTGGCTCGACGACACGCCGATCCTGCGCTCCGACAGCATGTTCGTCGCGCACGACGTGCCCGTGTCGCTCGACGGCACGCACCGGCTCACCCTCTGTTTCCGCGCGCTCGCGCCGCACCTGCGCGACGCGCGCGCGCCGCGCCGGGCGCGCTGGCGCACGCGGCTCGCCGAGCCGGCGGCACTGCGCACGGTTCGCACGTCGCTGTTCGGGCACATGCCCGGCTGGTTTCCGCCGTACGTGCCGGCCGGCCCGTGGCGGCCCGTCGACGTGCTCGACCCGGCCGCCGCGCCGGTTCTGGTCGATTGCGATTTGCGCGCCCGTGTCGAAGGCGACACGGGCTGGCTCGACGCGGAACTGACGTTCTCCGCGCCGCTGCCCGACGCGCTCGCGGCCCGGCTGTCGTGCGGCGAACACCACGCGACGCTCGAACGCGCCGGCGCCGACCGGCTGCGCGCGAGCGTCGCGGTGCCCAACGTGCGCCGCTGGTGGCCGCACACGCACGGCGAACCGGCCCTCTACGACATCACGCTGCACATCGGCGACGAACGGCGGCCGCTCGGCTCGACGGGCTTCCGCACGATCGAGATCGACGCCGGCGCCGACGGCAAGGGTTTCGGATTGCGCATCAACGGCGTGCCGGTGTTCGCGCGCGGGGCGTGCTGGAGCAGCGCCGCGCCGCTCGCGCTGCACGCGGACGACGCGACCTACGGCCGCCTGCTCGGGCTCGCGCGCGACGCCGGTTTCAACATGATCCGCGTCGGCGGCACGATGACCTACGAAGCCGACGCCTTCCACGCCTGGTGCGACCGGCTCGGGATACTGGTCTGGCAGGACTTCATGTTCGCGAACTTCGACTACGCGCTCGACGATCCCGCGTTCGCGGAGAACGTCGAGCGCGAAGCCCGGCAGTGCCTCGCGCGCCTCGGCGCCTCGCCGTCGCTCGCGGTGCTGTGCGGCGGCAGCGAGATCGCGCAACAGGCCGCGATGTCGGGGCTCGGGCCGAAGCAGCGCTTCCTCGAGCTGACCGCCGACCGGCTGGCCGGCCATGCGGCCGCGCGCCGGCCCGACGTCCCGTACGTGCCCGATTCGCCCGACGGCGGCGTGTTGCCGTTCATGCCGCGCGAACGCGTGTCGCACTACTACGGCGTCGGCGCGTACCTGCGCCCGCTCGACGACGCGCGCCGCGCGGACGTGCGCTTCGCAAGCGAATGCCTCGCGTTCGCGAACGTGCCGTGCGATGCGACGCTCGCCGAGCTCGCCTGGCCCGGCGTGCACGAGCCGCGCTGGAAGGCGGCCGTGCCACGCGACCCCGGCACGTCGTGGGATTTCGAGGACATCCGCGACCACTATCTGCAGACGCTGTACGACGTCGCGCCCGACCGGCTGCGGCGCGAAGACCCGGCGCGCTACTTCGAGCTGTCGCGCGCGGTGATCGCGGACCTGATGCGCGAAACGTTTTCCGAATGGCGGCGCACCGGCTCGCGTTGCGCCGGTGCGCTCGTATGGCAGTTCCTGGATGTGATGCCCGGCGCCGGCTGGGGCGTGATCGACGCCGCGCATCGGCCGAAATCGGCATGGTATGCGCTGCGCCAGGTACTGCAGCCCGTGCAGGTGCTGCTGGTCGATGAAGGCCTGAACGGCCTGGACGTGCATGTCGTCAACGAGCGCCCGGCGCCGCTGTCGGCGGCGCTCGAATTGGTCGCGCTGCGCGACGGTCGCACGGCGGTCGCACGTGCCGGCTGCCCGGTGCGGATCGCCGCGCACGACACGGTGCGGATCGGTTCGGCCGAGCTGCTCGGCCGCTTCTTCGACTGGACCTATGCGTACCGTTTCGGGCCATGCGAGCACGACACCGTCGTCGCGACGCTACGCGCCGACGATGGCACGCTGCTGTCACAGGCGTTCCATTTCCCGTCCCGCACGCATCCGGCCGTGCTCGCGCGCCGTGAACTCGGGATCGAGGCATGCGTATCGCGCACCGGCGACACCTGGCACGTCGACATCGACACGCGGCACGTCGCGCGCCATGTGCAGATCGACGCACCGGGCTTCGTGCCGCGCGACGACTGGTTCCATCTCGCGCCCGGCACGCCGGCGCGCGTCGCACTCGTCCCGCTGGAAGCCGCCGGAAAAAATCCGGCCGCCGCCGACACGCCGCCCGCTGTCGAAATCCGCGCGGTAAACGCCGCACGCGCGGTACGCGCCACGCTCGCCGGCTGACGCGACGCTCGCGGTCATTGCAACCGCGAGCGTTCTCTACCTGTCGTAGCCTCAGTCCGACGAGCCCGTGCCGCGCGGCCGCTCGATCCCGTACGCCTCCATCCAGCGATACAGCGTCGCACGCGACACGCCGAGCTCGCGCGCGGAAGCCGCGACGCGCCCGCGCGTGCGCAGCAACGCGGTTTCGATCGCCTCGCGCTCGATCGACTTGCGGATGTCGGCCACGGACGGCGATGCCGCGTCGAGACAGTATTCGAGCTCGAGATCCTGTGCGGTAATCAGGCGTCCTTCCGTCATCACGACGGCGCGACGCACGCGGTTGATCAGCTCGCGGACATTGCCGGGCCAATCGTGCTTGTAGAGCGCCGTGATCGCGTCCGTCGAGAAACCGCGCACGCGATGGCGCGCGTCGCCGCGGAAACGTTCGAGCATGTGGTGCGCGAGCAGTTCGATGTCCTTGCCGCGCGCACGCAGCGGCGGCTGATCGATGCGCATCACGCACAGGCGGTGGAACAGGTCCGCGCGAAAGCGCCCTTCCGCCATCGCGTCGCGCAGGTCGACGTGCGTCGCGGATACGATCCGGACGTCGACCGGCACCGGGTCGCTGCCGCCAAGGCGATGAATCGCGCGCTCCTGCAGAAAGCGCAGCAGGCTCGCCTGGCTCTCGTGCGGCAGGTCGCCGATTTCGTCGAGCAGCAGCGTGCCGCCGTTAGCGGCTTCGACATAGCCGATCTTCCGCGCGTTCGCGCCGGTAAACGCGCCGCGCTCGTAACCGAACAGCTCCGATTGCAGCAGATGCGGCGGGATCGCGCCGCAGTTGACCGCGACGAACGGGCCGTTGCGCCGCTCCGAATGGCGGTGGATCGCGACGGCCGTGAGTTCCTTGCCGGTGCCCGTTTCGCCGAACACGAATACCGGTGCGTCGGTGCGCGCGAAGCGCCGCACCGTATCGAACAGCCGCAGCATCGCGCTGCAAGTGCCGACGATGCCCTTCTCTTCCGATTCGAGCCGTTCGCGGTCGCGCGCGAACAGGCATTCCATTCCGTATGCGTGGCCGACCGTGTCGGCGATCCGCTGGTGCGACGCCGGCAACGTGACGTAGTCGAAACAGTAGTCGCGCAACAGTGCGCGTACGTTCGGGGAAGCCGTCTGACCGACGTCGACGAGCGCGACCCACACGACGTCGCGCATCGACGCGCACGTGGACGCGATGCTGCCGATCGCATCGGCATGGCCGCCGCTCAGATCGAGGATGCCGCAGGTGATTTCGCCGGACGTGTCGCGCAGCTCGCTCGCCTGCGCGACGATCGAGACTTTCCAGTCGCGCCGCGCGAGTTCCTTTCGCAGCATCACGGACGGCGACTGCGTCCAGTAGATCAGCGGACGCTGCCCGTTACCGCTCTCCCCGCCGGCGCTCTTATCGCGCGTTATTGGCATATTCATAACGAACCATCACTTTCTCCACTCCGCGAACCGTTCGCGTGCGCTGCGGCCGGCGGCGAATGGCCACCTGTCCGCGCTGCGTTTCCGCAGCTTTGGCGAAGATCGAAATTGCACACGGTGAGAGCCCCTGGAGGTCGAGCCGGATGTCATCCGGCCTCGTTGTCATCGAACTCGAACGGAACGCGCGACCGCAGGAGCCACGACGTCCCGGCTTTGATGCGACGCGCCGTCAGGCTGGGCACGTCGGCAAACGGGAATTCCGTCCGCATTTGCGTCGCGTCGTACACGACAGTCGCGCTCGATGCTGAACCGGATGGCCGCCAACCCGATCTCGGAATGACCACCGCATTTCATCCGTTCCTGAATTTACACCCCGTTTCAAGATGGTCGTGTTACCAAAAGATAATCCTGATTCAGCCGGTTACGCGACGCTCGCCCCGCTCGACGCCCCTTTGACCACTGAGATTTGATTATCTCCGACCATTCCCGTCAATCAGTGGCAAATACTACTTTTCACGAAGATTGACACTGTTCATTACCCACGGTTTTCGCCGAAATCCCGGGAAATGACCGGCACCGCATTGCCCGCGCCGCATAATCCCGCGCGCCACCGCACCGCCGTATCGTGTGGCGACCGCTCGCTCGTCCGTTACACCCCGTAATCAGTCTCCCCGCGGCGCGCGGTGCGTTCGTGCTGCACCGGCGCCATCCGGCGCGCGCGACCTGTGCGCACCATTTTGCGGCGAATCGCGATGGCCCAATGTTAAATCGGGTGTGACGGCAACCGTTTCCCGCAATGCAGCATGACAACGGGCACGACAGCGTACGGATGAACGACGTGCGCGCCGCGCAACCGCGCAGGCGTGCATCGTCCTGAAGGAATTCGACTGGGCTGCAAGCGTCGGCTCGCGCAATGCGGCCGACCGTGTGCGCGAGCATGTGCCCGGCGCCGCCATGCACGACCAGCCCGTCGTGAACGATCGCAATCTTCAAGTCCTGCCCCCGGTTCTTTATTCACATTCGATGTTGGCTGGCCGCGCATCGCGGTGCGGCCGCCAGGATGGAGCAATTATGGAAAGGCACCGGCCGCGATGGTGTGTGCTACCGCACATTGCCGCGTTCCCGGGGCGGGCTCACCGCGTCGCATGCCACTCGGTCCGCGCGAATCCGGAGCGTGAGTACGCTTTCGAACAGACCAGTACATCGCGCATCCGGATGATGAAGATGCCGCGCCGCACGTGACGATCGCGTCCATGCGGCACGGCATGCCGAAGGCATCACGCGAGGAACGCATCATGGAATGGCATTGTTGTGAATTCGAACACCTGAGCGCCGTCGATCTCTATGCGATCCTGCGCGCGCGCAACGTCGTGCTGGTGGTCGAGGATGCGCATACGCATCTCGACATCGACGGCAAGGACGCCTGCGCGCTGCATGTCTATGCGAGCGTGCGCGACGGCGACACCACGGAAGTTACGGCCTACGCGCGCATCCTGCCCGGCGACGACATCGATCCGGACGTCGTGATCGACAAGGTACTGACCAGCGGGAGCTGCCGCGACGACGACACGCTCGAGCGGCTGATCGGCCGCGCGCTCACCGCCGCGCAGGCCGCGTGGCCGGACGCCGCAGTGCGCACGCACGTATCCGCGCCGCGCCAGGCGTTCTACAAACGCTTCGGATTCCGCAAGGCTTATGGCCCGTATCTCGAACAGGGCGCGCCGTTCGTCGGCCTGATCCGGCCGGCCAACCGCGCCGACGGCACGCTGCGTCACCTGCTGTCCCGGGCCGTCTCTGCGTCCCGGCCGCGAAACGACGACACGCGCGCCGACGGCCGCACACACAACCGGCTGCCCGCCGATACCGGAGCCAATCGATGACCCGCACCCTTCGCCCGGTTCCCGAACCCGATCTGCCGCGCATCCTGCCGGTGATCCTCGCCGGCGGCTCCGGCACGCGGCTGTGGCCGCTGTCGCGCGAGCAGTATCCGAAGCAGCTGATCGAGCTGATCTCGAACGAGTCGCCGCTGTCGGCGACGGCACGCCGCCTGAACGGCATCGAGAACGCGTCGCTCGGCGACACGCTGCTGCTGGTATGCGGCGAACAGCATCGCGTGATGAGCGCCGCGCAGGTGCTCGGCCGCGCGGCGCCCGCCCGCATCCTGCTCGAACCGGCCGCGCGCAACACCGCGCCCGCGCTGACGCTTGCGGCGCTCGACGCGAGCGCGCTCGCGGACGATCCCGTGCTCGCGGTGATGCCGGCCGATCACGTGATCGCCGATATCGGCGCGTTCCAGGATGCCGTCGCACGGGCCGCGTGCTACGCGCAGGAAGGCGCGATCGTCACGCTCGGCGTGCTGCCGCGCCGCGCGGAAACGGGCTACGGCTATATCCAGGTCGGCGAGCCGCGCGCGGGCCGCCAGGGCGGCCATGGCGGCTACTCGATCGGCCGCTTCGTCGAAAAACCCGATGCGACGCTCGCCGAGCGCTACCTGCATTCGGGCGACTACTGGTGGAACAGCGGGATTTACGTCACGCGCGCGTCGGTGTGGCTGAAGGCGATCAGCGCGCTCGCGCCGGCGATCCATTCGGCCTGCGAGACTGCCTGGCGCGCGGGCGTCGCAGAAGATCCGTTCTTCCGGATCGATGCGGCGGCCTTCGACGCATGCCCGTCCGACTCGATCGACTATGCGGTGATGGAGCGCCTCGCCGAGCACCGCGAACTCGGCATCGAAGGCATCGTGGTGCCGCTGTCGGCCGGCTGGTCGGACGTCGGCACCTGGGATGCGATCTGGGAAATCATGCCGAAGGACGATCAGGGCAACGTGGCGCGCGGCCCGATCGTGTTCGAGGATACGCAGGACAGCTTCGTGCGCTCGGAGGGACGTCTCATCGCATGTGTCGGGATGAAGGACGTCGTCGTGATCGAGACGCCCGATGCGGTGCTGGTCGCGAACAAGCACGACGTGCAGCGCGTGAAGAACATCGTCGCGCGGTTGAAGACGGACCGGCGCCCGCTGGTAAGCGAGCACCGCAAGGTGCAGCGGCCGTGGGGGCATTACGATTCGATCGACCTCGGCGAGCGGTTCCAGGTGAAGCGGATCGTCGTCGAGCCCGGCATGCGGCTGTCGCTGCAGATGCATTATCACCGCGCGGAGCACTGGATCGTCGTGCGCGGCACCGCGAAGGTGACCCGCGGCAACGAGACGTTCCTGCTGTGCGAGAACGAGTCGACTTATATCGCGGTCGGCGAGGTGCATCGGCTCGAGAATCCCGGCCGGATTCCGCTCGAGATCATCGAGGTCCAGTCGGGCGATTATCTCGGCGAGGACGATATCGTCCGGTTCGAGGATCAGTATGGGCGTGAGGTTGAAGCACTGCTGGCCACGCCGGTGCCGCTCGCTTCGCAGAATGCGCATACGCACACCGTGGCGCAGGACCAGGATGCCGTCCGATAGCCGCACGTGGCGATCCGATTCACGCCGTGCATGATCGATCGCGCCGTCCGAGCCACGGTCAATCGGAGCCGCGCTGCGACCAGCGCGGCTGCCTGACGTACTGGCGTACGCGCGGCAGCAACGACGTATCCGCGCCGGCAACGTCGGGGGCGGCCGAATGGGACTCAAACACCGTCGCGCACGGCGCCGCACGCTTCTGGCCGGTTGCGCAGGTTTGGGCGGGGCCAACCCGCACCGGCTGACCGTCGATCGCCGACAACTGGTTACCTGCCAGCCGGACCCCTGATACGTTCCCCCACAGACGAATGCCGTCGAACCGCGCGTGCGACACGCGATTGCCGACCACGGCCACGCGCGTCACCGCACCCGACCACGTGCTGATGTCGATCGCGCCCTGCTGCGTGAGCGGACGCGAATCGGTCCGGCCGGTCGCGGTCTGGATATCCGTGATCACGTTGTTCTCGATCCGGATGTCGGACGCGCCGTAGGTCCCGTTGCTGTCCTCCTGCGCGACGAGAATGCCGGCGCTCACCTGCACGTTGCGCACGATATTGTTCGAGATGGTCACATCCGCACCGCCGACGACCGTGATGCCCCGCCCCCAGGTGTTTCCTTCCAGCGAGTTTCCGGTGATCAGCACGTTGCGGCTCAGCACGCCGTCTTCGCGGTAACTCACCACCGCGATCATGTCGTCTCCGGTGCCGCGCACGACATTGCCCTGGACAAGCACGTTGCGCGCGCCGTGCGTCATGTGGATACCGTCGGCGAGCGTCGACAGCACCTCATTTCCAACGATCGCGACATCCGTTCCACCAAAGACGAAGATGCCGGCGCCGCCACCGTCGATCACGTTGTCCAGCACCTGCACGTCACGCCCCGTCACGTCCACCTTCGTCGATTCCGGCGTATAGAGACGCGTCGTGCCGGCTCCTGTCAGCCTGAATCCGACGATCGTCGTACCTGCGCCGCGCATCTCGATCGTCTGGTCTTCCGGAACGGTCGCGATCAGCGTCGCGCCGTAGCCGGACAGCACGACATGCGCCTGCTTCACGACGAGCGAACGACCGACGACGTAACGACCCGGCGCGAACACGAGCCGCTGCCCCGGCCGCAACGCGTCCAGCGCGCGCTGCAGCGTGTCGGCCTGATCGGCGGTGTCGGAGGCCGGACGAACATACGCATCCGGCACGCCCGCATGAATCCCGCCCGGCGCGGACGCCCCGGATCCGGCCACGGCAAGCCCCGGCCACCACGGGCCGCCCGCCACACACAGGCCGAACATCACGGCGCACGCGCCTGACAGGCATTGCGATCTACGCATATCGAAGCATTCTCCTGGGTTTGGCGATCCGGTACGACCGCGCGATGCGGCATGCGTGTGTCGTCACATCGGGAATCGGCTGATGACGATCGGCCGGTGCGTGTGCCATCGGACGCATGCCATGAGAAACATGATCCGGCAACGCATCGCTGCGCGCGGCGGCACCTGCGTACAACGGCCGGTCTCAAGCCTGCCCGCGAAACCGACGCAGCGAACGACGGGCGGTGCGTCCGATTAGATCATCCCGCCATGCCGGGCTTCGGTGCGTCAGCCCACCCATACCGTCCACGTCACGACGACGCGAAGCCGCGCGATGCCCGATTGCCGCTACGATCGCGCGCCGAATCCCCGAACGGTAGGCTCGCGAACAAAGCCGCCACGCGCGGTCCGTATCATGATCCACACACGCTATGGCTGTGGCCGTCGCCGCAATCGCCGGGCGGAATCGGCGTGCAGCCAGGTAGGCCGTGGCGCCGATCGCACCACGTCGACGCCCGACACGCAAGCTGCTGCCCGAGTCGCAAATGTCGACACGACCGTCTCGTTGCCGATCGATGTCATGCCGGCCAACGTCACGCGATGCCAGGTATCCGGATCGCCCATACCTGCTCGCCCGAGATCCCTTCATGACCGACCTCACCATCGCAATCTGCAACTACAACCACGGCGCATACCTGCGCGACGCGATCGATTCCGCGCTCGCGCAAACCGCGCAACGCGTCCGCGTCCTCGTGGTCGACGACGGTTCCACCGACGATTCGCGCGACATCATCCGGTCTTACGGCGAGCATATCTCGGCAGTCTTCCAGGAGAATCGCGGCCAGGTCGCCGCGTATAACCGCGCGCTCGAACAGGTCGCCACGCCGTACGTGATCCTGCTCGACGCGGACGACGTGCTCTATGCCGATGCCGCCGCCCGCGTGTTGGCCGAGTTCGCATCCGGCGATTTCGTGAAAGTGCATTTCCGGCTCGACGTGATTACGCAGGACGGCGCACCGACGGGCGTCACCATTCCGCAATCGGCCCTCGACACCGATTGCGGCCGCTTGCTGCGCGCGGGCTGGTTGTATCCGTCGCCACCCGCATCGGGTAACGCATATCGCACCGACGCGCTCAAGCGCATCTTTCCGGTGCCGGTCACGCCCGACAATCTGCATGGCGCCGATTTCTACGCGATCTACGGAATCGCGTTGCTCGGTGCCGTGCACATGATCGATGCGACGCTCGGCGGCTATCGCGTACATCACCGGCTCGACACGCGTACCGACGATGACGCGGACCGCGGCACAGCCGATCTGGCATTCGGAAATGCGGAAGACGCGGCCACCGGCGCACTGAAGGCCGGACGACGCTGGTCGACACTGCGCACGCTCGCCGACACGCGGCTGTATGAATCGCTCCCTGACGCCCCGTTCGATTTTGCGATCGAAAAGGCCATCTTTGCGAGCACGCTGTATCGCGCGCCGTTCCCGCGCCGCTGGCGCTGGTTCCGTTCCGAATCGGGACGCTACTGGCATACCGTGCTGCGCAACCCGTTCTGGCGCCCGCTCAAGAAACTCGTCGTCGCAACGCTGTCGCTCGCATGCCTGCTGCCGTCGTCGGCGCTCAGCGACCGTGCGATTCGCTTTATCGCCAACCCGCTTGCTCGCGCCCGCATTCAGAACGGCACGTCGCGCCCGGGCAGGCCGGACCGGCAAGCGTCGGCCTGACCCGGCGCTCGCTGTGTGCTTGCCTCGACACGTGCAATGTCAGCCCGGGCAACGCCGACTAATGTAAGCCATCGCACCCAGTTCGCCGTGCTTGCACAGCACAATGGTCCGGACCGACCCGATCAGGCATTTGCGTGAAAAACGCGCGATGGACACGTCTGAATCGTCATAGCCGAACGCCGGTGTTCGATGTTCGAATCGGTGATTCGCATGTGACGATGGGGAGACCCCACGACAACTTCAGCGAATCGAAAAGTTGAGCGCGGGGCGACAGATTCATTGATCAGGAATACATAGGCATTCAGCCGGATCTTTCAACCGGATGACTCGCCAGCGACTTCGCGATTCGTCGGCGACCGGCCTCGACAGAGACCGGATGAAGGCGCGATCGAACAGACAGACTCGACGATGACCACGAAAAAAATCGTTCACGTTGCCGAAGCGTTCGGCGGTGGTGTGCTCTCGATGCTGACCCATCTCGCCAACCACGCGGCGGAAACCGGCGCCGACGTAACGGTGCTTCACTCGATCCGATCCGAAACGCCGGTCGATTTTGCAACGCTGTTCCGGCCCGACGTCAAGCTGGTCTACGTGAGCATGGCACGTGAGGTCAGCCCCAAAAAGGACTGGCTCAGCTTGCGTGAACTGATCAAGAACCTTCGCGACAGCAACCCCACCGCGATTCATCTTCATTCGTCGAAAGCGGGCGTGCTGGGACGCATAGCCGCGAGGATCGCCGCACCGAATGCCAGGGTCCTTTATTCGCCCCACGGGCTTTCGTTTCTGCGTTGCGACGTGTCGCGTGCGAAGCAGTTCGCCTACTTGAGCTTCGAACGCATTGCGGCTCGCCTGGGCGGAACCGTCGTCGCCTGCTCGCGCAGCGAACTCATGGAGATCAAGGGCAAGGTCCACGCAAAATCCGCGGTGCTGGTGGAAAACGGCGTCAACGTGGTCGAGATCCCGTCACGCCGGATGCGCGACGATCGCAAGATCGCGATCGGAATGAGCGGCCGGGCATCGTTCCAGAAAAACCATGAAGCGTTTTGCCGGCTTGCGGGCAAGCTGCGCGGTCCCGACATGGCGTTCGTCTGGATCGGCGGCGACCGGGACGAAATCCCGGATCCCGAGGCGCGCCACGCAGTCGTCTGTAGCGGCTGGCTGACCCGCACGCGCGCGCTGGAGCTGACGTCCGAACTCGACATCTACGTCCAGACATCTCGCTGGGAAGGCATGCCGGTGGCCCTGATCGAAGCCCAGGTGGCCGGCATTCCCGCGGTCGTGACGGACGTCGTCGGCAACCGCGACGTGGTAATTCACGGCGTGACCGGATATATCGCGTCGAACACCGAAGAGATGGCCGGTTATCTGACCATGCTCCGTGACGACCGGAAACTCCGCGAGGAAATGGGCGCAGCCGCCAGACAACTCGCGACCTATCGGTTCTCGATGAGCGCCATCTTCCGGCGCTGGAATGCGCTCTACGGACTACGTCCGGTCGAACCTGCTACCGATGCGCGCGACTTCAAGCAGGTTGGCGCCGATCAGGTCAAGACCCAGTTCTGATTCCGATATTTCATTGCTGACATGATCGCATTCAAACATCCGAAAAAACTCATGTACAACGGTCGGTTTACCACGCAGAAAACGACCGGCGTACAACGCGTCGCGCGTGAGTTGATCGCCGCCCTGGTCGAGTTCCAGTCCGACGATCCGGTGACGGTACTCGTCCCGCCGCAGCCCGCCGTCGCCGTGAGCGGCACCCGGACGATCCGGGTCGGTTTCGGCAAAGGCGCGATCTGGGAACAACTGGTCCTCCCGCTTTTTTCTCGCCGCAGCCGCATCGTCAACCTCGGCAATTCGGGTTCCATCTTTCTCGGCAACCAGATCATCTTCATGCACGACGCGGCGGTATTCGATACGCCCGCTCACTTTTCCCGGCTCTTTCGGGTGTGGTACCGGATCATGTTCTGGATTCTTGCACGCACCTCCGCTTGCGTGCTGACCAACTCCCGCTTCTCGAGGGATCGTCTCGCTCATCATTGCGGCGTTTCGACGGACAAGATCAGCGTCGTACCACTCGGTGCGGATCATCTCGACGCACTGGAGCCGGACACGAGTGTGCTGCGAGAGCACGCGCTGACATCCGATCGCTTCGTGCTCGCGGTCAGCAGCATGAACCCCACCAAGAATTTCGGCCGATTGATTGCGGCATTCCGGCAAATCGGCGATCCGTCGGTGGATCTCGTCATTGTCGGCATGCGCAACACGGCCGTGTTCGGAAAGCAGGACCACGTCACCGCGGCCGAGCCGAACATCAAGTACGTCGGATACATCAGCGACGAAAAGCTGAAGGCGCTGTATCAGCATGCGACCTGTTTCCTTTACCCGTCGATCTACGAAGGCTTCGGCATCCCGCCTCTCGAAGCGATGCGCTACGGTTGCCCGACCGTCGTGGGCCGCTCCGCGGCGCTGCCCGAGGTCTGTGCGGACGCGGCGCTTTACTGCGATCCCTATTCGTCCGATGACATCGCGGAAAAACTGAAAAGCCTGCTGGATTCCGCCGAACTCAGGGCCGATCTGAGACGCAGGGGGCCTCTGCATGCGGAGAAATACCGCTGGAGCAAAAGTGCCGAGCTGATGACGCAGATATTCGATCGCCTTTAGCACGGCGCGCAGGCCCGCCTGCGTTGCCTTGCGCCGGATCGGCCGCCCGCCTGCGACCTCCCGTCTGCGCGCGCCGGGAGGCCCGTCGCGGCGACCGACCCGAAACACCATTCCCTGTGCAACGTAATGGCCGAGGCCAGACAACGGCATGCCGAGAAATGACACGATATATCGACTTTGAAACGGAACCGGTAGCCGATGACGAACCTGCGTCGTTTGACCTGATCATCGTCGGTGGCGGCGCGGCAGGACTGACGATCGCACGCGAAATGTCCGGCCTCGGGTTGACCCTCCTGCTGCTGGAGAGCGGCGGACTCGACGAATCGGCCGACCACGAAGCGCTCAATGCGGTCGACGTCGACGGATCGCTGGACGACGACGGATTGCAGCAGGCGCGACAAGCGTCCCATGCGTATCAATTGAAGTTCTGGTCGTCCGAAAACCAGAAGTTCGGCGTCCGGTGTCGCGTACTGGGTGGCTCGACTGCAGGCTGGGCCGGTAAAGTGGCGCCGTTCGATTCGCTCGATTTTGCGTCGCGCGACTGGCTGCCGAACTCGGGATGGCCGATCAGCGCCGTCGACCTCGCGCCCTTCATCGAGCGTGCGGCGCAACGGCTCGACGTCGGGCCCCTCGTCAACGGCCCGGCGTTCTGGGCGGCCGCGAAGCTGCCGGAACCGGCACGCATCGCCCGCATGAAGCATTTTTCGTCGTTCTTCTGGCAGCTTGCACGCTCGCATCGCAACCTGACCGACGTGATGCGATTCGGCCCGGACTTCAGAAGCGAAACGCATCGCGACGTGACCGTCGCGTTCAACGCAACGGTGTGCGCGATCAAAACCGACGTCGACGGCGTGACGGGCGTGGAAATCGCCGCATCGCTGTCGGGAAAACGACGTTGCATCGTGCAGTCGCGCCATGTCGTGATGGCCGCCGGCGCGATCGAAAACGCCAGGCTTCTGCTGCTGTCGAGGGACGCGGACGGCCATGCGCTCGGGAATGCCCACGACGTCGTCGGGCGCTATTTGACCGACCATCCGTGCATGTCGGTCGGCACGTTCTCGCAGGACAGTCAGGCTTCCGCGGCGGCATTGCTCGGCTTCTTTTCGCTGCAGCGAAACTATCGCGCTTTCATGTATTCGCACGGACTTGCGCTGCGCGCCGAAGTCCAGCAGGACCAGCGCCTGCCCAATATGGCGGTGTACGCAAATACCCGCATATCGAACGACGATCCGGTGGTCGCGCTGAAACGGTTGGCAACACGGCAAAGCAAGCGTCCGCTGGCCGATCTGCTCCTCGTGCTGCAACGCTCGGGCGTCGTCGTGAGTTTCGTCGGCCGGCGCGTCGTGGGGAGTTCGATGATTCCTCGCCGCCTGCGCCGCCTGATCGTGGATGCGGTGATCCGGCTCGATGCGAACTTCGTCGCCCGCGACTACGTGACGAAAGGTACCGGCAGAAAAATCGAGCAAGTCGCGCTCGACGTCATCTGCGAGCAACCGTCCGTGCCCGACAATCGCGTCACGCTGTCCGATCGATGCGACAGGCTCGGATTGCCCTTGGCGCGGGTGACCTGGGAGCCCGGCGACACGATGAAGCGGGCCGTGCTCGCGTTCGCACGATTGCTCGCGGACGATCTTCGCGCAGCCGGCATGCACGGTTTCTCGCTCTGGCCGGAAATCGCAGCGGGCGATCTGTCGAAGATCGTGCCGCACGACATGGCGCACACCGCCGGCACGACGCGGATGGGACGGGATCCGGCAACCAGCTTCGTCGACGAGAACTGCCAGGTGCACGGCGTTCGCGGCCTTCACGTCGCCGGTGCATCGGTCTTCCCGACCAGCGGGCACGCCAATCCGACCATGGTGATCATGGCGCTCGCGATCAGGCTCGCCGATCATCTGAAATCGACGCTGGTCGCGCAGCGGGTGGCGGCCTTGAAGCAACCTGCCGTTGCGAACGATGCGGCGCAGTGCGTGCTGGTGACGGGGGCAACCGGAAATCTTGGCGCGGATGTCGTCGATCAGTTGATCCAGCGCGGTTATCGCGTCCGCGGGCAATTCCGCCACAAGGTACCGACCGACCCTCGTGTCGAATGGGTCGCCGTGGATTTCTCCGATCCCGATCTCGACGATGACGTGCTCGACGAACTGGTCGACGGCGTCACGGCCGTGGTTCACCTCGCGGCCAGCCTGCCGGGCCAGCCGCAGATGGAAACGACCAACGTGATCAACCTGGAGCGCTTCGCCCGGGCGTGCGTCCGCGGTGGCGTCAGGTATTTCGGGCAGGCCAGCTCGATGGTGGTCTACGGCTCTCCGCGCAGCCGGCTCGTGGCCGAGACGGCGCCCCTGCTCGACGTGAGCCGGCCGCTCGAGCAGCAGTATTTCGAGTCGCGTGACATGCGCGAGTACGCGCGAAGCAAGCGGCTCGGCGAGGATGTTCTTTCCCGATACGCGAACAGCATGCATGTCGATCTGTATCGCATCGCCTTCTCGCAACAGCCCGGCCACCTCGAAGCGTCGTTGAACTGGAGCAGGAAGAAGCGGTTCTTCGTGCTGTACCGCAACAGTCACTACATTTCGCCGCGCAACGTCGCCAGGGCGATCGTGCATCTGCTCGCCCTGGCGACCGACAACGGCCGCCGCGACGGCATCGACGCGTTCAATGTCGCCGATACGCATTCGCCGACTTACAACGACATCTACCGGCGCGCGGGACGCAAGCAGATCCACGTGCCTTTACTCGCCGATGCGCTGAAGAGCCTGGCAGTCGGAAAGCGTGTCGGGAAGCGTTATCCGATGGGATTCTTCCGTCTCGACGACAGCAAGTTGCGATCGACGGGTTTCGTCCTCGATCGCGACGGCTGACGGCGACGCACGGCAAGCCCGCGCCCGGCCAACTGTCGCCCAGCGCACTGTCGAGCTCACCGCTCCTCCCTAGAGTGAAGCGATTCTTCCTCAATCACTTCAGGCGCCCGGCCCCACCGGCCGGTCGCCCTCTCCTCCCATGACTACACGCGAAGCCAGCCTCGACGTCGCCCGTGGCGCGGGGATCATTCTTGTCGTCTACGGGCACGTGCTGCGCGGAGTCGTCTCCGCGGGACTCGTGCCAGCCGGCACGGCCGATGCCGTATTCGCATGGAACGACTATGTGATCTATACGTTCCACATGCCGTTGTTCTTCTTTCTGTCCGGACTGCACGTCTGCAGTTCGCTGCGCCGCGCGCGGCAAGGTTTCCTGTGGTCGAAGGTCACGACGATCGTGTACCCGTACCTGCTGTGGTCGATCCTGCAGGGCGGCGTGCAGATCGCAATGTCGTCGCACGGCACCAATCATCCGTTTACGCCCGGCGACCTGCTGGCGATCGGCTGGCGGCCGTTCGCACAGTTCTGGTTTCTGTATGCGCTGATGCTCTGCATGATCGGCGCGTGGGCGCTGGCGTCCGGCATGCCTGACATGACGCGCACGCCCATGCCCGCACGTGCGCGCCGCCGGCTCGCCGGCGGAGCAGCGGTCGGCCTGGTGCTCGGTGCGGCGACGCAGTGGGGCATCCTGTCGACGACGCTGATGAACGTGCCGTTTTTCGTGGCCGGCATCCTCGCGTCGCAGGCGCTGCCAGGCTGGCTCGAGCGCAACAGCGGGCCGACCGCGTGCGCGGCGACGGCGGCGGCGTTCGTTGTGGCGATCGTGTTCGCGCATGGCTTCGGCAGCGCAACGAGCATCTGGGCCGTCCCGGCCGCGTTCGCAGGCATCGTGCTGGCACTGCAACTCGCGCATCGGTACGCGTCGCAACCCGCACGGGCTGCGTGGCTCGCGTCGATCGGATGCGCGTCGATGCCGATCTATCTGATGCACATTTTCGTGATGGCAGGCGCGCGCATCGTGCTGATGCGCATGGGCGTCACCAGTCTCGCGGCGCATCTCGCACTCGGCACGCTGGCCGGCGTCGCGATTCCGATGGCCGTCTATCTGGTCGCATTGCGTACGGGCCTCACACGCATCGCCGGCTTTCCGGCATGGCCCGAGCGCCTGACGGTCGCGCGCCCGCGTGCCGCGTGAGCTTCTTCGAGACGATCCGATGCCGGTTCGGCGGATTTGGCAGCGCCCGATTCGCGCTGCGCGCCGAAACCTTTCGGCACCGGGCGTCTTGATCGAAAGCTTGTGACGTAACGCTCCGGGATGGCCATCGGTTCGACACGATGCATGGAACGCGCGTCTATGGTGCTGCCTGCACCACTCCGGACAGCTTGACGATGCCACGCGGTGGAGTCGCGGTCAGGCTGCTGCGCTACGCGGCGCATGTCCGATCCGTATCGACACGCGGACGTTCCGCAATTTCAATCTCGTCACCGAATGGATTCCGGTCCGCGAAACACCACCGGCCGGGTTGACAATCGACTCAGCCGAGATCCGGCTCGCCGCGAACCGATTGCCCGGTCGCCGCACGGCTGAACCGTCGGCCCGCGCTGCCGATTCTCGCGTCGCCGGGCACAGCACGCCCGGCGACCGGCGAAACACGCGCCGGCCGCGTCGCAAACCAGCGGAATATGATGACCGGCAGCACGAGCGGCACGAAATTCCGTCCGCTGAACAGGTTCGGCGTTCGGAGTATCTCCATCAGCGACACGAAAAGCACCGCATGCGCGCAGCACCAGAACCCGCTCCCGCTTCGCCAGCCGGCATAACTGCGGCCGAGCATCCAGCCGAGCACGACCGCATCGAGAAGACCGAACCAGCCCCACTCGTAGAAGTAGACGAAGATCCCCGACGGATTGTTGAATTCCGGGTCGGCGTAGCTGTTCAGGAACAAGTTGACGCTGTCGCTCGAATCGAGCCACGGCTGCAGCATTGCACCGATCCCGGGAAAGCGCAGAAGCCAGTCGAACGTGAACATCGGATTGCCGTGACTCCATCCGAGCACGCTCAGTATCCCGGCGCCGTTGTTCAGCGACGTCGAGTAATACAGGCCGAGACGCTCGAGCGCGAAGTCGAAGACGTTGTCGTAGATGTTGACGTAATAGGCTTCCCACGAACGGTTGTACTCGTTCGCGATGAACAGCCCGAACAGCAACGGAATCGCCGCGTACGGCCCGAGCGTCAGCAGCCGCGCATACCGGCCGCCCAGCCGGAACCGTACGACCATGAGCGCGAACGGCATCACCATCTCGATCAGTGCGAGCCGCTCCGCGAACAGGAAGCTGCGCAGCAGCGTCAGCACCGCGAGCACCGCCAGGTATACCTTGTAACGGTTCAGCCCCTTCACCGGCGTCCTGAACACGTAGAAGTAGAACGCGACGAACGGCGCCGTCGCCTGCGTAAACGAGCTCAGGCCCGTGATGCGTCCGATCTGCTCGAGCATGTCGTACGCGTTGGCCTCGCCATGCAGGAATGCGAGCAACAATGCCGGTCGCGCGATGATGCTGCTCAGCATCACGAGATTTCCGAACAGCGCCAGCGCGAACACGAAATCGAGCACGCGCGGCGACAGCGCCACCGGAGCTGCCGCGGGCCTCGCCCGCGATTCCGCCTCGGTCGTCGCGAACCACGCCGCCGCCATGACGACCAGCAGGAACAGCGCGCCGACGAACGCGTAGTAGCCGTCGAAATAAATCCGCGCAATCGATTTCTGGTCGCCCAACAGGCTGATCGACAGCATCCCGTACAACGGCAGGATGAAGATCAGCACGAGGCGTGCGGGGTCCTCCCACCAGTAGCCCGTGTAACTGCCCGTCGCGCGGCGCGCGCGCGCCGTCGCCGCACGCTGTCGCAGCCCGACGTCGCCCGCCGCTCGCTTGTTCATGAAACGCGTTCCACCCGTTGCCCCGACGCCATCACCCCCGTGTATCCCGACGCGGCCTGATGCGTGTTCGTGTCCGAATAATCGTAGTCGTAGCGCCCCGGCGATCCCTTGTAGTCGTTCAGGATCACGCCGCGGACATCGATATGCGCGTGCTCGAGCCGTCGTGCGCTCTCGTCGAGCGCCGTCAGCGTCGTCACGCCGCTGCGCGCGACGAGGAACACGGTGCCCGCCAGGCGCCCGAGTATCAGCGCGTCGGCTACCGGCAGCAGCGGCGGGCCGTCGATCATGACGAGGTCGTAGCGCGATGCGACACGCTCGATCATCTCCGCGAGCGCGGGTTGCAACAGCAATTCGCCCGGATCGGGCACGACATTGCCCATCGCCATGAAATCGAGGCCAGGCGCCACGTCGCGCTTGATCGCCTCGTCGAGCCCGTGGGTGCCCGCAACGACATCCGACAGACCGGGCGCGCGGCTGTAACGGAACCGCTCGTGCAACGACCCCTTGCGCAGATCGGCATCGATCAACAGCACTCGCCGCTTCGCGGCGCCGACCAGCGAGGCGAGATTCGCGGCAACAAACGATTTTCCGACTCCCGTCGTGGGCCCGGAAATCAGGACCACCCGGTTCGGTGCGTCCGGCATCGACAACTGCAGCGCCGCGCGGAAATTGCGCAGGCTTTCGAGCGCCGCGTCCTGCGGCACCGGCTGGCGCGCATCGCGCCGCCCGGCTTTCGCATGCGGCTCGGCGTGCGCCGTCGCCGGGCTGTGCGGTACCGTCGCGAGGACCGGCACCCCCGTCGACCATTCGATTTCCTCAGCGTCGCCGATCGTGCCCACGATACGCTGCCGGACGACCACGAACCCGGCGCCCGCCAGCATGCCGACCAGCAGCAGCGCGATCACGGCCACGCCGCGATGCGGGCCGACCGGCATCTCCGCGACCTTCGCCGCATCGACGATCCGCACGGTGCCGGTCTTGCTGGCCCGCGCGAGCAGCATCTGCTGGCGCGTGTTGAGCAGGTTCGTGTAGAGCGCGGTGTCAACCGCGACGTCGCGTTGCAGTTGCAGCACGCCCTGCTCGACGGTCGGCAACTGCTGGATCTGCTTGCGCACCATGTCGAGCGAACGCTGCGCGTCGCCGAGCTGCGCGTCGACCGCCACGACTGCCGGGTGCTTGGGCATGAAGCGCGTCAGCAATTCCTCGCGCCGCTGCTGGAGCGTCTGCACGCGCGTCTCGATGTCTACCGACTGCTGCCGGAGCGCCAGCGCCTCGTCGCTCGTGTTGACCGTGCCGTGCGACGCGCGGAATGCGTTGAAGCGGTTCTCCGCGTTTTCGAGCTGTGACTTCAACTGCGGCAGCTGCGCATCCATGAAGCGGATCAGCTTGTCGGCCGCCTCGGACTTGCGCTGCGTGTTCTGCGCAAGGTATGCGTCGCCGATCGCGTTCAGCACGCGGCTGTCGTGCGCGGGATCGGTGCCGTCGAGCGTCACGCCGATCATGTTCGACTGCTTGCCTCGCTCGGAAATCAGCGCGTTCTTCTGCAGCCACGCGGTCGCTTCCTCGTCGCCGTAGCGCGTCAGGTCGAAGCGGGCGCCGGGCATGCCGGCCACGTCGCGCACGAACACGTTGATCGGCCCCTGCGGCGTCTCGACCTGCAACGGCTGGCCGATCCGGCCCTGCCAGACGGGGCCGGTTCTGCCGAAGAAACCCGTGCGCTGCAGCGTATAGGCGCCGTCGTTGCCCACGACGAGCGCGAAACGCTTGCCGAGCAGCCGCTTCGGCACGTCGAAGCTCGGCACGTCGATGCGTTCCGTGCCATACACGTAACCGCCCGGCAGCGGCGACGACAGCCCGTCGGCCGCGTTCACGAGCCGCCAGCCGACGATCGGCAGGTAATGTGGCTGCGCATCGACGGTGAGATTGGTGCTGTCGACCGCGCGGGCCAGCACCGCGCGAGACTTCAGCACCTCGATCTCGGTCGACGCGTCCGTCTTCAGGTCGAACACCGACGACGGGTCGCCCGACGGCGACGTCGGCTTCGACTCGGTCGGGCTCTGCTCGACCTGAAACAGGATGTCGGTCCGGTAGACGGGATGCGCGCACAGCGCATACACCGCCCCGACGAACGCGCCCGCGAGCGTCGTGCACAGGATCAACCGACGGCCGCCATAGAGCATGCTCCAGTAGCGGCGAAACGGATGGGACGGCCGCAACGCGGGTCCGTCGTGCGGGTCAGGCAGAGTCAGAGTGGTCATACGGCATCAGTCCCGTAGGCGCGACGAATCGCGATCGCGAAATCCGTCACGAGGTTCACGGCGAAATGGCTTTGGCCGTCAGCGCGCCCTGCGCGGACGACGGAATCAGCAGGTTCACGACACGGCTCCAGCGGACCAGCGACGACGCATCGACGAACACGACGTCGCGGCGCTCGAGCGGGAACTGCTCGGCCAGCGCGAACGACGCCGGCGAACTGCCGTCGAGGTGATAGACCTGCGGGCGATTGCCGGGCCCGCGGCGCACCACGTACACCTGCCGCGCGTCCGACGTGTACTGGCTCACGCCGCCGGTGTCGCCGAGCGCTTCGCCGAGGCTCATCCGGCCGTCGGTCAACGTCAGCGTCGCCGGACGCGACACCTCGCCGAGCACGAACACCTTGGCGTCGCTCGCGGCACGCACGCGCACGAGATCGCCGTCGCGCAGCAGGATGTTCGACGGGTTGACGCCCGCGGCGAGCATCGCCGGCAGGCTCACGTTCACGGTCTTGTCGCCGCGCGTCACCACGACCTGCGAGCGGTCGGCCGTCGCGGTGAAGCCGCCCGCGCGGTCGATCGCCTCGGGCAGCGTCATCGGCATGTCGTTGACGATCTGCAACCCCGGCGTGCGCACTTCGCCATCGAGGTAGACGCGCTTGCTGCGATACGCCTGGATACGCAGCGCGATCTGCGGCTTGCGCACGTATTCGCCGAGCTGTCTCGTCAATGTCGCGCGCGCCTGCGCCTCGGTCAACCCGGCCACATGCACGAGGCCCGCGTACGCGAACTGCACGTTGCCGCCGGCGTCGACCGTGTAGCCGGTCGCCACGGAGTTCGCGCCGACGGCATCCGCGCCGCCCGTCGTCTGCGTGACCGGAAGGTTCAGCTCGGGGTGGTCCCACACGACGATGCTCAGCACATCGCCGGCGCCGATCACGTACGGCGCCGGCTTGCCGAACAGTTGCCGGATTTCCGCATCGACGTTGGCCGGTCGCGCCGCATGCTGTTGCTCGACGAACGCGGGCGTGATCTCGATCAGTTGCTCGTTCGATACGTTCTGTACGCCATCGAGGCCACCCGCGCCCGATGCGTCGGCACTCACGCGTGCATTCGCGTCGTGATCGGCCGGCGCGCGATACGTCATGCCCGGCGAGAACGCACACGCGCTCAGCGCACACACGGCTGCCGCCAGCGCCACGCGCGACAGCCACGGCGAGCGGCAAACGCCGGCCGCGCGTCGCCGCGCCATCCCGAACGTCGATTCTTGTTGCGTGGTGGTTGACATGATGTCCTTCCGAAACTGTGCGGTAACCCGCCGAACGCGGCGGATTCCGGTATTACGCTTGCCGGCGCGGCTCGCATCGCGGTGCCGCTCCGCCCTCTTCACCGCAATTCACTCGGTACGATTCGTCATGAACTGCCATTCGTCACTTGCGTCGCTCGTCATCCTGTCGGCCGGCTTTGCCTGTGCCGCCGGTGCGCAATCCCTGCCCGCCGATTCGGCCGACGCGCCGGTCTTCGCGTCGTCACCGTCGCTCGCACCGCCACCTCGGCAGCGTTCGGCGCAAATCCCGCCGGCAAGCGCGGCCGTTGCAACAGCGGCATCCGACGTTTCTGCATCGGCCTTCGCGCGCCCCGGCAGCCTTGTCGCCGCCGAACCCGATTCGCGCTCGCACCGCACGCTGCGCCGACCGCTCGTGCCGAGCCGACCGCATCGTGCGCCAGCGGCCAGTGCTGCCGCCGACGGCTGGAGCAGCGATACGTTGTACGCGTCGCCCTACGCAACATCACCCTACGTACAGCCGAACGATCCGGACTGACACAGCCCGCCTGTGCCACAGGATTGGACACCACCACGAACGGCGCGTCTGTGAGCGACCTCACCGAACGCCGATCTTCATCCGCAACGGGGATCGCTCCCCGAAACGCACGACCACGACGCAACGCGCATCACACGCATCACGAACGGCCGACCGACACCTTCGCGTACGGTTGCCCTGCTGCGTCGGGCGCGACCGGATCGGCCACGCGAGTAGCCGCCCGGTCCGAATCGCCGCTCAACGCCCGCATGCACAGATCGATGACGGCATCCGTCCCCGCAGCGCCGTACAGCGCGTGATCGATCTGCGGCATCAAATGCATGCGGACGTGACGAGAGCGCCGGAAGGCTCGCTCCACCGCCCCGAAGTGACGCCGGACGTCGTCAATGCCGGGATCGACCGAGCCATATACGAGCAGCGTCCACACGTTGCGCTGCGCGAGTGCGTGCATCACGCCGCGCGGCGTGCCGACGCGCGGTTTCCAGCCGATGCGCGCGGCCGCCTCCATCGCGGGCACGCTGATGCGCGCGATGCCGTTCGCCGCCACCGCGCGCAGGATCGGCCGCAGGTCGCGGCGCTCGCGGATGAGCCGCTTCCACCTGCGCCATTCGCGCACCGACAGCCAGTAGCCGCGAACGGAGTTGTTACGCTGCTTCTGCACCGCTTCGAGCGTGAGCCCGGCCGGCCAAACGAAACGCGCGAGATTGATCGCGATCACGCCGCCGAGCGACGGCGTCTTCACCGCCGCATGCAACGCCGCATATGCGCCAGAACAGACGCCGGCCGCGATGACGTCCGCGTGGCCGAGCGCGCGCAGCCAGTCGGCAGCCGCCGCGACGTCGTCGATCGCCTGCGTCGAATAAACGACACCCGACTGGTCGTCCTCCGCGGCAGGCCCGCTGTCGCCGATACCGGTTACGTCGATCCGCAGCGTCGTCACTCCGACCCGCGCCATTGCGCGCGCGAGGCGCACGCCGAAGCGCCCTTCGCCGCTGCGCGGATTCGTCGACGTATTCGCGATCACGAGCGCCGGGCTGGCCGGTACTGACGGCGTCGCTCCGGCGGGACGACACAGCACGCCGGCCAGCCGGTTGGGGCCGACCGCGACGACCTGCTCGGTCATGTCGTTCATGTCGAGCGCGGCGGCTGGCTCGCCGTTCCATGCAGGATCCGCACGCGACCCGGTTTCGGCGGCCCCCGCCAAACGCGGCGCGCGTTCGACAATCCAGTGCACCAGCGTATCGATCGCCGCCCGCGGAAGGCGCGAGCGCGTGCCGTCGAGCATCGTCGTCGGCCATTCCCGGAAGGGATCGCATGTCACGTCCACGCCGCGCGCGAGCAATGCGTCGCGCAACGCGGGGCCGTCGCCCTGCTCCGGCTGGAGCAGCAGCATCGAAGCAGGCAGCGTCGGCGCATCGCGCACGACATCGCACAGATCGGTTGCCTTCAGCGCATCGACGAGATCGGCCGGGAACCGGTGCCCGAGCACGTTCACGCACGGCTCGTCCCGTTGCGCGAGACGGATCGCCGGCGGCGCCGTGTCGAGCCACTGGCGGTGAACGAACGACAGTTCGCGCAGATATGAACGGCCGCGCACGGCCGGCGAAAGCGCCACCATCGCGTCGACGCGCGGCACGGTAGACGAACCCGTGCCCGTCGCGGCCAGCATCGCGAACATCGCCCCCGCGCGAATGCCGACGAGCGTCAGCGCGGTCACGCCGGCTTCGTCGCGCAGCAGGTCGATCGCCTGGCGAATACTGTCGACACAGGCCTCGTACCGCCCGGCGTCGCGATCGTCGCCCGCCGAATCCCCCGCGCACGGATAGTTGAATCGCAACACGGTGACGCCCTCGTGCACGAGACGCTCCGCGATCGCGCGCGTGAGCTTGTGCGTCCACGTGGCCTCATGGCCCAGCGATTCGCACAGGATCACGCCCTGTCCCGTCTGTCCTTCGTGCAACCACCCCATGCAGCCAGTGAACGCTATCGGCTTCACTCGGTACTCCTCGGATCGGTATTTGTTATCGAATGCACGCCCGTGCGCCGGCGGGTTCACCGGCATGCGCGGCAGCGCGATCACGCGACGCACCGGCGAACGCACGCTCACCCGGCCGCGAAAATCGCCGCGCCCCTGCGCGGCCCGCTCGCCGTGTTCCGTGCACCGCACTGCCCCGCGCCCGGACCGGCCGCGCACCCTCGCGCGCGCCAGTCCGCGATCATGGAATTCGTCGCGTTGTACCCGGTTCGCCCGCGTGCGGCCCGATCGGACTCGCTGGCGGCAGGCCCGCCTCGGACGACCCGGTGCATTCGATTAGATCATTCGGACCGACCGGCCTTCGGTGCGCCAGCTTACAAATGCATTCACCACTGCGACGATGCAACGCGGCTCGCCGTGTCGCGATTCGCTCCATCCGTACTGCGGGAAGCCGCGAACGGTAGGCTCGCGAACAATGCCCGCTTGCACGGTCCGTATCATGGCCGTCATACGATGTGGCCGTGTCCGGCATCGCCGAATCAAACCGGCGCGCGACGGAGCGACCCACGAATCCAGGCAGCCGGGTCAGCGCCGACCGGCCGCGCCCCGCCACGCGGCCTGCACCGGTCGCCATGTGATGCCCCTCGGCGCCGATCGAGCGAATGTCAAACCTCAAGAAGAACTTCCTGCTGCTGCTGACCCTGCAGATTTCGATGTATGCAGTGCCGCTGCTGATCGCGCCGCTGCTTACGCACGCACTGGGCCCGGAAGGCTACGGTCAGCTCGCGTTCTCGCTCGCGGTCATCGCCTACCTCACCAACTGCACGAGCTACAGCTTCGACCTCACCGCGACCCCGCGCATCGCGCTCGCCCGCGACGATCGCACCGAACGCTCACGTATCTTCTGGGCGACGCTGTATGCGCAGATCGGCATCGCCGCCGTCTGTTTCGTCGTGTTGGTCCTTCTGACTTTCCTGATCGGCCGCTTCGGCGAAGACCGCGATCTGCTGCTGATCGGTTTCGGCATGGTGGCCGGCGGCGCGTTCACGCCCGGCTGGTATTTCCAGGGCATGGAAAAGCTGCGCGCGCTCAGCCTGATCCTGTTCGTCGGTCGTATGCTGAGCCTGCCCGCGATGTTCGCGCTCGTGCACAGCCCGGCGGACATCGATCGCGCGATGATCGTCAATGCTGCCGTCCCGGTCCTGTCGGCGATCGCGCTGGCCGGCTATCTGTATCGCCATCGCGAAATCGAATTCGTCCGCGTCGGCGTCGCCGACATCACCGAATCGCTGAAAGGCGGCTGGCAGGTGTTTCTCGCATCGACTTCGATCGCTTTCTATGCGTCGACCAATACCGTGCTGCTCGGCTTCGTGTCGGGCAACGTCGCGGCCGGCTACTTCGCCGCCGGCGACAAGCTGATCCGCGCGGCACTCAGCATGCTCCAGCCGCTGAAGGCCGCGACCTATCCGCGCATCAGCTACCTGATGCGGCACGCGCGCAGCGATGCATTCTCGTTCCTGCGCAAGCTGTTCGTCGTGCAGGTCGCGATGGTGCTCGGTATCTCGCTCGCGATTTTCTTCGGTGCGCCGCTGGCCGTGCGCGTGCTGTACGGCCCGGCGTACGAACCGACGGTGCACGTGCTGCGCTGGATGGCATTCATTCCGTTCATGGCCGGCATGACCGACATGTTCGGCGTTCAGACGATGCTGCCGCTCGGCATGAAAACGGCATTCACGCGGATCCTGATGTCGTCCGGCATCCTGAACATCGTGCTGGTGCCCGTGCTTGCCAAGTATTTCGCCGAACTGGGCGCGGCGGCGGCCGTGCTGCTGGCCGAGGCGGCGGTCGCGGCCGCGCTCGCGACCGTCGTCTATCGGGCCGGCATTCCGCTACCGGGCAGCCCGGTCGCGCGGCGCAGCTAGCGGGCACATCGCGCCCCGGTTTCGATGCGCACACAACGAGCCTCCCCTCCTTCCCCCACGCGAGCCCCTCTACGCAGGTACTTCTTACCCTGCCAAACACCTCGAATCGGGAACGATGACCGTCTTTTCACCACATCGCGCGCCCCTGCCAAATAAAGATCGTACGTATCGGTAGAAACACCGATGCTGTAGTCAAACTACATTCATACCATTAGTCGCTGCAGAGAATCGCTACATCCGATTCGGCAGCGTCGGGCGGCCTGTGCGTCGCCGCCCACATTTGCCGGTCGAGCCCAACCGGCCGTATCGATTCCCCGCCTGGCCTGGCATGCCGACGCGCAACCACCCTGCATCGCCAGCCGAATGCGTCCGGTGCGAATCCACGGGACGCGCGCAGCTCCAGACATCATTCGAACAACCGGCAATACGATCATGGAGAGCAACATGCGGGACACACTCTGGCCGGCCGTCGTGCTGGCAGCGACCCTCTGCACCAGCGCCTACGCGGCCAATGCCGATTTCAACGCGCAAGGCGACGCCACCGATGCGTTCGCGTCGGCGGCCGCGCAACGGCGCGCCGACCTGCTCGTGCGCAAGATGACGCTCGACGAGAAACTTCAACTCATTCATTCCCAGTACGAAATGTCGAAAGTGCCGGGCGGCGGCGGCGGCTACATCCAGGGCGTACCGCGCCTCGGCATTCCCGATCTCAACATGGTCGACTCGGCGACCGGTTCCGGCAGCACGTCGCAGGCCAGCACGACGTTCCCCGCGACGATCGCCGTCGCCGCGAGCTGGGATCGCCGCCTGTCGTACGACTACGGCAAGCAGGTCGCGATTCAGTTGCGCGCGCAAGGATTCGGCATGGGTCTCGGCGGCGGCACCAACCTCGCGCGCGAACCGCGCGGCGGCCGCCTGTTCGAGTATCTCGGCGAAGATCCGCTGCTCGCGGGCGACCTGCTCGCGGAACGCACGCTCGCCACGCAGCGGCAGAAAGTCATCGCGACGATCAAGCACTACGCCGGCAACGAACAGGAACACGGCCGGATGGGCGGCAATACGCAGATCGACGAACGCACGCTGCGCGAGCTGTACCTGCTGCCGTTCGAGATCGCCGCGAAGCGCGGCCGGCCGGGCAGCGTGATGTGCAGCTACAACCGCCTGAACGGCGCGTATGCGTGCGAGAACACTCACCTGCTGAACGACGTGCTGAAGAACGAATGGGGCTTCCAGGGCCAAGTGCAATCCGACTGGGGCGCGACGCACAGCACCGCCGCCGCGATCAACGCCGGGCTCGACGAGGAAGAGGACGTCGGGCCGACCGTGTACCTGACGCCGGCCGCCGTGAAGCAGGCGATCGCGAACGGCTCGGTGTCGACCGCACGCCTCGACGACATGGTGCGCCGCAAGCTGGCCGTGATGATTCGCGTCGGCGTGATGGACGACCCGGCCAAGGGCGGCGGCACGATCGATTTCGCGGCCGCGAACCGGTTCGCGCAGGCGGCCTCCGAGCAATCGATCGTGCTCCTGAAGAACGACGCCAACCAGTTGCCGCTTGCCGCGTCGGCGCTGTCGCGCATCGCGGTGATCGGCGGCCATGCCGATGCGGCCGTGCTGTCCGGCGGCGGCTCGGGCAACACGCGCGACCCGGTGACGGGTTCGTTCGCGGGCTGCGGCGGCCTGACGTTCGGCGCGTCGACGGGCTGCAGCTGGTGGCGCAACCCGTGGCTGAAGGTCGACGTGCCGATCGTCGCGGCAATCCGTGCGCTCGCGCCGGCCGCGCAGGTCACGTATGCGGGCAACAGCGACCAGCAGTCGCCGTTCCGCGCCTACACGCAGCAGGAAATCGACCAGGCCGCGGCGCTCGCGGGCCGCTCGGACGTCGCGATCGTCGTGGTCGCGCAGCCGGCCGGCGAGGATTTCGGCGACCTGCAGAGCCTGAGCCTCGCGAACCCGTCGAACCAGGATGCGCTCGTCGAAGCCGTCGCGCGCGCGAATCCGCACACGATCGTCGTCGTCCAGAGCGGCAACCCGGTGCTGATGCCGTGGAAGGATCAGGTATCCGCGATCGTCGAAGCGTGGTACCCGGGCGAAGCCGGCGGCAAGGCAATCGCGAACGTGCTGTTCGGCGCGGTCAATCCGTCCGGCAAGCTGCCCGTCACGTTCCCTGCCCGCGACCAGGATTCGCCGACCTGGGGGCAAAACGGTGCGTTCGAGAACGATCCCGTCTACGCGGAAAAGCTGAACATGGGCTATCGCTGGTATGACGCGCGCAACATCAAGCCGATGTTCGAATTCGGCTACGGGCTGTCGTACACGCACTTCGCGTATTCGGGGCTGTCGGTGTCGCGGCAATGGGACGGTTCGTTGAGCGTCGCGTTCACCGTGCGCAACGACGGGCGCGTCGCCGGCGCGGAAACGCCGCAGGTCTATCTCGGCGTGCCGTACAAGGACGAACCGCCGAAGCGGCTGGTCGGCTGGGAGAAGATCCGGCTGAATCCGGGTGAAGCGCGGCACGTTCGTGTCACCGTGTCGCCGCGGATGCAGAGCGTGTGGGATACGTCGCGCAACGGCTGGCGGATTGTGCCGGGCGGGACGGTGTATGTCGGGGCGTCGTCGCGCGATATCCGGTTGCAGGGGAACTGAGTGACGGCGTGAAGCAACCGGAAGCGCAGCGCGTGTCGTGGGCTGCGCTTCCGGTCCAGTGACGGCGCGCGCATCGCATCTCGCGTGCCTTGTGCTGCCGCAAATGCGGCGCTTGCCTGCCCGCGCACGATCCTCTTTACCGGAGCATCAGCGCCAGCAGCGTCGTCAGCGCGGCGATGGCGACGATCCCCGCCGCCACGCCCGCCAGATGCGCGGCAACCGCCAGGCCGGGAGGCAAGCGCACCGGCGGTACGTCGCCCGCCGCCCTGCCGGGCCATCGGCCGCGCGCGACCGGCCGGGCCCGGGCACGCGATGCGAAGCCGGCCATCATGCGCCGCCCGCTTCCAGCGTATCGAGCAACGGCCGGGCCAGATGCAGCACCTGGTACACCGTGCCCGCGCCGCCATCGGCCGGCTCGTGCTCCGATACGCGTACCCGCGTCAGTCGCCAGCGCAACGGATCGACGCTGACGGCGGCGGCGACGACATCCGGCTGCGCCGCGACTTCGCGATTGCGCGCGACCTCCTGCGCGATCGCCGCATCGAGATCGGCATCCGCCGGAATGTCGACTTCCTCCAGACGAACGAAACGTGCCGTCGACGCGCGCCCCTTGCGCGCATCGAGCGCGACCCGGACGTCGATCGGCGCGCGTCCGAAGCTGTCCGTCACGACCCGATAACGGCCGTCCGTCACGAACGCCGCGAACGCCTGCTCGTTGCGCCACAGATAAAACGACGCATAAGCGTTTTCCGTCGCGCCGTAGCGGCCGGCCTCGCGCAGCAGGAATCCCTTGAACAGCAGATCGGGCGTGTCGTCCCAAAGCCTGCCGCGCTCGCGGACGCGATGGCGAATGATGTCGAGGTCGTAATCCGCCGGCAGGCGGTGCACGTAGTACGCGGTCAGCATGATCGACTCCTGGCGAAAGAAACTGGCGGATCGGACGGGATTCCGGATGTCCGGGCGACTGGATAACAGCGTAGAAGACCTTGAATCATTTGAAAAGACGATGGCAGAATATTTCAATGATTCAAATTCGAAATGGATGAGTGTGCGATGAAAACGCTCGATATCGAAGCCGTGCAGGCGTTCGTGCTGACCGCCGACCTCAAGAGCTTCACGCGCGCCGCCGAGGCGATGGACACCACGCAGTCGGCGGTGAGCCTGAAAATCAAGCGGCTGGAAGACGGGCTCGGCCGCCGTCTGCTGGAGCGCACGCCGCGGCAGGTGCGCCTGTCGGCGGACGGCACCGCGTTCCTGGAGCCGGCGCGCGAGCTGGTGGCCGCCCACCAGGGTGCGGTCGGCGCGTTCGGCACCGGCCAGCGGCGGCTGGTGATCGGCGTCAGCCACCATGTCGTCGGCGCGGATCTCCCGATGCTGCTGCGGCGCATGAACGACGCGGAGCCCGGGCTCGTGCTGGAGATACGGGTCGCAGCATCGCGCGACGTGCTCGACGCATTCGACCGGGGCCAGCTCGACGCGGCCGTCGCGCTGCAGCACGACAGCCGGCGGCTGGATGGCGAAACCATCCTGTCCGAGTCGTTCGGCTGGATGGCCGCCGCCGATTTCGAATACCATCCGCCGCATCCGCTGCGGCTCGCGACGCAGGCCGAGCCTTGCAGCGTGCGCCGCATGGCGGTCGATGCGCTGAACGAAGCCGGTATCGCATGGACGGAAGTCTTTGTCGGCGGTGGAGTGGCGACGATCGGCGCAGCGGTGTCGGCGGGGCTGGCCGTCGCGGCGCTCGGGCATCGCGTGGCGCCAGCCGGTACGGCCGACGTGAGCGCGCGATACGGGCTGCCGCCATTGCCGACGCGCGACGTGGTGCTCTACTCGGGCCTGACCGATGCGCGCGCCCGGCAGGCGCTGCGCACACTGGGCGCGGCGCTGCGGTCGTCGGTCGGCATGCGGTGAATCGGCACGTGCGCCGGAGGCTGAACGCAGCCCCCTTCGCGAGACGTTTCGCCGCCCTTCCGGCGCGGCGCGGTATGCTTCGACACGCGCCGCGCATCCGCCGCGGCGGATACAGACAACACCCGGAATACGGGCAAGCGATTGCATCGATCGCGCTTGCCCATGACGATCAACGTGACTTACACCCTATCCGCTCCCCGTACGACCGAAATCGAGATCCGCAAGAGCCGCTTCATCGCGTACGCGCTCCCCGTCGACGACCGCGACGCCGCGATGCAGGCGCTGCAACGCCTGCGCGACGAGCATCCCGCGGCCACCCACGTCTGCTGGGCGCTGCTGGCAGGCGGCCAGTCGGGCATGTCGGACGACGGCGAGCCGTCGGGCACCGCGGGCCGGCCGATCCTCGAAGTGCTGCGCCATCACGACCTCGACGGCGTGCTCGGCGCGGTCGTGCGTTACTACGGCGGCGTGAAGCTCGGCGCGGGCGGGCTGGTGCGCGCGTACACGGATGCGATCGCGTCGGCGCTGCTCGATGCCGAACGCGTCGAACGCATCCGCCACACGCGGCTCGCGATCGAGATCGGCTATCCCGAGGAGGCACGCGTGCGCCGCTGGATCGAACAAGCCGGGTATGAACTGGTGGACAGCGCGTACGGGATGACGGTGAAACTCGTGATCAAGCTGCCGGAAACCGCCGACGCGAATGCGCGAATCGAGTTGTTCGACCTGACGCAGGGACGGTCGGGGTTTCCGGACCTGTAACGAAGAAACGCGCCGCCGCACGCGCCTCGCCGTCAGGACTTCCTCGAAGTCCAGCCGAAAAATCGAATACGTCCGATAGAAAAACTGCGTACCAGATCTTAATCTCACCGGGTTCCCGGCGACTCGCTCCATCCACGTTTTCCCGACAGCCCATGACAGGGTGCACGAGAGGCACCCTCGGCCCGGGCGGCACGCATGGCCACGCGTGCCGACGTGACATGCGTCAGGCGTCGCCAATAATCAAAACTCAGCCATGGGATAACGGACGCATGCAGCAAGTAAAAAAACTCCAAGCCGAACTTGCGGAACTCGATATGCGTATCAACGCGGCACGGCGCCGCGAACGCAATGCGGTACTCGCGCAGGTGCGCGAACTCGTCACGGGCTATGCGCTGACCGCGCGGGAAATCTTCGGGCAGGGTTACAGCGATCGCGCGAAGCTGTTCACCGTCGGCGTCAAATATCGCGATCCGGTAACGGGTGCGACGTGGAGCGGGCGCGGCCGCGCCCCCGCCTGGATTGCCGGCCGCGACCGGGCCGCCTTCCTGATCCGCGAGTAACGCGCGCCGCATTGCACGGCGCGCCCTTCCAGTCACTCAATAAACATCCGGCACGATCATGGTGTCCGGCACCGGCCGGCGCAGGTAATCCTCGTGATGCTCGCGTTGCGGCAGATCGATCGTCGGACGCGGCACATCGTGATACGGCACCTGGCCCAGCAGGTGGTGGATGCAGTTCAGCCGCGCGCGTTTCTTGTCGACCGCCTGCACGACCCACCACGGCGCCTCGGGAATATGCGTCCGCTGCAGCATCTCTTCCTTCGCGGCCGTATAGGCTTCCCAGCGGCGGCGGCTTTCGAGGTCCATCGGGCTCAGCTTCCACTGCTTCAGCGGATCTTCGATCCGGCTCTGGAAGCGCACCTCCTGCTCGTGATCGGTGATCGAGAACCAGTACTTGACGATCTGGATCCCGCTGCGCACGAGCATCTTCTCGAACTCGGGCACCGACCGGAAAAACTCCTCGTACTCGTCGTCGGTACAGAAATTCATCACGCGCTCGACGCCCGCGCGGTTGTACCAGCTGCGGTCGAACAGCACGATCTCGCCGCCGGCCGGCAGATGCGCGACATAGCGCTGGAAGTACCATTGCGTGCGCTCGCGGTTGTTCGGCGCGGGCAACGCAGCGACCCGGCAGACACGCGGGTTCAGGCGCTGCGTGATGCGCTTGATC
This sequence comes from Burkholderia stabilis, assembly GCF_001742165.1. Lineage (NCBI taxonomy): Bacteria > Pseudomonadati > Pseudomonadota > Betaproteobacteria > Burkholderiales > Burkholderiaceae > Burkholderia > Burkholderia stabilis. The sequence goes on along the minus strand of NZ_CP016443.1, from coordinate 337,901 downwards.
ACGCCGCCCTTGCCGGCCGCGTCGCGCCCTTCGAAAATCACGACGAGCCGGTGCCCGGTGGTCACGACCCAGTCCTGCAGCTTCACGAGCTCGCCCTGCAGCCGGAACAGTTCGCGGAAATACGCCTTGCGCGCCTCGCGACGCTCCGGCGAGAACAGCAGGTCCTCGCCGTCGTCGAAGCGGCGGTCGTCGAGCTCCATCTCGAGCTCCTCGTCGTACGCGTCGACGAGATCTTCTTCGAAACGGCGCTGGCGCGTCTCCATCGACGTCGTATCGGTGTGGTTGTCGGTCTCGGTGCGGGTATCGTTGTCGCCCATGGGGCCTCCTTCCATCATTGACGCAGGCAAACTGTCGCATTATCCCAGTGTCGCGCGTCAAAATGATGAAAACCTCCGGCTTGGGGTCGGTTCACGTCAATAACCGGCCGGCGAACGCGCGCCGGCGTCAGAAGCGGAACGCAAGCAGCACGCTGGCCAGCACGGGATTCGCCGAAATGTCGAACGTATTCGAGGCGAGCTGCCGGTTCGGCTGGTCGATGTCCAGCGTAATCTTCGTACGCAACGGGATGTAGGTGACCATCCCGGTGATCCAGAGCTGGCGCGTGATCTGGTAGCTCGCGCCGACGGTGAACACCGGCTCCCAGACGCTCTTCACCTTGGCCGACACGTTGGTCTTCCCCGATAGCAGCAGGTCGCCGCCGGCGTCCCAGATCCGCTGGAACAATGCCGGATCGAGCAGCAGCGACTGCAGGCTGCCGATGTCCGCGCCTGCCGCGAGCAGTCCGCCGAGCGACGCGAGCTTGCGCTGGAACACGGGGTTCAGGTTCGTGTTCGTGAAGCGCGTATAGCTGATGCCGAGGCCCGCGAACGGACGGAAACGATCGTCACGCTCGCCGAGGTAATACTTGAACACGACGGACCCGAGCCAGGCGCGCGTGGTCGCGAGCGGGTTGCTCTGCGTGTTCGCGAGATCGATCAGCGGCAGGCGCCCCTGCACGCCGGAAAAGATGCGGTCGAGCGGCAGCGCGATGCTGCCGTTCCCACGCAGCGTCAGCACCGGCGGAATGCCGCCGCCCAGTTCGGCCGCCCAGTTCTCCGAGAAAAAATGCGTGAACGTGAACGCCAGCGTGTTCGTATTGTCGAGCGACAGGCTCGAACCCTGGTTCTGGAAACTGTTCAGCCCGAGCGCGTCGGTGTGCGTCGTGACGGGCGTCGATCGGCCGGTCGTCGCGACGAAGTGCCAGCCGAGTCCGACCATGTTGCGATCGTCGCCCATCAGTTGCTCGAGCAACGGCGGCGCCTGGGCCGCCGGCAGATCGGGCAGCCGCGACGGATCGACCGGGTGCAACTCGTACGGCATCCGGTCGGCGTGGACGACACCGCTCGCCGGTGCGTCGCCGCGCGCATCGCGCGCAGTGGCAGGATCGCAGCCGGCTGTGCCGTTGTCGTCGAAGCCGATGCCGTCCGCGCCGTCGTCGCGCGACGCGTCGCATGCGCGCCCCGCCCCGTTGGCGCGCTGTCCAAGCGTGATCTTGCGCGCCGTCAGCGGCACGTCGGGCTGCGGCACGTCGAGAGGCGCGCTGCGCTGGCCGCGAGCCGGCCCCGCATCGGTCGCCCATGCGCCTGCATCGAACCCGTCCGCGTCGCCGCCCGGCCAGAAGCCGATCCCGTCGGCGCCGGCCTGCCAGCGCGCTCCCGCGTCGCCGTCCGGCTGCGGCGCGCCGTGCGCGGCTGCCGCACACGCGAACAGCGTCGCGCCGAGCCAGCGCGACAGCGGGCGCACGGAGCCGGGCCGCGCGCGGCGGCATTCGTCGCGGCGCGTCATCGGCTCAGGCCGGCACGCCGAACAGGCGCTGGCGGATCCGGTACAACGGCTCGAACAGCCATTCGAGCAGGCTGCGCCGTTCGAGCACGATGTCGGCCTTCAGCATCATCCCGGTCCGCAGCGACAGCGGCCGCCCTTCGAACGCCGGCGTGCGGTCGGCCAGCTCGACCCAGGTCTTGAAGTAGGTCTGCGGCGCGGCCGTGTCGCCCGGCAGGTTCAGCTCCTTCGCCGAGAACGCAACGGGCGAGATCGACAGCACCTTGCCGCGATACGTCCCGAACTTCTCGACCGGATAACTTGCGTACGCAACCTTCACTTCCTGGCCTTTCTTCACGAAACCGGCCTTCGACGACGGAATGTAGACCTCGGCGATCAGCCCGTCGGCCTTCGCGGGCAGGATCTCGACCACGCGCGTGCCGGGCGGGTCGATCACGCCGCCCTGCACGACGTCGAGCCGCACGATCTGCCCATCGGCCGGCGCGTACAGCACCTGGTTCACGTTCTCGTCGATGTTGTATTCCTTCGCGTTCAGCTCCTCCTGCTTGATCTTCAGTTCCGCGTTCGCGCCGTCGTACTTGCTCTGCATCGTGTCGAGGTCGCCGCGCAGCTTCATCGCGTTCTTCGCGAGTTCGGCGCGGCGCAGCAGCAGGTCCTGGTATGCCTGCCCGGCCTGCAGGTATTGCGTGTTGACCTGGTTGTACTGTTCGAGCGTCACGACCTGTTCGTCGAGCAGTTGCTTCACGCGCGCGCGCCGTTCGCCGTACTCGTCGACGATGCGCTTCTGGTCCTGGATCTGCCGGTCGATCAGCCCGCGGCTCTCGCCCTGCGCGGCGATCTGCTGGTTGATCTGCTGCACCGACGACCGGTATTCGAGCCGCGCCGCGTCGATCTGCTGCGTGACCTCGACGCGCTGCCGGTCGAGCGCCGCGCGCATGCCCTGCACGTTGTTCGCCTGGCTGACGAAGCTCGTGTCGCGCGTCACCGCCATCAGCCGCTGCCCGGCCTTCACCTGCTGATCCTTGCCGACGAACACCTCGCGCACGGCCCAGCCCGGCGGCGCGCCGACGCCGATCAGCCCCGAGCGCGGCGTCAGCATCCCCGACACGCTTTCGGTATTCGCATAGCTCAGTTCGACGAGCGCGGTCACGAACATCGCGAACATCGCCAGCGACAGGTAGCAGAAGAACCGCATCGACACCGGCACGTCGACGACGCCGTGGATCACGGTGCCGAAGGTCGTACCGCGCGCGAGCTTGCGCGACGGCTTCTGTTCTCGGAGGGCGGAGTTCCAGGTCGGCATGGGGCGGGCTCGTCAGGAGCGACGCCGCGCGGCCGCATCGAGCAGCGGCGTCGGCATCAGGTAAGGCGTGAAGTGTTCCCAGAAGTGCCATTGCTCGGGCTGGCGCACGAGCGCCTGCTCGAGACGGTCGACGATGCGCTGGTGCGTGGCGCGCACGGGCGAGGTATCGTCGTCCGCGCCGAGCATCGGCGCGAGCGGGCTGGCCGCGAGCTCGGTGAAATGCACCGCGCAGCGATCGCGAAACGGCACGCCCGTTGCATACGCCACGAGCAGCGGAATGCCCTGCTCGACCGCGAGCTTCACGCCGCCGCCGGCCATCCGCACCCAGCGCCCGCCGAGCCGGCAGCGGTTGGTCTTGCCGAACTTGCCGTGCAGGTCGGAAAACAGCAGGAACACGGGCGCCTCGCGCCGCAGGCTGGTGATCAGCCGCCGCAGGTGCACCCGCTCCTCGATGTCGATGAACTCGACTTCGCCCGCGCCGTATTCGGCGACGAGCCGCAGCGCATCGTCGAAGAACGCGCCGGGCGCGTCGCGGTGCAGGATCACCATCAGCTTGCGGTCGTCGGGAATCATGAAGCGCAGCTTCGTGACGAACAGCATCAGGTTGCCGAAGTGCAGCCCCGCGAGCATCAGCGGGCCGCCGCGCGCGAGCGCCTCGCGCAGCTGCGCGTCGCCTTCGCATGCCATGCCGTCGATCATCGACTTCATCGATTCGAGGCTGTGCGTGCGCAGCTTGAGGCCCGCGAACTCGGCCTCGAACAGCTCGCGCACGATCGCGGCCGATACCTCCCGCACGCGCCGCGGATCGTCGTTCAGGTGCGCGCTCAGCATGTACGCAACCGCGCGTTCGATCGACTCGCGAATGCACGGAAAGCAGCGCAGGCATGCGCCCGAGCACCAGCGCATCAGCCGCAGCCCGCGCGCGGGCGACGTGCGCAGCGCCACCGCGCGTACCGCGCGCCGCACCAGGAACGCATACGAGAACGGATTGAGCAGAAAGAGTCGCCCGAGCATCACCGTGCCTCCTCGGTCGTGCGCCATTCGTCGGTCGCGTCGGTCAATACGCCGTCGTGCATCCGGTAGATCCGGTCGACCATCGACAGGATCGACGCGTCGTGCGTGACGAGCACGATCGTGCACGGCAGCGTCAGCACGTTGCGGCAAATCTCGTGCGTCGTCGCCTGGTCGAGGTTCGACGAGAACTCGTCGAGGATCAGCAGGCGCGGCTCGCAATACAGCGCCCGCGCGATCAGCAGCCGCTGCATCTGGCCGGCCGACAGGAATTTCTGCGTATCGCCGAGCGGCGTGTCGTAGCGATGGTCGAGCCGTTCGATCTCGTCGTGGATGCACGCGAGCTTCGCCGCGTCGAACATCGCGCCGATGCGCGGCGCGGGCGCGAAGTTCGTGATGTTGTCGCGGATCGTCCCGCGAAACAGCTGGTCGGACTGCGTGACGGCCGCGAGATGCTTGCGGTACTGCCGCAGATTCACTTCCGCGAGATCGACGCCGCCGACGAACAGCGTGCCCGGCTCGGGCCGCACGAGCCCGCAGATCAGGTTCAGCAGCGTCGTCTTGCCGCTGCCGGTACGGCCGACGATCGCGATCTTGCTGCCGGCCGGCACGTCGAGCGCGATGTCGCGCAGGATCGGGCGGTTGCCGCCCTTCGGCACGTACGACAGCGCGCGGATCGACAGCGCACCGTCGAAGCCGTCGACCGGCCGCACGACCGCGTCCGGCGCGGGTTCCTCGGTTTCGGTCTGCAGCACGTCGGCGACCCGGTCCATGTGTACCTGCAGCACCTTGCGGCGCACGTAGAGCTGGATCGAATCGATGAACTTGTCGGCGAACAGGTTCTTGTACTGGATGAACGCGTAGATCACGCCGATCGTGCTCTGCCCGTGCATCACGAGCCACGCGCCGTACGTGACGATCACGAGCTGCTCGACGTGCACGATCCCCTTCGACACCGCGTCGAACAGCAATTGCAGCCGCTCCTGCTGGCGCATCGCCTGCAGCTTCTGCGTGAATGCGTTGATCCACAGGCTGCTGCGCGCGGTCTCGGCCGACAGCAGCTTGATCGAATGCGCGGAGCGGATGTTCTCGATCAGCAGCGCATCGGCCTCGGCGCCGCGCGTGAGGATCTGCGACATCGCATCCTGGAGCTGCGGCTGGATCGCGAGCCGGCTCAACGCGAACAGCACCATCCCGGCCAGGCTGATGCCGGCCAGCACGGGGCTGTAGTACAGCATCAGCACGAGCGTCAGCGTGCAGGTGACGATATTGAGCAGCCCGCCGACCAGCCCGTCGACGAGAAACCGCCCGACCTCCGACACCGACGACACGCGCGAGATCGAATCGCCGGTGTTGTGAAACAGGAAATAACCGATCGGCAGCCGCGCGAGGTGCCCGACCATGTTCGCCGACAACTGCTGCGACACGATGTTGCGCAGGTAGCTCTTGATGTTGCCGACGAGGTTCGCGTACAGCGTGTCGAACAGGAACACGATCGCGAACAGGATCGTCAGCAGGTACAGGATGTCGACGTCGGTTTTCTTCAGCGCCTCGTCGATCGTCAACTGCACGTACGACGGGCCGAGCAGCAGCAGGAGCTGCGCGGCCACGCCGCCCGCGATCCCGATTGCAAGGCTCTTGCGGATGCCCGTCAGCCCTTCGAGGTAGTCGCGCAGCCGGATCCGGTCGGCCGGCCCCGCACGGGTGAAGCCGATGTCCGGATTCAGTTCGAGTGCGTAGCCGGTGATGTGCGTGAGCGCCTGCGCGAGCGGCAGCTTCGTCTCGCCGAGCGCGGGGTCGACGATGTGCACGCTGCCGTAGCCGACCTTCGTCAGCACGACATAGTGGTTCATCCCCCAGTGCAGGATGCACGGCGTCTTGAGCGCGTCGAGCTCGCCCGCGTCGAACTGCAGCCCGCGCGCGCGCAGGCCGAGATCGTTCGAGATCTCCATCAGGTCGAAGAACGACAGCCCCGAATCGATCCGGACCGGATAGCGGTTGCGCAGCGTGCGCAGCGTCGTTTCGCGCCCGTGCCACGACGCGATCATCGCGAGACAGGCCAGGCCGCACTCCGTCACTTCGTCCTGCAGGACCGGACGGACTTTACGCGTATTGAAGAGCATGGTCAGGCACCCGGGGCGCAACGACGCGCCGCCCGGGCCTGCCGGTGCAGGCCCGTGGCGGGTCGTGCGCGATACGCATGGGCGCGGCCGGAGCACTGCCGGCCGCGACGAAAGATCGGTGTTGGCGGCCGCTCAGCGCGACGAGCCGAGCGACATCCGGAACTGTTCGACGGCGCGGGTCTGGTACTGGGTCATCAGGCCCTGCAGCGTGGACCCGATCGACTGATTGACGAGATCGACCGTATAGGCGGCCGAATTGGAGTAAAGCGACGCGCCGCCGCGAATCTGGCGGGCCTGTTCTTCCGTGATGTCTCGCATTTTTGTGGCCTTTATATCGTCGGAACGCCTTCAGCCGTCAGCCAATCTCGAAATCAATGGCCGTTTGCTTTATTACGGGGATAATTCGGCATTCCCGTCTCCTGATAATCGCCCGACCCGGAAATAATGCATTCCGGATTCGCTTTTATTTCACTGCGGCGATCGTTCTTTTACTTCTGTTTCGCAGCATTTCGCGCGGGGGGCGCCTCCCCGCGCACGGCGGTTACTTGCCGGTGTTATTGAACGTCTTCGGGTTCTGCAGGTAATTGCCGAGGCTCGGCAGGAACTGGCCGAGCGCGGTCACCACCGGCGCGGCGTCAACAGCGAGGCTACCCAGCGAGCTGATCGCACCGCCGCCATGCACATTCCTGACCTGTTCCGTCGTCATGACCTTCATCATTCTCTCCTCGTAAAAAATAAAGATGATGCAAAGAACCTTCATTGAAAGACAAACGGCTTTTAATCCCGAGCGACTTGTTAATCTAATAATCACTGCGATTACGAGCCGAAATCAGGCTATCATGCGGGCGCATCGGAATTCAATGGAGGACACACTCTTACAGGCGAGTTTTCCGATGCGCCGCGGCTAGCGGGCATTCACGCTGTTTGAATTCAATTTCCAAAACGTTTTAATCCCGCCGCAATGCGTTGCGGCACGGGCAGGAGACGGAGACGGCCATGTTTGAAACGAGGCGCGCGAATCGCGGGTCGGCAACGCGGAATGCGGGTAATTCCCTATCAAGATTTTCGACTAGGTGGAATCCCCGACTTGCGACCATTACATTATTCGCTGTAACAGTGACTGGTGCGGCTGCGAACGCGCATGCGTTCTGCCTCGACACCGCCTACCAGTACGCGGTCGTGCACGATCCGCGCTACCTGCAGGCGCGCAGCGAATACAATGCGGCCCGCCAGAAATTTCCCGAGGCGCGCGCGCAGATGCTGCCGCAGGCCGCCGCGCAGCTCGAATGGGGGCGCTACGGCACGCACGCGAACCTGTTCGGCATCGACGTCAGCGGCTCGAGCAATGCCGCGTACGGTTCCGCACAGATCACGCAGGCGCTGTTCAACGTGCCCTACCTGTACGACATGCGGCGCGCGACCGAGTACGAGGAATCGTCGAAGCAGAAGCTCGAAGTCGCGAAGCAGGACCTGATCCTGCGCGTCGCGAACGCGTGCTTCGATCTGCTGAGCGCGCGCGAGAAGCTGCAGTCGGCCGACGACGAAGTGAGCGCGCTCACGCGCCTCGAAAGCGATACGCGGCGCATGGCGCAGCTCGGGATGAAGACGATCGGCGACACGGCGGAGATCGAGGCGCGCCGCAGTCTCGCGCAATCCGACGAAGCGCTCGCGCAAACCGATGTCGACGCGCGCCGCGCGCGCTACGAAACGCTGCTCGGTTCGACGATCGATTTCTCGCGCTGGCCGCGGCTCGCGATGCGCGGGTCGTCACCGCGCATTCCGTCCGGCGAGTACGCGCCGCAGGACAACCCCGCATACCGGCAGGCGTATCGCGACGTCCAGGTCGCGCGGCTCGCCGCGAAACGCGTCGGCGCCGAGCACCTGCCGACCGTCGACCTGTTCGCATCGTATTCGCGCGGGCTCAATCCGAACCTGCGCGGGCTGACCGATCGCTCCGACTTCCATCAAAGCGCGTTCGGCGTACAGGTGACGATCCCGATCTTCTCCGGCGGTAGCGTGTACTACCGGCAGGTGGAAGCCGAACACGTGACCGAGCAATACCGCAACCGGCTGCGCGAAGTCGAGGAACAACTCGGCACCGATCATCGCGAGGCGCTGTCCGCGCTCGAATCGGTCGGCAAGCGCATCCGCGCGTTGCAGCAGTCGTTGCAGGCCGCACGGCTCGCGTACGACTCGTCGATGAAGGCGCATCAGGTCGGCTACAGCACGACGTACGAAACGCTGAACCTGCGGCGCGATATCTCGGGCATCCGGCAGAAGCTGTTCGACAGCTATCTCGATGCGCTGAAGCTGCAATTGAAGCTGAAAAGCGTGCTCGGCACGCTCGACGAGCAGTCGCTGATCGCGGTAGACAGCTTCCTCGAAAGCAACGCGGCGAACGACCGGAGCTGAGTGCGGACCGTCGCGCATCGCGCATGCCGGATTGTGGTTGCGCATGCAACCTTGTACGGCGATGCCGGTGCGCCGGCGCGATCGTTTCATCGCGCCGGCTCGCCGCGATATCGCGCCGCCGTTTCCGGCAAACCCGCGTCCGACCCTGCCCGATTGCGCGACGCAACGCATGTGCCTGAACGCACGCCGCCCGGCCGCGCCGCCGGCGCAACGTGCAGGGGTATACGCGATGTTGCGTCAAAAAAAATCTTTGCATAGAGTGCATCCCATCGATCCGGCGGACAAAGACGTCCCACGATCGTGCGCAGCGCGAGCCCGATAGCCCGCGCTTCGCCGGCCAAGCATCCGGCCGCCCATCCGCATTCCCCGTTATCCGACAGCGTTGTCGGATGAACGGACCGGCAAAGAAGCCCTTGCCTCGCTCGTCGAGGCAAGGGCTTTTTTTTGGTTCATCGCGGGAAACCGTGGAGCCTTGGAGGGCGATTGCGTAACCTGATGCCTGACTTTATGGAGGTCAGGAGGAAGAATTGCTCGATCGCAAGACACTTCAGGCACTGGGTTGCTGGACAGGCTATCGGCTGGAGCGGGTGGAGTGGCCGGAGGGCGAAAGCCGCACGCTGTCGCTGTACTTGAAACCGGTCAGCAAGGTCATGTACTGCGAGCAATGCGGAGCGCGTTGCCAGCAGATTCATGAAACGACGGTGCGGCGCGTGCGCGATCTGCCGTTGTTCGAGTACCGGGTGGTGTTGCACGTGCCCCGCCGCCGGGTCTGGTGCGAACGCTGCGGCGGGCCGAGGCTGGAGAAGCTTGGCTGGCTGGGCCGCTACCAGCGGGTGACGGAGCGATTCGCCAAGGCCTGCGAGAAGCTGCTGCAAGCGGCCAGCGTGCAGGCGGTAGCCGCCTTCTACGACCTGGGCTGGCATACGGTCAAATCAATCGACAAGATGCGCCTGCGGGCACGCGTGGCCGAGCCGGACTGGTCGACCATCCGCTATCTGGCGATGGACGAGTTCGCGCTCCATAAAGGCCATCGCTACGCCACGGTGGTGGTCGATCCGATCGGCCGGCAAGTGCTCTGGATTGGGGCGGGACGCTCGCGCGAAACGGCCCGAGCCTTCTTCGAACAGCTTCCCGCGGGCGTCGCCGAGCGCATCGAAGCGGTTGCGATCGACATGACCACGGCCTACGAGCTGGAGATCAAGGCGCAGTGTCCGCAGGCCGAGGTGGTCTACGACTTGTTCCACGTCGTCGCCAAGTACGGGCGCGAAGTCATCGATCGGGTGCGCGTGGATCAGGCCAATCAGTTGCGCCACGACCGGCCGGCCCGGAAGGTTCTGAAGTCCAGTCGTTGGCTGCTGCTGCGCAACCGCCGCAACCTGAAGCAGGAACAGGCCGTGCATCTGAAGGAACTGCTGGCCGCCAATCAGCCGTTGCTGTGCGTCTACGTGCTACGCGACGAACTCAAGCGGCTGTGGTTCTACCGGAAGCCAGCTTGGGCGCAAAAAGCTTGGGAGCAATGGATCGAGCAAGCTCGGCAAAGCGGGATTGCCGCGCTGCAACTGTTTGCGCAGCGTCTGCAGGGTTACTGGCACGGAATCCTCGCCCGCTGCCGCCATCCGCTCAATACCAGCGTCGTCGAAGGCATCAACAACACCATCAAGGTCATCAAACGCAGGGCATACGGGTACCGCGACGAGGAATACTTCTTCCTCAAAATCCGCGCCGCCTTCCCCGGAATTCCGCGATGAACCTTTTTTTTGCCTTTCGAAAACGCACGTCTTCACCCGAACCAGGAGCACACCATGCGTCATGGCGATATTTCCAGCAGCAACGACGCCGTCGGCGTCGCCGTCGTCCAGTACAAGATGCCGCGTCTGCACACGCGTGCCGACGTGATCGCGAATGCCCGCGAAATCGCCGAGCGCGTGGTCGGCATCAAGCGCGGCCTGCCCGGCATGGACCTCATCGTGTTTCCCGAGTACTCGACGCACGGGATCATGTACGACGCGAAGGAGATGTACGACACGGCATCGACGATCCCCGGCGAGGAAACCGACATCTTCGCGGCCGCATGCCGCAAGGCGAACGTGTGGGGCGTGTTCTCGCTGACCGGCGAGCGCCACGAGGAGCACCCGAACAAGGCGCCGTACAACACGCTCGTTCTGATCAACAACCAGGGCGAAATCGTGCAGAAGTACCGCAAGATCATGCCGTGGGTGCCGGTCGAAGGCTGGTATCCGGGCGACTGCACGTACGTCGCCGAAGGGCCGAAGGGGCTCAAGATCAGCCTGATCATCTGCGACGACGGCAACTACCCCGAGATCTGGCGCGACTGCGCGATGCGCGGCGCCGAGCTCGTCGTGCGCTGCCAGGGCTACATGTACCCGGCGAAGGACCAGCAGGTGCTCGTGTCGAAGGCGATGGCGTTCATGAACAACTGCTACGTCGCGGTCGCGAATGCGTCCGGGTTCGACGGCGTGTATTCGTATTTCGGCCACTCGGCGATCGTCGGCTTCGACGGCCGCACGCTCGGCGAATGCGGCGAGGAGGAAAACGGCGTGCAGTATGCGGAGCTGTCGGTGAGCCTGATCCGCGACGCGCGACGCAACATGCAGTCGCAGAACCACCTGTACAAGCTGCTGCATCGCGGCTACACGGGCAAGATCGGTTCCGGCGAATCGCCGAACGGCGTCGCGCAATGCCCGTTCGAGTTCTACGCGAACTGGGTGAACGACCCGGACGGCACGCGCCAGGCCGTCGAACGTCTCACGCGCGCGACACCCGGCACGCCCGAATGCCCGATCGAGGGCATCCCGTCCGAAGCGCCCGCGCATCGCTGAGCACGCCGCCTTGCCCCGGCCGTTCGCGCCGCGTGCGCGAACGGCTCCGTCTCACTCTGGAGCTTTCATCATGCTCGGTGTCGCTCTCTTCTTCATCGGCGCAGTGCTGGTCGTCAACGGCGTCGCACTCACCGGCCGCATCGAGCCGCGCGACGCAGCCGGCCTGAACCTGCTCGTCGGGCTGCTCGCGCTGCTGATCAATCTCGCCGGCCTCGTGCGGGCATCCGCGCCGCCGCAGTACTTTTCCAGCGCGGGCGGCCTGCTGTTCGCGTTCACGTACCTGTATCTGGCCGCCGTCCAGTGGCGCGGGCTGCAAGGCGCGGGCCTCGGCTGGTACTGCCTGTTCGTCGCGATCAGCGCGCTCGTCTATGCGGGCACGTCGCACGACGTTCGTTTCGGCACGATGTGGCTGCTGTGGTCGAGCCTGTGGTTCCTGTTCTTCGTCGCGCTCGGGCTGAAGCGGCGCGTGCGCTTCCTGCCCGGCTACACGATCGCGATCGGCGTCGGCACCTGCTGGCTGCCCGGCATGCTGATGATGACGGGGAGGTGGTGATGAGCGCACGCGATACGCCGCTTGCCGTCGATCCGCTCGCCGGACACCGCATCGCCGACGCCCCGTTCTACCAGCCGGCCGGCGCCGAAGCCGACTGGTTCGAGACGGCCTGCCGCCATCACCTGCCGGTCCTGCTGAAAGGGCCGACCGGCTGCGGCAAGACGCGCTTCGTCGAATACATGGCGTGGCGCATGGGCCTGCCGCTGATCCAGGTCGCGTGCAACGACGACACGTCCGCCGCCGACCTGACGGGCCGGCACCTGCTCGACGCCGACGGCACCTACTGGGCCGACGGCCCGCTCACGCTCGCCGCGCGGCACGGCGCGATCTGCTATCTCGACGAGATCGTCGAGGCGCGCCCCGACGCGACGGTCGTGATCCATCCGCTGACCGATTCGCGGCGCGTGCTGCCGCTCGACCGGCTCGGCGAAGTCGTGCACGCGCATCCGGATTTCCATCTGGTGATCTCGTACAACCCCGGCTATCACGGCGAGCACCGGCGGCTGAAGCCGTCGACGCGGCAGCGCTTCGTCGCGATCGACTTCGGTTATCCCGATGCCGCGCACGAAGCCGACGTCGTCGTACGCGAAAGCGGTGCCGATCGCGAAACCGCGCGCCGGCTCGTCGATCTCGCGCAGCGCACGCGCGCGCTGGTCGGCAACGGGCTCGACGAAGGCGCGTCGACGCGCCTGCTCGTGCACGCGGCCCGGCTGATCGTCGCGGGGCTCGCGCCGCTCGACGCCTGCCGGATCGCGATCAGCGACGCGGCCACCGACGATGCCGACACGCGCGCCGCGTTGCAGGCGATGGCCGCCGCGCATTTCGCGACATGAGCGCGCTGCAACTGGCCCGTTTCCTGCACGGGATGACCGCGCACGAGACCGACGTGCGGCTCGACGATGCGGCGCTGCGCGCGACGCTCGGCCACGCCGCGTTGCGCGTGCCGCGCGCGCTGTCGCCCGGCGCACGCATCGCGGCGGCCGCGCACGCGCTCGCGCACTGGCTGCATTCGCCGTCCGGCGAGCCGGTCGACACGCTGACGCCGATCGGCACCGCCGTCGCCGGCCTGATCGAGGATGCGCGCGTCGAAGCGCTGCTCGCCCGCGAATGGCCGGGGCTCGCGACCTTCTGGGCGCCGGCGTTCGCGCCGATCGAGCGCGAAGGACTCACGTTCGGCTGCCTGTGCGCACGGCTGGCGAAGGCGCTGTTCGATCCGTCCTATCGCGACGGCAATCCGTGGGTCGACAAGGGCATGCAACTGTTCGACGAAAAACGCGACGCGCTCGACGACTATCGCGCGTTTCGCACGATCGCATCGCGGCTCGCGAACGATCTCGGCCAGATGCGCGTGCGCTTCGAACCCGACGACGGCGCATGGCTGCGTTACCGCGACGACAACTCGTGGCTGTGGGCACAGCCGGCTGCCGCCGCCGAACGCGCGGGCCATGAAGGCATCGAGATGTCGGCCGCGACCGGCGGCCACGGCGACGACCACGACGACGAGCCGCCGCCCGCGCCGGATGCGCCGCGCTATCCCGAGTGGAATTGCCACACGCAGCGCGAACGCCGCGACTGGACGACGATCGTCGAACGCGCACCCGCCACGTCGGCGCCGCCGCCGTCGCTGGCCGCGCTGATCGACGCCGACCGGCGCGCAGCGAAGCGGATGCCGGCCGCACGCGCATCGGAGCTGCTGCGCCGCGTTGGCCGCCAGCTCGACGGCGATGCGCTCGACGTCGATGCGGCGGTCGCCGCGCGCATCGCGCGGCGCGCCGGGCATGCGCCCGACCCGCGCGTGTTCCGCCGCCGCGTGCCGCACGATGCGCGCGGGCCGGTGCTGATCCTGCTCGACCTGTCGGCGTCGACGGCCGCGCACGTCGCCGCGCTCGAAAAACGCGCCGCATTCGTGCTCGGCGACCTGTTCGACCGGCAGCGGCGCCGCTGGGCCGTGCACGGCTACACGTCGGACGGCCGGCATCGCGTGTACTACGCGCGCTTCAAGGATTTCGGCGAGGCGTTCGACGCCGGCCGCCGCGCGGCGCTGCTCGCGGCCGATGCCGGGATGAGCACGCGCACGGGCGCGGCATTGCGTCATGCGCTCGCGCTGCTGCGCCGCGAAGCGGCGAGCACGCGGGCCGCCGTGCTGATGATCGGCGACGGCGAAGCCGCCGACATCGACGTGTTCGACCCGCGTTACCTCGTCGAAGATGCGCGCCATGCGGCGCGCGGCGGCCGGCAGCGCGGCGTCTCGATCGCCGGTCTTTCGTTCGGCGCGCCGCCCGGGTTGTCTACAATACTCGGCGTCGGCCCGGGCTGCGTTCACGCGGCGAACGGCGACGCCTTGCCCGCCGTCGTCGCGCACGCGGCCGGGCGCCTGACCGCCTGACGGCCCTACCCGGAAGAAACAGGACAGACGGAATGAACAGTGTGAAGGTTGGCGTATTGTTCTCGCAGAGCGGATGCACGTCGCACCTCGGCCAAAGCCAGTTGCGCGGCACGCTGCAGGCGATCGCCGAGATCAACGAAGCGGGCGGCGCCAACGGCTGCGAGATCGTGCCCGTCGTGCGCGACGCGTGTTCGGACCCGGCCGTCTACGCGCGGCTTGCCGAGGAGCTGATCGCGACCGAACGCGTGAACGTGCTGTTCGGCGCGTACATGTCGAGCAGCCGCAAGGCGCTGATTCCGATCGTCGAGAAGTGGGACAAGCTGCTGTTCTACCCGACGCTCTACGAAGGCTTCGAGTTCTCGCCGAACGTGATCTATACGGGCGCCGCGCCGAACCAGAACAGCGTGCAGCTCGCCGCGTTCATGACCGCGCAGTTCGGCCCGCGCGTGTACCTCGTCGGGTCCGACTACATCTACCCGTACGAGTCGAACCGCATCATGATCGACCTCGTCACGCAGCATCCGGAAGGCCAGATCCTCGGCGAGGTGTACATGCCGCTCGTCGCGTCCGAGCAGGATTTCGCGGCGGTCGTCGAGGATATTCGCGCGAAGGCGCCCGATTTCGTGTTCAGCACACTCGTCGGCGACAGCACCGCCGCGTTCTACCGCGCCTATGCGCAAGCCGGCCTTGATGCGCGCAAGATGCCGATCGCGAGCCTGACGACGTCCGAGATCGAGCTGGGCCAGATGGGTGCGGCAGCGGCCGGCCACTACACGTCGTCGCCCTATTTCCAGACCATCGATTCGGACGTGAACCGCCGCTGCATCGCGCAGCTCAAGGCGCGCTTCGGCGACGACGCGAGCGCGTCCGCGCCGTGGGAAGCCGCGTATTTCCAGGTCCACCTGTTCGCCAATGCGCTCGCACGGGCGGGCACGGACCAGCGCGACCGGCTCGTCGAGCATCTCGCGGATGCGGAATTCGATGCGCCGCAAGGCCGCGTGAAAATCGACCGCCTCACGCAGCACACGTGCCTCTATCCGCGCATCGGCTGCGCGACCGCCGACGGCAATTTCACGATCGTGCGCGAAGCGACGCGGCGCGTGCATCCCGATCCGTATCTCGTCACGCACTCGCTCGGCGATCGCGTGCACACGCCCGACGAACTGAAGGCGTAACCGACGATGCGCACCCGCACCCCGATCCGCTCGACGCCGCGCCTGCTCGCCGAACTGCGTTCGCTCCGCGTGATGGTGTACTACCCGGACGACGACAACGGCCTGCTGCTCGTCGAGCAACTGTCGCGCATCGGCTGCCCGAGCGAGCAGCGCTGGCCGCCGCCCGCCACCCTGCCGGAGAGCGTCGACCTCGTGATTCTCGCGGTAAGGCCCGACCTGCTGCACCTGTCGATCCCGTGGCTCGAGGACGAAGCGCGACCGCCCGTCATCGCCGTGACGACGTACGAAAGCCCGACGATTCTCGAATTGATGCTGCGCATCGATGCGCAGAGCGCGGTCACGACGCCCGTGCGCTCGTTCGGTTTATTGAGCGCGATGGCGCTCGCGTGCCACCAGAGCCGCCGGCACGACGAATACCGGCGCCGTATCGCGCAGCTCGAACAGCGCGTGATGTCCGCGCGCACGCTGCAGGAGGCGAAGACGCTGTTGATGCAACACAACGCGATCAGCGAGGAAGAGGCGTATCAGCAGATCCGCTCGCAGGCGATGGAGCGCCGCATCTCGATCAACCAGCTCGCCGAGCAGATCGTGCATGCGCATGCGCTGCTGAAACGGTGACGCGGGATCGTTCGCCGCGCGTCAGTCGGGCGGCGGCAGCACGACCGTGTCTTCCGGCCCGAGCACGCGCCCGTCCTGCGAGCGCAGCTCCAGTTTCCTGACCGGCAGCCCGGTCTTCCTGTCGACGAGGAGCACGTGCGCCTCGTCCGGCTCGAAGAAGAAATCCTCGCCCCACTGCCGCAGCGCGACGAGCAGCGGAAACAGGCCGCGCCCTTTCTCGGTCAGCACGTATTCGTGATGCGCGCCGCCGTCCGCGGCCGGCACCATGTCCATGATCCCGTGCGCGACCAGGTTGCGCAGGCGTGCGGCCAGGATGTTCTTCGCGAGGCCGAGGTTCTTCTGGAATTCGCCGAAACGGCGAAGCCCGTCGAATGCGTCACGGACGATCAACAGCGACCACCAGTCGCCGATCGCGTCGAGCGGGCGGGCAACTCCACAGAGGGAATCTTCGTGCGTGGTTCGTCTGTTCATCGAGGGTTACGGTGTTTTTTGCCGATGCGATTGGTTGCAATATAAAACCAAGATCATAAAAGATCAACCCTCGGCGGCTGACTGTTCGCGATCGATGAATGGAACGGATGTATCGCCATGGATTGGCAATTCAATTCGTGCATTTCAATCGATATATCCCTCCTCATCCCCTTTTTCATCGTTCATCGAACGCGGTAACGCCGTCATCCAGCGGTGGCCCGGATCATTCTTCAGGTTGCAACTTGAAACCACATGTCCTACGCTTCGACATGGTTTCAATTTGAAACCAAACAATCCGGCTACCCGAAGGAGCGCACGATGATCCGGTCCGATGCCACGTTCGACGGCACCTTTCCATTCGCCCCGCATTTCGACGACACGTCCGGCTTCCGGATGCACTACGTCGATGAGGGGCCGCGCGACGGCGAAACCGTCCTGTGCCTGCATGGCGAACCCACGTGGGGTTACCTGTTCCGCCATCTGGTTGCGACGCTGAGCCGAACGCACCGCGTCGTCGTGCCCGACCACATGGGATTCGGAAAAAGCGCGACGCCGCAAGATCGCAGCTACTGGCTGCACGATCATATCGACAACCTGGAACGTTTCGTTCTCGCGCTCGACCTCGATCGGATCACGCTCGTGCTGCACGACTTCGGCGGCCCGGTCGGCATGGGGCTTGCCGCCCGTCACCCGGATCGCATCCGGCGCATCGTGTCGGCGAACGGGCCGACGCCGTTCGGCCAGCCCGATCTGATCGAACGCCTGACCGCGAACGGCCGCGATGCGCCATGGTTCCGGTGGATCACGCGCGCGGCTGCTGACGACACGCTCGAAACGGTGCTCGGGCAACTCGGCTTCAACATCCTGAGCACACTGAAGCTCAACGGCTTCGAGAATCACGCAATCATCAACGAGACGTGGATTGCGGCCTACGGCGCGCCGTTCGCGCGACCGGCCGATTGTCTCGGCGCGATCGGATGGGCACGGGGGTTTGCTGACGACGCGCACCGGTTCGAGGCGCCCGATGCGGCGGCGATACGCGCGATACGCGACAAACCCGCGCTCGCGATCTGGGGAGACGCCGATCGAACGCTCGGCGCCGAACACTTCCTGCCGCTCTTTACCGCGCTGTTTCCATCAGCGCCCGTCGAGCGGCTGGCGGGCGTCGGGCATTACTGCTTCGAAGATGCGCCCGAAGCCATTTCGGCACGGATCGCCGCGTTCATCCGGAGCACTGGCTGAACGCGTTTCGTCGCACGCGCGATCCAAAAGAAAAAGCGTTCCGCAGCCGAAGCTGCGGAACGGCGTGCGCGGCCGCTGTCGCGAGCGCGCACGCGTCACTTCGCGTCAACTTCAGCGTCAATGAATGATCCGCGTCACCCCCCGCCCGCGCGGATCGGCCATCGCTTCAGGCGTCTTGCCGTCGATCTTGATTACCTGGATATCGCCGCTGAAATCCTGCCCCTTCAGCGTGTAGCCGCGTGCCTCGATCTGCTTCGCGAGTTCGCCTTCGATCGGGTGGTACGGCTCCCAGAAGATCGTGTTCGGCGGCAGCAGCTGATGATGGAAGCGCATCGCGCCGACGGCTTCCTTCAACGGCATCTTGAAGTCGTAGATGTTGTTGATCACCTGGAAGATCGACGTGAAGATGCGCGAGCCGCCCGGCGTGCCGATCACGAGCGATACCTTGCCGTCGCGGGTCATGATCGTCGGCGACATCGACGACAGCGGGCGCTTCTTCGGTTCGATCGCGTTCGCGTCACTGCCGACCACGCCGAACATGTTCGCGACGCCCGGCTTCGCGGAGAAATCGTCCATCTCGTCGTTCAGCACGATGCCCGTGCCGTCGGCGATCACGCCCGAGCCGAAATAGCCGTTGATCGTGTACGTGTTCGACACCGCGTTGCCCCACTTGTCGACCACCGAGAAGTGCGTCGTTTCGGCCTTCTCCGGCATCGTCGTGCCGAGGCCCGGCTGCACGCTCTTGGTATCCGACGGCTCCTTCGGGTTGACCTCGGCCGCGCGCTTCGCGATGTACGCGTCGTTGGTCAGCTGCGCGATCGGCACCTTGTAGAAATCCGGATCGCCCAGATACTGCGCGCGATCGGCGAACACGCGCTTCTCGATTTCCGCGACGAGGTGGATGTATTGCGGCGAGTTGAGCTTCACGCCCTCGAAGTCCTGCTTGAGGTCGGCCTTCATCTTCAGCAACTGCACGAGGCCGATACCGCCCGAGCTCGGGGGTGGCGCGGTGATCACGTCATAGCCGTTCCACTTCGCCTGCACCGGCTGGCGCCACACCGCGCGGTACTGCGCGAGATCCTCGGTGGTGATCAGCCCGTTGCCGTCGCCGGTCTTCATCGACGCGGCGATCAGCTCGGCCGTCTTGCCCTTGTAGAACCCTTCCGCACCGTCGTTCGCGATGCGCGTCAGCACGTCGGCGAGATCGGGTTGCTTGAAGTTCACGCCCGCCTTCAACCCGGAGAAGTATTTGTCGAAGTTGGTCTTGCCGCCGAATTCCTTCGATGCGTCGACGCCGCGCTGCGCCAGTTGCTCGTCGACGAGGAAGCCGTCGCGCGCATAGTGGATCGCCGGCGCGAGCACCTGCTTCCACTTCAGTTTGCCGAAGCGCTTCTGCGCTTCCCACATCCCCGCGACCGTGCCCGGCACGCCGACCGCGCGCGGACCGTACAGGCTCATGCCCTTGACGACGTTGCCGTCCTTGTCGAGATACATGTCCTTCGTCGCGGCGAGCGGCGCGCGCTCGCGATAGTCGATGAAGTACGGTTTGCCGTCCTTGTAGATCGTCATGAAACCGCCGCCGCCGATGTTGCCGGCTTCGGGGTAGGTCACGGCGAGCGTGAAGGCGATCGCGACGGCCGCGTCGATCGCGTTGCCGCCTTCCTTGAAGATCCGCTCCGCGGCATCCGCGCTGTACTTGTCGGCCACCGCGACCGCCGAGCTCGTCAGGACCGCCGGTTGCGGCCCTTTCGCATACGCGGGCGCGTTCGGCAGGA
The DNA here is from genome assembly GCF_001742165.1 of Burkholderia stabilis. Taxonomy (NCBI): domain Bacteria; kingdom Pseudomonadati; phylum Pseudomonadota; class Betaproteobacteria; order Burkholderiales; family Burkholderiaceae; genus Burkholderia; species Burkholderia stabilis. The sequence continues at coordinate 318,171 of NZ_CP016443.1, read as the reverse complement.
ACCCGATGCCGGCCACCGTCGCGAGCACGACAGCGGATGATTTGAAGCGATTCAGCGTAGTCATTGCATGTCCCCCATGTGGATCTCCTTCAGGCTGGAAAAGCACCTGATCCGCTTATAGCCGCTGGCGCGCCTGCGGCCACATACCGGTTTCGTAGTATAGGGGGACAAAAAGGGTCGAACACGCGGCGCGCCACGAAAGCGTGCCGATTGTCGGCGTTGTGTGCGTCCGGTCACGCAGTCGTGCCGATACACGCATGCGGATCGGTCGAAATTGCACGCGGCGCGCGTCATCACGCAACGCACAAAACGGAAAGTTGCGAATCGCACTGCGCGCCGTGCCGCATGCAAAAAAATCTGCGCGCGAACCACCCGCGGCGCAGTGCGATCTGAGAAGATAGCGCCCCGCTTTCGCGCCGCATCATTTTCATTCACGCGCCGCTTCACGTTTCTTCGTCTCGCTCCCTATGGCATCACACAATGCGCATCATGCGTCCGGCTTCGCGGCCGGCGTCGCCGCCGCCGTTCTCGTCGCGCAGACCGGCGCAACCGGCCCGTGGCACGCGGGCCTGCTCGCCGCGTTCGCGGCCGGCGTCGCGGGCGGCACCGCGCCCGACTGGCTCGAAGTCGCGTGGTGGAGCCGCAAGCGCCGCCTGTGGATCACGCATCGCACCATCACGCACTGGGGCATCGGCTGGATCGCGCTGCTCGCGCTCGGGTGGCACGGGCTCACGCATCATCCGCATCCGCTGTGGGCCGCGCCGTTGTTCGGCTTCGCCTGCGGCGGCGTGATGCACCTGCTCGCCGACTGGCCGAATCCGCTCGGCGTGCCGTGGATCTGGCGGCGTCACTCGCTCAACCTGTGGAACAGCGGACATTGCGATCTCATCATCGTGGGCGCCGCCTGGGGCGGCACACTGTGGCTCGCGCAATCGCTGTGGACACGCGCGCCGCTGCTCGAACACTGGCTCGGCTGGCTGCATCGCGTGTAGTCGCGTGTCGTCACACGGTGTCGCGGTTCAATGCGGCATCGGGTGCTGCGCGCACATCCGTCACGTCCATTGAAAGTTTCGTGCGCGGCCTCATCTGACGTGTCGATACGCGTGCCCGAGCGGCACGCAATGCCCGGCACGCACACGCGACGTCTGGCACACTGACGATTCGATTCGCGCGCGATCCGTCCGTGCGCTCGCACCCCATTTCAACGCTCCGATGGACGTCACCGCTACCCGCCCCGCCGCCCGTGCGCTCGACGTGTTCCACCCAGCCGTCGCCGCGTGGTTCAGCCGCACGTTCGCCGCGCCGACCGGCGCGCAGGCGCTCGCGTGGCCGCACATCAAGGCCGGCCGGTCGACGCTCGTCGCCGCGCCGACGGGCTCGGGCAAGACGCTCACCGCGTTCCTGTGCGCGCTGGACGATCTGGTGCGCGATGCGCTGTCGCATGACGGCACGCTGCCCGACGCAACACTCGTCGTGTACGTCTCGCCGCTGAAGGCGCTGTCGAACGACATCCACGTGAACCTCGATGCGCCGCTCGCCGGCATCGCCGAATCGCTCGCGCAACTCGGCCTGCCGGTGCCGGCGATCCGCACGGCCGTACGCACCGGCGACACGACGCAGGCCGAGCGCGCCGCGCTGCGCAAGCGCGCGCCGCACATCCTCGTCACGACGCCCGAATCGCTGTACGTGCTGCTGTCGTCCACATCGGGCCGGCAGATGCTGTCGAACGTGCGCTCGGTCATCGTCGACGAGATCCACGCGCTCGCGTCGTCCAAGCGCGGCAGTCATCTCGCGCTGTCGCTCGAACGTCTCGACGCGCTGGCCGGGCGCGCGCTGCCGCGCATCGGGCTGTCGGCGACGCAAAAGCCGATCGATGCGGTCGCGCGCTTCCTGGTCGGCGGCCCGGCCGATGCGCCGCGCGACTGCACGATCGTCGACACGGGCCACGCGCGCGAGCGCGACCTCGCGCTCGAACTGCCGAACGTGCCGCTCGAACCGGTGATGGCGACCGACGTGTGGGAACAGATCTACGACCGGATCGCCGGGCTCGCGGCCGCGCATCGCACGACGCTGGTGTTCGTCAACACGCGGCGCACCGCCGAGCGCATGACACGCCATCTCGCCGACCGGCTAGGCAAGGAGGCGATCGCCGCGCATCACGGCAGTCTCGCGAAGGAGCACCGCTTCGATGCCGAGCAGCGCCTGAAACGCGGCGAACTGAAGCTGCTCGTCGCGACCGCGTCGCTCGAACTCGGCATCGACATCGGCGACGTCGATCTCGTGTGCCAGGTCGGCTCGCCGCGCGGGATCGCGCCGTTCCTGCAGCGCGTCGGCCGTTCGGGGCACCATGTCGGCGGCATCCCGAAAGGCCGGCTGTTCCCGCTGTCGCGCGACGAACTCGTCGAATGCGCGGCGCTGCTCGATTGCGTGCAACGCGGCGAACTCGACGCCTTGCGCCTTCCCGAAGCGCCGCTCGACGTGCTCGCGCAGCAGATCGTCGCCGAAGTCGCGTGTGCGGAATGGCAGGAGGACGCGCTGTACGCGAGCTTCACGCGCGCGGCGCCGTACGCGCGCCTGTCGCGCGAGCGCTTCGACGAAGTGATGAAGATGCTTGCCGAAGGCTTCACGAGCCGCCGCGGCATGCGCGGCGCCTACCTGCATCGCGACGTGGTCGGCGGCACGGTGCGCGGGCGCCGCAACGCGATGATGACCGCGACCACATCGGGTGGCACGATCCCCGACATGGCCGACTACGCGGTGCTGCTCGAACCGCAGGGCATCCAGGTCGGCACCGTCAACGAGGATTTCGCGATCGAGAGCCTGGCCGGCGACGTGTTCCAGCTCGGCAACCAGTCGTACCGGATCATTCGCGTGGAAACGGGCCGCGTGCGCGTCGAGGACGCGCAGGGCCAGTCGCCGAACATTCCGTTCTGGATCGGCGAGGCGCCGGGGCGCAGCGACGAGCTGTCGGCGGCGGTTGGCCGGCTGCGCGCGCGGCTCGACGGGCTGCTCGCCGAAGGCGACCGGCACGCGGATGCCGGCAGCAAACGCAAGCGTGCGGGCGCTCGTGCCGCGACCGACGTGGCGACCAACGCAGGCGCCGACACCGGCACCGCGATCGCTCCCGCCGAAAGCCGCCTCGCACCGGCGTTGCGCTGGCTCGTCGACGAGCTTCACCTGTCGCCCGACGCCGCGCGCCAGATCGTCGACTACCTCGCCCGCACGCGCGCCGCGCTCGGCGCGCTGCCGACGCAGGACACGCTCGTGATGGAGCGCTTCTTCGACGAATCGGGCGGCACGCAGCTCGTGATCCATTCGCCGTTCGGCAGCCGCATCAATCGCGCATGGGGGCTCGCGCTGCGCAAGCGTTTCTGCCGCAGTTTCAACTTCGAGCTGCAGGCCGCCGCGACCGACGACGCGATCATCCTGTCGCTGTCGCTCGCGCACAGCTTCGCGCTCGATGAAGTGTGGCGCTACCTGCGTTCGGCCAGCGCCGAGCACGTGCTGGTGCAGGCGCTGCTCGACGCACCGATGTTCGGCGTGCGCTGGCGCTGGAACGCGACGACCGCGCTTGCGCTGCCGCGCTTCACCGGCGGCCGGCGCACCGCGCCGCAACTGCAGCGGATGAAGAGCGAGGATCTGCTCGCGACCGTCTTTCCGGACCAGGTCGCGTGCCTCGAGAACATCGTCGGCGAGCGCGAGATTCCGCATCACCCGCTCGTCGACCAGACGCTCGACGATTGCCTGCACGACGCGATGGACACCGATGGCTGGCTCGCGTTGCTGCGCCGGATCGAAAGCGGCGCGATCGAACTTGTCGCGCGCGACCTGCCCGCGCCGTCGCCGCTCGCGGCCGAGATCCTGAACGCAAAGCCTTACGCGTTCCTCGACGACGCGCCGCTCGAAGAGCGTCGCACGCAGGCCGTGCAGTCGCGCCGCTGGAGCGATCCCGAATCGGCCGACGATCTCGGCGCGCTCGACGCCGATGCGATCGATGCGGTGCGCGACGAAGCATGGCCGCTCGTGCGCGACGCCGACGAAATGCACGACGCGCTGCTCACGCTCGCGTGCATCGCCGACAGCGAAGCACAGGCGCACGAAGGCTGGCCCGAACGGCTCGCGGAGCTTGCGGAAAACCGCCGCGCGACGAAGCTCGTCACGCCGGGCGGCGCGGCGCTGTGGGTGCCGGTCGAACGGCTCGTGTGCATGCGCGCGTTGCATCCCGACGCACGCACGGCGCCGGTGCTCAAGGTGCCGGCCGCCTGCGCGCAGCAGTGGGAAGCGGATGCCGCACTCGTCGACGTGATCCGCGCACGGCTCACCGGTTTCGGGCCGCTTGCGCTCGACGCGATCGCGCAACCGCTCGGCCTGCCGCCTGTGTCGATCGCGACAGCGCTCGCGGCGCTGGAGCGCGAAGGCTATGTGATGCGCGGCCGGTTCACGCCGGGCACGACGACGGACGAATGGTGCGAACGCCACCTGCTCGCCCGCATTCATCGCTACACGGTGAAGCGGCTGCGCCGCGAGATCGAACCGGTCGAGCGCGCCGATTTCATGCGCTTCCTGTTCCACTGGCAACACCTGACGCCCGACACGCGCGGTTCGGGCCGCGATGCACTCGCGGCGGTCGTCGAACAGCTCGAAGGCTACGAGGCCGCGGCGAGCGCCTGGGAAGACGCGCTGCTGCCCGCGCGGCTCACCGACTATATGGCCGGCGGCCTCGACGAGCTGTGCCGCTCGGGCAAGCTCGTGTGGACGCGCATCGGCGCGCCGGCGCGCGCGGCCGGCACGCCCGTGAAGACGACGCCGATCGTGCTGCTGCCGCGCCGCCATCTCGCCGCCTGGCAGGTGCTGCGCGACCCCGACGCGCAACCGGCGCTGTCCGCACGCGCCACGCAGGTGCGCGATGCGCTCGCCGCCCATGGCGCGATGTTCTTCGATGCGCTGCTCGACGACCTGCACATGCTGCCCGTCGAACTCGAACAGGCGCTCGGCGAACTCGTGTCGGCCGGCCTCGTGAATGCGGACAGCTACGCGGGCCTGCGCGCGCTGCTGAAGCCGGCCGTCAAGCGCAGCGCGACCTACGCGCCACGCACGCGGCGTGGCGGCGCACTGATCGGCGGGATGGACGACGCGGGCCGCTGGGCGCTCGTGCAGCGTCAGCCGCCATCGGACGATGCGCCGATGCCGAAACGCGGCCCGGCCGCGACCGATCCCGACGCGGTCGAACACATCGCGTGGACGCTGCTGCGTCGTTACGGCGTCGTGTTCTGGCGGCTGCTCGAACGCGAAGCCGACTGGCTGCCGAGCTGGCGCGAACTCGTGCGCGTGCTGCAACGGCTCGAAGCGCGCGGCGAGATTCGCGGCGGACGCTTCGTCGCCGGGCTCGCGGGCGAGCAGTTCGCGCTGCCCGAGGCGATCCCGATCCTGCGCGAACTGCGGCGGCAACCGGGCGACGGGCAGTACGTATGCGTGACGGGCGCCGACCCGCTGAATCTCGCCGGCACGCTGCTGCCCGGCGACAAGGTGCCGGCGCTGGCCGGCAATCGCGTGCTGTTCCGCGACGGCGTGCCCGTCGCATCGCTCGTGTCGGGTGCGTTCCACTATGCGCCCGAATTGTCGCCCGCCGCGCGCGAGGATGCGCGCCTGCGCCTTGCGCGCTACTGCTGACATCGACTGACACGCGTACCGCACAGACTACTGATCGCCGGGCCGCGCTGTCGCCATCGTTCGGGTAGCATCGATCGATTGGCCGCGCGGATTCCCGCGCCCGTCCATAACAAGACTTCCGGAGACTGCTGCCCATGCCCTCGCATGCCGACTCGCCTGCCGCCCATCACGCAGGCTCGCTGACGATTTTCCAGGGCGCCGCGCTGTATATCGGCGCGGTGCTCGGCACCGGTGTAATCGCGTTGCCCGCGCTGGCCGCCGAGGTTGCAGGCCCGGCATCGCTGCTCGCGTGGGCCGCGCTCGTCGTGCTGTCCGGGCCGCTCGCGGCCACCTTCGCCGCACTCGGCGCGCGCTATCCCGACGCGGGTGGCGTATCGACCTACGCACGGCGCGCGTTCGGGCCGAAAGCGGCGGCGATCGTCGGCTGGTGCTTCTACTTCGCAGTGCCGGCCGGGGCGCCGGCCGCCGCGATGTTCGGCGGCGCGTACGTCGCGGCCGTCACGGGCGGCGGGCACACGACGGTCATCGTCACGGCCGCCGCGCTGATCGCGACCGTGTCGGCGGCGAATGCATTCGGCGTCACCGTATCGGGCCGCATGCAGCTCGTGTTGTCGGCCCTGCTCGTCATGCTGCTGCTCGCCGCGGTGCTCGCGTCGGCGCCGCATGCACGCACGTCGAACCTCCATCCGTTCGCGCCGCACGGCTGGCTCGCGGTCGGCCAGGCCGCCGCGCTGCTCGTGTGGAGCTTCGCCGGCTGGGAAGCGATCACGCATCTCGCCGCCGAATTCCGCCGGCCCGCGCACGACATGCCGCGCTCGGCCGGCATCGCGGTCGTGGTGGTCGGGTTCCTGTACCTGTCGGTCGCTGCCGCGAGCGTGACGGTGCTCGGGCCGTCCGCGGGCGGATCGGGCGCGCCGCTCGCCGAACTAATCGCAGGCGGCATCGGCGGTCATGCGCAGGTGCTGGCCGCCGCGGCCGCGCTGCTGCTCACGCTCGGCACGATGAACGCGTATTTCGCAGGCGCCGCGAAGCTCGGTGCGGCGCTCGGGCGCGACGGCGCGTTGCCTGCGTGGCTCGCACAAGGCAGCCAGGTCGGCGGCGTCCCGCGCCGCAGCCTTGGCGTGATCGCCGTGCTCGCGGCCATTGCACTGGCCGCGACGACGATCTCGGACGTCGGGCCGAAGCCGCTCGTGCTCGTCACGTCCGGGTGTTTCGTGATGGTGTACGGGCTCGGCGCGGCCGCCGCGCTGAAGTTGCTGCCGCGCGGGGCATCGCTTACCGCTGCGCATGGATTTCGCTGGTCGCGGTCGCCGGGTTGTTCCTGACGACCGGATGGTACTTGCTGTGCCCGCTGCTGCTCGCGGGCGGTGCGCTGCTTTATCTGCAGATGGCCGGGCCGCGTCAGTGACCCGGTTTGCGCATGCAGGCCGACACCCGCCGGCTCTTGGCCACGCACCGGCAAACGCCGGCCGCAGCCCGCTGCGCATCACACGGCCGATCGCGACAAGCCGGCCGCGCGCCGTTTCTTCGCGCCCGTCAGGCCGGCACCAGCTCGAAGCTGAGCCGTTTGCCGAGCGCGGTGGCCGCGCTCGCGAGCGTCGCCAGCGTGAGGCTCGTGTCGGTTTCGTCGAGCAGCCGGTTGAGCGCGGCGCGGCTGGTTTTCATCCGCGCGGCCATCGCGGTTTTCGTGATGTGCTGCGCCTTCATTTCCTGCCCGATCTGCCACGCGATCACGCGCTTGATCGCGGTGGCGGTGGCCGCTTCGAGATTGCCGTCCTCTTCGAGGAAGGTATCGAAGTCGCTGCCGATATGCGGGTTGTTCGTGGTCGTCATGTCGTACTCCAATGCATGGCGTTGCCGGCGGCCCGACCGTCGACGACGGCGCGTTCCGGCGCAACCGGGAAATTCAGATGGCGTGCGTCAGCGCTTTCAGCCGCGCGACGGTGACGCCGAGATCGTCCGACGGCGTGGCCCGCGACTGCTTGAAGAAGCCGTGCAGCAGGACCATCGTGTCGCCGACGACCGTGAACAGCACGCGGGCGCTCCGCCCCGGCAGCATCACGCGGATCTCCCATAGATCCTTCGCCATCTTCCGGACCAGCGGCATGCCGAGCGGCCAGCCCAGCTGAACGGTCTTGATCTCTTCGCCGATCACCCTGCGCTCCACTTGCCCGAGCGCCTTGAGCCATTCGCGCACCGGCTCGTTACCGCGCGCCGTGCGGAAAAACCGCACGCCGAGCGTGACCTGGATTTGCTGTCTCGCCATCGTCTTGTCACCAAGCGTACCAAAAACGATACGATATGCCAAGCGCCGCGAGTACCGCTACTGACCGAATGGCCAATCAGGCGGCAGGCAAAGGAATCGAGACGGGTGTGCGGTGCGGTCCGGCGCCTCAACGATCGCGGCGAGCCGGCTTGCGCGCGGCGCGTGGCGACCGGTGCGGGCGCGTATCGCCGAATCGGGATCGCGCGATGTCGCGCACCGCGTCGATCAGCGTGCGCGCGACCGGCGACGGTTGCGCGTCGGTGCGCAGCACGAGCCCGACCGGTTCGTCGGTGCCCGCGGACGGCAGCGGCAGGCGCGCCAGCGCACCGGCCGACAGATCGTATTCGGCCGCATAGAGCGGCACGAACCACACCGCGTCGTTTTCGAGCGCCAGCGCGCGCGCGACCGACACCGACAACACCTCGATGAACGAATCCAGCGGCGGCACGCCACATGCACCGAGCAGTTGTTCCGCCGACTGGCGGATCAGCGTGCCGAACGGCGGCAGCACGACCGGGTAGCGCGCGAGCTCGGTGGCCGGCGCCGCGCTCGACAGCAGCGGATGCCCGGCGCGCACCACCGCGACGAGCGGCTCGTTGTACAACTGCTCGAACGAGAGCCCGATCATCCGCTCCGGCTCCGACAGCCGCCCGATCGCACATTCGATCGCACCTGACTTCAGGCGCTCGAGCAAATCGGCGTTCGCGGCCGTCGCGATCCGCACGACGACGCGCGGCCAGCGTTCGGTGAGCGCCTTCATCAACGCCGGCGCGAGCGATGCCGCGACGGTCGGCAGCATGCCGATTTCGAGCGTCGCGGCGGCGGCCCCGCTCTCGCGCGCGAGCAACCCGATACCCTGCCGCAACGCCAGCACGCACGCGTTCGCATGCGGCATGAACAACTGCGCCTCGCGGGTCGGCTGCGCGCCCTGCCGGCCGCGTTCGAACAGCTTCACGCCGAGGATCGCCTCCAGTTCGGCGATCGTCTTCGAGACGGCCGGCTGCGTGATCGACAGGCTTTCGGCCGCCTTCTGCACGCCGCCCAACTGCGCGACCGCGAGAAAGCACTGCAGGTGCCGGAACTTGACGCGGCCGTCGGCGATACGGTTATTCATAACGGGTGGTTATGCGATTGACGATGAAACGCCATTTTGCATAACTTTCCGGATAGTCCCAAGCAGTCGTTGATACGTCACGCGTCCCGCCGCAACGCGTGGAAGCCGGTCGGCTCCCAGATCCGCTTCGCGATCAGCAGCCCCGTCCCGTGTTTCTGCCCGAGCGGCGCGGACGACGATTCCGCATGCAGTGCGGCGGCCTTGCTGCGCAGGCGGCGCAGCTCCTGCTCGAGTTCCGCGGCGGCCGCCTCGGTCAGCATCCCTTGCGAGAACGTCATCGTCTCGCCCGCGCCGTCGAAGCGGCTGTCGAGGAAATCACCGAGCGCGTGCGTGTGGAAATAACGCCGGATCGGGCCGCCCGGCAGCCAGTCGAAATCGCGCGCGACGCGCACGCGAATCCGGTCGCCCGGCAGCAGCGCGACGACGTTCATCCGGTCGAGCATCAGCAGGTATTTCACGCACTCGGCTTTCGTCACGCGATAAGCCGACACGATGTCCTCGACGGTCCAGTAGTTGATCGCGCAGACGGCCACGAGCAGCAGCTTCTCGTCCGACACGAGCAGCGCCTCCTGCTGCTCGGTCAGCACGTGCAACCGCGGCGCCGACGCCGAGGCCTCCTGCACGAGCTCGGCCAGCGTGTAGCCGAGCAGCTGTGCGATCTCCGCGACGCGCTCGAGCGTAAAGCGGCCGCTCGCGAACAGCCGTTTCACGCTCGTCTCGGATACGTCGAGCGCACGCGCGACATCGCGGTAGGTCATTCCCTGCGCCTTCAACTGGCGCTTCAGCGTTTCGATGAGTTGGGCGGTTTCGGTCATTTTGGTATCGAAAAATGATGCTTAAAGTCAGATATTAGGCCACCTGCGCAGGCAGATGAACACGTTTTAGTACTTGTCTGCATAATCCGCTCCTTCCTGTCACTCAACGACGGAGCCGAAATGGCCACCCGAACCGAAACCGCAGCCTACGAACCGCACCACGCCGCACCGCGCGATGCCCGCGATACGGATCGCACGATGCCGCTCGCCACCGTCCGCACGCTGGCCGCCAGCGCGCATGTCGGCGATCTCATGTTCATCCGCGTGCCGGCCGGCTCGCCGAGCGATGCGGCCGGCGCGACGGGTGCGTGGGCCAATCGCTTCGGCATCGTCGTCGATACGTCGGGCGACGAACCCGTGATCGCCGAGCCCGCGCTGGCGTGGACGAAACTCTCGCCGCTGTCGCGCTTCGTCGCCCGTACCGAGGGCGGACGCATCGCGCTGGCGCGCCGCGTCGCGGCACCGACGGCCGACGCGCAACGCCGGATACACGCGGCGGCCGAACAGCGGATCGACGCGCTGCTCGGCAACCGCTTCAACGTGCGGGCGCGACGCGGTTTCTGCGTGCAGTACCTGAGCGACGTGATCGGCGCCGACCGCGCAGCGACGCCGGCCGCACTACTGCGCAGCGGCGCGCTGTCGCTCGAATTCGACGGAATCGTGTTCGATCCCGGCCGCAAATGACGGCAGGCAGGCTCAGGGAGGCCGGATAACAACAAGAACAAAAGACAAAAAATAGCGACGGGCTGGCTGGAGGGCCGTGCACGGGGTCGTCACCGACGACGCGAAGCCCGATCGCTTTCATCCGCCGGACAGGCATCCTGTCCGGCGGATTTTTCATGGGCGCGCCAAACATAACCATCCGTTATGCGTCTCGCGAAAAAAGGTCATTTTGCATAACCTTTCGGATTGGCTAAAGTCGTGCCATCCACTTTGCGAAAAACCTATCAGGAGACGCCCGATGGATTCCCCCACGATCCTCACGCCGCGCGACTGGCCGTCGCATCCGGCCTATGTCCACCCCGAGTACCGCTCGTCCGTGAAGCGCGGCCCGACGCGCCCGATGATCCCGCTGAAGGAAAAGCTGCGCGACCAGTACGCGCCCGTCTACGGCGCCGAAGATCTCGGCGCGCTCGATCACGACCTGACGAAGAACGCGGTGAAGAACGGCGAGCCGCTCGGCGAGCGCATCGTCGTCACCGGCCGCGTGCTCGACGAAGGCGGCCAGCCCGTGCGCAACACGCTCGTCGAGGTATGGCAGGCGAACGCGGCCGGACGCTACGTGCACAAGGTCGACCAGCACGACGCGCCGCTCGACCCGAACTTCCTCGGCGCGGGCCGCTGCCTGACCGACAACGAAGGCCGCTACCGCTTCCTGACGATCAAACCCGGCGCGTATCCGTGGGGCAACCATCCGAACGCGTGGCGCCCGAATCACATCCACTTCTCGCTGTTCGGCGATTACTTCGGCTCGCGTCTCGTCACGCAGATGTACTTCCCCGGCGATCCGTTGCTCGCGTACGACCCGATCTTCCAGGGCACGCCTGAAGCAGCGCGCGACCGCCTGGTCTCGCGCTTCTCGATGGACATCACCGAAGAAGGCTATGCGCTCGGCTACGAATTCGACATCGTGCTGCGCGGCCGCGACGCCACCCCGATGGAGCGCTGAACCATGACGACGCTGAAGCAAACCCCTTCGCAAACGGTCGGCCCGTACTTCGCATACGGCCTGTGCCCGCAGCAATACGACTACGACCTGAAAAGCCTGTTCACGCCGACGATCGCAGCCACCCACGCCGAAGGCGAGCACGTGCTGCTGGTCGGGCAGGTGTTCGACGGCGACGGCAAGGTCGTCAACGACGCGCTGCTCGAATTCACGCAGGTGGACGGCGCGGGCCGCTACCCGGCGTCGCGCGACGACATCGCGAAATCCGGCTTCACGGGCTTCGCGCGGGTCGGCACGGGCACCGATGCGCAGCACCGCTTCGTCGTCGAGACGGTGAAGCCGGGCCGCATCGCCGCCGACGAGGCGCCGCACATCAACGTGACCGTGATGATGCGCGGGATCCTCACCCATGCGTTCACGCGCGTGTACTTCGACGACGAAGCCGCGGCGAATGCGGCCGACCCCGTGCTGAACACGGTGCCGGCCGAGCGCCGCGCGACGCTCGTCGCGAAACGCGACGCGCAGCCGGGCCGCCCGGTCGTCTACCGCTTCGACATCCGCATGCAGGGGCCGGAAGAAACCGTGTTCTTCGACGTGTGACGCATGGGCCGGCGCACGCCGGCTCCGCCCGCCACCGCAGCGCCGCGTGGCGCGATACCGACAGGCATCGCGTCACGCGGCGTTTTTCGTGTTCCGTCGCCTTCTTTCGATGCTGCGCCGCATCGCGTCAGGCCACGGGGGCCGATGTCCTTTGCCCGTGGCTTCTGTCCCCCACATCGAACGCGCGATTGAAACGCTTGCTGCGACAGCACATAAGTCGTCCGTTCGGTGGTGTATCGTTTGCGCGTTATGCGGCGTATGCTTCGTTATCCGCAACGAGCCGACGGAATTGAATCGAACTAAGCAACAATTACGCAAGTAATGCGCGACACCGCCCGGCCGGCTGTGCGCGCATTTTTTTCTGACCGTGTGCCTTTAAACGCGTCTGACCGAATTTGGCAGGCGCGTATTTTTTTGCGGCTGCGGCACCGGCGAGCAGACCTGGCGCGCCCGCCGGCAGCCCCTTCCGGTCAACGCCGGATTTCCAGATACCGGCTCGGCGTATCGCCCAGGATCCGGCGAAACGCCGACGTGAACGCGCTCGCGCTCGCGTAACCGAGATCGAGCGCGACGCGCGTCACCGGCTGCCCGTCGCTCAGGCGGGAAATCGCCGCGAGCATGCAGACCTGCTGGCGCCACGCGGCGAAACTCACGCCCGTCTGCGCGCGGAACTGTCGCGTGAAGGTGCGCCGGCTCACGCCCGCGTCGGCGGCCACCTGGTCGAGATCGGCCGCGATCGACGGTGACGCGAACAGGTGCCGGCACACCTTCGCCAGCCGCGCGTCGGCCGGCAGCGGCGCATGCAGCGACAGGCGCGGCATCGTCGCGATTTCCGCGATCAGCAGCGCCATCAGCTTGCCCGCGCGCCCGTCGACGTCGTACATGGCCGGCAGGTCGATCGCATCGTCGATCAATTGCCGCAGCAGCGGAGACACGCCATACACGCCGCATTGTTCAGGCAGGCCCGCGTCGAGCGCGGCGTCATCCGAGACGAACGTGTTGAGCATCGTGACCGGCCCGGTCATCGTCATTTCGTGCCGCACGCCGGCCGGCACCCAGCAGGCCCGCTGCGGCGGCACCAGCCAGCGGCCGTGCGGCGTCGACACGCTGATCGTGCCGCGCGACGCGAACGCGAATTGCCCGCGCCCGTGCGCGTGCTCCGGAAACGTCGTGCCCGCCGCATAGTCGTTGGCGGTCACGACCACGCTCCGGGGAATGTGTTCGTAAGGGTCCAGCAGCGTATTTCTCACGGCCCGAATTCCATCATCAATGACCCGATATCGAAGGCGGGTCACCTTCGATCGATCTACGATCCGCTCCAGGCTTGCGCGACCTCACGGTCGCAAGACCCGTCGGCCTGATCGGCCGAATTGCAACCTCATCGGAGCGGACATGCCGAATACGTTTCATCGCGTGGGGGACGGCCCCCACCCTGTTCTCGTGCTGCACGGCTGGTTCGGCGACGCCCGCGCGTTCGAACCCGTCGAAGCCTGGCTGTCGCGCGAGCACTTCAGCTATGTGTTCATGGACTACCGCGGCTACGGCCGCATGCGCGACACACCCGGCGACTACACGATCGACGAGATCGCCGCCGACGCGCTCGCGCTCGCCGATGCGCTCGGCTTCCCGACCTTCAGCCTCGTCGGCCATTCGATGGGCGGCATGGCGATCGAGAAGATCGCCGCCGTCGCGCCCGAACGCGTGCGTGCGCTGGTGCCGATCGCGCCCGTGCCGTGCGGCGGCCTGCCGTTCGACGCCGGGCGGCGCGCGCTATTCGAGCGCGCCGCCGGCACCCTCGCCGATCGCCGGACCATCATCGATCGCAGCACGGGCGGCCGGCTGCCCGCCGCCTGGGTCGAGTGGAAAGCCGCGTATTCGGCAGCCTGTGCGTCGGCGCAGGCGTTCGGCGCGTACTTCCGCGCGTGGGCCGATACGGATTTCAGCGGCGAGATTACCGGCGTCCATCCGGTGAAAGTACTGATCGGCGAGCACGATCCGGCGTTCGACGCGGCGCTGATGGCGCGCACCTACCTGCGGCGCTACCCGCTCGCCACCGTCGACGTGCTGCGCAATGCGGGCCACTATCCGATGAACGAGACGCCGCTCGCGCTGGTCGCGGCGATGGAAGCATTCCTGCTTGCCGCGGCAACCCATCCCGTCGTCATCGACTGACACGCCACGCGCAGGCGGCATCGTCGCGGCGCGCATCACCGCAACATGAACGACATCGCCGACAAGCTGTTCAGCGTGCGCACCACATGCTCGACCGAAGGCCCGTCGAAGCGCAGCGTCACCGCATCGACGCGCTCGAGCGACGGCAGCACGCAGAACAGATCGGCGAGCGCGGCCGTCTGCACGCGCAGCGTGCAAGCGGCCGGCGCGGGTCGATGCGCGCCGGCGCGCCAATCCGACGACAACGCTCGCGCGACCGTCTCGCGCGCGGCGGTCGCGATCCGGGCGCACGAGGCAGCGGGCGTGAGCGTGTCGCCGCTCGACGCACCGCCGGCCGTCTTCAGCGTTTCGAAATGCGCGTCCGGAAACAACGGTTGGGTTTCCTCAGCGAATACATCGTCGCCCGTCGCCAGCGCGACGTGCGCGCCGTATTCACGCGCCAGCGCGCCATACAGCCCGGCTTCACCGAGCTCGACGCCGTTCAGCCACACCTGCGTGAACGCGAAGCTGTTGATCGTGTGCGCAAGCACGCCACGCGCCTGCGATTTCGCGTGATAGCCGATCATGAACACGAGGTCGGGCCGCTGTTCGAGGCCCGCCATCATCCCGAGCATGCGCGGCTTGCCGAGCACGACGCGCGCGCGTGCATCGAGCCCGTCCGGCAGCAGGTTGCGATACCCGCCGTGCGAATCGTTGACCCAGACGGCCTGTGCGCCACCCGCGAACGCGCCTTCGATCGCCGCGTTCGCCTCGGCGGTCATCCAGCGGCGCGCGCGCTCGTATTCCGGATTGCCGGCGCGGGTCTGCTCGACGGCGAATACGCCGGCGACGCCCTCGATGTCGGTCGAAATCAGGATCTTCATGATGGGGTAACACGCCCTTCGTTGTCTTCGTTGAACAGGTGATCGAGATCGGGCACCGCATCGCGCAGCGATTGCCGCACGTGAGCATCGCGCCCGGCGACCGTCACGGCCTGCAGCAGCGCATCGGCGATCGCGTGCTCGACGCTTTCGGTCGCGGCCATGAACAGCGGATCGAGCGCCGCGTCGGCCACGAGAGCCGGCAGCGCGACGTACGACGCGTCGTGCGCGATCGTGTACGCGGTCGAGAATGCGAGTGCGATGTCGCCGCTGCCGTGCCCGTAGACCGAACCCGTGCGGGCCAGCCCCGCGCCCGCGCGGCGCGCGAGCCGCGACAGTTGCCGCGCG
The DNA here is from genome assembly GCF_001742165.1 of Burkholderia stabilis. Classification (NCBI taxonomy): domain Bacteria; kingdom Pseudomonadati; phylum Pseudomonadota; class Betaproteobacteria; order Burkholderiales; family Burkholderiaceae; genus Burkholderia; species Burkholderia stabilis. The sequence goes on along the minus strand of NZ_CP016443.1, from coordinate 302,660 downwards.
TCGAGCGGCGCATCGGTCGCGAGCAGCAGGATGATCGAGCCCTGCTCGGGCGGCGCCGCATGCGCGGCCGCAGCAGCCTGCCGTTGCGCGACGATACGCCCGAGCGGCACGCCGCCGAGCGTCAGCATCGGCAGCCGGCCGAAATTCGCGAGCACGAGCGCGCCGACCGTATAGGGCCGGCCAGCCGCGACGGCGACGCGCGACGCCGAGCCGATGCCGCCCTTCAGGTCGAAGCACGACATGCCACGCCCGGCGCCCACCGCGCCGCGCACGACGTCGCGCGATGCGGCGCGGCACGCGTCGTCGTAATGCGCGGCCGTGACCGCGAACGCCTGGATATCGTTCAGGTAACCGTCGTTGCACTCGAACACGAGCGGGTTGACGGTCGACCAGTCGCGGCCGATTTGCGGATTCGCCGCGATCGCCGCACGGATCTGCGCCTGCGCCACTGCGCCGACGCCGAACGTGTTGGTCAGCGCGATCGGCGTGTCGAGCGTGCCGAGTTCGGCGACCTGCACGAGCCCGACGCTCTTGCCGAAGCCGTTGATTACGGCCGCGCCGGCCGGCACCTTGCTGCGGTACACGTCGCCCGGATGCGGCTTCACGACGGTCACGCCCGTCTGCACGCCGCCGGCGGCGAGCGTGCAATGGCCGACCGTCACGCCCGGCACGTCGGCGATCGTGCCGCGCGGCCCGGCCGGCAGCGTGGCGGCCCACATCGGTGCAGTGCGCATCAGCGGCGCTCCAGTTTGGGATCGAGCGCGTCGCGCAGGCCATCGCCGAGCAGGTTGAACGCGAGCACGGTCAGGAAGATGGCGAGGCTCGGGAAGATCGCGACGTGCGGCGCCGTCACCATGTCCGCGCGCGCCTCGTTGAGCATCGCGCCCCACTCCGGCGTCGGCGGCTGCGCGCCGAGCCCGAGGAACGACAGGCTCGCGGCCGTGATGATCGACGTGCCGATCCGCATCGTGAAGTAGACGACGACCGACGAAACGGTGCCCGGCAGGATGTGCCGCATGACGATCGTCCAGTCCGACGCGCCGATGCTGCGCGCGGCCTCGACGTAGGTCATGTGCTTGAGCATCAGCGTGTTGCCGCGCACGAGCCGCGCGAACGCCGGGATGCTGAAGATCGCGACCGCGCAGATCACGTTGATCATCCCGTTGCCGAGGATCGCGACCACGCCGATCGCGAGCAGGATGCCCGGGAACGCGAACAGCACGTCGGCCACGCGCATCGTGATGCGGTCCCACCAGCCTTCGTAGTAGCCGGCGAGCAGCCCGAAGATCGTGCCGATCAGCGCGCCGAGCGCGACCGAGAAGAAGCCGGCCGCGAGCGAGATGCGCGTGCCGGCGACGATCCGGCTGAAGATGTCGCGGCCGAGCGAATCGACGCCGAACCAGTGCACGGCCGACGGCCCCGCGTTCAGCGCGTCGTAGTCGAAGTAGTTTTCCGGATCGAACGGCACGATGTGCGGGCCGACGAACGCCAGCACGACGAGCAGCAGCACGAAGCCGCCCGCGACCAGTGCGACGGTCTGCTTGCGGAACTTGCGCCAGAATTCACGCCACGGCGTGCGGATCGCGGTCGATGCGGCCGGTGCCGCGGTCGGGACAGTCGCGTTCATGCGCGCCTCACTTGAACCGGATGGTCGGGTTGATGACCGCGTACAGCACGTCGACGGTCAGGTTGATCAGGATGAATTCGAGCGAGAACAGCAGCACGATCGCCTGGATCACGGGGTAGTCGCGCATCGTCACCGCATCGACGAGCAGCCGCCCGAGCCCCGGCCAGTTGAACACGGCCTCGACGACGATCGAGCCGCCGAGCAGGAAACCGAACTGCAGCCCCATCATCGTGACGACGGGGATCATCGCATTGCGCAGGCAGTGCTTGAGCACGACCATCGGCTCGTGCACGCCCTTCGCGCGCGCGGTGCGCACGAAATCCTCGTTCAGCACCTCGACGAACGATGCGCGCGTGAAGCGCGCCATCACGGCCGCGACGGCCGCGCCGAGCGTCAGCGACGGCAGCACGTAGCTCTTCCATGTGCCGTCCGGCACGACCGGCAGCCAGCCAAGCTTCACCGAGAAGATCTCCATCAGCAGCATGCCCAGCGCGAACGCGGGAAACGAGATGCCCGACACCGCGATCGTCATCCCGAGGCGGTCGGGCCAGCGATTGCGCCATACCGCCGACGCGATCCCGATCGCCATGCCGAACGCCGTCGCCCACGCCATGCTGACGAGCGTGAGCATCAGCGTCGGCATGAAGCGCTCGCCGATCTCGGTCGACACCGGCCGCTTGCTGCGCGTCGACACGCCGAAATCGCCGTGCGCGATCTTCACGAAGAAGTTCGCGAACTGCGTCGGCATCGACTGGTCGAGGCCGAGGTCGGCCCGCACGAGCGCGACCGTCGCGTCGTCGGCTTCGGGGCCGGCCGCGAGCCGCGCCGGGTCGCCCGGCAGCAGGTGCACGAACAGGAACACCAGCACCGCGACGATCGCGAGCGTGGGCAGCAGGCCGAACAGGCGTTTGACGAGAAAATTCAGCATGGGGCACCGATCGAATCAGCGCGCCGGCAGCTTGCGCCGCCGGCGCCGCGTGGCGGGCAAACCGCCGTCATTTCACCGAAATCTCGTCGAAGTTGAACGAGCCGTCCGGCATCACGTACATGCCCTGCAGACGCTTGCTGCGCGCGTAGACGATCTTCTCCTGCACGAGGAAGATCCACGGCGCGTCGGCCCAGATCTGCTTCTGCGCATCGGCGTAGAGGGCCGCCTTCTTCGCGCGGTCGGTCGTCGCGAGCGCCTGCGCGAGATCGTCGTCGACCAGGCCGTTCTTGTAGTACGCCGTGTTGTACAGCTTCGGCGGCGCCGACTCCGACGCGAGCAGCGGCGACAGCGCCCAGTTCGCCTCGCCGGTCGACGCCGACCAGCCGCTGTAGTACATCCGCACCGGCGCCTTCGCCGGATCCTGGGCGCTCTCCACCCGCGCGACCCGCTCGCCGGCCTCGAGCGCCTGCACCTGCACCTTCACGCCGACCTGCGCGAGCTGCTGCTGCACGAACTGGATCAGCTTCTGCGCCGTCGTGTGGTTGTAGGCGGACCAGAGCGTCGATTCGAAGCCGTTCGGGTAGCCGGCCTCCTTCAGCAACGCGCGCGCCTTCGCCGGGTCATACGGCCAGGGCCCGAGCTTCGTCCCGTATTCGACGCCCAGCGGCGCCACCCCGGTCTGTGGTGTCGCGTAACCGGCGAACACGACCTTCGCGAGCGCATCCTTGTTGATCGCGTAGTTCAGCGCTTCGCGCACCTTCGGGTTGTCGAACGGTTTTTGCCGCGTGTTCAGCGAGATGTAGCGTTGAATGATCGACGGCGCCTCGATCAGGTCCACCTTCGGGCTGCTTTTCAGATCGTTCGCCTGCTCGAACGGAATCGTGAACGCGAAATCGGCCTCGCCGGTCTTGATCAGCGCGGCGCGCGTGTTGTTGTCGACCACCGGCTTCCAGTCGATCGAGTCGACCTTCGGATAGCCCTTCTTCCAGTAGCCGGCGAATTTCTTCACCTTCATGTCGTCGGTCTGCTTCCACTCGACGAACTCGAAGGGCCCGGTGCCGACCGGATGCAGCGACACGTCGCGCCCCCACTTCTTCAGCGCGGCCGGCGAAATCATCACCGCGGACGGATGCGCGAGCGTGTTGACGAACGCCGAGAACGGCTCGCGCAACGTGAAGCGCACCGTGGTCGGATCGACCACTTCGGTCTTCTCGATCACCCGGAACAGGCCGAAACGCTTCAGCTTGTTCGCCGGATCGGTCACGCGGTCGAAGTTCGCCTTCACCGCGGCCGCGTTGAAATCGGTGCCGTCGTGGAATTTCACGCCCTGGCGCAGCTTGACCGTGTACACCTTCGCGTCCGGCGACGCCGTATAACTGGTCGCGAGCACGTTCACGAGCTTCATGTTCTTGTCGAAACCGAACAGGCCCTCGTAGAACGACTTGACGACCGCCTGCGACACCGTATCGTTCGCGTCGTACGGGTCCATCGTCGTAAACGTCGAGTACACGGCGACCACGACGTTCTGCTGCGCGAACGCGGGCACCGCGGCCGACAACGCGAGCGCGCCGGCACCCGCAGCGAGCAGCGCGCGCGGACGGAACATCGGGAACGAATACGGCTTGTTCATCTTGTTGGGCTCCTGTGGATGATTCGGTAACGCGTGGTGGAAATCGCGGCGTGACTGCACCCGCTCGGGATAAAGACGCCGTTGTCTCGCTCGTGCGCAGCTGCGGTCCATATGCGGCCTGCCGTGCGTTCAGTACGCGCCGCCGACGCGATGCGTCGCGACGTAATGATCGGGGCCGACCGCGACCAGCGGCGCGACGACCGGCTCGTCGCCGGCCGCGCGGATCGGGCTCGGAATTTCGTCCGCCGCGAGCTGGCGCGGCGCATGCCGGCGCGCGGGATCGGCCACCGGCACCGCGCTCATCAGCTTCTTCGTGTACGGATGCTGCGGCGCTTCGAACACCGCGCGGCGCGGGCCGATCTCGACGATCTGGCCGAGATACATCACCGCGACGCGATGGCTGATGCGCTCGACGACGGCCATGTCGTGCGAGATGAACAGATACGCGACGCCGAGCTCGCGCTGCAGGTCGAGCATCAGGTTGACGATCTGCGCCTGCACCGACACGTCGAGCGCGGACACCGACTCGTCGGCGATCACGACCTTCGGGTTCAGCGCGAGCGCGCGCGCAATCGCGATCCGCTGCCGCTGCCCGCCCGAGAATTCGTGCGGATAGCGGCGCGCGGCCTCGGGCGGCAGGCCAACCTTGTCGAGCAGCCAGTCGACGCGCGCCTGCGCTTCACGGCCGCTCGCGACGCCGTGCACCAGCAGCGGCTCCATGATCGAAAAGCCGACCGTGATTCGCGGGTTCAGCGACGCGAACGGATCCTGGAAGATGAACTGGATGTTCCGGCGCAGCGCCTGCAGGTCCGCGCCCTTCATCGCGCTGATGTCGCGGCCGTCGAATTCGATCGAGCCGCTTTGCGATTCGACGAGGCGCAGCAGCGAACGACCGGTGGTCGACTTGCCGCAGCCCGATTCGCCGACGAGCGCGAGCGTCTCGCCCGCACGCAGCTCGAAGCTCACGCGCTCGACCGCATGCACGTACTGCGACACGCGACCGAACACGCCGCTCTTCACCGGAAAACGCGTGACGAGATCGCGTACGCGCAGGATCGGCGCCGAGGCCGGATCGACGTGCGGTTGCGCGGCCGGTGCCGCGGGCACGGCTGCCGCGCCGTCCACCTTCAGCAGCGGGAATTTCTCGGGGATGTCGGTGCCCTGCATCGAGCCGAGCCGCGGCACGGCCGCCAGCAATGCGCGCGTGTAACGATGCGCGGGCGCCGCGAAGATGCGATCCGACTCGCCCTCCTCGACCTTCTCGCCGCGATACATCACGAGCACGCGATCGGCCACTTCGGCCACCACGCCCATGTCGTGCGTGATGAAGATCACGCCCATGTTCATCTCGTCCTGCAACCCGCGGACCAGTTGCAGGATCTGCGCCTGGATCGTTACATCGAGCGCGGTCGTCGGCTCGTCGGCGATCAGCAGCGCGGGCCGGCACGACAGCGCCATCGCGATCATCACGCGCTGCCGCATCCCGCCCGACAACTGGTGCGGATAGCGCGCGAACACGCGGCGCGCCTCGGGAATGCGCACGAGGTCGAGCAGCCGCAGCGCTTCCGCGCGCGCTTCGGACGCGCTCTTCGACTGGTGCAGTGCGATCGCCTCGCTGATCTGGTCGCCGACCGTAAACACCGGGTTCAGCGATGTCATCGGCTCCTGGAAGATCATCGCGATATCCGCGCCGCGAATGCCGCGCATCGTCGCGGCGCTCGCCTGCGCGAGATCGACGAGCGCGCCGCCGCGGCGCCGGAACGCGATCCGGCCGCCCGTGATCGCACCGCCGCCATGCTCGACGAGCCGCATCAGCGCGAGCGACGTGACCGACTTGCCCGAGCCCGATTCGCCGACGATCGCGAGCGTCTCGCCGCGGTCGACGTGAAACGACACGTTGCGCACCGCGTCGAACGTCTCGCCTTCGCGGCGGAACGTCACCGACAGGTCGTCCACGGCGACGACACGCTGCTCGGGCAGCACCAGGCCGGACGGGTTACGGCTCGAACTCATGCGTGGGTCTCCTCGTGCGATCCGGAATCAGGCCGCATCGTCGCGGTAAATGCCGACGACAGGCGCTTCGCCGACGCGCGCATAGCCGCGGTACATCCCTTCGGTATTGAACGGCATCGCGACGTTGCCGTGCGCGTCGACCGCGATGATCCCGCCGCGGCCCGCCAGGCGAGGCAGCTTGTTCATCACGGCGTCGTGCGCGGCGTCGGCGAGCGACGCGCCGCGATAGGCGATCTGCGCGGCGACGTCATGCGCGGTCGCGAGCCGGATGAACATCTCGCCGGTGCCCGTCGCGGATACCGCGCAGGTCGCGTCGTCCGCATAGCAGCCCGCGCCGATGATCGGCGAATCGCCGACACGCCCCGGCTGCTTGTTCGTGATGCCGCCCGTCGACGTCGCCGCCGCGACATGGCCGTGCAGGTCGCACGCGACCGCGCCGACCGTGCCGTGCTTGCGGTCCGGATCGAGCGGTTCGGCCGGCTGCGATTGCGCTTGCGATTTGCCGAACGCGAACGCCGCCGCATCGTGGTCGAGCATCGTGCCGGCCGCCGCGCGCGCCTTGACCCACTGCGCGTGACGCGTTTCGGTGTCGAAGTAGCCGGGCTCCGCGAGCTCGAGCCCCTGCGCGGCAGCGAACGCGTCGGCGCCCGCGCCGGCGAACAGCACGTGTTCGCTCGCCTCCATCACGCGCCGCGCGGCCAGCACCGGATTGCGCACGCGCGTCGCGCAGCAGATCGCGCCAGCGCCGAGCGTCGCGCCGTCCATGACCGCCGCGTCGAGTTCGTGCCTGCCTTCGGCCGTATACACGGCGCCGCGCCCGGCGTTGAACAGCGGACAGTCTTCGAGCATCCGCACCGCGACGGTCACGGCGTCGAGCGCGCTGCCGCCGTCGGCCAGCACCTGCTGCGCGGCCTGCAGGATCGCGGTCAGTTCGGCGCGGTACTGGCGTTCGGTGTCGGTGTCCATCGCATCGCGCAGGATCGTGCCTGCGCCGCCGTGAATCGCGACGATCGCGGAAGAAGTCATGATTTTTTCGGACGAGGGGAAGAAGGGTTGGCGGCGGACAGCGCCGCTTGCGGCTGCACGAGCCACGGCAGCAGGAATTCGGTCATCTCGGCGGCGGACTTCGCGGAACGGTGCGTGCGCAGCGCGACCGCGTCGATCAGCGCCTCGATCATCGTCAGCACGGCCGCTTCCGACGTGGCCGCGAAGCGCCGTTCGGCCTTGACGTACAGGTTCAGCGACGCGACCGGCGCAAGCGGCGATTGCGGGCCGTCGGAGATGCCGAGCACGCGCGCGCCGCGCGCCGCCGCGCGGCGGGCCAGCTCGATCGTGTCCTTCACGTAGCGCGGGAACGCGAGTGCGATCACGAGATCGCGGGAATCGGCCGTATACAGGCGCCGCGCCGCGTGCGAAGGGCCGCCGAGCAACGCGAGCGACTGCACGTTGTCATGGCACACGGACAGCCCGTGCTCCATCAGCCCGGTGAGAAACGCGCTCGACCCCGCGCCGAGGATCAGCACGCGCCGCGCGCCGACGATCGCCTCGACCGCGGCCTCGACGTCGGCCGCGTCCAGTTGCGCACGCGTGTTCTCGATGTTGGCGACGGCCTGGTCGAACACCGCGTCGATCCACACGGCGCCGCGCACGCCCGGCTCCTGCTCCTGCGCCGAACGCAGCCGCTCGACCGGCCCGAGCGTCGCCTCGAAGCCGCGCACGAGCGCCGCGCGCATCGCCGGATAGCCGTCGAAACCCAGCGCCTTCGCGAAGCGGTTCGCGGTCGCGATCGACGCATTGACGGCCTGGGCGAGTTCGTCGATGCGCATCGTCGCCGCGCGAAACGGATTCGCGAGCACGAACTCGCCCATGCGCCGATGGATCGGCGTCATCAACGGCATGGCCGACGCGATCCGCTCGGCAATGGCGGGTTCGTCGTGGCTGGCGTCGTGCGGAACGAGAGGCGTCATGCGAATGGTTGTTGCAAGGTAGATGAAAATGAATTTACACAATCTGCGAACGAGAAAAAAATAAACTTTCATGAAGGTTGTCGCGCCGCATCCGGTGCCGGTGGACCGTCTGCCCATCGCTCAGCCCCGCCGCACGGGTGTTCGGCACGAGATCACGATGCGCGTCCCCCGCTTCTCTGTCACCCGCTTATCGGGAAAACCCCGAGCCCGTTCGCTCGAATGCAGATGCGGCATTGCGGCGCGACGCACGCTCCCGCGCTGAAGCACGTGTTCGTGATCGCCCGGCGCAGCGGCATTCGGACAGCATTCGCGCGGCCTTTCCGGGCGGTTCGGGGTCGCTGCGATGACGCCTGGAATGAAGGCCGTCGCCGAGCGGTTTCCCTGTCGCGCAAACGCGTCGCGACCGATGGCCTGCGGCCGTATCCCGCGCAGCAGGTTCGACCTGCCGCTCGCCTGATCGGGCGTCGCGTGAGCCATACGGGTTTTCCCGACCGTCTCCATCCCTTACAATTCGTCAGGTTTATCCCTTCTGCATATCCCTTCTTGCAGTCCTGACACCGCGGTACACTCGACGCACGCCGTATCAGGGTCCGACGCGCAACCTGTGCGCCGGGCGGCGTTGCGCCTCGTTGCGCCCACAACTGGATGCCCGCCATGCCAGAGTCCCGTCCCTCCCCCCGCACGACATTCAAGCCGCAGGTCGTCCTGCCCGCGCTCGCAGTCATCGGCGCACTGCTCGTCGTGTGCGCGCTGCTCCCGAGCGAAGCCGGCGCGCTGTTCGCCGCCGGCCAGCAATGGGTCATCGCGCGCTTCGACTGGTTCTACGTGCTCGCCGTCACCGGGTTCCTCGTGTTTCTCGTGCTGATCGCCGCGAGCGATTTCGGCAACATCCGGCTCGGCCCCGACGACGCCGAACCCGAATTCAGCTTCGTGTCGTGGACGGCGATGCTGTTCGCGGCCGGCATGGGCATCGGCCTCATGTACTTCGGCGTCGGCGAGCCGATGCAGCATTTCCTGAAACCGCCGACCGTCGACCCCGGCACGCCCGCCGCCGCGCGCGAAGCGATGCTGATGACCTTCTTCCACTGGGGTTTCCATGCGTGGGCGATCTACGGGCTGATGGGGCTCGTGCTCGCGTACTTCGGCTTTCGCTACAACCTGCCGCTGACGCTGCGCTCCGGGCTGTACCCGGTGCTGCGCGAACGCATCAACGGCTGGATCGGCCACACGGTCGACGCGTTCGCGCTGGTCGGCACGGTCGCCGGCATCGCGACGACGCTCGGCTACGGCGTGATGCAGTTGAGCGCGGGCCTGCATACGGTGGCCGGCTGGGACACGGGCAGCAACGTGTTCCGCATCGGGCTCGTCGCGGTCGTCGTGATCCTCGCGGGCGTGTCGGCCGCGACCGGCCTCGACAAGGGCGTGCGGCGGCTGTCCGAGCTGAACCTGCTGCTGGCGTTCCTGCTGCTCGCGTTCGTGGTCGTCGCGGGCCCGACGCTGTTCCTGTTCCGCGCGCTCGGCGACAACATCGGCCAGTACCTGTCGAGCCTCGTCGCCCTGTCGTTCCGCACGTACGCGTATGCGCCGCCTCGCGAGGAAGGCTGGTTCGGCGGCTGGACGATCCTCTACTGGGCGTGGTGGGTGTCGTGGTCGCCGTTCGTCGGCATGTTCATCGCGCGCATCTCGCGCGGCCGCACGATCCGTCAGTTCGTGATCGGCGTGCTGCTCGTGCCGACCGCGTTCAACCTCGTGTGGATGACCGTGTTCGGCAACAGCGCGATCTGGCTCGATACGCACGGCGCGGCCGGCGCGCTCGCGCAGAACGCCACCAATGTCGACGCGCTGCTGTTCCGCTTCTTCGATTTCCTGCCGCTGTCGCAATCGCTGTCGATCGCCGCGATCGTGCTGATTGCGGTGTTCTTCGTCACGTCCGCCGATTCGGGCGCGTTCGTGATCGACCAAATCGCGACACGCGGCAACGAGCATTCTCCCGTATGGCAACGGCTGTTCTGGGCCGCGCTGCTCGGCGTGACGGCCGCGGTGCTGCTCGTCGCGGGCGGGCTCGGCGCGCTGCAGGCGATGACGCTGATCGCCGCGCTGCCGGTCGCCATCATCATGCTCGCGCTCTGCTACGGGCTGTGGCGCGGGCTCGCAGCCGACCGCGCGCACTATTCGCAGGACGTCGCGCCTGCGACGACCTTCTGGACCGGTCAGCACTGGCGCCACCGCCTCACGCACATCCTGCGGCAAACGACCGAGGCCGAGGCGCGCCAGTTCGTCGTCGAGACGATCGAGCCCGCGCTGCGCAAGGTCGCCGACGAGCTGCGCGCGAGCGGTGTCGATGCGCACGTGCAGCGCGACAGCGACGACGCGGTGCGGCTCACCGTGCCGACCGCCGAACACCGCGATTTCGTGTACGGCGTGCGCGTGACGGTGAAATCCGCGGCTGCGTTCCTGGTACGTGAGGCAGCCGAACCGGAATCGGCGCGCGCGCATGTCTACGGGATCGTCACGTTCTTCGAGGACGGGCGGCTCGGGTACGACGTCGAATACCTGCGCGGCGACGAAGTGATCGCCGACGTGCTGCGCCAGTACGAACGCTACGTGTCGCTCGCGGCCGACACGCGCACGCATCTGCTGAGCCGCGCACCGGGGCACGCGACGGAGGCCGAATGAACGCGCACGCCGCAGCCGCGCCTGCGCCGCGCCGGTTTGCCGCGCGGGACGGCGCCGCACACGGAGCCGCACGATGAACGGGCTCCTGCACGATCGCACCGCCGACTTCATCGCGCTCGGCACGCTCGCCGTGCTTTACCTCGGCGGCGCCGGCATCGCGCTGTGGCGAATCCGTGCCGCGGCACGGCGCGGCAAGGTCTACTGGATCGTCTGCATGGTGCTGCTGGCCGGCGGCGCCATCGCGATGGGCGGCAACCTGTCGCCCGTGCCGGACAGCGGGGAGATGCCGCCCGGTTTCGCGCTCGGCGTCGAAGCCGTCCTGCTCGGCCTGGCGTTCGTTGCGGCGGGTTGCGCGTGGCTGATGCTGCGCGTGCGCAAACGCTGACACGCACCTTCCCTTCATCACGCGGCCCTGTCGAATCGTGCGCGAACGGCGGCGCGCACGGCCGGCAGGCGGCCCTTTCCTGATCCGCCTTTTATCGCAACGCGTTACGCGGACGGCGCACGCGCCGTCACGAGCCAGCACGCCGCGTCGAAACGCACCTCCGCGCCATGCACGTAACGCTCGAACGCGGCGCGCACCGTGTCGACCACGCGCCGCTTCGTCGCGTCGTCCGTCTCCAGCAGCGCAAGCCCGACCGGCCCCAGCCGCGCGATGTAGTCGTCCAGCGCGGGCTCGGGCAATACGCACGCCCGATCGACCGGCTCGATCGCGATGTCGGCCCAGCCGCTGTCCGACAGCACCGATGCAATCCGCTGCCGGTCGCCGAATGCGAACTGCCCCGGCGCGCCGGGCCGACGCGCGGGCAGGTTCGGCAGCAACGGTGCGGCGGCCCGCTCGGCCGTCGTCATGAACGGGTTGTCGTCCATACCGCGCCACGCGACGAACCGCATCTGCGCATTCGGCCGCGCCGCGTGACGCAGATTCGTAAAGGCCCCGACCGGATCGTCGAAGAACATCACGCCCAGACGCGACACGATCAAGTCGACGCTCGCGGGCGCGAACGCATGCGTCTGCACGTCCGCGCACACGAAGCTGGCGTGAACGCCGCTGCGTTCGGCGCGCGCCTGCGCCGCATCGATCATCCAGGACGAGATATCGATGCCCGTGCATTGCGCGTTCGCGCCGAGCCGCCGCGCGATCGCGAGCGTGACCGCGCCCGTGCCGCAGCCGACATCGAGCACGCTGCGCGCGGATGACGCGGCCGCCGCGTCCGCGAGCAGCGTTTCGAATGGCGTGAACATCCGGTCGAGCGACACCTGCGCATCGACCCACGCGCGCCCCGACGGGCCGTTCCACAGCGCAGACTGTGCGTCGTTCGGACGTTTGGTTTCCATCGTCGATTTCCTTTCTGCTTCATGGGTCATGAACCGGACTGTGCTTCTTCAAGCCGGCTTGAAGTCAAGACCCCGGCCGCGATCCGCCGCCCTGTCCGACGCCCGCCCGTATTCGGATGCGCCGTTTTTTTCACATTTCTTACATTCACGCTGCGTATCGTTGACGACTTTCCTACGGTGCCTCCCATGCGACGACTCCTCCCGCGCGCACTGCTCGCGCGCTGCGCCCCGCTTGTTGCCCTCGCCGCGTTGTCCGCGTGCTCGAATCACATCGATACGCCGGCCGATCCGGCCAGTGCGTCGGTCAACGTCCAGGCCGCATGGGTCGAGATCGGCGATGCGAACCAGGCGATCGCGCGCGTCATCACGAACTACAACCCCGCGTCGGCCAGCGATCCGCTGTGCCCGCAACTGACCGTCAACGGCAAGCTGTCGCGCATGACGCTGCGCGCGGGCACCGCGACCGCGGCCCAGCGGCCGACCGCCAGCGATCCGTCCGATTCGAAGCCGTCGAGCTTCCCGGTATCCGTCTGCGAGGCGACGCTGCCGGCCGACGCGCAGTCGGCGAGCGTCGCGGGCCGCACGCTGCCGCTGCCGAAAGCGCAGCCGCAGCGCATCGCGATCATTGCCGACACGGGCTGCCGGATGAAGAAGGCCGACAACGCATGGCAGGCGTGCAACGACGCGACGGTCTGGCCGTTCGATACGATCGCGGCGAGCGTCGCGAAGCTGTCGCCCGACCTGGTGCTGCACGTCGGCGACTATCACTATCGCGAGAACGCATGCCCGCCCGACATCGCAGGCTGCAAGGACAGCCCATGGGGCTATGGCTGGGATACGTGGCAGGCCGACCTGTTCCGCCCGGCCGCACCGTTGCTCGCGAAGGCGCCGTGGGTCGTCGTGCGCGGCAACCACGAGGAATGCGCGCGCGCGGGCCAGGGCTGGTTCCGCTTCCTCGACCCGCGCCCGTATTCGGCCGCGCGCTCGTGCGACGATCCGGCCAACGACAACGACGCGAACTACTCGGAACCGTATGCGGTGTCGCTCGGCGGCGGCTCGCAGGTGATCGTGTTCGACACCGCGAAGGTCGGCCGCAATCCGCTCAAGACGACCGACGCGCAATTCCGCGTCTACCAGAAGCAGTTCCAGACGGTGGCATCGCTCGCGTCGAAGGCCGGCATGACGACGACGATCTTCACGAACCATCATCCGATCCTCGCGTTCGCGCCGATCGCCGGCAGCACGCCCGCGCCGGGCAACCTCGCGCTGCAGTCGGTGATGTCGAGCCTCAACGCACAGGCGTACTACCCGCCCGGCGTGCACGTCGCGCTGCACGGGCACGTGCACGATTTCCAGGCGATCAATTTCTCGTCCGGACACCCGGCGACGATCGTGTCCGGCAACGGCGGCGACAACCTCGATGTCGCACTGCCCGACCCGTTCCCGGCCGGCCTGACGCCCGCGCCGGGCGCCGTGATCGAGCGGCTGTCGCACAACAACAGCTTCGGCTTCCTGATCATGGAGCGCAACGCAGCGCCGGCGACGGGCTGGATGTTCCATGCGTATTCGGCGGCCGGCAAGCTGCTCGCGTCGTGCAACCAGTCGGGCACGACGCTCGCGTGCGACAAGACGGGGTTCATTGCGCCGTGACGAGGAGTGACGAAGTTCGATGTGCCGGCCGCCTCGTGCGCGGCCGGCAAACGCTGCACGCGCTTGCCGCGGCCGTGCTCGCCGGCCTGGCGTTCGCGGCCCACGCCGCGCCGCTCGAGACGGTCCTGCTTCCCGGCGCGCCGCCGTCGCGCGTCGTCGGCACGATCGGCAACGGCACGCCGCAGGTAACGGGCAAGATCGACGCGGCCACCGCGCGCTTCGCGCCCGACCCGACGCTCGTCGCGCTCGGCCGCCGGATCTTCTTCGACCCGCGGCTGTCCGAGCCGCGCGGCATGTCGTGCGCGGGCTGCCACGATGCGGGGCGCGCGTTCGCGCCGACGCTGTCGGCGGCATCGCTCGCGGGCCCCGGCGTGCCGGAAGGCAGCCGGCACGGGCGCTTCAGCCAGCGCAATGCGCCGTCGCTGCTCTATGTACGCTACGTGCCGCGCCGCCACTTCTACCAGGACGACGACGCGCCCGCGCCTTCGCCGTTCGGCGGGCTGTTCAGCGACGGTCGCGCGGATACGCTCGCCGAGCAGATCCGCGGGCCGCTGTTCGATCCGAACGAGATGAACAACCGGTCGCCGGCCGCGCTGCTGCGCAAGGTCAATGCGACCGAACTCGCGCCCGATCTCGCCGCGCGCTTCGGCGCGCCGGTGCGGCGCGATCCCGAGCAACTGGTGCGCGCGCTGGGTTCGGCCATCGAGGCCTATCTGCAAAGCGACGAGATGGCGCCCTTCACGTCGCGCTTCGACGCGTTCCTGCGCACGCGCAAGCCGCTCGCGCCGGCCGAGATGCGCGGCCTCGCGCTGTTCCGGAATCCGGACAAGGGCAACTGCATGAGCTGCCATACGCTGTCGGAAACGTCGAGCCGCCCGGAGCGCTCGCTCTTCACCGATTTCGGCTATGACGCGATCGCCGTGCCGCGCAACCGCGCGCTGCCGGCGAACCGCGATCCGCGCCATTTCGACAACGGGCTGTGCGACACCGCGCGGCGGCTGCGCTGGCCGGAGCCGACCCAGTGGTGCGGCTACCTGCGCACGCCGGGGCTGCGCAACGTCGCGGTCAAGCAGACGTTCATGCACAACGGCGTGTTCACGACGCTGCGCGACGCGGTTGCGTTCTACAACACACGCTCGACCGATCCCGGCTTCTGGTATCACGGCGCGAAGACCTTCGACGACGTGCCGGCCGCCTATCGCGGCAACATCAACGTCAACTCGACGCCGATGAACCGCCGGCCCGGCACGCCGCCCGCGCTGTCCGAAACGGAAATCGACGATATCGTCGCGTTTCTCGGCACGCTGACCGACGCGCGCTATACGGGCATCGCCGTGCCCGCGACCGCCCGCGCCACCGGATCGCCGGACCGCCGAACGACCGCAGCGGC
The DNA here is from genome assembly GCF_001742165.1 of Burkholderia stabilis. Classification (NCBI taxonomy): domain Bacteria; kingdom Pseudomonadati; phylum Pseudomonadota; class Betaproteobacteria; order Burkholderiales; family Burkholderiaceae; genus Burkholderia; species Burkholderia stabilis. The sequence goes on along the minus strand of NZ_CP016443.1, from coordinate 287,441 downwards.
GCGCTGACCCTGGCCGAACGGCCAGCCGCATGCGCACCCGCTTGCGGTCGCTGCAAACACTGGTTATATTTACAGTACTGTATTTATGAACAGTGAGGCGCGCGATGGAACATCTGGTCCGTATCGTCAACGACACCGATCGCCAAGTGCTGGCGTGGCTGCGTACCCAAGCGGGCGATGCCCGCGTCGAGCGCGCGGCGCGCCAGCTCGGGCATACACGCAAGCCGTTTCCGTCGGCCGTCTGCCGGTATCTGGGCATGAGCGCGCCGGCCACGCTGCGCCAGGCCGAACGGCCGCGCGCCTCACGTGATTTCTCGGTCGGCGATCGTTACCTGTCGTTGATCCGCCAGCACCTCGCCACGCACTCGGCCAGCCGCTGAAATGGCGGCGGCATCGCGGCCGCAGTGGCGCAGCCGGCCAAGCCGGTCACGCATGCGCGAGCGCTGCGGCGGCTACAGCCGCGCTTATGCGGCGGCTGCCTCGCGGACGAGGCGGCCGAGCGTTTCGAAAGCCGCCTCGTGCGCCGCATCGGACACACGCGTGCAGGCGAGCCGGATATAGCCGTCGAAGCGGTCGGAATTCGAGAAAATCGAGCCGGGTGCGATCTTTACCCCGTGCGCCAGCGCCGCGTCGAACAGCGCATCGGAGCGCACGCCGTCCGGCAAGGCGATCCACAGCAGCATCCCGCCCGGCGGCTGGTTCATCCGGGTGCCGGCCGGGAAATGGCGCGCGATCGCGTCGATCGTCACGTCGCGCTGCACACGCAACTGTTCGCGGAACCGGTGCAGATGGCGGTCGAATGCGCCCGAGCCGACGAATTCCGCCGCCACGGCCTGCAGCAACGCTGCGTTGTGCCGGCTGTGCGCGAACTTCAGCATCTTCACGCGCGCATGCCAACGCCCCGCGCTCATCCAGCCGAGCCGCATCCCGGGGCCAGCACCTTGTTGAACGACGGGCAATAGATCACCGTGCCGTCGCGGTCCCAAGCCTTGACCGGCTTTACCGTCTGCGGCGCCTCGACGAGCTCGCGATACGGCTCGTCCTCGATCACGGCCACGCCGTGGCGCGCGCACAGCGCGACCAGCGCGGCCTTGCGCTCGTCGGGCATCACGCAGCCGAGCGGGTTCTGCAGGTTCGGCACGACCACCACGGCGCGAATGTCCGGGTACGCGGTCAGCGCCACTTCGAGCGCCTCGATCGACAGGCCGGTCGTCGGGCTGGCCGGGATTTCGAGCGCGCGCAGGCCGAGGCTTTCGAGCAACTGGATCAGGCCGAAGAAAGCCGGCGATTCGATCGCGATCGTGTCGCCGGGGCGCGCGACCGCACGCAGTGCGAGATTCACCGCGTCGACACCGCCGCTCGTCGACATCACGTCGTCCGGCGATACCGTTACGCCGTACGACAGCGCGCGCTTGGCCATCGTCTGCCGGAATTCGGGCGAGCCGCCGACGGGCCCCGCATCGGTCAGCAGCGTCGGCTTGCGGCGCAGCAGCCGGATCGCCAGCGCCTGCAGGCGCTCGGTCGGATACAGCGCGGCCAGCGCGGAGGCGCCGCCGAGGTTCAACGCATCGGTCGCCGCGTTCGCGCGGTCAATCACGCGCGACACGCGTTCGTGCAGGCCCGCGAACGGCGGCTCGACGCTCAGCGGCGGCCCGTCGCTCTCCGGCAGCGTTTCGAGCGCGGCCGACGCGCGGCGCCGCACGAAGTAGCCCGAGCGCGGCTTCGCCTCGCACCAGCCCGTATCCTCGAGCCGCCGGAACGCCTGGATCGCGGTCGACAGGCTCACGCCGTGCTGCGCCATGAACGCACGCACCGACGGCATCCGGTCGCCGGGCGACAGCGTGCCGGCCGCGATGATGCGGCGGTAATGCTCGGCGAGCCGCTCGTAAAGCGGTTCGCCGTTCATCGGCAACGGCGAGCGGGATGCGTCGGTGAGAGGTGTCATGCGGGCCATCGTGCCCGCGCAGCAGAAGGCCCGCCAGATACAGATTCGGGGAAAACCTGCCGATACAGCGACGCAAAATCGTCGCCTGCACCGCAACAGATTCCCATCCCCTGAATCTGTCGTGCCCGCCCCGGGTTCCCTAACCTGATTGCACGCTGTCGCCTCGCCGTCGCGAGGCCGCGCAACCGGGAAAAGGAATCGCCATGCGCACGCAACACATCCGGCTCGACGCCGGGCAAAGCCACTTTGCGTGGTTCGACAAGGGCAGCCAGGTGATCGTGCTGGACGGCGCGCTCGCGGTCACACTGCGTCATGGCGGGCTCGACTGGCTGCCCGACGCGCCGCGGTACGTCCGCCGCGTGCTCGACGAAGGCGAATGCCTGATGCTCGAGACGGCCGGTCACGCGGCGCTGTCGGCCGATGGCCCCGGCGCGGTCAGCACGACGATCGTGGCGCCTGCCGGCCGTCCCGGCATGTTCGCGGCGTGGCGAGCAATTCTGCGCCGGCTGTCCGGGCGGGTGCGCGGCGGCCATCACGTGCGCGAGCACTCCTGACATCGCGACTCGCCGCGCCGCGTGAAGCGTCGGGGCGCTATCGCATCATCCAGCGGTGGGCGATCCGATCCAGCCGTGCTCATGTCGATCGACCCGCTCGCCCCCTGCAGCCGGCCCGGCCCGCAACAACGGCCTCGTCACCCCGCGCCCTTGCGACGTTCGATCCACTCGAACGCAGCCATCCCGACCAGCATCGCGACGACGAACACGATTCCCTTGGCCGACCCGAGGCCGATCGACACGATCGCGGGCCCCGGGCAGAACCCGGCCAGCCCCCAGCCGATGCCGAACACGGCACTTCCGGCGACGAGGCGCACGGTGATCGCGCGCAAGGCCGGCAACTGCATCGGCAAGCCGAGCCACGACCGCGTGCGGCGCTTCGCCCATGCGAACGCGAACACGGCGACGCCCGTCGCGCCGGCCATCACGAACGCGAGCGACGGGTCCCAGCGGCCCGCCAGGTCGAGAAAACCGAGCACCTTCTGCGGATTGGCCATGCCCGACACGATGAGGCCGACGCCGAACAGCAGCCCGGCCAGAAACGCGAATCCTGCCTGCATGTCAGCCTCCCAGCACGTGCCGCCGCACGAATACGGTCACGAAGCCCGCGACCATGAAAGTCGCCGTCGCCACCACCGAGCGCAGCGCACCGCGCGACATCCCGCAAACGCCGTGGCCGCTCGTGCATCCGCCCGCATATCGCGTGCCGACGCCGACCAGCAGGCCGGCCGCCAGCAGTTCGGGCCACCCCGCATCGACCTGCGGCGTGAGACCGGCTCCGGCGACACGCATCACCAGCGGCGCTGCGATCAGCCCGACGACGAATGCGGCGCGCCAGTCCCGCTCCCCCGCCCCCGCCGTCAACAGACCGCCGACGATGCCGCTGATGCCGGCAATCCTGCCGTTGAATGCGACGAGCCACGCGGCCGCGAGCCCGATCAGCACGCCGCCTGCCAGCGACAGCCAAGGCGTGAAGTGAAACGTATCAAGCTGCACGGCGCTTCCCCTTCGCGGCCGGGCCGCAGAACTGTTCGTACAGCACGCCCATCACCGCGATCGCGGCCGGACTGTCGAGCGAATAGTGGATGTTCTTGCCTTCGCGGCGCGTACGGACCAGCGCGTGGTCGCGCAACACGCCGAGCTGCTGCGACAGCGTCGGCTGGCGGATGTCCAGCGTCGTCTCCAGATCGCTGACGCAGCGCTCGCCCTGCGACAGTTCGCACAGCAACAGCAGCCGGTCGGGATTCGACAGCACCTTGAGGAGCGCGCAGGCCGATTCGGCGGCGGCGCGCATCTGGGCGGGCTCGGGCAGCCCGGCGGGAAGATCGTCGTTCATCGGGGCGGGCATCAATTAAATAATCAATATTATATTGATTTATATAATATCGGCACTCACTGCAGCCTTGTCGCCCCTTCTTGCGCCCTCCTGCGCTCAGGCTTGCTCGCCCGCGATTCCGTCGGCGCTCGACGCACGCGCCGCACCTGCGCGGACCATGCCGAGCGCCAGCACCGCGATCGCCGCGATCACGCACGGCGCCGCGACGACGGCAAACGCGGTCGTCAGCGGCACGCCCATCGCCAACATCGCGCCTCCCGCCATCGAGCCGACGACCGATCCGCCGCGACCGATCCCGTTCGCCCAACTCACGCCGGTGGTCCGGCACTCGGTCGGATAGAACGCGGCCGACAGCGCGTTCGCGCCGACCTGCGAGCCCGACACGCAGAAACCGGCAGCGAACACGGCGAGCGCGGCGCCCCACGGCGATGCGGCAAACACACCGATCGCCGCGACGAATACGCCGGCCGCCGCGTAGCTGCACGCCAGCACGCGGTGCGGGTCGAAGCGGTCCATCAGCCAGCCGAGGACGATCGCACCGAGCGTGCCGCCAACCTGGAACATCGCGGTCACCCGCGCGGCCGCCTGCAGGGTCGCGCCGGTCGTGCGCAGCAGCGTCGGCAGCCAGCTCGACAGCAGGTAGATGACGAGCAGACTCATGAAGAACGTGAGCCACAGCAGCAGCGTGCCGCGCAGCAGGTCGGCGCCGAACAGGCGGCCGAGCGGCGACCCGCCCGGCTTGCCGGCAGGCGCGACGAACGAGGCGCGCGCGAGATGCGGGTCCGGCGCGATGCGGCCGAGCATCGCCGCGATCCGCCCGGGGGCCGCGCCGGCATTGACGAGATAACGCACCGACTCCGGCAGCCGCCACGCGAGCACCGGCAGGAGCAGCAGCGGCGCCGCACCGCCGACGACGAGCACCGCGCGCCAGCCGTCCTGCTCGATCAGCGATGCGGCCACGAGCCCGCCGAGCGCGGAGCCGATCGTGAAGCCGCAGAACATCGTCGTCACGAGCAGCGAGCGGCGCCGCGCCGGACAGTATTCGGACGTCAGCGTGATCGCATTCGGCATCGCGCCGCCGAGCCCGAGCCCGGTCACGAAACGCCACGCGATCAGCTCGGTCAGGCCGCCCGCGCTCGCCGACGCGGCGCTCGCGATGCCGAAGCACGCCACGCACGCGAGCAGCAGGCGCTTGCGGCCGAACCGGTCGCCGAACGGCCCGAACACGAGCGCGCCGGCCATCAGTCCGGCCAGCCCCGCACCGAATACGGGCGCGAGTTGCGCGGGCGACAGGCCCCACTCCGCGCGGATGACGGGCGCGATGAAACCGATCGACGCGGTATCGAAACCGTCGATCGCGACGATCAGAAAGCACAGTACGACGATCGCGATCTGAAACGGCGCGACGCGATGCCGGTCGATCCATTGGCTGACGTCGATGGACAGCGTATCGGCCATGATGGTGTCTCCTCCATGAGGGCGGTCGCGCGTCGTATCGTTGAAATGCGCGCCGCCGGTATCGGGTTGAAAGCGCGTGTTATGCGACCGGCTTCAGGCAATCCTCCGCGCGCCAGCCGTGCAGCCAGTCGAGCGCTTCGTAGAACTGCGCCTGCGTGCGGCCGACCCAGAGCCCGTTGCGCACCTCCCGCTCGACGCCTTTCGCGTGATAGACCCGTCCCATTTCGCGCGCCGAATACAGCACCCGCGCGGTACGCGGAATCCGCACGCGCTCGACCAGCGCGAACGCGGCCTCGAAATCGCCGTCGGTCTGCGCGACGGCGGCGCCGAGCGTCACGGCATCCTCGAGCGCCTGGCATGCGCCCTGTGCGAGGTATTGCGTCATCGGGTGCGCGGCGTCGCCGAGCACCGTCGCACGGCCCGCGCTCCAGCGCTCGACCGGGTCGCGATCGGCGGTCGCCCAGCGCTTCCACGACGTCGGCCGGTCGAGCATCTGCTTCGGCAACGGATGCACGCCGTCGAAGTACGACAGCACCTCTTCCTTGCTGCCTTCGCGCACGCCCCAGGTCTCCCGCTCGCGGCTGTGGAACGTGACGACGAGGTTGTATTGCCGTCCGCCGCGCAGCGGATAGTGGACCAGATGGCAATGCGGGCCGGCCCACACGACCGGCGCGTTGATCCGCAGATCCTTCGGCATGTTGTCGGTGTCGACCACCGCGCGATACACGACGTGCCCCGTCACGCGATGCGCGTCGCCGATCAGCGCCTGACGGATCACGGACTTCACGCCGTCGCAGCCGATCACCGCCTCGGCACGATGGCGTTCGCCGTGCTGGTCGGTCACGGTCACGCCGTTGCCGTCCTGCTCGAATCCGCACACCTGCGTACTCGTCCGGAATTCGATCAGCGGATGGTCCTTGACCGCCTCGTAGATCGACAGATGAATGTCCGCGCGATGGATCACCGCATACGGATTGCCGAAGCGTTCGCGATACGCGGCACCCGTGTCGATCCGCACGACCTCGCGCGCATCGACCGCGTCCATCAGCTGCAGCCGGTCGGTGAACACCGCGCGGCCGCGCGCGGCTTCGCCGACACCCAGCGCGTCGAGCGCGTTGAACGCGTTCGCGGCGAGCTGGATTCCCGCACCGATCTCGCCGATCTCGGCAGCCTGCTCGAGCAGCTTCACGCGAATGCCCTGGCGCGCGAGTGCAAGCGCCGCCGCCAGCCCGCCGATCCCGCCGCCGATCACGAGTACGCGCCGGCCGTGGTTGTTTGTCTCGTCCATGTTGTCTCCTGCTTCGTGTTACGCGACGTAATCCGGTTGCCGCTGCGGTTGCGCAGCGTCGAAAGCCGGCTCGCGCCGCGCGTGTTCATAGATCGCGAGGCAGCGCGGATACGCGCTCAGATCGCAGTCCATCCGCAATGCGTTCGCGACCTGCGGCACGAGACACACGTCGGCCAGCGTCGGGGCGTCGCCGAAGCACCAGGGCCCCTCGTCCGTGCGGTCGAGCAGCCGCTCGACGGCGGCCATCCCCTCCGCGATCCAGTGCCGGTACCACGCGGTCTTCTGTTGCGGCGTGACCTTCAGCTCGACGTCGAGATAGCGCAGCACGCGCAGGTTGTTGACGGGATGGATGTCGCACGCGATCGCCGACGCCAGCTCCAGCACGCGGGCGCGACGATGCGGCTCGAGCGGAATCAGCCGAGGCGCTGGCTGAATCTGGTCGAGGTAATCGAGAATCGCGAGCGACTGGCCGAGACGGAAATCGCCGTCGACCAGCGCCGGCACCGCCGCCGACGGGTTCACCTGCGCGACGTAGTCGGCGTCGCGATGCTCGCCGGTGCGGATGTTCACGGGCAGCGTGTCGTAAGACAGCCCTTTCAGCGCGAGCGCGATGCGCACCCGGTAGGACGTCGAACTGTTGAAGAAGCTATGCAGTTGCACGATGTGACCTTTCTGGGAAAGCGCGTCAGACCACGCGCACGGTCAGTTCGCCGAGCCGCTCGACGCCGACCTTCATCACATCGCCCGCGACCACCGCGCCGACACCCTCGGGCGTGCCGGTAAAGATCACGTCGCCCGGTTCGAGGCGGAAGAACTTCGACAGGTCGGCGATCGTCTCCGCGACCGACCAGATCAGGTGCGACACGTCGCTCTTCTGCTTCGTCGCGCCGTTGACGGTCAGCCACAGCCCGCCCTGCTCGAAATGACCGACTTCGCTCGCCGGATGCACGGGCCCGATCGGCGCGGAGCGGTCGAACGCCTTGCCGATCTCCCACGGCCGGCCCATCTCGCGCATCTTCATCTGCAGGTCGCGGCGCGTCATGTCGAGGCCGACCGCATAGCCCCACACGTGTTCGAGCGCGCGCTCGAGCGGGATGTCCGCGCCGCCCTTGCCGATCACCGCGACGAGTTCGGCTTCGTAGTGATAGTTCTGCGTCTGCGACGGATAGGCGAGATCGAGCGTTTCGCCGTACGCCACCGGCACGATCGAATCGGCCGGCTTGCAGAAGAAGAACGGGGGCTCGCGATCGGGATCGAAGCCCATTTCGCGGGCATGGGCCGCGTAGTTGCGGCCGACGCAATAGACGCGGCGCACGGCAAATCGGGCATCGCTGCCGGCGACGGGCAGCGCCACCGGGGCTTCGGGCGGGAAAACGAAAGTCATGAGGGGCTCCAGCGTAGACATGAACGAAGGGACGCGCGCCGCGCGGCGGCGCACGGAAAACGGATCGATGAAGCGGCCGAAAGACGGGCCGGCGTCAGTCGCGCGCTTCGCGCAACAGGTTCAGCGCGGACAGCACGGGCCGGTCGGAATAGCTGAACAGCACGCTGTCGGACGACGCCGACAACCGCACGGGCGCCCACGACGGCGCGACGAAGATGTCGTGCGGCTCGAACGGGAAGGCATCGCCGCCGATGTGCGCGGTGCCGCTGCCTTCGACGACGCAGTAGATCGTCGCGTCGGTGCTGCGGTACGTGCGGCCGTCGAAGCCGGCGGGCAGGAACTGCATGAAGGTCGCGATGGTCGGCATCGGCCAGCCGCCCGTCGCGGGGTTCACGTAGCGCAGCTTCACGCCGTCCCACGCATCGAGCTCGCCGCTGCGGTACAGCGTGTCGAGCGCCTCGCGGGTACGCGCATACGGGTAGCTGAACACCGGCGACGTCGGGTCGCTCGCGCGATGCCGCACCGGCGCCATGTTGTGGCCGAAGCGCGCAAAGCTGTCGCCTTCCGGGCGATTCACGGGCTGCACGGCTTCCGGGTAGTTCTCCGCAAAGCCCGCATCGAGGCTCGCGACGAGCGGAATGTCGAGCCCGTCGAGCCACACGACCGGCTCGCCGCCCTCGTCTTCCGACGGGTTGCCGTGGTCGTGCCACGCCCACGACGGCGTGATGATGAAGTCGCCCGGATGCATCGTCGTGCGTTCGCCGTTCACGGCCGTCCACGCGCCGCGCCCTTCGACGATGAAGCGCAGCGCCGACTGCGTATGCCGGTGGCTCGGCGCGATCTCGCCCGGCAGGATCAGTTGCAGCCCCGCATACAGGCTCGGCGTCATGCTCGACTTGCCGGGCAGCCCCGGGTTCTCCAGCACCAGCACGCGGCGCACGGCCTCCTCCGCGCTGATCACGCTGCCGGCCTGCATCACGAGGTCGCGCACCTGCGCGTACTTCCAGATCGCGGCCTGTGCGGCCGGTTGCGGGGAGGTCGGCACGAGGTTGTGCAGCGATTCCCACAACGGCGCGAGGCGCTGCTCGGCGATCCGAGCGTAGTAGGCGGCGCGCGGCACGTCCGGATGGCGGGTCGTCATGATGTCTCCTTGGAGTCGGCCGATCGGCGTCGGCGCTGTGTCGGGTCGGGGACCGTGCTGCGGTCCGTCAACCGATTTATATTCGACCCAGACATACCCGGTAAAATGGTTAAATCATCTGATCCATATTGTTCTGGATATACCTTTTTGCGACGAGGCATGCGATGGACTGGACCCACCGGCTGCGATTGCGGCATTTGCAGGTACTGCTGAGCCTGGCCGGCACCGGCAACCTGAGCCAGTCGGCGGCGGCGCTCGCGACCACGCAGCCCGCGCTGTCGAAATGGCTGAAGGAACTGGAGGAGGATGTCGGGCTGCCGCTGTTCGAGCGGCATGCGCGCGGCCTGCGGCCGACGCCCTACGGCGAAGCGCTGATCGAGCACGCGCGCCGTGTCGAGGCGCAACTCGACGTCGCGCGCGACGACATGGCCGCGCTGCGCGAAGGCGGCAGCGGCCTCGTGACGATCGGCACGTCGGGCGTCGCGGCGGCCGACACGGTGCCGCTCGCGGTGTCGCAACTGCTGAAACGGATGCCGCGCGCGCAGGTGCGGCTCACCGAAAGCACGATGAACCAGTTGATGCCGCAGCTTGCGCACAGCGAACTGGACATCGTCGTGGGCCGCTCGGGCTCGACGTCCGTCGATCCGCACCTGCGGGCCGAAGCGCTGTATGTCGATCCGGTCGTGTTCGTCGCGCGGCCCGGTCACGCGCTCGCCGGCGCGTCCTCGGTCGGCTGGGACGACGTACTCGCCTACCCGTGGATCGTCTGGCCGTCGGGCACGCCCGTGCACAACGCGCTGCAGGCTGCGCTGACGGCCGCCGGCCGCGTACAGCCGCCGCACTGCGTCGAATCGAATTCGTCGATCCTCAACCTCACGCTGCTGAACAATACCGACCTGCTGGGCGTCGCGTCGCACCGTGCCGCGCGGCGCTTCGCGCAACTGAACGCGATCCGCATCCTGCCGATGGAGCTCGAGGGCCAGGGTGCGGTATCGATGTACTGGCATCCCGACAGCGCGAATCGCGCGGCCGTGGCCGCGACGATCGAGTGCCTGCGCGCCTGTGCGGCGCCCCAGGTGGGCGGATGGGAGAAAGTGAAGGTGGAGTGAATGGCGCGGCCCGGCACCGACCGGGCCGCTTCGCCGCAATGCGTCAGGCGCCGTCGCAGGAGGCGCTGCCGTCCAGCATCAGCGTACCGACCCGTGCGGGCACGAGCGGCGTACGCGGCACGGGCGGCGTCCAGCCGAACAACGCCTGCGCGGCCGCACCGCATACGCGCCCCTGGCACGCGCCCATCCCGCAACGCGACTGCAGCTTCGCGGCCGTCCAGCCCGGCTCCTGCGCGACCGCGTCGAAACGCACGTCCTCGCAACGACACAGCAGCGTATCGGGCCGCGCGAGCCGGCGGATCGGCTCGCGGATCGCGAAACGCTCGCGCACGGCATCCGCGAAGGCCTGCCAGTGCGCTCGCCGCGCGACGAGCGCGGCGAGCGGCGCCGTCTGCCCGGTCGCCGCATAACCGGCGATCTCGCCTTCGACCATCGCCAGCTCGCTGCCGCCGACACCCGTGCACTCACCGGCCGCGAAGTGGCCGTCTCGGCTCGTGCGCTGGTGCGCGTCGACCGCCACCGCGCCGTTCTCGATCCTGCAGCCGAGATGGCTCGGCAGCACGGTGTTCGGCACGAGCCCGAAACCGCACGCGAGCCGGTCGCAGTCGACGTCGAACTCGCGGCCGCCCTGCCAGATTCGCACGCGTTCGAGCCGCTTGTCGCCGAACGCTTCGACGACGTACGCATCGGGCCGATAGGCAGGCGTGACCAGCTTCGCGGCCTGCGCGAGCTTCGACGGCCAGCGCCACAGCCCAGCGCCGAAACCCGTCACGTCGCCCCACGCGGCCTGTTCGAGCACGTGCGACACGCGCGCGCCGGCCTGACGCGCCGTTGCCGCGCTCGCGAGCAGCAATGGCCCGCTACCGGCGATCACCGTGCGCTGCCCGCGCACGTCGAGGCCGTACTTGATCAGCGCCTGCAAACCGCCCGCACCCGTGACGCCCGGCAGCGTCCAGCCCGGGAACGGCAGCAGCAGTTCGCGCGCGCCGCAGCAGAGAATCAGCGTCCGGTAGTCGAGCAGCAGCCCGCGTTCGTCATCTTCGAGCAACAGCGTGCCGGGCTGCGTTTCGGCGACGATGCGCGTCGCCGCGAGATGCGTGACGTTCGGCAGCCGCAGCCCGGCGAGGCGCTCGGCGGCGGCCGGCGGCGCAGCGGCGGCGGCGCCCTGCCGCCAGATCTGCCCGCCAGCACGCGGGTTGTCGTCGACGATCGCCACGGTTGCGCCGCCTTGCGCGGCGGCGCGCGCGGCCGACAACCCGGCCGGCCCCGCGCCGACGATCGCGACGTCGACGCTCAGTCGTTCCTGTTTCATCGTGTGCGCTCCACCCGCATCCCGTCGCGGCACAGCGTCTGGCACGCCAGACGGCGGCGGCCATCGATCGTCATCCTGCACTCCTGGCAGATGCCCATCCCGCAAAACGGCGCGCGCGCCGCCCCCGTGCACGACACGCGCGTCGTGTCGTCGCCGCTCGCGGCGACAGCGGCCGCGACGGTCGCACCGTCGGCGATCGTCAGCGCGCGGCCATCCAGGTGAATGATCATGAAAGCGCTCCGGCTACGGGGGACGTCGTCAAGAAACGTCCCGGCAAATACGGTTCGATGTCGATGGGCGGCCGTTCGCCGGCCATCAGCGCGGCGACGAGCCGCGCGCTGCCCGGCGCGGTCGTCACGCCGAGCCCTTCGTGGCCGACTGCGAGCCACACGCCCGGCCGCGCCGGGTGCTCGCCGAGCAGCGGCAGGCCGTCGGGGCTCGCGGAGCGGAACCCCGTCCACGCGCGGATTCCGTTCAGGTCGGCCAGGCCGGGCAGATAGTCGCCCGCGCGACGCAGCATGCGCGCGAGCACGGGCGGCTCGACGCGCGCATCCTCGGTATCGAACTGGCGCGACGAGCCGATCAGCAACTGGCCGGTCGGCCGCGGCTGCACGTTGAACGCGACCGACGTGCCGTCGCTCGCATGCGCGCTCGCGGCATAACCGAGCTCGACGAGCTGGTGCGACACCTGGCCCGGATAGCGATCGGTAACCAGCAGATGGCCCTTCTTCGGGCGCAGCGGCAATTCGGGCAGCAGCGTGCGCGCCGCGACGCCGTTCGCGACGACCACGCGCTCCGCGCGCAGCGTCTCACCGCTCGCGAGCGTCACGCTCGGGCCGTCGACGGCCACCGCGCGGTCGCGGCGCAACGTGATGCGCGGCGCGCGCTGCAGCAACCAGTTCGCGGTGACCGGCGCATAAAGGATCGCATCGCCGGGAATCTTCAGCGCGCCGCCGAGGCCCGCGCGCAGCATCGGCTCCAGCCGCGCGAGCGTCGCCGCGTCGATCAGCTCGCCGGCCACGCCGTGCGCGGCGAGCGTCGCCTGCTTCGCGCGGGCGAGATCCATCTCGTGCGCATCGGCCGCGAGCCACAGCGTGCCGCAGTTGCGGTACGCGCAGCCTTCCGGCATTTCGCCGCTCAGCGCGCGCCACAGTTCGATCGAGTAATGGCTCAGCGCGAGCTCGGCCGCGTTGTCGTCCATCGCGACGAGGTGGCCCATCCCCGCGCCGGTCGCGCCGCCGCTCGCGTCGTCGACGACGAGCACGCGCAGCCCGCGCTGCGCGAGTTCGTGCGCGCACGCCGCGCCGACGATGCCGGCGCCGATCACGACGACGTCGTAACGCACGTCGCTCACGACACGATGCCCCAGCCGAACGGATCGTCTTCCTCGATCAGCAGCGTCGCTTCCGCGCTCAGGTGCGCGCTGCCGCGGATCGTCGGCACGATACCGGCGTCGGCCTGTTCGTAGCTTGCCTGGAACACGCTGCCGATCACGCTCGCCTGCCGCCACACGGCGCCCGGCGCGAGCTTGCCGTCCGCCGCGAGGCACGCGAGTTTCGCGCTCGTGCCGGTGCCGCACGGCGAACGGTCGTACGCGAGGCCCGGGCACAGCACGAAGCTGCGGCTGTCGTGGTCGGGATCGTCGGCGAACAGCTCGATGTGATCGATCTCGCCGCCGTTCGCGCCGGTGATGCCCGCGCGTTCGAGCCCTTCGCGCACGGCCGATGCGTACGCGGTGAGCGCCGCGACGTTGTCGCCGGCGACGCGCTGCCCGTGGTCGCTGATCAGGAAGAACCAGTTGCCGCCCCACGCGATGTCGCCCTTCACGGGGCCGTAACCCGGCACGTCGAGCGCGACGTCTTTCGCGTGGCGATACGCGGGCACGTTGCGCACGCTGACCGACAGGTCGTCGTGCAGCGTCGCCTCGACGGTGCCCACCGGCGTTTCGATCAGATGAATGCCGGGCCGGATGCGCCCCATGTGATGCAGCGTGCGCACGACGCCGATCGTGCCGTGCCCGCACATCCCGAGATAGCCGCTATTGTTGAAGAAGATCACGCCGGCCGCCGCGTCGGGCGACACCGGTTCGCACAGCAGCGCGCCGACCAGCACGTCGCTGCCGCGCGGCTCGAGGATGCACGCGGTGCGATAGCGGTCGTGCTCGCGCGCGAGCACGTCGCGGCGCTCGGCCATCGTGCCGCTGCCGAGCGAAGGAAAACCGGACACGACGAGCCGCGTGGGTTCGCCGCCCGTGTGCGAATCGATGATCTGGATGCGCTTCATCATGAGCTGTCCGAAGTGGGGAAAGGAGCATAGCTTCCTCCGTCGCGCGTCCGTCCGCTTGTGGCTTTTCGATGACGACGACGACGAAATCGGCATAGTGCGGGGCGCCCTTCCCGCCCCGTCCGGCCGCTGTGCCGATTTCGTCATTTTGCTCCGCGATAGGACTCAAGCGTGATGGGCGTTTGCGCGGCGATACTGGTTGCCACACCGACACACCTGTCGGCCGACCGATACGAACGTAGGAGATTTCAGTGAGCCGCAAAGCCATTCAATGGACCGGGGTTTTCCCGGCCGTCAGCACCCAGTTCAAGCCGGACTTTTCCCTCGACATCGACGCCACGCACCGCGTGGTGAAGAACCTGGTGAACGACGGCGTGTCGGGCCTCGTGGTCTGCGGCACGGTCGGCGAAAACACCTCGTTGTCGACGAGCGAGAAGCTCCAGGTGATCGAGGCCGCACGCGACGCGGCCGGCGGCAAGATTCCGGTGATCGCCGGCATCGCCGAATTCACGACCGAATTCGCGCGCAACACGGTGCGTGAAGCGCAGCGCGTCGGCGTCGACGGCGTGATGGTGATGCCCGCGCTCGTCTACTCGGCGAAGCCGCACGAAACGGCCGCGCACTTCCGCGCGGTCGCGACGAGCACCGACCTGCCGGTGATGGTCTACAACAACCCGCCGATCTACAAGAACGACGTGACGCCCGACGTGCTGATCGCGCTGCAGGACTGCGAGAACATCGTCTGCTTCAAGGATTCGTCGGGCGACACGCGCCGCTTCATCGACCTGCGCAACGCGGTCGGCGATCGCTTCGTGCTGTTCGCGGGCCTCGACGACGTCGTGGTCGAGAGCATCGCCGTGGGCGCCGAAGGCTGGGTGTCGGGCATGTCGAACGCGTTTCCGAAGGAAGGCGAGACGCTGTTCCGCCTCGCGAAGCAGAAGCGTTTCGACGAAGCGCTCGCGCTGTATCGCTGGTTCATGCCGCTGCTGCACCTCGACGCGCGCCCTGACCTCGTCCAGTGCATCAAGCTGTGCGAAGAGCTGGTCGGCCGCGGCAGCGCGATCACCCGCCCGCCGCGCCTCGCGCTGCAGGGCGACACGCTCGCGGAAGTGAAGGCGATCGTCGCGAAGGCGCTCGAAACGCGCCCGACGCTGCCCGACGTCGGTCTCTGACCGACGCTCCCCGGCGGCGGCGCAAGGCTTTCCCCCCTCGCGCCGCCGCTTCCGGTCCGGCATGGCCTGCGGACCCGTTCGCCCCGGCGCCTGCCCGCGCCGCGCGTGAACGGCCCGCGGCCCGCCCCGGTCGTTCGAACCGGGCGATGCCGGCCGGCAGGCGTGCGCCGCTGCTCCGTCGGAGCGCGGCGCACTCGACGCCTGTGCCGATATACCCCCCAGGAGACAAGCCCATGCCAGGCCAAGGCAACGCTCATCCGTCCGTCCCGCTTTCCCGTTCCGCGCACCCCGACGCGGGTCACGGCAAGTTCAAGAAACAGTTGTCGCTGACCGATCTCACGTTCATCGGTCTCGGCGCCATTTTTGGTTCGGGGTGGCTGTTCGCCGCGAGTCACGTGTCGACGATCGCGGGCCCGGCCGGCATCTTCTCGTGGCTGCTCGGCGGCTTCGCGGTGCTGCTGCTCGGCATCGTCTACTGCGAGCTCGGCGCCGCGCTGCCGCGCGCGGGCGGCGTGGTGCGCTACCCGGTGTTCTCGCACGGCCCGCTGCTCGGCTACCTGATGGGCTTCATCACGCTGATCGCGTTCTCGAGCCTGATCGCGATCGAAGTCGTCGCCGCGCGCCAGTACGCGGCCGCGTGGTTTCCGGGCCTGACCGCCGAAGGATCGAGCGACCCGACCACGCTCGGCTGGCTCGTGCAGGCCGCGCTGCTGTGCTTCTTCTTTTACCTGAACTATTCGAGCGTGAAGACGTTCGCGAAGGCGAACAACATCATCAGCATCTTCAAGTTCATCGTGCCGCTGTCGGTGATCGCGGTGCTGTTCACGTTCTTCAAACCGGCAAACCTGACCGTGCACGGCTTCGCGCCGTTCGGCATGCCGGGCATCGAAATGGCCGTGTCGGCCGGCGGCATCATCTTCGCGTACCTCGGGCTCACGCCGATCGTGTCGGTCGCGAGCGAGGTGCGCAATCCGCAGCGCACGATCCCGATCGCGCTGATCCTGTCGATCCTGCTTTCCACGCTGATCTACGTGCTGCTGCAGCTCGCGTTCATCGGCAGCATTCCGACCGCCATGCTCGCCGGCGGCTGGCACGACGTGAGCAAGGCGTTCTCGTTGCCGTACCGCGACATCGCGCTTGCGCTCGGTGTCGGCTGGCTCGCGGTGATGGTCGTCGCCGACGCGATGATCTCGCCGAGCGGCTGCGGCAACATCTACATGAATGCGACGCCGCGCGTCGTCTACGGGTGGGCGAAAACGGGCACGTTCTTCAAGGTGTTCACGCGCGTCGACGAAGCATCGGGCATCCCGCGCGCGGGCCTGTGGCTCACGTTCGGCCTCGCGATCTTCTGGACGATGCCGTTCCCGTCGTGGGAAGCGCTGATCAACATCGTGTCGGCCGCGCTGGTGCTGAGTTACGCGGTCGCGCCGGTATCGGTCGCCGCGCTGCGCCGCACCGCGCCCGACCTGCCGCGGCCGTTCCGCGCAATCGCGTTCGGCATCACCGGCCCCGCATCGTTCGTGATCGCCGCGCTGATCGTCTACTGGTCGGGCTGGAGCACGGTGTCCTGGCTGCTCGGGCTGCAGATCGTGATGTTCGTCATCTATCTCGCGTGCCGCCGCTGGGTGCCGACCGCGCACCTGAGCCTCGCCGAACAGGTGCGCTCGTCCGCGTGGCTGATCGCGTTCTACGCGGCGATGATCGTGCTGTCGTATCTCGGCGGCTTCGGCGGCACGGGCCGGCTTGCGCATCCGTACGACACCGTCGTGGTCGCGGCCGTCGCGCTCGTCATCTACTACTGGGGCGCGAATACGGGCGTCCGGTCCGACAAGCTGCAACTCGACGACGACGAGGACTGAAGCCCCTTCGTTTCGCACCATCCCTTCGGCCGGGCGCCTCACGCCCGGCCCCTGCTTTTTACGAGGAAAACCATGCAACTCACAGGTCAGCTCCTGATCGGCCAGTCCGCCGTCGCCGGACAGAACGGCACCCTTCACGCGATCGCCGCCGCCACCGGCGAACGGCTCGAACCCGCTTTCGGCGGCGCAAGCCTGCACGACCTGGAGACGGCCTGCGCGCTCGCCGACGACGCATTCGACACGTACCGCGAAACCCGTCCCGACGCGCGCGCCGCGTTTCTCGACGCGATCGGCCGCCACATCATGGCGCTCGGCGACGACCTGATCGAGCGCTGCGTCATCGAAACGGGCCTGCCGCGCGCGCGCATCGAAGGCGAGCGCGGCCGCACCGTCGGCCAGCTCGCGCTGTTCGCGTCGCTCGTGCGCGACGGCGGTTTTCTCGACGCGCGGATCGATCCGGCGCGCCCCGAGCGCAAGCCGCTGCCGCGCGTCGACCTGCGCCTGCGCAACGTCGCGGTCGGGCCCGTCGCCGTGTTCGGCGCATCGAACTTCCCGCTCGCGTTCTCGGTCGCCGGCGGCGACACCGCATCGGCACTCGCGGCCGGCTGCCCGGTGATCGTCAAGGCGCATTCCGCGCATCCGGGCACGTCGGAGCTCGTCGGCCGCGCGATCCAGCAGGCCGCGCGCGAGTGCGGGATGCCGGCCGGCGTGTTCTCGCTGCTGTTCGACGCGTCGCGCGAGATCGGCCAGGCGCTCGTCGCCGATCCGCGCATCAAGGCGGTCGGCTTCACCGGCTCGCGCCGCGGCGGCGTCGCGCTGATGCACATCGCGGCCGCGCGCCCCGAACCGATTCCCGTCTATGCGGAAATGAGCTCGATCAATCCAGTGCTGCTGTTTCCCGCCGCGCTCGACGCGCGCCACGATGCGATCGCGCCGCAGTTCGTCGCGTCGCTCACGCTCGGCGCGGGCCAGTTCTGCACGAACCCGGGCCTCGTGCTCGCCGTCGACGGGCCCGCGTTGCGCGCGTTTGAAGCCGCAGCGGCCGAGGCCGCGCGTGCGGCGGCCGCGCAGACGATGCTGACGCCGCACATCCACGCGAGCTATGTGCAGGGCGTCTCGGCGCTGCGCGATCACGACGCGGTCGAGCTGCTGGCGCAAGGCGCCGAAGGCGGCCGCTACCAGGCGCGCGCGGCGCTGTTCGCGACGTCGGCCGAGGCGTTCATCGCGCGGCCCGAACTGCGCGAAGAAGTGTTCGGCCCCGCGTCGCTGATCGTGCGCTGTCCGGACGCCGACACGCTGCATCGCGTGCTGAAGTCGCTCGAAGGCCAGTTGACCATTGCCGCGCACCTCGCCGACGGCGACGCGACGCTGTTCGCCGCGCTGCGCCCGACGCTCGAACGCAAGGCCGGCCGCATTCTCGTCAACGGCTTCGGCACGGGCGTCGAGGTCGGCCATGCGATGGTGCACGGCGGCCCGTTCCCGGCGACGTCCGACACGCGCACGACGTCCGTCGGCGCCCGCGCGATCGAGCGCTTCCTGCGGCCCGTTTCGTACCAGGATCTGCCGGACGCGCTGTTGCCGGACGCTATCCGCGACGGCAATCCGCTGAACGTGCCGCAGCGCATCGACGGCGTGCCCGCGCCGCGGGAGGTGAAGCATGTCTGAGCAAACCGCCGAAGTCGTCCTGTCGCTCGATGAAGTCCATGCGCTCGCGCTGCGCGTGCTGACGCACAACGGGATGTCCGACGCGCATGCGCGCGCGATCGCCAACGTGATCACGCAGGGCCAGCGCGACGAATGCCATTCGCACGGCGTGTACCGGCTGCTCGTCTGCGTGCGTTCGCTGACGAAGGGCAAGGTCGATCCGCAGGCCGTGCCGACGCTGCGGCGGTTGTCGTCGTCGATCGTCGCGGTCGACGCGCATCGCGGTTTCTCGCTGCTGAGCTTCGAAACCGGGCTGCCGGTGCTGGTCGAGATGGCGAAGCAGCACGGGATCGCGGCGATGGCGATCAACCACTGCTACCACTTCTCCGCGCTGTGGCCCGAGGTCGAGGCGATCGCGGCCGAAGGGCTGGTCGGCATCGCGATGAACCCGAGCCATAGCTGGGTCGCGCCGGAAGGCGGCCGCGAGCCCGTGTTCGGCACGAACCCGATCGCGTTCGCGTGGCCGCGCCCGGGCGGCGAGCCGTTCGTGTTCGATTTCGCAACGAGCGCGATCGCGCGCGGCGACATCGAACTGCACGCGAAGCAAGGCAAGGCGATTCCGCCGCACTGGGCGATCGACGCGAACGGCCAGCCGACCACCGACCCGAAGGCCGCGCTGCAGGGAGCGATGCGCACCTTCGGCGGCCACAAGGGCTCGGCGCTCGCGGCGATGGTCGAACTGCTCGGCGGCGCGCTGATCGGCGACATGACGAGCCAGGAGTCGATGGACTTCGACGAAGGCGTCGGCGCGACGCCGTGCCACGGCGAGCTCGTGATCGCGTTCGACCCGAAGGTGTTCCTCGGCGACGATCTCGACGCGGGGCTCGCGCGCGGCGAACGGATGTTCGAATCGATCGTCGGGCAAGGCGCGCGGCTGCCGTCGCAACGGCGCTTCGACGCCCGCGCGCGCAGCATCGCGAACGGCGTGCGGATTCCGAAGGCGCTTTACGACGAGATCCTGACGCTGCTCGATTAATCGCCGGCGCGCGGGGCGGCTGTGCGGATTCATCGTCGATGAACCTGCGATCCGGCCGCCTCGCGCACCGAACCGGTCGCGCGGGCATGCCGCGCCGGGCACGCCGCCCGCGCCGCTCACCGGCCCCGCAGGCGCCACGCGCCCGGCGGCTGTGGGATAATCGCCCGGTTTGCCCAGGGCGCAGCTCAAGAGGTTGTTCGCACGGGCGCGAGAGAGGCCTTTATTCCCGTGCCTCCACCCTTTTCCGCGATATTTCTTCAGCCACAACAATGCCCACTTACCGTTCCAAAACCTCCACCGCCGGCCGCAACATGGCAGGCGCGCGCTCGCTGTGGCGCGCCACCGGCATGAAAGACGACGATTTCTCGAAGCCGATCATCGCGGTCGTCAACTCGTTCACCCAGTTCGTGCCCGGGCACGTGCACCTGAAGGATCTCGGCCAGCTCGTCGCGCGCGAGATCGAGGCCGCCGGCGGCGTCGCGAAGGAGTTCAACACGATCGCGGTCGACGACGGCATCGCGATGGGCCACGACGGCATGCTCTATTCGCTGCCGAGCCGCGACATCATCGCCGACTCGGTCGAATACATGGTGAACGCGCACTGCGCGGACGCGATGGTGTGCATCTCGAACTGCGACAAGATCACCCCGGGCATGCTGATGGCCGCGATGCGCCTCGACATTCCGGTGATCTTCGTGTCGGGCGGCCCGATGGAAGCCGGCAAGACGCGCCTCGCGAACCCGGTCACCAAGACCGTCGAACTGAAGAAGCTCGACCTCGTCGACGCGATGGTGATCGCGGCCGACCCGGCGTATTCGGATGCCGACGTCGCCGAAGTCGAACGCTCGGCCTGCCCGACCTGCGGCTCGTGCTCAGGCATGTTCACCGCGAACTCGATGAACTGCCTGACCGAAGCGCTCGGCCTGTCGCTGCCCGGCAACGGCACGGTGGTGGCCACGCACGCCGATCGCGAACAGCTGTTCAAGCGCGCCGGCCGCCGCATCGTCGAACTGACGCGCCAGCACTACGAGCAGGACGACGCGCGCGTACTGCCGCGCTCGGTCGGCTTCAAGGCGTTCGAGAACGCGATGACGCTCGATATCGCGATGGGCGGTTCGACCAACACGATCCTGCACCTGCTCGCGATCGCACTGGAAGCCGGCATCGACTTCACGATGAAGGACATCGACCGCCTGTCGCGCACCGTGCCGCAACTGTGCAAGGTCGCGCCGAACACGAACAAGTACCACATCGAGGACGTGCACCGCGCAGGCGGCATCATGGCGATCCTCGGCGAGCTCGATCGCGCCGGCAAGTTGCACACCGACGTGCCGACCGTGCACGCACCGACGCTGAAGGACGCGCTGGACCAGTGGGACATCGTCCGCACGCAGGATGAAGCGGTCCGCACGTTCTACATGGCCGGCCCGGCCGGCATTCCGACGCAGGTCGCGTTCAGCCAGAACACGCGCTGGCCGAGCCTCGACCTCGACCGCGCCGAAGGCTGCATCCGCTCGTACGAGCATGCGTTCTCGAAGGAAGGCGGCCTCGCCGTGCTGACGGGCAACATCGCGCTTGACGGCTGCGTGGTGAAGACGGCCGGCGTCGACGAGAGCATCCACGTGTTCGAAGGCTCGGCGCACGTGACCGAATCGCAGGATGAAGCGGTCGAAAACATCCTGAACGACAAGGTCAAGGCCGGCGATATCGTGATCGTCCGCTACGAAGGTCCGAAGGGCGGCCCCGGCATGCAGGAAATGCTCTACCCGACGAGCTACATCAAGTCGAAGGGGCTCGGCAAGTCGTGCGCGCTGCTGACGGACGGCCGCTTCTCGGGCGGCACGTCGGGCCTGTCGATCGGTCACTGCTCGCCGGAAGCGGCAGCGGGCGGCGCGATCGGCCTCGTACGCAACGGCGACAAGATCCGCATCGACATCCCGAATCGCACGATCGACGTGCTGGTGTCGGACGAGGAACTGGCGCGCCGCCGCGAAGAGCAGAACGCGAAGGGCTGGAAGCCGGCGCAGCCGCGTCCGCGCAAGGTGTCCGCGGCGCTGAAGGCCTATGCGAAGCTGGTCATGTCGGCCGACAAGGGCGCGGTGCGCGACCTGTCGCTGCTCGACGACTGACGTCACGGGCGGCGGGCCGCACGGCCCCGCCCGCTCGCCTGACTGATCCCGAAGCCGCTCTCCGGAGCGGCTTTTTTTCGTCCGGCGCCGGGAGGAAGCCGCGGCGCCGGCGCCATCAGTGACGGAGTTCGTCGGGGCCGCCACCACCACCACCGCCGCCACCACCGTGGTTCCCGCCGCCGTTTCCACCGCCACCTTGCGGCCGCGCGCCGTAACCGCCACCACCACCTTGACGCATCGGCGGCGGCATCGAGCGGGCTTCGCCGCCCGGCGCGGCCGGCGGATGCAGCACGGCCGGCGGTGGCCCCGCCGGACGCGCATTGCCGGCACCGCCCGGCATCGGCGCAGGTGCCGCCGGGGGCGGCGTGCGGATCGCGCCATTCCAGCCGCCGCGCGCGGCCGACGGCCGCGCATCATGCTGCGCGGGAGGCGGGCCGCCCTGCGCGCCCGGCATCGGCCGGCCCGGTTGCGGATGGCCCTGTCCCGGCGGGAATCCACCGGGGCCGAGCCGTGGCTCCGGACGATGCGCCCAGCGATCGCGGTCGTGATACCACGGCCGGTTGCGATAGTAGCGATCCCAGTATGCGGCGATCGCGAACCCGGTTATCGGGACGCCGATGATCGCGCCATATTCGAGCATGGGCACGTAGCTGCCCTGGTACGGATATTCGAGCAACTGCGCGTCGATCCAGCCGCGCACGCCCGGCAGGGCGACGTCGCACCACGAGTAGTCGCTCAGGCAGCCGAATACGTCCAGCGCCGTGTCGGGCGGGATCTGCGCGACGACCGGGTAATCGGGCGCCGGCCCGGCGTACAGCTCGGCCGGCGAGTTCGTGTAAGCGCTGCTCTGCGCATCGGCGACGCCCGGCGCGGCCGCGAGGCCAAGCAGGACGACGCACAGACTTCGGACAATCGTGTTCCTCATGATGCTCTCCCGCGCGGTGCCACCGCGCGCCGGTCAGTGCCGATGGCCGCCACCCCAGTGCCCACCGCCCCAGTGCCCGCCGCCCCACGGACGATGCCAGTACCCGCCGCGCCCGCCCCAGTATCCGCCGCCCCAGCGGCCCCAGAAGCCGATCGTGACGGGCGGCCCGTACCAGCCCGGGTAGTACGCGGGGTAGTAGACCGGATACGGCGGCGGCACATAGGCCGGCGCGACATAAACCGGTGCCTGCGCGACGACGTCGGCCGGCGCGTCGGGCGCCGTCGAAAGGGCCGGACCGGGTGCGGCCGGCGCAACCGGGGTTTCACGCTGTGTCACCGTGGCCGGCACCGGCGCGTAATATGGCGCATAGCCATACGGGCTCGTGTAGTAACAACCGCCAAGCGTCAGCACGGCAAGTGCAATGACGACGGGCCTCGCGGCGGGAATCGGGTTCATCTCGTGCTCCGGCAGAATCCGCGCGTCGCCGCCAGGCGCGCGCCTGACTGTAGCTTACGTCCCCTGCAGATTTCCGCAGGTATGATCGGTTACTTTTTGTTTCCTGCACCGGGCGATCGTGCAGGCATGCCGCGTGCTGGCAGGTCAGCCGCGCCCGCGTTGAAGTTGGCGCAAATGCCCTCACCTTGAACGATGTCAGGCAGACCGGCGCGGACGGGCGTTCGCGGCCAACCGGCAGCCCGAACCCGGCGGACTTCGGCCCGCCCAGACAGGAACGCGGCTCGCGCCGCCATCGACATGACTACGCCACGCCCCACTCCTCGGGCGGACACGCCGCTCGATCCGATCATCCAGTTGCTGGCGCTCGCCGGCGAACAGGGTTATCTGACACACGCCGACCTTGTCGACGTGCTGCCGCCCGAAAGCGACAGCCCCGACGCGCTCGAGGTCGTACGCGCCGCGCTCGCCGACATCGGCATCGCCGTGCTCGACGAGCCGGCCGTGCCTGCGCCGTTCGCCAGCGCGGCACCGGTCGACGTCGATCGCGACGCGCTCGACGAAGGCCGGGCCGTGCTCGGCGATCTCGCACGCGGCACGAGCGCGTCGACCGATCCGCTCGCGCTCTACATGCGGCGCATGCACGCGGTGCCGCTGCTCACGCGCGAAGGCGAAATCGTCCTCGCCCGCGAGATCGAGACGGGCCGCCATCAGATGCTGCACGCGATCGCCGGTTATCCAGCGGCGGTCGACGCGCTGCTTGCGCGTCACCGCGCAACGGGTGCCGCCGGTGCAACCGGCGCGGCCGATGACGACGACGCCGACACGCCGGCGCCCGCCAGCTACGACGCGCTGCACGCTGCCGTCTCGGCGCTGCGCAGCGCATTGCTGCAGCATGGCTGCCGTTCGGCCGAATACCGCGACGCACGCAACGCCATGGCCGCCCTGCTCGGTTCGCTCGCATGGAACGCGCCGGCCGTCGACGACGCAAGCCGTGTCGTACGCGCGCTCGCGGCCGCGCCGCGCGACATCGCCACGGGTGAAACCGCCGGCTTCGACGCGGTCGCGCGGCGGGCACTCGGGGCCGCGCTGAGCGATGGCCAGCAGAAAGTGCGCGACGCGACGCGCGCAATGCTCGAGGCGAACCTGCGGCTCGTGCTGTCGATCGCGCGCAAGTACCTGAACCGCGGCGTCGACCTGTCCGATCTCGTGCAGGACGGCTGCGTCGGCCTGATGCGCGCGATCGAGAAATTCGAATACCGGCGCGGGTTCAAGTTCTCGACCTATGCGACCTGGTGGATTCGTCAGGCGGTCACACGCGCGGTCGCGGATCGCGCACGCACGATCCGCGTGCCCGTGCACGTCGGCGACCAGTACCAGCGCGTACAGCGGCATGCGCTGCGCTTTCGCCAGCGCACGGGCCGCCGCGCGACGCCAGCCGAACTCGCGGCCGAAACCGGGCTCGCCGAGGACAAGCTGCGCGCAGTGCTCGCGCTGCCCGCCGAACCTGTCTCGCTCGACACGCCGCTGCCCGACGCGGACACCGGCCTCGTGGAACTGATCGAGGATCAGGCGTCGCCCGGCCCGTTCGAGCAACTGGCCGACACGCGCATGCGCGAATGCGTGACGGCGCTGCTGCGGTCGGTCACGACCGCCGAGGCCGACGTATTGCGCCGGCGGTTCGGCCTCGGCGGCGGCGAGCCCGATACCTACGACGCAATCGCGCAGGACGCGGGCATGTCGCGCGAACGCGTGCGGCAGATCGAAAAACGCGCGCTCGCCGCGCTGCGCACGGCCGCCGAAGCCGAAAACGCGCAGTCGTTTCTCGACGCGTAACCGCGTCGCGCCACACACGGTCGTGCCTGCCGGCACGACCGTGGCTTCACGCAAGCGTTTGCCATTGACGTGCATCAAGTTTTGTTGATCGTGTGTCACGACAATGGAGAAAAGCCGACCGGCGCATCGCTCGCCGCGTTAATTTCGTTTGTGCTTCCCCACGTCCCTCGTCATGCAGACGATCGCCAGCCAAACGTACGAGGAAAACCGGCATATCGCGGCATGCCTGCGCGAGGCCGCGCAACGCCTTGCCGAACAGGGCGCGAATCCGTATCGCGTCGCCGCGTACCGCGCGTCGGCTGAAACGGTCGATGCGCTCGACCACGACATCCGCGCGCGGTTCGAGGCCGGCGGCGTCGACGCGCTCGGCGCGCTGCCCGAAATCGGCACGGGCGTCGCGCAGGCGATCGCCGAGTTGCTGGTGACGGGACACTGGCGCCAGCTCGACCGGCTGTGCGGCGACGCCGAACGCGCATCCGCGTTCGAAGCCGTGCCCGGCATCGGCCACGGGCTCGCGCTGCGCATTCACGACCTGCTGCACATCGATACGCTCGAGGAACTCGAACGGGCGGCCCGCAACGGCCAGCTCGAAACGATCACGGGCGTCGGCCCGCGGCGCGCGGCCGGCATCCGCACCGCGCTCGACGACGTGCTGAGCCGCCGCCGGCGCTGGCAAGGCCACGTGCAGGACGCCGGCCCCGGCACGGAGCCCCCCGTCGAGCTGCTGCTCTACATCGATCGCCTGTACCGCAACAAGGCCGCCGCCGGCGTCCTGCCGACGCTCGTGACCCGGCGCCTGAACGCGGACATCAGCGAGCCGCCGCCCGTGATGCACATGACGAAAGGCGGCTGGCACTTCACGGCGCTGTGCCTGCACGCGGCCGCGCGCGCGCCGGAATCCGGCCGCACGACGGACTGGGTCTCGCTCTATTTCTACGACGCGGTGCAGTGCGAGCATCAGCGCACCGTCGTCACTGAAACGTTCGGATCGCTCGCCGGCAAGCGCATCGTGCGCGGGCGCGAGATGGAGTGCCGCGTGTATTACGCGGGATAACGCATCCGTCGATCACGGAAACAGCGTGTGACGTCGCGCAGGCGCGCCGCTCAGGTGCCGTTCGTCTTCGTTGCGCGGCGCGCCGGATGACGTTGCGCGACGATGCGCAGCAGCTTCTGGAACGACGGGCATTCGAGATGGCTCGGCGCCGGGCACACGGCCGCATGCCGCAGCGCATCGCGCACGGCACCGAGACGGCGGATCGTGCGGTCGAGTTCGTCGGCCTTGTCGTCGAGCTTCGCGCGATCGATCGCGGGCCGGCCGTCCGCGCCGAACATCGCGAGAATGTCGTCGAGCGAAAAACCGGCCTCGCGGCCGAGCGCGATCAACGCCAGGCGCTCCAGCACCGATTCGTCGTATTGCCGACGCAAACCGTGGCGGCCGTTCGCGACGATCAGCCCCTTTTCCTCGTAGTAACGCAGCGTCGATGCAGGCAATCCCGTGCGCCGCGCCACCTCCGCAATATCCAGACGGCTCATGCTTGACCTCAAGTGAACTTGAAGTTGCAAGATAGTCGCTCGACTTCGTAAAGACAAGCCTGGATTGCCATGAAACCGCTGAAACCCAACCCCATTCCGCTGCGCCGCGCAGCCGTCGCCGTTCGTTCCGGAGGCGTGCAATGAATATGCTCGACGTCCTGCTCGACGTGCTGCTGATCGGCGCGGGCGCCACGCTCCTGCTGGATCTGTGGACGGTGTTCCGGCGGCGTGCGTTCGGCGTTCCGTCGCTCGACTACGCGCTGGTCGGCCGCTGGATCGGCCACATGATCCGCGGCCGGTTCCGCCATGTGTCGATCGTGGCCGCGCCGCCCGTGCCGGGCGAGCGTGTGCTCGGCTGGATCGCGCATTACGCGATCGGCATCGCGTTCGCGACACTCCCCGTCGTGATTGCGGGAACGGCATGGATCGGCGCGCCGACACTGCTGCCCGCGCTCGTCGCCGGCCTCGTGAGTATCGTTGCGCCGTTCTTCGTGATGCAGCCCGCGTTCGGCTTCGGCATCGCGGCGTCGCGCACGCCGCATCCGGGCGTCGCGCGCCGGCGCAGCTTCGTCACGCACCTGTCGTATGGCGTGGGGCTCTATCTGGCGGCGCTTGCCCTGTCCGCGCTCGTCCGCTGACGCGTGACGCGTTGACGCGCAACCGGCTGCCGCGCCGCCACATCATCGACGGCCACGCGCGCCGGATGGAAGGCAGCCGGCTCATGCCGATCTGGCGCGAAACGGACCGATGACCGGCGTCAGTCGCCGTCGCTTCGTTGCGCCGTTTTCTCGTAATGGTCGAGCGCGTCGAGCAGTTTGCCCGGCCGGCTCATTTCGGCTCGCAGCTTCGCGGCTTTCTCGAGATCCGCCGGCGCGGTGAGCTTCGCGCCCTGATCGAGATACGGCTGCGCGCGCGTGTTGCCTGCGGCGGCGGCCAGCTCGAAAAGCACGTTCGCGACGATCGGATCATGTTCGACGCCGCTGCCCACGTAGTACAGCATCCCAAGGCGGAAAAGCGATGTATTGACGCCCTCCGCCGCGGCAAGTCGATACCAGCTCGCGGCCTCGGCGTCGTCTCGGCGCACGCCCTGCCCGTTTTCATACATCATGCCGAGATTGTTCTGCGCGCTTGCGTTGCCCTGTTCCGCGGCGAGCCGATACCACTTGAACGCCTCGGTGTCGCTCCGGGTCACGCCCTGCCCGGCGTCGTACAGGTAGCCGAGGCTGTTCTGCGCCTGCGGATCGCCCTGGTCCGCCGCGCGCCGATACCATTTGGCGGCTTCCGCGAAATCCTGCCGCACCCCGGTTCCGGCGTCGTACATCATCGCCAGATACAACTGCCCCCTGGCCAGCCCCTGTTCGGCGGCGAGGCGATAGAGCCGCACCGCTTCCGCACGATCCTGCGGCGCGCCTTCGCCGTCCTCGTACGCGCGGCCGAGATTGCACCACGCGTTCGCATTGCCCTGCGCGGCCGCGCGCCGATACCAGCTCACGGCCTCCGAACGGCTTTGCGCCACGCCGGTTCCGGTTTCGTAAAACGTGCCGAGATTGTTCTGCGCGGACGCATCGCCATGATCGGCGGCCCGCTTGTACCACTTCGCCGCTTCGACGGGATTGCGCTCGACGCCGTCACCGTGCTCGTACATCAGCCCCACGTTGAACTCGCCGCTCACGTCGCCGAGCTTCGCCTTCGCCATCGATTCGTCGAACGTCTCGGGCGCATCGCCCTGCGCAAGCCACACGATGCCGATCACCAGGCTCAGCACCAGTGCGAGCGCAGTGAAAATCGCGATACGGGCCTTCCGGCCGATTCGTCGTGCCTGGGTCATCTCTCAGTGTTCTCTTTGTTTTTGTCATGGGCGGCGCGCCCGAGCGGGCGCCCGCGTCACTCGCCGCCGCAGTCGATCAGGTTGTGGCGCACGCGCCCGAGCAACCGCACCAGCGTGTCGCGCTCGTCGCGCGTGAAGCCGCGCAGGCCGTCGTCGGCGACGGTATCGCCGACTTCGAGCATCTGCGGAAAGATCTCGCGCGACTTGTCGGTCAGCCGGATCACGAACGCGCGGCGGTCGTCGTCGTTCGCGATGCGTTCGATCCAGCCATAACTTTCCATCCGGTCGAGCAGCCGCGTGAGCGAGATCGGCGTGATCTCGAGCCATTCGGCGAGCCGCGCCTGATTCATCTCGCCCTTCCACGTCAGGTACGCGAGCACGCGGCTTTGCGCGCGCGTCAGCCCGATGCGCTTCGCGCGCCGGTCGTACAGGCGTCCGTGCAGGCGGGCCACGTCGGAAATCAGGTAGCCGATCCGGTTCTCGTAGGTCTTGTCCATCCGCGGATTATAGGGTCAAGCCGCGAATGGCCCCGGTCTCGAGACCAGGCGATGAGCGGATATATAATAAGCGTGCTTATAATTTGAGCCATACCGGATCGCCGCCCACGGCGACCGCCCCACGGAGACACCCGCTTGAACCCCGCCGCCGACGCCCCCGCTTCGCCCGCCCTGAACCGGCCGATGCTGACCTTGTCGATCATGCTCGCCACGCTGATCCAGACCCTCGACAGCACGATCGCGAACGTCGCGTTGCCGCACATGCAGGGCACGCTGTCCGCATCGCAGGACGAGATTACGTGGGTGCTGACCTCCTACATCGTCGCCGCGGCGATCGCGACGCCGCTCACCGGCTGGCTGTCCGACCGGCTCAGCATGAAGCGGCTGCTGATCATCTCGATCGGCGGCTTCACGATTGCATCGGCGCTGTGCGGGCTGTCCGAATCGCTCGTGCAGATCGTCGGCGCGCGGCTGCTGCAGGGCGTATTCGGCGCCGCGCTGGTGCCGCTGTCGCAGTCGATCCTGCTCGACATCAACCCGCGCGAGAAACAAGGCCAGGCGATGGCGATCTGGGGGATGGGCGTGATGGTCGGCCCGATCCTCGGCCCGACGCTCGGCGGCTGGCTCACCGACAGCTACAACTGGCGCTGGGTGTTCTTCATCAACGTGCCGATCGGCGCGTTCGCGCTCGCCGGCGTGCTGACCTTCCTGCCCGCGCGTGCGCCGCGCCCGCACGTGAAATTCGACGCGTTCGGCTTCGCGACGCTCGCGCTCGCGATCGGCGCGTTCCAGGCGATGCTCGACCGCGGCGAACAGCTCGACTGGTTCGGTTCCTACGAGATCCGCATCGAGGCGCTGGTCGCAATACTCAGCTTCGCGTTCTTCCTCGCGCATACGGCGACCGTCGGCAAGGCGTCGTTCTTCAAGTCGGAGCTGCTGCGCGACCCGAACTTCGCGACGGGCACGCTGTTCATCTTCGTGGTCGGCGCGGTGCTGTACGCGACGCGCGCGCTGCTGCCGCCGATGCTGCAGAACCTGATGGGCTACCCGGTTGCAACGACCGGGCTCGTCACCGCGCCGAGCGGCGCGGGCACGATGATCGCGATGCTGTTCGTCGGACGGCTGCTGAAATACGTGGATGCGCGAATGCTGCTGCTCGCGGGGCTATCGATATCGGCGCTCGCGCTATGGCAGATGATGCAGTACACGATCGTGCTGTCCGAATCGGACATCGTGTGGCCGGGCGTGGTCCAGGGCTTCGGGCTGGGGCTCGTGTTCGTGCCGCTGAGCGCGCTGTCGTTCTCGACGCTGCCGCCCGAGTTGCGCGCGGACGGCACGGCCACCTACAGCCTGATGCGCAACATCGGCAGCAGTATCGGCATCTCGATCGTGCAGACGCTGATGACGCGCAACACGCAGGTGTCGCACGCCGATCTCGCCGCGCAGATCACGCCGTTCAACCCGGCCGTGCAGGCGATGTCCGGCAGCCACCTCGACATCGCGCTGCTCGACCGCACGATCAACCAGCAGGCAACGATGATCGCGTACCTGAACGACTTCAAGCTGATGTTCGTCGCGACGCTGCTGATGATTCCGCTGTTGCTGCTGATCCGCCCGCCGCAGAAAGCGCCGAGCGTCGATCCCGCGCACGCGGTGATGGATTGACGACGACGGCGGGCGCACGCGCGCCCGCCGCGGGCCGCGTCAGGCCTTCATCGTCCCCGTGCGCACGTAGCGCTCGTGCCACGACAGCGCTTCGGCGAGCAGGTGCGGCGTGTGCTTGCCGAAGCTCTCGCGCGACGCGCGCTCGAAGTAATCCTCGAGCATCGGCCGGTAGTCGGGATGCGCGCAGGTCGCGATGACCTTGCGCGCGCGCTGCCTCGGCGACAGGCCGCGCAAATCGGCCAGGCCCTGCTCGGTGACGACCACCGCGACATCGTGCTCGGTGTGGTCGACGTGGCTCGCCATCGGCACGATCCGCGAGATCGCGCCGCCCTTCGCGGTACTCGCCGACATGAAGCACGACAGGTAGCCGTTGCGCGCGAAGTCGCCCGAGCCGCCGATGCCGTTCTGGATCTTCGTGCCCATCACGTGCGTCGAGTTCACGTTGCCGTAGATGTCGGCCTCGATCATCCCGTTCATCGCGATGCAGCCGAGGCGGCGCACGAGTTCCGGATGGTTGCTGATCTCCTGCGGGCGCAGCACGATCTTCTCGCGGAACGTCGCGATTTCGTCGGCGAAGCGCTGCACGGCGGCCGGGCTCAGCGACAGCGCGGTAGCCGACGCAAAACTCAGCGTGCCGTCGTCGAGCAGGTCGAGCATCGCGTCCTGGATCACTTCGGTATACGCGGTCAGGTTCGAGAAACCGGCCGAGCTGAGTTCCGCGAGCACCGCGTTCGTGATGTTGCCGACGCCCGACTGCAGCGGCAGCAGGTTTTCCGGCAGGCGGCCGCGCTTCACTTCGTGGCGCAGGAAGTCGATCAGTTGCAGCGCGATCTGCTTGGACGTTTCGTCCGGCGCGGAGAACGCATTACTGCGATCCGGCGCATCGGTCTCGACGATCGCGACGATCTTGTCGGCCGGGCAGCGCAGGTACGGCTCGCCGATCCGGTCGTCGCTCTTCGTCAGCGGAATCGGCTGGCGATGCGGCGGCAGCGCGGTGCCGTAATAGACGTCGTGCATCCCGTCGAGGCCGAGCGGCTGGCGCGAGTTGACCTCGAGGATCACGTGCTTCGCACGTTCGAGCCACGTCTTGTTGTTGCCGATCGACGCGGACGGGATCAGCAGCCCGTCCTCGCGGATGCCCGCGACTTCGACGATCGCGACGTCGAGATCGCCGTACAGCCCGAACCACGCGTATTGCGCGACGTGGCTCAGGTGAACGTCCTGGTAATCGACTTCGCCGGCGTTGATCTTGTCGCGCAGCGTCGGGTCGGACTGGTACGGCAGCCGCATCGAGATGCCGTTGGTGCGGGCGAGCGCGCCGTCGAGTTCCGGCGCGGTCGATGCGCCCGTCAGCACGTTGATCCGGAAGTCCTCGCCGCGCGCGTGCGCCGCGTCGATGTGGGCGGCAAGCGCGGTCGGCACGGCCTTCGGATAACCCGAGCCCGTGAAGCCGCTCATGGCGACGGTCATACCGGGACGGATCAGCGCGGCGGCTTCGTCGGCGGTGCGGACGAGCGAACGCAGGGCGGGAGCGAGGATGCGTGATGAAGACATGGCTGGTTTCTGACGCGTGGGGTCTGTCGTTGACGTCGCGGGGGGTGTCTCCTGAGCGACATGAAGCCCTTGGGGCCGCTAGGCGCGGCCGGCACCACAGGCACGGTCGGAGTATCGCAGAGGCAATCGCCGCGAAATGTCCGCCGGATGCAAAAGATCCTTGCCGAATTTGCCGGGTATCGAACGACCGTTCTGTGACAGACGATGCGCGTGCGCCGAATGCACACGAAAGGTGCGCGAAAGCGTCGGTCCGAATGACCGGCCGGCAATCGCCAACCATCCCGCATTAATTCACTGATTTCGGCCGGCATTGACCGCCTGCCGATCAACAATCGCCGATACCCGTCCGGCGCGGCCAATTGTCGCCCGATGCGCCTTTTCCCGACCTGACGTACGTCAAGGTCGCACGTACCGCGCGCCGTCCGCCGGCATCCGCGAAAACCGCCGCCACGCGGGCCTCCGAGGCCCGCCCGTCCTTGACAGCCGCACGATGCGAACCACACTGGAATACGGGTGCGGCCGCTCCGTTTTCGCGTCCTTCCGAGCCCCTGGTTTTCGACCGGCCGACACCGGCAAGACGCCGTAACACTCCCGTATGTCAGGACATTGATCGAATAAAAAGCAACAAATTACAATTCCGTATATATTTCGCCGATGGACCAAAGAAAAACCGCCACACGTTCAGAACCGCCCCTGCCACGCACCTGGGATGCGCGGCTTGCGCGCTCGCTTGTCCGGCCGCTCGTCGACACGCCGGTCACCCCGAATCACCTCACCACCGTTCGTCTGATGATCGGCCTCGCCGGCGCCTGGTGCCTTGCGCACGGCGGCTTCGGCTGGAGCAACGCGGGCGCTTTCCTGATCGTATTGTCGAACTTCGTCGACCACACCGACGGCGAGCTCGCGCGCATCAGCGGCAAGTCCAGCAAGATCGGTCATTTTTACGACCTCGCGGCGGATGCGCTCGTGACGATCGCGCTGTTCGTCAGCATGGGCCTCGGCATCGTCGCCCAAGGCGGGCAAATGGCCGCGTCGCCGGTGCTGCTCGGCGCGGTGGCCGGTGCGGCCGTCGCGCTGATCTTCTTCCTGCGCATGCGGATCGAATCGATCGCCGGCAAGGCGGGCACCAAGCAGGCATTCGCCGGCGGCTTCGAGACGGAAGACGTGCTGTACCTGCTGCCGATCGTGACGCTCGTCAACGGCGTCGAGCCGTTCCTGCTCGCGGCGTCGATCGGCGCCCCGCTGTTCGCCGCCTGGGTCGTGATCGACTGGTGGCGCGTCGTCCGGCGCGGCAACCTCCCGCAGAACCCAACCGAAATCCAGGCTTCCAAATGACTCAGAGCACGCGCGACGACTCCGTGCTGAGCCCGGCACGCCCCGCGCCTGCGCGCGCGGCCGCGTCCGGCCCCGATCGCACCGTGGCCGACAGCGTCGGCCAGCTCGATCTCGACCGCCTGCGCGGCGACTACACGCGCCAGGGGTCGTTCCTGTATCTCGACACCTTCCTGCCGGCCGACGCGCACGCGAAGCTCGCAGCGGCCGCACGCGCGATGCAGCCCGGCCTGAACCGCAATTACCTGCCCGGCCACAAGCAGGGCGGCAGCGTGAGCCGGCACACGATCGACGAGCAGGCGCCTTACATCGCCGAGCTGTACCGGTCGAAGGCGCTGATCAGCTTTCTCGAGAAGGTCACGGGCGACAAGCTGATGCTGTCGCCGGACGACGATCCGCACGCCTACGCGCTGTATTACTACACGAAGCCCGGCGACCACATCGGCTGGCACTACGACACGTCGTACTACGACGGCCGCCGCTACACGCTGCTGATCGGCGTGATCGACGAATCGTCGTGCCGGCTCGACTACGAACTGCACACGCGCAACCCGGACGTGCCCGATCAACCGGGCTCGGTGCAGATCGCCGACGGCGGCATCGTGCTGTTCGACGGCGACAAGCTGCGCCACCGCATCACGCCGCTCGGCCAGAACGAGACGCGCGTGTCGCTCACTTTCGAATACGTGACGAACCCCGGCATGCGGCCGTGGAAGCGCTTCATCTCGAACATGAAGGACGCGATCGCGTATTTCGGTTTCCGCCAGGTGTTCAAGCAACTGGCGACGCGACGCACGACCGGGTCATGACACGCGCCGGCCTGATCCTGCTGTCCCTCGGGACGGCGCTGTTCGTGGCACTGCTGGCGTGGCAGGGCGTCGGCGCGGTCGCGTCCACGTTCCTCGCGGCCGGCTGGGGGCTCGCGCTCGTCGCGGCGTTCCACGTCGTACCGCTCGTGATCGACGCCATCGCGATTTCCGTGATGTTCCGCCCCGGCCAGCCGGGCGCCGAACTCGGCAACGCGCTGCGCGCGCGCTGGGTCGGCGAATCGGTCAACAGCCTGCTGCCCGCCGGGCAGATCGGCGGCCCGGTGCTGATGGTGCGCCACCTCGCGCAGCGCGGCACGCGGATGGCCGATGCGGCGGCGGCCGTCACTGTCAGCACGACGATGCAGGCGCTCGCGCAGATGGCGTTCGCGCTGATCGGCATCGCCGCGTTCAGCCTGTATGCAACACACGAGTCTGTCGCGCACCTGCGCACGCCCGCGCTGATCGCGACCGGCGTGCTCGGCGCCCTCGCCGCACTGTTCTATCTGGCGCAGCGGCGCGGGCTGTTCGGCCGCGGGCTGCGTCTCGCGTCGAAGCTGCTCGGCCCGCGCGACTGGTCGTCGCTCGCGACCCGCGCCGATGCCATCGACGACGCGGTCACCGCGTTGTACCGCGATCGTGCGAAGGTCGCGAAGACGTTCGCACTGAGCCTCGTCGGCTGGATCGTCGGCACCGCGGAAGTGTGGCTCGCGCTGCATTTCCTCGGGCACCCGGTCAGCTGGCTCGACGCGCTGCTGCTCGAAAGCGTCGGCCAGGCGATCCGCGGCGCGGCCTTCGCGATCCCGGGCTCGCTCGGCGCGCAGGAAGGCGGCTACCTGCTGCTCGCGCCGCTGGTCGGCCTGCCGCCCGACGCGGCGCTCGCGCTGTCGCTCGCGAAACGCGCGCGCGAACTGGCACTCGGCCTGCCCGGGCTGCTCTATCTGCATTTCAGTGAAAGAAACTGGCAGCGGCGTCGTGCGCCGCAGCCGCTCGCCGACTGATCGTTCAGATCCGCCGGCTTTTTGGTTGGAGAACCCATGCGAGCCATCATTCTTGCGGCAGGCCTCGGCTTGCGCCTGCAACAACCGCCCGAAGCGCAGTTCCCGAAGTGCCTGCTGCGCTTCGACGACGTATCGCTGCTCGAGCGCCATCTGCGTGTGCTCGATGCCGCGGGCGTCGACGAGATCGTGCTCGGGCTCGGCTTTCAGCACGAGAAGGTCGAGCAGGAACTGAAGCGCCTCGGCCGCCAGGCCGAGATCGTGATCAACGACCGCTACGACCTCGGCAGCGTGCTGACCGTGCATACCGTCGCCGACGCGATGACGCGCGGCGGCGACGTGCTGCTGATGGACGCCGACGTCCTGTACGACGAGAACATCCTGCACGCGCTGGTGGCCGATTCCGACAAGACGGTCGATCGCCTGCTGATCGACCGCGACTTCGAAGCCGGCGACGAGCCCGTCAAGCTGTGCCTGAAGAACGGCGTGCCGGTCGAGCTGCGCAAGCAGCTCGCGGTCGACCTCGACTACGACACGATCGGCGAATCGGTCGGCTTCTTCCGCTTCACCGAAGGCACCGCGCGCCGCCTCGCGACGATCGTCGCGGGCTACGTCGACAGCGGCCGCGCGAACATGCCGCACGAAGAAGCCGTGCGCGACCTGCTGCTCGAAGGCGGCCACTCGTTCGACGTCGCCGACGTCACCGGCTCGCCGTGGATCGAGATCGACTTCCCGAACGACGTCGCACGCGCCACGCAAGACATCCTCCCCCTGATTCAACGTACTACCGCCGGAGCCGCACGATGAACGCACGCGAACCCAACTTCACCGAATCGCGCAGCGCACGCCTGCGCCGCATGCTCGTCAGCAGCGACCTCGAATTCCTGATGGAAGCGCACAACGGCCTGTCCGCGCGGATCGTCCGCGAAGCCGGCTTCAAGGGGATCTGGGCATCGGGCCTCGCGATCTCCGCGCAGTTCGGCGTGCGCGACAACAACGAAGCGAGCTGGACGCAGGTCGTCGACGTGCTCGAATTCATGGCCGACGCCAGCGACCTGCCGATCCTGCTCGACGGCGACACCGGCTACGGCAACTTCAACAACGTGCGCCGCCTCGTGAAGAAGCTCGAGCAGCGCGGCATCGCCGGCGTCTGCATCGAGGACAAGCAGTTCCCGAAGACCAACAGCTTCATCGGCGGCGAGCGCCAGCCGCTCGCGGAAATCGACGAGTTCTGCGGCAAGATCAAGGCCGGCAAGGATTCGCAGACCGATCCCGATTTCTCGATCGTCGCGCGCGTCGAGGCGCTGATCGCGGGCTGGGGGATGGACGAGGCGCTGCGCCGCGCGAACGCGTATGCGGAAGCCGGCGCCGACGCGATCCTGATCCACAGCAAGCTGTCCCGCCCGGACGAGATCCTGCAGTTCGCGCGCGAATGGAGCGGCAAGGCGCCGCTCGTGATCGTGCCGACCAAGTACTACAGCACGCCGACCGACGTGTTCCGCCAGGCCGGCATCAGCACCGTGATCTGGGCGAATCACCTGATCCGCGCGTCGGCCTCCGCGATGCAGGCGACCGCGCGCGAGATCCACGAGAGCGAAACGCTGATCAACGTCGAGGACCGCGTTGCATCGGTCAACGAGATCTTCCGCCTGCAGGACGCCGACGAGTACTCGGCCGCCGAACGTATCTACCTGTCGTCGTCGTCGCGCGCGTCGAACGCCGCGATCGTGCTCGCCGCGAGCCGCGGCAAGGGCCTCGAAGCCGTGACCGAAGACAGGCCGAAGGTCATGCTGCCGGTCGCCGGCAAGCCGCTCTTGCGCTAGCTCGTCGACGGCTTCAAGACGCACGGCGTGAACGACATCACCGTGGTGGGCGGCTATCGCGCCGACGCGATCGACACGTCGGGCATCAAGCTCGTGGTCAACGAACGCCATGCGCAGACGGGCGAGCTCGCGTCGCTCGCATGTGCGGCCGAACGCCTGACCGGCGACACCGTGATCTCGTACGGTGACCTGCTGTTCCGCAGCTACATCGTGCGCGACCTCGCGGAGAGCGAGGCCGAGTTCAGCGTGGTGGTCGATTCGTCGCTCACCGAAACCAACCAGAGCGTGCGCGATTTCGCACTGTGCTCGGCGGCGGACGATCGCGGCCTGTTCGGCCAGAAGACCTACCTGCAACGCGTGTCGAGCGACGTCGCCACCGGCACGCCGCACGGCCGCTGGATCGGCCTGCTGAACGTGCGCGGCGCCGGTGTCGAGCGCCTGAAGGCGATGCTCGCGACGCTGCAGGCGCGCGACGATTTCGACACGCTCGACATCCCGTCGCTCCTCAACGAACTGATCGCCGCCGGCGAGAAGATCGAGGTGCAGTACGTGCACGGCCACTGGCGCGGTGTGAACGATCTCGAAGACTTCCGCCGCGCGGGCGACTTCGCGCACGGCCAGACGCCGCTGTCCGAACCGGGCACCGGCAACGGGGGCGCGCAATGATCGAAGCGGCCCAGTTCGTCGAGGCCGCGCGCGAACGCGGCTTCGACTGGTACGCGGGCGTGCCCTGCTCGTACCTGACGCCGTTCATCAACTATGTGCTGCAGGACCCGACGCTGCACTACCTGTCGGCCGCGAACGAAGGCGACGCGGTCGCGCTGATCGCCGGCGCGACGCTCGGCGGCAAGCGCGGGATCGCGATGATGCAGAACTCGGGGCTCGGCAACGCGGTGAGCCCGCTGACCTCGCTGACCTGGACGTTCCGCCTGCCGCAACTGCTGATCGTCACGTGGCGCGGCCAGCCGGGCGTCGCCGACGAGCCGCAGCACGCGCTGATGGGCCCGATCACGCCCGCGATGCTCGACACGATGGAGATTCCGTGGGAGACGTTCCCGACCGACCCCGAACAGGTCGGCCCGGCGCTCGACCGCGCGATCGCGCACATGGACGCGACGGGCCGCCCGTACGCGCTCGTGATGCAGAAAGGCAGCGTTGCACCGTATGAGCTGAAGGCGAACCCGGCGGCGCAGCCGCGCGCGCATGTCGCCGCGCAATCGTCGTCGCGCGCCGCATCGGCCGAGGCCCGGCCGACGCGCCAGGCCGCGCTCGAGCGCGTGATCGCGCACACGCCGGTCGATTCGACCGTCGTGCTCGCCTCGACCGGCTTCTGCGGCCGCGAGCTCTACGCGATCGACGATCGCCCGAACCAGCTGTACATGGTCGGCTCGATGGGCTGCGTGACGCCGCTCGCGCTCGGCCTCGCGCTCGCGCGCCCCGACCTGCGCGTGGTGGCCGTCGACGGCGACGGCGCCGCGCTGATGCGCATGGGCGCGTTCGCGACGCTCGGCACCTACGGCCCGGCGAACCTCACGCACGTGCTGCTCGACAACGGCGCGCACGAATCGACGGGCGGCCAGGCGACCGTGTCGCAGCATGTGTCGTTCGCGGGCGTCGCGGCCGCATGCGGCTACGCGTCGGCGGTCGAAGGCGACACGCTCGACGTGCTCGATGCCGCGCTGGCCGCGTCGGGTAACGGCGCGCAGTTCGTGCGTCTCGCGATCCGCACGGGCGTGCCCGACGGCCTGCCCCGCCCGATCGTCACGCCGGTCGAGGTCAAGACCCGTCTGATGCGGCACATCGGCGCCGCGCAGACCGAAGCCCACGTTGAAGGAGCCCTTTGATGCTGCTGCTGAACCCCGGCCCGGTCACGCTCACCGAACGCGTGCGCCGCAGCCTGCTGCAACCCGACCTGTGCCATCGCGAAAGCGAATTCTTCGATCTGCAGGATGAGGCGCGCGCGCGCCTCGTCGCCGCATACGAACTCGATCCGGCCGAATGGACCGCCGTGCTGATGACCGGTTCGGGCACGGCCGCCGTCGAGAGCATGATCGCGGCGCTCGTGCCGCAGGACGGCAAGCTGCTCGTGATCGAGAACGGCGTGTACGGCGAGCGGATCACGCAGATCGCGACGCAGTACGGCATCGCGCACGATGTGCTGAAACACGAATGGATGCAGGCGCCCGACCTCGCGCAGATCGGCGCGCGTCTCGATGCGGGCGGCTACTCGCACGTCGCGGTGATCCATCACGAAACGACGACGGGCCGCCTGAACGATCTCGGCGCGATCGCGGAAGTCTGCCGCGCACGCGGCGTGAAGCTGCTCGTCGACGGCGTCAGCAGCTTCGGCGCGGAAGCGATCGACTTCGCCGGCGGCGACATCGACGCCGTTGCCGCGACCGCGAACAAGTGCCTGCACGGCGTGCCGGGTGCAGCGTTCGTGATCGTGCGCCGCAGCGCGCTCGCGAAGGCCGCGAGCCGCACGTACTACCTCGACCTCGGGCGTCTCGCGAAGCTGCAGGACCAGCGCAATACGCCGTTCACGCCGTCCGTGCACGCGTACTACGCGCTCGTCGAGGCGCTGCGCGAGTTTGACGAAGCCGGCGGCTGGCGCGCGCGTCATGCGCATTACAAGGCGCTCGCCGACCAGGCACAGGCCGGCCTTGCCGCGCGCGGGATGCCGCTCGTGCTGCCGGAAGGTGCGTCGTCGGTCGTGCTGCGCGCGTACCGGCTGCCGCAAGGCGTCACGTACGAGACGCTGCATGACGGGCTGAAAGCGCGCGGCTTTGTGATCTACGCGGGGCAAGGCGGGCTGTCGAAGGAGTTGTTCCGGATCTCGACGATGGGTGCGATTCAGGCGGCTGATGTTGAGCGGTTGCTGGAGGGGTTTACGGCTTTGACGCGGTAAACGTTGCTCGTACCTTCGTCTATGAAAGGCCCTTCTCGCGAGGGCCTTTTTTTATTCTTTGTGGATTTCTTGGAAACTCTGGGCGAGGTGTCGGCATTTGGTCGTGCGGGGACACTCGATGACACCGTCCGGATCGTCGACAATCACTTCATGCGCCACAGGAAAATCCTCGTTAGCGCTTCGCCTCCCCGCTATTGCAGAGCGTTACATTGATCGATAAAACCCGCGATCACGCTCGTAAGCTCCTGTGGCCGTTCGAGGGACGGCAAATGTGCGGTTCCTGATATCTGGTGGAACGTCCCACGGGATACGTTAGCCGAAACGTAACGACTTCGCTCCTGAATTCCGGGAAGATCCAGATCCCCACACATCACCAGCGTCGGTACTAATAGTTCGCCCAACCGTCCGTACGCGACCGGTGAATCAGTGTTCGTGCCCGTCGGCGGCAAACCGAGAGCCGCAACGTTCATCTCGTCAAACAGCTTGCGAGCTTCACCCGTCACACGCCCCTCGGGTTGAAACGGACCATCAAGCCAGAGCGTCGCTCGAATCGCGACGGCCTCCTCAATATCTTTCCTCGCTTCTGCCGCCGCCAAACGGGTGACCCAGTCTTCAACCCGCGCTGCATGAGTCATTTTCGGCGCACCTGGCACACTCGGTGCGACAAGAACGAGACCGCGAACATACGACGGATACCGAAGAGCGGCGTCGAGGGCTATGCCTCCACCTTGAGAGCAGGCAACGAGTATTGCAGGAGATCCACCTGCCACCGATTGGAGAACGGCGATCAAATCTTCAACGGCAGAGTGGTCCTCTGCCTCGGCAACTGTTTCGCCAAATCCACGTCGATCATAGGCGATAGTTTGGTTGCTAGCGCCAATTTCGCGAATCTGCTGGCGCCACATCCGGCGGTCCGCGACCCGCGCGTGCAAAAATACAATCGGTTCTCCACTTCCGAAGACTTCCGTTGCCAGCTTGGCACGACCTGAAGCGACTAGAAGGCTTTTCATCGCGAGCCACCGCATGTTTGAGAATGTGCATGGTACACGCAGCGCTGACTTGGAGTCTTCGCCGCTGAATGGTCGCTTTGCAGGAGATCGGGAGCCTGAAATGGGTCGGGTTAAGCCAGTCGCGGTTTGTCCGAGCGGCCACCGACCGGGTGCGGCCAAGAGTGGACATCTCCAGAACCGCTCACTATCGTTATGGGCGGTTATGGTGCATATCATTGCCACTCGGAAAACAACCAAGGGAACGGGTACTAATGAGCATTCGAGGGAAAGACCGTCAGATTGATAACATCGAATTCAATGTCAGCGACATTCGACAAAGCAAGGCCTTCTATGGCAGCGTTTTCGGCTGGACCTTCACCGATTACGGTCCGACCTATACCGAGTTTCGCGACGGCCGGATCACGGGTGGATTTACAACCGGCGAGCCCATCAGGCCGGGCGGCCCACTAGTCATCCTCTACGCTGATGATCTGGCTGAAGTCCAACGAAGGATCGAGGCGACGGGTGCCACCATCAGCCGTCAGACTTTCTCGTTCCCGGGCGGCCGACGCTTCCACTTTACCGATCCCGACGGTTATGAGCTGGCTGTATGGTCAGCAGACGAATCGAGCAAGTAACCAAGACGAGTATCCGTAGACGATGAGATCCGTCGCCTCAAAGACACCCAAAACCAAGGAGCTTTGAGGCTCACGGTGTCCGCTCCGGTTGGCGGCTTCGGCCGATCGCGTTGGACGACAGTCGGCCACAACCGGTCGTTGGGCACGGGCCGCTCGATCGTTCACCATCCTCGCCAAGGTCGCTTCGTGCTTAGGCCGCACTGAAGCCCAAATCAGGACGCCACCAGCCTACCGTCGTCACCGCGCCATATCACGCCTGGCAGGCTATAGAAGTAGTCAACGAGCAAGAGGTCATGCTCGTGCCCTGCATCTTCTGGCCATCTAGCTCGGAGATAGGAAATTATCTCGTGAGGAGAAGCCTGCCAATACGCGTCACAGTCGTGGATCGTAAATCGGGGATTGGGATGTTCGGGCGAGACGTAGCAATCCGCTCCCGGGGCAATGAACTTGATTCTTCCCGTCTGAAGCAGATACTCGACAATTCGAAAGAACGCATCCCGGTGACTATCGAACGCGATACCGGGTGAGTTTCCGCTGATCGCGCTGAAAAGCCCGGAAATCCAAAGGCCAAATGAATTTTTTACAATCTCGTCGATTTTATTGGGATCATCCATGACGGAACGGGAACGAAAGACGGTCGATCGAGAACGACACCATCGATTCAGTGTACTGCTGGATGACCGGCTCCGGACAAAACTGACAGACTGCTTCGAATCGTAAGCAACATCCCCTGCATCAATGAAGAACCTTTGGACTATGAGAATCCTTCGTTTCGCCCCGCTGCTGGCGCTCGTCGCCGCCTCCGCCGTTCAGGCTGCCGACAACCAGCCTTGCGGCGACGCTACCGTCACGGCCGTCGCCCGCTGGGCCGGCATCGCAAGCGCGCGCATCGCCACGCGCGATGCGGACCGGCTCGTCGTCGCGTCGGCGTGCAAGGTCATGCCGAATGCGCCGGACACGACGATCGCGGCCATCGCGTTCGATTCGCTTTCCAAAGGCAAGAACCCGGACGACAGCGACAAGCTGCAGGTCGTCGCGCTCGTCGAGGGCGGCAAGGTCGTGGCGGCCGAAAAATCGGTAATCGAAGAAGACTCCGCAACTGAGATCGGCGAGAACAGCTATCGCATCGATACGGCGCCCTACCGGCTGTCGCCTGACGTGCGCGCATTCGGCGTCGTGTTCACGAGCAGCGCGCGCGGGGCGAGCTGCCCCGATGCAGACGCCAGCGAAGAGCTGACGCTGTGGGTGCGCGAAGGCAACCGCATCCGTCCGGTGTTCGGCACCAATCTCTACGGATGGGTCAGCATCGAAGGCGAAGCCTGCGGCCCCGGTGTCGGCGACGCGAGCAGCGAAGATGCCCGTATGACGATCGCTGTCGAGAAAACATCGAGCCACGGCTTCTCAGACCTGTCGATCACCGCACACATCACCAAGTCGCAGCGCAAGGACCGCGAATACTCGGTTACGGGCAAGCGCACCGCACGCACGACCGTCCACTACGACGGCAAGACCTACGGGATCGATATGTTCCGGAACTTCTGGTATTAGCCTGCCGCGATGAAGCGCTTCAAGTAAAACGACAGCGGGCTACCCCGCCCGCCTACTCCACCACCTTCGCTCCGATCGCCTCGCCCGACGCCGGCATCCGCCGCGCATCCTCTCGCCCCCGCCGCATCTCACGCGCCGTATACCGATCCTTCAGCAGCAGGAACGGCTTCTCGACAAGGAAATAGCTGGCAGTCGCCGCCAGCAGCGCCCACACGATCCCAAGCGGAAACGCGTGTGCGACCGGCAAATCCGGGTTCGCGAACGGCTGCTGCCACAGATACAGGCTGAACGAGATCGTGCCGATGAACACGACCGGCTGCGCACGCAACCATCGCGCACACCAGAATTCGCCGCGGAAATTCAGCACGACGATCACGATCGCGATCAGCGCGGCTTCGAGCGTCACGCCGTACGTCGCATTCCAGAAACCGCCGAGCCGATGTTCGGCGAGCGGCATCCCGAGCAGCACGATGAAGACGATCGCCGTCACGATCCGCGTCTCGCCGCGCCACGAGCGAATCCACGCTTCGAGCCGTTCGCGGTTGAGCGACGCATAACAACCGATCAGGATCGGATCGACGCCCGTGTGAAGCATCATCCCGAGCTGCCCGCGCAACGCCGGCGCGACGAAATACGTCACGGCGCGCACCAGCGGCACGATCAGGATCAGCGCGGCCAGCCAGCGCGTGCCGCCGCGGCGCGCGCCGTACATGAACAGCAGCGGCCAGAACCAGTAGAACTGCTCCTCGAGCGCGAGCGACCAGAAATGGCCGAGATACCACGCGCCGTCCGGATGCAGCAGGTTGTCGGCGGTCAGCCCGAACCACGCCGAGTAATTCCACAGATGCAGCGCGGCATACAGCCACTGCCGGCGGTCGACGTCGAACCAGCCCGCGAAGGCGACGATCGCGACGGCCGCGAGATAGACGTAGCAGGCCGGCCAGATCCGCAGCGCGCGGCGCACGTAGAACGACGTCAGCGCGATGCCGCCCGTGCGGGCGCGCTCGGCGCGCAGCACGTTGGTGATCAGGAAGCCGCTGAGGACGAAGAAGATCAGCACGCCGAGCCGGCCGTCGGCGATCAGCCGCAACGGCGCGAACCAGCCCGTGTAGCCGCCGGGCAGCACATGCTCGGCATGTCCGACGACGACCATCGTCACGGCGACGGCGCGCAACCCGGTCAACTGCGTGACACGATGGTTCATCGGCTGGTTTCCGTTGGCACGGTGGATGGGCAGCACACCGGCGGCGCCGGTCCGGCACGCCGATATGCCGCCGGGATTTTGTATGAAAAATATCGGAATGAAATTGCTTCAAAATTCCCGTGGGGAACGCCGGCGGCCGCAAACCCCACAGCGAGCCGACGCCGGCGCCAACGAATGGGCATAATGACAAGCCTTGTCCGGCGGCGGCCGGTCCGATGCCCACGCAACGAATTTTTGCGGCGCTGCAATATCCGCAGTAACGCACTCCGCCCGCACACCGGCCCGCGCCTCGTCCGCCCCCGTCGACCATCACCCGGAGCCTGTCTGTGTACCCACCGATCGAACCCTACGCCCACGGCCACCTCGACACCGGAGACGGCCATCGCATCTACTGGGAGCGCTGCGGCAACCCGGCCGGCAAGCCCGCCGTGTTCCTGCACGGCGGCCCCGGCGCGGGCTGCAGCCCCGACCATCGCCGCCTGTTCGACCCCGAGCGCTACGACGTCCTGTTGTTCGACCAGCGCGGCTGCGGGCGCTCGACGCCGCATGCGAGCCTCGAAAACAACACGACGTGGGACCTGGTCGCCGATATCGAACGCCTGCGCGAAATGGTCGGCGCCGAGCAATGGCTCGTATTCGG
The DNA here is from genome assembly GCF_001742165.1 of Burkholderia stabilis. Classification (NCBI taxonomy): domain Bacteria; kingdom Pseudomonadati; phylum Pseudomonadota; class Betaproteobacteria; order Burkholderiales; family Burkholderiaceae; genus Burkholderia; species Burkholderia stabilis. The sequence continues at coordinate 242,614 of NZ_CP016443.1, read as the reverse complement.
CGGTTCGTGGGGCAGCGCGCTGTCGATCGCGTACGCGGAGACGCACCCCGAGCGCGTGAGCGCGCTGATCGTGCGCGGCATCTTCACGATGCGTCGCGCGGAATTGCTGTGGTACTACCAGGAAGGCGCATCGTGGCTGTTCCCCGATCTGTGGGAAGACTTCGTCGCACCGATTCCGGAAGCCGAGCGCGGGGACCTGATGGCCGCCTACCATCGCCGGCTGACGGGCGACGACGAAGCCGCGAAGCTCGAAGCCGCGCGCGCGTGGAGCATCTGGGAAGGCCGCACGATCACGCTGCTGCCCGATCCCGCGCTCGCCGCGCACTTCGCGGATGGCCACTACGCGCTCGCGTTCGCGCGGATCGAAAACCACTACTTCGTGAACAGGGGCTTCGTCGAGGAAGGCCAGTTGCTGCGCGACGCGCATCGCCTCGCCGGCATTCCGGGCGTGATCGTGCAAGGCCGCTACGACATCGCGACGCCCGCGCGCACCGCATGGGAGCTGTCGAAGGCCTGGCCGGACGCGACGTTCGAGATCGTGCCGGGCGCGGGGCACGCGTACAACGAGCCGGGGATCCTGGAAGCGTTGATCGCGGCAACCGACCGGTTCGCGAACTAGCCGCGCGGCATCAGGAAGTCGTTTCCCGGCGCGCCGCCGCCTCGTCGGGTGCGTCGGGAGTCGCCCCTTGCTCCCACGCACCGGGCTTCGGCGGCTTCGTCGCGCGAATCAACACCAGCGCAACGCAGAACGTCACGACCACGTAGACCATGATCGGCTGCCAGGGAATGACAAGCGCCGTGCGCTGATATTCCAGTGGCATATGGCGAACCAGCGGCGTCGCGATCGACACGTAGCCCGCCAGCATGCCCAGCATCGCGATCGCCGCCGTCATCAGCGACATGCCGCAACTCCACATGCGCAGCCCACGCGGCGCGACGGCGGTACCCAAGACCAGCGCGACGACGGCCGCCTTCAGCAGATTCATCGGCCGGGTATTCGGAAAAATGTAGGCAAAGGCGCCCGTGTGCGCAGCCGCGTACGATATCGCCCAGTAATACAGCGCGGACGCGGCGGCCAGCAGACAAAAGGACACGCAGTGCCGCATCGTCAGGCCTGACATGATCTGCGGCGGCCTCAGGTAGTCGCTGCTGAGCCGGTTGTACATCAGCGCGAAACCGATAATGCCGAACGGCAGCCCGACGAGTACCGGGACCCACGTCGACAGCATGAGCCACACGACACTCGATACGCCCCAGTTCGCCAGAGCGAGCGTGCGTCCCCAGCGACGACGCAATGCCAGTGCGACATGACTGACCAGCCCGGCAATCGCCGTTGCGAACAATGCGGCCTGCAGTGCCCGGAACTGCCACGACCACGACGAAAACGCATTCAGCGACCGTTCGTGCAGGACGAGCAGCACGAACGGGACAAACTGCAGCAAGGACGTGGTGTTTTGCAGAATGCCGTGATACGCGATCACGCGAATCGTCGTATAGCGGCGGGGAGCGGGAATGGCAGCGCCTGTCGTGGACATGAGGCAGCGTCGAAGAACCGGTCGGACCGGAAGGATACTCCCTGGTCCGACCGGACGCACCGTGCAGATGTCGTCACAGCACGGTTTCGACGATCGCCTTGCCGCTGATCGCCCGCTCGACGAGTTGTTCGTCGCCGACCTTGCGGATCGCGTCGTCGAGCAGCCCCTCCGGTTCTTCGGTCGCCACCTTCAGCAGGCCCGACAGGCCGCGCGCGTCGAGCACCACCAGCGTCTCCATCGAATCCGCACGGCTCACGAGCACGCGGCGCAACGCCGGCCCCGCGCCGAAGCTCGCGCAAAGCGCAATCGTCTCGCTGCCGAGCGTGTAGTCGAAGTGCTTGATCATGGTCTGCCGCCGTTGCAAGGAACTGGCAATGCGCGACGGCGCGGCGCCGTAACGTCGACGCACCCGCGCATGCCGCCGGCACGCGGACCGGGTCCGATCCGCGCGCCGGCATCACCATGCTAGGCGTGCAGTATTAACGAAGACTTAAACGCCGAATCCGTCGAATCGCCCGGCCTTACGGCGTGTCGAGCGGCTCGACCGTCACACCGACCTTCAGCTCCTGATCCGCGCCGCCGCCGCGGATCACGCCGCGCAGCGGCGTCACGTCCGCGTAGTCGCGACCGATCGACAGCATCACGTAGTCGTCGCCCGGCGCGCGATCGTTGGTCGGATCGAGCTGCAGCCAGCCGCCGTCCTCGGGCCACGCCGGGTCGTACACCTCGACCCATGCATGCGACGCGTCGGCGCCGATCAGCCGCGGCTGTCCGGGCGGCGGCTGCGTGAGCAGATAACCGCTCACGTAACGCGCGGCGAGCCCGAGCGAGCGCAACGCGCCGATCATCACGTGCGCGAAATCCTGGCAGACCCCCTTGCGCAGCCGCAGCGCATCGAGCGCGCTCGTCGTGATGTCGGTGCTGTTCGGCGTGTACGCGAAATCGGCGTGCACGCGCCGCATCAGGTCCCACGCGGCCTGCACGAGCGGCCGTTGCGGCGTGAAGCTCGCGGCCGCGTACGCGGCGAGTTCAGGGTCGCACGCGACGTGCGGCGACGCGAACACGAATTCGCTCGCCGCGTCGTAAGGCTGCCCCGCACGGAACTGGAGCCGGTCGCGCACGCCCTCCCATGCCGTCGCATGTTCGCCATCGGGCTTCGCGATCGCGGGCGGCGGCTCGCCGCGCGCGCCGCGCGACCACACCGGCGGCGTCACGCGCACCGTGCTGCGGCTGCGCACGAGCAGCGCGTCGTGCGGCTGGTTCAGCGCGAACGACGCGCGCGCGTTGCCGAACGCGTCGATCTCCGTGCAAACCGATTCCGGCGCGGGCTCGATGTCGAGTGCGAACGACAGCACTTGCTGGCGCGGCGTCGCGAGCGGTTGCAGGCGCGCCTGGTGCTGCGCCGATTCGACGCGCGCCGCGTAACGGTATTCGGTATCGTGCGTGACGCGCAGCAAGCGGCCGGGCGCAACGGCAGCCGGCGTCGGCGTAGGTGCCGCTGCCGCGCCCTGCCGCGCATTGCCGGAACCGGGCGGCGTTTTCGCCGCGCCTTTCGTCGTCACCATAACGTCCTGCCTGCCTCGCGCACGTGGCTGAAATAGCGTTCGCCGATCCGGTTCGACAGTTCCCAGACCGCCTTCACCGTCGTGTCGAGCGCGTCGAGCAGCTTGTCGTGCCGGCCGCCATCGGCGGTTTCGCACAGCTCGTGCAGCGACCACGCGGGCACGTCCGGAATCGTCTCGGCCAGCTCGGACAGCGCATAACCTTCGCTGCGCTCGACCTTCGTCAGCCGGCCGCGCAGCGCCTGCACGACCCAGCCGAGCGAGCGCGGGTTGTCGGTATCGAGCACGACGAGCGACAGCAGCGGCGCAACGTCGAAGCCGCGCTGGAAACGCGAGCGGAACGTGATCGTGCTGTCGAACAGTTCCAGCACCAGCTCGAAGCCGTCCTGCCGGTGCACGGCGCCTTCGTCGAACGCGAACTTCAGCACGCTGCACAGAAAATCCAGCCGGTCGATCTGCCGACCGATCGACAGCAATCGCCAGCCGTCGTCGCGTGTCATGTTGTCGGTCTGCGCGCCCGTGATCGCGCCGAGCAACAGACCCAGACGCTCGAGCAACTGCAACGCCTCGTTGCCGATCTGCTCCTCCGCTTCCGGAAGGCCGGCGCTGTCGGCGAACAGTTGGGTCGCATCGTCGATCAGCCGCCACTGATCGCTCGACAGCCGTTCGCGGATCGCCGCGGCGGCGCCGCGCATTCCGAACAGGCACGACGCGACGCCCGACGTGCGATCCGCGCCTCGCGTCAGCGAGGTCGCCAGCGCGTGTTGGAACGCGCGCGGCGCATCGACTGCATTCGGCGCATCGGCCGCGATCAGGCCCGTGTCGCGGCACAGCGTGTCGAGCAATTCCAGGTGCGCGGGGCTGTCGACGTCGTCCTCGCCGCGCAGCCGCTCGAGCGCGGCGCGCGCGAGGCGCATCAGGTTGGTCGCGCGCTCGGTGTAGCGGCCGAGCCAGAACAGGTTCTCGGCCGCACGGCTCGCGATCGCGCGCGGCCGCTCGACGAGATCGTCGGGGCCGAGGTGCGTCTGCAGCAGCGTCGTCGAATCGACGATGCCTTCGGTCATCACCCACGTATCGACGGTGCTGCCGCCGCGCGGCATCGGCGCGTTGAACAGCGTGTCGCGCGTGCCGACCCGCGACAGCCCGCCCGGCAGGAGCCGCCAGCGCTGCGCGCCGTCGGCGAGTGCGAACACGCGCAGCAGAAGCGGTTTCGGCACGATGCGCGCGCCACCATTGCCGTCGGGCGCGCCGTGCCCCGGCCAGGTCGGCGCCTGCGATAGCGGCAGGTCGGCCTGCACCGTGTAGTGTTCGGGCCGCGCGAGAATCCGCGCTCGCCATTCGGCAAGCTGCGCCTGCGTGAGCCGCGCGCCGATCACCGGGTCGAACGGGCCGCCCGCCTGCACGTCGGCCGGATACGACGCCTTCACGATGCCGCGCGCGAGCTGCGGCAGCGCGTCGTCGCACGCGGCCGCCTCGCCGCACCACCACGAATGCACGGCCGGCAGCGTCAGCGTTTCGCCGAGCAAGCCTTCCGCGAGACGCGGCATGAAGCCGAGCATGGCCGGCGATTCGAGAAAGCCCGAACCCGGCGCGTTCGCGAGCAGCACGTTGCCCGCGCGCACCGCTTGCAGCAATCCCGGCACGCCGAGCATCGAATCGGGCCGCAGTTCGAGCGGATCGAGCCACGCGTCGTCGACGCGCCGCAGGATGCCGTGCACGGGTTCGAGCCCGCGCAGCGTCTTCAGGGACACGCGGTTGTCGCGTGCGGTCAGGTCGCCGCCCTCGACGAGCGTGAGGCCGAGATAACGCGCGAGATACGCATGCTCGAAATACGTCGCGCTGTGCGGCCCCGGTGTCAGCAGCACGATCCGCGAATTCTTCGCGGTCGGGCTGAGCGCCTGCATGCTCTGCAGCAGCGCGCGGTACGCGGATGCGAGCCGCTGCACGCGCAGCCCGCGAAACCCGCGCGGAAAGAGCCGCGACACGATCAGCCGGTTTTCGAGCAGGTAGCCGAGCCCGGCCGCGCCCTGCGTGTGCTGCGCGACGATCCGCCACTGCCCGTCCGGGCCGCGCGCGAGATCGAACGCAACGACGTGCAGCCACGTGTCGCCCGGCACACGCGCGCCGCGCATCGCGCGCAGGTAGCCGGGATGCCCGGTGACGAGCGCGGGCGGCAGCAGCCCGCGCTGCAGGATCGTCTGCGGCCCGTACAGGTCGGCCATCGTCGCGTTGAGCAGCCGCACGCGCTGCAGCACGCCGCGCTCGATGGAAACCCAGTCCTCGGGCGTGACGATCAGCGGCAGCAGGTCGAGCGACCACGGGCCGGCCGCGCCGTCGCCGGCGCGTTGTTCATGCAGCTGATAGAACAGGCCGTTCTCGCGCATGCGCCGGTGCAGCGCGTCGGCGCGGCGATCGAGGTCGGCCACGCCGTCGCTGCCGATCGCCGTGAAGAAGTTGCGCCACGCAGGCGCGAGCGCGGGCGCGTGCAGGCCGGCCGCGCTGCCGCGCAGTTCGTCGTAACGGCCGGCGGCGGCCGGCGCCGCGAGCGCGGCGGCCAGTTCCGCGGCATCCGGCTGGGCGCCGGTATCGAAAAGCGTGGGCATCGCGTCGGGGGCGGCGAGATGGTCGGAGTGAATGGGCGGCACGGTGTCGTTCGATCGTCAGGGCGCGGGCGCGCATGCGCGCCGCCGCACCAGCGGCGGGCCGCGGCGCGCGGCCGCAATCTGCCCGCATCCTAGCACCCTGGCCAGTACGCAGGAAGGTCGCGGACCGCGCATCTTCATCGGTCCCGTCATCGGCCGGTCACGGCCGCCGCAGGTCGAGCGTGAACGGAAATTCGCGGCTCGGCACGGCAGCCGACCCGTCCATCCGCCCCGGCGTGTGCCCCATCTCGACGAAACGCGCGAGCCGGCGGCTCTCGGCCTCGTACGCATTGACGGGGAACGTCGCGTAGTTGCGCCCGCCCGGATGCGCGACGTGATAGCGGCAGCCGCCGAGCGAACGCTGCAGCCACGTATCGACGATGTCGAACGTGAGCGGCGCATGCACACCAATCGTCGGATGCAGCGCCGACGGCGGCGCCCACGCCTTGTAGCGCACGCCCGCGACGTATTCGCCGACCGTGCCGGTCGGCTGCAACGGCAACGCGCGGCCGTTGACGGTCACGACGTGCCGGTTGTCGTTCAGCCCGGTCACGCGCACCTCGAGCCGTTCGACCGACGAATCGACGTAGCGCACCGTGCCGCCGGGCGCGCCCTCCTCGCCCATCACGTGCCACGGCTCCAGCCCGCCGCGCAGCGAAAGCGCCATCCCGTTCACCGCGATCTGGCCGAACAGCGGGAAACGGAATTCGAAGTGCGGCGCGAACCATGCCGGATCGAACGCGAAACCGGCATCGCGCAGTTCGGCGAGCACGTCGTCGAAATCCATCTGAAGAAACGCCGGCAGCATGAAGCGATCATGCAGCGCGGTGCCCCAGCGCGTGAGCGGCGTCGTGTAAGGCGCGGCCCAGAAGCGCGCAACCAGCGCGCGCAGCAGCAGTTGCTGCACGACGCTCATTCGCGCATGCGGCGGCATCTCGAACGCGCGCAGTTCGAGCAGGCCGAGACGGCCGGTCGACGAATCGGGCGAATACAGCTTGTCGATGCAGAATTCGCTGCGGTGCGTGTTGCCGGTCACGTCGATCAGCAGGTTGCGCAGCACGCGGTCGACGAGCCACGGCGGCATGTCTTGCCCGTAGAGCAGCTTGTTGCGCTGGATCTCGGCGAACGCGATGTCGAGTTCGTAGAGCTGGTCGTTGCGCGCCTCGTCGACGCGCGGCGCCTGGCTCGTCGGCCCGATGAACAGCCCCGAGAACAGGTACGACAGCGACGGATGGTTGTGCCAGTACGCGATCAGGCTCGCGAGCAGGTCCGGGCGGCGCAGGAACGGGCTATCGGCCGGCGTCGCGCCGCCGAGCACGACGTGGTTGCCGCCGCCCGTGCCGACGTGGCGGCCGTCGACCATGAACTTCTCGCTGCTCAACCGCGACTGCCAGGCCGCGTCGTACAGGAATTCGGTGTGGTCGACGAGTTCGTCGAAGCTCGCGGCCGGGTGGATGTTCACCTCGATCACGCCGGGATCGGGCGTCACCTGCAGCACCTTCAGCCGTGCGTCGCGCGGCGGCGGATAACCTTCGAGCACGAGCTTCACGCCGAGCGCGTGCGCGGTCAGCTCGATCGCGCCGAGCAGCTCGAGATAATCCTCGAGCGCGGCGAGCGGCGGCATGAACAGGTACAGGATGCCGTTGCGCACTTCGACGCACAGCGCGGTGCGCGTGATCCACGCGGCCGATTCGAAACGCTCGGGCCGGCGCTGCGGATCGTGCGCAGGCGCACCATGCCGCCCGTTAGCCGTGCCGTCGTTGCGCCACTGCATCACGGTCTGCGCGGACGCTTCGCGGTGCACGCCCGACAGGTAGCGCGGCGCGTCGGCCGGCCCCGCATAACGCGCGCGGATCGCGGCGGCTTCCGGCAGCGCGTCGCGCGGCGCGAACGGATCGCGCTCGACCAGGTACGGATGATCCGCGCGCGTAGCCCACGGCAGCGAATCGAGCGGCAGCCGATAGCCCATCGGCGAATCGCCGGGCACCAGGTACATGCGCTCGTCGCGGAAGAACCACGGGCCCGTCTCCCAGCGCGGCCCGTCGAGGCCCGGCTGATGGCGGCCCCGCGCGTCGTCCGCGCGCTTCACCGGCAGCACGTAGCCGACCACGCTGTCGAGCTGCTGCTCGAACACCTTGCGCAGCCGCGCGCGTTCGAGCTCGTCGTCGAGGCGCGAGTCGAACGGATCGACGTTGACCGGCAGCCGGCGCTCACGCCACAGGTAGTACCAGACGTCTTCAAAGCCGGGCCGGATGAATTCGCCGGTCAGGTTCAGCCGCGCGGCCAGCGCGTCGATGAAGCGCTTCGCATCGTCGGTCGTATACGCGGATGGCTCGCGCTCGTCGGCGAACAGCGACGGATCGTGCCACACGGGCTGGCCGTCCGCACGCCAGAAGATCGACAGCGCCCAGCGCGGCAGTTGCTCGCCCGGATACCACTTGCCCTGCCCGAAATGCAGGAAGCCGCCTTCACCGTATTCGGCGCGCAGCCGCTGCACGAGTTCGGTCGCGTAGCCGCGCTTGGTCGGGCCGAGCGCATCGGTGTTCCACTCCGCGCCGTCGCGATCGTCGATCGACACGAAGGTCGGCTCGCCGCCCTGCGTGAGCCGCACGTCGCCGGCCGCCAGCGCGCCGTCCACTTGCGTGCCGAGCGCGCGCACCGCGTCCCATTGCGACTCCGTATACGGCTTCGTCACGCGCGGCGATTCGTACACGCGCGTCACGGCCATCTCGTGCTCGAACGACACCTCGCACTCGTCGATCAGCCCCTCGACCGGCGCGGCGCTCGTCGGCTGCGGCGTGCACGCGAGCGGAATATGGCCTTCGCCGGCGAGCAGGCCCGAGGTCGGATCGAAGCCGATCCATCCCGCGCCAGGCAGGTAGACCTCGCACCACGCGTGCAGGTCGGTGAAATCGACCGACGTGCCGCTCGGGCCGTCGAGCGACTTCACGTCGGGCGTGAGCTGGATCAGGTAGCCCGACACGAAACGCGCGGCGATGCCGAGATGCCGGCACAGCTGCACGAGCAGCCACGCGCTGTCGCGGCACGAGCCGGACGCAAGTTCGAGCGTCTGTTCGGGCGTCTGCACGCCGGGCTCCATCCGCACGAGGTAGCCGATGTCGCGCTGCAGTTGCTGGTTCAGCGCGACGAGGAAGTTCACGGTGCCGGCCGGCGTGCGGTCGACGCCGTCCAGATACGCGCGGAACAGCGCCGACGCGCCGGTCTGCGGATCGCACACGAGATACGGCGCAAGCTCGGTCTTCAGCGCGTCGTCATAGCTGAACGGGTATTGCTCGGCGCTGGCTTCCAGAAAGAAGTCGAACGGGTTGTACACCGACATCTCGGCGACGAGATCGATCGTGATCTCGAAGTGCTCCGTGCGCTCCGGAAACACGAGCCGCCCGAGATAGTTCGAGAACGGGTCCTGCTGCCAGTTGATGAAGTGCTGCGCGGGCTCGACCGTCATCGAGTACGCGAGGATCGGCGTCCGGCAGTGCGGCGCGGGCCGCAGCCGCACGACCTGCGGGCCGAGGTTGACGAGCCGGTCGTAACGGTAGCGGGTGGTGTGATGCAGCGCGACGTGGATGGACATGGGAGCTCGGTTCGGGTTGGGCCGACCGTGCCGCCGCGTCGCCTTCGACGCGGCGGCACGGCACGGCGGATTCGGCGAAAGCGCGCGTCAGACGAGTTCCGGCGTCTGCACGACGCTGATCTCGACACCCACGGCCGTCGCGCCGAGCCCCGTCACCGGCTGCGCATCGCGATAGTCGAGGCCGACCGCGATGCGCACGTAGCGCTCGTCCGGGCAACGGTTCATGAACGGATCGAATCCGACCCAGCCGAGCCCTTCGACATACGCCTCGGCCCACGCATGGCCGGCCGGCTGCTGCATCAGCCCGGCGGCCTGCGGCTGCGCGCCGAGCGCCGCCTGCGACTGGCCTTGCGACTGTCCTTGCGATTGCGACTGCCCGGCATGCGACGCGCCGAGCACCTGCTGCATGCCCTCGCCGCTCTGCAGCGCGAGCGCTTCCTCCTCCTCGTCGCTCACGTTCTGCTTCGCATCGGCGATGCGCTGCATCGCGCTGTCGGCGAGCACGTAGCCGGAGATATAGCGCGCGGGAATCTTCAGCGCGCGCGCGGCCGCGATGAATGCGTGCGCATGGTCGCGGCTCGTGCCCTCGCCGCTTTGCAGCGCGGTTTCCGCATCGACGGGCGCCTCGGCGGCCAGGTTCGGCGCGTACGCGATGCGGCCGTGCACTTCCGTCATCAGCCAGTGCAATGCGTCGAGGCCGAGCGGCTCGATCGGCAACGCTTCGGCAAGCGCGCGCACCGTATCGCCCACCTTCGTGAGCGCGGTCTCGCGCTCGAAGATCCACGGCGGCGCATACCCTTCCGGGTTGCCCAGGATGCCCGCGCGGTCCTGCGTCTCGACGACGCCGGCCGCGACGACGACGATCTCGGCCTTCGCGCCGCGGTCATGACGCACGAGGTCGATCCGGTTGCCGAGCCCGTCGGCGTACGACAGCGTCGGCTCGACGCCGTCGATCGTGACCTGCCACGCGCGCACCGTCTGCCCGGGCCCCGACTGCGGGCGCAGCCGCAGCCGTTGCAGCGCATGGGTGGCTTGATCGTCGAACTGATAACGCGAAATGTGTCGAATGGCGAGTCGCATGGCAAGTCTCAGTCGAAGTTGTAGGCCTGGGCGATTTCGAGCCCCAGGCTGTTGTTGCGGCCGATGAAGTCGGTCAGGAATTCGTGCAGGCCGCTCTTGAAGATCCGCTCGACCGAGGTATCGGACAGCATCTGCAGGATCTTCGTGGCCGTGTCGTGACACGGGTGTGTCACGCCGTAATCCTTCGCAAGCAGGTTCAGGCTCGACACGACGCGCCCGTAGCAATAGCGCAGCGAGCGCGGCATGCGGCCGTTCAGGATCAGGTAGTCGGCGATGTTCATCGGCTTGTACTGCACGTCGTACACCCAGCGGTATGAACGGTGCGCGGCCACGCAGCGCAGGATCGTCTCCCACTGGTAGTTGTCGAGGATCGTGCCGACGTGCGACACCGACGGCAGCAGCAAGTGGTATTTCACGTCGATGATCCGCGCGGTGTTGTCCGCGCGCTCGACGAACGCGCCGATCTGCGCGAAATCGAAGATCTCGTTGCGCAGCATCGTGCTGTAGAAGCTGCCGAGGATCAGCGCGGTTTCGCGCTTCACCTGGTCGAGCACGGCCGGCAGCTCGCTTTCCGGCACCGGCCGCTCGAACGCGCGGCGCAGCGCGAGCCACGCGCCGTTCACGCTCTCCCACGCCTCGCGCGTGAGCGCCGTGCGCACCATCCGCGCGTTCGAACGCGCGGCCTCGATGCACGACAGCACGCTCGACGGGTTGTCGCGGTCGCGCAGCAGGTAGTCGGTCACGGTATCGGCCGCATACGCGTCGTATTTCTCCCGGTAGCCGTCGTCCGCACCCGAGCTGACGAGCACCGACGACCATTCGGCCGGCGCGTCGGACGTGCGCGTGAGCGCCATCCTCAGCCCGGCATCGACGATGCGCGCGATGTTTTCCGCGCGCTCGATATAGCGGTACATCCAGTAGAGACCGCTTGCAGTACGTCCCAGAAGCATCTCGTGTCCACTCCGTCTTCGTTCGGTTGGCGCGCCGTGCCGGCGCGCGCGGTCGCGTCCGGCTCAGTCGGCCAGCACCCAGGTGTCCTTGGTGCCGCCGCCCTGGCTCGAGTTGACGACGAGCGATCCCTCCTTCAGCGCGACGCGCGTGAGCCCGCCCGGCGTGATGCGGATCCGGTCCGACACCAGCACGAACGGCCGCAGGTCGACGTGGCGCGGCGCGAGGCCGGCTTCGGTCAGGATCGGCGTCGTGGACAGCGCGAGCGTCGGTTGCGCGATGTAGTTCGCGGGGCGCGCGCGCAGCTTCGCGGCGAACGCCTCGAGCTCGGCCTTCGACGCGCACGGCCCGACGAGCATCCCGTAGCCGCCCGAGCCGTGCACTTCCTTCACGACCAGTTCGTCGAGATGGTCGAGCACGTACTTCAGGCTGTCGGCTTCGCCGCAGCGCCAGGTCGGCACGTTCTCCAGCAACGCCTTGCGGCCCGTGTAGAACTCGACGATCTCCGGCATGTACGAGTAGATCGCCTTGTCGTCGGCGATGCCGGTGCCGGGCGCGTTCGTGATCGTGATGTTGCCCGCGCGGTACACGTCCATGATCCCGGCGACGCCGAGCACCGAATCGGGGCGGAACGTGAGCGGGTCGAGGAATGCGTCGTCGACGCGCCGGTACAGCACGTCGATCGGGCGGAAACCCTCGGTCGTGCGCATCGCGACGCGGCCGTCGATCACCTGCAGGTCGCTGCCCTCGACGAGGTGCACGCCCATCTGGTCGGCGAGGAACGAATGTTCGTAGTACGCGGAATTGTGGATGCCGGGCGTCAGCACGGCGATGGTCGGGTTGTCGGCGTTGCCGCCTGGCGGGCACACGGCCGCGAGCGACTGGCGCAGCATCTGCGGGTAGGTCTCGACCGGGCGCACCTTCACCTGCTGGAACAGCTCCGGGAAGAGCTGCATCATCGTCTCGCGGTTTTCCAGCATGTACGACACGCCCGACGGCGTGCGCGCGTTGTCCTCCAGCACGTAGAACTCGTTCTCGCCGGTGCGCACGATGTCGACGCCGATGATGTGCGTGTAAACGTTCCCGGGCGGCCGGAAATCGATCATTTCCGGCACGAATGCCTCGTTGTGCGCGATCAGGTGCTTCGGCACGATGCCCGCGCGCACGATTTCCTGCCGGTGGTAGATGTCGTCGAGGAACGCATTGAGCGCCATCACGCGCTGCTCGATGCCGAGCGAGAGCCGGCTCCATTCCGAACCCGAGATGATGCGCGGGACGATATCGAACGGAATCAGCCGCTCGGCGGCCTCCGCGTCGCCGTAGACGGCGAACGTGATGCCCGTCTTGCGGAACACGCCTTCCGCGTCGTGGGCTTTCTGGGCGAGGCTCGCGGGGTTCTGCGTGTCGAGCCATTGCTTCAGGCGCGCGTAGGGCGCCCTTACCATGTCGCCGGATTGCAGCATTTCATCGAATGGCTTCATCGATCTTTTCTCCATCGATCGTTTTCCCCGGCATTGCGCATGCCGGACCGGCGTAACGACTGCGTTGCAAGGAACGTGCCTTGTGTGCCCCCCATTTTTGCGCCGCGCCGGGCAAGCCCGCGCGGCATGCCGCACCATCACGGTGCAGCGCGCGATGCCATTCGCGGCATCGATGCGCCGCGATCGCGCACGGCCGATGCTGCGCCGCGTCTGACGAACATAGTTCTCCCGCGTGTCACGAATGTGCAATCTGCACTGCACAAAAAACGGCCGGTTTCGGGCACTGCGGCACCGGCGCCGGATCGGAAGAGGAAAAGGCGGGCCGGCACGCGCACCGCGCGGCCGGGCCCTGGGGAAGTACCGTCTGCGGCGCCCCGGCAGTTCGACGCGGTGAACTGACCGGTTAGCCGGGTCCGGCACCTCAACGCTATGTAGCCGTAATCCCGCCGACAATGCTCATGCATATTTCGACTGACACCGATCGAAAAAAAACATCGGGTCGATTCGCTCCGGGCGCGGTACGCTAGAAAATTGGTGCAGCGAAGCGGCGCCGCCCTTCTGGCGCCCGACTATAAAAAGCGACGATCGAAATGGAAGCAAAGTGGCTGGAAGATTTCCTGAGCCTTGCGGATACCAAGAGCTTTTCCCGGGCCGCGCGTCACCGGCACCTGACGCAGTCGGCATTCAGCAGACGAATCGCCGCGCTCGAAACCTGGATGGACGCGAAGCTGGTCGACCGGAGCATCAACCCGATCACGCTGACGCCGGCCGGACAGATGTTCCGCGGGCTCGCCGCGGACATCCTGCGCAGCATGTATGCGGCGCGCAATCTCGTGAACGGCTACGACCAGTTCGCGGCCAGCGACCAGGTCGTGCGTTTCGCGGTCGCCCATACGCTCGTTTTCACGCTGTTTCCCGAATGGCTCAAGCAGCTCAACGGCGAGGTCGGCCACGTGACCGCGCGCGTGAACGCGGTGAACGTGCCGGAAGGCGTGCAGCAACTCGTTGAAGGCGAATGCGACCTGCTGCTCGGCTATCACCATCCGCAATTGCCGATCGTGCTCGACCCGAACCACTTCCCGTTCGTCAGCCTGGGCGTCGAGCGGATCCTGCCCGTGTCGACACCCGACGCGCGCGGCAAGCCCGTGTTCCAGCTGCCGGGCACACCCGATGCGCCGCTGCCGCTGCTCGCGTATTCGTCGGGCGCGTTTCTCGGCAACATCGTCGAGATGCTGCTGCTCAATGCAACCGAGTCGTATGCGTTGCACCGGTGCTTCGAGACGCACATGTCCGAGGCGTTGAAGGGCATGGTCGTGGCCGGGCACGGGATCGGCTGGCTGCCGGAAAGCTGCGTCGCGAAGGAACTCGCGGAAGGCACGCTCGTATGCGCGGGTTCCGGCGACTGGATCACCGAACTGGAAATCCGCCTGTACCGGTCGGCGCGCAAGCGCGGGCTCGCGGCCGAGCAACTGTGGACCTACATCATGAACCGGCCGCGCGGGGCGCTCGAAACCGCGAGCGGCGCCGCGCAATCGGCCGCGCCGGCGATGCGCATCGCGCGCCGCACCGCGGGCGGCAGCCGCTGATACGCGCGTTCGTGCCGAGTCCGTTCGCGGCGTGAGCGCGGGTATCAGCGCGGTCCCGGGCCATCCGGCGTCCGCGTACCGGCGCGGTGCGCCGCGTCGGGCCGAACGCGCCCTTCTCTCCCGCAACAACCGGCGATCATGCCCGCCGCAGCCCGCAAAATCACCGGTGCAAGCGCGGAATCGATATCAAACAAATTGCAAACGTTTGCTTTTTAAAATCGTATCTTCTACTCCTGCCACACCGCCCCCGAATATCCCGTCATATTTTCCAGACAGAAATACCCCGTTACAAAACAAATTAAAAGTTTCGATTTATCTGTAACAGACAAAATCGTCAAAATCGCTGAATCATCATTTTTAAATTCCAGCCCTGTACCCGAACCCTCCTTAATTGCGATCGAACACAGGCGCAAAACTTCCTTTTATCAGTCGTTATTTTCCGGTACGAATGTCGATACCTCCGACCTGATTCAATGCGTGCTCGATCATCGCTACCTGCGAGCAATATTCATATCCGGCAATATCGACTTTCTTCAGCAATAAGCGATTCATACGAATCGACCGTTATCCTATTTAAATAAGACCTTTCATCCTCGTCGGATTCCGGCCACACGCGGTTGTTGGTTAAAAAACCATCGTGTATCAATAGCGTGTCGCAAAAAGAACGCAGGCAAATCTGACTCGGAATAAATGCGCGCCATTCATTCCGGAAAGGAGGTTGCAGTGTCTTCCTCGTTTCGAGAGCATGCTCGCCCTTTTCTAGGCGCCGTCGTATCCGCGCTCTGCATGAACGCCATGGCCCAGACACCGGCATCCGGTTCAGGCTCGGGCCGCTACGTGATTTCGTATATCTGCGGCGATGCACAGATCGACGGTACGGCGCCGCTTCCCCCAGACGGCCGTCCATACAACCTGGGCGTGTCGTTTGCGTCGGCCCGCACCGGGCAACCGCTTGCCAACGTACAGGTGCGCCTGAGGCGTCACGGCCGCGTGCTCGTCGAATTCAACGCGTCGGGGTCGCGCTGCCTGTTCAGCGTGCCCGATGCGAGCTACCGGGTCGAAGGCACCTATCAGGGGGCCACTCAGTTTGCGATCGTCGAAACGGGCGCACTCACCACGCAGTTGCGGTGGTGAGTGCCGCCTGAACCCGCCGCGACCGCGTCATGCGGCGCGGCGCATCGATTCGAGGAGCATGGAATGACGCGTGCAGAACGATCGGACGGTTCGCCCGCCGGCCAGCCGAAACCCTCCTGGGGCCCGGGAAAGAACGCGGCGCTCAGCTTCGTCGCGTTTGCCGCGATCTTCGGCATCTTCACGTATGCCGAGCGGGACGCGACGGTCGGCCACGCCAGCGTGACGCACGACCTCTCCGGCGTGATCGGAACCGCCGTCGGGAAATACCGCAAGGCGATCGTGGCCGCGACATCCCGCGCAACCGGCGCGTCCGGCGCAGCGGTCGCGCAGGAGCCGGAACCGGCAATCGCGCAGGCCACGCCGCCCGCGCCGCCGGTTTCAACAGCGCCGCCCGTCTCGCCCGCAGCCGAACCGCAGGCTGCGACGCCTGCGGCGCCCCGCACCGCCGCGAAACACCGGCAATCGCCGCATGTGCCGCCCGTGACGCTGGCGGCCGACACGCATGCCGTCCCGGCCCACAGCCGCGCCTTCGCGCGGTTCGGCGATGCGCATCGCGCGCCGCGAACCGAGACGCTGGCGGGTACGAGCAAACGCATGGATTTCGTGCCGAAACCCCGCTCGCGCAACACGGACACCGCGCGCATGCAGACGGCAAGCATCACGCACGCGGAACTGGAAGGCGCCCGTGCGCTGGCGAAGGCGCGCTGGTGCGCGCGGGTCGACCAATGGAACTGCGTGGAGCAAAACGCGAGCCGCGCGCTCGCGATCGACCCGACGAACAGCGAATCGCGCGCCTTGCTCGGGCAAGCGGTACGCAATCACCTGTGAGCCGGTTCCGCATGGCCGGGCCGTCGCGGCCCTGCCGTGCGACGAACGGCTGCGCCCATCGTCAGGTGTTCAACCGATGTGATCGTTTCGAAGTGAGGACACCCCGTGGCCAACTATCGTCAACGCAAACGCACCCTCGTCGCGCCGTCGAATCGGCGGCTCCTCGTGCACACACCGCTCGTGTTGCTGCTCGTCGCGTCCGGCCCCTGCTTCTCTGCCGAAGGCGATACGGAATCGGGCGGCATCCGCGAAATCGCCGGCGCCAACGGCGTGCCGGATCCGAAACCGCCGGACCCGGCGACACAGGGTTCGCTCGCGCCGGACGGGCCGGACGCTCAGGACGCACCGCTACCGAATGCACCGACACTGATCGCGCAGGCCTCGAGCGCCCAAATGCCGAATACCGGCGCGCCTGCTGCTCAGGCGCCATCCCCGCAGACACCCGGCACGCCGATGCCCGATGCGCAGCCGCCGGTTGCCCAACCCGCTGGCGCTCAGGCATCCGAAGCGGAAACACCGAATGCGCAGGCGCCCGACCTCCGCACCGCCGACCCGGCCACCGTCCGCAACGACGTGTTCGGCCTCGCGTCGAGCGGCGGCGCGATCAAGGCGCTGGAAGAAGCGAAAGCGCGCCCCGACGTTTTCTCCGCCGTCGATCTCGCGCGGCTCGAGGAACTGTCGATTCGCCAGCAGGTGCGCGGCGGGCGCGACAAATCGCGCGCGATGACGAGCACAGACCGCTTCGACGGGCTCGACGGCGCATTGCGCGCCGCCGACGCGCTCGACAAACGGATGCCGCCCACGCCCGAGTATTCGCCGGTCAGGACCGCGCTCGCCGGCGACCGCACGGTTGCCTATGCGGCGCGCGGCGACATGAAGACGGCCGTCGCGACGTTCGAGACAATTCCGCCGGATGCGGAAGTCTCGATCGACGCGCTGGCAGCCGTCGGCGACGCATACCTGTACCTGAGCGAACCGGGCAAGGCCAACGTCGTGTACCAGCGCGCGCTGAAGCAGGCGAGCGCGTCGCCGACGGACAGTGCGACGCGCGGCTTCCAGTACGGCGCGCGCACACGCACGATCGAATTGCGCGAGGGGCTGTTCTGGTCGTATGTCGACCAGGGGCGCCCGGCGGAAGCGAACCAGGCGCTCGACGATATCGGCAAATCGCTGCCGCCGGCCAACCAGGTGCGTACGTGGGGGCCGGAAAACGACGACTACCTGCGCTACTACCGGCTGCGCGCGCAGTACCTGATCTACACGGGCCGGGTGGACGAAGGAATCGCCGCGCTCGAAAAGCTCGAGAAGGAAGTGCCGTTCAATGCCGAGGTGCGCGCCGCGCATGCGGACGCCGTATCGGGCCAGTCGCATCCGCGCCAGGCGATCGCGATGTATCGCGCATCGCTGACCGACCACCCGGACAGCGTGGACATGCTCGCCGGGCTCGGCCGCGCGGCACTGTCGGCCGACGACTACGCGACCGCGAAGAGCGTCGACCAGACCGTCGACGACACGTTCCCCGACAGCGGCGCCGTGCGCGGATTCAAGCGCGACTACAACGCGTACCGCAGCCCCGTGTTCACGACCGACCTGAGCTACGAACACGGCAACAGCGCGCTGGCCGACAACAGCTTCACGTCGGACAGTTATGTGTATTCGCAACCGTTCGGCGACAACTGGCGCGTGTTTTCCCACACGTTCTTCGGTTATGCGCAAACCGACGGCGGCAACATCAGCCGCACGCGCACGGGTGTCGGCGGCGACTACCGGCACGGGCCGCTGACGGTCCAGGGCGAAGTCACGCGCTCGCTCGGCACCGACGGGCGAACCGGCGGCCGCGGTTCGATCACGTACAACCTCGACGACTACTGGACGGTCAGCGGCGCGCTCGATTCCAACGACAACTCGCTGCCGTGGAAGGCCTATGTCGCGCACATCTGGGGCCGTTCGGCGAACGTCGCGGTCGTGTACCGCCAGAACGACCGCCGCGAAGTCAAGCTGAGCTACGGCGTGAGCCGCTACAGCGATTCGAATCTCCACCAGGAGATCGCCGCGACCGCCACGCAGCGCGTGTACACGTCCGCGAACCAGCTCGTCAACGTGTCGCTGGATCTCGGCACCGACAGCAACACGCGGCAGGACGCGCCCTACTTCAACCCGGGCCGCGACTACGCGGCCGCCGCGACCGTCATGCACCAGCTGACGCTGTGGAAGAAAGGCGACATGTCGCTGCAGCAGCGCCTGTCGGCATCCGGCGGCGTGTACAACGAGCGCGGATTCGGCACCAGCCCGCTGTGGACCGCCCGCCTCGAACACGCGTGGACGTTCAAGCACGACATCACGCTGACCTACGGCGTCGAGGTCAGCAGCCATGCGTACGACGGCCAGCGCGAACGCTCCGAAACCGGCTTCCTGTCGGTCAACCTGCCGTTCTAGCAAGGAGATCGCGCCATGCAATCCAGACGGACCTTCATGTGCGGATGCCTCGGTACGTTTGCCGCCTGTTCGCTGTTCCCGGGCGTTGCGAACGCGCGGATGATCGACCTGCTGCCGCCGTCCGATCCGGTCGACGGCAAGACGTTCCGCGTGATCTGCCTGCACGACGTGCGCGACAACCTGCTGTCGACGTTCGCGACGTCGACGATGGTCGATCCGTATGCGGTCGATACCGGCACGTTGACCGCCATCTTCTCGTGGCTGCAGACCAACAACTACCACACCGTCACGGTCAGGCAGATCGAAGCGTCGCGGCACGGCGGCAAACCGCTGCCGCCGCGCGCGGTGCTGCTCACGTTCGACGACGGCTACCGCAGCCACTACACGAAGGTGCTGCCGCTCCTCGAACGCTTCAAGTATCCGGCCGTGATGGGCATCGTCACCGCGTGGATCGACGCGCCGCCGGATGCGCCGATCAAGATCAGCGACAAGATCGAGATGCCGCGCGACTACTTCATGTCGTGGGACGAGGTGCAGAAGGTCGGCCGGTCGGAGCTCGTCGAGCTCGCATGCCACACGCACAACCTCCATCACGGCGCGGTCGCGAATCCGCAGGGCAACGAGTTGCCGGCCACGACGTCGCACCTCTACCTCGAAAACGACAAGCGCTATGAAACCGACACGGAATTCGAAGCCCGCGTGCACGACGATCTGCAGACATGCGTGCGGCAGATTCGCGAACGCACCGGCATCGTCGCACGCTCGATGGTCTGGCCGTACGGCGCGGAAAACCAGCCCGTGCGCAAGATCTCGACGTCGCTCGGCATGGACATCCAGTTCAGCCTCGACGCCGGCCCGAATACGCCGGACGTGCCGCTCGACCGGCTGAGGCGGATCCTGATGATGTACGACGTCGACATCGGCGGGTTCGAGCGCTCGATGCGCGAACCCGCGACCAACCGCGGCGACGTCGACGTGCCCGAGCGCGTGGTGCAGGTCGATCTCGACCAGGTCTACGACCCGGACCCGGCACGGCAGGAGACGAATCTCGGCAAGCTCATCGAGCGCATCTACCGGATGCAACCGAAATCGGTGTACCTGCAGGCGTTCGCCGATCCGAAGGGCACCGGTGTGGCCGAATCGCTGTACTTCCCGAACCGGCACCTGCCGATGCGCGGCGACCTGTTCTCGCGCGCCGCGTGGCAACTGAGCACGCGCGCCAACGTGCAGGTGTATGCGTGGATGCCGGTGCTCGCATTCCGCCCGCCGCCCGACAAGCATCGCGGGCTCGAGGCCGTCAGCGCCTACGGCGGCGCGCCCGCGCGCGAGAACGGCTCGCGCGTGTACCGGCTGAGCCCGTTCGATCCCGGCGCGCGGCTGATGATCGAGCAGATCTACGAGGATCTCGGCAAGTACGCGTCGTTCAGCGGCATCCTGTTCAGCGACGACGCCGTGCTCGACGATTACGAGGATGCCGGCCGGCACGCGCTGGCCGCCTATTCGCAGTGGGGGCTGCCGGCCGACATCGGCAAGATCCGCGCGAGCCCGGACCTGATGAGCCGCTGGACGCGGCAGAAGACACGCTACCTGATCGACCTGACGCGCCAGCTCGAACAGGTCGTGCTCGCGAACCAGAACGCGGGCGACGTGCTGACCGCGCGCAACCTCTTCGCGCTGCCGGTGCTGAAGCCCGAGTCCGAAGCGTGGTACGCGCAGAACTACGACGATTTCCTCGCCGCCTACGACTTCGTCGCGCTGATGGCGATGCCGTACATGGAACAGGCCCGCGACCCCGAGCGCTGGATGGACCAGCTCGTCGACGCCGTGCGCGCGAAACCGCGCGGCTTCGCGCGCACCGTGTTCGAGTTGCAGTCGTACGACTGGCGCGCGCGCAAGGACATCTCCGGCGGTGCGCTGCTCGCGCAGATGCGGCGGCTGCGCAGCCACGGCGCGGTGAACTTCGGCTACTACCCGGACAACTTCCTGAACAACCAGCCGGATCTCGACACGATGCGCGACGTGATGTCGCTGAAGTCGCGTCTCGATCCGACGTCGATCAACGCGCTGATGCAGATGCAGCACGCGCAGGGGACGAAGACACCATGACGACCCACGGCATCATCCAGCGCCTGCAGGATTTCGTCTTCTACTACCCGTTCTTCATGTCGTATCTGTGGATGATCGGCGGCGTCGTGCACTACTTCCTGCTCGAGGAAGGCCGCGTGCTGTCGACGCGGACGATCGCGTCGAGCGGCATCCCGAAGATCTCGATCGTCGTGCCCTGCTTCAACGAAGCCGCGAACGCGCGCAGCGTGATCGGCCACCTGAACGCGATGCAGTATCCGAACTACGACATCATCGCGGTCAACGACGGCAGCAAGGATCGCACCGGCGACATCCTCAACGCACTGGCCGTCGAGATCCCGCGGCTGCTCGTGATCCATCACGCGCGCAACGAAGGCAAGGCGGTCGGGCTCACGACCGCGGCGGCCGTGTCGAACGCGGAATACCTGCTGTGCATCGACGGCGATTCGCTGCTCGCGCACGACGCGATCGGCTGGATGCTCGAGCACTTCCTCACCGACCCGGGCGTGGGCGCCGTGACCGGCAACCCGCGCATCCGCACGCGCACGTCGCTGCTCGGCCGCATGCAGGTCGGCGAATTCTCGTCGATCGTCGGGCTCATCAAGCGCACGCAGCAGGTGTACGGCCGCATCTTCACGGTGTCGGGCGTCATCACGATGTTCCGCAAGACCGCGCTCGCCGACGTCGGCTACTGGAGCTCGGACATGCTGACCGAGGACATCGACATCAGCTGGAAGCTGCAATGCCGCGACTGGCGCGTCGTGTACGAGCCGCATGCGCTGAGCTGGATCCTGATGCCCGAAACGCTGAAGGGGCTCTACCGGCAGCGGCTGCGCTGGGCCAAAGGCGGCATCCAGGTGCTGATGAAGTACGCGGGCACGCTCGCGCGGCCGACGCAGATGATGATGTGGCCACTGTTCATCGAGTACCTGATCGGCATCGCCTGGGCGTACTCGATGTCGTTCATCCTGCTGCTCGCGCTCGTCGACGTCGTGCATCCGCTGCCGCCGAGCTGGCACGTATCGGTCGTGCCGCACTGGCACGGGATGCTGCTGGTCGCGACCTGCATCCTGCAACTGATCGTCGGCAGCATGATCGATCGTCGCTACGACGAGAAACTCCTGATGTATTTCCTGGACACCGTCTGGTATCCCGTCGCTTTCTGGCTGATCAGCATGGTCACCACCGTCGTCGCCCTGCCCGCCATCGTGCTGCGGGGCCGCGGCAAGCGGGCCGTATGGGTCAGCCCCGACCGAGGCATTCAACATGAAGAACGCGCCGATTATTGATCTCTCCCTGCGCACCCCGCGCGAAATGATCGCCGAACGCGGGCGCATCGCCGGTTCCGTGCTCGTCGTCTGGTTCCGGCTCGTGCGGCCCGCGCTGGTGGGCGCCGTATGGGCGTCGATCTGCATCTACACGTATCGCTACCTGCTGCCGTTCAACGAGGCGGAGATGCCGATCGAGCAGATCGTGTTCTATGCGACGTGCATTGCGCTCATCGCCGGCACGATCGTCATGTGGCTGATCGCGGGACGCGTCGTGCATCCGCTCGCCTACCGGCTGCGCGTGTCGAAGATGCTGCGGCGCTCGGCCAGCGTGAAGGTGCGCTCGGTGCCGGCGTCCGCGCTGGCCGGCGCCCGCCGGCGCGGCGCGCGGCGCACGACGCGCATTCTCGTCGCGTCGCACGATGCGAACGGCGCGATCTCCGGGATCGAATGGGTCACGCATGCGGGGCCGCCGCCCCGCGAGTAGGTCGGCGGAGCCGCGCCGCCGCGCACGGGACGGCATCCGCGCGGCGTGGCGCCGCGCCTGACGCCGCGCTGCCGCGCATCGCCGGCGGGCCGGTAAATTCTTGTGAACGAGGTGAATCATGTGCGGAATCGTCGGAGCGAGCGGCCTGAACAATCAGGTGCCGCAACTGGTCAATGCGCTGAGCCGGCTCGAGTATCGCGGCTACGATTCGTGCGGCATCGCCGTGCAGGACGCCGGACGCCTGCGCAGCGAACGCACGCTGCGGCGCGTGACGGACCTGCAGGATCGCGTGATGACGCTCGGTCTCGAAGCGCAGACCTGCATCGCGCATACGCGCTGGGCGACGCACGGTGCGCCGTCGGAGATGAACGCGCATCCGATCATGTCGGGCGACACGATCGCGGTCGTGCACAACGGGATCATCGAGAACCACGACACGTTGCGCGCCGAGCTGCGGCAGCGCGGCTACGCGTTTCGCGGCGAAACCGACACCGAGGTGATCGCCCACCTGATCCACAGCGTCTATCGCGACGACCTGTTCAACGCGGTCGTGCACGCCGTCAAGCGGCTGCACGGCGCATACGCGATCGCGGTCCTGAGCGCGCGCGAGCCGCAGCGCCTCGTTGCCGCGCGCGCCGGTTCGCCGCTCGTGATCGGCATCGGCGCCGAACAAAACTACCTCGCGTCGGACTGCGCGGCGCTCGGCGACCTGACCGATCGTTTCGTCTACCTGGAGGACGGCGACGTTGCGCTGATCACGCCGGAACGCATCGCCGTGGTCGACTCGGGCGGGCACGACGCGCAGCGCCCGCTGTGCCAGGTGAAGGCGCGCGACGGCGATGCGGCGCTCGGCCCTTACCAGCACTTCATGCAGAAGGAGATCTTCGAGCAGCCGAAGGCGATCGGCAGCACGCTCGACGGCATCGACACGATTTCACCCGCGCTGTTCGACGCGAGCGAAGGTACGCGCGCGCTGTTGTCGCGCGTGAGGAGCGTGCTGCTGCTCGGCTGCGGCACCAGCTACTACGCGGGCCTGACCGCGAAATACTGGCTCGAGAGCATTGCGGGCGTGCCGGCGCAGGTCGAGATCGCCAGCGAATTCCGCTACCGCGACACGGTGGCCGATCCGCGCACGCTCGTCGTCGGCATCTCGCAGTCGGGCGAAACCGCCGACACGATCGGCGCGATCGAACGTGCGCGCGAGATGGGCCAGGACCTGTCGATGGCGATCTGCAACGTGGCGACCAGCACGATCGCGCGCCACGCGCCGCTGCGGTTCCTGACGCGGGCCGGCATCGAGCTCGGCGTCGCGTCGACCAAGGCGTTCACGACGCAGCTCGTCGCGCTGTTCGTGCTGACGCTGACGCTCGCGCAGTTGCGCGGCCGGCTCGACGCATCGCAGGTTGCGATGCAGCTGAAGCAGTTGCGCGCGCTGCCCGAACGCATCAGCCACGCGCTCGCGCTCGAAACGCAGATCATGGGCTGGGCCGCGAAGTTCGCGCGCACCGAGAACGCGCTGTTCCTCGGGCGCGGCATTCATTTCCCGATCGCGATGGAAGGCGCGCTGAAGCTCAAGGAAGTGTCGTATATCCACGCGGAAGGCTATGCGGCCGGCGAGCTGAAGCACGGGCCGCTCGCGCTCGTCACGAGCGCGATGCCGGTCGTCACGATCGCGCCGGACGATCGCCTGTTCCAGAAGCTGAAGTCCAACATGGCCGAGGTGCGCGCGCGCGGCGGGCGGCTCTACGTGCTCGCCGGCGATCAGCTCGGGATCGACGCCGATCGCGACACGCACCTGATCCGCGTGCGCGAATCGGGCGACCTGCTGTCGCCGATCGTCAACGTGATTCCGCTGCAGCTGCTCGCGTATCACGTCGGTTGCGCGCGCGGCGCCGACGTCGACAAGCCGCGCAACCTCGCGAAATCGGTGACCGTCGAATGATGCGGCGAATGCGCCCGGCGCGGGCGGCGTTGCGGCCGAACGCCGCTCGGCGCGTCGCTACTGCGCTCGGCGGCGCGTGGTGCATCCTCGCGACGCCGCCGCCCGCCCTCGCGGTCGCGCCGGCCGCGCATACGGCCACCGTTCCGGCATCCCCGTCGACGCAGGACACCGGCGACCCGCGACGCTTCATGCACGGCATCGGCGTGGCCGACGCAGGCAACGGCAACCGCTGGGTATTCTTCA
Organism: Burkholderia stabilis; assembly: GCF_001742165.1. Lineage (NCBI taxonomy): Bacteria > Pseudomonadati > Pseudomonadota > Betaproteobacteria > Burkholderiales > Burkholderiaceae > Burkholderia > Burkholderia stabilis. The sequence continues at coordinate 217,765 of NZ_CP016443.1, read as the reverse complement.
GCAGTTCGGGCATCGTGCCGCGCGGCGCAATGCGCAACGGCAACTGGCCGCACGACGTATACGTCGGCGAATGGCAGCCCGGCAAGCCGCGCCTGCTGCACGTCCATACGTTTATCAGCCGCCCGGAAGCGCAGGAACCCGTGTCGATCGCGCAGAACGCGCGCGGCGACATCTTCGTCACGTTCGAGGACGGCTGGAACGCGCCGCAGGAAGTCAGCCAGCGCTACGGCGTGTACCGCCGCGACCTGAAGCCGGTCAAACCCTACCCGAACGACGTCGAGCCGGGCGGCCACTCGGGGCATGTCGCGACAGTCGGCGAGCGTTTCGTCGTGTTCTATTCGGCCGACTGGATCGACGGCGGCGGCGTCGACAACCTCGGCACCGGCAACGGCGTCTACCTGAAAACCTACGACGCGGCCGGGCGCGCACTGAACCACGTCGCGGTCGCGCCGCACCGCCGCGAATGGTGGCCCGTGATTGCCGGTTCGCCGCGCAAGGCATTGCTCGTGTGGCAGAAATTCATCGAAGGCAGCACGAACGCGACGCTCGAATACGCGATGTTCGATCCGGTCACGACGAAGCTGGACAAGCTCGGGCCGCTGAACGACGCGATCCGGTACTACGTGTATGCATCGGCTTACGTACCGGCGATCGACCGCTTTCTCGTCGTCACGACGACGGCGGACGATCGCGGCGTCGCGCTGCTGATCGACGCGGACGGCCACCGCACGGCGACGCTCGACTGCCTGCCGGCGTCGGTGCGCGAAGCCGGCATCGGCATCGCCGGCACGCACGCGTATGTGCCGACCCGCGACGGTCGGCTGCTGACGCTGGCGCTTTCTCCTGCGGCCATCGCGGTGAGCGGCGCGCAACGTTCGCCGATTCCGTGGGGCACGACGGGCATCGCCGGGTTCCCGGCGCGCGGCGCGTCAATGCACTTCGTGTCGCTCACGCCGTCGGGCACGCGCGAAGCCGATTTCGAGCCGGAGCAGGAAACGCCGTTGCCGAAGGGTGACGTGCCATGTTCGAGCCATTGACGACGGCCCTGCATCGGTCATGCCGCGAACGCGGACAGTCTGCGTGCCCGCCCCTGCCCTGCATCGTTTCCCTGCCCGAGCCGCGCCGATCCGGCGCCCCATCGGCCTGACACGCGGTCGCGCGCCTGTCCCACCATCACCGCCGCCGCCTTCCCCGCGCCGAAGTCGCCAGCGCCTTCCGTACCGGATAGACTGTCGCCCGATTCCTTCCATCGGCGCGGCTCGTGCCTCCTGCCGCCGCCGGAACGCTTCCTCCCGGAGAACACATGCTGAAGCGCCAGTGGTTTTCGCTTGTGCTGCTGACGGTTTGCCTGATCGGACAACGCGCGTCGGCCCAGTCCACGCTTGAACTCGACACCGACGGCACGGCCCGCGCGCTCACGCGGCAGACGCTGCTCGCGCGCCCCGATGCGACGGACATCCACGTGCCGCGCGACATCGCATACGGGCGGCCGATGACGTTCCGCGCCGTGCCGTTCGCCGCGCTGCTCGGCGATACGCCGCTGCCGGCCGAAACCGTGCTCGAAACGCGCGCGGCCGACGGTTTCGCCGCGCAGTTGCCGATGGAGCTCGTGCGCCGCCGCGCGCCGGCCGGCGCCGTCGCGTGGCTCGCGATCGAGGACCCGGCGCACCCGTGGCCGAAGCTGCCCGGCAAGCAGGTCAGCGCGGGGCCGTTCTATCTCGTGTGGCTCGGGCCGGACGCGTCGTCGGTGCGCGGCGAGCAGTGGCCCTACCAGATCGTGCGCGTGACGATCGAATCGTCGCCGGTCGCGCGCTGGCCGTCGCTCGCCGTCGATCCCGCCTTGCCGGCAAACGATCCGGCCCGCGCGGGCCAGCACCTGTTCATCACGCAATGCCTCGCGTGCCACCGTCTCGACGGCGCGGGCAGCAGCCACGCCGGGCCCGACCTCAACGCGCCGATGAATCCGGTCGACTACTTCAAGCCCGCCGCGCTGCGCCGCTACATCCGCAACCCGGCATCGGTGCGCGACTGGCCGGGCCGAAGCATGCCCGCGTTTCCGCGCGATCAGTTGAGCGACGGGGAACTCGAGCAGATCGTTGCTTACCTCACGTATATGGCGCGGCGAAAGACCGGCAAGTAACGCGCGGCAGAAAAATCCCGAGGAACGTTGATGACGTCAGGCGACCCGCTGTTCACCATCGCATCGATCGACGCCGCACAAACGCACCCGCTCAGGGCGATGGTCCTGCTGAACGGCGACCTGAACGCGTGCGAACTGGCCGGCGACCATGCGCCGACGACGCTGCACGTCGGCGTACGCGATCGCACGGGCATCGTCGCCATCGCGTCGCTCTGCGAGGAAGCGCGCGACGATGATCATGCGCGGCCGGCGTGGCGGCTTCGCGGCATGGCCGTCCACCCGGCCGTGCGCGGGATGGGCTTCGGTCGCGTGCTGGTGCAGGTTTGCGTGCGGCACGCGGAAGAACGCGGGGCCGCGCTCGTCTGGTGTACAGCACGCGAATCCGCGTACCGCTTCTACGAAAAGCTCGGCTTTGCAACCGACGGCGCGTCGGTGACGATGCCGGGGCGCACCGATACCGCGTTCCATGTGATGCGGCGATATCTCGATCGACACTCGCCGCCTGCGTGAAGCGAATCGCGTCGCCGCGCCGTCACGCGACGATCCGCGCGACCCGGCGACCGGCCGGCCGCCAGGCCGCGTCCATCACGCTCCCGCTTCCTGCGCGCTCTGCAACACCGCGCGCAACAGCACGTCCGCGCCCGCCGCCGCCCATTCGGGCGTGATCGCTTCGGCCTCGTTGTGGCTCAGCCCGTCGACGCACGGCACGAAGATCATCCCGGTCGGCGCGACGCGCGCGACATAACACGCGTCGTGGCCCGCACCGGACACGATGTCCATGTACGACAGCCCGAGCGCCTGCGCCGCGTCGCGCACCGCATCGATGCAGGTCGGCGCGAACGGGATCGGCGGGTACTTGAAGATCTGCTCGATCTGCGCGCCGAGGCCGGCCTCGTCGGCAACGCGCGCGAGTTCCGCGCGCAGCGCCGCGTCCAGTTCGTCGAGCACCGCGTCGTCGGGATGGCGGAATTCCACCGTGAAGAAGCAACCGCCCGGCACCGTGTTGCGCGAATTCGGCCGCGCCTCGATCATCCCGACCGTCGCGCGCGCATCCGGCGCGTAACGACGGCCGAGCACTTCGACGAACGCGATCATCCGCGCGGCGCCGACCAGCGCGTCGCGGCGGAATGCCATCGGCGTCGTGCCCGCGTGCGCGTCGACGCCGGTGAGCGTCACCTCGTACCAGCGCTGCCCCTGCCCGGCCGTCACGACGCCGATCGTCTTGCCGGCCCGCTCCAGAATCGCGCCCTGCTCGATATGCAGCTCGTACGCCGCATGCACCGGATAACCGCCGACGGGCTCCGCACCCGCGTAGCCGATCCGTTCGAGCTCCTCGCCAATGGTTCTGCCCGCGCCATCGGTGCGCGACAGCCCGTATTCGAGCGTATAGACGCCCGAGAACACGCCGGCCGAGATCATCGCCGGCGCGAAGCGCGACCCTTCCTCGTTGGTCCAGATCACGACGTCGACCGGACGCTCGGTCTCGATGCCCGCATCGTTCAGCGCGCGCACGACCTCGAGGCCGCCGAGCACGCCGTAAATGCCGTCGTATTTGCCGCCCGTCGGCTGCGAATCGGCGTGCGAGCCGGTCATCACCGGCGCAGCGTCGGGATTGCGGCCCGCGCGACGCGCGAACACGTTGCCCATCCGGTCGACGCGCACCGTGCAGCCGGCGTCGCGCGCCCACTGCACGAACAGGTCGCGCGATTCGCGATCCAGATCGGTCAGCGCGAGACGGCAGACGCCGCCCTTCGGCGTCGCGCCGATCTGCGCCATCCGCTCGAGCGACGCCCACAGGCGATCGCCGTCGACGCGCGGCGCGCGCACGTTGTCCACGTTGCCGTCACGCATCGCCGTTCTCCGGCGCGGATTGCAGCGCGTAGCGGAAATCGCAGCGCTTGCCGCCCTGCATGATCGTGCTCGTGCGCGTGAGCGCGATGTCCGGCGCATAACCCTGGATGAAATAGCTGTCGCGCGCGCAGCTCAGCAGATGGCCGATCTCGCCGAGCCCCATCGCGTGATACATCTCCGCATAGCTGCAGCGATGCACGTCGTAGTCGTAGTGCGTGTCGTCCGCGCGCCGCACCTCGACGTCGAGCGCATCGTCCTTCTCCCACAGCACCTGCAGCGCGACGAACGACTTCACGCTCGTGCCGCCGGGTTCCTGCGCGGCGAACGTGCGGCCCGCGTCGACGGCCGCGCCGCGCACGGCTTCCGCGATCACGGCCTGCGCGCGCTCGGCGCCGAACTCGCGCTTCATGATCTCGTAGATCGGCTTGATGATTTCCGCTTCGATGCGGCGCCGCGCGAGGATCCCGAGGCGCGTGTCCTCGGGTGCGGCGGCGGATGTCCGGGTCGGTTCGGTCATGGGGATCGTCTTTGTCGTTTATTGGGTGGCGGTGCGCGTGCCGCCGAGCACGTCGACGACGGTCCACTTGCCGCCGCGCACCTGGTAGATCGTGAAGGCCGGGTCCTTCAGGTTGCCTTCGCCGTCGAATGCGATCCGCCCCGTCACGCCGGGCCGGTCGATCGCGCGAACCGCCGCGACCAGCTTCGCCGGTTGCGTCGTGCCGGCCTTCTGCGCGGCCGCGATCAACGTGGCGGCAGCATCGTACGCGAACGGCGCATGCAGTTCGATCGGCGCGCGGTAGCGTGCCTGGTATTGCGTGTCGAACGCCTTGCCGCCCGGCATCCGGCCGAGCGGCAGGCCCGGTTCGAGCGCCGTCACGCCGTCGCCGTCCTTGCCCGCGAGCGACAGGAAGGTCTGGCTCACGAAGCCGCCCGCACCGAGCAGAGTCGCGTTCACGCCGAGCTGGCGCATCCGGCGTGCGAGCGGCGCGGCCTGCGCATCGAGGCCACCGAAGAACACCAGATCCGCGCGCTTGCCTTTGATCGCGGTCAGCACGCCGCTGAAGTCGGTCGTTTTGTCGTTCACGTACTGGCGATCGACGATCGTGCCGCCGCTCGCCTGCACGCCCTTGATGAACTGCTCGGCCAGCCCGGCGCCGAACGACGTGCGATCGTCGATCACCGCGATGCGCTTCGCCTTCAGCGTCTTCACCGCATACGCGCCGGTGAAATTGCCGCCCGCATCGTCGTGACCCATGATGCGGAAGGCCGTCGCGTAGCCCTGCTGCGTGTATTGATGGCCGGTGGACGCCGGCGCGATCTGCGGGATGCCCGCATCGCGGTAGACGCGCGACGCCGGCACGCTGCAGCCCGTGTTCCAGTGACCGACGACGCCGATCACGTGACGGTCGACGAGCTGCTGCGCGACTGCGACGGCCGTACGCGGATCCGACTGGTCGTCGGCCGCGGCGAGCTTGTAGACGACCGGCTTGCCGCCGATGGTCGGATGCTTCGCGTTCGCGTCGTCGATCGCGAGTTGCGCGCCGTTCTGCAGGTCCTTGCCGATCCGCGCGGACGGGCCGGTGAGCGGCGCGGCGAGACCGATCAGGATCGTCTGCGGCGCGGATTGCGCGAACGCGGGAACGGATGCGGCCAGGGCGGCCGCCGAGAATACGAGGCTGGCGGGAAGGAAAGCGATTTTCATGTGCAGGGATCGGTGAATCGGATCAAAACATGAAAAATATTAAATATTCAGCACCCAAACCCCAAATACCCAATTGTTGGATGCTTATACCGTTCCCGACACATCAAACCAACACCCTGTAAACAAACGATATTTTATGATTGTCGCTCATCCCGACTTTTCGATAAAATTCGATACATGAAAAATATCGAACAATTGCCGCACGATCCGCCGCTGCGCGCGGTCCGTGCGTTCGAAGCCTTCGCGCGCCTCGGGTCGGTCACCGCGGCGGCGGGCGAACTCGACATCACGCCGTCCGCGGTCAGCCATCAGCTGCAACTGCTCGAAGCGTTCATCCAGACGCCGCTGACGGTGCGCGAGGGCCGGCTGCTCGCACTCACCGACGAAGGACGCGACTACTACCGCTCGATCAGCGCCGCGTTCTCGGTGCTGCGCAGCGCGACGCGCTTCGTGCGCGACCGTTCGTCGCTGCGGCAGATCACCGTCAGCCTGATTCCGCTGCTCGGCATCGGCTGGTTCATTCCGCGGCTGCACTCGTTCCTGGCCGACAACACGGACGTCGACGTGACCGTGCTGTACGCGCATCACCGCAACTACCGAAGCGATGCGTCCGACCTGTCGATCCGCTTCGGTACCGGCGACTGGCCCGGCTACCGCTGCGAGCGGCTGCTGCCGGGCGCGATGGTGCCGATGTGCAGCCCGTCGTTCCTGAAGCGCCACGGGCCGTTCCGCACGCCGGCCGATCTCTCGCGCGCGCCGCTCGTGCACGACGAAGACCGCAGCACCTGGGTCAACTGGCTGCAAGGCGCAGGCGTGCGGCACGTGTCGCACGTGGTGGGGCCGATGTTCGAGGATGGCCAGCTCACGCTGAGCGCGGCGCGCGCGGATCTCGGCGCCGCGTTGCTGCGTGCGCCGCTGGTCGAACGCGAACTGGCGAACGGCGAGCTCGTGAAGCTGTTCGACCACGTGCTCGACGACGGGCGCGATTACTACCTGTGCACGCGCGAGGATGCGGACATGCCGGACGGGGCGCGGCGGCTGGCGGCGTGGTTGAGGAAGATGGCGGGGATTTGAGCGGGACGCCCTCTCGCGTTGCCGGAAAACAGCTTGCGCAGCATGCTACGCGCACACCCAACCCGAGCCTTGCATCCCTTTAATCGAGTATATATGATATGCATATCATATATCGGAGGTCATCTTGAGTCGGATTCTCATTGATCTGTCGGACGGCCAGCTCGACGAGCTGGCCGTCATCGTCGAGACTGAGCATCGTCCCCGCGCCGCGATCATCCGCGACGCGATCGATGCCTACATTGCCCTGCACAAGCGCCCGCTCGCCGACGACGTCTTCGGTCTCTGGAAAGATCGCACAATTGACGGGCTCGCCTACCAGGAGGAACTGCGCTCGGAATGGTAAAAGCTCTCTTCGACACCAACATCCTGATCGACTATCTCGGCGGTGTGGAATCCGCCCGCACAGAACTTGCCCGCTATGACTATCGTGCGATCAGCACGATCTCGTGGATGGAGGTCCTGGTCGGTACGTCAACACATGATGAAGCCCCGATCCGTGCATGGCTTTCGTCGTTCGATGTCATCGCGCTCGACAGCACAATTGCGAATCGCGCCGTGACCATTCGCAAGGAACGCCGGATACGCTTACCCGACGCGATCGTCTGGGCATCGGCGCAAGTGAACGGGCTGCTGCTCGTGTCGCGCAACACGAAAGACTTTCCCGCCGCAGAACCCGGCGTTCGTGTGCCCTATCAAATCTGAGCCGATGTTCGCGACGTAAATGCAAATGCGTCAGCACGACGCACACGCCAGACCGCCGCAGCAGAAAGTGCCGCGCGTAGCCCGGCGGAAAATCAGCTAGTTGACCGGGCACGATGCAATCCGGGCGCTCGTAGCACCGCTTCCACCGGGATCGGTTCACGCGGCCACGCGCTCTCCTTCCACCGCATCCGCGCCGCACGCACGAACAGGTCGGACCCGCCGCCTGTCGTGCGCGCGGGCCCCGTCCTCGTCGGACGAACAGGCTGACACCCCGCACAATCAAGGGCCGGAAGCAGATAGAAAATCCCGATGCCTCGCATTGAAACAAGCAATTTCCCAAAGTCAGGGTGAACCCGGATACTGGCATCACTCCATTCACTCCCGACGCAAAGGAAATCACCAGATGCCGATCATCAACACCCAAATCAAGCCGTTCAAGGCAACCGCATACCACAACGGCGACTTCGTGCCCGTCTCCGAAGAGAACTTCAAGGGCAAGTGGTCCGTCGTCGTGTTCTACCCGGCCGACTTCACGTTCGTCTGCCCGACCGAGCTGGGCGACCTCGCCGACCGTTACGCGGAATTCCAGAAGCTGGGTGTCGAAATCTACGGCGTGTCGACCGACACGCACTTCACGCACAAGGCATGGCACGACACGTCGGACACGATCGGCAAGATCAAGTACCCGATGATCGGCGACCCGACGCTCACGCTGTCGCGCAACTTCGACGTGCTGATCGAGGAAGAAGGGATGGCACTGCGCGGCACGTTCGTGATCAACCCGGAAGGCGAGATCAAGCTGTGCGAAATCCACGACAACGGCATCGGCCGCGACGCAGGCGAACTGCTGCGCAAGGTGCAGGCTGCGCAATACATCGCGGCGCACCCGGGTGAAGTGTGCCCGGCCAAGTGGACGCCCGGCGCGGAAACGCTGACCCCGTCGCTCGACCTGATCGGCAAGATCTGACGATCGCTCCGCGCGCCTCGCACGAGGCGCGCGAGACACACGAATTCGGGCCGCCGCATCGTGCGGCCCGCGCCCTCCTCCGGCACGACGTGCCCGACCAGAATCATCAATACGGAATCCGAATCGCCATGCTCGACGCCAATCTCAAGAACCAACTCAAAGCGTACCTCGAAAAAATCTCGCGCCCGATCGAACTCGTCGCCTCGCTCGACGACAGCGCGAAATCGCAGGAACTGCTGGCGCTGCTGAACGAGATTGCGTCGCTGACGGATCGCGTGACCGTCACCGAACGCCGCGACGACGCCGAGCGCAAGCCGTCGTTCTCGATCGGCGAGCCCGGCAAGCCGGCCGGCATCCGCTTCGCCGGCATCCCGATGGGCCATGAATTCACGTCGCTCGTGCTCGCGCTGCTGCAAACCGGCGGCCACCCGATCAAGCTCGACGACGACGTGATCGAACAGATCCGCGCGCTCGATGGCGATTACGCGTTCGAGACGTACTTCTCGCTGTCCTGCCAGAACTGCCCGGAAGTCGTGCAGGCGCTGAACGTGATGTCGCTGATCAACCCGCGCATCCGTCACGTCGCGATCGACGGCGCATTGTTCCAGGATGAAGTCGAGTCGCGCCAGATCATGGCCGTGCCGACGATGTTCCTGAACGGCGCGTCGTTCGGCCAGGGCCGCAGCAGCGTGAAGGAAATCCTCGCGAAGCTCGATACGGGTGCCAGCGCGCGCGCTGCGAAGTCGCTCGAAACCAGGCCCGTGTTCGACACGCTGATCGTCGGCGGCGGCCCGGCAGGCGCGGCCGCGGCAATCTACTCGGCGCGCAAGGGCATCGCGACGGGCGTCGTCGCCGAGCGTTTCGGCGGCCAGGTGCTCGACACGATGGCCATCGAGAACTTCGTGTCGGTGCAGGAAACCGAAGGGCCGAAGTTCGCCACCGCGCTCGAGCAACACGTGAAGCAGTACGACGTCGACATCATGGACGTGCAGCGCGCCGACGCGCTGATTCCGGGCGACGTGCACCAGATCCGCCTCGCGAACGGCGCGGTGCTGAAGGCGAAGACGATCATTCTCGCGACCGGCGCGCGCTGGCGCGAAATCAACGTGCCGGGCGAGCGCGAATACCGCAATCGCGGTGTCGCCTACTGCCCGCACTGCGACGGCCCGCTGTTCAAGGGCAAGCGCGTCGCGGTGGTCGGCGGCGGCAACTCGGGCGTCGAGGCCGCGATCGATCTCGCCGGCATCGTGAAGGCAGTCACGCTGATCGAATACGGCGCACAACTGCGTGCGGACGAAGTGCTGCAGCGCAAGCTGCGCAGCCTGCCGAACGTGACGATCGTCACGCAGGCGCAAACGACCGAGCTGACCGGCGACGGCAGCAAGCTGAACGGGCTCGTGTACAAGGATCTGCGTTCGGGCGAAACGAAGCGCGTCGAGCTCGAAGGCGTGTTCGTGCAGATCGGCCTCGTACCGAACACCGAATGGCTGAAAGGCACGATCGAACTGTCGAAGCACGGCGAGATCGTCGTCGATGCGCGCGGCGCGACGTCGGTGCCCGGCGTGTTCGCGGCCGGCGACGTGACGACGGTGCCGTTCAAGCAGATCGTGATCGCGGTCGGCGAAGGCGCGAAGGCATCGCTCGGCGCATTCGACTACATGATCCGCCAGGATGCGACGCCGGCCACCGCTGCGCAGCCGCAAGCCGAGGAAGCGGTCGCCGCGTAACGCACGCCGCGCAACGGCGCAACGATTTGTCTCTCTTGGCCCCGCATGCTTTGGTCGGCGTGCGGGGTCCTTTTTATTCCAAAGCCGATCGGCAACGCACGACAGCGGGCGCCGATCGCGGTTACTTGGTCGCGGCCGGGCCGCCGTTCGCCGGCGACAATGCTTGCGACTTCAAATTGCTCGATTCCCTGACCAGTTGCTCGGTCATCGCGGCAGCAACGGGATTCGATCCCGACGCCGAACCGCCCTGCCGATACGAACCGGTACTCGCCGGCATCGACGACATCGGCGGCGCCGGCAACGACGGATCGAGCTTCGCCGATTCCCTGACGAGCGCGGCCGTCTCCGGCGTTTCGGATTTCGTTGCGGCCGTCGTTCCGGCCGCGTGACGCTCGAGGCCGTCGCGCTTGCGCGACGCGTGTTGCGTCGCCTGCGCGGGCGCGGCAGGCGGGGTCGAATCCTGCGCATCGACCGTGACGACGTTGACCTTCGGCGGCGGCGCGAGCGGCTTCGTCACAGGTTGCGCTTTCTCGCTGACGACCGGAACGGCGGGGACGGATGCAGGTGCGGCGCTGACGCGCGCGGGGGCTGTCGGTGCAGGTGGCGGCGGCACGGCCGCCGGTTGCGGCACCGTTCCGGCGCGGGCAGCCGGGGCCGGCGGCGCGATGGCGCCCTGCACGGCGTGATCGTTGCTCGCGGGCGCCGCGACAACGGGCGCGGCAGAATCGCCGATGCCGGCGTCTTCGATCGCACGATGGTCCGCGCGCAGGAGCATCACGTACGCGGTGCCGGCGGCGGCTACCAGGAGCCCTCCGGCGATCATCAAGGTCTTGCGGGTACTCGTCATGCTTGCTCACCGATCATTGCGACGTGAACAAGCCATCATACGCGGCCATCGGCCGATGATCCCCTACGAATACATTTGGTTGCATTGATGTCGGCGATGCGAACGTCAGACGTATCGCCGACATCATTCGGGCACCCCGGCGCGCCGCAATTACTCCGGAAACGGCAACTCGGTCTGCCCTTGCGCGCGCATGCCGAACGTGTTCAGCGTCATCGCGACGAGCGCGTAGTAGCCGAGCAGCGCGACGAGGTTCACGACGGTTTCGTGACCGAAGCGCGCTTCCGCGCGCGCGAACGTCGCGTCGCTGACACGCCGCGTGTCGTACAACTCGCTCGCGAACGCATGGATCAGCGCATCGTCGTCCGACTCGAATGCGGGTGCGACACCGCGCCGGATCGCGTCGGCCGTCGCGGCCGGCACGCCCGCGTCGAGCGCGATCGGATGGTGGATGTGCCACTCGGCCTGCGAGCGCCAGCGCGCGGCCGTCACGAGAATCGCGAGCTCCGACAGCCGCAGCGGCAGCCCCGTGCGGTAGCGGCAGAACGCGCCGAGCTTCTGCGCGTGCTGGGCCAGTTCGGGGCTCGCGATCCAGCCGAGAAACGGCCCGTTCAGGTTGCCGCGCGGGCCGCTGAGGATGTCGGCCAGCACGGCCTTCTGTTCGTCGGTGGCCGACGCGGGATCGAAAGGCGGCAGTCTGTTCGTCATGACGATGATCCGGTGAGATTCGGTGAGGTTCAGTGCATCGATGCCGTCATGCGCCGGCCGACGCGAGCGCCGCGTCGATCGCACCCGACAGCCGCTCGACGATCGTATCGATCTGCTGCGCGGTACAGATGAACGGCGGCGCGACCAGGATGTGATCGCCGTGGACGCCGTCGATTGTCCCGCCCATCGGATACACCATCAGCCCGCGCTGCATCGCTTCGCGCTTGACCGCCGCATGCAGCTTCAGCGCGGGATCGAACGTCGCCTTGCTGTCGCGATCGCGCACAAGCTCGACGCCGACGAACAGCCCGCGCCCGCGCACGTCGCCGACATGCGGATGCGTGCCGTAATGCTCGCGCAACGACGCGCGCAGTTGCTCGCCGCGCGCCTTCACGTTGTCGAGCAGCCTTTCTTCGGCGATCACGCGCTGCACTTCGAGCGCGGCTGCGCATGCGGTCGCGTGGCCGAGGTACGTGTGACCGTGCTGAAAGAAACCCGAGCCGTCGACGATCGTCCGGTAGATGCGGTCGCTGACGAGCGTCGCGCCGATCGGCTGGTAACCCGCGCCGAGCCCTTTCGCGATCGTCAGCAAGTCGGGCGCGACGCCGTCTTCATCGCACGCGTACAGGTAACCAGTGCGCCCCATCCCCGACATGATCTCGTCGAGAATCAGCAGCACGCCGTACTTGTCGCACACCGCGCGAATCTTCTTCAGGTACGTGCGTACCGGCGGCACCGCGCCGGCCGTCGCGCCGACCACCGTTTCCGCGACGAACGCCGCGACGTTTTCCGCGCCGAGTTCGACGATCTTCCGTTCGAGCTCGTCCGCCAGACGCTGCGCATACGCTTCGTCGGTTTCGCCCGCGAGCTGATCGCGATACGCGTAGCACGGGCTCACGTGATGCGCTTCGATCAGCAGCGGCAGGAACGGCTCGCGCCGCCATGCGTTGCCGCCGATCGCGAGCGCGCCGAGCGTGTTGCCGTGATAGCTCTGGCGCCGCGCGATGAAATGGCGGCGCTGCGGCTCGCCCTTTTCGACGAAATACTGGCGCGCGAGCTTCAGCGCGGCCTCGACCGCCTCGGAGCCGCCCGACACGAAATACACGTGCTCGAGGCCGGCCGGCGCGGCATCGACGAGCCGGTCGGCGAGTTCCTCGGCTACGTCGGTCGTGAAGAACGACGTGTGCGCGTACGCGAGTTGCTGCGCCTGCCGCTTGATCGCGTCGATCACGCGCTGGTTGCTGTGGCCAAGGCACGACACGGCCGCGCCGCCGCATGCGTCGATATAGCGTTTGCCGGTCGAGTCAATGATCTCGATGCCGTCGCCCGCGACTGCGACGGGCAAGGTAGCGCGCGGGGCGCGATGAAAAACGGTCGTCATGCGTTGCCTCATGGATCAGGATGCGCGCTGCGCGCGTCCGGACGGCACGATGCGCGTCGCGAAGCGCTGCGTGCCGTGTTGGTGAATGCTGAAATCGATCGCCGCCGCGCCGATCGCGAACACCGCGGTTGCCAGCGTGTTCTCGTCGTCGGGGTCGGCCGGGTCGTCGCGATAGATCGGCAGCCCTTCCGGTGCGCGATCGCCGAGCACGCGCAGCAGCGCGGCTTCGTCGATCGTGTCGATGCCGGGCGTCAGTGCATCGACGCGCCGCTGGCGGTCGGCCGACGATTGCGTGACGATCTGCGCTTGCGCTTCGCAGCCGGGATGCACGAGATGGTTCGCGTGACCAGCAAGTCGCGCCACGTCGACGACCGAGCAGCGCGCGGCACTCGCCTCGATGCTCAGGAGCCGCGTGTCGCCAGTCGCGCCGAGCGTATGGTGGAAGCCGCTCGCGCGCGCATTCGCGCGCAGCACGTCCGCTGCCTCGTCGAGCGTCGTCGCATCGAGCACGGCGCGCGCGAGGATCATCCGCGGCACGCCCGGCGCGGGCGTCCCGATCCGCAGGTTGTTGATCGCCTGCGCGATGCCCGCGCGGTTCGCGGCAAAGGTATGCCCCGGCAGCGAGCCGGGGTAATAGAAACTGATGAAGCCCGGCTTGCCCGCAGGCTGCACGTCGACGAGCAGGCAACGCTCGCGCAGGAACGGATCGCCGTCCTCGTTGTGCGCGATCCAGCGCGTGCCGTCTGCATTGCGTGCGGCAAGCGTCGTGCAGCCGTCCGGCGCGTTGTGGATCAGCTCGCCGCGGCAGTTCCACAGGAAGATGTCCTCGGACGGCCAGCCGACGCCCGCCGCGATCCCGTCCAGTTCCGCGACGAGGTCGGGGTACGCAGCCAGTGCGGCCTGCCGCAGCGCGCCGACGAACGGATGGCCGCGCCAGCGGCGCACGGCCTGCCACGCGCTGCTCTGCTGCATGTATGCGTCGAACACGGGACGGGCGAGCGCGCCGAGGCGCACGCCGATGTCGAACGGCGCGCCGGCGATGACGGGAGAAAGGGAAAGCGGCATGTCGTGCGAAAGGGTCGGATTCCGGTGGCATGTGGCGCGCACCCGGCTGGCGCGGCCCGTCCAATGATGCCGGAACGGCCGCCGCCGGTGTCACCGCAACACGCGATGAAGAATTAGACAATCACACAACATATGTTGTCAATAGCCATATCCCGACAACACCGGATGCGGCGGCGATCGCCGGTCCGTCACGCCGCCACCCCGCTCGCCTGATGCGACACCAGCCGCGCATACGCGCCCTGCCGCGCCAGCAGTTCCGCATGACGTCCGGCCTCGATGACGCGGCCCTGCTCGATCACGAGAATCATGTCGGCATTGCGCACGGTCGACAGCCGGTGCGCGATGATGATCGACGTCCGTTGCGTCATCAGGTCTTCCAGCGCCGCGCGGATCTGCTGCTCGCTGATCGTGTCCAGATGCGACGTCGCCTCGTCGAGGATCAGCACGGGCGCATCCTTCAGGAACGCGCGCGCGATCGCGATGCGCTGGCGCTGGCCGCCCGACAACTGCACGCCGCGCTCGCCGACGCGCGTCGCGAGCCCGTCCGGCAGCCGCGCGACGAATTCGCCGAGCGCCGCTTGATCGATCGCGCGCTGGACGTCCGCGTCGGACGCGTCGTTCGCGGCGAGCCGGATGTTCGCCTCCAGCGTGTCGTTGAACAGGTAGGTATCCTGCGCGACCAGCGCGATGTGCTGCCGCAGATCGTCGAGCCGCAGGTCGCGCAGATCGACGCCGCCGAGCGTCACGCGACCCTGCTGCGGATCCCAGAAGCGCAGCAGCAGGCTCGCGACCGTCGACTTGCCGGCGCCCGACGCGCCGACCAGCGCGACCGTGCTGCCGGGCGGCACCTCGAAGCTCACGTGGTCGATCGCGGGCACGCTGCGGCCCGGATACGTGAAACGGGCGCTCTCGAAACGCACGGCCGAATCGCCGGGCATCGGCTGCGTGCCGTCCGTCACGGTCACGGGCTCCTTCTCCAGCGCGCGCAACCGGCGCGTCGACGCAATCGTATCGGCAAGCTGGCGCGCGACCTGGCCGATTTCGGCAACCGGCATGAACGCGGCCACCGCGACCAGCACCAGCAGCGGCAACGATTCACGCGGGAATCCGCCGCGCGCGCACAGGAACGCGCCGAGCGCCGCGACGGCAAGACCGCCGAGCCCGCTCGCGATTTCCAGTGCCGCACTTTGCGACGACAGATCGTCGAGCAGCTTCGCGCGCTGCTTGCGGTACGCATCGGCTTGCGCGACGAATGCGTCGCGCCGACGCGCGATCGCCTGGAACGCGGTCAGTTCCGCGAGCCCCTGGATCGTCTCGGTCAGGTGCGCGCCGAGCTGGCCGAGCGCTTCGCGCGCGCCGGTGCCGAGCCGGTCGACGTCGCGCCGCGCCAGCACGGGCGCCAGGCCCGCCCACAGCAGGAACGGCAGCAGCACGAGCGCGAGCGGCCATGCGACCGACGCCAGCAGCACCAGCACGCCGGCCGGCACGAGCACCGCGACGAACGCGGGCGCGAGCGTGTGCGCATAGAAATATTCGACGGTCTCCACGTCCTGCGTCGCGAGCGCGACGAGATCGCCGGAACGGCGGCGCAGCAGCCCGGCCGGCGCGAGGCGTTCGAGCGTCGCGAACAGCGCGATGCGCATTTCCGCGAGCAGCCGGTAAGCCATGTCGTGCGCGAGCCACGATTCGAGCCAATGCAGCACGGCCGCCACCGGCGCGATCACGAGCAGCGCCGCGACGAGCGCGGGACTCGCATGCCCGGCCGACACCGTGCCGACCACCATCGCGCCGATCACGCCGACGCCGATGAACGCGAGCACGCGGCCGATCCCGAACAGCACGGTCAGCGCGACCTTGCCCTTCCACGGCCGCACGAAGCGCAGCAGCGTCTGCAGGGTTTCCGGCCAGCCGATCGTCGCCGCATCGTCGTTCAGCGGCCTGACCTGCGGCCCCGACGACGCGCGCGCGGTCGCGCCCGCCGTCGCCGCCGCGCCGACGGTTTCGGCAACCGCTTCCAGCTGCGGCCCCATCAACCGTCGATACGGACCGTCGCGCGCGATCAGCACCGCGTGCGTTCCTTCGTCGACCACCTGCCCCTGGTCGAGCACGAGGATGCGATCGGCGCCGATCACGCTGGACAGCCGGTGCGCGAGCACGAGCGTCGTTCGCCCGCGCGTGAGCCGGTCGAGCGCCTGCTGGATCAGCGCTTCGTTCTCCGCATCGACCGACGACAGCGCCTCGTCGAGCAGCAGGATCGGCGCATCGCGCAGCAGCGCACGCGCAATCGCGATGCGCTGACGCTGGCCGCCCGACAGCATCAGCCCGCGTTCCCCGATGCGTGTCGCATAACCGTCGGGCAGCGCCGAGATGAAATCGTGCGCGTTGGCGGCGCGCGCGGCCGCGATCATGTCCGCGTCGCTCGCGTCGGGGCGGCCCAGCCGCAGGTTGTCGGCAACGCTGCCGTCGAACAGCGTCGCATCCTGCGCGACGACCGCGATCATCTCGCGCACCTGGTCGGCGTCGAGCGCGCGTACGTCATGGCCGCCGATGCGGATCGCGCCGCCCTGCGCATCATGCTGGCGCAGCAGCAGGCGCACGATCGTCGATTTGCCCGCGCCGCTCGGGCCGACGATCGCCACCGTTTCGCCTTCGCGAACGGAAAAACGCAGCGGCGCATGCGCGTCCGCGCGGCGGCCGGGATAAGCAAAGCTGACGTCGTCGAATGCGATCTCAGGCCGCAGGGCCGGCACGCGCGGCGCTTGCGCTGCCGGCGCCTGGCTGCCCGCGTCGAGCAGCGCGTGGATCGCATTCGCCGCCGACTGGCCGATCATCCCCTGGTGCAGCACCGCGCGCAGGTCGCGCAGCGGCCGGAAGATTTCGCTGCCGGCCATCAGCACGATCAGCAGCGCCTCGAGGCTCATGTCGCCATGCCGCACGCGCCATGCGCCGACCGCGATCGCCGCGGCCGCGCCGAGGCCCGTGCCGAGATCGGTGAAGAGACGTGTCAGCAGGCCGAGCGCGAGCACCCAGAACGTGCTGCCGGACAGCGCGCGCGCCTTGTCGGCCAGCTTCCGGCCGAACGCGCTGCTCTGCCCGAACGCCTTCAGCGTCGGCAAGCCCTGCACCGCGTCGAGAAACTCTTCGCCGAACGCCTTGAATGCGGTCGAGCGCGCGAGCGCCGCGCGCCGGTCGGCGCGATGCACGAGCTGCGGCAGCGCGAGCGTGACGAGTGCTGCGACCAGCAGGATCGCGGCCGTCGGCACGTCCCACCACGCGAGCACCGCGAAGATCATCACCGGCGCGCACGCGGCGATCACGAGCTGCGGCAGGTAGACGCCGAAGAAAGTCTGCAACTGCTCGACGCCGTCGACGACGGCCAGCATCACGCCGCCCGTGCGTTCGCCGCTGAACCACGCGGGGCCGAGCGCGGCGATCCGGTCGAACAGCCGTGCGCGCAGCGTGGCCTGCACGCGCCCGGCCGTCCGTTGTGCGAGCACCGTGCGGCGATGGTCGAGCCATGCGCGCAGCAGCACGCAGGCCGCCGTTGCAACGACGGCTTCGCCGATGCTGCGCGCCGGCGCGCCAGAAAAAACGAGCGCCAGCACGCGGCCGAGAAAGACGAAACGCAGAATGCCGACACCCATCGCGAGCAGCCCGAGCGCGACGGCGGCGGCCACCCGCCAGCGCAGTCCCGCCATCATTGCCCATAGTCGTCGGTCGAAATACATGAAGCCCTCCGGTCGGTGTTTCGTTACGGTTTTTATTGACCGGATCGAGGCTACCCGCGCCGCCCGCGCGCGGCAAAAGATGATTTTTCAACGGGTGTTGAGTCAACTACAATACCCCGCATGTCGCACCTTCCTCCCCTTAGCGCACTGCGAGCTTTCGAGGCGACCGTCCGCCTCGGCGGATTCGCGCGCGCGGCGGCCGAGCTGAACGTGTCGACGAGCGCGGTCAGCCACCAGATCCGCGCGCTCGAGGAATCGCTCAACGCGCGGCTGCTCGAACGCAGCACGGGGCTCGGCGGCATCAGCCTCACGCCGGCCGGCGCTCGCCTGCTGCCGGCCGTCAGCGACGCGCTGGCGCGCCTGACCGACGCGTGCGCCGAAATTCGCGGCACCGCACAACGACTGACCGTTTCCGCCAACGCGCCGTTTTCGTCGATGTGGCTCGCGCGCCGTCTCGCGGAATTCTCGTCACTTCACCCCGAAACCCCGCTGCATGCCGTCGTGCTCGACGACGAACCGGATTTCGCGCGCAGCGGCGTCGATCTGGCGATCGTGCACGTGCCCGCGCACCGGCAGCGGGCCGACGATGACGTATTGATGCAGGAAACCGTGTTCCCGGTATGCAGCCCCGAGCTGTATCCGTACGCATCGGGGCACGTGTGCCGCTCGCGGCTGTTGCAGGAGATGCACGAGGACAGCCCCGAGATCGACTGGCGCAACTGGGCGTCGGCATTCGGCCTGCCGGGCGACTTCGAAACGAAGATCGTGCGCTACAGCAGTTTCAGCCAGGTGATCGGCGCGGCGGTCGGCGGCGCGGGCATCGCGCTCGGCCGCGTGCCGCTGATCGAGCCCGAGCTGCGCAGCGGGCGTCTCGTGCCGCTGGTGCCCGGCCTCGAACGCGATGCGTCGTGGCGCTTCGTGCTGCGCCGCCATCCGTCGACGCGGCACCGGCTGCTCGATCCGTTGATCGCGTTCCTGCGCCGCGAAGCGGACGCACCGCCGTTCGTCACGAAAATCGTTGCGTCCGCATCCAACGACAGTCACGCGCGCGGCGCGGGCGGCGCTTAGGCGCGGCGCGCAGGCCGGCATGCGCCGGCCTCGGCTGCCTACCGGCCGGTTACGGCGCGGCGAAGAACAGCGCGACGACGCACGCCATCCCGCCGAACCACACGAGCGAACGCAGCGACGCCCAGTTCAGCAGATACATCAGCGTATAGACGACGCGGATCGCGACGAAACCCATCGCAAGCTGGTCGACGTGGTGCGCGTTCGCGCCGTTGTGCCACGCGACGACCAACGCGGCCGTGAACAGCGCAAGCGCTTCCCATGCGTTCTGGTGCGCGGCCTGCGCCCGCGCGCGCCAGCCTTCGAGTTTCGCCAGGTAGTCGCGCGGCGCACGGTTGTCGTAGCCCTTGCGCGCCTTGGCCAGGAACGTCAGCGGGAACGGCAACAGCGCCACGATGAACAGGCACAGCTGGGACGTCGTCATCAAAGTCTCCTCCTTTATGATTACATTGCTCAATGACAAGATCGTCGAGAGCTTAGCATTGCGCCGTGCTGTTCGTGCACCGGTTTTCTAGACGAGGGACTCGGCTGCGCATCTCGCCGACGGCCGCAGCTAGAGCGATCCACCACACAAATTTCCACCAAATCGTCGATAAATACGTTAATTAAAACTGGTCGAACACCAATAAGATAGCGCTCGACACTGGCTTGGCGCGCAATGACGCGTCAGCCTGCCACACCTTGTCGCGCCACCGCGCGCCGAACGACATCCGACCCGAGCCATCGTCATGCCCCGTCCCATCGTCGCCCATATCCGCCCCGACGCCGTCCGCCACAACCTCGACTTCATCCGCCGCACCGCCGCGCAATCGCGCGTGTGGGCCGTGGTCAAGGCCAACGCATACGGTCACGGCATCGAACGCATCTACCCGGGCCTCGCTGCCGCCGACGGCATCGCGCTGCTCGACCTCGACGAAGCCGTGCGCGCGCGCGAGCTCGGCTGGGACAAACCCGTGCTGCTGCTCGAAGGAATCTTCGAGCCGGCCGACGTCGAGCTGGCCGATCGTCACCGGCTGACGGTGGCCGTGCACTGCGACGAACAGCTCGACCTGCTGATCGCGGCGAAGCCGCAGCAGCCGATCGCCATCCAGCTCAAGATGAACTCGGGGATGAACCGCCTCGGCTACCGGCCCGACGTTTTCCGCGCCGCGTGGGAGCGTGCGGCGAGCGCACCGTCGATCGGCAAGATCACGCTGATGATGCACTTCGCGAACGCCGACGAAGGCGAAGTCGACTGGCAGCTCGAGCAGTTCGATGCGGCCACGGCGGGGATTCCGGGCGAGCGCTCGGCGTCGAATTCGGCGGCCGTGCTGTGGCATCCGCGCGCGCACCGCGACTGGGTGCGGCCCGGCACGATCCTGTACGGCGCATCGCCGACGGGCGCGTCACGGCATATCGCCGACACGCCGCTGATGGCCGCGATGACGCTGACGAGCAAGATCATCGGCGTGCAGACGCTGGCGCCGGAAGAAACCGTCGGCTACGGCCGCCGTTTCAAGGCCGACCAGCCGATGCGGATCGGCGTCGTCGCGTGCGGTTACGCCGACGGTTATCCGCGCCATGCGCCGACCGGCACGCCGATCGCGGTGGACGGCGTGATGACGCGCGTCGTCGGCCGCGTGTCGATGGACATGCTCACCGTCGACCTGACGCCGTGCCCGAACGCGGGCATCGGCTCGAGCGTCGAGCTGTGGGGCGACCAGGTGAAGGTGGACGATGTGGCGCAAGCCAGCGGCACGATCGGCTACGAGCTGATGTGCGCGCTCGCGCGCCGCGTGCCGGTCGTGATCGTGCCGCCCGGCGCGTCGACGATGGAGCCGGCGCTGCGCACGGGAAGCTACGGGCGCTGAGGTCGACACGGCGGCGCGTCGCCGCGTGTGCCGCTTCATGTGCGGGCCGCCTCGGGCGGCCCGTTTGCTTTTCGGCGAATACGAACCCGGGCCGGCGAAAACGCGTAACGGCCCTTCCGCTGCGCCGAACGCGCCCACCCTGCGGCGCGCTACGAACGCCACGTCGGCTTGCGCTTCTCCAGGAACGCGTCGATCCCTTCGCCCGCATCCTCTTCCATCATGTTGCGCGCCATCACGTCGCCCGCATACGCGTAGGCGTCGTCGAGCGGCAACTCGCGCTGGCGGTAGAACATCTGCTTGCCGTACCGCACGGCGGCAGGACTCTTCGCGACGATCTCCGCGACCTTGCGCGCGACGGCCGCGTCGAGCGCGTCCTCCGGTACGGCCTCGTTGACGAGCCCCCACGCGGCGGCCGTCGCCGCATCGACGAAACGTCCGGTCACGAGCATGTCGAACGCGCGCTTCGCCGTGACGTTGCGGCTCAATGCGACAGCCGGCGTCGAGCAGAACAGCCCGACGTTGATGCCCGAAACCGCGAAGCGCGCGGTATCGGCCGCGATCGCGAGGTCGCATGCGGCCACGAGCTGGCAGCCGGCCGCCGTCGCGATGCCTTGCACGCGCGCGATCACCGGCACCGGCAATGCGCGCATCGCGAGCATCACGCGGCTGCACTGCGCGAACAGCGTGCGGTAGTAGTCGAGTTCGGATTTGCTGCGCATCTGCCGAAGATCGTGGCCCGCGCAAAACGCCTTGCCCTGCGCCGCCAGCACGACGCAGCGTACATGCGGATCGGCCGCCAGCGTGTCGAACGCATCGTGCAGGCTCGCCAGCATCGCTTCGGACAACGCGTTGAACTGCTGCGGTCGGTTCAGGCGCAGCGTGACGACGCCGTCGTGCGCGTCGCGCAACAGGATCGGCTCGGCAGTGTCGTGATCGGGTTCCATGATGTTCGGCTCGGCGAGGATCGGCGGGATTCGGGGCCGCACGAACGGGCGGCTATCGCACACGCCCGCCGGCGGCATACCGATAAATGGTCCTCCAGATTCCGCGCGACGTCCAGCCGCGCGGCGCCCGCGCTCAATCGCGCACGCGGGCGCTGCGCCATGCACGCACGCCGGACCACAGCTGCCCGGCGCCGCCGAGGAAAAAAACGGCGCCCATCGCGCCGAGGGTCAGCACCCCGCCCCAGATCGCGCCGAACGTGTTCATCCGCGCAGTCATCCTGGGCGCATCCGGCGAGTAACGCACCTCGACCGTCGCACCGTCCTGCACGCTGACTTCGCCGCCCTGCGGATATTCGACGTGCTCGCCCGCGAGCGTGGTGAACGCGATCTCCGGATGATGGGGGCCCGCGTTCAAGTGGATGACGCGGCCCGGCACGACGATCGATATCCGCAGGAATTCGCGCGTCGACTGCGCCCACATGCAGACGCCGATCAGCATGCACGTGCCCGCGATGGTGAACACGATGCCCTTGAAGATCTGCATCTCCGTGTGCTGCCTGGCGGCGCGCGCCGATTCGGAGGCCATCGCGCCGGCCCTACGGGCGTGACTGCCGCCCGGTGCTCGCGCACCCGACAGCCGGCGTGGCCGCGAGCGCCGCGCGTGCGCCGCGCACGAGCGACGCCCGATCGATTTTGATTTTCATTGGAATCCGGTTCCTGATTGTCATGGATGCCGGACGTGATGCGCATGACGCGCAGGCACGCCGCCCTCGGCATCCGGCAGGATACGGACATCGCTGCGCGCTGTAAATTGCGCGCCAGCCGAGATCGGCAGAAGCGCGCCTGTGAGCAACGCTACGCGGGCCTTGAATACCGCCATGCCGGATTCCTCCGTCACGTTCGACGCGCATGGCTGTCAAAGGCCGCGTCACTTCAGCGCGGCAGATACCTGCCATCACGCGCCGACCAGCGAAACGTCCGGCGCCATTTGCCGCCGCGCTCGCGTAGCTGCAGGTCGTGAAAACCATCCGTCGATGTCGACAGTACGTTAAGCACATTGCTGCCTTCGGTGATGTCGTGATCGCGCGTGCCGTCGGGATGCCAATCGCCGGCGATGTTCCGGTAGAACATCATCGGCTGCGCGAACACGACGCGCAGCGCATTGCCGTCGATCCGAAGCAGGTACAGCGCCTCGAACGATGCGCCGCCGCCCGCATAGCCGATCGACCAGCCCGCCCGTATGCCGAACGCCGCGTCGCCGGCCCGCAGCCCATATGGCGCGAGATCGAATCGCGACCATTGCTCGGGCTGCAACGCGAGATCGCCGGCCTGTTGCTCCTGTTCGAGATCGTCGGGTTTTTCGAGATTCGTGTTGCTCCAGTCGGTCGCCTGACCGAGCGGCTGTTCGGTGCGTGCGACGAGGCGCGGCGCACCGTCCGGGCCGCGCTCGAACACGCCCAGCCAGACCAGCCCCTGCACGGTGCCGGCATAGGCGCCGCGCCCATAACCGTCACAATCGCTCGGCGCACGGAATTGCAGCGCCTGGCGCGCGAGTGCGTCGCTCGCCGCCGCACAGACGATCGCGACGAACGCACCCGGACGTTGCGGCCAAGGCTTCGCACCGACCAGCACGATGCGCTTCGGGTCCTCGCCCGGTGCAAGCTGAGTGACGAGCGTCTCTTTCGTGAAGCCCTGCGGCAGGCGCGTGCCAAAACCGTCCGCGTCAGGCCCGCTGCCCATGTCGCGCGAGAACGCGGCACGCGCATCGGGCGAAGCGAGCTTCGCGGGCACCTGATCAAGCGAGTGCGCAGTACCTGCCGCATGCGCGGCAGCACCTGCGAACACAGTGCCGATCGCGATCGCCCACGGTACGAAGCGGATTGTCATGCTGGCATTTCCCGGTGAAATGACGAGACGGCCGGCAGCGGCGTCGCGCACGCGCAGCCGACTGCCATGGTGGCCATCGGTTCGTGAACCGCTCTCGTTCTTGATGTCGTTCGATATGGACTGGATGCGTTCCTGGCGAACGCACGCCATCCCTCGGCTGCGAGGCAGGATACGGATATTCCGGAACGCTGTAAATTGATCGCGCGAACGGCGGCTTCGCCGCATCCGGACCATGGGTCACGCCGGTTGCTTGTCGCGACCGGCCACCCGGATGCCGACCGCCCGGACGCCGGGTTCCCGCTCGCTGCCAATGGCTGAACAGCCGCGCCGCTACTCCCCGCTCGCGACCCGCGCGATCGTCTGCCGCAGCCAGATGTGCGCGGCATCGCCGTGCCGCCTCGCATGCCAGTGCTGCGCAAACTCGAACGAATCGATCGGGAACGGCGGTTCGAACACGCGCAGCCGTGCATCGTCGCGCACGCGGTCGAGGTTGCGGCGCGCGACGGTCAGCACGAGATCGGTGCCGGCGATCAGGTCGTTCGCGACACCCCAGAACGGCAGGATCACCGCGATGTGCCGCTCGCGCCGCAGCCGGGCGAGCGCGCGATCGACCTCGTTGTCCATCCCGTCCCGCATCGCGACGAGCGCATGCGGCCGTGCGAGCCACGCGTCGAGCGCGAGTTCGCCGCGGCGCGGCAGGCCGCTCGCGTCGGCCACGCATGCGAACGATTCGACGAACAGCGGCTGCGCATGCAGTTCGCGCTGCAACGCGGGCAGCACACCGAGCGCGAGATCGACCTCGCCGTCCATCAACTGCATCCGCATCGCTTCGCGCGTGGCCTGCGACACGATCAGCTCGATGCCCGGCGCGTCGGCGCGCAGCGTTTTCACGAGCGCCGGCAGCACGATCCGCGCGCCGTAGTCGGACATCGCGATGCGAAAGACGCGCGCGGCCGCCGACGGATCGAACGCCGGCGGCTCGATCAGCGCGCCAAGCCGGCCGAGGACGTCGTTCAGCGGTTCGACCAGCTCGTTCGCGCGTGCCGTCAGTTCGAGCCGGCCCGCACGCCGGACCAGCAGCGGATCGCCGAAGATCTCGCGCAGCCGCGCGAGCGCATGGCTCACGGCCGGCTGGCTCTTGTGCAGCCGCACCGCCGCGCGCGAAATGTGGCGTTCGCTCAGCAGCGCATGCAGCGTGACGAGCAGGTTGAGGTCGATACGAGCCAGATTATTCATGACGCGAATATGAAGCATCCGAAAGACGAATTTCCATTCGCCATCTTAATGGATGACAATCGTTTCGACACCCTTTCATGACCGACCACGATGCCGACTTCGCTTTCCCCCACCACCCTTGCTCTCGCTCTCGCGGCCTTCGTCGCCGGCGCGCTCGTGCCGCTGCAGGGCGGCAGCAATGCCGCGCTCGGGCGCGCGCTCGGCCACCCGCTGTGGGCGAGCGTCGCGTCGCTGACGGTCAGCCTGCTCGCCGTGCTGCCCGTGCTGCTGGCCACCCGCGCGAACGCGCCGCTCATCGGCGAGGCGCTGCAGCGCCCGCTGTGGATGTGGCTCGGCGGCCTCGCGGGCGTGATCTACATCACGCTCGCGCTGATCCTGACGCCGCGGCTCGGCGCGACGACCTTCATCGTCTGCGTCGTCGCCGGGCAGATGCTCGCGTCGCTGCTGATCGACCACCATGGGCTGATGGGCCTGCCGCAGCGGCTCGCGACGCCCGGCCGCATCGCGGGCGTCGCGCTGATCTTCGCGGGAATGATCGTCGTGCAATGGCAGACGCCCGCACCGCGCTCGCCGGATGCGACCGGCGACGCGACGGCCGCGCAACCCGAACCGCAACGCTGAATGCGGAACCGGCAGCCGGCCCGCAGCGGCGCGGCGCGCGTCAGCCGGCGAGCTTCTTCAGCGCGTCGAGCACCGCGTCGCCCTTGAACGGCTTCACGATCCAGCCCTTCACGCCGGCGGCCTTGCCGCGCTCCTTCATCGCCGGGCTGCTTTCGGTCGTCAGCATCACGACGTTGACCGCCGTGTTCGCCAGTTCGCCGCGGATCTTCTCGACCATCGTCAGGCCGTCCATGTTCGGCATGTTCACGTCGCTGATCACGAGACGCACGCCGGGCGTCGCCTTGAGCTTCGCGAGCCCGTCCTTGCCGTCGACGGCCGTCGCGACGTCGAGCCCGTGATTGCGCAGGAAGCCCGCGACCTCGTCGCGCACCGTGCCCGAATCGTCGACCACCAGAATCTTTGCCATGCCGTATTCCCCTTTCGTTGTTGCAACTTCAACATTCAAAACAGTTCGAGTTCACCCGATTCGACCATCGGCCCCACGTCCTGCACCGATTCGCGGAAATCCTCCGGCGACCAGCTCAGGCTGAACACGAAACGCTGATCGAGACAGACGGAGCGCCCCGAGGCCGGGTCGGTCATCCGGTACTTGAAGCAGAGCTGCGGACAATCGCCGCCGAACGAGATGAATTTCTGCTTGTGATTGACGACGAGCGGCACCTGCACCGGATGGCGCGCGAGCGCCTCGGCGTCGCCAAGATAGCGGTTCTTGAACGCGCCCCACACGAGGTTGGTCAGCTCGCCGAGCACGCTGTTCACGTCGCGGAAATCCGGCGCGCGGCCGTCGTCGCGCGTGCCGCCGATCATGTCGAGCAGCGGCTGCTCGCTGGTCTGCAGCAGCATGTAGCCGCGGCACCACGCGCTTTCGAGCGCGATCAGGCTGAACACTTCGCCGAAGATGATCTGGTCGCGGACGATGCACGGCGTGTCGCGCTCGATCGTCATGCCCTGGAACAGGCTGTCGATGCGCGCCTCGGTGATCTCCGAGATGCCGCGCACGAGTGCGTTCGGATAGTCGCGGCCGAACAGGTATTCGTCGATCGCGCGCTTGAGCGGCGTCATGTCGTCGGCCACGTACGCCGCGCACGCGACGCGCGCGAGCGCATCGGGCAGCCCGTCGCGCGACGCGAGCGATTCGCGGCGCAGGATGATCGGCAGCTCGGGGCGCAGCGCGTCGATCTGCGTCGCGATGATCGCGCTCTCGGCGGGCGAGCCGCCGTAATCCTCGGCGAGCAGGATCGCGCCGAGATCGATGTTCGAGCGCAGCACCTTCAACAGCCGGTTGCGCCGCACGGTCAGGCCGACCAAGTTGTGCTCGTCGCAGAAACGCTTGATCGCGTCGGCATGCGCGCGGCTGTCGTCGAGCACGAGCACCTTGCTGACGGGTTGGTCTTCGGTCATCTCGCGGGTTCCTCAGGGTCGGTCAGAACAGTTCGAGCTCGCCGCCGGTATCCACGGCAGCCGTTTCCGGCACGTGGAAATCGACCGGCGCGTTCGCGCACACGCACAGCGTCGCGCCGACCCGCACGTCGCCATCGAGCGTCAGGTCGTAGGCGGCGACGTAGTCGGGATCGAGCGCGGGCAGGTAGTCGATGCTCGCGCCGCTCAGCAGGTAAGGCGTCGACATCCCAAGATCGGGAAACGGCACGGTCAGCGCCTGGTTGATCGCGCCGCAGCACAGGTTCGCGACTTCCATGAACGCCTCGGGCAGCGGCCGCTGGCCGCTCGTGCCCGCCGTCGCGCCGGCGAAATGGCGACGCGTCGGATCGTCGTCGCTGAAGCGCAGCGCGAGCAGCAGCCGGAAACGCAGCGCCGAGATCGTCAGCACCGCGACGTGTTCGGGCACCTTCGGCTTCGATCGCGACTGCGTGCGCGCATGTTCCTGCGCATCGGCCATGGACGGCCGGATGTCGCACGCGCCGCCGGACGCGAGCCGCGTGCGCGCCGCATCGAAAAAGATCCGCTCGAAACCGGCCCTGGCCTGCGCGCTGATCACGCCGCCTCTCCTTCGATTCGCGCGTGCAGTTGCCCGGCCAGCGTCTCGACGGTCGCGAGCGCGGCGGTGATCATCTTGCCGCCGGCCTGGATGTCCTGGAACGTCGCGGCCGTCACGAGATCGTTGCGGTTCAGGCTGTCGCGATAGCTGTTCGACAGTTGCTGCGAGCGCGCGGCCAGCCCGCGCACCTCGCTCGCGACGATCGAGAAACCGCGCCCGGCGGTGCCCGCGCGCGCGGCCTCGATCGACGCGTTCAGCGACACGATCGACACGTGCGCGACGATCGCCGACAGTTCCTGGTTCTTCGCGCGCATGTCCTGGTTCTGCGTGGTCAGCGAGATCATCTGCTCGTGCCAGCGCTCGAACGTGCCGGCGAGCCCGCGCAGGCGCGCGGCTTCGTCGGCGATCTTCATCGCATGCTGCGCGAGCGCTGCGCGATCGGCCGACAGCGCATGCAGCGCGTCGCGCTGCGTGCCGGTCGCGGACGTCTCGCGCGCCAGCGCATCTTCCAGCTGCGCCTCGCGCTGCGCCCATGCGTCGGCCGCTTCGGCATGGGCCGACGCCGCGTCTGCGGCCCGCGCGTCGGCCGCGTCGAGCGCGCCGCGCAATGCGTCCATGTCGTCATCCAGCTTCGCGACGAGCCGCCGGCGCGTCACGCGAAACACGATCGCCGCCGCCACCGCGACGACGCAACCACCCGCCAGCGCGGCGGCAATCTGAATCATCCACGCCTGCACGATCACTCCGTCACTCCGCCGCGCCGATATCCGCGACGCGTGCGCGCTCGTGCGCCACGCCGTGACCGGCGCCGTCCGCCGCGAAGCGCGCCGGCAGCGTCACGATCGTCTCGAACGCGCGATACGGCGCGCCGACGCGATCGTCGGTGAAGCGCAGCGCGATGTCACCGCCGTCGCGCTTCAGGAAGTTGCGCACGGCATCCATGCCGACGCCGCGCCCCGATACCTCGGTCA
The DNA here is from genome assembly GCF_001742165.1 of Burkholderia stabilis. NCBI lineage: Bacteria > Pseudomonadati > Pseudomonadota > Betaproteobacteria > Burkholderiales > Burkholderiaceae > Burkholderia > Burkholderia stabilis. Next base: position 189,306 of record NZ_CP016443.1, on the reverse strand, counting down.
CCGCATTCGCGGTCGAGAAGCCCGGCCGGAAGATCAGCTCGGCCACCGCGTCGTCGGACAGCGCGGCTTCGTCGGCATCGATCCAGCCGCGCTCGCGCGCGATGCCGCGAATCCGGTCGAGCGCGAGGCCGCGCCCGTCGTCGCCGAGCACGAACCACAGCTCGCCGCCGCCCACGCCGACCGCGATGTCGATCGTGCCGGATGCCGGCTTGCCGGCCGCGCGCCGCTCTTCGGACGACTCGATCCCGTGGTCGATCGAATTGCGCAGCAGGTGCATGAACACGTTCTTCAGCGTCGCGCCGATCTCACTGCGCACGCGTTGGCCATGGCTGTCGATATGCACGACCGGCGCCGGCTTGCCGAGCTCGGCCGCGAGCGACGGCAACGATTCGATCACGCCGCCGAGCGCGTCGCCGATGCCCTGCGTGCCGAGCTGGCTCAGCATGCGGCGCACGGAATCGCGCGCCGCGTGCCAGTCGGCCGCGTTCGCCGGATCGGCGCCGTCGAGCACGCGCAGGCTCTCGCTGATATGCGCGCGCTCGACCATCAGGTAGTCGGCCCCGCCCGCACCGGCTCGCCGCTGCGGCCGAGCGTGACCGCGCTGATCGTCGCATAGTGATCGACTGCCTCGCGCACGCGGGACAGGTCGTCCATCAGCGCGTCGCGGTTCCATTCGGGGCCGCCATCCGCGCGGCGCAGCGTTTCGTATGCCTGCTCCGCTTCATGAACGATGTTCGTCAGGTGCTGCAGGCTGTACGTGCGCGCGTTGCCCTTGATCGTGTGCATGTTGCGGAACAGCGCCGCGACGATCGAGTGATCGGCGCGCTCGTGCTGGCGGATCATCCGCTCGTTCTCGCTGAGGAAGCCCTTCGCGCTGTGCACGAAGTCGTGGAACTTGTCCTGGCTGATCGACAGGATCTCGCCGATCATCTCGAGGCGGCGCTGCTGCTCGCCGGCCTGCGCGGTCAGCTCGCGAATCTCCGTCACGTCGCGCACGCACAGCATCAGGCGCACGACCGTGTCGGTCTCGTCGGTGATCGCCGACCAGCTCAGGTCGAGCCATTTCTCGCGGCCGTCCGGCATCCGCTTCGCGACTTCGTTGACAAGCAGGTGTTCGTTGAATTCGAAGTTCATGCTGTCTTCGCCGAGGCACGCGTGCACGGCCGCGTCGACCTGCGAGCGCGCATCGGCGCCGATCGCCGAATCGTCGAACACGAGCGCCATCAGGTCGCGGCCGGCGATGTCGTTCGTCTCGAAGATGGTTTCGAGGTACGCCGAATACTCCGCATGCACGACGCCGCCCTCGACGACGGTCAAAATCCCCTGCTGCATGTTCTGCAGCATCGCCTGGATGTCGGCCGTCTTTTGCTTGAGCTGCGCGGCGTTCTCCTGGATCTTCTCGATCATTCCGTTGAACGCGACGATCGAATGGCCGATTTCGTCCATCCGGCCCACCGGCACGCGGCGCGTGAAATCCTGGCTCGTCGCGATCTCGCTCATCGCCGTCTGCATGCCGATCAGCGGGCGCGTGATCTGGCGATACAGCACGAAGCCGAGCGCGGTCAGCAGCACGATCACCGCGCCCGCGACGCCCGCGATCGCGGTTGCCGTCGTCGCGAGCATCCCGTTCAGTGCGTTGATCGCGTCGTCCTTCTGGCGGTTCTTCTCGACGCGCAGCGTGTCGACGATGCTTTCGAGCTCGTCGCGATACTGCGCGACGTTCGCGAACAGGTAGGCCTGCGCCATCTCGGCCTTGCCGTCGGCTTTCATCTTCACGGTGTCGTCGATCGCCGCGAAATAGTTTGTGGCGCTGTCCTTCGCCTGCGTGACGAGGCCTTCCTGCGCGCGGCCGACCGCCGATTTCGCCTGCACGTCGAGCGCGGCGCGCAGCGCGGCCTGTTTCGCCTTCAGCTCGTCGCGCGCCTGCGCGGCGGTGTTCGCGTCGGGCGCGTAGACGAGCGTCATCGTCGCGATCTGGATGTTCTTCACATCGGCGACGAGATCGGCCGACGCGAGCGCGCTCGGCACGATGCCCTGGGTGACCTGGCGCACCTCGGACGCGCTCTTGCGCGTCTGGTACACGGCATAGATGCCGATCGCGGACAGCGCGAAGAACGTCAGGACGACTAGCAGCGTAATGCGATGACGGATGGTCATGAGTACAGCTCCCCGCAGCGATCCGGCTTCGATCGCCCTTTGGTCTATTGAAAGAATGTGAGCGGCGAATTATCGGGGATGGTGTATGACCGTCCGATGACCGAAAATCAATCGGTCATTGAGGAAAATGAAATGATTAATTGCGGCCGAAAAATCCTAAAGTATTTCGTGGATTTGCCGTTAACCCCTGACCTGCAAGGCTTGTGCGACCGCCCACTTCGCCGAACCGGCAATGCTGCGGATATTCATTCTTTTATTATTTTCCGCAAAAGCAATTTGATTGAATGTCGGTAAAACGTTTGCGCATTATCACGCGAGTTGATTCCGTTTATTTCTATCGAGGCGAAAAATATCGGGATCGATGCAAACAGGATCGCAAGCGCTTCGCGAACCGGATTCGACGCGAAGAACTCTGTTCCAGTCGGTGCGCGGCTGCAATGCAGTCAGCTTTCGTTCACGCCTGCGAGCCAATCCTCGACCTGAAGGCCGGGAACGCTTTCGAATTCGCGCATGTTATGCGTGACAAGCACCAGCCGCCGCGCACGCGCCTGCCCCGCGATCAACGCATCATACGGACCGATGGGCGTTCCTGCCGCCGTCAAATGCGCGCGGATCGCGCCGGCATGCTGAGCATCTTCCGCGTCGAACGTCACGACCTCCAACTGAAGCGCCTCGACACGCGCCACGTTCGCAGCCATTCGCTGGCTTTTGTAGGCGCCGTAATAGAGCTCGTGCGCGACGATTGCCGGCACCCCGAAATCGGCCGGTTCATGCTGCCGCAATCGGGCCAGCACGACCGGCTCGCCTTTGAGAATGGCGATGACCGCATTGGTATCCAGCAGAAACTTCATTCAAACACGTCCAGTCCCGGGCGCTCCTGATCGGCCTGCCGGGCGGTTGCAGCAGCCTCGAAATCGGCGTCGACCGGACCGATCAGCGGTGTCAACCACACCCAATCTTGCGGCACCGGCTCGAGGATGACGGCCGCCCCGTGGCGGCGAATCCGGACCTCCGTCGTCTCGAAGCGAAAATCCTTCGGCAGCCGAACGGCCTGCGATCCGCCATGCTTGAAGATTTTGGCAATATCCATCTTCACGCCCCTTGTATCTACAAAATGTATCTATTTTATCAGGGGCGCCCAAGAAAGACGAGTCGTCCGATCGGCCTGTCGCCAGCGGGCATTTCGATCTTCGTCCCGCGTCATGCATTGCGATACCGGCGATCGAGCCCCGGTACAAACCACGATCGGATTGATTCCCATCAGGAAACAATCAATCGCGCCACGGCGATTCACCTCGCCGCGGGCACGCTCTAGACTGTCGCATTGCTCCCCCCTTTCCCGGACCCACGCGATGACCGACGTCCTGCCGCTGACCACCGATCCCGATTCGGGCCTCCAGTACCGGCTGCGCCCGACCGCCGGCCGCCCCGCCGCCCGCCTGTTGCTGCTGCATGGCGTCGGCGGCAACGAAACCAACCTGCTGAACGTTGCCGGCGCGATCGATCCGCGCATCGAGATCGCGTTCCTGCGCGCGCCGCTGACCTTCGGCCCCGGCCAGCATGCGTGGTTTCCGGTGCGGTTCGGCCCGAACGGCCCTGAAATCGATCCGGCCCGCGCAGACGCGAGCCGCGTAAAACTGATCGCGCTGCTGCGCGCACTCCGCGCACAAGACGGCACAGGCCCCGCATTGCCGACGGTGATCGCCGGCTTCAGCCAGGGCGGCATCATGAGCGCGAGCGTCGCGCTCACGTCGCCGGGCGACGTCACCGCGTTCGCCGTACTGTGCGGGCGCATCCTGCCGGAAATCGATCCGCTGATCGCGCCGCGCGATGCGCTTGCCCCGCTTCATGCGCTGATCGTGCACGGCCGCTTCGACGACAAGCTGCCCGTCTCGTGGGCCGATACGGCCGATACGAAGCTCACGGCGCTCGGCGTCGCGCACGACACGCGGCTGTACGCGGCCGGCCACGAACTGACGGCGGAGATGGCCGGCGATTTCGGCCAGTGGGTCGGCGAACGCACCGGGTTGAACTGACCGCGCCGGGGGAGCCGGCCCACGAGCGGCCCGGCTCCCCCGGCGCGTGCCGTCAAGCGTTCTGCGCGGGATCTGCGACGGTGCGCGCATGAGCGTGCGAAGCAGTCATCTGCTCGCGCGCGACACCCCGCTTCGCGAGCTTCCAACCGACGACCAGTGCAAGCACGACGACCGGAATCGTCGCGACGGTCCACGTGCCGCCCGGGTAGTCGAACGCCATCAGCACCAGCACGCCGACGAGAAAGGCCAGCGTGAGCCACGACGTGAACGGCGCGCCGGGCATCCGGAACGACACGGCCTTCAGCTCGCCGCGATCGACCGCGCGGCGGAACAGGATCTGGCACATCACGATGAAGCCCCACGTGGTGATGATCCCGAGCGACGCCATGTTCAGCACGATCTCGAACGCCTGGGCTGGCACGACGTAATTCAGCGGCACGCCGATCGCGTTGATCGCGACCGTGATCAAAATCCCGCCGTACGGCACGCCGCGCGCGTTCATCCGCGACACGAAGCGCGGCGCCGACCCACCCATCGCGAGCGAGCGCAGCACGCGTCCGGTCGAATAGAGGCCGGAGTTCAGGCTCGACAGCGCGGCGGTCAGCACCACGACGTTCATCACCGTGCCGACGTACGGCACGCCGAGCTTGCCGAAGAACGTCACGAACGGGCTTTCGTGCGCGCTGTAGGCGGTCCACGGCAGCAGCAGCGTCAACAGCACGACCGAGCCGACGTAGAACAATGCGATGCGCCACATCACGCCGTTGATCGCCTTCGGCAGCACCTTGCGCGCATCGGCGGTCTCGCCCGCCGCGACGCCGACGAGCTCGATGCTCGCATACGCGAACACGACGCCCTGCACGATCAGCACGGCCGGCAGGATGCCGTGCGGAAAGATCCCGCCGTGATCCGCGACCAGGTGAAGGCCCGGCATCTGGCCGGCAACCGGATGGCCGCTCGCGAGAAACACCGCGCCGACCGCGAGGAAGACCGCCAGCGTGCCGACCTTCACGAGCGAGAACCAGAACTCCATCTCGCCGAACACCTTCACGCCGATCATGTTCATCACCGACACGATCCCGAGCGCACCGAGCGCGAACACCCATTGCGGCACGTCCGTGAACACGGCCCAGTACTTCATGTAGATCGCGACGGCGGTGATGTCGACGATGCCCGTCGTCGCCCAGTTCAGGTAGTACATCCAGCCCGCGACGAACGACGCGCGTTCGCCCATGAACTCGCGCGCGTACGACACGAAGCTGCCGCTGGTCGGCCGGTGCATCACGAGCTCGCCGAGCGCGCGCATGATCAGGAACGCGAACACGCCGCAGACGAGATACACGAGCGCCAGCGCCGGCCCGGCGCTCTGTAGGCGGCCGCCGGCGCCGAGAAAGAGGCCGGTGCCGATTGCACCGCCCATCGCGATCATCTGCACGTGCCGCGGCTTCAACTGCTTCGCATAGCCGGCTTCATGCGACGCGAACAGCGCATCGGGATCGGCGTGACGGGAATCCGCGCCGCCGGCCGTGTCGGCCGGCCGCTCGCTGGTGTGTTTCATCGTGAGTCTCCGTTTCTTGATGTATCGCCCCCGTTGCGGGGGCACTTCTGGAACTTGCCGCGCGCGTGCAGCCGACGGTCGCGTTCAGCGCGATGCAAGTGCAGCCGCGCGCCGTCGGTTCGTGTCGCTGCTCGCGGTGCACGGCCGCTCGCTCGCGCATCGCGTTACAAGCGTCGCGACACTTCGGCTCGGCATGTCGAAACTGCTTTCGCGCGCTGCATACCGATGCAGTCGCGCGCCGCTGCCGGGATGCTTCGTTTAACTAAAAGAACCGCTTCGACGTAGAGCCGGTCATCCGCTATCCCGCCCGCCTGAATGTCTCGCGCTGCGCGTCGTTCGCCGCTTCCCGACGCGACGGGTTCGCATTCTATGCCTTTGCAAAAACAAGCTCTCATCTGTATTATCGAAATCGGTTTTGCGTGGGACGCAACAGCGAGAATCGAATGAAAAAAGGCGCGAGAGAAACCGGCATCGATCACCTCGGCGCGATGCGCGCGTTCGTGAGAGTGGTCGAAACGGGGAGTTTTTCAGCGGTCGCAAAGGAGATGCACGTGTCGACGTCGACCGTCGCGCGCAAGGTGACGGCGATCGAGGAAGCGCTCGGCGTCGCGCTGCTGCATCGTTCGACGCACAGCGTCACGCTGACCGAAGCCGGTCACATCTATCTGGAACGCGCCGTCACGCTGATCGCCGATCTCGACGACACGCTGCGCGTCGTCGCCGAGCTGAATGCGCGGCCGAGCGGCCCGCTGAAGCTCACCGCGCCGGTCGCGTTCGGCCGCCGCCACCTCGCGCCGCTGGTCGCGCCGTTTCTCGCGCGCTATCCGACGATCCAGCTCGACGTGCGGCTCACCGACAACCACAACGACCTCGTTGCCGGCGGCTTCGATCTCGACATTCACGAAGGCGAGAACTACCTCGACAACCTGGTCGTCCACCGCCTGTCGCGCAACGACAGCATCCTGTGCGCGACGCCCGGCTATCTCGATCGCTGCGGGCGCCCGTCGACGCCCGACGATCTCAGGCACCACAACTGCCTGCGCTACGTGCACCCCGAAGGCGATCCGCGCTGGAGTCTCGTGAACGGCGACGCGCAGCACAGCGTGCTGCCGGCCGGCAATCTCGTCACCGATCATTCGGAGCTGCTGCTCGAAGCGACCTGCGCGGGGCTCGGCATCGCGGAGTTCGAGATCTGGCTCGTGCGCGACCTGCTCGCGAGCGGCCGGCTCGAAGCCGTGCTGCCGCGCTACCGGCTGCAGAACCGCCTCACGGGCGAATTCATCTACATCGCGTATCTGGCGAACCGGCGCAGCTCGGCGAAGCTGCGCGTGCTGAAGGATTTTCTCGCGGAACACCTCGCGCATATCGGCGAGTTGTCGGACGTGGAGCTGACGAAGATTCGCGGCGCGCACGCGTAGCGCACACGCTCACACCCGCCGCGAAACGCGGCGTACGCCGATGCGCGGCCCGGCAGGCCGGCCGCATCGGCGCGAAAGCACCGCTCAGGCTTGCTGCAATTCGAACGGGAACGTTGCGTGCCCGATCTCGATACCTTGTGTATTGAGCATCCGCGGCCGATGGAAACCGGCTAGTTGCGCACGCTGCGCCGCCGTGCCGATCTGCAGCCGCTCGAGGATTTCACTGACGACCCTGTAAAGCACGTCGAGATTGCCGTCCTCGATCTTCACCGAAATACCCAGCGCGCCGTCGGCGCCGAGCGCCCGCGTATGTTCCGACGCGCGCACGCCGATCCCGTAGCACGCATCGGCGCCGAGCTTGCCGACGACCTGCCCGCCGAACGCGTTCATCAGCACCGTGCAATAGCGCCCGTCTCCGGCCACCAGTTCGGGATACGCGGTCATCGAACGATGAATGCGCGCCAGCGCATGCACCCGCTCGGTGATCGCGCCGCCGCCTGCCTCGACCGTATCCGCGCCGTCGGCCAGCGACGCGTAGAGACGCGCAAGACGATCGAGCGAAAACGCCGGCGTCGGCAGGTTGCACCCGTCGATCGCCCAGTCGACCTCGTCGTCGCGCAAGCCGCACGCATCGGCAACGACATGCTTCACGCGCACCTGCATCGGATGGTCGGGCAGATGGTAATCGGCCATCGCGGCGCCGATCGCCTGCGCGCCGGCCAGCATCCCGACATGCTTGCCCGAACAGTTGCTGCACACGCCGGTCGGCGTGTAGTCGCGCTTGATCCAGGACCGGTACACCGCGTCGGACAACGGCGCGTGGCCGCCGCAGCGCAGGTCCGACTCCTGCGCATCGACCTTGGCCAGCATCGCGCGCGTGCGTTCGATATGGCGGTCCTCGCTGCTGTGCGACGCGCACATCAGCGCGATGTCGGCCTCGTCGAACCCGAACCGCTCGGGCGCGCCCGTCTCGATCACCGACAACGCCTGCGCCGGCTTGGCGGCCGAGCGCGCCAGCGTCATCCGGAACGGATCGCCGTACCGGTACAACAGCCGGCCGCGTGCATCGACCACCGCCACATGGGCGACGTGCGTGTTCTCGATCGCGTTGCCGCGGTAAGTGACGACCGCTGCGCGTTGGGTGTCCATCGTGTCCTGTCTCCTTGCTACGGGGCCTGGTTGCCGGGGCCCGTCCAACCGGTCCAGCAGTGTATCGAGCCGTCGCCGCCACGAGCGGATCGGCCAATGGAAAGCGGTGTTGCGCACGACGCAAAGGCAACCGCGCCGCTCACGAAAGCCTGACTGAATTAGTACAAGAACGTGTCGATCGTTTACATATTCCGTACTAATCCGTACAATTGCGACCGCAAACACGAATCATACGCATTTACATTGACGTCTTCCTATGTCAGGGGCCTGCCCCGCCGGCATCGAGAATACGCGCCCGATCACCGAACCTTCCGCTGCTTCCCGATATGCCTGCCCAGTTCAAGACGAGGCCTCGTGCCCTCGTGTCGGCGCTTTACTGCTCCGTTTTCCTGACCCCGCTGCTCGCCTCCGCCGAAACCGCTCCCGCCACCGCCACCGAGCCTGCCGCCGCCGCCGATGCACCGGCGACGCTGCCGACGATCGCGGTCCAGTCGTCCGCGCTGTCGGACATGCAGGTGAAGCGTTCGCCGTCGTACAAGTTCACCGCGCCGCTGCTCGACACGCCGCGCTCGGTCACGGTGATCCCCGAGCAGCTGATCAAGGAAAAGAACGTCACGTCGTTCGCGGACGCGCTGCGCACGGTGCCGGGCATCACGTTCCTCGGCGGCGACGCGGCCGCGAACCCGTCGGCCGACCGCCCGGTGATCCGCGGCTTCGAATCGCGCAACTCGATCTTCGTCGACGGGATGCGCGACTCGGGGCTGCAGAACCGCGAGACGTTCGCGGTCGAGCAGATCAGCGTGATCAAGGGCCCCGACTCCGTCTACGCGGGCCGCGGCTCGGTGGGCGGCAGCGTCGACATCGTCACGAAGACGCCGAAGAACGACAACTTCATCAACAGCAGCATCGGCTTCGGCACCGACGGCTACAAGCGCGCGACGGTCGACGCGAACCGCAAGATCAACGACACGACGGCCGTGCGCCTGAACGTGATGGGCCACGACGCGAACCAGGCCGGCCGCAACGACGTGTACAACAAGCGCTGGGGCGTCGCGCCGTCGATCGTGTTCGGGCTGAACACGCCGACCACGGTGACGGTCAGCTACTACCACATGAACTCGTACGACATGCCGGACTTCAGCGTGCCGTTCCGTTCGTCGGGCGGCACGCCCGTGCCGACCGATCGCGGGCAGTTCTTCGGGCTGAACACGCGCGACTACCGCTACGGGCAGACCGACACCGGCGAAGTGCGCGTCGAGCATCGCATCAACGACGACTGGAAGCTGAAGAACACGACGATGTTCGGGCGCACGACGCTCGACTACGTCGCGACGAATCCGCAGATCCTCGCGTCGAACCCGAACCTGCTGAGCCTGCAGGCGAAGAGCGGCAAGTACGCGACGAACGGCATCGCGAACCAGACCGAGGTGACCGGCCGCACGAACCTGTTCGGCATGCAGCACACGCTGACGGCCGGCGTCGAGTTCAGTCTCGAACAGAACCGCTACGAGGGTTACCTCGTCACCGACGCGATGGGCAACAACATCCGCTCGGGCGGCCCGTGCACGGTGCCGGGCAACTGCACGCCGCTCGCGGGCGGCTGGAACCCGAACATGCCGTGGACCGGCAATATCGTGCTGAACGGCGACAAGGGCTTCCCCGGCGCGACGACGAATACGCGCACGACCACCGCGTCGGCCTACCTCTTCGACACGGTGAAGCTGACCGAGCAATGGCTGTTCAACGCGGGGCTGCGCTTCGACCGCTACGATCTCTCCGCGAAGCAGGCCGGCGCAGCCGACCTGTCGAACACGTCGAACCTGTTCAGCTATCAGTTCGGCCTCGTGTACAAGCCCGTGCGCACCGTGAGCCTGTATGCGTCGTACGGCACGTCGTCGAACCCGCCGGGCTCGAACGGCGGCCTCGGCGGCGGCACCGACCAGATCACCGCGAACAACCAGAACCTGACGCCCGAGCGCACGCGCAACATCGAGGTCGGCGCGAAGTGGGACGTGATCGACCAGCAGCTTTCGCTGACGTCCGCGCTGTTCGACACCGAGAAAACCAATGCGCAGGTCAGCGACGGCCTCGGTCACACGATCAACGCCGGCAAGCAGCGCGTGCGCGGCGCCGAACTCGGCTTCGCGGGCAACCTGACGGACAAGTGGCACGTGTTCGGCGGCTATACGTACCTGAATGCGGTCACGGTCGATGCCGGCCCCGGCAACCCGGGCGGCGCCGGCCTGCCGATGGTGATGGTGCCGAAGCACAGCTTCACGCTGTGGACGAGCTACGACGTGATGCCGAAGCTGACGCTCGGCGCGGGCGCGACGGTGATGAGCAAGACCTACGCGTCGGTCTCGCCGACCGTGAAGAAATGGACGCCCGGCTACGCCCGTTTCGATGCGGCCGCCACGTGGCGCGTGAACAAGACGATGGACGTTCAGCTGAACGTGCAGAACCTGTTCGACAAAAAGTACTACTCGAGCGCGTATCCGATCTACGCGACGTGGGCGCCAGGCCGTTCGGCGATGGTCACGCTCAACTTCTACCAGTAACGCCGGTTGCGGCGGGAAGGCGCGATGCGCCCTTCCCCGCCGCGCTCACCACGGCAACGAGTACGTCTTCACGTTCGTGAAGCTCTTCATCGCTTCCTGCACGCCTTCCTTGTAACCGAGCCCCGAATCCTTCACGCCACCGAACGGCGTCAGTTCGAGCCGGTAGCCCGGTACTTCGCGCACGTTCACGCTGCCCACTTCCAGCTCGGTGATGAAGCGCGTGATGTTGTCGAAGCGGTTCGTGCACACCGACGACGACAGCGCGTAGTCGGTGCTGTTCGACATCCGGATCGCTTCGTCGATGTCGCGAAAGCGCATGATCGGCGACACGGGGCCGAACGTTTCATACTTCACGAGCGGCATGTCGGGCGTCACGCAATCGACGACCGTCGGCGAATACAACGCGCCGTCACGCACGTTGCCGACCAGCAGCCGCGCACCGCGCGCGATCGCGTCGTTCACCTGCTGCTCGCAGAACTTCGCGGCCGCTTCGTCGATCACCGTGCCCATGTCGACCGACGGATCGGCCGGGTTTCCGTACGACCACGCGCGCGTCTTTTCGACGACGAGTTCCGTGAAGCGATCGGCGACCGACTCGTGCACGAGCATCCGCTTGATCGCCGTGCAGCGCTGCCCGGAGTTCTTGTACGAGCCCGACACCGCGAGCGTGCTCGCTTCGTCGAGATCGGCGTCCTCCATCACGATGATCGGATCGTTGCCGCCGAGCTCGAGCACCGCGCGCCGATAGCCCATGCGCGACGCGATCGACTTGCCGATCGATACGCCGCCGGTGAACGTGATCAAATCGATCGCCGGGTTCGTGATCAGCTCGTCGGCGATTTCCTTCGGATCGCCGGTGAGCACCTGCAGCATCTGTGGCGGCAAACCGGCTTCGTACAGGATGTCCGCGAACAGGTAACACGACAGCGGCACCTTCTCCGACGGCTTCACGATCATCCTGTTGTTGGTCGCGACCGACGGCACGACCTTGTGCGCGACCTGGTTCATCGGGTGGTTGAACGGCGTGATCGCCGAGATCACGCCGAGCAGCGGGTCGCGCTGCGTGTACACGCGGCGTTTCTTGCCGTGCGGCGTCAGATCGCACGAGAAGATCTGCCCGTCGTCCTTCAGCACTTCGCCGGCGCCGAACGTCAGCACGTCGGCCACGCGTCCGGCTTCATACGTCGAATCCTTGATGCACAACCCGGCCTCGGCCGTGATCAGCGCCGCGATCTCGGCAGTGCGTGCGCGCACGATATCGGCCGCGCGACGCAGGATCGCCGCGCGATCGTGACGCGTGAGCGTCGGCCGATACGCGCGCGCAACCGCGAATGCGCGCCGTACGTCTTCCAGCGTCGCTTTCGGCACGGTGCCGACCAGCGAGCCGTCGTACGGGTTGCGCACGTCGATCACGGCGTCGCGCCACACGCGCTGCCCGTCGATGCGCAACGCTTCGTGCCGCTCATCGGATACGGGTATCGGCTTCAGGACCGTGTTCATGTCGTCTCCATTCCTGTGCTGCGCGATCGTGGTCACGCATTCGGTTGCTGCGGCTCGGGTCAGCGAACCTCGACCAGCCCTTCGTATTCGAGGCAGCGGCACAGCGTCGCCCAGGCCGGCGAATCGGGCCATGCGCGCGCGCCGGTGTCGATGCGGATCGGCCGCCCGAATTCGCGCGACGCGCACGCCAGCAGCGTGTGTGCGATGCCGCTGCGCCGGTACGCGGGTTCGACGTACAACCGTGCGAGCGTCGGCGATCGCGCGATGCCTTCGTCGCGGCAATCGTCGTCGATACCGAGTTCGCCGATCGCTTCGTCGTCGCGATATGCGGTGGCCGTCGCACGCGCATCGTCGAACACGATGCGGATCACGCGCTCGCAGCGATCCCTGAACACGACGACGTGCATGCCGCCCTCCGATTGACGATGCCGACGAACGCGACGCGCGCACGCCGCCCTGCGCCCTCGTACCGGGGAGTTATCCGGATCGTCCGGGCGCGACGAGTTGAGTATCGTCTTGCCACGTCGGCGCGCAGTAGTGCCAGACGACACATTTCATTGAGTCCACATCCGCGGCGCGACGCGCGTATGCTCGCGACACCGCGCCCTTCGCGGGCCCGCACGCACACCACGCGCACCGCCTCGCGTTTTCCGTACCGATCACAGGAGGAAGCATGCCGAGTCGTACCCCGACCGCCTTATGGGCCCAGCAGTTCCGGCGGTCGTCGACGTCGAGCCTGCAGGACCAGATCCGGCGGATGCTGGTGGCCGCGATCCTCGACGGCCAGCTCGCGCCCGATGCGGCGCTGCCGTCGAGCCGCGAGCTCGCCGACCAGCTCGGCGTCGCCCGCAACACGGTCGTGCTCGCGTACCAGATGCTCGTCGAAGAGGGTTACCTGATTTCGCGCGAACGCAGCGGGCACTTCGTGAACCCGAAGATGCTCGAAGGCGTGCCCGGCTTCGCGGCCGCCAAGCCCGATACGAAACCCGCCGGCGACGACGACATGCCGGGCCGCCCCGCATGGCAGAAACGCATCGCGCATCCGCCGTCGAGGCAGCGCAACATCGTGAAGCCGGCGAACTGGCAGCACTACGAATATCCGTTCATCTACGGGCAGTTCGACCAGTCGCTGTTTCCGACCAACGACTGGCGCGAATGCTGCCTGAAGGCGCTGTCGGTGATGGAGATCCGCAACTGGGCGCCCGACCTGATCGAGCGCGACGACGAATCGCTGATCCAGCAGATCCGCACGCGCGCGCTGCCGCGGCGCGGCGTGTTCGCGATGCCCGACGAGATCGTCGTGACGAACGGCTGCCAGCAGGCGCTGTACCTGATCGCGGATCTGCTGTGCGGCAAGCACACGACGGTCGGTTTCGAAAACCCCGGCTACCCCGATGCCCGCAACATCTTCGAGAACCGCAACGCGCAGTTGCTGCCGCTGCCCGTCGACGGGCACGGCATCGCGCCCGATGCACTCGGCGACACGCTGTCGCGCTGCGACTACGTGTACGTGACGCCGAGCCACCAGTGCCCGACCACCGCGACGATGCCGGTCGAGCGCCGCCGCGCACTGCTCGATTGCGCGCAGCAGCATGATTTCGTGATCATCGAGGACGACTACGAGAGCGAGAACACGTTCTCCGGCACGCCGCATCCGGCGCTGAAGAGTCTCGATACGGCCGACCGCGTGATCTATGTCGGTAGTCTGTCGAAGACGTTCGCGCCGGGCCTGCGGCTCGGTTACGTGGTCGGGCCGCGCGAGCTGATCCGCGAGTTGCGCGCGTTGCGGCGACTGATGGTGCGCCATCCGGTTGCGTATATCCAGCGCGCGTTCGCGACCTTTCTCGCGCTCGGCCATCACGATGCGCTGCTGCGCCGCCTCGCGCATGCGTACAGCGAGCGCTCGCAGGTGCTGATGGCCGCGCTCGATACGCATCTGCCGGAAGCGCGCCACGTGCGTGTGACGGGCGGCGCGTCGTGCTGGGTCGAAGGGCCGCCGTGGCTCGACGCGACGCGTCTCGCGATCGATGCGCAGGAGGCCGGGATTCTGATCGAGCCGGGCAGCGTGTTCTTCATGAACGACGACAGCCATGCGCGGCGCTGCTTCCGGATGGGGTTCTCCGCGATTCCGCTGGAGCGGATCGAGCCGGGGGTGCGGGCGCTGGCGGCATGCGTGCGAGCGCAGCGGCCGCGAGGCTGATCGGATGCGGATCGGCGTTTCGGGTCGGAACCGTGCCGTCAAATGGAAGCCCGCTTTCCCGGTGAACCTGCGCCCGGGACGCATCGCACGGCGACGCTTTCAGCGGGATGAAGCACGCGACGGGTGCCGCGCGCATTCACGGGGGGCGCGGCGTCGTTTCATGGCTTGGCGTCCGGTGCGATGTCGTGATCCTCAGCGGCATCACCGCTTCGCGATTTTCCGAAGGTGAAGCCCTCCTTCCCGACCATTGGCCCGGCTATGCGCTTTTCCGCACCGGGTCCGGGGCGGGTGGCCAAGTGCCGATACACCGCCCAGGCCATCACGTCCTTTTGTGCGTCCGTCACATCACGTGCTTTAAGCTCGTCCTTGAAATATTTGGGGACGAGGCGTCCGACCTGCTGCCGGGTGTCTTGTTCGAGCGCCCGATTTTCTTTCCGTTCCTTTTCGATCTCGGGCGGCACCGGTGCCGATTCGCTCCTCGCGCGCTGTGGCGCCCTCATTTGATTCAATTGCTGCAACTGGAACGACGGCACCGGATTCGCTGGACGCTTGCCTGCGGCACGCTCGCTGGTCGGGTTTGCGGTCGACTGGTTTGCATGGGCCGTGTCCGGCCCGTCCGTCTCGCGGCTGATCGTGCATCCCATATGCCTCTCCATTCGATTCGCAGGTGAATGCCATCCACCTTATCGAGCCGGCGAGGTGCGGCCTGCCTGCCATGCGAAGGAGCGATCCGTCATGCGAAGGCATCGCTGCTTCAGGAGGCGGGGTTTCGAACGAAGAGATGGCACGGCCCGAACAAGGAGCAGAAAAAGCGCGACTTGCCCCGTGGAGAACCCGTCAATCGATGGCCTCGATACGCCGTCCCCCGCTGGCCCAACCGAAACTCCCGAACTGGCGCTACCGCCAAAAACGAGCGCTCACTAACGTGTCGATACCGCGTGCCGCATGCGCGCCAGCGCCTTGCGCACCGCCCACCATTCGACAGGAGACACGTTATGTCCGACACGCTCACCGCCCCCGTCACGGCCGCCATGCTCGCGGCATTTTCCGACGCGTTCAACCGGCACGACGCCAACGCGCTGATGGGCTTCATGACCGAAGACTGCGTCTTCGACGCGGCCGGCGGCCCCGACATCCACGGCACGCGCTTCACCGGCCGCGACGCCGTGCGCGCCGCGTTCGAAGCGGTGTTCAAGACCTTCCCCGACGCGCACTGGGGGCATGGCCGCCACTACGTGGCCAGCGATCGCGGCGTATCCGAGTGGGTGTTCACCGGCACGCACGCCGAAGGCTGGCGCATCGAGGCCGAAGGTTGCGACCTGTTCGAGTTCCGCGACGGCCTGATCGCCGTCAAGCGCGCATTCCGCAAGGAACGGCCGAAGCAGCCGGCCTGAGCGCGCATCGCGCGCAAGCGGCACGGCACCGCCCTGCCCGCACACGCGTTTTGAAACGAATCATTTCAATTCATTCCACATTCCCCGGCAGCAGATGGAATGGCTTGACCGGCTTTCACCAGCCAATAGCATCTGGAACAAGACGTTCCGTTAATCGAAAAATCGGAGACAACCCATGAGCGAACAATCCACCTCCCAGCGCGTTTCGGCCAACGGCCCGCAGGACATGACGCCGTCCGAAGCCTTCGTCGAGACCCTCGCGGCCAACGGCGTGACCGACATGTTCGGCATCATGGGCTCCGCGTTCATGGACGCGATGGACATCTTCGCGCCGGCCGGCATCCGCCTGATCCCGGTCGTGCACGAACAGGGCGCGGGCCACATGGCCGACGGTTATGCGCGCGTATCGGGCCGCCACGGCGTCGTGATCGGCCAGAACGGCCCCGGCATCAGCAACTGCGTGACGGCGATCGCGGCCGCGTACTGGGCGCACAGCCCGGTCGTGATCGTCACGCCGGAAGCCGGCACGATGGGCATCGGCCTCGGCGGCTTCCAGGAAGCGAACCAGCTGCCGATGTTCCAGGAATTCACGAAATACCAGGGCCACGTCACGCACCCGGCGCGGATGGCCGAATTCACCGCGCGCTGCTTCGACCGCGCGCAGGCCGAGATGGGCCCGACGCAGCTGAACATCCCGCGCGACTACTTCTACGGCAAGGTCAAGGTCGAGATTCCGCAACCGCGCAAGCTCGATCGCGGCGCCGGCGGCGAGCAAAGCCTGGACGACGCGGCCGAACTGATCGCGCAGGCGAAATTCCCCGTGATCATCTCGGGCGGCGGCGTCGTGATGGCCGACGCGATCGAGGAATGCAAGGCGCTCGCCGAACGGCTCGGCGCGCCGGTCGTCAACAGCTACCTGCACAACGACTCGTTCCCGGCGAACCATCCGCTCTGGTGCGGCCCGCTCGGCTATCAGGGCTCGAAGGCCGCGATGAAGCTGCTGTCGCGCGCCGACGTCGTGATCGCGCTCGGCTCGCGCCTCGGGCCGTTCGGCACGCTGCCGCAGCACGGGATGGACTACTGGCCGAAGGACGCGAAGATCATCCAGATCGACGCCGACCACAAGATGCTCGGCCTCGTGAAGAAGATCTCGGTGGGCATCTGCGGCGACGCGAAGGCCGCCGCGGTCGCGCTCACGCAACGCCTCGACGGCCGCACGCTCACG
Source organism: Burkholderia stabilis (assembly GCF_001742165.1). Classification (NCBI taxonomy): domain Bacteria; kingdom Pseudomonadati; phylum Pseudomonadota; class Betaproteobacteria; order Burkholderiales; family Burkholderiaceae; genus Burkholderia; species Burkholderia stabilis. The sequence goes on along the minus strand of NZ_CP016443.1, from coordinate 172,111 downwards.
TGTGACGGGTCGCGCGGCGATCGCGCCGACCAGATCGCGACCGAGAAGGCCGCATGGGAAAAGGAACTCGACGACTGGACCCACGAGCGCGACGCGTACAGCCTCGACATGATCGAGGAACAGAAGCATGAGCAGACCTTCAACGGCGGCCGCTACCTGCATCCGCGCCAGGTGCTGCGCGAGCTCGAGAAGGCGATGCCCGAGGACGTGATGGTGTCGACCGACATCGGCAACATCAACTCGGTCGCGAACAGCTACCTGCGCTTCAACAAGCCGCGCAGCTTCTTCGCGGCGATGAGCTGGGGCAACTGCGGCTACGCGTTCCCGACGATCATCGGCGCGAAGGTCGCGGCGCCGCACCGCCCGGCCGTGTCGTATGCGGGCGACGGCGCGTGGGGCATGAGCCTGATGGAAACGATGACTTGCGTGCGCCACAACATCCCGGTGACGGCCGTCGTGTTCCACAACCGTCAATGGGGCGCGGAGAAGAAAAACCAGGTCGACTTCTACAACCGCCGCTTCGTCGCGGGCGAACTCGACAACCAGAGCTTCGCGGCGATCGCACGCGCGATGGGCGCCGAAGGGATCACGGTCGATCGTCTCGAAGATGTCGGCCCGGCGCTCAAGCGCGCAATCGACATGCAGATGAACGAAGGCAAGACGACGATCATCGAGATCATGTGCACGCGCGAACTCGGTGATCCGTTCCGCCGCGATGCGCTGTCGAAGCCGGTACGCATGCTCGACAAGTACAAGGACTACGTGTAACGCCGCGTCGTTGACGCTCCCGCTTCCGGCCGTGCGCACCCCGCGCGGCCGGAACCCGGCCGGACGCCGTGCCCCGTGCGGGCCGCCGCATCCGGCCTTTTTTACTTCGAATTCCCGATGAAAGCCCTCGACCGCATTCTCGAATCCGCGCGCCGCCAGCCGATGCGCATCGCGCTGTGCGAAGCCGACGATCCACGCGTACTGCACGCGGCCGCACGCGCGACGCGCGACGGCATCGCGCGCGTCGTGCTCGTCGGCAACCGCGCGGCGATCCACGCGGCAGCCGCGCGCGACGCCGTCGATCTCGACGGCATGACGCTCGTCGATCCGGCCGCATCCGCGACGCGCGACGCGTATGCCGACGCGCTGCATGCGCTGCGCAAGAGCAAGGGCATGACGGCCGACGCCGCGCGCGAAGCCGTGCTCGACCCGCTCTGCCACGCGAACCTGATGGTGCGGCTCGGCGACGCGGACGGCTCGGTCGCGGGCGCCGTGCATGCGACGGCCGACGTGGTGCGCGCCGCAATCCAGCTGATCGGCGTCGACCCGGCATTCCGGATCGTGTCGAGCTTCTTCCTGATGATGCTGTGCGAGCCGTTCCACACGATCAAGGGCGGGCTGATCTTCTCCGACTGCGCGCTCGTCGTCGATCCGGATGCCGACCAGCTCGCCGAGATCGCGATGGCCGCCGCCGACAGCGCGCACGCGCTGCTCGGCGAGGACCCGCGCGTCGCGATGCTGTCGTTCTCGACGAGCGGCAGCGCGCATCACGCGGCGGTCGACAAGGTCACCGCGGCGACCGCGCGCGTGCGCGAGCTGCGCCCCGCGCTCGCGATCGACGGCGACGTGCAGCTCGACGCGGCGATCGTCGCGGAAATCGCCGAACGCAAGATCGCGCATTCGCAGGTGGGTGGCCACGCGAACGTGCTCGTGTTCCCGAGCCTCGAAGCCGGCAACATCGGCTACAAGCTCGCCGAGCGGATCGGCCGCGCGAAAGCCGTCGGCCCGCTGCTGCAGGGCTTGCGCCGGCCCGCGAACGACCTGTCGCGCGGCTGCAGCGCCGACGACGTGTATCACGTGATCGCGGCGACCACCGTGCAGGCGCAGGCGGCCGCGCAACGCGCCGCGACCGGCGAGGCCGCACACGCATGACGGCCGACAAACTGGCGATCCTGATCGCGGTGATCGGCGCCGGCAGCTATTTCCAGACCGTGACCGGCTTCGGGCTCGGGATGATCGTGATGGGCGCGACGAGCGGGCTCGGGCTCGCGCCGCTCGCGACCGTTGCCACGCTGATGAGCATCGTGTCGCTCGCGAACGGCGCGACCGCGCTGCCGGGCCGGCTGCATCACATCGACTGGCGCGCGGTCGGCGCGGCGACGCTCGGCATCCTGCCGTCGGTCGTCGCCGGCGTGCTGCTGCTCGAATGCCTGAGCCGCTCGGCGGCCGACCTGCTGCAATTGATCCTCGGCGCGGTCGTGCTGTACGGCGGCCTGAGCGCGGCGCTGCGCCCGACACCGCTGACCGAACGCTCGGACAACCGCAGCTTCTTCGTCAGCGGCCTGTTCGGCGGCTTGCTGAGCGGGATGTTCGGCGTGTCGGGGCCGCCGCTGATCTTCCAGTTCTACCGGCAACCGCTGACGCTCGTGCAGATCCGCTGCGCGCTGATCGTGCTGTTCACGACGACCTCGGCCACGCGCGTGCTGTACAGCGCGTGCGAAGGCCAGCTCGATCGCGACATCTGGCTGCTGGCGGCGCTGGCCACGCCGGTCGTGATGCTGATGACGATCGCCGCGCGCCATTACCCGCCGCCGCTGTCGCCCGTCGCGACGCGCCGGCTCGCGTTCGGCGTGCTGATGGCGATCGGCGTCGGGCTGATCGCAACCTCGCTGCCGCCGCTGCTGCACCGGGCCTGATCCGCATTCGGCTTCACTGCCCGGCTCCACACATTCATCGCCGCGCGCCGATCCAGCCGGCGATTTCGACGAGCCGCTTCATGTCCGGCGCCGATGCGAGATCGATCGCGAGCCGGTGCCGGTAGTACGGGCCGAGATCGAGCCCGACGCCGAGCCCGAGGATTTCGACGCGGCCGGCCGCCTCCTGGCGCGCGACGACCTGCTTCAGATGGTTGTCGAGGTAGTACGGATCGTTCGCGAGCGCGGTCGCGCCATCCATCGGGCTGCCGTCCGAGATCACGACGAGAATCCGCCGCGCCTCCGGCCGCGCCGCGAGCCGCGCGCATGCCCATTCGACCGCTTCGCCGTCGATGCCTTCGCGGAACAGGTCGGCCTTGAACAACGCGGCAATGCCCGTGCGCGCGTGCCGCCACCGCGTGTCCGCGTCCTTGAACACGAGATGACCGGTTTCGTTGAGCCGCCCCGGATGGCGCGGCTTGCCGCGCGCGAGCCAGTCCTGCCGCGCGCGGCCGCCGTTCCATGCGAGCGTCGTGAAGCCGAGCACTTCGGTCGCGAGGCCCGCCGCGTCGCCCGCGCGCGCGAGCGTGTCGACCATCAGCGCGACGCCGTCGATCCACGCCTTCATCGAACCGGAGCAGTCGATCAGGAATGCGAGCGCGCAGTCCGCGTGCGGCTTCACGCGCTCCAGCCGGAACAGCCGACGCTCGGCCGGCGAACTGACGAGCTGCGCGAGCCGGCGGCCGTCGAGCCGCCCATGCTCCTCGCCGAACGACCAGCCGTCGGCCTGCGGCACGACGAGCGCCGCGCGCAGCACGCCCGCCAGCCGCGTGACGTTGATCCGCTGCGCGGCGACCTGCGCGTCGAGCCGGTCGCGATACTCGCGCAGCAACGCCGCGCGAATCTGCACGGCCGGCCGCAGCTCGCGGTCGTAGCGCGTCGTGTACGCGCGATAGGTTGCATCGCTGCCGTGCAGCACGACGCTGTCGCCGGTCTCCACGAGCGCCGGCAGGTCGATGCCCGTGTCGTCGAAATCGACCCACAGCGAGAAATTCGTCAGCGCGTCGTCGGGTTCGCGCGCATCGTCCGCTTCCGGGTCGACGACGGCCGCGCGCGCCGCGCGGATCATCGCCGCGATGCATTGCGCGAGCGCCAGCGCATGCGCGGCAAATTCGCGCTGATCGTGCCGGCAGCGCCGCAGCCCGGCGAGCTGCATGCCGATCTCGGGCACGATCGCCGCGCGCGACGCTTCGATCAGGTCTTCCGTTTCGTCGAGCACGGGCCAACCCGACAGCCGCGACCAGGCGATCTGCGCGACCGTGTACACGAGAATCCCCACGTGCGTATCGGCCTGCCCCGACCGGTGAAACGCGCGCGACCAGGTTTCGAAGCGATGGCGCAGGTTCTGCACGACGCCGCGCATCGCCGGCGGCGCCAGCGATTCGCAGCGCAGTTGCTCGAGCATTTCGAACAGCACGCGTTCGACCGGATCGTCGCCCAGGCGCGCGCGATGCAGGTCGGCATCGGAATGCAGGATGCGCAGCGCAGCGCCATCGGCCGCGCCGCGCCACGATGCGATATCGTCGTCGGCCGCCTGCGCGCGCAGATGCGGCGCATGGATCGGCAGCGGCCGCAAATCGCGGCACACGCGGCCGGCGCGGTAATGCAAGGCCGGATCGCGCGTCAGCGCGCGCACGGTCGACGCGCCCAGCGCTTCGCGCACCGACGCGCGGCGCGCGGCGTCGCGATCGGCGCTCACCGCCCCGCTCCCGGCTCGCCGCCGGCGCGCGACGCCACCGCCAGTTCCTCGCCGAAACAGCGCTGGTAATACTCGGCGACGACCGGCCGCTCGGCGTCGTCGCATTTGTTCAGGAACGTGAGCCGGAACGCGAGCGCCGGATCGCGGAAAATCTGGCAGTTCTCGGCCCAGTTGATGACGGTGCGCGGCGACATCAGCGTCGACAGGTCGCCGGTCGCGAAGCCGTTGCGCGTCAGCTCGGCAACGCTCACCATCGATTCGAGCAGCGGGCGGCCGGCTTCGTCCGCGAGTTCCGGCACACGCGCGCGCACGATGCCGATCTCCTCGTCGCGCGGCAGGTAGTCGAGCGTCGCGACCACGTTCCAGCGGTCCATCTGCGCGTGGTTGAGCATCTGCGTGCCGTGATAGAGCCCGTTCAGGTTGCCGAGCCCGACCGTGTTCGCGGTCGCGAACAGCCGGAACGACGGATGCGGATGGATCACGCGGTTCTGGTCGAGCAGCGTGAACTTGCCGTCGCGCTCCAGAATCCGCTGGATCACGAACATCACGTCGGGCCGCCCCGCGTCGTATTCGTCGAAGATCAGCGCGACCGGGCGCTGCAGCGCCCACGGCACGATCCCTTCCTGGAACTCGGTCACCTGCACGTCGTCGCGCACGACGATCGCATCCTTGCCGACGAGGTCGAGCCGGCTGATGTGGCCGTCGAGGTTCACGCGCACGCACGGCCAGTTCAGGCGCGCGGCGACCTGCTCGATATGCGTCGACTTGCCGGTGCCGTGCATGCCCTGCACGAGCACCCGGCGGTTGCGCGCGAAACCCGCGAGGATCGCGAGCGTCACGTCCGGGTTGAAGCGGTATGCGTCGTCCACATCCGGCACGTGATCGTCGCGCACGCTGAACGCGGGCACCATCAGGTCCGAATCGAACCCGAACCGTTCGCGGACCGACACCATCCAGTCCGGCTTGTTCGCCACCCCATCCATTGCGTTGCGCTCCTGTCGTTGCATATTGGTTGCGCGGGCATCGATCGACACCGCCCGCGCCGGTCATGTTGATGGAACGATTCGTTCCGTTGCGGAGAATTCGGGCCGACCCGGCCGGGCGCACGCCCCGCGCGGCCGGCCTGCCGGGCCGTTCGGTACAATGGCCGCAGTCCAGTTTCCGGAACGCCCGACATGCTTCCCGCGGATACGCCCACGCTGCGCGCCTTCGCGCTGCTCGAACATCTCGTCCAGGCCGGCGATGCCGTGTCGCTCGCCGATCTCGCGCGCGAAGTCGATATTCCGAAAGCGTCGCTGCACCGGATGCTCGCGTCGCTCGAAGCCGGCGGCCTCGTGATCCGCGAGCCGGGCCGCAAGAACGCCTACGCGATCGGCCCGCGTCTCGCGCGGCTCGGCACCGGCGTGATGCTGCATGCGGGCGCGCGCCGGCTGCGTCATGCGATCCTCGAACGGCTCGTCGCCGATCTCGGCGAAACCTGCAACCTGACCGCGCTGCACGACACCGACGTCGTCTATCTCGACCGCGTCGAGGCCGACTGGCCGCTGCGGCTCGACCTGAAGCCCGGCTCGCGCGTGCCCGCGCACTGCAGCGCCAGCGGCAAGCTGCTGCTCGCACTGCTGCCGAGCGACGAACGCGCGGCGCTGGTGCGCGCGATGGCGCTGCCGCGCCATACGCCGAACACGATCTCCGACCCGGAACTCCTCGAAGCCGAACTCGACCGCACCGCGCACAAGGGTGTCGCGATCGACAACGAGGAATTCGTCGCGGGCATCGTGTGCATCGCCGCGCCGATCGTCGGCGACGACGGCGCGTGCATCGCGGCGGTGGCCGTCCATGCGCCCGTGTCGCGCGCGCCGCTGTCGCGTCTGCTCGACTGCGTGCCGCGCCTGCAGGAAGCGGCCCGCGCGCTCGCGCAAACCTTCTAGCGCAGCGCGGCGGCGCGCACGCATCGTCATGACGCGCGCTGGTAGTAGATGTTCTGCGGATGCCGCGCATCCGCGAAGAAGAACCAGCGCTCCGCGACCAGCCCTGCATACTGGATCAGGAACGCCGCGCCGAGCGCGACGGCCGCCGCGGCCGACGTCGGCGCGAGCGCACCCGCACCGGTCAGCACGAACGGCACCGCGAACGCGCCGATCAGGAAACCGGCCTTCACGGCGCGCAACGTGCCGTTGCCCTGCCCGTGGAAAAACTCCCGCGTGTTGAACGCGCTGGCCGTGAAGCCGCGCGACTTCTGCTCGACCTTCGCGTTGCGGATACCCGTCGCGCTTTGCACGGTCGACTTCGGCCGCAGCCGCGCGTTGCGCGCGAGCGATGCGAGCCGCGTCGCACAACCCGCGAGCGTCAGCACGCAGGCGGCCGCCGCGAGCCGGCCGACCAGCGACGGCGCGAGCCATGCGGCGCAGGCCGTGGCAAGCGTGCAGCCGGACGCGCAGCCGAGCAGCACGAAGTTCACGAGCGTCAGCGGGCTCGCCCATTCCTGCAGGAACCGCAGGCACGCGTAGATCATCGCGGTGCACACGAACAGCGCGACGCTCGCAAGCGCCCCCACCGCCCCGATCAGCAGCGTGCCGGGCCAGCCGAACGCGTGCGCGGCGCCATACGCGAATGCGCACGCGAGAAACACCGGCAGCGCGATGCATTCGCGCGACAGCCACGACGTGCGCCACATCGCGATCGCGCGCCACGCGCGCTCGGGGTGGCCGAGATGGAAGAACGACGCGAACAGGCCGAGCACGCCGAGCGCCACCGACAGCGCGGCGCCGGTCACGTAGAACGCGGCGGCCACGTCGACGCCGGCCAGCCGCGCCAGCGCCTCGACGATCACGAGCGTCAGCAGCAGGCCCTGTGCGGCGCCGCACAGCGTGGTGAGAAAAACGACCGAAAAGGCTGGGCGCATGGGAACTCCGTATGGTTCTGAATGAAAGTCGCTGCGCTCAGCGCTGCGTCGCGAGCGAAACGAGATCGATGTCGCCGCGTGCGGCGCGCGACTCGAACGATTCGTCTGCGTCGCGGCCGCCCGACGTGCTGCCGCATCCGCCGCCGCTGCCGCACCCGCACGACGCTTCGGTCTTCACGCGCGGCAGGTAGTGGTTCGACGGCCGCGTGCCCCATTCGGGCATCAGCGCATAACCGCCGCGCTCGCGAATCGCGCGCGACACGTCCGACTCGGGATCGTGCACGTCGCCGAACAGCCGCGCCGAGGTCGGGCACGCGAGCACGCAGGCCGGCTTGCGGTCGCGCTCGGGCAGCGCTTCGTTGTCGATGCGATCCGCGCACAGCGTGCACTTCGTCATCTCCTTGCGGCCTTCGTCGAGCTCGCGCGCGCCGTACGGGCACGCCCATGCGCAGTACTTGCAGCCGATGCACTTGTCGTAGTCGACCAGCACGATCCCGTCCGACTTGCGCTTGTAGCTCGCGCCGGTCGGGCAGACGGGCACGCACGGCGGGTCCTCGCAGTGCAGGCACGACTTCGGGAAGTGGATCGTGTCGGTCATCGGGAACACGCCGGCTTCATACGTCTGCACGCGGTTGAAGAACGTGCCGGACGGGTCGTCGTCGTACGGGCGCAGGTCGGCGAGGCTGCCGGCCTCGCCCGACGTGTTCCATTCCTTGCAACTCGTCACGCAGGCATGGCAGCCGACGCACACGTTCAGGTCGATGACGAGGGCCATCTGGGTCATGGTTGTGCTCCTTCGATTAGCGATCGTCAGACTTCGGGCCGGTTGCCGCCGCGCGCCGCAGCCGCGCGGCGAATGCGCCGGTGCCCGCGAAATACGCCTGCACGCGCTGCAGCACGCGGGGCGTGCCCGGCAGCGCCGGCATCGGCGCGAACTGCGGCAGCGTCGTCGCGGCATCGGCTTCGGCCGGATAGATCCGCACCTGCACGTCGTACCAGCCGGCCTGCCCCGTGACCGGATCGGAGTTCGACATCCGCGCCCCCGCGCGCGCCGCATCCGGCAGCTCGTCGGTAATCACGTGATTGAGCAGGAAGCCGCGCTGCGATTCGCCCGCGGAGGGGCCGAGGTTCCATGCGCCGGCCGCCTTGCCGATCGCGTTCCAGGTCCACACGGTGCCGGGCTCGACGGCCTCGCTGTAGCGCGCGCGGCACCGCACCTTGCCCCACGGCGATTCGACGTAGATCCACGCGCCGTCCTCGATCTGCTGCGCGGCGGCCGTCAGCGGGTTCACGAACAGGTGGTTCTCGCCGTGGATCTGCCGCAGCCATGCGTTCTGCGAATCCCACGAGTGGTACATCGCCATCGGCCGCTGCGTGATCGCCGCGAGCGGATAGCGGCTCGCATCGGTCAGCCCGCTTTCGAGCGACCGGTGCCAGAACGGCAGCGGATCGAAGTAGCGCGCGATGCGCTCGCGCAGGTGGTCGGGCGGCTGGCGGCCCGACGTGCGGCCCTGCGCGGCGAGGCGGAATTTCTGCATCACGTCCGAGTAGAGCTGGATCACGATCGGCACGCCGAACTTGCGCATCCCGTTGTCGACCGCCCACTGCATGTACGGGCCGTTGCAGTTGCGCATGTACTGCAGCGGCTCCGGCAGCCGGTGGTGATACACGCAGTTGTTCTCCGCGTAGCGCTTCCACTGGTCGGGGTTCGGCTCGCCGACGACGGCCTTGTCGCCGTCCTTGCCGCGCCAGCCGATCAGAAAGCCGGTGCCCGACTCCGGCGCGGTCTGGAAGTTGATGACGAAATCCGGATAGTCGCGGTACTTGCGCTGCCCGTCCGCGGTCGTGAAAGCCGGAAACTTCAGCCGACTCGCGAGCTCGATCAGCACTTCCTGGAACGGCTTGCATTCGCCGGTCGGCGGCACGACCGGCACGCGCACCGAGTCGACCGGCCCGTCGAATTCGGAGATCGGCCGGTCGAGCACCGACATCACGTCGTGACGTTCGAGGTAGGTCGTGTCGGGCAGGATCAGGTCGGCGAACGCGGTCATCTCCGACGCGAACGCATCGCACACGACCAGGAACGGAATCCGGTATTCGCCGTCGTCGCGCTTGTCGACCAGCATCTTGCGCACTTCCGTCGTATTCATCGACGAATTCCACGCCATGTTGGCCATGAAGATCAGCAGCGTGTCGATCGGATACGGGTCGCCGCGCCACGCGTTGGTGATGACCGAATGCATGAGCCCGTGCACGGCGAGCGGGTATTCCCACGAGAACGCCTTGTCGAGCCGCGCGGGCGTGCCGTCCGGATGGATGAACAGATCCTCGGGGCCCGCCGGCCAGCCGAGCGGGCCGGTGGCGAGCGGCGTGTTCGGCTTGATCTGCGCCGGGTCGTTCGGCGGTTTCGCCGACGGCGGCACCGCGCGCGGATACGGCGCCTTGTGCCGGAAGCCGCCCGGCCGGTCGATCGTGCCGAGCAGCGACATCAGCACGGCGAGCGCGCGGATCGTCTGGAAGCCGTTCGAATGCGCGGCGAGCCCGCGCATCGCATGGAACGCGATCGGCACGCCCTTCACCGTCGCATGCTCCTTGCCCCACGAATCGGTCCAGCGCACCGGCAGCTCGATCGCCTGCTCGCGCGCGACCGTCTCCATCTCGCGCGCCAGGCGGCGGATCGTGTCGGCCGCGATGCCGGTGATGTCGGCGGCCCATTCGGGCGTGCATCCGGCCACCTGTTCGCGCAGCAGCGTGAACGACGGCGCAACGGGCGTGCCGTCGTCGAGCGTGTAGCGGCCGTCGAGCGCCGGCTCGGTGCCTTCCGTGTGATGCAGCACCGCGCGATGGGTCTTCGTGTCCCACCACATCCGGTTCTGCGGATACAGCGCGTTGACCTCCGGCGCGCCGGCGTCGCGCACGAACAGCCCGAACGTGTCGGCGCCGTCGCGCTGGTCGACCAGCTCGGCCGCGTTCGTGAAGCGCGACACGAATTCGAGATCGAACGCATCGCGCGCGATCAGCTCGTGCATCAGCGCCATGAACAGCGCGCCGTCGGTGCCGGGGCGGATCGGAATCCATTCGTCGGCGATCGCCGCGTAGCCGGTGCGCACCGGGTTGATCGCGATGAAACGGCCGCCCGCGCGCTTGAATTTGCCGAGCGCAATCTTCAGCGGATTCGAATGGTGATCCTCCGCGGTGCCGATCATGAAGAACAGCTTCGCGTTGTCGAGATCGGGCCCGCCGAATTCCCAGAACGAGCCGCCGATCGTGTAGATCATCCCGGCCGCCATGTTGGCCGAGCAGAACCCGCCGTGCGCCGCATAGTTCGGCGTGCCGAACTGCTTCGCGAACAGGCCCGTGAGCGCCTGCATCTGGTCGCGGCCGGTGAACAGCGCGAAACGCTTCGGGTCGGTCGCGCGCAGGTGCGACAGCCGCTTTTCGAGCACGTCGAACGCGACTTCCCACGATACGGGCTCGAACTGCGCGTCGCCGCGCTCGGCGCCCGGCTTGCGCATCAGCGGCTGCGTGAGCCGCGCGGGCGAATACTGCTTCATGATTCCCGACGAACCTTTCGCGCAGATGACACCCTGGTTCAGCGGATGCTCGGGATTGCCGTCGATGTAGCGCACTTCGCCGTCGCGCAGGTGCACGCGGATGCCGCAGCGGCATGCGCACATGTAGCACGTCGTCGTCTTGATCTCGGCCTGCTCGTCGCGCTCGCGTGCCCGGTGTTCCATCGTCTGTCCTCGTTCGCGGATGACGGCGCGCCCCGCCGGGGCGCACCCGTGAATCGGTTCAACCATGCTAGTCGCGCCGGCCGCCGACATAAAGTCGCATCCGCCGATCGGTCCTATCGGCCGGCCTGATGATTGGCCGGCCATCCATCGGGCCGCCGCCGGCGCCGCATACGCGAAGGCCCGGCGCGCGCGCCGGGCCTTCGGCGTCATCCGTTACCGCGCATTACCGCGGCGGATACGCCAGCAGCTCGCTTTCGTCGAGATGCTCGCGGCGGCTGCGGCGCGTCAGCCCGTACGCGACGACCAGCACGCCGAGGCTCGCGACGCCGAGCCAGAGCGGCTTGCGCTGGTCCGGAATGAACGCCATCGCGACGAGAATCCCGATCATGCCGACGATCGCGACCCAGGTGAGGTACGGATACGCCCACATCTTCACGCGCAGCTTGCTGGTCGCCACCGGGTCGAGACGCTTGCGCAGGCGCAGTTGCGAGAACGCGATCAGCACGTACACGAACAGCGCGACGGTGCCGTACGAATTGACCAGGAACGCGAACACGGTGTCAGGCGACACGTACGACATCACGACCGACACGTAGCCGAACACCGTGCCGAGCAGGATCGCGCGCACCGGCACGCCGCGCTTGTTGACCTTGGCGAGCGCGGCCGGCGCGTCGCCGTGGCGGGTCAGTGCGAACAGCATCCGCGATGCCGCGTAGAGGCCCGAGTTGAGCGCGGACAGCACGGCCGTCAGCACGATCGCGTTCATCACGTTGGCGGCGGCCGGCAGGCCCATCACTTCCAGCGCGCTCACGTAAGGCGTGGCCATCTGCGCGGAATTCCACGGCACCAGCGCGACGACGAGCGCGACCGAGCCGACGTAGAACACCAGCACGCGGGTGATCACCGAATTGGTTGCCTTCGCAACGGCCTTGGCCGGCTCCTTCGCTTCGGCCGCCGCGATCGTGACGATCTCGGCGCCGAAGTAGAACCCGGTGGCCGCGACCGCCCCGCTCATCACCGGCCCGATGCCGAGCGGCATGAAGCCGCCGTGGCCGAGCAGCGTCGGCAGCACGGACGTCGTGTGCATCGATGCGGGCCACAGGCCGAGCACGTAGAGGCCCCGAGGAACAGGAACACGATGATCGCGCCGACCTTGATCGACGAGAACCAGAATTCGAACTCGCCGTAGCTGCCGACCGAGATCAGGTTCGTGAGCGTCAGCACGACCAGCAGCGCGAGGCTGATGATCCACGCGGGCGTGTCGGGCAGCCAGAACTGGATCAGCTTCGCGCCCGCCACCGCTTCGAGCGCGACGACGATCACCCAGAAATACCAGTACATCCAGCCGGTGAGAAAGCCCGCCATCTTGCCGGGCCCGCGCCAGTTGCCGAACGCGAGCCGCGCGTATTCGTAGAACGAACCGACGGCCGGCATCGCGCACGCCATTTCGCCGAGCATCCGCATCACGAGCACGACCAGCCCGCCCGTAATCAGGAACGACAGGATCGCGGCCGGCCCGGTCTGCTGAATCACCACGCCGCTGCCGACGAACAGCCCGGCACCGATCACGCCGCCAAGCGCGATCATCGTCATGTGGCGCTGCTTGAGCCCGCATTTCAGGTCACTCTGGTTCATCGAGGGTTGCATGTCTTCTCCATATCCAGTTGTCCGGCGCTGCCCGCTTCACCGCAAGGGCGAACGCGGGCACCGCCGGCGACGGCGCGTACAGGGGCGCCTGCAGCCCCGGCCGCACGGATTTCTGTTGCTTTTCTTGTGTTGGATTGCCCGGCGCGAGCGCATTGCGCCGGGTGGTGCGCGCCGCGCTCAGGGCTTTTCGTCGTTCCTGAAGTACGACACGTAGAGCATTCGCTGCCCGATGCGCCGGAACGGCGCGAACGGGTGGCCGGGCAGCGGCGATGTGAAGATCGGCAATGTCTGGCGCGCACCCTTCCCGGCGATCTGCTCGGCGAGCCGGCGGCCGGCCTGCTGCGAATACGACACGCCGTTGCCGCCGTACCCGAGCGCGTAATACACCGACTGCCGCGGATCGGGCTGGCACACGCGCGGCATCATGTCGTGGCTCACGTCGACCCAGCCCCACCACGAATAATCGATCTCCACGCCGCGCAGCGCGGGAAACTTGCGGGCCATCCCTTCCTTCAGCAGGTCGAGGTGGCGCGGGTTCGGCGCATCGTCGCCGGTGATCGCGCTGCGGCTGCCGATCTGCAGGCGGCGGTCCGGCAGGAAACGATAGTAGAAGCGCAGCGTGCGCGTATCGGTCAGCACCTGCGTCGTGCGGAAATTGCACGCGTCGATCTCGGCGTCCGTCAGCGGGCGCGTGACCATCGAATTCGACAGGATCGGCATCACCTTGCTGCGCAGCGACGGGTGCAGCGTCTGTGCAGTGTACGCGCCGGTCGCGATGCCGACCGCGCGCGCACGCACGACGCCGCCCGGCGTGCGCAGGTGGTGCACGCCGTCGATCGTCTCGAAGCCGAGCACGGGGCTGCTCGTATGCACCTTCGCGCCGGCTTCGCGCGCGAGCCGCAGGTAGCCGAACGCGAGCTTCAGCGCGTGGATGCCGATGCCTTCCGGCTCGTGCAGCGCGCCGGCCGCCTCGTGGTCGTTGATGAATTCGCGGCGGAACGTCTCCGCGCTCAGCAGCTCGGACGGATAGCCGAACACGTCCTTCCACACCTTCGCCTCGGCCGCGAGCTTCGCCATGATGCGCGGGCGATGCGCGATCAGGAAATGGCCGCCCGGCTGCGGATCGCAGTCGATTTCCGACACGAGCGACTTGAAGTGCTCGAAGCCTTCGAGGATCTCGTCGTGCATTTTCAGCGCGACGTCCTTGCCCCAGCGCTCGATCCACTGCGAGCGCGACAGCCGGCCCGACGCGTTCTGCCCCTGCCCGCCGTTGCGGCTACTGCAGCCCCAGCTCGTGCGGTTGGCTTCGAGCACGACGGCCTTGATGCCGTGATCGCGCGCCAGGCACAGCGCGGTCGCGAGGCCCGTGTAGCCGGCGCCGATGATCGCGACGTCGACATCGAGATCACGCGTGACGGGGCCGTCGTCGGGCGGCGGGCTGCCGGCCGTCGCGACCCAGTAGGTCGGCGCGTACTGCCTGCCGCACCCGGGGCCCGGCGATACGAGCGGATCGTAGGTCGGGTCGTAACGCGTATCGTTCGGCCGGCCGTTGGCGAACCCGCCCGCGGCGCGTTCGATGGAGGAGGTCGACATGGTCAGCCCTCCGACGCAAGCGTGCCTGCCGCGCCGCAACGGGCGCGCGAGGCGATTCGACTGACTGATGCGGGGCGCGTGTCCGCCGCGCGGGCGAATGTTGCCGACTGCCTGTAGGTCATGCCTGTCTCCTGATCGTTCTCTTCGGGTCGATCGTGTGCAGATGCTTCAATGCGGCGATCTGTCGAGGAAAGTGTAGGCAGGCCGATTTTTCGCAGGTAGGGCCAGTGGACCGGATTCGCTTGGACCAGCGCGCGAGCCGGCACACGGCGGGCAGCGGCGCGCGGGCGAAGCCGCCGGCGGGCGCCGCGCCGATGCGGCCCCGCGCACCGCCCCGCCCGCGCACTGCGGCGTCACATCGCGCGCGCCGCGACGCCCGTCAGGCTGCCGCGTTTCTCGATCGCCCGCGCGGACACGACCGACAGCAGTGCGGACAGCATCACGTACACCGTGACGAGCCACGGCTCACCACCGTTCACGCGCAACAGCGCGGTCGCGACGATCGGCGTGAGGCCGCTCGCGAAAATGCCGGACACCTGGTAGACGAACGAGATGCCCGTGTAGCGCACGTTCGCGTCGAACAGCTCCGCGAACAGCGCGGCCTCCGGCCCGTACGCCATCGCGTAGAAGATCCCGAACGGGATCACCAGCGCGAGCCACACCGCGAGCAGGTTCGACGACTGCGTCTGCAGCAGCCAGAACGCGGGCAGCACCGACAGCCCGCACAGCGTCGCGCCCCACCGATACACGCGCGCGCGGCCGAGCCGGTCCGACAGGCTGCCGAACACGGGGATGAACACGCACATCACGACCGCCGCGCTCATCACGCCGAGCAGCGCATCGCCGCGCGAGATCGACAGGTTGCGCGTCATGTAGCCGATCGAGAACACCGCGAACACGTTGAAGAACACGCCGTCGATATAGCGCGCACCCATCCCGAGCAGGATCGCTTGCCGATAGTTGCCGAGCAGCTCGACGACCGGCAGCTTCGTATCGCGCCGCTGGCGCTTGAGCGCGACGAACTCGGGCGTGTCGGCCACCCGCGTGCGGATGTAGAAGCCGACCGCGACGAGCAGCAGCGACGCCGCGAACGCGACGCGCCAGCCCCACGCGAGAAACGCGGCATCGGGCAGCGCGCGCGACAGCGCCGCGACGACGCCGGCTGCGAGGCACAGCCCGATCGCGAGGCCGATCTGCGGCAGGCTCGCATACAGCCCGCGCCGGTGCGGCGGCGCGTATTCGTACGCCATCAGCACCGCGCCGCCCCACTCGCCGCCGAGGCCGATGCCTTGCAGCACGCGCAGCGTCAGCAGCAGCACGGGCGCCCACATGCCGATCTGCGCGTAGGTCGGCAGGAACGCGACGCCGGCCGTCGACACGCCCATGATCAGCATCGTCAGGATCAGCGCGGACTTGCGCCCGACGCGGTCGCCGAGATGCCCGAACAGCAGGCCGCCGAGCGGTCGCGTGATGAAGCCGACCGCGAACGTCGCATACGCGAGCATGGTCGACACGAACGCGTCGCCGGCCGGAAAGTACTGCTTGTCGAACACGATGCCGGCGACCACGCCGTACAGGAAAAAGTCGTACCACTCGACGGTCGCGCCGATCACGCTGGCCGCGGCCACGCGTCGGACGACCCGGGAATCGATTGCCATGCGAGCTTCTCCAGGTAAGGATGCGCCGCAACCTGCCCCGACGCCGTGCCGGCGGGGGCATCCGGTGAGCGCGCGGCGGCCGTCCGGGCGCAGGAGCACGGGCCGCGCGGGCGCGCCGCGCTACGCGACGGCTTCGGCGGCCGGTGCGACGCTGCGGCCGCGATCGGCCTCGCGCGCGTCCTCGAGGATCATGTCGGACGCCTTCTCGGCGACCATCACGATCGGCACGTTGGTATTGCCCGATACGAGGGTCGGCATGATCGAACAGTCGACCACCCGCAGCCCGCGCGTGCCGTACACGCGCAGCCGCTCGTCGACGACCGCGAGCGGATCGCTCGCGACGCCCATTTTCGCGGTGCCGGACGGATGGAAAATCGTCTGACCGTATTCGCGGCAAAACTCGAGCAGTTCGTCGTCCGTCTGCGCATCCGCGCCGGGCCGCACCTCGCGCTTCATCAGCGGCGCCATCGGCTCGGCCGCCGCGACGCGGCGCGCGAAGCGCACGCCGGCCACCGTCGTGCGGCGGTCGCGCTCGGTGTCCAGATAGTTCGGCTGGATCGACGGCGCGTCGCGCGCATCGTCGGTGCGGATTCGCACGGCGCCGCGCGATTCGGGCCGCAACTGGCAGATCGAATATGTGCAGCCGGGAAACGGATGCACGCTGCCGCCCGCCGAATCAGCCGACAGCGTCGAGAAATGGAACTGGATGTCGGGCGTCGCCGATTCGTCGGGCAGCGCGCGGCAGAACATCCCGCCCTGGTTGATGCCGATCGCGAGCGGGCCGCCGCGGAACAGCGCCCATTGCAGGCCCATCTTCGCGCGGCCGATCCACGAATGCAGTTCGTCGTTGGTCGTGATCGGCTTCGTCACCTCGTAGATCAGGCGCACCTGCAGGTGATCCTGCAGGTTCTCGCCAACACCCGCGCGATCGGCGACGACCGGAATCCCGTGCCGGTTCAGCAGCGCGGCCGGCCCGACGCCCGACACCTGCAGCAGTTGCGGCGACTGCAGCGCGCCGGCCGCGAGGATCACCTCGCGCAACGCGCGCACCTCGCGAACCTGGCCGTGCTGCACGTAACGCACGCCGCTTGCCTGCGCGCCGTCGAACAGCACCTTCAGCGCCTGCGCATCGGTTTCGACGTGCAGGTTCGGCCGCCCGCGCGCGGGCTTCAGGTACGCAACCGCCGTCGAGCAGCGCAGCCCGTTGCGCGTCGTGAGCTGGTAGTAACCGACGCCTTCCTGGTCGCCGGTATTGAAATCGTCGACGGTGCGCACGCCGAGCCGGTTCGACGCGGCGACGAACGCATCGACGAGCTCGTGCCGCTGCCGGATCGCCGACGCCCACAGCGGGCCACCGGTGCCGCGCGTCGGCCCTTCGCCGAGCGTGTTGTGTTCCAGCCGCCGGAAATACGGCAGACACTCGCGCCAGCTCCAGCCGCGATTGCCGAGTGCGGCCCAGTGGTCGTAATCCTGCTGCTGCCCGCGCACGTAGATCAGCCCGTTGATCGAGCTGCAGCCGCCGAGCGTGCGACCGCGCGGCCAGTACAGGCGGCGGTTGTGCATGTTCGGATCGGGATCGGTATGGAAGCCCCAGTTGTACACGGGGTGGAACATCGTCTTGCCGTAACCGATCGGCACGTGGATCCACATGTATTTGTCGGCGGGGCCGGCTTCCAGCAGGCACACCGTATGGCGGCCGCCGTCGGACAACCGGTTGGCGAGGACGCAACCGGCCGATCCCGCGCCGACCACGACGTAGTCGAAGGTGCGTGTCATTCCGTGTCTCCGTTCGGATATGAAAAATCCGGTATGTTTTGTCCAAATTTATTGAGCACACGGAACGCATACAAGCCGATTTATTGTCCACGCCGCGAATGTGGTACAAAAACCGTTCAATTCGTTTCATTTCTATCGCACACCATCCCGGGACGCACGCCGATCCCGACGGAGGAGACACATGCGCGAACCCGCCTCCGCGCCGCCCGACGGCGCGCCCGCCGACGACGCGCGCGTACTGCGCGCACTCGCCGTACTCGAAGCGCTCGCGTCGGCCGGGCAGCCGTACACGCTGTCGCAACTCGCCGCGCGGCTGCACATCCCGAAGGCGACGCTGCTGCGGCTGATCGAATCGCTGGAAGCGCGCGGCTACGTGATCCACATGCCCGACTCGCGCGGCCACGACCGCGGCATCGCGCTCGGCCCGCGCGCCGCGCAGTTCGCGCTGGCGGCGCTGTCGAACAATTCGTTTACGCGCGGCTGCCGGTCGGTGCTGCGCGCGCTCGTCGACGTGCTCGGCGAGACCTGCAACCTGACCGCGCTCGACGGCGACACGGTGCTGTACGTCGAACGTGTGGAGACGACCGAGCCGCTGCGGCTCGAAATGCGGCCCGGCATGCGCGTGCCGCTGCATTGCACGGCGAGCGGCAAGCTGTTCCTGTCGCAGATGAACGCGCTGGAGCGCAACGCGATGCTCGCGCGGCTCACGCTGAAGAAGATGACCTACCGGACGCTGACCGATTCACAGTTGCTCGCGGCCGAACTCGACCGGCTCGCGGCGCGCGGCGTCGGCATCGACAACGAGGAATTCGTGCGCGGGATGGTGGCCGTCGCGGTGCCGGTGAAGGATGCGGCGAGCGGACGCGTGCTCGCGGCGCTCGCCGTGCATGCGCCGACCGCGCGCGCGACGCTCAACGACCTGCTGGAGAACGTGGCGAAGATGCGCGACGCGGCGACACGGCTGGCGCCGCTGCTGCATGCGGCGGACGGTGCGGCGCCGGGGTGACGCGGCCGGGCGCTCGAATGCTCGAACGCTCATGCGTTCATGCACTCACGCACTCACGCACTCACGCACTCACGCACTCACGCGAGGTGATAACGCAACCAGAAAGTTTCTCGGCACGCGTTGTCGAACGTCAGCCGCGACGGAGTGATCGGCTGCGCATCGGGATGGTGAATCACGTCGTAGTCGATCCAGCATTCGGCGCACAGCAGATCGGACGGCGCGCGATCCTGCTCGACCGAGCGGCGCACGATCGCGCCGTTGTCGAAGCGGTATTCGGTTTCGTCGCGCGTGACCTCGACGTCGTCGTCGGTCCAGCGGTCGTGCGACGTTGCATGCGACACGATCGACACCGGGCCGGCGAGCCCGTGGATCGCGGCGACGTAGGAAATGAGCTTGTCCATGGCGAAGCGGCGAACTGGCGGATGGCCGCTTCGCGCGAGACATGCTGCGCGAAGCGGCCCGAGCGGCGAGTATAGCCGCGCATGGATGACCTTGCCGCCGATGGGGTTTCGCGCGGCGTTCTGCGTGGCTACGCCTCCACGGCGAGCAACGCGAACGTCGCGAGCCAGTGCTCGCCCATGTAATCGCCGGCCACGTGCGCGAGTGCGCTCGCAAGATGTCGCTCGGCCGCGTCGAGCAGCTTCGCGCGCCGTGCATCCCCTTCCGGCAGCGCGCCGGCGAGCGCGCGCTGGCACCACGCGCGACTCAGGTTCAGCCCGTCGAGGTGCGCGATCTTGCCGTCGCTGCGATCGCTGACCGTCGCCGGTTCGAACAGCGTCGCCGGCTCGCCGCGCGCGAGATCGGGCAGGAAGCGCGCGAACCAGCCGTCGAATTCGGCCGCCGGCAGCACGCGCCGCATCAGCTCGGCTTCCATCAGCGCGGGCGACAGGAACTCGTCGCCCGACGGCTCCCACGCCTGGCACGCGACGTCGTTCAGGTGCCAGCGCTTCGCGGTATCGACGATCAGCGCCGCGAGCCCGTCGCGTTGCGTCTCACGCGCGAAGTCGAGCGTGAGTGCCAGTGCGAACGCGGTGTTGAAGTGCGTGCCGACGCGCAGCGGATAGGTCGCCTTCGGCAGGAAGGTCTCGAAGCGCGACACGAACAGGTCGGTGAGCGGCGCCATCGTCTTCGCCCAGCGCGCGGCCTGCGGCAGCGCGCCCTTCAGCGCGAGCCGCTCAAGCTGCGCCGACAGCGCAAGCAGCCACGCCCAGCCATACGGCCGCTCGAAGCCGCTGTTGTGCGGCAGCGCGAGATACGCGCGCTCGCCGGCGACGTTCGCATCGGTGAAGTGCGCGTCGACGATCGCGACGATACGTTCGGCCTCCGGCAGCGCCGGATAGCGTTCGAGCACGCGCAGCACGAGCCAGTAGCCGTGCACGCACGAATGCCAGTCGTAGCTGCCGTAGAAGATCGGATGCAGCGCGCGCGGCCCCTGCACGTCGTGCGGGCCTTCGAGCGAATGCGTGAGCTTGTTCGGATATTCGCGGGTCAGGTGCGCGAGCGCGAGCGACGCGAATTTCGAGGCGAGTTCGGGCGTGAGTCGGTCGGTCATGAGGATCTCGTCCTTCGAGTCAGAAACGGAATACGAATGCGTACATCAGCAGCGTGTTCACGGCGAGCAACAGCACGGCCGTCGGCCACTGCGCCTTGATGACGCCGTTCTTGTCCTTCAGTTCGAGCAGCGCCGCCGGCACGATGTTGAAGTTCGCGGCCATCGGCGTCATCAGCGTACCGCAGAAGCCGCTCAGCATCCCGATCGCGCCGACGATCGCCGGGTTGCCGTGGAACTGGTGGACGATCAGCGGCAGGCCGATGCCGGCCGTCATCACGGGGAACGCGGCGAAGCCGTTGCCCATGATCATCGTGAACAGCGCCATGCCGACCGTGTACGCCGCGACCACCGCGAACGGCGAATCGATCGGCACCCAGTCCTTCACGAGCCCCGACACCACGCCGCCGACGCCCGCGACCGCGAACAGCGCGCCGAGCGCCGCGAGCATCTGCGGCAGGATCGCGGCCCAGCCGACCGCGTCCATCGTGTGGCGCGCTTCCCTCAGCGCATGCACGGGCGAATCGCGCAGCATCGCGAGCGCGACGACGAACGCGACGATCGTGCCGAGCACGAGCGAGATCAGCGTCACGCTCTTCGGATCGACGAACGGCACGCGCTTCAGCGCGAACGTGCCGATCAGCGTGACGACCGGAATCAGCAGCGCGGGCAGGAACAGCCGGTTGCCGAAGCGCTGCGCGAGCGACTCGCGCCGCGCGGCCGCCGCTTCGCCGGCTTCATCGGACTTGCCGCGCCCGAGCTTGCCCGAGCCGGCGATCACCGCGAGCGCGATCGCGAGGCAACCCGTGACGAAGTGCGGCAACAGCGCGCCGAACAGGAACGTGACCGCGTAGATCGCCCAGAACGCGAAATTGACGACGCGCCGCGGGTTCGTGCGGTCGGTCAGGTTGAAGCACGCAAACGCGGCGAACATCAGCCCCGCGAGCGTGTACAGCGATTCGAGTCCGATCATCGCGTGCCCTCCTGCCCCAGCAGACCGAAGCCGCGCGTGAGCCGGCGATCGAGCAGCGCAAGACGTGTGCAGTGGATCAGCAGCGCGGCGATCGCGCTCGGGATCGCCCACACCGACACGTGCAGCGGCTCGACGACGATCCCGTTCTGTTCGAGAAAGCCCTTGATCAGCAGGATCGACTGGATCGCGATGAAGATGTCCTCGCCGAAGAACACGGCGATGTTGTCGACGCCCGACGCATGCGCGCGGATCTGCTGGCGCACCGACTCGGGCAGCTCGCCGTGCCGGTTGACGGCGGCGGCCTCGGCCATCGGCGCGATCAGCGGGCGCACCATCTGCGCATGGCCGCCGAGCGACGTGAGGCCGAGCGCGGCCGTGGCCTGGCGCAGCACGAAATACAGCATCAGCACGCGGCCGGTGGTGGCCGCCTGCACGCGCGAGATCATCCGCTTCGCCTGCTCCTTGAGCCCGTTGCGCTCGAGCAGCGCGATCACCGGCAGCGTCAGCCAGATGAGCCCCATGTAGCGGTTTTCGGTGAACGCCTTGCCGAACGCGCTGACGATGTCGACGAGATTCAGCCCGCCCGCCAGCCCCGTCGCGAGCCCCGCGATCGTGACCACCAGCAGCGCATTGAAGCGCAGCGCAAAACCGATCACGACGATCGGCACCCCAATCAGCACCAGCATTGCTCCTCCTCGTATCTGGATGCGCGCCGCCGTGGCGACGCGCCGCCTGCCCGGTTTCGACCGGGCTCGGACGGCGAAATCTAACACGAGAATTTATCGATAAAAAGTCGACGATTTACTGCCTCGGGTAAACGTTGAAGCGTGCGGACACCGTACGCGGGCCATGTGTCGGCGGCGTTTCATCGGAGGAATGGCGGGTCGTCACGCGCGTTGCGCGGCGCGATTCGCCGCATCGGGGCGGCGGACGGCCGCCCGCACGGGCCGCCGCGCATGGCGGAGCCCCGGTGCGCCGACTACACTGAAAAGCATCGGCAACGTTCGGGAGAGCCGCCATGATTGACGTATTCCAGACCATCGGCAGCCGCGCGTTCTCCGCTCACCTGGCGAAGGACGGGATGGTGACGCTGATGGAACAGCGCCAGGAAGTCGACCGCGTGACGCTCGCGACCGCCTATGCCGCGCTCGTCGAGGAGGCCGAGCAGGAAACCGACCTGCTCGACGCGACGGTCGAAGGCATGATGCGCGCGCTGATCCAGGGGTACGCGCGCAGCCATTGACGACGATCGACGGCACGGCCGCGCATCCGGTGCGCGGCGGTCGTCCGGCCGGTTGCCGCTACGCGGCCGGCGTGCCGGCGCCCGTGCCGAACCACCGTCCGGCGCGCAGTTGCGCGTAGTCAGCCTGCGTGAAGATTCTCAGCAGGTTCGATACCGCGCCGTTGCTGCCGCGATCGAGTCGTGTCAGGAAGGCCCCGACCTCGTCGCAGCCGGCAAACAAGATCGTGCCGAAGTAGCGTTCGCGCTCGGCGTCGGACAGGCTCGTCGCGCGCAACTGGTACGGATGGTGAAGCGCCGCGAACAGGAAGAAGTAGCGTTCGGCGTCGTCGCGCAGCACGCGCACCGCATCGGGTTCGACCGGAAACTCGCGGTGAAAGGACGCATGTCCGCTCTCGATGTCGATCCGGTACAGCAACCTGCCCTCGCGCTCGATCACGATCGGCGCGTACGGGCCACGGCTGACGAGCACGGTGTCGGGCGCGGTCATCCGGTTCTCCCCTTCTTTTTCATCGAAGCCGGCACGGTAACATGCGTGCTTCCGCGGCCTGCGGTAGCGGGTTTGCACGATCCCGGCGCGTACGAGCCAGCCGACCCGGCACCGTTGCCGGCAGGAAATGCCGCGTCGTCACAGAGGAAACGTACTGAAACGGCACAATGCGCGAATTTTTCGATTGCCGCCGCCCGCGCCGCATGACAGCATGCGGGGCGTCGCCAACCGAAAAGAATTCCGTGCCGTCCGCCCGCCGATGCCGTTCGGCGGCGCCGGACGGGCAGTGCTTTCCATGAACCCGGCCCACCTCCAACACTACGAACCGACCGGAGAATTCCGCTTGTGAACATCGGCATCGTCAACGACCTCCCGCTTGCCGTCGAGGCGATGCGCCGTGCGATCGCGCAACGGCCCGAGCACCGCGTGCTGTGGGTCGCGACCGACGGCGCGCAAGCCGTCGAACTGTGCGCCGCGCAGCCGCCCGACGTCGTGCTGATGGACCTGATCATGCCGAAATTCGACGGGATCGAAGCGACGCGCCGGATCATGCGATCCGAACGACCGTGCGCGATCCTGATCGTGACGAGTTGTATCGGCGCGAACGCATGGCGCGTATTCGAGGCGATGGGCGCCGGCGCGCTCGACGCGGTCGACACGCCGCGGCTCGGCGACGGCGCGGCCGGCGACACGACCCGACTGCTGCTCGCGAAGATCGACCAGATCGGGCGCCTGCTCGACGCACCGGGCGGCACGCGCGTCGCCGGCACGGCTGCCCGCACGCGCGGCGGCCCGCTGATCGCGATCGGCGCATCGGCCGGCGGCCCCGGCGCGCTCGCGTCGGTCCTCGGCGGCCTGCCGGCCGACTTCAACGCGCCGATCGTGATCGTGCAGCACGTCGACCGCGCGTTCGCCGAAGGCATGGCGCAATGGCTCGACGGGCAGACGCCGCTCGCCGTGCGCGTCGCGCGCGAAGGCGACCGCCCGCAACCGGGCGTCGCGCTGCTCGCCGCGACCGACGATCACCTGCGCATCACGCGCGCCGGCACGCTCGAATACACGCGCGAGCCCGCCGCCACGCCGTATCGCCCGTCGGTCGACGTGTTCTTCAACAGCCTCACCGAGCACTGGCCCGGCCGCGTGATCGGCGTGCTGCTCACGGGAATGGGCCGCGACGGCGCGATCGGCCTGAAGGCGCTGCGGATGAAGGGCTACCATACGATCGCGCAGGACGAGGCGACCAGCGCCGTCTACGGCATGCCGAAGGCGGCCGCGACGCTCGGCGCGGCGCGCGCGATCCTGCCGCTCGGGCGCATCGCGGGCGAGCTGGCGGCGCTCGCGCGAATCTGAACCCGATGAACACCCGCAACACCCATGCCTGCCCTCGCAACAACCCGCATCGATCATGACTAGCGACCTGACCCGCCCGCCGGGTGGACCGTACACGCCGCCCGCCGACGTGCCGGCGATGGTGCTGCTGGTCGACGACCAGACGATCGTCGCGGAAGCCATCCGCCGCGCGCTCGTCGACGAAGAAAGCATCGACTTCCACTACTGCCCGCGCTCGGACGACGCGATGGCCAGCGCGCTCGATACGCGGCCGACCGTGATCCTGCAGGACCTCGTGATGCCCGGCACCGACGGGCTGAGCCTCGTGAAGGCCTATCGCGCGAATCCGGCGACGCGCGACGTGCCGATCATCGTGCTGTCGACGCAGGAAGAGCCCGTGATCAAGAGCGCCGCGTTCGCGGCCGGCGCGAACGACTACCTCGTGAAACTGCCCGACCGCATCGAGCTCGTCGCGCGCATCCGCTACCACTCGCGCTCGTACATGAACCTGCTGCAGCGCGACGAGGCCTATCGCGCGCTGCGGCAATCGCAGCAGCAACTGCTCGAGGCCAATCTCGAACTGCGCCGCCTCACGCACTCGGACGGCCTGACCGGACTGTCGAACCGGCGCTATCTCGACGAATACCTGGCGGCCGAATGGCGGCGCGGCGCGCGCGATCGCAGCGAGCTGTCGCTGCTGATGATCGACGTCGACAATTTCAAGCTGTACAACGACACGTACGGGCACGTGTCGGGCGACAGCGTGCTCAAGCAGATCGCGTCGACCATCGAGCGCTGCCTCGGGCAGTCGGGCGATCTCGCCGCGCGCTTCGGCGGCGAGGAGTTCGCGGTCGTGATGCCGGCCACGTCGCCGGGCGCCGCGCGGCTGCTCGGCGAGAAGATCCGTCTCGCGGTCGAGGCGCTGCGGCTGCGGCACGCGCATTCGTCGACCGGCGACACCGTGACGATCAGCATCGGCGGCGCGAGCGTCGTGCCGATTCCCGGCGTGCCGACGACGTCGCTGATCGAAGCGGCCGACCGTGCACTGTATCGCGCGAAGCACGAAGGCAAGAACCGCGTCGAGATCGACGCGACGCCCGCGCCGACGGGCGCCGGCGGGTTCGACGCGCCGCGCGACGCTTGAGCGGGTGCGCCGCGCTCACGCTGCGCCGAAGCGGCGCGCGTATTCGTTCGGCTCCAGCGGACGGCTGAACAGGTAGCCCTGCTGCATGTCGCAGCCGATCTGCCGCAGGAAGCACGACTGGGCCTCGGTCTCGACGCCTTCGGCGGTGACCTTCATCCCGAGCGAATGCGCCATCGCGACGACCGCCTGCGTGATCGCGACCGAGTCGTGGTGATCGGGCACGCCCGATACGAACGAGCGGTCGACCTTCAGGTTGTGCAGCGGAAAGCGCTTCAGGTACGCCAGCGACGAATAGCCGGTGCCGAAATCGTCGACCGAAATCCGCACGTTCATGTCCGTGAGCGCTTCGAGCATCGGCAGCACGGTGTCCGTGTCGTTCATCAGCAATCCTTCGGTAATCTCGAGTTCGAGCGCGGACGGATCGAGCCGCGTTTGCGCGAGACAGCGATCGACCGATTCGACGAGCCCTTCGTGGA
Organism: Burkholderia stabilis; assembly: GCF_001742165.1. Taxonomy (NCBI): domain Bacteria; kingdom Pseudomonadati; phylum Pseudomonadota; class Betaproteobacteria; order Burkholderiales; family Burkholderiaceae; genus Burkholderia; species Burkholderia stabilis. The sequence continues at coordinate 146,151 of NZ_CP016443.1, read as the reverse complement.
ACTGCCGCGGCGACAGGTTGACGGCCAGCATCAGGTCGGGCGCGATCGTGCGGCGCCATTCGGCCGCCTGCCGGCACGCGGTTTCGAGCACCCACTGGCCGATCCCGACGATCAGCCCCGTATCTTCCGCGACCGGAATGAATTCCGCCGGCGACATCGGCCCGAGTTCGGGGCTCGTCCAGCGCAGCAGCGCTTCGGCGCCGACCGTGCGGCCGCTGCGCGCATCGACCACCGGCTGATAGGCGAGCCGCAGCGTTTCCGATGCGAGCGCGCGCCGCAGCGACTGCTCGATCGCGAAACGGCGCTGCAACCGCAGGTTGAGCTGTGCGGTGAAGAACGTGAAGTGATTGCGGCCGCGCTGCTTCGCGTCGTACATCGCGGAATCGGCGTTGCGCATCAGCGTGACCGCGTCGTCGCCGTCGCGCGGCGCGACGCTGATCCTGATCGACACGCCGAGCCAGTACTCGTTGTTCGCGATCGCGAACGGCTTCGCGATCGCGTCGATCACCTCGCGCGCGAGCGCCGCGAGACGGTCGGGATCGTCGCAGTCGTCGACGAGGATCACGAACTCGTCGCCGCCGACGCGCGTGAGCGCATACCGGCTGCCCGCACAGGTCGCGAGCCGGGCCGCGACACTGCGCAGCAGCGCATCACCCGCGTCGTGGCCGGCCGTGTCGTTGACCTTCTTGAAGCCGACGAGGTCGATGAACAGGATCGCGACGCGTGCGGGCCCGGCCGCCTCATCGTGTCCGTCGAACAACTCGCGCATGCGGTCGCCGAGCCAGCGTCGGTTGTAGAGGCCCGTCAGCGCATCGCGCGTCGCCAGGTAGCGCAACTGCTGCTGCGCTTCGCGCACGGGGCCGATGTCGTTGAACGACACCAGCACCGAGTCGGCCTGCGTCTCGCCCGGTTTCACGATCGGCACCGCGTTGCCGCGCACCCAGATGACGTCGCCGTCCGCGAGGCCGAAGCCCACCGTGTAGTCGAGCATCGGCGTGGCCGTCATGAGCACGCGCCGGCTCGGCCAGTCGTCGGGCGGGATCGGCGTACCGTCCTCGTTGAGCTTGTGCAGGATCACCGTCGACAGCCGGCGGCCAACCAGGTCGCCCTTCACGCGCATCATCCGGTTCGCGCTCGGGTTGCTCGCGACCACGATGCCATCGCGCGACACGACGAGTATCCCTTCGTTCAGGCTGTTGACGACGAGCCGGTGATGTTCCTCGCTGCGCGCGAGCTGCCGCACCATGCGGTCCTGGTGCACCGCGAGGCCGACGCTGTTGCCGATATCGCGCAACAGTTCGGTTTCCTCATCGCTCGGCCGTCGCGGCGTGCGGTAATAGACGGCGAACGCGCCGAGCACGGCGCCCGCCTCGTCCAGGAACGGCACCGACCAGCACGCGCGCAGGCCAAGCGGTAACGCGACGGCGCGGTAGTCGGCCCACAGCGGGTCGGTTTCGATGTCCTCGACGACGATCATCCGGCGCTCGTACATCGCCGTACCGCACGAGCCTGCCGCCGGCCCGATCGACGCACCGTCGATCGCGGCGCTGTACTGCGCGGGCAACGACGGCGCCGCGCCGACACGCACGTGCACGCCGTCCGTATCGAGCAGCAGGATCGTGCACGATGCGCCATCGCCGAGCAAAGCTTCGGCGCGCCGGCAGACTTCGACCAACAGTTCCGGCAGCGGTGTGTTGCGCGTGATCAGCCTCAGCACGCTCTGCTCGGACGCCAGCACTTCCGCTGCGAGCCCGAGGCTGTAACGAGAACTTTGCGGTTCGGTATTCAAGATGAATCCTGCCGTCTGTCCGACCGGGTCTGATGCGCCCGGTTCGTTTGTGATCCTTCGTGCCGTTTTCTCGCTCCGGGTTTACGCCGATGCCCGGTGCGCCCCGTTGCGCGCCGAGCCAGGGCGCGCCGAAATGTATTTAACACCAATCCGTGACGCCCCGCGCGTCCACGTGCATCAGGGCTTACGCGCGGTTGGCGCGCCGCGCGCGTGCATCAGTCAGGTCACCGAAAGGCTCACGCGCCGCGCGACGGCACCGGGCGCGTCGGCGCACGCAGAAAACGGGCGTTGAAAACGATTTGTCAGATTGTTGCGGCGCGCGCTGCTCCGGCCGCTTTCAGGCGTCTGCGCCCGGCGGCGGGTGCGTCACGGCCTTCAGCGCGTCGATCGCGGCCGCGACCGACACGCTCGCGGGCGCCGCATACAGCGCGCCGACCGTGTCGGGCATCGTCGACAGTTTCAGCGGCAACCGGCCGACACGCTCGCCTGCGTGGGCGGCCAGGTCGAACGCGCGGGCCGACTGCACGAACAGGCACGGCGACTGTTCGGCGACCGCGCGGTTGGTTTGCCATGACACCGATTCCATCAGCACGGATGGCGGTGGCAGGCCCGCCTGCGCGAACTCGGCGTCCAGCGCCGTGCGCGCGGGCGACCCGAGCGGCGGCGCGATCCACGGAAACGCCGCCGCGTCGCGCCACCCGATGCGCGCGCGCCTGAGCAGCGGATGGCGCGGCCCGCACACGACGATCATGTCGTCACGGTACAGCGGCGCGATATCGAGCCCCGAGCGCAGCGCCGACGCGTCGAGCCGGCACACGAGCAGGTCGAGTTCGCGGCGTTGCGCCTGCGCGAGCATCCGGTCGAGCGTGTCCTCGCGCACGTTGAGCTGCACGGAACGGCCGGCCTCCCGCAGCCACGCCAATGCGCCCGGAATCAGTTGCGGCGCCATGTTCGGCAGCAAGCCGATCGACACCGGGCGGCCGGCGCCCGTGCGCAACGCGTCGAACGCAGGCGCGACGCCGCGCATGTCGGTCAGTACGCGGCCGATGCATTCGAGCAGCGCCTCGCCGTAGACCGTCGGCGCCACACGCCGCGACGTACGCTCGAACAGCGGCAGGCCGAGCGATGCCTCGAGCTCGCGCAGCCATTTCGACAACGCCGGCTGCGTGATCGACGCAGCTTCGGCCGTGCGCGCGAAGCTGCGCGTGCGTGCGAGCGTGTCGAGCGTTTCCATGTCGCGCACGCGCAACCGGCGCAGCGCCTGCGCGATGCGCTGCTCGTGGGCCGGCGCACCCGGCGGCGCGAGCGGTTCCGGCGGCGTGCGCCCGGCCGGGCTGCGTGGATTGGGGGGCACGGGTGTCTCCATCATTCATGTTCCATGGGTTATCGATCGATCCCGATCTTTCATCGATCGATACGCGATCCTGCCGCATAGTCGTCCGCATGAAAACCCCCGGCACAAGCCGGCATGACCAGGAGACAGCCGACGTGAAAGACGATCAGGACACCCCCGCCGCCGAGCCCACCGCGCGCCGCCAGTTCCTCAAGCTGGCCGGCGCGGCGGTCGCGTCGGCCGGTTTCGGCGCCGATGCGCTGGCCGCGAACGCGCCGCCGGCCGCCCCCGCCGCCCAGGTCGCGAGCGTCGATCCGGCCCCCGCGTTCCACGGCGCGTCGGCCGTGCCCGCCGCGCCGCCCACCGGCTACAACATCCTGTTCATCCTGACCGACCAGGAGCGCCATTTCGACCGCCGGCCGTTTCCCGTGCCGGGCCGCGAAGCGCTGCGCCGCGACGGCATCACGTTCATGCACCACCAGATCGCCGCGTGCGTGTGCTCGCCGTCGCGCTCGACGGTCTACACCGGGCAGCACATCCAGCACACGGGCGTGCTCGACAACGCGGGCGTGCCCTGGCAGAAGGACATGTCGCCGGACATTCGCACCGTCGGCCACATGCTGCGCGACGCCGGCTACTACGCCGCGTATCTCGGCAAGTGGCACCTGAGCGCGTCAATGCACGAAACCGCGAGCCCGTACACGGCGCCCGTGGCCGACTACAACCGCACGATCCGGTCGTACGGCTTCGACGACTATTTCGGCGTGGGCGACCTGATCGGGATGGTGCGCGGCGGCTACCAGTACGACGGGATCACGGCCGAGGCCGCGGTGAGCTGGATGCGCAACCATGCGCCGCGGCTCGCGAAGGAAGGCAAGCCGTGGTTCCTCGCGGTGAATCTCGTCAACCCGCACGACGCGATGTTCGTGAACACCGACACGAACGGCTCGACGGTGCAGGACGCGAATCATCCGATGCTCGGCAACGCGCCGCCGCCGAACGACGCGCTGTATCGCACGTCGTGGCGCGACGTGCCGCTCGCGGCGTCGCGGCGGCAACCGTACGACGAACCGGGGCGGCCGCCCGCGCACGGGATGTTCAACGCCGCGCACGCGAATCTCGTCGGGCGCTACCCGTTTACCGACGAGCGCGTGCGCATCTACCAGGACAACTACTTCAACTGCATCCGCGACTGCGACACGCACGTCGTGCGCCTGCTGCAGTCGCTGCAATCGCTCGGCCTCGACGACCGCACGATCGTCGTGATGACGGCCGACCACGGCGACCACGTCGGCGCGCACCAGCTCGTCGGCAAGGGCGCGGCCGCGTACCAGCCGCAGAATCACGTGCCGCTCGTGATCCGCCATCCCGCGTATCCGGGCGGGATGCAATGCGATGCGCTGACGTCGCACATCGACATCGCGCCGACGCTGCTCGGGCTCACCGGCCTCGACGATGCGCGCCTCGCGTCGATCCGCGGCAGCGCGCTGAAGGGTCGCGACCTCACACGCTGGCTCGCGAAGCCGGCCGACGCGAAGCTGCACGCCGCCCGGGACGCGACGCTGTTCAACTACGCGATGCTGCTCTACTACGACAGCGAATGGATGCTGAAGGAACTGGGTGCGCTGCGGCAGAAAGGCGTGCCCGAGGACGAACTGCTGCGCCGCGCGCTCGCGCAGCAGCCCGATTTCCGGTTGCGCGGCACAATCCGCAGCGTGTTCGACGGCCGCTACCGGTTCACGCGCTATTTCTCGCCGCTCGAATTCAACCGGCCGACGACGCTGGAGGATCTGTTCGCGCGCAACGACGTCGAGCTGTTCGACCTCGCGAGCGATCCGGGCGAGATGCGCAATCTCGCGACCGACCGCAGACGGAACGGCGAATTGCTGCTCGCGATGAACGGCCGCCTGAACGATCTGATCGCCAGCGAAGTCGGCGACGACAGCCCCGACGTGATGCCGATCCGCGACGGGAAGGTGCAGGTGCAGATCCGCAAGTGGCACTGACGGCAGCGCTGCGCCCGGAGGCGGCACGCCGGGCGCAGCGTGCCGTGCGTCAATCCTTCCGGATGTGTTCGGCCAGGAAGTCGATCAACAGCCGCACGCGCGGCAGCAGCCCGCGCCGCGACGGAAACACCGCGTGCACCACGCCGCCCTTCGGCGCCCATCCGGGCAGCACGTCGACCAGCGTGCCGTCGCGCAACGCATCCTCGACGACCATGCACGGCAATTGCACGATGCCGACGCCGTGAATCGCGGCGTCGCGCAGCGCGTGCATGTCGTCGGTGATGAAGCGCGGGTGATGGCGCAACTGCGCGTGCTCGCCGTTCGGCCCGATCAGTTGCCACACGTGATGCCGCGCCGGCCCCCAGTCGAGGCTCGGCGCGCCGACCAGCTGGGCCGGGTCCGACGGCACGGCCCGCCCGTCGAGCCACTGCGGCGCGGCCACCAGCCGCTGCGGGCTGTCGCCGAGCGCGCGCATCACGAGATCGCTGTCTTCCAGCGGCGGAAAGCGCACGCGCAACGCGATGTCGAACCCTTCGCTCAACAGGTCGACGCGGCGGTTCGTCGCCTCGAGATGCACCTGTACCTGCGGATGCAGCGCCATGAAACGCGCGACGAGTTCGCTCACGCGATATTCGAGCAGCGCGGTCGGACAGCTCACGCGGACGATGCCGCGCGGCTCCGCATGACGGCGCTCGATCACCTCGCGCGCGGCGTCGGCTTCGACCAGTACCGCGAGGCAACGCTCGTAGAATTCGCGCCCGGTTTCCGTGACCATGAAATGACGTGTCGTGCGCTGCAGCAGCCGCACGTCGTACTGCGCCTCCAGCGCCGCGATGCGCCGGCTCAGCGTCGATTTCGGGACATCCAGCGCGCGCCCCGCCTGCGTGAACCCGCCGTGTTCGACCACCTTCACGAAATAGTAGAGGTCGTTCAGGTCATCCATGATTGTTCCATCCATAGAACACTGACGGCATTTTAAGGGACTGGAACGCCCGTTGTTGCACGAATAGCATCCTGTTGTGACGTGGATCGCCGTGTCGCGGCAGCCGGATTTTTTTGGGTCAACGCCGTCGCCCGCCCGATCGATTCACTACGCTTGAAGCATTCGCCCGCCGCGCAACCGGCGCCGGACGTTTGCGACAGCGCGAGCGCGCGGCCGCGGCAAGTGTCCCGACACCGTGGCCGCATCCCACCCGGCCCCTCGGGATTCCCCTTCCTTTCCCGCACTGACACTGGAGACAACCATGGCAAGCGAACCGGTTCGCGACCCCGCGAACGACCACCTGCTTACCCCGCAGAACGCGGCGTTCATCGTCATCGATTACCAGCCGGTCCAGGTGAATTCGATCGCGTCGATGGATCGTCAATTGCTGGTCAACAACATCGTCGGCGCGTCGAAGGCGGCCGTCGCGTACGACCTGCCGATCGTCCATTCGACCGTGAACGTGAAGACGGGCCTGAACAAGCCGCCGATCCCGCAACTGCGCGCGGCGCTCGAAGGCTATCCGACCTACGATCGCACCAGCATCAACTCGTGGGAAGACGTCGAATTCCGCAAGGCCGTCGAGGCGACCGGCCGCAAGAAACTGATCATGACGGCGCTGTGGACCGAAGCGTGCCTGACGTTCCCGGCGCTCGACGCGCTGAAGGCCGGCTACGAGGTGTACGTGGTCGTCGATGCGGTCGGCGGCACGTCGGTCGCCGCGCACGAAGCCGCGCTGCGCCGTATCGAGCAGGCCGGCGGGCAGATGATCAGCGTCGCGCAGCTGTTCTGCGAACTGCAGCGCGACTGGGCGCGCAGCGCCACCGTGCCCGCGTTCATCGACCTGTTCATCGAAACCGGCGGTACGGCCGGCATCCAGTTCTCGTACGACAAGAGTTGACCGGCCGGACGCGCGCGGCCACGCAGGTTTTCCGGCGGCGCGCGGCCATGCCGGCGATTGATCCGTTCCGGCAGCGGCATCCCCACGAAAACGCGGCCGTCCAGGCCGCGTTTTCGTATCCGTGATTCAATGTCGATCGAACCGGCGTCGCGCATTCCGGCGGCACGGCGTAGGTGCCCTCACTGATCGACCTTCACGGAATCCCATGACGAACCCTGCCGAAATCAAGGCGCTCGTTTTCGATGTCTTCGGAACGATCGCCGACTGGAGAACCGGCGTCGCGCGCGGCGCGGCCGCCTTCCTCGATCGCCATGCGCCGGCGATCGACCCGTTCGAGTTCGCCGATACGTGGCGCGCCGAATATTCGCCGTCGATGGAAGAAATCCGCAGCGGGCGCCGGCGCTACGTGCGGCTCGACGTGCTGCACCGCGAGAACCTCGTCCGCACGCTCGACAGCTACGGCATCGTCGACGTTCCCGACGCCGACATCGATACGCTCAACCTCGCGTGGCACAGCCTCGATCCGTGGCCCGACGCCGTCGCCGCGCTGCACCGGCTGAAGCGGCGCTTCATCATCGCGCCGCTGTCGAACGGCAACATCCGGCTGATGATCGACGTCGCGAAACGCGCGGGGCTGCCGTGGGACGCGATCCTCGGCGCCGAAGTCGTGCGCGCGTACAAGCCGTCGCCGCAGGTGTACAGCGACACGGTCGAGATTCTCGGCGTCGCGCCGGCCGAGCTGTGCCTCGTCGCGGCCCACAACGGCGATCTCGCCGCCGCGCGCCGGCTCGGGCTGTCGACTGCGTTCGTGCTGCGCCCGACCGAGCACGGGCCCGGCCAGACGACGGATCTGAAAGCCGACGATGCGTGGGACTTCGACGTCAGGGACCTGAACGAACTCGCGGATCGGCTCGGTTGCCCGGGTTGAGCGTCGGCGCCGGCTGAGCGGCCTGCCCTTTCGCCGAATTCGCCAGGCGGCGCCAGTTGCGCGCCGCATAGCGGTGGGCCTGCAGCAGCGCGAGCCACAGACCGATCTGCCGAACCGGCTTGAAAATCCCGCGCGCGCTGAATACGGTGCGCCGCTCGACGCGCGTCTTGCCGCCCTCGACGGGCGTCAGCGTGAATTCGTCTTCGAGCAGGTCGACCCAGTCGCGGCACCAGACCGTCGACGCGATCATCCGATAGCGCAGCCGGCGATTCTCGTCGAGCACGAGAATCCGCTGGTCGATCGTGCCGCGATCGGTCGTGCACTGCCGCGTATTGCCGACCGCCGGCGTACCCTCCAGCACGCGACAGCTCACCGGCTTCGGCACGCCGAGGCGAAACAGCAACGGCCGCGTGTCGTCCATCCGCGCATGGAAAAAATTCGGCCACACGTGCTCCGGCCGGCAATCGAACGTCCATTGCGAGTGAATTTCCACGACCCTCTCCTTGCGGCTGTCGATTCGCGCATGATGGCACAACCACCCGTGCGCCTGCGCTACTTCACCACCGCCCGCCACGCCGCCCGCGCGTACAGGAGCAGCAACGGCAGCAACGCGAACGAAAACAGCAGCGACAGCGCGAGCACCCACACCGGCCAGCCTTGCGGATTGCCGTGCGCCCAGTAGCGGTACGGCACGCTCAGCATCCCGATTTCCATCAGCAGCGCGCCCAGCGGCACGAGCCCGTTCATCACCATCGATAAACCGACACGCACCGCGCCGTCGATATTTTTCCCCGCGCCATAAGCCGCGACGAGGTAAAGGACATACCCGATCATCGCGACCATCAGCCCGCCGCCGGCCAGCAGGCCGACACTGCGTACGCTGCGTTCGTGCAACTGATTCGAACCGGGCGGCAACACGACGTCCACCTTGTCGCCGATCACCGGTACGTCGCCGGAACGAATGTTGCCCGGCAGCACGACCCGCTCGCCGTCCGGCAGCGTGGTTTCCAGCATCGACGTGTATTTGATGCACCGGTACGACTCTTTGCGCCCGTCGCTGTCGGTCCGCTCACAGGTGTCCCACTCGGACTGGTAGGACACCACGGTCGCCTCGTATTTCGGCGAAACGATCAACACGCGGAATTCGTCGCCGATCCAGTACGCGAACGGGAAAAACAGCGACACCAGGCAAAAGCACACGAGCCACCAGAACGCGATCGCGCCGCCGTTCGAGCCGCGCTTGCCGCCCGCCTGGCGGCGCACCATGCGCGCCGCGAGCCAGTAAGCGGCCACGCCGAATACCGCCACACAGACCACGAAAACCTTGCCGTCATGCGTCAAAGCCATGGGTTTGCCCTCTCGTTGCCGGCCCGAATCGCCGCCGGTCGTTTTTCATATGGGTGAATCACATCGCCTCCGCCGCGACTGCGCGATCGCGCGCTAATCCGGTTCGCCGACGAAGCGCAGCGTCCCCGATTCGCCCGACAGCAGCGCGCGATTCGCATCGGCCGCCGCGCGCAGGTAATCCCACAGCGCGGTCACGCGCCGCAGCTTGCGCAGATCCTCGCGGCACGTCAGCCAGAAACAGCGCGTGACGACCACGTCGTCCGGCAGCACGGGCACCAGCGCCGGCTGCGTGGCCGCCATGAAGCACGGCAGGATCGCGAGCCCGCCGCCCTGCAGCGCGGCGAAATACTGCGCGATCACGCTCGTCGTGCGCAGCCCGGCCGTCGCGCCCGGCACCGCGCGTTCCAGGTACAGCAGCTCGTTGCTGAACGCGAGATCGTCGACATAGCTGATGAAAGCGTGGTGCGCGAGATCGTCCGTGCAGGTGATCGGCGCGTGGTTCGCAAGATAGTCGCGCGTCGCGTAGAGGCGCAACTGGTAATCGCACAGCTTCGTGACCACGTAAGGCCCGCGCTCGGGGCGCTCTAGCGTGATCGCCAGGTCGGCTTCGCGCTTCGGCAGGTTGACGAAATGCGGGACCGGCAGCAGATCGACCGTCACGTGCGGATGCTCGGCGCGAAACTGCGCGAGCTGCGGCGCGAGAAAAAAGCAGCCGAACCCTTCGGTCGACCCGATCCGCACGTGGCCCGACAGCGCCGTGCCGGTGTTCGCGACCTGATCGCACGCGGACTGCACGGTCGTCTCCATCGCGTCGGCATACGCGACGAGCCGCTGCCCTTCGGCCGTCAGCGTGAAGCCGCCGGAGCGCGATTTGTCGAACAGCAGCGTGCCCATCGCGGCTTCGAGCGCGCGAATGCGCCGCGCGACGGTCGTGTAATCGACGCCGAGCCGCTTCGCGGCGCCGCTCGCGCGCTGCGTGCGCGCGACTTCGAGGAAGAACCGCAGGTCGTCCCAGTTCAGGTTGCCGGAAACCGGCTCGGTGGCGTGTCGCATCGGCGAGGCAAAGGGGAAAAGGGGCTGGAGTCTCCGGGCCGGCCGTCGATGTGCATAAATGCATATCCAACCGGTTTCTTTATCGGTACATGATGAATCTGCGCATAACTATACTCGACCGTGACCTGCGGACCACGAGCCGCGGCACCCACCACGGAGACACCATGCAGACGCGATCCACCCTCGATGAGCATGCGACAGTCGCAGCGCCGGCGCCAGCCCGCACCGCGAAGCACTACCTGCTGGCCGGCTGGGCCAGCATGGCCGGCACCACGATCGAGTGGTACGACTTCTTCCTCTACGGCACGGCCGCCGCGCTCGTGTTCAACCGCATCTTCTTCCCGTCGCTGGACCCCGTCGTCGGCACGCTCGCCGCGTTCGGCACGTTCGCGGTCGGCTTCATCGGGCGGCCGATGGGCGGCATCGTGTTCGGCCACTTCGGCGACCGGATCGGCCGCAAGTCGATGCTGATGATCACGCTGCTGCTGATGGGCGTGCCGAGCATGATCATCGGGCTGATCCCGTCGTACGACAGCATCGGCTACTGGGCGGCCGCACTCCTGATCGCGATGCGCTTCCTGCAGGGGATGGCGGTCGGCGGCGAATGGGGCGGCGCGGTGCTGATGGCCGTCGAGCACGCGCCGAAGGGCCGCAAGGGGCTGTTCGGCAGCCTGCCGCAGACGGGCGTCGGGCTCGGGTTGATCATGTCGTCGCTCGCGATGGCCGCGGTGGCCGCGCTGCCCGAAGCCGACATGCTGTCGTGGGGCTGGCGCGTGCCGTTCCTCGCGAGCATCGCGCTCGTCGGGCTCGGCTGGTTCATCCGCGCGAAAGTGCCCGAATCGCCCGACTTCGAGAAGATCCAGCGCCAGGGCAAGGCCGAGAAATCGCCCGTCACGGCCGCGCTGCGCCGCCATCCGCGCGAGGTGCTGACGATCGTCGGCGCGCGCGCCGCCGAAAACACGTGGTTCTACATGGTCGTCACGTTCGCGCTCGCCTATGCGACGCAGCAGTTGCATCTGCCGAAGGCCGAGATGCTGCACGCGATCACGGCCGGCGCCGTGCTGTCGCTCGTCACGATGCCGCTGTGCGGCCACCTGAGCGACAAGATCGGCCAGCGCCGGATGTTCGCGATCGGTCTCGTGCTGATGTGCGCGTTCGCCGCGCCGTTCTTCATGATGCTCGGCACGCAGCAGACGTCGTACGCGTGGTGGGCGATCGTGCTCGGCCTCGGCGTCGTGTTCCCGATCCTCTATGCGCCGGAATCGCTGCTGTTCGCGCAGCAGTTCCCCGCGGAAATCCGCTACAGCGGCATATCGCTGTCGGTGCAGCTGGCCGGCGTGATCGGCGGCGGCTTCGCGCCGATGATCGCGACGTCGCTGCTCAAGGCCGGCGGCGGCCAGCCGCATTACGTGATCGCGTACCTCGTCGGTTTCGGCGTGTTCGCGCTCGTATGTACCGCATTGATGCGCCCGGCCCGCGCCTGAACGCGCCTGCCCCGGATCGATTTCAGTTCACCCTGCCGTCCGCCGTGCACGCACGTGCGGCGGATGCCGGGGCCCCTTTTCGTCGCAACACCGTTTCCCGGAGACATCCATGAACGCCGCAGTTCCCCAGACCACCCTCGCCCTGCCCACCGCCAAGCTGCTGATCGACGGCGCGTTCGTCGAATCGCAAAGCGCCGAATGGGGCGACATCGTCAACCCCGCGACGCAGGAAGTGATCGGCCGCGTGCCGTACGCGACGCTCGACGAGGTCGATGCCGCGATCGCGTCCGCGCAGCGCGCGTTCCAGACGTGGAAGACGACGCCGATCGGCGCGCGGCTGCGCATCATGCTGAAGTTCCAGGATCTGGTGCGCAGCAATCTCGAACGGATCGCGAAGACGCTGACGGCCGAGCAAGGCAAGACGCTGCCCGACGCGCAGGGCGACATCTTCCGCGGCCTCGAAGTGGTCGAGCATGCGTGCTCGATCGGGACGCTGCAGCAAGGCGAATTCGCGGAGAACGTCGCCGGCGGCGTCGATACCTACACGCTGCGCCAGCCGATCGGCGTGTGCGCGGGCATCACGCCGTTCAACTTTCCCGGGATGATCCCGCTGTGGATGTTCCCGATGGCGATCGTCTGCGGCAACACGTTCGTGCTGAAGCCGTCCGAGCAGGACCCGCTGTCGACGATGCAGCTCGTCGAACTCGCGATCGAGGCCGGCGTGCCGAAGGGCGTGCTGAACGTCGTGCACGGCGGCAAGACCGTGGTCGACCGTCTCTGCACGCATCCGGACATCAAGGCGATCTCGTTCGTCGGCTCGACGCGCGTCGGCACGCACGTGTATAACCTCGGCAGCCAGCACGGCAAGCGCGTGCAGTCGATGATGGGCGCGAAGAACCACGCGGTCGTACTGCCCGACGCGCACCGCGAGCAGTCGATCAACGCGCTCGTCGGCGCGGGTTTCGGCGCGGCCGGCCAGCGCTGCATGGCGACCTCGGTCGTCGTGCTCGTCGGCCAGGCGCGCGACTGGCTGCCCGATCTCGTCGAAAAGGCGAAGGTATTGAAGATCAACGCGGGCCACGAGCCGGGCACGGATGTCGGGCCGGTCGTGTCGAAGGCCGCGCATGCGCGCATCACCGCGCTGATCGACGAAGGCGTGAAGGCCGGCGCGAAGCTCGAACTCGACGGCCGCGACGTGAAGGTGCCCGGCTACGAGCACGGCAACTTCGTCGGCCCGACGATCTTCTCGGGCGTGACGACCGACATGTCGATCTATACGGAAGAAATCTTCGGGCCGGTGGTGGTCGTGCTCGAAGCCGACACGCTCGACGAAGCGATCGCGCTCGTCAACCGCAACCCGATGGGCAACGGCGTCGGGCTGTTCACGCAGAGCGGCGCGGCGGCGCGCAAGTTCCAGAGCGAGATCGACATCGGCCAGGTCGGCATCAACATCCCGATTCCGGTGCCGGTGCCCTACTTCAGCTTCACGGGCTCGCGCGGCTCGAAGCTCGGCGATCTCGGCCCGTACGGCAAGCAGGTCGTGCAGTTCTACACGCAGACGAAGACGGTCACCGCACGCTGGTTCGACGACGACGCGACGGCCGGCGGCGTCAACACGACGATCGCGCTGCGCTGATCAGAGGGGCTCGCACATGGAAATCGCATTCATCGGGCTCGGCAACATGGGCGGCCCCATGGCCGCCAACCTGCTCAAGGCCGGCCACGCGCTGACGGTGTTCGACCTCGACACTCACGCAGTCGACGCCGCGGTGCGCGCGGGCGCCACGGCGGCCGGCTCGCCGCGCGACGCGGCCGCGCGCGGCTCGATCGTCATCACGATGCTGCCGGCCGCGCAGCACGTGCGCGCCGTCTACCTCGGCGACGACGGCGTACTGGCCGGCGCGCGCGCCGGCGCGACGCTGATCGACTGCAGCACGATCGATCCCGGCACCGTACGCGCAGTGGCGGAAGCCGCCGCACAGCGCGACTTCCCGCTCGCCGACGCACCCGTGTCAGGCGGCACCGGCGGCGCGCAGGCCGGCACGCTGACCTTCATGGTCGGCGCGCAAGCCGCGCTGTTCGAGCGTATCCGCCCCGTGCTGCTCGACATGGGCAAGAACGTCGTGCATTGCGGCGGCACCGGCACCGGGCAGATCGCGAAGATCTGCAACAACCTGCTGCTCGGGATCTCGATGATGGGCGTGTCGGAAGCGATGGCGCTCGGCGCCGCGCTCGGCATCGATCCGGCCGTGCTGGCCGGCATCATCAACACGTCGACCGGCCGCTGCTGGAGCTCGGACGTCTATAACCCGTATCCGGGCGTGAGCGACACGGCGCCCGCCGCACGCGGCTATGCGGGCGGCTTCGCGGCGAACCTGATGCTGAAGGATCTCGGGCTCGCGACCGAAGCCGCACGCAGCGCGCATCAGCCGGTGTGGATGGGCGCGCTCGCGCAGCAGCTCTATCAGTCGATGAGCCAGCAGGGGCTCGGCACGCTCGACTTCTCCGCATGCGTGAAGCTGTACGAGGCGCAGCCCGCATAACCGGCACAACCCGCGCCGGACGTGCGCCGACCCGCGATGCGCTTGCGCGACTCGCGGGTCGAATCACATGCGGGACAAGGAAGTCGCAGGCGCCGTGTCGGGCGCCGCCGGTCGTTCAACCGCGCGGGTTCGACGCCGTCTCGAAGGTCGGATGGCACTCGAACGCGAGTTCGGAGCGCGCGTCGACGCGGCGGCCGCCGGTCAGCGACTCCTGCTTCATGCTCGCGCGCATCCCGCGCTGCGTGCAGTAATTGGTGGCTTCGCTGAGCGCCTTCTCGTGAGCGTCGGCCCACGTCGTCGACATGCCCACCGTGTGCGTCGTCACGGTGAATACGTTCGGGTTCGACGTCGCGGTCACGTCGGAAGCGGTCGAACACGCGGCGAGCAAGCATGCGGCAGCCGCGACGGTCAACCATCGCAGGGTTCGAAAAGAAACTGGAATGGACATGGGGGCAAGCGCACGCCGGTATGACGTGCATTGAGCAACATAGGCGACAGTATGCCTGCCGGATCGCCGGAGATCATGCCCCTTTCGGTGAACACATTGTTTCCAATGGTTAAACGATGACCGCAGCAGGCAAGATTTACAGCCGTTGCCACGCCTGCCTCCGCCCGGCGGGTAGTTTTGCCCTGCCGGTGCGCCGTTTCGGGCGGTCAGGCCGGCGCGCCGGCCCATGCGCGCGTGCCTGCCCGATCCTGGCCGACGCGTTCGCCAGGTTTCGCCACGCCGGCTGCCCGGGCGCGCTTGCGTATCCGGCCTGGCGCGCGGCCCGCTGACGAATCGCGTCGCCCACGCGACGCGGTCCTTTTTACAACCGCGGCAACAATCCGGCCCGCCCGCCGCCCCGCTTCGCACTTCGCACTGCGCTCGCCCCCCACCGGCGCGCACTTCTCGTCGCCCTGCGCCGCCTTTCGCCGGACGGGCACATCGTTTGCGCCCTCCATGCGCCCGCCGCACCGGCGGACAGCAATCTTCCCGCAACCGGCGCTGCGCACCGCGAGACCTTTCGCGCGGCGATCCCGCATCGCAAACAGGTTCCCCTGAACGAGAGGACGACATGAAATCAATACGAACGATGGTGGCCGTGTGCTCGGTCATTTCCGTGCTCGCCGCGTGCGGCGGCGACGGCAACGACGTCGGCACCGAACTCGGCATCTCGAAGCCGCAAGCGCGCTTCATCAACGCGGTGCCGGCCGGGCCGAATCTCGACTACTACCTGAATGCGAAGGTCGATGCGTCGGGCGTCGCGTACAAGGGCGTGACGCGTTATCACGACATCGATTCGGGCACGCAGAACGCGAGCTACGACATCTCGGGCACGACGACGACCGTCGCCGCGCAATCGTTCGGCGCGTCGAACGGCCATCACTACACGACGATCGCGCTGCCGAGCACGTCGTCGGCGATCTCCGTCATCGACGATCCGTACGACAAGGGCCTGCTGTCGGACAAGGCGCGCGTGCGCAGCTTCAACGCGTCGCCGAACGCGCAGAACGTGGACGTGTACGTCGTCCCGCCGGGCACCGACATCACGACGCAAAGCCCGACGCTCGCAGGCGCGGCATATCAGAACGCGGTGCCGGCAACGACCCAGGATTCCGTCTACCTGAACGGCGGCAGCTACCAGGTGATCGTCACGACGGCCGGCAGCAAGTCGCCGATCCTCAAGACTGCGCCGGTCACGATCAACAACAACGCCGACTGGTTGCTCCTGACGATTCCGTCGGGCGGGATCGGCGACGTGACGCCGAACGACATCCACGTGCTCGTGGCGCAAGGCAACGACGCCGATACATCCGCGCAGGAACTCGGGCCGCAATGACACGGCAGACGGCACGGCGAACGGTCGTCACGGCTTCGTGACGACCGGTGCCGGTCGCGCGGCCGGCCGACCCGCTCGAAGCGGCTCGCATGCCCGGCGCGCGTGCCGGCGCCGATCCGGGAATCGCTACAACGGCCCTTGCAAATCCTTCACGCGCACGCGCGCCACCCGGCGCACGTGCCAGGCCGGCACGGCACTCGAAAAGCGAACGGCGCGACTCGAGCCCGTCCGCCCGCCCGATCAGCCGCCCATCAGCCGCCGCTAGCGCCGCCCGGCGCGGAGGCCGCGCCTGGCATGCTCGCGCCGCTGTCGCTGCCGCCTGCGGCCGCGCCGCCGCCCGACGAGGCCGACGGTGCGGCCGACATGCCGCCCGTTGCGCCCGTGTCGGAACTCGCGCCGCCGCTGTCGTCCTTCTTCTGGCAGCCTGCCCCCGCCGCGAGGCCCGCAATCAGGATGCCGGCGAAGACGGCTCGCATTACGTGACAAAGTGAATATCGCTGCATGACACCTCCGCTGATGTCGATGTGGATGGAACCCGCTTGCGCGCAATTCGCGTGCCGCATCCGCCGTCCACGATGAACGCGCCCCATTCATTTTCCAAATGACGCCCAGCCGAATATTTAATTTCCCATCGCCGGGCGGGCCGCCCATACTCGCGAACAAATCCGTGACATAACGTCCACGGCGGGCAAGCCAGCGCTGCGAGCATACGCGGCCGGTTCATGCCCCTGCACATGGAAGGAGACACCTGCGTGCAACTGGAAGCCACCCACCGCCCGGGCCTCGCGCTCGGCGCGGACGACGCATCGCATCGACCCGATACGGCCGCGCTGAGCCCGCGGCTGCACAACCCCGACCTCGCGCCGACCAAGGCCGAAGGCCGGACGTGGGGCCGCTACAGCATCTTTGCGCTATGGACCAACGACGTGCACAACATCGCGAACTACTCGTTCGCGATCGGGCTGTTCGCGCTCGGCCTGTCGGGCTGGCAGATGCTCGCTTCGCTCGCGATCGGCGCGGTGCTCGTGTACTGCTTCATGAACCTCACCGGCTACATGGGCCAGAAGACCGGCGTGCCGTTCCCTGTGATCAGCCGGATGAGCTTCGGCATCTACGGCGCGATGCTGCCCGCGATGATCCGCGCGGTGATCGCGATCGCATGGTTCGGTATCCAGACCTATCTCGCGTCCGTCGTGCTGCGCGTGCTGCTCACCGCGATCTGGCCGGGCCTCGCCGCATTCGACCAGAACGCGATCTTCGGGCTGTCGACACTCGGCTGGATCACCTTCGTCGCGATCTGGCTCGTGCAGATCGGCATCCTCACGTACGGGATGGAGATGGTCCGCAAGTACGAGGGGCTCGCCGGCCCGGTGATCCTCGTCACGACGTTGTCGCTCGCCGCGTGGATGTATAGCCGCACGGGCGGCCATCTCGCGATGTCGGTCGGCAAGCCGCTCACCGGCCTGAAGATGTGGACGGAGATTTTCGCGGGCGGCTCGCTGTGGCTCGCGATCTACGGCACGCTGGTGCTCAATTTCTGCGACTTCGCCCGTTCGTCGCCGAGCGCGAAGACGGTGCGCGTCGGCAACTTCTGGGGCCTGCCCGTGAACATCATCGTGTTCGCGACGATCAGCTTCGTGCTCGCGGGTGCGCAGTTCAAGCTGAACGGCCACATCATCCACAGCCCGACGGAAATCATCGCGACGGTGCCGAACAAGCTGTTCCTCGTGCTCGGCTGCCTCGCATTCCTGATCGTGACGGTCGCCGTGAACATCATGGCGAACTTCGTCGCGCCGGCCTTCGTGCTGACGAGCCTCGCGCCGCACCGCCTGTCGTTCCGCCGCGCGGGCCTGATCAGCGCGACGGTCGCCGTGCTGATCCTGCCGTGGAACCTCTACAACAGCCCGATCGTGATCGTCTATTTCCTGTCCGGCCTCGGCGCGCTGCTCGGCCCGCTGTACGGGATCATCACGGTCGACTACTGGCTCGTGCGCAAACAGCGCGTGAACGTGCCCGACCTCTATACCGAAGCGCCGGCCGGTGCCTACTTCTACACGCGCGGCGTGAACCGCAAGGCGCTCGCGGCGCTCGCGCCGTCCGCGCTGATCTCGATCACGCTCGCCGTCGTGCCGGCCTTCAGCGCGATGACGCCGTTCTCGTGGCTGCTCGGCGCAGCCATCGCGGGCAGCGTGTACTGGCTGCTGGCCGATCGCAAACGGCAATACGAAGAGCGCTCGGGCGAACACATCGCGGTCGCCTGCGCCGAACACTGACAGCACGCATACGGAGCAGTCCATGAGAATCCTGGTAGTCAACGTCAACACGACCGAGTCGATCACCGACGCGATCGCCGCGCAGGCGCAGGCCGCCGCGTCGCCGGGCACGGAGATCGTCGGGCTGACGCCGCGCTTCGGCGCGGAGTCGGTCGAAGGCAACTTCGAGAGCTATCTCGCGGCGATCGCCGTGATGGACCGCGTGTTGAGCTACGACCAACCGTACGACGCGGTGATCCAGGCCGGCTACGGCGAACACGGCCGCGAAGGCCTGCAGGAACTGCTGACGGTGCCCGTCGTCGACATCACCGAAGCCGCCGCGAGCGTCGCGATGCTGCTCGGCCACCGCTACTCGGTCGTCACGACGCTCGACCGCACGGTGCCGCTGATCGAGGATCGTCTGAAGCTTGCCGGGCTCGACGCGCGCTGCGCGTCGGTGCGCGCGAGCGGCCTCGCGGTGCTCGAACTCGAGGAGAACCCGGCCCGCGCGATCGAGTCGATCGTCGGCCAGGCGCAGCGCGCGGTGAAGGACGATCACGCGGAAGTGATCTGCCTCGGCTGCGGCGGGATGGCCGGCCTCGACCGGCAGATCGAGGAATGCACGGGCGTGCCGGTGGTCGACGGCGTGTCGGCCGCAGTCGCGCTCGCCGAATCGCTGGTGCGCCTGAAGCTGAAGACGTCGAAGGTCCGCACGTACGCGCCGCCGCGCCCGAAGCGGATCGTCGGCTGGCCGGGAGCCTTCGCAAAATGACGCGCTGCCGGCCGGCTGCCGCATCGCGCTCGGGCACCGTGTCGCCGGGAGGCACGTCGGCATGCGGGCCCCGTTAGACCCGAACGCGCTGCCTCGCGACGCGTCCGACGCAACGGACGTGCTCGACGTGCTGGATGCGCGGCTGATGCGCATCCTGCTCGTGCTGTTGACCGAGCGCACCGTGTCGCGTGCGGCCGTGCGGCTGAACATGTCGCAGCCGGCGACGAGCGCCGCGCTCAAGCGGCTGCGCACGCTGCTCGGCGATCCGCTGCTGGTGCGCAGCCGCTACGGAATGGTGCCGACCGAGTTCGGCGCGCGGCTGATCGAACCGCTGCGCAACGCGCTGCGCGTGATCGACTTCATCCGCATCCAGCAGCCGACGTTCGATGCGCGCACGTCGGTGCGCACTTACCGGATCGGCTGCCCCGATTACCTGAACGTGCTGTTCGTGCCGAAGCTCGTCGCGCTGTTCCGCGAGCGCGCGCCGAACGCGCAGCTCGTGTTCCATCCGCTCGGCGACGGCTTCGACGACGAGCGCGCGCTCGCCGACGGCGAACTCGACGTCGTGATCGACAATCGCCCTGCCCGTTCGTCGCGGTTCCGGCAGGACGACCTGTTCGACGATCGCGTCGTGTGCCTGATGCGCGCGACGCATCCGCTCGCGCGGCGCGGTGCGATGACGGCCGCCGATTTCGTGCAAGCACCGCAGCTGTGCCCGACGCCGTCGTGGCTCGAAGCATCCGGCGCGATCGACCGGCAGCTCGAACGCGTGGGCCTGCAACGACGGATCATCGTCACGCTGCCGCACTTCGAACTCGCCGCGCATGCGCTCGTGCGATCCGACCTGATCCTGACCACCACGTACCGGCTCGCGCGGCACTATGCGAAGCTGCTGCCGCTCGCCGCCGTCGCGCTGCCGGCCGAGCCGCCGGACATCGTGTACCGGATGACGTGGAACGAATCGGGCTCGTGCATCGACGGTGTGCGCTGGCTGCGCGGGTTGATCGCCGAAGCGACGCGCGGCTGGCTCGATGCCGAGGCCGCGCTGCCGGCAGTGACGGCCGTAGCCGCTGATGCAGCGGTTGCGGCCGCAACCGTCCCGACGCCCTCCGCACCCGAACCGCTGCGTTCACAGCGAGCACGCAAGGCAACGCACTGCCGTGCGTCGCGCCGGCCGCTCGTCGCACGTGTCGCTCGTCATCTGCGCCCCACGACGAAATCGCACTGACCTGCAGGCGAACGCCCGGGAACGCGCGGCATGGCATCGCATGCGTATCGCACCGGTTGTCATCGTCCCGATTGCCGTCGCGCCGCGCGCGGTTAATACATCGGCGATTCCGCGCGATCCGCAAGCCCCGCTGTCACGCGTGGCGCGCGATCATCAGCAACACCGACAGCGACACGATCGACCCGAGCGTCGACAGCAGGATCGTGCGCGACGTCACATGCGCTTCGCGTCCGTAGAATTCCGCCAGCATGTACGGCCCGGTGCCGGTCGGCAGCGCGGCGAGCACGACGGCGATCTGCGCGAGCACGGGCGGCATCGCGAACACGCGCACGCCGAGCCACCACGCGAGCGCGGGCTGCACGAACAGCTTGATCGCCGTCAGCGCGACGCTGCCGCGCGGCGCGGCGCCGGCCGGCTCGCGCTTCTCCGCGAGAAACAGCCCGAGGCTGACCAGCGCGCATGGGCTCGCCGCTGCGCCGAGCAGCTTCAGGAACGTCTCGACGGGCGCGGCGAGCGACACCTGCGCGGCCGACACGCACACGCCGGCCAGCGGCGCGACGATCAGCGGATTGCGCAGCAGCGCGCCGATCACCTTCCACATCAGCCTCAGCGGCGCGCGGTCGCGCTGCAGTCCGATCTCGATCAGCACAATCGCGCCGGCGAACAGCACGCAGGCAACGAGAATGGTCGCGATCGTGGTCGGCGCAAGGCTGTCTGGGCCGAACGCGAGCAGGCACAGCGGAAAGCCGAGATAACCGGTGTTCGGATACGACGCGGCGATCGCGTCGATGCTCGCATCGGCGAGCCCGCGCCCGGACAACAGCCGCCACGCGAGCACACCGGCGAACACGAGCGCGCAGGTCAGCGCGAACGTCGTGACGAAGGCCGGCTGGTAGAGCTGGTGCCACGAGGCGTGCGCCATGATCTGGAACAGCAGCGCGGGCAGCGCGAGCCACACGACGAACCGGTTGAGCTCCGAAGCGGCAGCCGGGCCGAGTACGCCGCGCCGGCGGCACAGGAACCCTGCCGCGATCAGCCCGAACACGGGCAACAGAATCTCGATCGTCGATGACATCTTGAACACGCTGCGTGAAACCGGAACGCGCAAGCTTAATGGTTCCGCTGGAGCGCGTCCAATGCGCGGCGCCCACGAAACGCGCCGTCACGCGGCACGCATCGGTTGCGTAAGCAACTTGTATGCAACGCCCGCCGCGACGAGCGCCAGCACGCCGCTCACCGTCAGCGCATCGGCGAATCCGCTCGCGAACGCGACGGGCGCCGCATGCGCGAGCGCACCCGCGGCCGACGGCGGCACGCGGTCGAGCGCCTGCGCGAGATCGCCGGCCAGCAGGCTCGACATGAACGGCGCGTCGGCAAATGCGCGCAGGCCAGGCGTGGCCGACAACAGCCGGTCGAGCCGCGCGTGCGTGCTCGCCGCCAGCACCGCGCCGAGCACGCCGACGGCCGTCACGATCGCCGAGAAGCGCGTCGTCGTGCTGATGCCCGATGCCATGCCGGTGCGATTCGGCGGCACGCACGCCATGATCGCCTTCTGCGTGTCGCCGTTCATGATGCCGGCGCCGCAACCCGTCACGAACATGCCGAGCGCGACCAGCCGGTAGTCGCCGCTCGCCGTCAGCGCCGCGGTCGCGAGATTGCCCGCGCCGATCAGCGCGAGCCCGCCGGCCAGCACGCCGCCGGACGACACCCGCGCGGCGAGCGCCGCCCCCAGCGACGGCCCGGCGATCATCGCGAACGCGAACGGCAGCATCCCGAGCCCCGCGTCGATCGCCGACATCCCGAACGCGTTCTGCAGGTACAGCGGCAGGAACGTCATCATCACCTGCGCGCACGCCGCATAGCCGAACATCGCGAGCACCGCGCCGACGAAGCGCGGCTGCCGGAACAGCGCGAGATCGATCATCGGCCGCGCCTGCCAGCGCTCCGCGCCGATGAATGCGGCGAACAGCGCGGCGGCGAGCGCGAGCCGGCCGAGCGTCGGGGCCGACAGCCAGCCGTGCGACGGCGCGCCGATCAGCGCCGCGATCGCGCATGCGAGCGCCCCGCCGAACAGCAGGCTGCCGGCCGCGTCCACGCGTTTTGCGTGCGGGTCGCGCGATTCGTCGATCGCGACGCGCGCGCCGGCTGCCAGCAGCACGCACACGGGCAGGTTCAGCAGGAATACCCAACGCCAGCCGATCCACTGCGTGATCGCGCCGCCGACGAGCGGCGCGATCGCCGTCGCGATTCCCATGCACATGCCCCAGATCGCCCACGCGCGCGCCCGTTCGCGTCCGTCCGGAAAACGGTTCGCGATCACGGCGAGCGCGGCCGTCAGCAACAGCGCGGCCCCGCCGCCCTTCACCGCGCGCGCGGCGATCAGCCAGCCGGCCGTCGGCGCGACGCCGCAGCCGAGCGACGCGAGAAAAAAGAGCGCGAGCCCCGCGCCGAGCATCCGCTTGCGCCCGAAGCGGTCGGCAAGCCCGCCAGCCGGCAGCAGGCATGCGGCAAACGCGGTCATGTACGCGCTCACGACCCATTCGATATCGGCGAAGCTCGCGTGAAAACTGCGCGCGATGCTCGGTAACGACACGGCGACGACGTTCGTATCGAGCACGATCAACGAACAGGTGGCCGACGCGACGGCGAGCGTCGCGGCGGCCGGCAGGCGGCCGCCCGCGTGCGGGGCAGCGGCCGCGCCTGCGCGCGACGCGGGTGAGGACTGGGACATCGGCAACTCCGTGGCAGGACGAACGAACCGTATGCTAGGCTTGCCATGTATTGCCTGTCATTGATACACCGATGCTGTTTTATTGACGAAAATTACAATTATGAGTTCGCTCGAATTCCGTCATGTGCGTGCGTTCCTGAGCGTCGCGCAGCACCTGCATTTCGCCCGCGCGGCCGACGCGCTCGACATGGCGCCGCCCGCGCTGACGCGGCAGATCCAGGAAGCCGAACGCATCCTCGGCGTGCGTCTTTTCCACCGGTCGCGCCGCGAGGTCACGCTGAGCGCGGCCGGCGAGGCCTATCTCGCCGAGGCGAGCGCGGCGCTCGAGCACCTGCGGCGCGGCCGCGAACTCGCCGCATTGGCCGAGCGCGGCGAACTTGGCCGAATCGAGATCGGCTACGTATCGTCGGCCGTCTATTCGGGCGCGCTGCAACGCACGGTCGGCGCGTTCCGCGCCGCGCACCCGCGCATCGAGCTGAACCTGCGCGAAGTGCCGATGGACGACGTCGCGAAGCAACTCGATGCCGGCCGCCTCGATATCGCCTACGTGCGCCCGCCGCTGCCGCTGCCCGGCGGGCTGCGGATCGTCACGCTGCAGCGCGACGTGTTCGTCGCGGCCGTGCCGGCCGATTCGCGCTACGCGTCGATGGCGGCCGTTCGCGCGGCCGATCTCGCCGACGCGCGCTTCGCGGTGCCGGAACAGGAGCGCGGCACGCTCGAAGTCGCGCGCCGCGGCCGCTTCGCGCCGGTGATCGCCGCGCGGCCGGGCGGCTTGCTCGCGGTGCTCGCGTGCGTGTCCGTGAACGGCTGGGTCGCGGTGATTCCCGACGCGCTCGCCGGTTGCGTGTCGCTGCCGGGCGTCGTGTACCGGCCGATCGTCGGCAAGCCGATCACGTCGGAACTCGCGCTCGTGCACCGCAAGTTCGAAAAAGCGCCGGCGGTACGCGCATTCCTGCGCACGGTTGCGCCGGCCGCGTAAGTCGCCCGTGCACGTCGACACCGGCCGCGGCGGCCGTCGCCGCGCGAATATGCATTTCACGATTCGATGTTTGTCGGCCGGAAACCGATTCCGTAACCTGCCCGGCAGCCGCGCGGCATGCGCGCGGATCACCGAGGACACACCGCCGATGAACCCGTCTCCCGCCACGGCGCGCCGCCGTGCGCTGCTGCGTCTTGCCGCCCTCGCCGCCGCGCCGCTGGCCGGCAGCCTCGCCTTGCCCGCCCGTGCGGCCGGCCCCGACCTGTCGGGCGTCACGCTCGTGCTCGGCGACCAGGCCGGCGGCCTGCGTGCGCTGGCCGAAGCCGCGCGCGTGCTCGACGGCACGCCGTACCGGTTCCGCTGGGCCAACTTCCAGGGCGCCGCGCCGCTGTTCGAGGCGCAGCGCGCGGGCGCGATCGATCTCGCGCCAGCCGGCGACCTGCCGGTGCTGACGGCCGCCCTCGGCGATCCGTCGTTGCGGATCGTCGCGACGCGCGTCGGCTCACCGGCGTCGCTCGGCATCGTCGTGCAGCCCGATTCGCCGGTTCGCACCGTCGCCGATCTGAAAGGGCGGACGGTCGTCGTGTCGTCCGCGCGCGGCAGCATCTCGCAGTACCAGTTGTACGGCGCGCTGCGCGAACACGGCCTCGCGCCGCGCGACGTCGACGTGCGCTTCGTGCTGCCCGTGGATGCGTTCGCCGCGTTCGAGGCGAAGCGGATCGGTATCTGGGCGACGTTCGACCCGTACTACGGACATGCGGTGCGACGCGGCGCGCGCATCGTCCGCGACGGCAGCGGCATCAATTCGGGGCTTGCATTCCTGACGTCGCCGGTCGAAACGCTCGACGACCGCGGCAAGCACGCGGCGCTCGCGGACGTGCTCGCTCGGCTCGCCCGCGCAGGCCAATGGGCGCTCGCGCACCCGGTCGACTATGCGAGCGTCTATGCGTCGCTCACCCGCCTGCCGACCGAAGCGGCCACCGACATCGCGCGCCGCGCGGCGCTCGCTCAGCGCAGCCTGACCGGCGCCGACATCGACGTGCTGCAGCGCGTGGCCGACCGCGCGGCGGCGGATGCGATCCTGCCGACACGTGTCGACGTGGCGTCGATCGCGATCCGGAACCTTTCTGCGTGATGGAATCCGCGCGCGGTGAGCGGTGAGCAGCCCCCTCCGCCACCCCGCGACACGCAACATTCAGCGCGGCCGGGCCATATCCAGGTCCGGCACGTCGTCGCCGAAGGTCGACGCGACCAGCGTGCGCATCGCGGCGACCAGCAACGTCGGCCCCGATTGGTTGAACGTGCAGCGCTCGCCCGCGGCCGGCACGGCGCGGTGCAGCACGGCCCGCCATGCGCCGCGCCCGCCGTCGCGCTCGAACGCGGCGAACGGCAGCCGCTCGACGATCGGGCCGCCGTCCGCCCATGACGACGACGGCGCGAACGGCGCCGGCGCGCCGCCCGGTTCGCGGATCGCCGTACAGCCGGACGCGTCGACGCGCGGCGCGTCATGGCCTTGCGCGATCGCGACCCAGTAATCCAGCGGTGCGCCTGTCAGATCCTGGACTTGCATGGCCCTCTCCGTCGCGGTCGTCACAGACGCCATGCTAACCGCTGCGTACGCGTGCGTGACGGGGCCGCGCATGGCGTCGCCGCACCCCGCCGGCGGCCGCCCCGCATCGCTGAAACCCCACCCCCGAGCAAACCCGGGCACCCTGTCACCTTCACGTCATTCGTGCGTACAATGATCTGACGGCTTGCCACCCGGCCCGCGGCAAGCTTTCCAGGCCATCACAAACACAAGATTTGCACCGAACCGGACCCGTTTCCGCACGTTCGGCGACAACAGGACCAGACAATGCGGCGCAGACCGGATCTCACGGGGGGACGAATGTCCACGCACACCCGAAAGCCGTTGGTATCGCTCGTCGTGCCCTTTCACGACGAGGCGGAAGCGATCGATGCATTCTTCGCGACCACCCTTCCCATTCTCGAATCGATCGGAGCACTACGCTTCGAAATCGTTTGCGTGAACGACGGCAGCCGCGACGACACGCTCGGCAAACTGATCGACGTCGCGGCCGGCGATCCGCGCGTGCGCATCGTCGATCTCACGCGGCGCTTCGGCAAGGAGGCCGCGCTCACCGCCGGCATCGACGAAGCCGCCGGCGCGGCCGTGATCCTGATCGACGCCGACCTGCAGGACCCGCCGGCACTGATCCCCGCGATGGTCGAACGCTGGCGCGCGGGCGCCGAGGTGGTCGCCGCGAAGCGTACCGACCGCATGTGCGATCCGCTGATGCAGCGCGTGGCCGCCGCGCTCTACTACCGCGTGCACAACCGGCTCTCCGAGGTCGAAATGCCGGAGAACGTCGGCGATTTCCGGCTGATGGACCGCCAGGTCGTCGACGCGCTGCGCGCGCTGCCCGAGCGGCGGCGCTTCATGAAAGGCCTGTTCGCGTGGATCGGCTACCGCGTCGAGATCATCGAATACACGCGCGCGCCGCGCAGCGGCGGCCGCTCGAAATTCTCCGGATGGCGGCGCTGGAACTTCGCGCTCGAAGGCATCACGAGCTTCAGCACCGTGCCGCTGCGCGTGTGGACCTACCTCGGCCTCGCGTTCGCCGCGCTCTCGTTCGTCTACGGTGCGTATATCGTCATGCGCACGCTGCTGTTCGGCAACCCGGTGCACGGCTACGCGTCGCTGATTTCCGTGATGCTGTTCATCGGCGGCATCCAGCTGATCGGCATCGGCGTGATCGGCGAATATCTCGGCCGCATTTATCACGAATCGAAGCAGCGCCCGGTCTATCTCGTGCGGCGCCGTTACCGTGCCGATGCGCACGCGGGCCAGCAGCCCGTGCGCCACGCGGCGCAGCCGGACGGCTCGAAGCTCCTGCAGTTTCCGGTCAGGCGCGTCGCCGTGGCCCGGCGCCGGCAGGCGGTCGCCGCGGGCACGGCGATGCCGCGCAATCTGTCGGTCAAGTAGCACCGCGCATGGATATTTCCAGCTCGTCGATCACGCGTGACGAACGCCCGGTCCGCCCCTGGCTGACCCCGTCACGCATCGCGCTCTACAGCGCGATCATGCTGACGGGCGGCCTGCTGTTTGCGCTGGCGCTGACCTGGGCCGCCTCCGGCTCGACCGAGCCGGGCGCGTTCCACCCGGGCTCCGGGTATGCGGTGTTCTGGTCCGCGTCGTATCTGACGCTGCACGGCTCGCCGTCGCAGGCCTACGACGTCCCCACGTTCTCGCGGCTGCTCGCCGACCTGTTCCCGTTGACGGGCCGTCATGCGTTCATGCCGTGGCTGTACCCGCCGTCGTATCTGCTGGTGGTGGCGCCGTTCGCCCTGCTGCCCTATGCGATCAGCTATCCGCTGTTCGTCGCGCTCGGCATCGTGCTGCTCGGCCTGTCGGTGTGGCGCGTGTCGGGGCTCGCCGCGACACCCGGCGCGAGACGCTTCGGCTGGCTCGCGCTGCTCGCGTGCCCGGGCGTGTTCGTCACCGCGATGTACGGACAGAACGCGATGCTGACCGCGGCGTGCGCGGCGCTTGCCGTGCATTTCGCCGACCGGCGGCCGATGCTGGCCGGCTTCTTTATCGGCCTCCTGTCGATCAAGCCGCAACTCGCGTTGCTGTTCCCGTTCGTGCTAATTGCCGCACGCGCGTGGCGCGCGTTCGCATGGAGCGCGGCATTCGCGGTCGCATTCACCGCACTGGGGGTCGCGACGGGCGGCATGGAGTCGCTCCGCTTCTTCCTGCAAAACGCCGGCGCGCTGCGCTCGCTGATCATCGAGCATGGCGTGCCGTTCTGGTTTGCGTCGCCCACCCCGTTCGCGGCGTTTCGCCTCGCGGGCCTGCCGCCGGCCCTCGCCTACGCCGGACAAGCCGGCATCGCCGCCATCGCGATCGCGGCCGCGTGCATCGTCTGGCGCCGCAGCCGCGATGCGCGGCTGCGCGGCGCGGTGCTGGCCGTCGCGACGCTGGCCACGAATCCATATGTCTGGCACTACGAACTGCCCTGGCTGTGCATCCCGATCGCGTGCATGATCGCGATCGGCTCGCAGAACGGCTGGCGGCGCGGCGAACAAAGCGTCGTCGTCGTCATGTGGGCGCTGCCGCTGTACGAATTCCTGAATCCGTGGATGAAGTTGCCGCAGATCGGCCCCGCTGTAACGTCGATCGCGCTGCTCGTGCTGCTGCGGCGCGCACGGCTCGCGGGCCGCGGCGAACGCATCGACGTCGCCCGCATGCGCTGAGCGGATTGCCGCGCGCCCGCATCGTCCGGGCGGCTCGCCGGCCACCCGAACCCGGCTCGCAGCCATGCACGAACCCGCTCCCGCAACCCTCCGCGCGGCGATAAGCATAGTTCAAATCGTTTCTTGTCCGGCCCCGGCACGTCATCGAGAATGACCCGACGGGCTGAGGCCCGGCCCCGTTCCCCAACGTTCCGGACCCGACGATTCATGCTTCCACTGCGCCTGCTGCGATCGCTGCTGATCGCGTCCCTCCTTGCGTTGCCGGCCACCGCCGCGCACGCCGACAAGCCCGCCACCATCCGCATCGGCGTCGCCCAGCAAGGCGCCGGCGATCCACCGACCTTCGGCGGATCGAGCGCGGCCACCGCGCAATTGCAACAACTGGTCGAAAAGGAGTTCGCGGCCGACGGCATCAAGGTGCAGTGGCTGTTCTTCAAGGGTGCGGGGCCGGCCGTCAACGAGGCGATCGCCAACAAGGCGCTCGACTTCGCGTACCAGGGCGACCTGCCGGCCGTGCTCGCGCGCTCGAACGGGATCAAGACGCACCTGCTGCTCGCCGCGAGCGTGCGCTCGGGCGTGAAGATCGCGGTGCCGCCCGACTCCACCATCAACTCCATCAAGGACCTGAAAGACCGCCGCGTGTCGATCTTCCGCGGCACGAACCTGCAACTCGTCGCCGACAACGCACTCGCGAAGAACGGCCTCGGCGAGCGCGACCTGCGCGTGATCAACCTCGACGCCGCCAGCTCGCTCGCCGCGCTCGCGTCGAAAGGCATCGACGCGTCGGTGGGCGACTACCTGCTGTACAAGCTGCGCGACGCCGGCCTCGCGAAGATCATCTACGAATCGCAGAACGACGGCCCGCAGTTCACGCGACAGACCCACCTGCTCGTGCTCGACGATTTCGAGCGCGCACATCCGGACGTCGTGCAGCGCGTCGTCAACGCATTGGTCAAGGGCGCGCAATGGTCGTCCGACGAAGCGAACCGCGATGCGCTGTTCAAGCTGTGGGCGAAAAGCGGCGTGCCGTATTCGTCGTGGCAGGCCGACTATGCGAACCAGCGCCTGAAGGACCGCCTGTCCCCGCTGATCGATCCGTTCCTCGTCGCGCGCTACAAGGCCGTCGCGCAGGATGCGCTGAAGCTGAAGCTGATCCGCCAGCCGGTCGACGTCGATGGCTGGTTCGAACCGAAGTATCTCGACAACGCATTGCGCACGCTGAAGCTCGAACAGTACTGGACGCGCTACGACGCGGCCGGCAAGCCCCTTTCCTGACCCGGACCTGCCACGATGAGCGACACCGCGATCCCGATTCCGTCGTCCGAGCCGCATGCGCTCGCCGCGCAGCTGCACCGCGCGGCGATGGCGAAACGGCTGGCGTGGCTGTTCGCGCCGTGGGTATTGCCCGCGCTGCTGTTCGCGCTGTGGAGCGTCGGCAGCGCGCGCGGCTGGATCGCCCCGCAGATCCTGCCGCCGCCCGAACGCGTGTTCGACTCGCTCGCCGAACTCGCGACGAGCGGCGATCTCGCGCATCACACGCTGATCAGCCTGCAGCGCGTGCTGGTCGGCTTCGCGGCCGGCACGCTGCTCGGTTTCGCGATCGGTGTCGCGCTCGGCCTGTCGCGCACGTTCGAGGCCTACGTGCTGCCCGGTTTCAACGCGCTCGTGCAGATTCCGGTGCTCGGCTGGCTGCCGTTCCTGCTGCTGCTCGTCGGCGTCGGCGAGCCGCTCAAGTACCTGCTGATCGCACATGCGGCGCTCGTTCCCGTCACGATGAGCACGCTGCAGGGCTTTCGCCAGACGCCGCCCACGCTCGACGAAGTCGCGCGCGTGTTCGGCTACACGCGCCGGCAACGCATCGTCCACGTCGTGCTGCCGGCCGCGATCCCGACGCTCGCGACCGGCGTGCGGCTCGCATTCACGAAATCGTGGCTCGCGCTCGTCGTCGTCGAACTCGTCGCGTCGTCCGAAGGGCTCGGCTACCTGATCGTGTACGGGCGGCAGCTGTTCCAGCTCGATCTCGTGATGGCGGCCGTGGTCGTGGTCGGCGCGATCGGCCTGGTGATCAACCGGCTGCTCGACGTGCTCGAAGCACGCCTGCGCCGCGGCGTGCCGTCCGCGTTCCGCGGTTGAGCCCGCCGCCTGCCCGCGCAACCCAAGGAGCCCCATCCGTGCCGCATTCCGCCACGCCCGCGCTGACGCCGGACGATACGCCGCCGGCCGTCGCGGCCACCCGCCGCCTGCATGCGCCGAATTGGCGCGGTCTGGTGCTGCCGCTCATCGCATTCGCGCTCTGGTGGGCGATCGCCGCCACGCACCTCGTGAAAAGCGGGCTGCTCGTCAGCCCGGCCGACGTGCTGCATACCGCGTGGGCGCAAGCGACGAGCGGCGCGCTCGCCCGCGCGCTGTCCGCATCGCTCGCGCGCGAAGCGTGCGGCTTCGCGATCGGCGCGGCGGCCGGGCTGCTGCTCGGTACCGCGCTCGGGCTGTCGCGCGTCACCGCGCGGATGGTCGGCCCGAGCTTCGACACGTTCAAGCAGATCTCGCTGTTCGCGTGGATTCCGCTGATTTCCGTGTGGTTCGGCCTCGGCGACGTCGCCAAGGTCGTGTTCCTGTCGCTCGCCGCGCTGCTGCCCGTCGCCGCGCATACGTGCGACGGCATTCATGCGGTGCCGCGCGCGTATGTCGACGTGGCCCGCGCGCTGCGCTACTCGCGGCTCCAGTTGGTCCGCTACGTGATCCTGCCGGCCGCGCTGCCGTCGATCTTCACCGGGCTGTATCTCGGCCTGATCTATTCGTGGCTCGCGACGCTCGGCGCCGAATACCTGCTCGTGTCAGGCAGCGGCATCGGCAACACGTTGATCGACGGCAGCGAGCAGTTCCGGATGGACCTCGTGCTGTTCGGGATCATCGTCGTCGGCGTGACCGGCTGGGCACTGAACGCGATCGCGCGTGCGATCGAACGCACGGTGCTGGCCCGGCGCGGCGACCTGCCGCGCTGACCGCCGCTTCCTTCCCTGCCGCCACCTTCTTCGCACCGCCATGACGAACCTCGCCTCCGATTCGCTCGACATCCTCCACGTGAGCAAGCACTACGCACAACGCGGCGCGTCGCTCGCCGTGCTCGACGACGTGTCGCTGCACGTGCGTGCCGGCGAATTCGTCACGATCGTCGGCGCGAGCGGTTGCGGCAAGTCGACGCTGCTGCGGCTGATCGCGGGGCTCGATGCCGACTACACGGGCGAGATCCGCGCCGGCGACGAGCGCGTGCGCGACACGTCGCTGCAGCGCGGCATCGTGTTCCAGGATCACCGGCTGTTTCCGTGGCTGACCGTCGAACAGAACATCGAATCCGCGCTGCGCAACGCACCGCTCGACGCGGCCGCGAAGCGGCGCGCGGTCGCGGATCACATCGCGCTCGTCGGGCTGAACGGGTTCGAGCACGCGTATCCGAATCAGTTGTCGGGCGGGATGGCGCAGCGCGTCGCGATCGCGCGCGGCCTCGTGAACCGCCCGCGCGTGCTGCTGCTCGACGAACCGTTCGGCGCGCTCGATGCGCAGACCCGCGCGCGGATGCAGAACGAGTTGCTGCGCATCTGGGAGCAGGAGCGCATCACGATGGTGCTCGTCACGCACGATGTCGACGAAGCCGTCTATCTCGGCGACCGTGTCGTCACGATGGCGCCTCGCCCGGGCCGCATCGAGCGCATCGTCGACGTCGCATTGCCGCGACCGCGCCGGCGCGATTCGCCCGAATTCGCGCGGTTGCGCGACACCGTGCTCGCCGATTTCGACGACACCGAACCGCCGGGAGGCGGCAAGCGTGTCGACGCGCGTCGCGCGCACCGGATCGGTGAATGGCGCCTCGCGTGGTAGACGCACGACGCGCCGCATTGCTCAGCATGCCGACGCATATCGATCATCGCAGCACGCACGCTAAGGTTGTGACGATTCATCGGTTCCGGTTCCGCGCGGTCCCTGCTTGAATGGAGATTCAACCGATCCGACTCCAGGAGACTCCCGATGTCCGAAGTCCAGCACGCCGCCCACTCGTCTTCGCATGCTTCGCACGCCGCGCCGCGCACGGCCGCCGCCCCGCTTCAGATTCGCCAGGTCGCCGGCCGGATCGGCGCCGAGATCGCCGGCGTCCGGCTGTCGTCCACGCTCGACGATGCAACGTTCGACGCGATCCAGGCCGCGCTGCTGCGCCACAAGGTGCTGTTCTTCCGCGGCCAGCGCCATCTCGACGACACCGCGCAGGAAGCGTTCGCGCGCCGCTTCGGCGACACGGTCGCGCACCCGACCGTGCCGTCCGTCGACGGCAGCGCGCACCTGCTCGAACTCGATTCCGCGCACGGCGCGCGCGCCAATTCGTGGCACACCGACGTGACGTTCGTCGATGCGTACCCGAAGATCTCGATCCTGCGCGCGCTCGTGATTCCGCCGTTCGGCGGCGACACCGTGTGGGCCAACACGGCCGCCGCATACACGCACCTTCCCGACCCGCTGCGTGCGCTTGCCGACACGTTGTGGGCGGTCCATACGAACGCCTACGACTACGCGTCGACGCACGTGCACGCCGACGATGCGCAACTGAAGCGCTACCGCGAAGTGTTCACGTCGACCGTCTACGAAACCGAGCATCCGGTCGTGCGCGTGCATCCGGAAACCGGCGAACGCACGCTCGTGCTCGGGCACTTCGTGCAGAAGATCAAGGGGCTGTCGGCGCAGGATTCCGCGCATCTGCTGCAGGTCTTCCATGAGCACGTGACGCGCCTCGAAAACACCGTGCGCTGGAACTGGCAGGAAGGCGACGTCGCGATCTGGGACAACCGCGCGACGCAGCACTACGCGATCAACGATTACGGCGATGCGCGCCGCGTCGTGCGCCGCGCGACCGTGCACGGCGACGTGCCGGTCGGCATCGACGGCCGCCAGAGCGTCGTGCTGAAGGGGCCGGGCGCGACGCTGCAATAACGCCGGCGCAGCGCGGCGGCGCCATGCCCGGCGCGCCGCCGCGTGTGCACGGCCACCCTCCACCGGAATCCGGCCATGAACCCCTCGCCACCTGACCGACGCGCGTTCGCGCAACGATGTCGGCCCTTCACCCCATCCACTTCCGCCAGGAGCGTCGCATGAGCGCCCTACTCGAACCCGCCGCCCAGCCGGTCGACGTGATCCCGCTGTCCGCCCATATCGGCGCGGAAATACGCGGCGTCGACCTCACGCAACCGTTGACCACGCCGCAGATCGCGGCCATCCGCGCCGCGCTGCTGAAATGGCGCGTCATCTTCTTCCGCGAGCAATTCCTCACGCACGACCAGCACGTCGCATTCTCCGCGCAGTTCGGCGAGCCGACGGTCGGCCACCCGGTGTTCGGGCACGTCGACGGCCATCCGGCCGTGTATTCGGTCGCAAAGCACCGCAAGGCGACGCGTTTCGAAGGCGAGCCGGTGCGTCGGCCTTGGACGGGCTGGCACACCGACGTGACGGCCGCCGTGAACCCGCCGTGGGCGTCGATCCTGCGCGGCGTGACGATCCCGCCGTACGGCGGCGACACGCACTGGACCAATCTCGTCCGCGCGTATGAAACGCTGTCCGCGCCGCTGCGCGGCTTCGTCGACGGCCTGCGCGGCATCCACCGCTTCACGCCGCCGGCCGGCGCGCGCGCCACGGGCGCGTTCGACGAAGCGGTCGAGCGCCGCCCGCTCGTGACCGAACATCCGCTCGTGCGCGTGCATCCGGAGACCGGCGAACGTGCGCTGTACGTGAGCCCGAGCTTCCTGAAATCGATCGTGGGGCTGGCGCCGCGCGAGAGCCAGGCGCTGCTCGAACTGCTGTGGGAACACGTGACGCGGCCGGAATTCACGATCCGCTTCAAGTGGGAACCGCGCAGCATCGCGTTCTGGGACAACCGCGCGACCGCGCATCTCGCGCCCGTCGACATCTTCGATCTCGACTTCGACCGCCAGCTCTATCGCACGACGCTCGCCGGCGATGTGCCGGTCGGCCCCGACGGCCGGCCGTCGGTCGCGCTCGAAGGCTCGCCGGTCGAAGCCGCGGCGGCTATCGCCCTCAACTGACGGCACCCGCACCGGCGCGCGCGAGCGCGCCGGCCTCCCTCGTCAATCCAGCCACACGCCGTCGAACCGGTGCCCGCCGAGCGGCGAGAACGTCAGCCCGTGTACTCGCTTCGATATCGGCAGCGACACGATCGACGTCGCGATCGGCGTGAACGGCACCTGGTCCTTGAACACGACCTGCGCCTGCTCGTACAGCGCCGTGCGCTTCGCGACATCCGCATTCGAGCGCGCCGCGCTCACGAGTTTTTCGAAATCCTGGTTGCACCACTTCGCGAGGTTGCTGCCGTGCACCGCGTCGCAGCCGAGCAGCGTGCCGAGCCAGTTGTCGGGGTCACCGTTGTCGCCCGACCAGCCGTACAGGATCGCGTCGTGCTGCCCTTCGCGCTTCGCGCGGCGGTTGTATTCGCCCCATTCGTAGCTGACGATCTTCGCGCGCACGCCGATCTTCGCCCAGTCCTGCTGGATCAGCTGCGCCATCAATTGCGCATTCGGGTTGTACGGGCGCTGCACCGGCATCGCCCACAGCGTCAGGTCGAAACCGTTCGGGAAACCGGCCTGCGCGAGCAGCGCCTTCGCGGCGGCCGGGTCGCGCGGCGCATCCTTCAGGCGCGGGTTGTACGACCATTGCGAGGGCGGCATCGGGTTCGTCGCGATCTTCGCATCGCCGTTGAAAACGGTCTTCACGATCGCC
Organism: Burkholderia stabilis; assembly: GCF_001742165.1. Classification (NCBI taxonomy): domain Bacteria; kingdom Pseudomonadati; phylum Pseudomonadota; class Betaproteobacteria; order Burkholderiales; family Burkholderiaceae; genus Burkholderia; species Burkholderia stabilis. The sequence continues at coordinate 110,969 of NZ_CP016443.1, read as the reverse complement.
GTCTTGTCGATCGCGATATCGAGCGCGCGCCGCACGTCGACGCGATCGAGCGGCGCATGCTGCGTGTTGTACGCGACGAAGCCGACGTTGAAACCCATTCCGGAAAACAGCGTCAGCTTCGGGTCGCGCCGTACCGTCTCGAGATCGGCCGGTCGCGGAAACACCGACACCTGGCATTCGTCGGCCACCAGCTTCTGCAGGCGCGCGGCCGGATCGGGCGTGATCGCGAACACGAGGCGCGCGAGCTTCACGTCGTCCGGCTTCCAGTAGTCGGGGTTCGCGTCGTAGCGGATCAGCGCGTCCTTCTGGTAAGTGCGCAGCAGGAACGGCCCCGTGCCGACCGGGAACTGGTTGATGTCGGCCTCGCGATGGCGCGCCGCAAGCTGCGACGCATATTCGGCCGACAGGATCGACGCGAACGCCATCGCGAGATTGCGCACGAACACGACGTCGGGCGACTTCAGCACGAAACGCACCGTATAGTCGTCGACCTTCTCGATGCGCTCGACGTTGCGGTCGAAACCGAGATCGCTGAAGTACGGGAAGCTGACCGGGTAGGCCTTGCGGAACGGATCGTCGGGATCGAGCATCCGGCGGAACGTGAACACGACGTCGTCCGCCTGGAACGGGCGCGTCGGCTTGAACCACGCGGTCGTCTGGAATTTCACGCCGCGCCGCAGGTGGAACGTAATCGTGCGCTGGTCGGGCGACACGTCCCAGCTCGTCGCGAGCGACGGTTCGAGATCGAGCGTGCCGCGCTTGAACTGCACGAGCCCGTTGTAGATCGTGTACGTGCTCGCGTCGAAATCGGTGCTCGTCGTGTGCTGGCCCGGATCGAAGCCGGCCGGGCTGCCTTCGGTGCAGTACACGAGCGTCTTGCCGGTGGGCGCTGCGAACGCGTGCGTGGCCGCGCCGGCGAGCAACAGCGACGCCGCCACGCAGCGCAGCACGGTAAACGGATGCGATGCCCCGCGCGCGCGGCGCACGGCTGGCAAAACGAAAGGAATCTTCATGGTGGCGGAAAGAAATGGCTGTCATGCGAATGACGACGGCCGATCTTCGCGCGCATCCCGCCGATCCCTTACCAATTAATTCGGCGTTGCTTATCGCCGTGAATGCATCCCGCTGCCCGTGCATGAAAATGTCCACGCGAGCGCCGGAAGGTTGCCTGGCGGCGCTGTCGCGCGCTGCGCGCCGACATCATTCCGGCCCCCTGCAGATTCCGCGGAATTGGCGCATCGTATCGGCTGGCAAGCGCCGGCACGGGCGCGCCGGGATCCGCCCGCCGCCGCCGTTCCGCCGAGTCCTGGAGGTCACACGATGTCGATCAACCCCGATACGCCCTCTCGTCCCGTGAAAGCGCCGGGCCCCGATCATCCGATCACGGTCGAACCGCATCCGTCGCGCGTGGTGGTCACGGTGGCCGGCAAGGTCGTCGCCGATACGCGCCGCGCGCTCGCGCTGCGCGAGGCGAGCTACCCGGCCGTGCTCTACATTCCGCGCTCGGACACCGACATGTCGTTGCTGCAACGCACGGACCATGCGACGTACTGCCCGTACAAGGGTGACTGCGCGTACTACTCGATCCCCGCCGGCGGCGAACGCGCGACCAACGCCGTGTGGACGTACGAGCATCCGTATTCCGCCGTCGAAGCGATTCGCGGGCACCTTGCGTTCTATCCGGACCGTGTCGATTCGATCGAGGAAAGCGCCGCCGACGCAGCCTGAGCGCCGCTGATTTGCATATGCGGATTCGTTGGTTGGCTGCCGGCCCGCGCGGCCGTATCGTCCTGAATCCGGCGCGGGCCGGCCCGTTGCGAGCATCGCCCGCACCCGGCTTCGCCCTGTGCCGGCCGCGCCGCCTTCGCGCGCGGCCCGTGAACCCGCACGCAGGACGGCCCGATGAACGACACACCGCACGCAGACGTTGAAACGACACCGGCGAACCCGCACCGCCGCCAGTGGCTGCAAGGCGCAGCCGCCGGGCTGGCCGGGCTCGCGCTCGGCCCGCTCGCGGCCCTGCCCGCGCGGGCCGACGACAACGGCACGCGGCTGCGCATCGGCTTCCAGAAATACGGCAACTTCGTCGTGCTCAAGGCGCGCGGCACGCTCGAGAAACGTCTCGCGAGCCAGGGCGTGACGGTGCAATGGCTCGAGTTCCCGGCCGGCCCGCAACTGCTCGAAGGGCTGAACGCCGGCGCGATCGACGTCGGCACGGTCGGCGAAACGCCGCCGATCTTCGCGCAGGCGGCCGGCGTCGATTTCGTCTATATCGGCAACGAGCCGCCCGCGCCGCAGGGCGAGGCGATCGTCGTGCTGCCCGATTCGCCGATCCGCAACGTCGCGCAACTGCGCGGCAAGAAGGTCGCGTTCAACAAGGGCTCGAACGTCCACTACCTGCTCGTGAAGGCGCTCGAACACGCGGGCCTCACGTATGCCGATATCCAGCCGATCTACCTGACGCCGGCCGACGCGCGCGCCGCGTTCGTGCAGCGCAGCGTCGATGCGTGGGTGATCTGGGATCCGTACCTGGCGGCCGCCGAGCGGCAACTCGGCGCGCGCGCGATCGCGAACGGCGAAGGGCTCGTGCGCAACACGCAGTATTACCTCGCCGCGCGCAAGTATGCGTCCGCTCACCCGCAGGTGCTGCGGGCGCTGCTCGACGAAGTCGACGCGGTCGATCGCTGGGCGCGCGACCATGTTCCCGAGGTCGCCGCGCAACTGTCGCCGCTCGTCGGCCTCGACGCGCCGACGCTCGAAGTCGCGCTCAAACGCGCCGGCTACGGCGTGCAGCCCGTCACCGACGCGACGATCGCTTACCAGCAGAACATCGCCGACGCGTTCAGCACGCTGAAGCTGATTCCGGGCAAGCTGACGGTCGCCAGCGCGCGCTGACGCGCCGCCGGTGCGGGATGCGACGCGTTACGGCGCAGGCGCGGCGCCGATGCGCCGCCATTCGTCGTAGTCGGTGACGAGACCCGTTTCGTCGACTGCGATATCGGCCGCATACGTGCCGCTCTCGTAGCGATAGACGCGCGGCGCCGTGCGCGTATAGCGCTGTTCGCCACGCACGACTTCGAATTCCGGAAAACGCAGCCACGCTGTGTGAATCACCGCCGAATCGCCGACCGCCAGCGCCAGCCGCCGGATCGGAAGCGTATTGGTCGACGGACTGAAACCGAGGTCGATGTCCGTCGCGCCCGCGAGCGCCGGTGCGTCGACGCCGTCGATCGTCCAGCGTCCGCCGTCGCATGCGATGTCCACCTGCTGCGACAGCGCGCCGACCCAGCGTGTCACGCGCACAGAGCGTGTGAGCCAGCCGGCATCGCACGCGATCGCGTAGTCGATGCGAAACGGCGTGCCGTCGAGCGCGCCCGACACCGAGCCCGACAGATCGACGCCGGTTCGCGTCTCCACGAGCCGGCACCATTCGGCCGCCTGCCAGGTCTGCACAATCTGCCATGCGACGCATCGCGTGCGCGCCGCTTCGTCCTGTTGCGTCATGTCACCGTTTCCTGTCGGTCGCGCGGACACCGATTTTCGCTCATCGCGCCGACGAACACACGCGGCTTCGGCGCATGGCATATCCGCGGCCGATAGTCAGTATCGGCCCCGCCTGCACCGTGGGACCGCCTCGGCTTTGATACCATCCGTCGAGCGGAATACGCTCCGGCATGCGTCGTCGTCCGTCGACGGCGCCCGGAATCGGACAGGCAGACAACAGGCGCGACTTCATGGATTTGTTGGCGACGATGCGCATCTACGTCAGGGTCGTGGAGCGCGGGACGATGTCCGGCGCGGCGCGGGATCTCGACATGGGCCAGCCGGCCGTCAGCGAGCGCATCGAGAAGCTCGAAAAGCACCTCGGCACGCGGTTGCTGATGCGCAGTGCGCGCACCCTCGCCTGCACGGAAGAAGGCCGCATTTTCTACGAGCGCAGCAAGGCGCTGATCGAGGCGGCCGAAATGGCGGTCGCGTCGGTATCGAAGACGGAAAACGCGCTCGACGGCACGATCCGGCTGGCGGCGCCGCAATGTTTCGGCGAGGTCGTGATGCCGGGTGTGCTGATGCACGTCCGCAACGCATATCCGAAACTGCACATCGATCTGGTGCTGAACGACGACATCGTCGATCCGGTCACGGAAGGCGTCGACATTTCGATTCGCGTCGGCCAGCTCGGCGACGGCGGTTTCGTCGCGTACGCGCTCGGCGAGGTCGGCCGCGTGCTCGTGGCCGCACCGTCGTATCTCGATCGGAACACGCCGCTCGAAACGAAGGCCGATCTCGCGAACCACCCGTTCATCCGCGTGAAGGGCGTGTTCGCCAACGAACAACTGCCGCTGCAGCAAGAAGGCGGTGCGGTCGAATACGCGCGCATCCGCACGGTCATGACGACGAGCCACTGGCGGCCGATGTTCGACACGATCGCGGCCGGCGGCGGCATCGGCGTCGTGCAGCAACCGGCCTGCGCCGAAGCGCTCGCACTCGGCAAGCTCGTCCGGGTGCTGCCTCGGTACGTCGTGCCCGACTTCGCGCTCAACGTGCTGGTGCATGCGCAGCGGCCGCTGCCGCCGCGCGTGCGGGCCGTCGTCGATCTGCTGAAAAAGGAAATCCCGCTGCTGCTGACGAAAAACCGGCGGTAGCGGCCGATGGCCGCCACCGCCGCCGCCGCCGTCATCACGCCTGCAGCGACTTGCCCGGCTCCTTCACGTGCGCGTCGACTTCCATCTGGTAGAAGCGCGCGCTGACGAAACCGAACAGCGTCCAGCCCAGGAACACGCACAGGCCGCCGAGCATCAGCGCCTGCTCGCCCGAACTGAACAGCGCATAGAAGCTGTACGCGGTGGCCACCATCGCGATCACGTTCGTCACCAGTGCCTTGGCCGGCGGCACCTTCGCGACCTTCTGGATCGTGATCAGCGCAGCCATCGACATCACGTAGGGCACGAGGTTCGTGACGACCGCGAGATCGACGATCTTCTGGAACTGGCTGCTCAACTCCGGGCTGATCGTCATCAGCGCCAGCGCGACCTGCGCGACAAGCAGGATCACCATGCCGACGATCGGCGTGCCCGTGCGCGTCGCCTTCGCGAACACCGGCAGGAAGTAACCGACGTCCGCCGAGCTCTTGAAAACCTGCGCGACCGTGAACTGCCAGCCGAGCAGCGAGCCGATGCACGCGATCACCATCAGCGCGGTGACGATCGTGCCGACGGTCGGCGTGAACATCGTCGCGAACGCGATGCCGAACGGCGCGTTCGACGCCGCGAGGATCGCGTTGGGCACGATCCCCGCGATCACGTTGGTCGACACGATGTAGAAGATCGCCGACGCGACCGTACCGCCCAGCACCGCGATCGGCACGTTGCGCTCCGGATTCTCGACGGCGTCGGAGTTCGCGCACGCCGATTCGAGCCCGAGGAACGCCCACAGCGTCACCGCGATCGAGCCGCCGACGGCCGGCCCGAACGGCATGTTGTGCGGATTCCACGCGGCGCCCCAGGTCGCGCCGCTGAACCAGAACCAGCCGATCAGCGACACGACGACGACCGGGATGATCACGCCCCACACGGTCACCGCGCCGATCCGGCCGGTGATGCGCGAGCCGCCGAAGTTCGCGACCGTCGTGAGCACGAGCAGGAAGATCGTCCAGAGCCCGGTTTGCAGCGGCGACAGCGTCGCGTCGAACAGCACGGTGCCGTAGCCCACCGCCGTGACGCCGATCGCGACGTTGGCGATCACGAGCGACAGCCCGTACGTGTAGTTCGCCATGTAGTTGCCGGCCTTGCCGAATGCGTACTCCGCATAGCCGCCCATCCCGCCCGGCTTGCGGCTCAGCATCCCGCAGCGCGCGAACGCATAGGCCAGCGCGAGCGAACCGCCGGCCGTGACGATCCACGACAGCAGCGAGATCGTGCCGACCTGCGCGAGTTTCGAGGGCAGCAGGATGATGCCGGAGCCCATCATGTTGACCGCCGTCAGGATGGTCAGTTGCCAGACGTTCATCCGGTTCTTCGGCGCAGCCGCGGGGGCCGCGCCGGACATGCTCGCTGCGTTTTCCATGATGTCGATCCTTCGATATGAGGCCGCTGCGCGGCCGGTCGTGCATTTGCCCGGTCAGGCGCTCAGGCAGTACACGCGATACGTGCCGTCCTCGACTTCGACGCCGTGCGTGTCGTGCGCGAAGCCCGGGAAGCGCTGGTCGTACGCTTCGAGCGCCTTCAGGTAGCCGAGCACCGGGCCGCCGGCCGGCCCCGCGTTCTCGCCCGGCATCAGCAGCGGAATGCCCGGCGGATACGGCACGACGCCGGTGGCGACCGTGCGCCCGGCCAGTTCGTCGAGCGTGACCTGCTCGACGCGGCCCTGCACGAGATGCTCGTATGCGCGCACCGGGCTCATCTCCGGCTTCGGCAGGATCGAGAACGCCTCGGACATCAGCCGCGTCGTGCCGAGCTGCTCCATCGCCGCGAACATCGTGTCGGCGAGATCCTTCAGCCCCATGCCCGCATAACGCGCGCCATGCTCCTTCGCGAGCGACGGAATCGCGAATTCGAGCGACAGGTTCGCGTCGTAGTCGCGCTTGAAGTCGCACAGCGCGCTGACGAGCGAGCCCCACTTGCCCTTCGTGATGCCGATCGAGAACAGGAACAGGATCGTGAAGTCGGTCGTTTTCTCGACGACGATCCCGCGCGCGTCGAGATACGCGGTCAGCACGCTCGCCGGAATGCCGACCGGCATCAGGCCGCCGGCCGGCGCGACACCCGGCGTGACGATCGACACCTTGATCGGGTCGAGCATGCAGTAGCCGTCCTCGATGTTGCCGAAGCCGTGCCATTGCGCACCGGGTTTGAGCGTCCAGCACGACGGGTCGGTCGCGAGCAGGTCCGGCGGCGCTTCGTGGAACGGCAGCGAGCGGCCCGTGCGCGTGTCGAGCACCGTATCGGGCTGCCAGCATTCGACGAACCAGTCGCCCTTCGCAGCGTACTCGGCGTTCATCCGTCCGATCATCTGCCGGAACGCGACGGCTTCCTCGATCGACTCGTGCGTCAGCGCTTCGCCGCCGGGGCCGTCCATCATCGCGGCCGCGACGTCGTTCGACGCGATGATCGCGTAGTTCGGCGACGTCGACGCGTGCATCATGAACGTTTCGTTGAACTGGCCATGCGGAATCGGGTTGCGGCCGTCGCGCACGTGGATGTACGACGCCTGCGACAGCGCGGTCAGCAGCTTGTGCGTCGACTGCGTCGCGAACACCGTGGGCCGGTCCGCATGATGGTCGCGCGGGTCGCCGTGCATCGCATGGCGGTCGCGGTAGATCGGATTGAAACGCGCGTAGCCATACCACGCTTCGTCGAAGTGCAGGCGATCGACGCTCGCGCCGAGCAGCTCCTCGACGCGCGCGACGTTGTAGCACAGGCCGTCGTAAGTCGAGTTCGTGACGATCGCGTGTTTCGGCTGGCGGTCGGCAAGGCCTGCCGCGAGCGGGTTCGATGCGATCGCCTCGCGGATCGCCGTCTGCGTGAGGCGCTCCGACGCGATCGGCCCGATGATCCCGTAGCGATTGCGCGTCGGCACGAGGTAGGTCGGGATCGCGCCCGACATCGTCATCGCATGCTCGGCCGACTTGTGACAGTTGCGGTCGCACAGCGCGATCTGGTCGCGGCTCACGCTCGCCATCAGGATGATGCGGTTCGACGTCGACGAGCCGTTCGTCACGTGATACGTGCGATGCGCGCCGAACACGCGCGCCGCGTAGCGTTCGCTTTCGCCGATCGGGCCCGAGTGATCGAGCAGCGAGCCGAGTTCACCGACCGAGATCGACAGGTCGGAGCGGAACAGCGATTCGCCGAAGTATTCGAAGAACGCGCGGCCGACCGGCGATTTCAGGAAACCCGTGCCGCCCGTGTGGCCCGGCGTATGCCACGAGTATTCGTAGACGCGCGAGAATTTCGCGAGCGCGCCGAACATCGGCGGCAGCACGGTTGCGCGGTAGCGTTCGATCGCGGCATGAATGCGCCCGCCGATGAAGTCGGGGGTGTCTTCGAGCAGCCACACGAAATCGTCGACCTTGCCCATCACCGCCGCCGGCACCGTCGACGCGACGCTGCGGTCGGCCAGCAGGAAGATCGGCACGTTGGCGTTGCGATGGCGGATCGCATCGACCACGGCCTCGGACGGCCCGTGGCCGTCCACGCCGAGATCCCAGTCGAGCAGCACGCACTGGATCGACGGATCCGAGCGGACCAGCACGATCGCATCGTCGGCGGTGGTTGCGGTGAGCACGTCGATGCCGCGCTGCGCGAGTTCGGCGCTCAGCGTGCGGACCGCACGGCCTGTCGCCGATTCCTGTGCGATCTCGTCGTCGACCAGCAGTGCGCGCATGCCGAGACGACGAATGCCACCCACGGACGTATTCATATGTTGCCCTCGCAGTTCCGATGTTTCGATATTCGATTGGCGTTGTTCGTCTCACGAGCATGCGTGACAGCAGCATGAGACGCTCGCAATTCCGGTTTGAATCACCATCCAATTCGGAGCCGACTATGCCATAGATGCTTTTCGATGAAAAGCCGACGACTCGGTGAAACTGTCGATCGCTTTCAAAGCGGCTTTCACGCTTCGTTCATTTTTATGTGCATTGCAACACGCTAATTCCCGATTATTTGATCGATCTCATCCTGAGGCGACATTGTCGTTCCGGGTCGATTGAATTCGCCATGTTTTGTTGCTACGATCGGCTGCGCCTCGCCGTACGGGCATGGTTCGTGCGGCGTGCAGCCAGCATTCACGGGAGCGTTTCAATCGATGGCGGCGCGTGTCCGATTACGCGCCAACGCGAATGCCGCTCCCGTTTCCGCTCATTTACGGGAGAGTTCGCGTGAGCCTGTTGAAAATCGCAGTCGAGCCGGCGCTGATTGGCGCCTTCCTCACCACGCACGAACAGGTCGACGTATTTCAGACCGATTTCACGAATATCGCGGCAATCGTCGTCGGAATTGATTCGGCGCAGAAAGTCCTGAAGACGCTGCAAAGAACCGGTTTCGCGATTCCGTTCTTCGTCGCGGTCGAGCCCGACCAGGAAGTGCCGCCGTCGGTCCTGCCGAGCGCGAGCGGGGTGATCCAGCTTCGGCACGGCGGCCGCCACTACTACGGCCGGCAGATTTCCGCCGCGGCCGACATCTACAGCGAAAGCCTGCTGCCGCCATTCTTCAAGGTCATGCGCGACTACGTGCAGCGCGGCTACGTCGAATTCGACTGCCCCGGCCACCAGGGCGGCCAGTTCTTCTCGAATCACCCGCTCGGCCGGATGTTCTTCGACTTCTTCGGCGAAACGCTCTTTCGCGCCGATCTCTGCAACGCGGACGTCCGGCTCGGCGACCTGCTGATCCACGAAGGCCCCGCGCTGGAAGCGCAGCGCAACGCCGCGCGGATCTACAACGCGGACAAGACCTACTTCGTGCTGAACGGCACGTCGACGTCGAACAAGGTCGTCACGAGCGCGCTGCTCGCGCCCGACGATCTCGTGCTGTTCGACCGCAACAACCACAAGTCGGTGCACCTCGGCGCGCTCGTGCTGTCCGGCGCGCGGCCCGTGTACCTCGAAACCGCGCGCAACGCGTGGGGCCTGATCGGCGGCGTCGACAGCGCGGCGCTCGACGAAACGCGAATCCGCGATGCGGTCCGCGACGTCGCCCCGAGCGCGCCGACCTGCCGCGCCCGTTCCGGCTCGCGGTGATCCAGCTCGGCACCTACGACGGCACGATCTACAACGCGCGCGAGATCGTCGACCGGATCGGGCATCTGTGCGACTACATCCTGTTCGATTCGGCGTGGGTCGGCTACGAGCAGTTCATCCCGATGATGCAGGACTGCTCACCGCTGATGCTGGAGCTTGGCCCCGACGATCCCGGCATCTTCGTCACGCAGTCGGTGCACAAGCAGCAGGCCGGCTTCTCTCAGACCTCGCAGATTCACAAGAAGGACAGCCACATCGAAGGCCAGAAGCGCTTCTGCGATCATCGACGCTTCAACAACGCGTACATGATCCATGCGTCGACGAGCCCGTTCTACCCGATGTTCGCGGCGCTCGACGTCAACGCGCAGATGCACGCGGGCCCGGCCGGCAAGCGCCTGTGGCGCGACTGCGTCGCGCACGGCGTCGATGCGCGCAAGCTGCTGCTGAAGACCTGCCGGCAGATCCGCCCGTTCGTCCCGCAAAGCATCGACGGCCGCCCGTGGGCCGACTACCCGACCGAGCAGATCGTCGACGACCTGCGCTTCTTCCGCTTCCATCCGAGCGACACGTGGCACGGCTTCGAAGGCTACGCGGACGACCAGTACTTCGTCGATCCGTGCAAGCTGCTGCTGACGACGCCCGGCATCGATCGCGACACGCACGAATACGCGGCGTTCGGCGCGCCGGCGCCGATCCTCGCGCGCTACCTGCGCGAGCACGGCGTCGTACCGGAGAAGGCCGACCTGTACACGATCCTGTTCCTGCTCACGCCGTCGGAGAGCTTCGGCAAGCTGCAGCATCTGGTCGCGCACCTCGCCCAGTTCGAACGCCATCTCGACCAGGACACGCCGCTGCGCGAGGCGATTCCGTCGCTGTGCGAAGCGTATCCGGAGCTGTACGGCGAAATGCGCCTGCGGCAGCTGTGCCAGCGGATGCACGATTTCTACCGCAGCCACGACATGAAGCACCTGCAGAAGCAGATGTTCCGGCGCGCGCAGTTCCCGAAGCAGGCGATGCTGCCGCAGGCCGCGAATACCGAGCTGATCCGCAACAACGTCGAGCTCGTCACACTCGATCGCATCGAAGGCCGGATCGCGACCGAAGGCGCGCTGCCCTATCCGCCCGGCATCTTCTGCGTGGTGCCCGGCGAAGCCTGGGGCGGCCCGGCACTCGACTACTTCCGCGCGCTCGAAGCGGGGATCAACGCGCTGCCGGGCTTCGAACCGGAGATCCAGGGCGTCTACCTGCAGACGAAGCCGGACGGCACGAAGCAGGCATCGGCTTACGTGGTGGCGGCCGGCGCCGACGCATCGCGCAAGTAAGCCCGCCGGGCAGCCGCACGCTGCCCTTCTTCGAGACCGCCTGCCGCGCGGTGCGGGTGCGGGCGCGGGCGCCGAGCCCTGCTCCCGCACCGTCGCGGCAGTCATCGCGCCGCGACGGCAGCCGCCCGAACGGCACTTGCGCAGCGCCTGACCGTGCGGTACCGTCCTGCTTTCCGGGATAACCGAAGCTTCGCCTCGAAACCCATCCGTCGATTCGATCCGATGCGGCCCCGCCCCTGCCCGGCGCTGTCGCGTCGTGCGTACAGAAGGGGGTTGCGTTGGACGTTCGCGTTTACCTGCTGGCCGCCGCCGTGTTCCTGGCCGGCGTCGCCGAAAACATCTGCGTCGGTATCCTGCCGGCCATCTCCGCCGGCCTGCATGTATCGATCGCAGCCGCCGGCCAGCTCACCACGATCTTCTCCGCCGTGTTCGCGCTCGCCGCGCTCGTCGCGGCCGCCTGTGTCTCGCGGGTCGAGCGGCGCACCGCGCTGCTCGCGTCGCTCGGCGCGTTCGCGGCCGCGAACCTGCTCGCCGCGGCGAGCCCCGGTTACGCGAGCCTGTTCGCCGCGCGCGTGCTGATGGCCGCGAGCTGCGCGACGCTGATCCTCGTCGCGACACGGTTCGCGGCCGAACTCGCGCCGGCATCGCAACGCGGCCGCGCGATCGGTATCGTGTTCATGGGCATCAGTGCATCGCTCGTGCTCGGCGTGCCGATCGGGATGCGGATCGCCGAGTGGGCCGGCTGGCGCGCGGTATTCGTGTCGATCGCCGTGCCCGCGCTGCCGCTCGGGATCTGGCTCGGCCGCCGGCTGCCGCGCATGGCGCCGGCTGCTGCCGTTGCACCGGGTTCGGCCGGCACGCCGGCCGCGCCGTCCTATCGTGCCGTGCTCGCGCGCCCGCGGCTGCTGGCCGCACAGTTCGTTTCCATCGCGATGATCGGCGGGCATTTCACGCTGTTTGCGTATCTCACGCCGTATCTGCAGGCCGTGCTGTCGCCCGGCGCGGCCGCGCTCGAAGGGTTGTACGTCGCGTTCGGGATCGCCGGCGTGACCGGCGCGTGGCTCGGCGGATTGTTCTCGGACCGGCTCGGCGCGTCCCGCGCGCTGTGCGCGTGCCCGGCCGTGTTTCTCGTCGCGATGGCGATGCTGCCGGCGGCCGGCGTGTCGCCGCTCGCGTTCGTGCCCGCGATGATGCTGTGGGGCGGCATCAGCTGGTCGATCTCGCCGATCGTGCAGAACTACCTGATCCAGGCCGCACCGTCGCTGGCCGATGCGAGCGTCGGCATCAACGTGTCGGCCATGCACGCGGGCGTCGCGCTCGGTTCGGCGCTCGGCGGCGTGCTGGTCGAGCGCGATGCGCTGCTCGACACGCCGTGGGCCGGATGCGGCCTCGTGGCCGTCGCGCTGGCGTGCGCCTGCGTCGCCGCATGGCCCGCGCGGCAGGCCGCACGCGCATCGTGACGAATGGCGCGGCGCGCTCGCCGGCCTCGCGCACGACGTGTATCATCGCCGCCATCATGCCCATCCGACCGCTTCGTCCGCTCCTGATCGTCCCGGCACTTGCCGTCTCCATCGCCGCGCATGCGCAGCAGGTCGGCGTCGTCGCCGACGGCGTCTACTACACGCCGAACACGCACCTCGCGGCCGGCACGTCGCTGCAGGTGCTGCCGGATGACGACAAGGGCGTCGCGCGCTGCTGCGCGACGATTACCGGGCCCGCCGCCAAGCCCGGCAACCAGATCCTCGACAGCCTGCACGACGATCGCACGATCGCCGCGTATGCGCTGTCGCTGCCGAAGTCGGTTCCGGCGGATACGCGCGGCTTCGGCGTCGCCGGCGCCGCGCGCTTCGTGCGTCAGGGCGCACACCCGCAAGCGGTGCTCGACGGCGGCCTGCAACTCGCGTTCTCGACCTGCACGTCAGTGGAAGGCACGCATTACCTCGGTCGCAAGGTCGACGGCAACAAGTTGCTCGTACACCTGTATCAGTACTTCGACGGCGAGTTCGAGCCGACCTGCAAGGATCGCGACCTGAAATAGTCGCGCCCGGCCGGCCAGCGGCATCGCGCCGCGGCCCGGCGGCCGTTCACGCCGGCCGCGTCACCACGCCTGCCGATAGATCGCCAGCGCGTCGGCCTCCATCACTTCGCGCGGATTGTTCACGAGCAGGCGCGTCTGCAGCATCGCGTCCGACGCCATCCTCGGCAGGTCGCCCTCCCCGATACCGACTTCGCGCAGCGTGCGCGGAATGCCCGTCGCGACGATCAGCCGGTCGATCTCGCCGATCAGCGCGTGCGTGCGTGCTTCGTCGCTGCCCGTCGCCGACGGCGCGACGATCGCCGCGAGTTCCGCATACAACGGCGCGGCGGCCGGCGCATTGAAGCGCAGCACGTGTGGAAGCACGAGCGCATTCGACAGCCCGTGCGGCACGTGGAAGATGCCGCCGACCGGATAGGCCAGCGCATGCACGGCCGCGACCGGCGCATTTGCGAACGCCTGCCCCGCGAACATCGCGCCGACCAGCATCGCCTCGCGCGCGTGCCGGTCGTGACCGTCGTCGCAGGCGGCGAGCAGGTTGCGCGACAGCAGCGTCAGCGCCTGCACCGCCAGCATGTCGGATACCGGGTTCTTCAATCGCGTGGACGTATAGGCCTCGATCGCATGCACCATCGCGTCGATGCCGGTCGCGGCCGTCGCCGCGCGCGGCAGGCCGAGCGTCAGTTCGGCGTCGAGGATCGCGACGTCCGCGAACAGGTGCGGCGACACCACCCCCATCTTGCGCGCCTCGCCGACCGTGACGATCGACACGGCCGTCACCTCGGAACCCGTGCCGGCCGTCGTCGGGATCTGCACGAGCGGCAGCCGCGCGCTCGCGACCTTGTCGACGCCGTACATGTCGGCGAGCGCCTGCTGCCCCGGCGCGAGCACCGCAATCAGCTTCGCGACGTCCATCGACGAACCGCCGCCCAGGCCGAGCACGATCTCCGCATCGGCCGCGACGGCCCGCGCGGTCGCTTCGAGCACCACGTGCTCGGGCGGATCGGCGATCACGTCGTCGATCACGGTGACCTGCCAGCCGTGCGCGGCGAGGCTCTCCAGCGCGGGCGCGAGCACGCCGCTGCGATGCAGGAACGCATCGGTGATGACGCACAGCCGCACGAGCGCCGGGAAGCGTTCGCGCAACAACGCGCCGAGCCGGCGCGCGGCGCCGAATTCGACGATCTGCGTCGGAACGGTACGGAATTGAAACGGGTTCATCGGGTGCCTCCCGGTGGCGTCGCCGTGCCGGTGTCCGGCTGCACCATGTAGCGCGACACGTCGCGGCGATCGAGCAACGGAATGATCGCCCCGACACCGATCCGCTGGAAATGCGGCGTTTCCCGATGCACGTCGAGGCCGTCCGCGTCGCTGTACCGTTCGAGGATCAGGATATGGTCGGGATCGTCCGGCGACCGGAAATAAGCGTAGTCGAGGTTCTTCGGCTCGGCGCGCGTCGCCGGCGCGAGCTCGGCGAGCAGTTCGATCACGCGGTCGCCGTTGCCGGGCTTCGCGAAGTAATGTGCGATGACCTGCAGGTAGGGTTCGTTCATGCTGCGCTCCATGTTCGACGGGAACCCGTCACGACGACGGGTCGAAATTCCACCACGCGCGGTCGCTCGTCGACACCGCGAGCGCGCCGTGCCGCCGCGCGCTGCGCACGTCGTCCGCGTTACCGACGAAGCCGGATGCCACGATCGGCGGCAGCGCCTGCCGGTCGGCTTCGCTCAGGTGCGCGAGCATCGGCGCGGGCATCAGCTGCACGAGGTTCGGATCGCTCTGCTCGATCGCCTTCATGCTGCGCGGCCACGTCGAGCGGTCGGTCACGAACACCTTCTGCATCGTGATGAGCCCCGCGCGGTTCGCACGCTGGATCGTCGCGACGCGCGTCGACACGAGGCTCGCGACGCCGATATCGGCCAGATATTCGACGCCGCCCTTGTCCTGCGACAGCCCATCGCAGCTGTCGATGTTGACGATCACGAACTTGCCGGCCCGGGCGAGCGCCGCGACCACCGCCTGCAGCCGGCGCAGGTCGACGTTCGCGACGATGCCGACCTCCGCCTCGCTGTCGATGAAGCTGTCGGCCTGCTCGGCGCCGTACAGCGTGGCGATGACGGGATGACGGGCGAGACGCGCGCCCAGCGACTTGTCCATGACGTTTACCGGTCGACGTGCGGGCCCGTCTCGTCGCCGAGACCGAGCTTGCCGGGGTTGAGGATGTGCTTCGGATCGAGCGCGCGCTTCACCGTCTGCAGCACCGGGAACGCCGTGCCCAGCGAATCGCGCATGTACGGCGAACGCAACAGCCCGACGCCGTGGTGATGACTCAACGTCGCATTGTATTGGATCAGCACCGCGTTCGCTGCGTCCCACGCGGCGCGATACCATGCTCCCCGCTCGGCCACCGCGACGTCGCCGCGCAGCGAGAAATACAGGCACGCGCCGTCGGCATACGCATGCGACTGGTGCGCCGAGCCGGCCAGCGTGCCCGGCACGGCCTGCAGCGCGGCCACCACGTCGCGATAGATCGCCGCGAGGTCGCGCCAGCGGCCGCACATCTCCAGCGTATCGGCGACGAAGCCCGGGCTGCGCTTGAAGC
The DNA here is from genome assembly GCF_001742165.1 of Burkholderia stabilis. Taxonomy (NCBI): domain Bacteria; kingdom Pseudomonadati; phylum Pseudomonadota; class Betaproteobacteria; order Burkholderiales; family Burkholderiaceae; genus Burkholderia; species Burkholderia stabilis. The sequence goes on along the minus strand of NZ_CP016443.1, from coordinate 95,274 downwards.
CTTCCGCGCTCTTGCCGGTCAGGTAGCGCGTGTCGAGCCACTTCTCGAAGATCGCATCGCCGTCCAGCGTGTGGCCGCCGTCGTCGCAGACGCGCGCACTGATCGCCATCACCGCGTCGACGATTTCGCGCGTGCCTTCGTCGGCGATCAGCAGCACGTTCGTGTCGGGCAGCCCGAACTGCACGCCGCTTTCGAGCGCGTCGTAGAGCCGCAGCGCGGCCGGGTTCGCGCCGCGCTGCAGGATCTCGCGGCACGCGTCGAGGCCGGCCGCGAACGTATCGAAGCCGTACGCGATCGCGCGGCCGTAGTCGGGCAGCCGGTGCAACTTCAGGCGCGCGCGCACGATGATGCCAAGCGTGCCTTCGCTGCCGATGAGCACCTGCTGCAGATCGGGGCCGACCGCCGCGCGCGAATAGCCGCCGAGCGTCACCAGGCTGCCGTCCGCGAGCACGACATCCATCCCGAACACCATGTCCTCGATCTTGCCGTAGCGCGTCGACAGTTGCCCCGCGCCGCGGCACGCGATCCAGCCGCCGACCGTGCTGATCCCGAACGACGACGGCCAGTGCCCCATCGTCAGTCCGTGCTCGCGCTGCAGCGCTTCTTCGAACACGTCGCCGAACATCCCGGCTTCGACGTCGACGATCTGGCTTTCGGCATCGACGCCGATGAGCCGGTTCAGCCCGCACACGTCGAGCACGATGCCGCCGCGCACGGGCAACGCCGCGCCCGTCACGTTGCTTCGGCCGGCCGACGCCGTCACCGGAATCGTCGCCGCGTGCGCGATGCGCATCACGGCCTGCACCTGTTCGACCGTCGACACGCGCACGATCACCGCATGTGGCGTCGCGGGCCGGCCGGCCGTCTCGGCGACCATCGACGCGGCCCACCAGTCACGCGTCCACGCGACGACGTCGGCCGGTTGCGTGAGCACTTCGTCGGCCACCGCGCGCAACGCGTCGACCTGCTGCGACGATACCTCGACCGGCGCGCGCTGCATGCCCGCTTCGGCGGGCGTGCAGCCTGCCGCCGGCAGATTCAGCGAATAATGCGGCGGCGTATGCGCGCCGACGACGTAGTTGCCGCGGTTGTAGCCGCGCTTGATGGCTTCCTTGCTGATCATCCGTTATCTCCCATGAGGATGGATTTTTCGAGTGCGACGGCGGCGACGTAGTCGCGCACCTGGCTGGCGACGGTCGCATCGGACAAGCCGAGCTCCGTCTTGAGGATGGCGCCGACGCGCGGCGCCGCGCGCGCCGATGCGTCACGCGCCATCAGCCGCGCGCGTGTGCGGCGCGACAGCACGTCGTCGACGCTGCGTGCGAATTCGTGACGCACCGCATAGAGCACTTCCGCTTCGCTGTACGGCAGCCCTTCGACGATCGGCACGAGCAGCGACGGCGTCGCATCGGCGAGATCGCCGACGAAGCGCGCTTCGGTACCGTAGCGTTCGCCGAGATGCGCGGCGAGCCCGCCCGATGCGACGATCGCCTGCGGGTCGTAGCCGGCCGCACCGAGCAGGTATGCCGATTTGGTGCGGCAGCGCGTATGGCGGCCGAGCAGCTTGCCGACCGTGTCGATCGTCTGCTCGGCCATGTGCCGCGACGTCGTCAGCTTGCCGCCGACGATCGTCACGAGCCCGTCGGGCGCGACATGGATCTCGTGATTGCGCTTCATCTCGATCGTCTTGCCGCCCGGCGGCCCGACGAGCGGCCGGCATCCCGCGATGCTGCCGACCACGTCGTCCGCGCTCAGGTCGGCTTTCAGCGCGGAGCGCGCGCCTTCGAGCAGGAAATCGAGTTCCTTGCGCGTGCAGTGCACGTCGTCGAGATCGCCGTCGTAGTCCTCGTCGGTCGTGCCGAGATACGACACGTTGCCCCAGCGCGTGATCGTCGCGCGCCGGTTGCGGCCCGGCACGGGGATCGTCACCGTGCAGTCGTTGCGGATCTTCAGCCACGGGATCGCGACGTGCACGCCCTTCGCGGGCCGCACCTGCAACGCGGACGTGTCGCCCTTGCGGGCGCCGGTCCAGTCGCGCAGCCATACGCCGGTCGCCATCACGACCACGCGTGCGCGCACGCGCCGCTCGCGGCCGTCGGCATGCACGATCGCACCGTCGACCTTGCCGTGGCCGTCGCGCGTCAGCTCGACCACGCGCGCGTGGTTCGCCACCGCCGCGCCGTGGAACGCGGCCGTGCGCACGAGGTTCAGCGTCAGGCGCGCATCGTCGACGCGCGCGTCGAAATACATGAAGCCGCCCGTCAGGTACGTTTCGTTGAAGGTCGGGCAATGCGACAGCACCTCGGCCTTCGTCAGCTTCTGGTGCAGGATGCCCTCGCGCCAGCCGCCGGCGATGTCGTAGGTCCACAGCAGGCTTTCGAAGGCTTTCGCGAGACGCCGGTCGAACACGCCTTCGCGCTCCATCACCGGGAACAGGAACGGCAACCGTTGCACGAGATGGCGCGCGTTGCGCCGCAGCCGCTGCCGCTCGAGCAGCGAATGGCGCACGAGCCCGAGATTGCCCTGCTCGATATAACGCAGCCCGCCGTGCACCATCTTCGACGATTTCGACGACGTGCCCGACGCGAAATCGCTCTTCTCGACGAGCGCGACGCGCAACCCGCGCAGGCTCGCATCGAACGCCGCGTACGCGCCCGTCACGCCGCCGCCCACGATCAGCACGTCGAACGTGTCCGTCTCGAGTCGCGCCAGGTGCTCGTCGCGGTTCACGCGCAACGGCTCGGTGCCCGTCATGCCGGCACGGTCCGTCTTCGGTTTTCTGGATGGCAAAAACATCATGCTGGTCGTTCTCCGTGCTTACGCGTGAGCAAAATCGGCCGCGTGCGCGAGCTCGGACGCGATCCGCGCATGCCAGGCCGCGCGCCGGCGCTGCCGGCAGTCCGCATCGATCGAGGGTTCGAAGACAGCGTCGGTGACGAGCGTCGCGCAGGCCGCGTCGAGCGAATCCCACAGCAGCCCCGACGCGCCCGCGAGAAACGCCGCGCCGCGCAGGCTCGCGCGATCGCCTTCGCGCATCCGGCGCACCGGCACGCCGCTCACGTCGGCCTGGATCTGCAGCAGCGTGTCGCTGCCCGCCAGGCCGCCGCCGACGATCAGCTCCGACACGTCGGCCCGCGCCACGGCCTGGTTGGCCTCCATGCACGACGCGACCGAATGCGCGATGCCTTCGAGCACCGCGTACGCGACTTCGGCCTGCGTCGTCGCGATCGAAATGCCCGACAGCAACGCGCGCGCGTTCGGCTCCATCCGCGGCACGCGCAGGCCGGTGAGCGCAGGCACGAAGGTCACGCCGCGCGCCGACCGCACGGTGCCCGCCAGCGCGCTGATCTGCGCGGGATCGTCGAACCAGCGCAGCTTTTCGCACACCCAGCGCAGCGCGGAACCGGTCGTCGCGACGAAGGTTTCGAGCGAGTAATGCGACACGCCGCCGTGCCGCCGCGCGGTCATCGCAAGCGTGCCGTCGTGCGCGTGACCGGGTTGCGCGTGCGATCCGGCGTCGGGACGCGCCGTCCCCGTCAGCAGGTCGACGAAGCTGCCGGTGCCGTGCACGCACATCGCCTGGCCGCGCTCGACGCAGCCGAGGCCGACCGCGCCCGCGAACTGGTCGCCCGCGCACGCGAGGATCGGCACGTCGATGCCGAGCACGTCCCGGCGCGTGCGGCCGAACGCATCGGCATCCTCGCGCAGCGCGGGCAGCAGTTCGCGCGGAAAGCCGAGCGCGTCGAGCCACGGGTCGAAGTAGCGATGCTCGCCGAGCAGGTACGCGCTCGCCGATGTCGCATGGGTCGGCGTCGTCACGCACTCGCGCGCATCAGACAGATGCCACAGCAGCCACGTGTCGATCGTGCCGAACGCGAGGCATCCCGCACGATGCACGTCGGCGACCGCCTGCGACGCGCGCATCTGGTGCACGGCCCACAAGTACGGCGAGCGCACGCCCGCCGGCCGGCCGACCTTCGGCACGAGCACGTGATCCCAGTCGGCGGCGAGACGGTCGAGCTCGGCCGCATGCCGCGTGTCCTGCCAGACCATCGCGGGCACGAGCGCGCGCCCGGTCCGCGTGTCCCACAGCACGGCGGTAGCCCGCTGCGTCGCGAGCGCCAGCGCGACGATGCGCACGTGCTGCGCGTGTGCCTGCGCGAGCGTCGCGCGGCAGACCGCGAGCGTCTTGTCGAGGATCGCGTTCGCGTCCTGTTCGACGACACCCGGCTGCGGGCTCTCGACCGACAGCGGCAGGTATTCGAGGCACGATACGTGCCCGCTCGCATCGACGATCGCGGCACGCGTGCCGGACGTGCCTTCGTCGATTGCAAGAATGGCGTTTCGGGAATCGGTCATCGCTGCGTTTTCTCGATGGCGGGTTTCAGGAAGGCCGACGTGGCGCGCGCGTCGTCGAAGTGCGGCGCGTCGGGTTCGTTGTCGGGATTGATCGTCGTGCGCGTCGGGTCCCAGCGGATCGCGAAGCAGATCGCGCTCGCGACGCACGGCACGACCGCGAGAATCAGGAACGTGTGTTCGAGGCCGTAGCGCGCGCGAAACAGCGGAAACACCAGCAGGCCGAGCGCCGCGCCGATGGAGCCGAGCGCGCCGACGATGCCGTTCGCGCCCGCGCGCAACTCGCCGCGAAACGACAGCGACGACAGGCTCTTGCCGTTCGCGCCGGGGCCGGCCGAGTGGAACAGGATGAACAGCGACGGCACGACGACCGACAGCCATAGCGGCATGCGCGCATGGAACAGCCCGAGCACGACCAGCATCGCGCAGACCGCCGCGAAACCGATCGCCGACGCGCGGCGCAGGCCGATGCGACGGCCGACCGTCGACGACGAGAAGCCGCCGACGATCCCGAACAGGTTGAACACGAGCGCGCCGAGCGTCGCATAGACGAAGTCCGTGCCGAACAGTGCGGCGCTGATGAGCGGCAGATACCAGCCGATCGCGAAGTATTCGATCGACTGGCCGATCTGCACGGTCGCGGCGAGGATCGTGCGCGGCAGGTAGACGCCGCGGAAGATCAGCAACACGTTCGCGAGGCCGCGCGTGGCGGGATTAACGATCGGCGTACGTTCATGCGCGGGCGCTGCGGCGAACGCCTGCCCGTAGATGCGCGTCATCGCGCGCGCCGCGTCGTCGAGCCGCTCCTTGCGCGCGAGCCAGATCGGGCTTTCGACGAGGAACGCGCATTGCAGCGCGAGGATCGCGACGCCGAACACTGCGGTGGCCGCCACCGAGTAGCGCCAGATCGAATCGCCGACCTGCCACGCATGGAACAGCAACGCGAGCAGCAGGTTCAGGCAGACGGCCGTGTACCACATGCCCTGCCAGGTATTGAGGCGGCTTTTCAGGCGGCCGGGCGTGAACTCCGCGAGCATCGCCATCGCGATCGCGAAGTCGATCCCGTATGCCATCCCGACGAAGAAGCGGCCAGCGAGAATCGTATTGAAATCCGGCGCGAACACCACCAGCAATGCACCGATCACCGACAGCAGCTTCGCGGCGATCAGCGGCCGCACGCGCCCCCAGCGGTCGGCCATCCAGCCGCCGATCGGGTTGAACGCGATCGCGACCCACGATGCGAACGACGTCATCCACGCGACCTGCGCGGCCGACAGATGCAATTCGCGCGTCATCGGCCCGAGGCCGGCGCTCAATGCCGAGTTGGAAAATGCATCGAGAAACAGCCCGCCGAGCGACAGCCACCAGACGAGCCCCGCCCTGCCCGCGATACCGGGGCGAGAGTCGAGAAAGGAGATGACGTCTTCAATGCCATGAAGCTTGACCGCGATCGTTCGCACAATCGGCCTCCGTATATTTGTTCTGTAAGAGGCTCGACATTGCAGATGCGATCGACGCATGGAGAGACCATCTTACAGATAGTCTCTTATCTAGATCTGCCAGCGCAATTTACGGCGGGCAGCGCGCCCGTGTCAAGCGCGGTCGGTTGTGCGATGCAGCGAGCAGCATGTCGTCGCTCCGCCAAATCGTTGCGTGCACAACGTCAGTCACGGGCATGCTGCCGAGCACGGCAAACCTTTGCGACACCGGCTCACCACGGCACCGTCCGCCCCAGATAGTCGAGATATTCGAGCCCGGGGCGCGCCCGCTTCGCGATCAGCACGTCGACGAGGCTCGGCACGCTCTCGTCGATCGTCAGGCGCGCATCGGGCCCGCCCAGCTCGGTACGTACCCAGCCGGGCGCCATCAGCGCCATCGCGTGCGGCGTGCCGGCCTGGCGCGCCGCGAAGCTGCGCATGAACTGGTTCAGCGCGGCCTTGCTGCCGCGATAGACCTCGCGCATCCCGCTGACGTTGTTCGCGACGCTGCCCTGCCCCGACGACATCGCACCGATCAGCCCGTCCTCGGTCACGCGATCCTGCAGCGCCTCGATCACGCGCATCGGCGCAAGCGCATTCGTGATCATCACGCGCACGAATTCGTCGGTCGTCACTTCGCCGATCGTTTCGCTCGGATCGTTCGTCGTTCCCGCATTCACGAACAGCATGTCGAAACGCCTGCCCGACAGGCGCTCGCGCAGCGCGGCCAGTTGCGCCGGCTCGCAGATGTCGAGCGTCTCGATGTCGAGCCGGTCGTCGAACCGGTCAGCCAGGTCGTGCAACTTCGTGCGACCCGATCCTGCACGCACGGTGCCCGTGACGTTCCAGCCCTTGTTCAGGAATTGCTCCGCCATCGCCAGCCCGAGGCCGCGCGAGGCGGCGACGAGCAGGATCGTGGGCGCGTTTTGATTCGATACGGTCGATTGCATGGTTTCCGCCTTTGCCGGGTTTCATCGTGAGCCCACTATAGGCGCGCATCATGGCAGGCGCCAGAAGCACCAGATGCAAACGATAGTTGCATCGAACGCCATATCATCGATGCAGTGGCGTATCCTGTCCGCATGGAAGACATCGACCTGAACCTCGTCACCGCACTCGACGCGCTGCTGTCGGAAAGCAGCGTGACCGGTGCCGCACGCCGGCTCGGCCTGAGCACGTCCGCGATGAGCCGCACGCTCACGCGACTGCGGATTTCCACCGGCGATCAGTTGCTCGTGCGCGCCGGGCGCAAGCTCGTGCCGACGCCGCACGCGGCCGCGCTGCGCGACCGCGTGCATACGATCGCGAGCGACGCGCGCGCCGTGCTCCGGCCGGCGACGGCCGACGTGGACATGGTGACGCTCGCGTCCACGTTCACCATTCGCGCGGCGGCGTCGTTCATGGAAATGCTGTCCGGCCCGGTGGTCGCCGCCATCGGTGAAGTCGCGCCGCAGGTGCGCATCCGCTTCGTACCGAAACTCGACCGCGATCCGCAGGCGCTGCGCGACGGCACCGTCGATCTGGAAATCGGCAAGCGCGGCGACGACGCGCCCGAACTGCACACGCGCATGCTTTTTCACGACTGGCACGTCGCGGTAGCACGTGCCGCGCATCCGCTGTTCGCGTCGGCCCGGATCACACGCGCCCGCTATGCGGCTTGCAGCCACGTGATCGCATCGCAGCTCGGCGATTTCAGCGGGCCGGCCGGCGATACGGCCGACGGCTCCGGCGCGGGCCAGACCGTGCGCGTCGTCGTGCCGGGCTACCCCGATGCGATGCGCGTCGCGGCCAGCACCGACCTGATCGCGCTCGTGCCGCGCTCGAGCCTCGGCAACGCGTTCTCGCCGGGGCTCGAGCAGGCGCTCGGGCTGCGCAGCTTCGAGATCCCCGTCCGCCTGCCGGGCATCCTCGTGTCCGCGCTGTGGCATCCGCGCATGCACGGCGACCCGGTGCATCGCCGCCTGCGCGACGCAGTCATTGAAGTTTGCCAGCGCGCCTATCCGGATTCCCGCGCATCGGCACGCGGCACAGGCCGCCGCACTGCCAACTGACGCCGCCTGCCGCACACATCTCAAACCAGCCGGCCGCCTCCGTCGATGTGCAGGATTTCGGCATTCATGAAGCCGTTGCCCAACAGGAACGCAATCGCTTCCCCGACTTCGCCGGCATGACCGACCCGGCCGCCGGGCAGTGCCGCCGCCGCCTCCGAGAGAATCGCTTCGCGTGCTTCGGGGCCGAACGCGTCGTACAGCGGCGTCTCGACGAAGCCGGGCGCGACGACGTTGACGCGAATGGGTTTCAGCTCCAGCGCGAGCGACTGCGCGAGCGCCTCGACGCCGCGCACGGCGGCTGCAATGACGGACGTGCCTTGCGCGGACGGTCGATCCGACAACTGCCCGCCGGTCAGCACGATCGAACCCGTGGCTGGCATCAGCGGCAACGCGGCCCGGATCGCGTAGACCGGCCCGGCGATACGCTCCTGCAACGCGGCGAGCAGATGATCGGGATCGGTCTCGCCCAGCTTGCCCGCGATGAAACGGCCGGCCGTGACGACCAGGTGATCGACGCGCGTCATCGTGTCGAATACGGCCTGCACCGCGTGCCGGTCCGCGATATCCGCCACCGCGACGCCCGCGCCGCCGATCGCCTGCGCGGCGGATTCGAGCTTCGCGCGAGTGCGGCCGACCAGCGTGACGCTCGCGCCCCTCGCCTTCGCGGCGGCGGCGGCCGCGAGACCGATGCCGGAACTCGCGCCGAATATCACGACGTGCGCGCCGTCCAGCGCCGAAGACTGCATGGTTTCGTTCATGTCGACTCCTCATCAGGGATTGAAGGTTCGCGAACGTTAGGTCATTCTCGATTCCGACGGAATGTGGGAGACTCGAATAAGGTTCATTCCATAAGGGAATAAGATGGATTCGCTGCGATCGATGCGCGTGTTCGTCCGCGCGATCGAGCTGGGCAATTTTTCGGCGGTCGCGCGCGAGGAAGGCACCGGCCAGCCGACGATCAGCAAGATCGTCGCCGCGCTCGAAAAGGAACTCGGCGTGCGCCTGCTCGAACGCTCGACGACCAGCCTCGCGCCGACCGACGAAGGCCGCCGGTTCTACGACCGCTGCAAGCGCGTGCTCGACGAATACGAAAGCGCGGTGGCCGAGGTGCGCGGACAAACGCTGCGGCCGGTCGGCAAGCTGGTCGTCAACGCGCCGCTCGGGCTGGGCGAGTTGCGGCTGAACGCGCTCGTGCTCGAATTCCTCGCCGCATGGCCGGAGATCGACGTCGAGCTGCACCTGACCGATCGCGTGGTCGATCTGGTCGAGGAGGGCGTCGATGTCGCCATTCGCCTCGGCCATGTACTGCCGCCGGATGTCGTCGCGCGCCACGTCGCGTCGTCGCCGCGGCTGCTGGTGGCCACGCCGCGCTACGTGTCGCAGGCGAGCGCGATCCGCCGGCCGGCAGACCTGGCGAAGCACGAATATGTCGGATACGCGCGCGCGGACATCGGCAGCGAACTGGAATTTGCGCGGGGCGACGAGAAGATCGCCGTTCCCGTGCACGGCCGGTATCGCGTGAACAGCTCGATCGCGCTGCGGGAATGCTTCCTGGCCGGGCGCGCGGTGGGCAGCGCGCCGGCGTGGCTCGTGCAGGACCTGATCGACACCGGGCAGCTCGTCCGGTTGCTGCCGAAGTGGGACATGGTGCCGCCGCATGCGCTGCACCTCGTGTATGCGTCGCGCCGGTATCTGCCGCTCAGGACCCGCACGTTCCTGCAATTCATGGCGCAACGGATTCCCGAACTGCCCGGGTTCAGCGCGATCGCGACGACGGCCGCGCCCGGATCGCGGCGAACCCGCTGACGAGCACGCGCCGATCCGTCGCCGTTTCCCGTGCCCGTGAATCCCGACGATTGCGGCGCGCCCCGGGGCGCCGGCGGGCCCTTCGGATAAAATGCCGCACTTTCCACCTTGTCCGGCCCGCTCGCCATGCAACCCGCCTCCTCCGCCCAACCCGCCTCCCACGGCGCCGATGCCGCAGAAGCGGCCCGCGACCTCGTCTATGGCCCGAACGACCGGCCGGCGCCGATGGTCGCTTTCGTCGCCGCGCTGCAGCACCTGCTGGCGATCATCGTGCCGATCGTCACGCCCGGCCTGCTGATCTGCCAGGCGCTAGGCGTGTCCAGCCGCGATACGACCCTGATCGTGTCGATGTCGCTGGTGATTTCCGGCATCGCCACCTTCGTCCAGTGCAAGCGCTTCGGCCCGCTGGGCGCCGGCCTGCTGATCGTCCAGGGCACGAGCTTCAACTTCGTCGGCCCGCTGATCGCCGGCGGCAGCCTGATGGTCAAGCAGGGCACGCCGGTCGAGACCGTGATGGCCGCGATCTTCGGCGTCGTCATCGCCGGTTCGTTCGTCGAGATGGGCGTGTCGCGCATCCTGCCGTTCGTGAAGCGCCTGATCACGCCGCTCGTCACCGGCATCGTCGTGCTGCTGATCGGCCTCACGCTGATCAAGGTCGGCCTCATCAGCATGGGCGGCGGATATGGTGCGATGGCCAAGGGCACGTTCGCGAGCGCCGAGAACCTGACGCTGTCGGGCCTCGTGCTCGGCACGATCATCCTGCTGAACCGCGTGCCGATCGTCTGGGTGCGCAGCACCGCGCTCGTCATCGCGCTCCTGATCGGCTACCTCGCGGCCGCGTTCCTCGGCCGCCTCGATTTCACCGGCATGCACCAGGCCGCGCTGTTCCAGGTGCCGACGCCGCTTCACTTCGGCATCGGCTTCTCGTGGTCGCTGTTCGTGCCGATGCTGATCATCTACCTCGTCACGTCGCTCGAAGCGATCGGCGACGTCACCGCCACCAGCAAGATCTCGAACGAGCCGGTCGAAGGGCCGGTGTGGATGCAACGGATCAAGGGCGGCGTGCTCGTCAACGGCGCGAACTCGCTGCTGGCCGGCGTGTTCAATACGTTCCCGAGCTCGGTGTTCGCGCAGAACAACGGCGTGATCCAGATCACCGGCGTCGCGAGCCGCTACGTCGGCATCTGGATCGCGGGCATGCTCGTGGTGCTCGGCCTGTTCCCGGTCGTCGCCGGCGTGCTGCAGGCCGTGCCGGAACCCGTGCTCGGCGGCGCGGCGATGGTGATGTTCGGCGCGGTGGCCGCATCGGGCATCAACATTCTCGCGGGCGTCCAGCTCGACCGTCGCGCGCTGCTGATCATCGCGGTGTCGCTCGCGCTCGGCCTCGGCGTGTCGCAGGTGCCGGACATCCTGAACAGCCTGCCGCACGCGCTGAAGAACGTGCTGGAATCGGGCGTCGCGACGGGCGGCATCTGCGCGCTCGTGATGAACTGGTTCCTGCCGGAAAAGAAGTAAACACGGAATAGCGGGCAACCGCGCGGTGTGTCGGACACCGCGCGGTCGGCCCGAACGACGGTTCCACCCGCCGTATCGGAACCTCAAATCAGCGGCAATCCCCATCCCCCGAAATAAGATCGGCACCCGAAGGACGACGCGCGTATGATGAACTCGTCCGGGCGCTCGTGAGCCGTTCGACTGCCCGCCTGCCCTCTCCCTCTTGCTGCATCGTGCCCGCTTTCGCACGCAGCGTTACGCCTTTCGCTCTACCCCGTCGCGCCGCACACTGGCGATACAGGCCGGATACGCTCGTCCTGCGATTCGTGGCAACCGAACGTTCGGAAGCGCGTGATGAGCGTGCATCACCATCACGGATTCGAAGATTGCCGGCTCGTTTGCCTCATGTGCCGGCGCGGTACGGCCGTCCGCATGACGACGAAGCCGGCATCGATACGTCATCCATATCGTTTTTCCGGCATGCGCGTGTCCCGGGAAGCAGCCAGCCCGGGCGCCTGCCGGACTCAGGAGCAACATCATGATTGATGCCAACCCCAACAGCACTTTTCGGCACCTTCCACTGACGCCCGAACAGGACGCGGAAATCCGCCACTACATCAGGAAAAAGGAACAACGCGGCGAACCGTGGGACACGCCGGAGTTGGCGACGATGCTCAGGGACATGCTCGACCCGCCCGTCAACGACGATGAGGAGCCCGACGCCGACGTCGAGGAAACGAAGCTGGCCTGCGAATATGCATTGGCCTCGATCGGCGAGGCGATGGACCCGGTTTCCGCGAGCGAGGAACGAAACGCGGCAATGGAAGCGGAGGAAATGAAGCACGCCAGACGGTAGTACGCGCTCGGACTCGAAGCTCGAACCTGCCGAATCGCGGGGCGTCCTGTCGCGCCTTCAGACGTCCAGCAGACGATCGTGCGGAAGGCGCTCAGTGCGCCCAAAGATGGCCGCGCCGCTCGATCGAGGCCACCACGATATTCAGCACGTGGCGCACGACGTCCTGATCCGTCATACCCGCATCGAGGTACTGGCGGACCTTCATGATCTGCGGCTGATGGGAACCATCGTCATTGTCCATCACGAAAATACTCGCCGTTCCGGTATCGGTCATCAGGGCTACCTGAATGGTCTTGCCGCAAACGATCGTTTGCATGCTCAAGGTAGTCATCGCTGTGTCCGGTCTCGTATTGGGGCCTCAAGTATGCGCCTCGACCACCGGGCGAATCCGCCTGTAAACGGTCCATTTCCAGCCGATTCGCGGGTAATTCACCCGCTGCGAGCAGCTTTGACTTATCGGCGCCCTTGCAGCGCCGGTCGCTCGAACCCGTCTTGCGTTCATTCCCGACGGTTCATGATGCGCACGTGCGTCACCGTCGACATCACCCACTGTCGCGTGATCGGGCAGTTCGAGCCGATGTCGCCTTGGCACCGGGATCGGCACTGGCTAGAATCTCGCCAGTATCCAAGCCCCTGAGCCCATGAGTACCCCACAATCGACCGAAGCACCCATCAAAGAACGGGCGACGATCGTCTGCTACCGCGACGGCCAGGTGCTGCTCGTCGCGCGCGCGTCGTCACGCTGGGCCCTTCCCGGCGGCACGATCAAGCGCGGGGAAACGCCGCTCGAAGCCGCGCATCGCGAGTTGTGCGAAGAAACCGGCGTCACCGGCCAGGATCTGGTGTACTCGATGCAGTTCACCGGGCTCGCGAAGATCCATCACGTGTTCTTCGCGGAAGTCGGCCCGGACCACACGCCACAACCGAACAACGAGATCGAGAAATGCCGGTGGTTTCCGATCGACGGCGTCGACGCATTGCGCGCAAGCATCCCGACGAAGCGCATCGTCGAACTCGTCTACAAGCACGAAATCCTCAAGTCGTAACGCGCACACATTCCCGTACGGCTCATGCGTATCGCGGACGAGCGTATTCATGAGCCGTTGGCCGGCTCAAGTCGTGCTTCGTGGGCAGCGCCGCGCAATCGCTCAGTGCGAGCGCTTTCTTCGCAACTCGTGCGTGGAATAGACGACGAGGAAGATGCCCAGCATCGCCGCGCCGGACGCCATGAAGTCGCTTGCGGTTCCCGAGCTGTGCAGCGACGTCGGGAAGATGCCGAGGCTCAGCCCGGCAGCGGCAAGAAGCAATCCTGCAACGACACCCCAGATCGGTCCGGCGGTCTTTTCGATTTTATTTTTCATACAGCACCCGTCTACAGTCATGACCTGGCCGGTATCGGCAAAAAGCGCCGTGCCTACCGCCAGTGATTTCACTATAGCCCGGAAATAATTCACAAACTTTTGGTGCTTTTCCCGATCAAGTTTGCCCGGTCACGGCCGCTGTGCCGCGATCGCCGCTTGCCTCGCGTCATCGAGCGGCCTCCCGGGTGGTCGGCCTATGCCCCTGGATCACCGACGCGCGTCAGATAATCCATGAGCCACTTTGCCGCCGGCCCGCTCGTTCGATCGGCCCGCCGGATCAGCGACAGTCCGTAGCGGATCACACGCCGATCGGACAGCTTGATCGCCACCAGCAGGCCACGCTGCAGGTCGTCCTCGATCAGGTGCATCGGCATCGACCCCCACCCCAACCCCGCGAGCAGCATGCGGTGTTTGGCGCCCAGATCCGCCACCTTCCACGTGCGGGTCGCATAGATCCCGAACGATTGCCCTTCCGTGACCTTGCTCCGATCGGTCAGCACGAGCTGCGTATGCTCGCGCGCTTCCGACAGCGGGATGCGCGTGCTGCGTTGCGCGAGCGGGTGCCCGGGCGCTGCAACCGTCACCAGTTCAATGGAACCCATCGACGTTGCGTCGATGGCGTCCGGCCAGTTCGGGACCGGGCCGCTGATGCCGAGCGCGCAAGCGCCGTCGAGCACGAGTTTCATCACGCCGCCGAGCGCCTCGATCGTCAGGTTGAGCGCAACCGTCGGGAACGCATCGGCGAACGCCTGCAAACCCTCGACCAGCTTCGGCAGCGGGAACATCACGTCCACCGCCAGTGACAACTCCGCCTCCACCCCGCCTCGCAACCCGGCCGTCTTTGCCTGCAACTGGCCAATCAACATGTCGAGCCTGCGCGCATCGGCGAGGACGACTTCGCCGGCCGGCGTCAGTTGCGGGCGCCGTTTGCCGCGCTCGAACAGCGGCACGCCGAGTTGCGCCTCGAGGTTGGCGACCGCGTAACTCACCACCGATTGAGCGCGATCGAGCCGCCGCGCGGCACCCGAAAAGCTGCCGGCCTCGACAACGGCCACGAACGTCCGGAGCTGGTCCAGATTGGGACTGCGATCCATGATTTATCAAGAAAACAGATATTAACGATCTATTTTAACCAATTGTTTCGATGGTCTGGCTCCCCTACATTCCTGTCGACGCACTGTCGGCTCGCCGTCACCGATCGAACCCGCATCGCGGCACCGACAGCGGATGAACTTCACCGGGAACACGAAACAATGACTACCGACGACTCTCTCGCACAACACCCGACGCCGCATCGCGCGTCCCTTTTCGAGCCGGTCAAGCTCGGACAGATCACGCTCAGGAACCGGATCGTGATGGCGCCGATGACGCGCAGCCGCGCCGGCGCCGACGATGCGCCCGGACCGATGAACGCGGCCTACTACGCGCAACGCGCATCCGCAGGCTTGATCGTGACCGAAGGAACCCAGGTCTCGCCGCAGGGCAAGGGCTACCCGTTCACGCCGGGCATCCACAGCGACGCGCAGGTCGAAGGCTGGAAACAGGTAACCGACGCCGTGCATCGGCAAGGCGGACACATCTTCGTGCAGCTTGCGCATGTCGGCCGCATCGGCCATCCGGACCTGCAGCCCGATGCGTCACTGCCGGTGGCGCCGTCCGCGGTTCAGCCCGACGGCGTCGCCTACACGCCGGACGGCCCGAAGCCGCACCCGACTCCGCGCGCGCTCGAACCCGGTGAAATTGCCGGGATCATCGAACAGTACGTTCATGCCGCCCAAGCCGCTCGGCGGGCGGGGTTCGACGGCGTGGAGATCCACGCCGGCAACGGCTACCTGCTCGATCAGTTCCTGCGTGACGGCACGAACCGGCGAACGGATCACTACGGCGGAACGATCGACAAACGGATCCTGTTCCCGCTCGAAGTGGTGCGCGCAGTCAATGCCGTGTGGGGACCGGATCGTATCGGTGTGCGAATTTCCCCTGTCACGCCTCATTTCGGCGGAATCTCCGACAGCGATCCGCAGGCGTTGTTCGAACGTTTCGCGAATCGGCTCGGGGGGCTCGTCACCTACCTCCACGTCGTCGAAGGCATTCCCCAGGCAGCGCCCGACACGGTGCCGGCTTTCGACTATGACGCGCTACGTCGATCGTTCGGCGGGTTCTACATCGCAAACAACGGGTACACGAAGGCGCGTGCGGAAACGGCGCTGCGCGATGACCATGCCGATCTCGTGTCGTTCGGTTACCCGTTCATCGCGAATCCGGATTTCGTCGAACGCATCAGGCACGACCGGCCGCTCGCCCATGCGGACATGTCCACCGCCTATGGCGGCGGCGAAGCCGGTTATACCGACTACCCGCCGTTCGACGCATGAACGCGGCATCCCGACGCTCCGAACGACACACCGCCGGGTCGCCCCCCGGCCAATCTTCAAACAAGGAACCATCATGATCCGATCGATCAACCGTGCGCTGTATCACACGACCGTGCAGACGCCGGCCGTCAACGTCATCCTGTCAGTCCTGGTGCGGATTCTCATCGCCGGCGTGTATCTCGGCGCGGGCATCAGCAAGATTTTCAACTACGCGGGCACGCAGCAATACATGGAACACATGGGCGTGCCGGGCGCACTGCTTCCGCTCGTGATCGTCGTCGAAGTCGTCGGCGGTCTCGCGCTGATCGCCGGCTTCATGACGCGTCTCGCCGCGCTTGGACTCGCCATCTTTTCGGTCATCGCCGCGGTGATCTTCCATGGCGGCGGCGACCAGACCCAGCAAACCTTTTTCATGATGAACCTGTCGATGGCGGGCGGCCTGCTGGCCCTCGTCCTGAACGGCGCGGGCCGTGCGTCGTTTGATCGAGCGACGCAACCGGACTGATTCATCCGACGGCGCAGCGAATCGCGCCGCCACGTCACCTTCTCCTGAAAGCGGATACCTCCGCGCCTACCGGAACCTCACCATGAACTCGATGCGCGCCATCCAGATTGATCGCCTCGGCGAACCCGCCGTGCTCCGCCCCGTTGAAATCGACCGTCCGACACCTGCCGTCGACGAAGTCCTGGTGCGCGTCACGCGCGTCGGACTGAATTTCGCGGAAACATTGCAACGCGCCGGCACCTACCCCGGTCCGGCGCTGGCCCTGCCTGCCATACCGGGCTCGGAGGTCGTCGGCATCGTCGAGGCCGTCGGCGCAGAGGTGCGGGGCGTCCGGGTCGGCGAGCGTGTTGCCGCACCGCTGTTCGGCGCGATGCGGGCGACGGGCGGCTACGCGGAATTCGTGACGCTTCGCGCCGCGTTGATCGTCGCGATCCCCGACGCGGTTTCGGATGACGACGCGGTTGCCGTCATGCTGCAAGGCCTGGTTGCCCGAATACTGCTGCGTGAGACGCCCGTCGCCGCAAAAACGGTCGCGATCAGCGCGGCGGCTGGTGGCGTCGGTTCGATACTGATGCAACTGGCCAGACTCGACGGCGCGCGAACGATCACCGGATTGGCCGGGTCGGACGCGAAGCGGCAGATCGTGCAATCGCTCGGTGCCGATCACGCGGTCAACTACCGTGACGACGCGTGGGCCGACCAGTTGAATACAGCGACCGGCAAAACGGGCTTTGACGTCGTGTTCGATTCGATCGGCGGCGACGTCGCGCGCACGCTCGCAAACGGGCTCGCTCCGCATGGCCGTTTTGTCGCTTATGGCGCGGCAAGCGGCCGCTTGCTCACGGTCGACGAGACCTTGATGAATACGTTGATATTCGGTTGCCGAACGATATCCGGTTTTGCGTTGTACGCATTCCTGACCGACGAAGTCGTGCGTCGGACGATCGGCGAATTGTTTGCCCTGTTGGCGACCGGCGCGCTGAAGCCGCTGATCGGCGGCACCTATGCATTGGAAGCGGCAGCAGATGCGCATACGGCAATCGAGACCGGCAACACGACCGGAAAGATCATCCTCGAAGTGGGTTGACGGTTTGTCGCCCGGCGCCGACGGCCGCCCCGTCCACCGGGCTCGAACCGGAACACCTGCGAGCGGGCGCCGCTGCCCGTGATCTGCCGGCAGAGGCCGCTCGCATGCTTTGCATGGAAATGGCGTGAAGCGTTCCCGGAAGCGGCGAGCATGCCGTTATTGCAGCAGACTCGGGAGTGACACGACTCCCGCTCGACTCCAGTAGACCGTCTCTGGCTTGTGGCAATCAGGCAATGGTGTCGTCTGCCGAACAGGCTCACGGCAGGAACCAACGAAGTCGCTTTCGCAGCAATATATCGCGCGACAGAAATGCCGGATCGGAGCGATACTGAAACACGAATCAGCGCCTGCCAAGTACACGCGGCGCAAAGCATCAATGCAGATTCATCTTTGCCCTCGTCTTCGTCATGCTCGGCAGGATTCGACTGCGACAACACTGTCGAAATTTCAACCTTGAAATTTACCGGTCGAGCCGTTGCGATTTCAAACGGCCAGGCCTTCCGGGTGCCAACCGGGCGGATAGGCAAACGGATATTTTTCCTCAATCGCATGCGCCAGCCGCAGCGCAATATCTTCCCGAAATGCTGGCGACGCAATGTGAACGCCAACAGGAAGCCCGCTCGCGGACAAACCGCAAGGGACGCTGACAGCGGGACACCACGGCACCCAGTTGAAAACGGAAGTCATGTCCAGACCTCGTTTGCGCCCACCTTCCGTCGCCGCGTGATAAGCCGCGTCGTCTTCTTCGACGCCTACTGCCGGTCGAGTCATCGTGGGGCTGATCATCGCGTCGTAGGTTCCGAACACGTCTACCAACACGGACCACTGGCGTTTGCGAATGACGTCGAGTCGTTTGATCGAGACCGCATCGTATGAGCGCCCCTTTGCCACAACTTCAACGAGTCGCGGATCCGCCGCCGCACCGAGTCGGTCCAGATGCTCTCCATAGAACGCCGACAGATACACGTGCCAATGACGCACCCACCCGTCTGCGATTGATCGGTCCCAGCCTAGTTTGACAGGCGTAACAATGGCTCCTGCACGCGTCAATTTCTCCGCGACTTGCTCGCAGCGATCGATGACTTCCCGCTCCACCTCAAAGAAGCCAAGATCCATGCTCAGCGCGATGCGCATGCCCTCGACGCCGGATTCGATGTCCAGTCGCGGCAGCGCTGGCACGTACGACGAAGGATCGCAGTCAGTGGGACCGCACACATAAGGGAGCGCCGCCGCGAGATCGGCAACGTTGCGGGTCAGCAGACCATGGTGCTGAATATCGTCGATCATGGATGGTTGATCTTCGATCGGAATCCTCCCGAAGGCAGGTTTCAATCCCACGATACCCGTGCAGGACGCGGGAATCCGAACCGAGCCCCCCATGTCCGTTCCCTCCGCGATGGCGACACAACCTGTCGCGACCGCTACCGCAGAGCCACCCGAGGAGCCACCCGGCGTTTTATCCGGATTCCACGGATTGCGTGTGACGCCATGCAACGCGCTGTCGCAAAAGCTGCTGGAGCCGAATTCCGACAACGTGGTCTTGCCGACAATGATCGCATCACACTGTCTGAGCCTTTCCACAACGATCGCATCCTCGAGCGCGATTTCATCTTCGAAAGCAAGTGATCCGAACCGGTTTCCCAGTTGCCGAACCGGCGTGCAATCCTTGATCGCGACCGGCACGCCGGCCAACGGTCCGAGCAGTTCGCCACGCGCTCTACGCCGGTCCAGTTCCGCTGCGCTACGACGCGCGCCATGAAAATCGATCTCGGCAAAACAATTGAGCGTTCGCTGGACCTGGACCGAACGCGCCAGGGACGCCTCCACGACCGCCGACGCGGTTATTGTTCCACGCCGTACCGCGTCGGCGAGCTCCCTGACCGACGACCAGGGTCCGAATTCCACACTCATTGGTTTTCCCTCAACGCACCAGGCTAAACAGTAGAAATTTGAAAAAAACGCTTGAAGAAACGTTTCTTCATCAAAGTCTGGCTTAGCATCGCCGTTCTGTCAAGGCACTGCGAACTTACGCTGTCTCCGTTGCGCGTGTCGGCGGGTGAATTGAGGCGAACCAGCAGAATCGATCAGCTACAATGATTCGCGGTTGGCTTGCCGACGGTACCGCTTGACCGTTTCTTAACGAGAGCAAAACGGCCGGCACGCCGCTGTCGTGCGGCAGTGAAGTGCAGCGCGCTTCGGATAGCCGTCCCATTAGCGATACGAAAAAACTCATGAAGCGATCGACACGCGCCACGATCAAAGACGTTGCAACCGCCGCAGGCGTCACGCCGACGACGGTGTCAGATGCCCTTTCGGGCAAAGGGAGGCTTTCCGCCGAGACCCGAGCCCGGGTGCGGGAAGTTGCGAACCAACTCGGCTATCGGCCCAATGCGCTCGCCAGAGGTCTCCGTGGCAGCGGCCTTGGCCTGCTCGGACTGGTGATTTCACCTGCTCCATCCGCCACGTTGTCCACCGCCTGGTACTGGTCGACGATCGCCAACAAGGCGACCGAAACAGCATTGGCCGCGGGCTACGCATTGGTCCTGCTGCCCTACAACGCGGACGCCCTTTCCACCATGCCGATCCCATTGGACGGCGCGATCGTGGTCGACCCGGTCGCGCGGGACCCGGTGTTGAAGTGCCTTCGGGAAAGCGGCACCTTCGTGATTACCATTGGCCGCGATATTGAGAATGGTCAGGAGCCCTGGGTGGATGACGACAATACGCGAGGCACCCGGCAAATGCTTGCGCGCACGGTGCGTCCCGGTAGCGCCTTGGCCATGCTGGCGTTCGATACCGCCAAGAGTTACTCGAATGACATGCGTGTTGGCGCGGAACAATGGGCGGACGATACCGAGTCGGTGTTTTTCCTGCAGCTATGCGGCGGCATGGATGAAAAATCGATCGACGAGGCGCTCGACGCCGTCATGAGTCGTAACGCCGACGCGATCCTTACCCAGAGCGACAAACTGGCCATTGCCGTGCTATCCCGCCTGCAAGCTCGAGGTCTCAAGGTTCCCGGCGATATTCTTTTGCTCTGTGCATCCGACAGCCCCGACCTTGCCGATACGAAGCCTTCCATTACCGCTACCCACCAGCACCCCGAGCAAGTCGGCGTGCTCGCAGCTGCCACCCTGATTGACAGCATCAAGGGGGCTCAGCCACCCGCGCAACAACTGGTCGCCACCGATATCATCATCAGACGCTCGGCGCCAGCGTTGCGCGGCTGAGCCCGCAGCCGCGATAGACCGTCAGGCGAGCCACGGCCTCGATGCGACCCCGTCCGTCAAAATATCGACACGGTCTTCCCGGACGTGAATCACATGCTCGAAACCAGCGCCTCGACCGTCTCCCTCGCCAAGGAAACATTCGATTGCCAGAACCATGCCGGGCACGATGACTTCATGTGCCGACTCGGTGATAAACGGGCTTTCGCATTCCAGTCCGAGTGAATGTCCGAAGAACGGGACCATGGCGGAGAACGCCGAGCCGCCGCCGCCCCGGCGCTCCATGCACCGTACGCCCGCCGCATACAGATCCGACAGCCGACGCCCCGGCTCGACGGTTTCGATCACGGTCTCGACGAGCTGGACCGCGTCTTCAAGCAGTTTGCGCTGTGGATCCGTCGGTTTTTTCCCGACGACGATGGATCGGGTCAAGTCGCAGTAGTAGCCATGGGCGGCAGGCCCCCAGAGGTCCACGTGAAGCAGATCGCCCGCTTCGATCCGGCGCGTGGAATCCCATGTCGGCAATGCCTGCCGGTGACGATACCGGTGCGCCCACGGCCCGCTCGAGATTGCGACATCGTAGGCCCACCCGCCACTCGCGGCAAACCAGCGAAGTCCCTCGCCGGCAACCTCGCCTTCGGTACGGCCAGGTTGTGCGGCGTCGAGTACCACCTGCATCCACTCGCAACCAATCCTCGACGCATCCTTCAGCAGTTCGATTTCGTGCGGGCTTTTCACGAGGCGCAGCGCCGTTAAAATGAAATCGGCTGGCTCGAGCGACGTCGCGCCGCCCAGTTCCTGCGACATGCAAACGGCGGCGCTATGAAGCAACCCAGTCTGACCCGCCAGACCAATTTTGCGACCGCCCAATCCGGATTCGAGCGCGACGCGTGCGGTATCGCGATCAACGTATGTCGACATCCGGATGTCGCTCACGCCAACGATGGATGGATCGATATCGTACGCGTCGGTAACGAGAACCGGATCGCGCCCAGGCGCCAGCACCAGGGCCGCGTGTCCTCTGCCGCGATGCGCGTCGCTGTCGGGGATATGACTGACCGTCGAGATGTGGTTGGTGAGATAGAGCAGATCCGCACAGCCATCGACGTTGGTGGCGCCTCGGCCCCATACGATAAGACCATCGAAGCCGGCGCGCAGCGCCGATTCAAGAGCACGAGTTTGTCGCTCACGCAATTCCGCGTCGCTGGGGCGCGGCAGCGAAGTGGGACGAGGTTGATGCATATAAAACTCCTTGGAAAACAGCCTGGCATACGACCTGACCAGGCAGCACCGCGCGAAGCGATGCCGCCGAACGTTCATCGGGTCGCCTAGTGGGATTTGTTCGAAGCAGCCGCGGAGCGGAGCTTCTTCCCATGAAAAATTTGCGTTGCGACGACGCCTATGACAACCAGCGTCATTTCGATCGTCGCGACTGCTGCAACCGTCGGATCGATCGTGTCGGTCATGCTTCGATACAACTGCACGGGCAATGTCAGAAACGACGGTGATTGCAGGAACAACGCCACCACGAGTTCATCGAACGACCCAAGGAACGCCAGCAACGTGCCGCTCAGGATGGCGGGTCTGATCAATGGGAAAGTCACCTGCCGAAACGTTGCCACGGGGCCGGCGCCAAGACTGGCGGAAGCCAGTTCCAGTCTTTGATCGAATACCTGCAATGCCGCCGTTACGGGAACGACGACAAACGGCAAACACAGCACCGTGTGCGCGAATGCGTATCCCCACCACGTTCCAGTGAAGTGCCAATGAAGGAACACGAGGTAGATGCCCAAACCGACAACCACGATCGGTACGATTTGCGGTGCAAGCACAAGCAATCTCACCACGCCGACAAAACGGGACCTGCTCCGAACGATGCCGAACGACGCCAACGTGCCGAAGATCGCGCATTGAATGCCGGTCAGGCAGGCGACCAGCAAACTGTTCAGGATCGGTTCGATCCATTGATCTTCGGCGAGTGATCTGTAGCGATCTAAGGTCCATGCCCGTGGCGGGAAAGCAAAACTGTCCTGCACGCTGAAACTGATCGGGACGATGGTGATCAGCGGAAGAATCAGCCATGCCGCGATCAGTACGCAGACGACACCCTGCCCCCATCGCCAGAGCTGGCTTCTGGTTCCGCCGAACTCGGTCTCGCTCATGCCGCGCCTCCATACAGGCGGCTGCGGCGGTTGACCCGGGCCATCAGCGCGACCATCACGAGCGCCGCGATGGACAGCACCAGTGCCATCGCGCCGGCACGCCCAAAAGCTGCCGTTCTTTCAAACTGCGAATAAATGACTTGAGCCATGAGCGATTGCTGGGGCGACCCCAAAACAGCGGGCGTGATGTAGAAACCGAGTGCCAGCACAAAAACCAGCGTTGCACCTGCGATCAGTCCCGGCAGCGCCAACGGAACATAGATCTGGACGAAGGCTTTCGATGGCGGCGCGCCCAGACTTTCGGCCGCCAGCAACAGTCTGCGATCGATCGCCTGCAGCACGGAGTAAAGCGGCAGCACCATGTAGGGAAACAGAACGTGCACCATGCCCATCAGAACCGCCGACACCGTGCCCAGAAATCTGACGCGGCCGACTCCCAGCCACGCAAGGACCGCATTCACAGGACCAGTGGACTGCAGTAACACCACCCATGAAAAATTGCGCAGCAGAATCCCGAGAAACATCGAGACGAGAACCGCGCCCAACATCCACGTGCGAACTCGCGGGGTCACGATCGTCATAACGTAGGCGTAGGGAAATGCGATCAATGCGGACAGGCAAGTGCTGACGGCCGCAACCACGAATGTCCGGGCCAGGATAGTCATGTTGGCCGTGTTGCCGAGAAACCAGGTCAGATTGTCCAGTCCCGTGCGCTGAGGCGCATCGAACTGGGAGAACGTTTTCAGGAGCAGCGTTCCCGTCGGGTAAACGAACAGGACGACAAGAAATGCAACGACAGGAATTGCGACTGCCCACCACACATCACCTCCCGCCCCACCTTTTCTGGCAGGCAGGCCGATGGGCACATTCGCTGAAGTTGGAGCTTCCATGGAATCTACCTCGACGCATCTATTTGGAAAACGTTTCGACCCATCGCTGCTGCGCGGTCGCTTCGTTGGCAGCCCACCACTTCGGATCCTGAATCAGGATTTGATTCGAGTAGGTATCGGGATAAAAGGCACGAGCCTGTTCGCCGAGTTGCGGAGCGGGTCCCTTCGTGCCCACGCCATAAGGGAAGCGTTCTGCTAAAGCGACTTGCGTCGCGTGCCGCGCCACGTATTGAAGAAACGCCGTTGCCGCCTCCATATTTTTTGCGCCGACCGGAATGGCGAGATCGTCGTACAGAGTGACGGCATCCTTGAAAACGACCTTGATATCGGGGTTGGTTTTTGCAGCGTTCAATGCCCGCCCGTTGGGAAGCACGGCCAATGACAACTCCCCGCTTGCCAGCGCGTCCTGAACCAGCGCAAACGAACCTTTGAAGTCGACCGATGACTTGATGTCGCCGATTTTCTTCAGCGCTCGATCAATGTCGACCGGATAAAGCTTGTGTCTGGGCACGCCGTCGGCAATCAGGGCCGCCTCGATCAGGCCTTTATTCACACTGTTGACCGCGCCACGCCGGCCCGGAAACTTCTTGACGTCGAAAAAGTCGGCCACGCTCGACGGCGGCGTCGGGAAGGCCTTCGAGTTATAGGCCAGCACGTATGAAAACTTGACCACGGGCACGCCACATTTATTCGAGTCCAATGCCGGGTCGATTTGGGATCGATCGATATTGAGTGGCACGAATACCTTGCCGCATGCTTCGTTGACCGTCGACGATTCGATTTCCACAACATCGACACCGACGTTTTTAGCCTGCTGCTGAAGTTGAAGCCGTGCGAGATCGGGTGAATCCGTCTGGCTGATTTTCACGCCGGTTGCCACCGCGAACGGCTTCAGCCACGCGTAATCTTCATTCTTCTGTAGATCGCCGCCAAAGCCGGCAAAAATCAGCGACTTGCCCTTCAGATCGGGCAAGCTGCCGCTCGCCGCGGCCGCGAGGGCCTCGGACGGCACTGCGACAAACGACATTGCCACGGATAAGGCGAGTGCCAATACATTGCCGGCTTTGGCAGCGCGGCCACGACGATCGTTGCTCATATCTGTTTTCCGTAAATTGAATGTTCAGAAACCAACTGCGACA
The DNA here is from genome assembly GCF_001742165.1 of Burkholderia stabilis. Taxonomy (NCBI): domain Bacteria; kingdom Pseudomonadati; phylum Pseudomonadota; class Betaproteobacteria; order Burkholderiales; family Burkholderiaceae; genus Burkholderia; species Burkholderia stabilis. The sequence continues at coordinate 70,487 of NZ_CP016443.1, read as the reverse complement.
TTTATCGGAACGATGCATTGCTCTTTTTCCGATGAAGGCACTCAGGCGCTCAGGAAGGCGACGCAGGCACGATGCGCGTGAACTCCGGCGAGAAAGCAATGGTGATTTCCGGCCCGGCCGGCATGACTGCATCCGGCTGGCACACCACCTGCGCGACGCCGCCAGCATCCAGATCCGCAACTATCTTGCGCATCGATCCCAGATAGACGATGTCTCTGATTCGCGCGGGCAAATGGTTCCAGCCCTCGACACGATCGCCTCTTGCCAGCGCCTTGCTTCGTTCCGGACGAACGACCGCTGTCGAGCGACCCTGTCTCGGCGTGGCCGCGATTCGACGGCCAGCGATACGCCAACCCGGACCGCTTAGAGACGGTTTCAAAAAGGCCCCGTGGGGCTGTTAACTTTCGCGGTGAGCTGTTAACCTCAGGCATCGGAACAACCGAGACTGAGGAGATGGCCAAGCCGATCATCGACGATGAATTGTGGACACTGATCGAGCCGTTACTGCCGCCACCCAAGCCGCGGCGCGAGAAGAACCCGGGCCGCCTGCCTGTTTCGAATCGCGCCGCGCTGACCGGCATCCTGTTCGTTCTCAAGACCGGACTACGCTGGCGCGACCTGCCGGCCGAGATGGGATGCGGCTCGGGCGTGACATGTTGGCGCCGGCTGCGCGATTGGCAAGCAGCCGGTGTCTGGGATCGCTTGCACGAGCTACTGCTCGCAAAGCTGCGCGCAGCGGACCAGATCGACTTCTCACGAGCCGCCGTCGATTCATCATCGATTCGCGCCGTTGGGGCAGGCCAAAAACTGGGCCAAACCCCACCGATCGCGCGCGACCCGGTTCCAAGCACCACATCGTCACCGACGCCAACGGTACGCCGCTCGCCGCGATCCTGACCGGCGCGAACGTCAACGACGTCACGCAATTGCTGCCGCTGATCGACGCGATTCCGCCGATCCGCGGATTGCGTGGCCACCCATTGCAGCGGCCGCGTGTGGTCTACGCGGATCGCGGTTACGACTCCGAGCGACATCGGCGCGCGTTGCGCGATCGCGGTATCGAGCCAGTGATCGCCAAGCGCCGTACCGAACATGGCAGCGGCCTTGGCAAATATCGCTGGGTCGTCGAACGCACGCATGCCTGGCTGCATCACTTCCGTCGTCTCCGTATTCGTTTCGAGCGCCGTGCAGACATTCACGGCGCGTTCCTCAAACTCGGTTGCTGTCTGATCTGCTGGAATACCCTTCGGCGGGCCGATCAGTCTTTATGAAACCGTCTCTTACCTCTGCGCAGCCAGAGTCGCCCGCGCTGACGTCCCCAATCCAGCAATTCGAGTCGCCGAGAAACTGCGCCACGAATTGCGATTCAGGTTCGTCATAGAGCTGTGTGGCTGTACCGATCTGATGTATTTTTCCGCCGTTAAAGACAGCGATGCGGTCCGACATCACCAGCGCTTCTTCCTGGTCGTGCGTGACGAACACGATCGTGACGCCCAGTTCCTTGTGCATGCGTTTGATCTCGAGCTGTACGGATTCCCGCAACTTTTTGTCGAGTGCGCCCAGGGGCTCATCCATCAACAACAGACTGGGACGGAATACCGTCGCCCTCGCGACAGCCACGCGCTGCTGTTGCCCGCCGGAGAGCTGACTGGGCAGGCGATCTGCGTACGACTGAAGCGAGACCGAGCACAGTGCGTCGTGTACCCGTTTCTCGATTTCTGCCCTCTGGGTCCCTCTTTGCCTCAAAGGGTAGGCAATGTTCTGCGCGACAGTAAGATGCGGGAACAATGCATAGTGCTGAAACACCACGCCGACATTGCGCTTGTGGGCGGGCAAATCGCTGACGACTTTGCCGTCGATCAGAATGCGTCCGGAAGTTGGTTTCAGAAAACCCGCCAGCAGGTTCAGCGCGGTTGTCTTGCCTGAGCCGCTGGGTCCGAGCAAAGTCAGAAATTCGCCAGGGTTGATTTTCAGATCCAGGTTTTCAATTGCCGGCGCCGCGCTGCCGAATCGTTTGGAAACCTGTTCAAATTCGACGCTTGCGGGGCCCGTTCGACGCAGACCCGGGTTAGATCTGCCGCCTGTGCCGCGCCCCAAAACGCCGCCCAATCGTCCGCCGCCGATCGCCCCCTCCCGGGTACGTCCGTCGTTATCCCCCGTGGCGATCGCCTCACGCACCGCAAGTAGCGACCCGTCGACACGCGGCTGGGTATGAGTTGTCTTCACGTAGTCCTTTCCTTTAACGCTTCCAGATCACGAATTCGGGCTAACCCGACATCCGAAACTTATACAAGCAGTAACGTTTCTTCAATGAGGGTACACCCTATTGCCACAAAAACACGCTGGCAAGGCACGTCGTCTCTGCAGGCACGAAAGCAGGTGCAAACCCCAGCAAAAATCGACAAAAATCGCCCAAAAAACGCCGTATTGTTCGTTTCACGCGACCGCGCAAGATCTGCTCTGCTCATACAAATTCTCAGCGCGGACGAGATCAGGCGGCCAAATCCACACTTGACAGCGTGTTTCTGGCACTCGATTATGCAGAAACGTTTCTTCTTGAAATGCTTTTTTGTGTCCAGACGTTGGAGATCACATGTCACAAGCGCTATCGGACTCGTCGCGCAGTCCTCTTGCACAAGTCAACACCGGCCCGCGAGGCCATAGCCTGCTACCTGGCGGCATCGGCAAGACAATGCTCGCCGTCGGACCATGGTCGCCCACCGCTGTGCGCGGCGAAGGCTGGAGACTATGGGACGACACCGGCCGGGAGCTGATTGACCTGCACGGCACGTTCACCGTCAACGTTCATGGCAATGCCCATCCAGCCGTCGTTTCGGCCGCGCAGGAAGCGGCCGCCGCGGGCATGGCCTTCGGGCTGCCAAACCGTCACGAGATCGAACATGCGAGACACCTGGTGAATCGGCTCACAGGTCTCGACCAGGTGCGCTATACCAACTCGGGAACCGAGGCCGTGCAACTGGCCGTACGCCTTGCGCGTGCTCAAACGGGCCGCTCCCGCGTGATTGTGGTGAACGGCTCCTATCACGGCTGGGGAGAGTCGCTGCTGCCGACGATGGGGCCACGGGTTGCACGCGGCATACCGTCGGGAATGTGGGATCAAACGGAAGTCGTCGGCTTCAACGACGTGGCGGCGCTCGAAGAAGTGGTGAACAGCGGCCCCGGCCAATTCGCCGCAATCGTGCTCGACCTTCTGCCCAACCGGATCGGCATGGTGCCGCCCAGCGATGCTTTCCTGGAGACGGCCACGCGGCTCGCTCGCCACCACGGTATCGCCCTCGTGGTCGACGAGGTCATCAGTTTCCGGCTGGGCTACGGCGGCCTGGTCGGCGCGCGCGCGCTCGACGCCGATCTGGTCTGTCTGGGCAAGCTCATCGGTGGCGGATTGCCCATTGGAGCCCTGGTCGGCAAGGCCCACTGGATGACTGGGCTGGACACGCTGAGCGGTCAATCGCTGGAGCATGGCGGGACCTTCGCGGCCAATCCCGTGTCGATGGCCGCCGGCGTTGCGGCGCTCGACCTGCTGGACGAGCCGGCATTGGCACACATCGATGCGCTCGGCCAGCGTTTTCGTGGCCAGCTCGTCGAACCGCTTGCCCGACATGGGTGGCAGCCCCGCGGGCAAGGCTCGCTTTGCCGGATATTCCCGGCTCACGCGCGCGACAACGGCGCAATCCTCGAAGCCCAGCTCCGGCTTTGGTGGGCGCTGTACGAGCGCGGCGTGCTTATCGCGAGACACGGTGTCGTCGCCATCAGCACGGTCATGAACAGCGACGTCATCGATCGCGCGGCGTCGGCGGTTGTCGATGCGATGGACCAACTGTCATGAGCGCGCCGTTCAACGCCAGCGCGGTTCGGACAAGGATGTTGCAGCCATGCCGGTAATCACCTGCCTTGACGATCTCAGGTTGCTCGCCAAACGTCGCGTGCCGCGGATGTTTTACGACTATGTCGACAGCGGCTCGTGGACAGAGACGACTTATCGGGCCAACGAGGCCGACTTTGCGCGGATTCTTTTCCGGCAGCGCGTGATGGGCAATCTGGCGAGTCGTAGTACCGCAGTTGTCATGGCGGGGCAACCCGCAGTCATGCCGGTCGCCATCGCACCGGTTGGCCTGACCGGCATGCTGCACGCCGACGGCGAGATCCACGCCGCTCGCGCAGCCGAAAAATTCGGCATCCCGTTCACGTTGTCGACGATGAGTATCTGTTCGATCGAGGACGTTGCCGCCAACACCAAGGCGCCCTTCTGGTTCCAGCTCTACATGATGCGAGATCGCGACGCGATGGTCAGGATGATCGATCGGTGCAAGGCGGCGAGGTGTTCGGCCCTGATGGTGACGGTGGACATCCAGGTCCCTGGTCAGCGGCACAAGGATCTGAAGAACGGCATGACCGTCCCGCCCAGACCGACTCTGTCCAATCTTGTCAATCTCGCGTCCAGACTGCGATGGTGTTCAGGCATGGCGCGCACCAAGCGCCGCACGTTCGGCAACCTCGTTGGGCATGTGCAATCGGTCAGCAACATCCGTTCGCTCTCCGCGTGGTCGAGCGAGCAATTCGATCCGCGGCTCTGCTGGGATGACATCAGCTGGATTCGCCGCCAATGGGACGGCAAGCTGATCGTCAAGGGAATCATGGATGCGGAAGACGCGGCGCTAGCCGTCGCGCATGGCGCCGACGTCGTCGTGGTCAGCAATCACGGCGGACGGGTTCTGGATCACGCGCCGTCGTCCATTCGCGCGTTGCCCGCCATCGTCGATGCGATCGGGCACACAAGCGAAGTCTGGATGGATGGCGGCATTCGTACCGGTCAGGATGTACTCAAGGCATGGGCACTCGGCGCGCGCGGCACGTTGATCGGCCGCGCCATGGTGTACGGCCTGGGTGCCATGGGTGAAGCCGGCGTCAGCAAGGCATTGCAGATTTTGCACAAGGAACTGGATGTGACGATGGCCCATTGCGGACATACCGACATCGCGAAGGTCGATCGTTCCATCCTTATTCCGGATACCTTTTAATCGCAACAACGAGAGCAAATATGAAGATCGACTATCTGACTCTTCCGGGGCTGGCTGCCCCGGTGGGGTTTTCCCACGTCACCGTATCGGGTCCGGGACGTCTCGTTCACATTTCGGGCCAAGTCTCCAAAGACGCGGCGGGCCGTCTGATCGGTGCGGGTGATCTCGCGCTACAGACCGAACAGGTTTATGCCAATCTTTTCGCCGCGCTTGAGGCGGCAGGCGCCGATCCCGCCGCCGTCGTCAAGGTGGTGACTTATGTCGTGGATCTCACCGCCGAGAAAGCCGCTCTTGTACGCACCGTGCGCAATCGCCTTCTCGGCAGCGGCCCCTATCCCGCGAGCACGCTGGTCGGCGTCAGTTCACTGGTCGCGCCGGAGTTGTTGATCGAAATCGACGCAATGGCTGCGATCGATTGAACGAGCAGACAGCACCGCGGATCCCTGTGCACTTCGCCTCCCTGTATGTCGGCGAGTGGTGCAAACAATCGAGTCTTTTATGGAAATACGATGAAACTTTCCTCGGTCAGGATTGCAGGCCGACTCACCTGGGGGATCGTTCGCGGCAACGAGTTCCTCGACGTGGGTCAGGTGATGGTTCACCAGTTTGCCGACCTGAAAGCGGCTATCGCTGCAAATCTGGATGGCGTGGCGCAGGCTTCGGCGCAAGCCCCGTCATATGCGTTGAACTCAGTCGAGTGGCTGCCGACCATCCCCAACCCTCAAAAGATCCTCTGCGTGGGCCTGAACTATGAAATGCATCGCAAGGAAACCGGTCGATCCGACGTGGAGCACCCAACGATATTTGTACGTTTTGCCAGCAGCCAGACGGCGCATCTTTCACCCATGATCAAGCCGAAAGTGTCGGCGGAATTCGATTACGAAGGTGAGCTTGCGCTCGTGATTGGAAAAGCCGGCCGCTATATCGAACGCGACGAGGCCCTGGCACACGTTGCGGGATATGCCTGTTACAACGATGGAAGCGTGCGCGACTTCCAGCGTCACACGCATCAGTACACGCCCGGCAAGAATTTCCCTGGTACCGGCGCGTTCGGGCCGTGGATGATGACCCCCGATGAACTGGGCGAACTATCGAAACTCACCATCGAAACACGTTTGAACGGGGCAGTCGTTCAGTCAGCATGCTTCGATCAGATGATCTTCGATATCCCCCGGCAGATCGAGTACTGCTCGCAATTCACTCGCCTCGAACCGGGTGACGTAATCCTGACCGGGACGCCTGGCGGCATAGGCGCAAAGAGAAACCCACCGCTCTGGCTGCGCGCGGGAGATGTGGTGGAAGTGGAAGTCGAGCGGCTTGGGATCCTGACAAACCGGATCGAAGAAGAAGCCTGACCGGTTGATGATCACGTAGTTATCAGCTACCCATATCAATAAGTATTCCGAATAAACTTTTTAAAATCATGAGGAGAAAAATAGTCGATAAAAGTTTTTAAAAAAATAATCACACGGCTTGCAACGCATCGAACAAAACCCACGCCCCTGACTTTCTCCAAGGGCGACGGCTTGCTCACTTCATCGACAGAGGAGAATATAAAGTGGCGAATTACCTTCGATCAGGACTCGCAATCGGAGCAATGACCTTTGCACCGCTAGCATTGGCGCAAAACTCGGTGACGCTGTACGGCATCATCGACAACTCGATTCAATATACCCACAATACCGGCGGCGCCAACAATCAGGTCAAGCTGCAATCGGGGCAACTTTCCGTTAGTCAGTGGGGAATCCGGGGAACGGAAGATCTCGGCGGTGGCCTGAAGGCGGTATTCAACCTGCAGGATGGCTTTAACGTCAATACGGGGGCCATGTCGGGCGGTTTGTTGTTCGGTCGCAAGGCATACCTTGGCATCGCGAGCGACACGCTCGGTACGATTACGCTCGGTCGCCAGTTCGATGTTCTGACCGATCTTGTCATTTCGGTACAAGGCAACAACTATCTGGAGTATTTCACCGCACCCGGCGACGTCGATCTGGCCGACTCATCGATTCATGTGAGCAATGCGGTCAAATGGACAAGCCCCGTATGGTCGGGGTTTCAGGTGGCGGCGATGTATTCATTTGGCGGTATCGCGGGCGCAACGGGCTCCGGCTCGACCTATAGCGTCGCGGCAAACTACAACCACGGCCCGTTGACGATGGCAGCAGGGTTCTTTCATGAAGACAACGGCAACGCGACCTATTCGTCGCGTGGCACGACCAGCGCCGACAGTATCTTCTTTTCACCCGTCAACGCCGCGTATGCCACGGCCAAGAGCCTCAACATAGTGCGGGCAGGCGCCAGCTACGCCTTGGGCCCGGTCACTTTGGGCGGCTACTATAGTTATTCGGAGTATCTGGCGGACGCCAGTTCAAAATTCACGTCCAGCGAGCGTTACAACAACGGATCGGTGTACGCGTTGTGGCAAGTCTCTCCGGCTACGCAGTTCGAGGTGGGCTACGATTTCCTGAAATCGCACGGGGACTCGTCGGCCACCTATCATCAGGTCACTCTCGCCGCGGACTACGCGCTCAGCAAGCGAACGGATCTCTACGCGTCGGCGAGTTATGAACACGCGTCGGGCAGCAACGGTGCGGGTCCGGCACAGGCGGTGATTGCGGACGCGTACGTGGCTGGGGGAACGAGCACGCAGGAACTGGTGATGGTCGGAATCCGACACCGCTTTTAATCGCTCCCGCTCCACGTCTATCTGAGACTGCTCCGTCCCGCAACCGGCTTCACGCGGGATGGAGCAGTCTCTTTCTTCTATTCACGCAGGCTCGCACTTGCCGTTGCGAGTACGCACCTTATGCCGGACGCTCAGTTGAGGATGGCGATCCGGATTGACTGACGACATGCCGTTCTTCATCGAGCAGGCTGACATCGTATCCGTCCGTCGAAAACGTGCCGTTTTCGCACCTGAACTGACTCATGAAGTCTGGCCAGAGCGTAGTGAGCTTGCCGCTCGTTGGATGCAGATACCAGCTGCTGCATCCCCCCTCCACCCAAACAGATCCGTTTGCCCTCGCGTAGATACTCTGGACGTAACGCTCCTGAGTCTCGGCATGCGGCTCAAGCATCGCGCGATTGTTCAGCGCAAACTCCACCGCCTCCTCGATGTAGCGAACCTGCGTTTCAACCATGTAAATGATCGAACCGGCGCCCAAACCGGTATTCGGTCCAAGCATGACAAAGAGATTGGGAAAGCCTGCCACGGTCGTGCAGGCAAACGCTTGCCCGCCGTCATGCCACGCATCCGCAAGCGGAAGCTGGTTCTTGCCAGAAATCCTTTGGGCAATTGGCAGGTCGGCGGCTTCAAACCCCGTCGCCACAACCAGCAGGTCCAGATCGACGCTCCGGCCGTCCCGAAGAACGACGCCCGAAGGCTCCACTCTGGCGATGCCTGCCGTTTCCAGGGAAACATGCTCTTGCGTCAACGTCGGATAGTAGTCGTTGGAATCAGGATCCGCTTGCAGCCTATCGCATAGTCTGGCGTCAATTTCTGCTTGAGCTCGGGATTCACTATTTGCGCGTCCAGATGCTGCCGAGCCGTTCGCGTTATCTGATCGATGAAGGCTGGAACGCGGCGTCGTTGAGGAAATCGACTCTCATTTCCCCAGAAGAGTTCATCACGCAACGCTTGAGCGGTGTCCGGAAAACGCGCAAACATGCCGCGCTCGGCTTTCGTGTATTCATAGTCCTGACGGGGAATGATGTAAGGCGCTGAACGCTGAAAAACCGTGAGTTGCTGGACCGTCTTAGCCAGCTCCGGAACGATCTGAATCGCGGATGCTCCGGTGCCGATAACGCCCACCCGTTTTCCCGCGTAGTCATATGAGTGGTCCCAGCGAGCCGAATGAAACAGTTCCCCTTCGAAACTTTCCAACCCCTCGATATCTGGAAATGACGGGTCGGACAGGTGTCCCGCAGCCGAGATCAGCACCGACGTGTAATAGACGGTTGTATTGGTCTCGACCTTCCACAATTTCCGCGCCTCGATCCAGTCGGCACGCAAGACTTCCTCCCCAAACCGGATGTGCGGCAAGAGATTCTCTTCCTCCGCCGTCGCGCGAAGATATTCGAGAATTTCCGGCTGCCGGGCGTAAACGCGCGTCCATTGAGGATTGGGACGGAACGAGTACGAGTACAGGTGTGACTGGATATCGCATGCCGCGCCGGGGTACGTGTTGTCGCGCCAGGTCCCGCCCACGTCGTGTGCACGCTCCAGCACGACAAAATTGACGCCTTGTTTGCGTCGCAAAGCCGTCGCCATTCCCAAACCGGAAAAACCGCTTCCGATAATCACTACGTCGACAGAAACAGCCGAGTCTTCTTTGAAGTCCGTTGAGTGGTTCATCGTGGTTCCCCGCAATTCAGGCGTGGTTATTGAGCAAGATGGTCCCGGGCAATTCTGCCTCCGGGTCTTTGACAAACGTGTCGATCATGGTGAACAACTCGGACGGACGCTCGACGACCACACCGTGTCCCGCGTCGATTTGTGCGAAGCGGCTGTTTTCGATCGCGCCAAACAGCAATCGTGAATGCCTGACCGGAACCATCTGGTCGAATGTGCACCCCACAATCAGCGTGGGCGAGCTGATTTTTTCGACCTGTTCGGTGATGTCTACAGTCCGGTTGAAACGCATCTTTGCCGATCGATCCGGTCCGTTTCGAATACTCCCGATCATGGCGTCGATCTCGGCCGGCGTTTTCGAATTGATGAATTGCTGACTGAACTGACTCAGAAACGAAAATGCCGCCAACGAGGGATGCTGGGCCTCGTGGAGATCGCGCCATACGTCGTTACGCAAAAGTTGATGGCGATCCGTTTTCATCCATCCAGCGACAAGCGTGAGCGACGCCACCCAGGACGGGCGTATTGCCGCGATCTGCGCCGCGATCACCGCGCCAAACGAATACCCCACGACATGCACAGGCCGATTACACGAAATCGTTTCCATCACCGCGCTCGCCTGCTCGACATATCCACCGTTGGCGTCGTCTTCAATGTCGACAAAATCGAATGCAACCACTCGATGACGCATGGCTAGCATCGGGAACAACGCCCAGAAGTTGAGCGCGGCCGAGCCGCCGGTACCATGCATCAAAACGATCGTGTTCGATTTTTCTCGCGACGGATCAGAATCGTAACAACGTATGGAATGCTTACCAATGTTGATCTGGAACTCGGAAAGAACTGGATGAAGTTGCACGCTAGCCTCTTTTAAAAAATCTCGTAATCGCGAAAGGGTTGTCTCAGGCCCGTTCGCAGTCTCCATGCCCTCTGCTACCCGTTGCACGAGCCGTTATCAGGACGGACAGGTAGATCGTTGCTCATCAATAATGATGAGTATACTCAAGATTATCACAATCGGGCGACGTGTCAACAGGCGTACGAACGGTACGCGAAACGGCGTTCAAGTTCCGACTAGCCGCTGGACGCTCTCATCCGATCTTGGGTCAGACAAACTGAAGGCGCGCATCGGTGTAGACGCAGCACGACGCGTCCGTTCGACGGACAACGCTACGCGCTGTGTTCCCGAGCGTAAGCAGCCGGCAGTTCAGAACCGAACCGCGGGTTCATCAGAGCAGCGAAATGAATGACAGGAAGCGGGGGAATCAGGAGATTTTTCATATTTTTATCGAGCATCCTGATCGATCAAATGCGGTCCGCGACAAGGCCGCAGCGCTCGGAAGATCCAAGCGCCCCAACAACGGTTTCTACTTACAGATCTTCATCGTTTCTGGATCGGCCCCAAGGACGTCGCTCGGGACCGCCCAAGATTTCGTCCGACTTGCCCTGCACGATGATGGAGATCAGCTCCAGTACGGTCTTCTTCTGCTCACGCGTCAAGCCGGAAAGGAGTTCCTTCCTGGCAGCGTCGGCCAGCGGACGCGCGTTAACCAACACCGCCTCGCCTTCGGACGTCAGCCGCAACACTTTCTTTCGACGGTCGATCTGGCCCGGCACACGAATCAGCAAGCCTTTTTGCTCCAGGCGCGCAGCCACATCGGTCACGGTGGATTGGTCAAGAAACGCACGCCGGGCTGTCGAAACCTGATCGATACCGGGCTCCTCATGCACGATGCGGAGAATCGTGAACTGAATGGGCGTAATGCCAAGCGGTTCCAGCTTCTCGAGGAAGAGCATCACGGATATCTGCTGCAAGCGCCTGATCAGAAAGCCCGGATTTTCCTGATCTTTCGTGTTAGTCGCCATACTGAACAGGGGGGTAAATTGAGGGGGCGATTATACATTGCGGGTGCCGGCACTCCGCTGCCACACGCCATCCGGTAAATGATCCCCACCCTCTTCGATCGTGAACAACGTACAGATCCCCGACTCGGCGTTGTCGGTAGCCTTGGAGGTGTTTCTGGGGACTACTCGCGCAATCAGATCTGGTCCGTAGGCGGTCAGCTCGCCGCAGCCTATCTTAATGTACGCAATCCTAATTTTTAATCCTTCGGTAACGCTACATCCGGCACGCCCTCCGCGACAACTTCGAACGTCACTTCAGTCATCTATAGCGGCTACGGCTCAGCTCACACTTACCAGGTCGCTGCTGCAGGTAGTGCGTAACGACCGACAATCATCCCGGTCGCCCGACCAAAATGATTGTCGGTAAACCGGCCGTGCTGCTTGACGCCATCTATTCAGAGAACTCGGCGCTTTCACATCCTGGTGCGCTGGCCGCTTTGCTCAACTGTTAGCGCCGATGCAAAACTGACCCTGTCGAGCAGACCGCAGATGAGAACCAACACTGACCGCCGGGTCCTTCACCATCCGTCCGCCAAGCATGGCGCTACCCATAAACCGCTTTAAAATCAGCGACCTAGAGGACATCAGCGGAAGAAGTCGGAATAGCCCGGAAAGGCCTTGTGGCGGAAGGCAGCAGGAGTCGAACCTACCCGGGAGTGTCTGACACCCCCAACTGGATTTGAAGTCCAGCCGTACCACCGGATACGAATGCCTTCCTCGGGGAACACAACAAAAAGAACGACGAGCGCCTACGCCTGAATACTTACCCAACCGCTGTCAGGCCGCAGGAAGTGAAGATCGCGGTGGAAGCGAGTATACCCAACCCGGTCGAAGAACTCGAGAATCTGGATCGCACGCTTGCGGCCGAGCCCCGTCGCATCGCGAAACGTCGCGGCATCGAGCCCGCCGCCACGCGAAGGCGCGAGATGCGCAACCAGTTCCGCCAGCTCGCGCACGACGCCCGCGTGATAGAACAGGTCGCGCACGACCTGGTGCACGTCGCCGCGCCGCGCGAGCTTGCGCAGCAGCGTGCGCACCGCGTCCTCGGCTGCGCCGGTATCGCGGGCGAGATCGCGCACCCACGGCGGATCGAAACGCCCCGCGTGAATCAGCGGCAGCAGTTGCTGGGCCAGCGCTTCCTCGCGCGAATCAAAGCTCACCGCATGCGACGGCAGATGGAGCCACGGTCCGCTTCGCGCGACTTCGTCACTGGCCACCATCGCGTCGACCAGCACGCGCCACAGCGCATCGCCGGCGAGCGGCGCAGCCATCCGCCGCAAACGCGCGGCGTCGAGCCCTTGCTCGTCCGGTACGCGCTCGTGATACGCGCGCAGCGTATCGATCGCCCGCGTCTGCAGCGCGCGCCAATGCGCCTGCGAAATCACCGTGCCGTCGTTCGACGCGGCGTCGCGCTGCCCGATCGCCAGCGCATCGTCCGGCAACGCGAGCGCGTCCGGCCCAAAACCGGTGAGATGCGTGATCGTCGCGCGCGGGATGCCGAGCGGCGCCTGCGCGAGCAGCGCATCGAGGCGCCCTGCGTCGAGCCACCCGGCGAGCGCATCGAGCCACGCGCGGCGCGCGGGCGTGCGGCGCTTGCGCGCCGGCCCGAACGGATCGAGCACGCGGCCGCCGCCAACGGTGCGCGTCGCCTGCGGATTGCGGACGATGAACCGGTCGCCCGGCAACGCGAACACCGGTTCGTCGAATACCAGTTGCACACGCATCCGCTGACCGGCTGCGAGCGTGTCACCGTCGAGCAGCGCGACATGCGCGACGCGATGCAGCGTGCCGAGATGCACGTGCAGCGGCGCCCAGTGCGTCAGCGTCAGCCCGGCATCCGCGAGCAGCGTCAGCTCGACATCCAGACGCGGCGAGGTCGCGACGAGCCGTGCATCGGCGACGGTATCGCCGCGCTCGACGTCGGCCTTGTCGACGCCGGCCAGGTTCAGCGCGCAACGCTCGCCCGCGCGGCCGGCCTCGACCGGCCGGTTCTGCGCATGGATGCTGCGCACGCGCGCCGCGCCGCCGGTGCGCACGATCGCGAGCGTGTCGCCCGTCGCGACGCGACCGGCGAACGCGGTACCCGTCACGACGGTCCCTTGCCCCGCGAGCGTAAACACGCGATCGACCGCAAGCCGGAACAGGCCGTCGTCGCGGCGTGCGCGCCATGCGATCGCCGCGTCGGCCAGATGACGTTTCAACGCAGCGACGCCCGGATCGTCCACGGCCGTCGCACGGGTTTCGAAGACCCGCACGCCGGCCAGCGTCGAGTCGTGCAGCCATGCGGCGATCTCGTCGCGCACCTGGGCGACGCGCGCTGTGTCGACGCGATCGCACTTCGTCAGCGCGACCGCGCCGTGCGTCACCCCGAGCAGTTGCAGGATCGCGAGATGCTCGCGCGTCTGCGGCATCACGCCGTCGTCGGCGGCGATCACGAGCAGCGCGAAGTCGATCCCGCACGCGCCGGCCGCCATCGTATGAATCAGCTTCTCGTGGCCCGGCACGTCGATCAGGCCGAGCACGTCGCCGTTGTCGAGCGGCGTATACGCGTAACCGAGTTCGATCGAAATGCCGCGCGCCTTCTCTTCCTTCAGCCGGTCGGTGTCGACCCCCGTCAGCGCGCGCACCAGCGTCGTCTTGCCGTGGTCGATGTGCCCTGCCGTACCGACGATCATTCAGCGGGCCCTGCGACGTGTGCGCATTGCGCGACGAGGGCCGCTTCGTCCGACGCCTCGAGGCAGCGCAGGTCGAGCCGCAACGCGTTGTCGGCGATGCGCCCGATGACCGGGCGCGGCCATTCGCGCAGCCGCTTCTCGAGCTGCGCGAGCGCGCGGCCGCCGCGCTTGCCGTCCGGCGTGCGAACGACGAGCCCTGCGCTCGGCAACTGGTCCACCGGCAGCGCGCCGCTGCCGATCTGGCTGAACATCGGCTCGACCGTCACGTCGTAGCCGTTGCCGAGCGCAGCCTGCAGCGCCGGACGCACGCGCTCGGCGGCTTCAGCGATCTCGCGCTGCGGGCGCGTCAGCAGGCGCAGCGTCGTGAGCCGGTCGCGCAGGAATTCGGGCGCCTGGTACAGGCGCAGCACCGGCTCGAGCGCCGCGAGCGTCAGCTTGCCGACGCGCAACGCGCGCTTGAGCGGATGCTTCTTGATTTTCGCGATCAGCGCGCGGTCGCCGACGATCAGGCCGGCCTGCGGGCCGCCGAGCAGCTTGTCGCCGCTGAACGTGACAACGTTTGCGCCGGCCGCAACGGTTTCCTGCACGGTGGTCTCGTGCGGCAGCCCCCATTGCGTCAGGTCGGCGAGCGTACCGCTACCGAGATCGACGGCGACCGGCAGCCCGTGCTCGCGCGCGAGCGGCGCGAGTTCGGCGAGCGACGCCTCCTTCGTGAAGCCGCTGATCGCGTAGTTGCTGCAGTGCACCTTCATCAGCAGCCCGGTGCGCGGGCCGATCGCGTCCGCGTAGTCGCGCAGGTGGGTGCGGTTGGTCGTGCCGACCTCGCGCAGCTTGGCGCCGGCACGACTCATGATGTCGGGGATGCGGAAGGCGCCGCCGATCTCGACCAGCTCGCCGCGCGACACGACGACTTCCTTTTTCGTTGCGAGCGCCGACAGGGTCAGCAGCACGGCCGCCGCATTGTTGTTGACGACGGTCGCCGCTTCAGCGCCCGTCAGTTCGCAGAGCAGACCGTCGATGAGATCGTCGCGATCGCCGCGGCGACCGGTTGCAAGGTCGAATTCGAGGTTGACCGGTTGCGTGAGCGCGTCGACCACCGCGCGCACCGCTTCGTCGGGCAACAGCGCACGCCCGAGGTTCGTGTGCAGCACGGTGCCGGTCAGGTTGAACACCGCGCGCACGGCGCTCGTGCTCTGCGCGGCCAGCGTGCGCGCGACGGCTGCGGCGATGTGCGGTTCGTCGAGCGGTTCGGCCGCCGCCGGATCGTGCTGGGCGGCGGTGCGCCAGCGGTCGAGCTCGGCGCGCACGGCGTTCAGCACGCGCGTGCGGCCGTAGTCGGCCAGCAGCGGTTGCAGCGGTGCCGACGACAGCACGCGCTCGACCGACGGCACGCGCGCCAGCACGGCATTCAATTCATTCAAACCCGGTTCGGTCACGTCGTGGTGGCTCCCGTCTCATGCTTCGCAGTCGGCCGAAGCCGGCGCTTGCGCACCGCCCCGGCTCCGTGCCGTCAATCCGCTTCCCGCGAGACGTCCGGCCACAGCAGCGGGTTCGGCGAACTGCGCTGGTATCCGGCCTCGTTCATCAGCAGGTCGAGCGTGAGGCTCGCGAGATCGTCCGCCAGCGGCTCGAACTCGTAGTCCTTCTCCTGATAGCCGATCTTGCGATAGGTCTTGCACTCGTCGCACGATTCGGCCTTGACAGCTTCGCTGCCGCCCTCGATGCCGTGATACGCGATGCCCTTCGTCGAGTCGCAGTGCGAACACTTCGTGCGCACCATGTGCCACTCGGTCGTGCACAGCCCGCACTGCAGGAAACGGTAGCCCTGGAACTGGCCACCGACCCGCACGACGCTCGCGACCGGATGCGTGCCGCACACGGGGCACAGCCCCGGCTGGTCGAGATAAGGGACGTCGGACGGCGCCACGCGGCTCGCGAGATCGGTCCACACGACCTGCAGCGCGGCCATCAGGAACGGCGCGGTGGCCGGGTCGACTTCGGCGAAGCGCAGCGCGAGGATTGCGTCGGCCTGCGCGTCGAGTTCGGCGGGCGCCATCAGGCGCAGCCGGTCGAGCAGCTTCGCGAGCGACGGATTGACGAGCCCGGCGCCTTCGACGCGGTCGAGCAGCTCGTACAGTACGGCGCGCCAGCGCGGGTCGCGCTCGCCGTCGAGCGCCGGCACGAGCGGCATCGAATGCTGCTGCGCGCGCGCGATCGCTTCCTGGGACGGCAGCGGCAGCTCCAGCGTTTGCAGCGCCGCATGCTGCGCATCGGCGACCGTGGCCATCAGCCGCAGGTAACCGCTGATCGGGTTCAGGTCGGCCAGCTTGCGCAGCCGCGCGGCGCGCGCCGAGAACGCGGTAGCGCGCTCCGGCAGGCAGAAGCGCGGAATGGCCGAATGATCGAGTGCCGAGATCTCGGTCGGTTCAAGAATGCGTTGTGTCACAAAAATGTCTTCCAAAAAAACAAGCGCCGACAGGTCGGCGCTTTTCAGGCGGTTCCGACGGCTGACGAGGCAACCCGCCGCGATCGGCGAGCGCCCCGCTCCGGTGCGTTATTTCACGCTTTCACGGAACCACTTCGGGTGATGCTTGCGTGCCCAGCCCAGCGTGACGGTGCCGCGCACCATCGCGCCAATCGAGCCCTTCACCCACAACGCCGCGTAAATGTGCACGATGATGCTCGCGATCAGCACGAAGGCCGCCACGGCATGCACGACGGCCGCCGCGCGGATCACCCCGATCGGGAAGTAGAACGAGAAGTAGCGCCGCCAGATCACGATTCCCGACAGCAGGAGCAACAGCAGGCACGCCACCAGCGTAAAGAATAGCAGCTTCTGCCCGGCGTTATAGCGGCCGACGGGCGGCAGCTTGTCCTCCTGGTTGGTCAGCACGTCGCCGATCTGCTTCAGCCACTGCCGGTCGTCCGCGTCGAGCGCGTTGTGATGCCAGAAGCGCACGACCAGGATCGAGAACGACACGAACATCACGAGGCCGACGAACGGATGCAGGATCCGCGTCCACTGGCCGCCGCCGAACAGCGCGGTCAGCCAGAACATCGACGGATGGAACAGCGCGAGCCCGGACAGCGCGAGCAGCACGAACGTGATCGCGGTGATCCAGTGGTTCGTGCGCTCGTTCGCCGAGTAGCGGACGATCAGGTTGGGGTCGTCGTGCTTCATTTCGCGTCCTCCTTGATGCGTCGCGCTTCGTCGCGCGCGGCCGATTCTTCCTCTTCGCTCACCTCGTTCGGGCCGACCCGGACGTAGTGGAAGAACCCGGCGAGCGCCGTCAGCGCGATGCCGGCGACCGCCAGCGGCTTCGCGATGCCCTTCCACAGCTTCACCATCGGGCTGATCGACGGATTGTCGGGCAGCCCGTGGTACAGCGACGGCTTGTCGGCGTGGTGCAGCACGTACATCACGTGCGTGCCGCCGACGCCCTGCGGGTCGTACAGCCCCGCATGCTCGAAGCCGCGCTCCTTCAGGTCCTCGATCCGCTCGGCCGCGTGCTGCTTCATGTCCTCCTTGGTGCCGAACACGATCGCGCCTGTCGGGCAGGTCTTCACGCAGGCCGGTTCCTGGCCGACCGCGACGCGGTCGGAACAGAGCGTGCACTTGTACGCGCGATGATCCTTCTTCGAGATCCGCGGAACGTTGAACGGGCAGCCGGTCACGCAATAACCGCAACCGATGCAGTTCTCCTCGTGGAAATCGACGATCCCGTTGTTGTACTGCACGATCGCGCCCGGCGACGGACACGCCTTCAGGCAGCCCGGATCCTCGCAGTGCATGCAGCCGTCCTTGCGGATCAGCCATTCGAGGTCGCCGGCCGGGTTCTCGTATTCGGAGAACCGCATCACCGTCCACGAGTGCTCGGTCAGGTCGGCCGGGTTGTCGTACACGCCGACGTTGGTGCCGACCTCGTCGCGCAGGTCGTTCCACTCCATGCACGCCGTCTGGCATGCCTTGCAGCCGATGCACTTCGATACGTCGATCAGCTTCGCGACGCTCCCGGTCACCGGTTCGCGCACCGTGGGCGGTGGCGTCGTGGTGGCCGAGACGCGCTTGATATCCAGCGATTGCAATGCCATCTCTTTCCCCTTACGCCTTTTCGACCTTCACCAGGAACGACTTGAATTCCGGTGTGTACGAGTTGCCGTCACCCACGGACGGAGTCAGGGTATTGGCGAGATAGCCGGGCTTCGTCAGACCCTTGAAGCCCCAGTGCAACGGGACGCCGACCGTCTGGACCTTCTTGCCGTCGACCGTCAGCGGCTTGATCCGCTTCGTGACCAGCGCGACCGCGATGATGTAGCCGCGCTTGGACGACACCTTCACGCGTTCGCCATGCGCGACGCCGACTTCCTTCGCGAGGTCTTCGCCAATCTCGACGAATTGCTCGGGCTGGATGATCGAATTCAGCCGCGCATGCTTGGTCCAGTAGTGGAAATGCTCGGTCAGCCGGTACGTGGTCGCCGCGTGCGGGAACTCCGGTGCCTGACCGAACGACGCGCGGTCGTCCGGGAACACGCGGGCAGCCGGGTTGTTCAGTGCCAGCGGGTTGTTCGGGTGCAGCGGGTTCGTGCCGATCGGCGTCTCGAACGGCTCGTAGTGCTCGGGGAACGGGCCTTCGTTCATCCCTGCACGTGCGAAGAAACGCGCGACGCCCTCCGGATTCATGATGAACGGCCCCATCCCGTTCTCGGGCGGTTCGTCCGCCTTGAAGTCGGGGATGTCGGCGCCCTTCCACGCGCTGCCGTTCCAGCCGATCAGCTTGCGGGTCGGGTCGAACGGCTTGCCGCTCACGTCGCACGACGCGCGGTTGTACAGGATCCGCCGGTTCGCCGGCCACGCCCACGCCCAGTTCAGCGTCTGGCCGATGCCGGTCGGGTCCGAGTTGTCGCGCCGCCCCATCTGGTTGCCGGCCTGTGTCCACGCACCGCAGAAGATCCAGCAGCCGCTCGACGTCGTGCCGTCGTCCTTCAGTTGCGCGAACGCGGCCAGTTGCTCGCCCTTCTTCACGAGCGTCTTGGCCGGATCCTTCGGGTCGGGCAGATCGGCGAGCGCGCGCCCGTTGAACTCCATCGCGAGTTCTTCGGGTGTCGGGCTTTCCGGGTTCGCGTACGGCCACGTCAGGTTCACGATCGGGTCCGGATACTTGCCGCCGTCCGTCTGGTACATCTTGCGCATGCGCAGGAACAGCCCCGACATGATCTCGAGATCGCTCTTCGCCTCGCCCGGCGGCTCCGCGCCCTTCCAGTGCCACTGCAGCACGCGGCTCGAACTCACGAGCGAGCCGTTTTCCTCCGCAAAGCACGTGGTCGGCAGACGGAACACCTCAGTCTGGATCTTCGACGAATCGACGTCGTTGTAGTCGCCGTGATGCTTCCAGAACTCGGACGTCTCGGTCGCGAGCGGATCCATGATCACGAGCCACTTCAGCTTCGCGAGCCCCGCGGCCGTCTTCACCTTCGACGGCGCCGCCGCGAGCGGGTTGAAGCCCTGGCAGATGTAGCCGTTCATCTTGCCGGCACTCATCAGCTCGATCGTCTGCAGCAGGTCGTACTGCTTGTCCAGCTTCGGCAGGTAGTCGTAGCCCCAGTTGTTCTCGGCGGTCGCCGCATCGCCCCACCACGACTTCATGAAGCTGACGTGGAAGGCCTTGTAGTTCTTCCAGTAGCTCAGCTGGTTCGGCCGCAGCGGCGGCTGCACGCGCTTCTTGATGTAGCCGTCGAAATCCTGCTCGGACTGCATCGGCAGCGTCATGTAGCCCGGCAGCAGGTTCGACATCAGCCCGAGGTCGGTCAACCCCTGGATGTTCGAGTGGCCGCGCAGCGCGTTCATCCCGCCGCCGGCGATGCCGATGTTGCCGAGCAGCAACTGCACCATCGCGCCGGTGCGGATGATCTGCGCGCCGATCGAGTGGTGCGTCCAGCCGAGCGCGTACAGCACCGTGCCGGCGCGGCCGGGAACGGCGGTCGTCGCGAGCATCTCGCAGACCTTCAGGAATTTCTCCTTCGGCGTGCCGCAGACCTGCTGGACCATGTCCGGCGTATAGCGCGCGTAGTGCTGCTTCAGCAGGTTGTACACGCAGCGCGGATGCTGCAACGTCGGGTCGACCTTGGCGAAACCGTCGTCGCCGCGCTCGTAGTCCCAGCTCGATTTGTCCGGGTACGCGTGCTTCTCCGCGTCGTAGCCGGAATAGATGCCGTCGTTGAACGCGAAATCCTCGCGCACGATGAACGTGAAGTCCGTGTAGTTCTTCACATACTCATGCTGGATCTTGTCGTTCGTCAGCAGATAGTTGATGACGCCGCCCAGGAAGACGATGTCCGAGCCGGTGCGAATCGGCGCGTAGTAATCGGCCACCGAGGCCGTACGCGTAAAGCGCGGGTCGACGACGATCAGCCGCGCCTTGCGGTGCGCCTTCGCCTCCGTTACCCACTTGAAACCGCACGGATGGGCCTCGGCTGCATTGCCGCCCATCACGAGAATCACGTCCGCGTTCTTGATGTCGACCCAATGGTTCGTCATCGCTCCACGGCCAAACGTCGGGGCAAGACCTGCCACCGTCGGGCCATGTCAGACACGCGCCTGATTGTCGAATGCGAGCATCCCGAGACTGCGGACAGTCTTGTGCGTCAGGTAACCGACCTCGTTGCTGCCCGCCGACGCGGCCAGCATGCCGGTCGTGAGCCAGCGGTTGACCTTCGAGCCGTCTTCCGCCGTCTCGACGAAGTTCGCGTCGCGGTCGGCCTTCATCAGCTTGGCGATGCGGTCGAGCGCGTCGGTCCACGAGATGGGCTCCCACTTGTCCGAGCCGGGCGCGCGGTATTCCGGATGCGTCAGGCGGTTCGGGCTGTGGATGAAGTCGATCAGGCTCGCGCCCTTCGGGCACAGCGTGCCGCGATTGACGGGATGGTCGGGATCGCCCTCGATGTGGATGATGCTCGGCTGCGCGTTCTTCGCGCCGTCTCCGAGGCTGTACATCAGGATGCCGCAACCCACTGAACAGTAAGGACAGGTGTTGCGCGTTTCGACTGTGCGCGCCAGCTTGTACTGTCGGACTTCGGCAAGCGCTTCGGACGGAGAAAAGCCCATCAGGGCAAGACTCGATCCGGCAAGCGACGTGGCCGTCACCTTCAGGAACTGGCGCCGGGACATTTGTAGCATGGCGGTCTCGGCGTTATTGTGGGGGTGGGGAAACTGAAAGGAATTATAGACAGTCCGCGCAACTATGTTCGATTCTTCGGATCAATTCTGAATTGTCCGATTACCGATGGTGACCGCCGCGCGGCATCTCGACCGATACCTCATGAAACGACCGATCACCTCCGAGGCGACCCGCCTCGCCCAACAGCAGGCCAACTGGGCCCTTACCGCATTCAAGCGCTTCTCGTCCGACCGCTGCTCCGCGATGGCCGCGGGCATCGCGTTCTTCTCCGCGTTCTCGCTCGCGCCGATGCTGGTGATGGTGATCGCGGTGGCCGGCTGGTTCTACGGCGACGACGCCGCGCGCGGCCAGGTGTTCGAACAGGCGCACCAGCTGATCGGCAACGACGCCGCCGCCAGCATCCAGACGATCGTGCAGAACGCGCACCGCGCGGGCGAACGCGGCGGCCTCGCGACGCTGATCTCGTTCGCCGCGCTCGCGATCGGCGCGTCGGCCACCTTCGCGTCGCTCAGCGCCGCGCTGAGCGTGATCTGGCCGGCCACCGAAAACCGCTGGTCGAGCATGCTCGGGCTCGTGCGCGTGCGGCTGATCTCGTTCGGGCTCGTGCTCGGCGTCGCGTTCCTGCTGATCGTGTCGCTCGTGCTCGATACCGCGATCACGTTCGTCGGCACCTGGCTGCTCGGCAATTCGCCGTATGTCGTCGTCACGAACCTCGTGCAGTTTTTCGTCGGCATCGCGGTGCTGGCGGCCGCGTTCGCGTCATTGATGAAGTTCCTGCCCGATGCGCGCGTCGCGTGGCGCGACGCCGCGATCGGCGGCGTCGTGTCCGCGATCCTGTTCTCCGGCGGCAAGAAGCTGTTCGCGCTGTACCTCGCGCATGCGGGCACGGCCAGTGCGTTCGGCGCGGCCGGATCGTTCGCGGTCCTGCTGATGTGGCTGTACTTCTCCGCGATCGTGCTGCTGCTCGGCGCGGAATTCGCGGCGGCCCGCGGCAACGCGCATCAGGCCGCCGGCACCGCACCGACCGCATCGGCCCAGGCCAATCGCGGCGACTGATTCGCACGCGCGCGCACGCCGCAATATGGCCGCTCGCGAGGCATCGCATACGCCGGCGCATCCCCCGGCACCCCGCCCGCCGCCTCATCACCATGTGAACCGCCGCGCATTCGCGCGGCGTTGACACGTTCTCTGCATGCCAACGCGATCGGCGCTGCAATCGCAAACGTTTGCAGCCCCTCGTTTTCGTGTCGCAATGGGCAAAAACAGGGGCTCCGCTGCAATGCGCATCAACAATTGAAACAATCGCATCGCAGCAATTGTCAACTATTTCAAAAACAGGAACAGTCGTTAATGTGCTTGATATATATAGACTTTTTAACGCTGTTACCTTTTCGAGACACTTTATTTTTTAAGCTTTCTTGCGTCTATGGCACTGAGCTATTCTCCAATCCGCAACAAATAACGATGAATCACTTGCGTGGAGAATCTCAACGATGAAGAAACTTGCTCTCTCGACCCTCTCGCTCGCCCTGCTGGGCGCCGCTGGTGCTGCACAAGCTCAGTCGAGCGTGACGCTGTACGGCGTGATCGATACGTCGATCACCTATGTTCACGGTAACGACGGTCAAGGCAACAATTCGTGGTCGATGGGTAGCGGCAACCTGCAGGGCAGCCGCTTCGGCCTGAAGGGTTCCGAGGACCTCGGTGGCGGCCTGAAGGCGATCTTCCAGTTGGAAAACGGCTTCAACTCGGCATCGGGCGCGCTGGGCCAGGGTGGCCGCATGTTCGGTCGCCAGGCATTCGTCGGCCTGCAAAGCAACCAGTACGGTACGCTGACGCTGGGTCGTCAGTATGACCCGCTCGTCGACCTGGTTCAGGCTGTCACGGCCGACAACTATTTCGGCAGCGTCTTCGCAACGCCGGGCGACGTCGACAACAACGACAACAGCCTGCGCGTCAGCAACGCAATCAAGTACACGTCGCCGGTCTGGGCAGGCCTCCAGGTCGAAGCCATGTACGCACTCGGCGGCGTCGCCGGCGCAACCGGCAAGGGTCAGACGTGGGCGGCAGCTGCGGCCTACAACAACGGCCCGCTCGGCCTGGCTGCTGGCTACTTCCACGCCAACAACT
Source organism: Burkholderia stabilis (assembly GCF_001742165.1). NCBI lineage: Bacteria > Pseudomonadati > Pseudomonadota > Betaproteobacteria > Burkholderiales > Burkholderiaceae > Burkholderia > Burkholderia stabilis. The sequence continues at coordinate 47,212 of NZ_CP016443.1, read as the reverse complement.
CGGCTCCGCTGAACGCCGCTGGCCTGCGTCAAGGCTGGGCCGGCACGTCCGACGCGATCTTCGACGGCTCGGGCAGCTTCATCAACAACGCGTACACGTCGGCATCGTCGATCGGCATCGCGCAAGTGGCCGGCCAGTACGCATTCGGCCCGGTGACGTTCGGCCTCGGCTACAGCAACTCGCAGTACAAGGCTGATGCGAACTCGGGCTTCGGCACGAACCAGAAGTACAACACCGGTCGCGCATTCGTGACGTACCAGGCATCGGCACCGCTGCTGCTGGGCCTCGGCTACATCTACACGAAGGGCAGCGGCGACACCGACGCCAAGTACCATCAAGTTTCGCTCGGCGCCGACTACTCGCTGTCGAAGCGCACGGACGTCTACCTGGTTGGTGCATACCAGCACGCAAGCGGCAAGAACGCGGACGGCAGCGATGCACAAGCATCGGTCGGCTCGTACGGCATCGCCGGCAAGAGCTCGCAGGAAATCGTCGCACTCGGCCTGCGCCACAAGTTCTAAAAACGATGTATCCGGCGTGCATGGCGTCTCCGACGCCTTGCCGCCGAACTGGAAAGCCAGCCCCGGTTTCGGCCGCGGCTGGCTTTTTTTTCGTCCGTCGCCAGCGCACCGGCATCGCCCGCACGACCGGCGACCGCAGCCCGGGGGCCAAGCCATGCCGACGGACAGGCAGCGGCGCCTGGAGGCTGCAACGCGCCGCAAACGCCGTTTCCGAACGCCCGGGCCACTCGCCGTCCGTGCGCCGGGCGACTACCATCCGCACTGCCGGCACCGCTCATCCGGCGCGGCGGCCAAACGCGCCGGCGTGTCGATTTCGGCTACCGTCGTCCGTCGTATCGATGGCGGCACACGGTTTGCTCGCCGGTCCATACAGACAAGGAGATTCGCCATGACGATTCAGAAGATCACGCCTTTTCTCTGGTATTCGACGGAAGCCGAAGAAGCAGCGGCCTTCTATACAGGCATCTTTCCGGATTCGCGCGTCGTGCGCGTCACGGCGGTGCCCGGCACCGACGGCACCAGGATGGTCGAGTTCGAGCTGTTCGGGCAGCCGTTCTTCGCGATGAGCCACCCGCGCACCGACTCCTTCAACCATTCGATCTCGCTGCTGGTCAGTTGCGCCGACCAGGCGGAACTCGATCGCTACTGGAGCGCGCTGCTCGACAACGGCGGCACGGCCGACGCCTGCGGCTGGCTGAGAGACCACTACGGCGTGTCGTGGCAGATCGTGCCTGAAGCGCTGATCCCGATGATGGTCGATCGCGACACGGTCAAGGCCGCGCGCGTGGCCGCCGCGATGATGCAGATGATCAAGCTCGACGATGCCGCGCTGAAGGCCGCCTATGCAGGCACGGCGGGTTGACGAAGCGCGTTGCGCCATGGTTGCGTGAAGGCACGCCGCGACGCGCCGACGGCTGTCCGGCTCGACCGCTCGAGTGAGCGGCCGCCGCGACGGCACACGTGATCCGCGGCGGGTCGGCCCGCCGGCCGATCGCGTACGCCGCGGCATCCATCCGCCGCTACACCGACAGCAGCGATTCAACGGTCCGCCGCGCATAGCCGATGAACGCATCGAGAGGCTCACCCGACAGGATCGCCGCCCCCGCTTCGCCACCGAGATAGGCGGCGCGCGCGGCCGCCAAAACCGACCGGTGCGCGTCGGGCAGCCGCTCCAGCACCCATGCCGCGGCGACGTCCTTGGGCGCGATTCCGCCGGTCACCGCGCTGTACCAGATGCGCGCGAGCGCGAGCACCACGTTGCACTCGTCACCGCGCCAGTCCGGTTCGGCATCCCACTGCGCGACGGTCGCGAGCAGCGCGGCGGCAAAGTCGCGCGCGGGCACCGGTTCGAATCGCGTGGCCGCCGCCGGCCCGACCAGCGCGACACTGTGCAGTCGCGCCTTCGTCAGCAGGATCGCGAGATCGTGATCGGCAAGCGCCGGCTCGACGATGCCCGCTTCCAGATCGCGGCGCAGCCACTCCCCGAACTGCAGCTCGCGTCGCGCCGGATGGCGCCACGGCACCACGTCGCCGAGCACGACGACGGTGACCTCGAGCGCGCGCATGCCGCCTGCACAACCGGGCGGCGCCGATGCGGCGAGCAGGTCGAACATCAGCGCGCGCCGCGCCGATTCGTCGGGCCGCAAAGTCACGGTCACCAGCAGGTCGATGTCGCTGCGCGGTTTCAGGCCGCCGTCGAGCACCGATCCGAACAGGTGAATCGCCTCCAGCGTCGCACCGAAATGCCGCTCGATCGTGGCGCGCGCGGCGTCCACCTGTCCGGCGATTTCGGCCGGGATGCATTCCGTCACGACGCGCGGCCCTCACGATGCGCACGCAACGCGCGGGGCAAACGACGATAGAAAAACGGCAAGCGTGAATGACGCGTGTCGTTCGGCATGACGCATGCGCCAGTTGCCATTCGGCACACGTCACGCATCGAACCGCGCATCGCCGCTGCTTCGCCGCTTCGCGGTCGCACGATTTGCGCAGCGCAATAAAAATCCCCGCACGCTTTCGCGTACGGGGATCGTCGGACTTCGCAACGGCTGCCGACATGCATTCGGCAGCCGTTGCGCGGCATTACGCTGCCGCGTCCTTCAGCTTCTTCAGCGCACGTGCCTTCACGCGCACGCTGGCCGGCTTCGCCGGGAACCAACGCTCTTCGCCCGTGAACGGATCCTTGCCGAAGCGCTTCTTCTTCGCCGGCACGACTTGTGCCGTGATCTTCAGCAGACCCGGCAGCGTGAACTCGCCTGCGCCCTTCTTGTGGACCGAGCCCAGCACGACGTTCTCGAGTGCGGCGAGCACTGCCTTGACCGCCTTCACTTCCACGGCTGCGCGCTCAGCGATGTGCGTTGCGAGCGATGCCTTCGTGAACTTGTCCTTCAGCGGCGTCGGAGCAGCGGGCGCCTTCGCGACGGCGGCCTTCTTGGCCACTACTTTCTTCGCGGGCGCTACTTTCTTAGCAGCCACTTTCTTGGCCGGTGCGGCGGCAGCCTTCTTGGCCACCTTTTTTGCGGAAGTCGCCATGTTTCTCCTACCAGGTGTGGTCGTTCGTTGGATACACGAAGCGTGCAATGCGCGCGCTTCAACGCCGGATTCTACAAGCGCCTTGACGCTTCGTGCAGTACTTTTATGCGTTTTCGCGGGGTTTCCCGCAGTTTTTGTTGCACGCGACCGACTTCATCGACGCTCGAACGTCGAAAAACCTCGTTACGTATGCGTCGGAACGTGAATTACGTTCGATATTTGCGCACCTATACTGGCCTCGCTCAATGCCCGGATGCCTTCATGCGCGAAGCCAGATACGTCAAAGGACTCGACGGCCTGCGAGCCATCGCCGTCATCCTCGTTTTCCTGTCCCACAAGGGCCACGTCCTTGCCGTCGACGTCGGCAAGCTTGGCGTGTGGACGTTTTTCCTCATCAGCGGATTCCTGATCGTCGGCGAGCTGCATCGCAACCGCCAGGCCGTCGAGTGCGGCACCATGACGCGCCGCCACGCGCTCGCGCTGTTCCTCGCGAAGCGCGCGCTGCGGATCTTCCCCGTGTACTACCTGCTGCTCGCCGCGCTCGCGATCGCGCACGCGCTGTTCTACCAGCGCGGCGTCAATCTCGGGCTCGCGTGGCACGCGGCGTTCCTGTCGAATTACTGGATCGGTGTCGTCAAGGACGGCTGGCCCGGCTCCACGTCGCACTTCTGGAGCCTCGCGGTTGAACAGCAGTTCTATCTGATCGCGCCGCTCGCCCTGCTCGCGGTACCCGCCGCGCGACACGTCGCGCTCGGCGTCGCGGCCGTCACGCTGTGCGCGCTCGCCCATCTCGCGCTCTATCTGTCGGACGCGTCGCCGGTGCTGATCTACGCGTTTTCCCCGTGGAATTTCGCGCTGATCGCGCTCGGCGGCGTCGGCGCGATGGCGCTCGCCGATCGCGGGCCGGCCGCCGTGCGCCGCGTGCCGCCCGGCTGGCTCGGCGCGGCAGGCGTCGTGTTCTTCCTCGTGCTGCCCGCGTGCACGACGTTGCCCGACGCGGTCGCGGGGCTCGCCGATCTCGGTCTGTCAGTGTCGCTCGCCGCGCTGATGCTGTGGATCATCAGCGAACCCGGGCACCCCGTCGTGTCGCTGCTCGACCGGGCGCCGCTCGCCTATCTCGGCACGATCAGCTACGGCTTCTACCTGTTCCACAACCTGATTCCGGCACGCTTCGGCGTGATCCCCGCGCGCTTCGCGCACGCGCCGATCCCGGAAATCGTCCGGGACGTGCTGCCCGAGATGCTGCAATTCGCGCTTGCGGTGCTACTTGCGCACCTGTCCTGGCGCTACCTCGAAAAGAGGTTGCTCGACTTCAAGAAGCCGATCGCCGCGATGCTGGCCCGGCATTTCGTCGCGCGACCGAGCACGTCGGCGCGCTGAACGCCGGGCAACTGCTGAAAGCACCGAACAGAAATTACCGCGGGAAAGCCGCGATGCGAACGGCGTCGAAGCACCGACGCGTCGCCGCATTGCGTCATTGCCCGACACCGGTGCCGACATCGATGCGCACCCCGCAACGCCAACACCGATCCGGCCGCCCGGACGAACGCTTCGGCACCGGTTTCAAGCGTGACGCCGAACCATGCCGGAGCGCCCCACACCTCACACGGCACCGCGCTCCACGCGCCCCCGGCAATACGACACGCCGGAGCCTGCACCATAATCGCGCACCGTCAAAAGCAAAAAAGCCCCGGCGCATAAGCGGCCGGGGCCAACGGAACAACCACCACCTGAAACGACGGAGCGCGCGGCAGCTTAGGCGACAGCAGCCAGCGCGGGCAAACAGGTACGCAGGTACGCCTCGAATTCGCGGCTCACTTCCGGATGCTGGAGCGCGAGCTCGACGGTTGCCTTCAGATAGCCGAGCTTGCTGCCGCAGTCGAAGCGCGTGCCGAAGTAGCGATACGCGAGCACCTGCTCGTTCGCGAGCAGCGACTGGACGGCGTCGGTGAGCTGCAGTTCGCCGCCCGCACCCGGCTTGAGCCGGCGCAGGTGATCGAAGATCGTCGGCATGAACACGTAGCGGCCGACCACGCCGAGGTTCGACGGCGCATCTTCCGGCGCGGGCTTCTCGATGATGCCCGACAGCTTGATGACGTCCTCTTCCCACTCGCGGCCTTCGACGACGCCGTACGAGCGGCTGTCCTCGCGGGCGATCGTCTCGACCCCGATCACCGAGCTGTGATAGTGGTCGAACACGTCGACGAGCTGCTTGAGCACCGGCTGCTCGCCGTGCAGCAAGTCGTCGGCGAGGATCACCGCGAACGGCTCGCCGTGCACGAGCTTTTCCGCGCACAACACCGCGTGGCCCAGGCCGAGCGCTTCCGGCTGGCGCACGTAGAAGCAGTTGACGTTGCTCGGCTTGATGCCGCGCACGAGTTCGAGCAGCTTTTCCTTGCCGCGCGCCTCGAGTTCCGCCTCGATCTCGTACGACTTGTCGAAGTGATCCTCGATCGCGCGCTTGCTGCGCCCGGTGACGAAGATCATCTCGGTGATACCGGCGTTGATCGCTTCCTCGACCGCGTACTGAATCAGCGGCTTGTCGACGACGGGCAACATTTCCTTCGGGCTCGCCTTCGTTGCCGGGAGGAACCGCGTGCCGAGACCGGCAACGGGGAACACGGCCTTGGTGACTTTCAACATGTTCGCATCCTGATTGCGTTGACTGCGCCGCGTCGACCTGCGACCCGGCGCGATTGTTTTCCGAACGGCATATCGAGAATCGACGGCACTGCCAATTCCACTCCGCTCATTTTCGACATGGACTGATTGCCCTATGATTCCGAAAAAAATATAATCCCTTCAACCCGGTCGATATTGCCGAACCAGTTGCCGAAGCAGAAACAAATTACCGATTTTCCGGATACAAATTCTTACGATTCGAATTCCTCGATATAGGGCACGCCGCCCCGATCGAGGCCCGGGCGAATCGGCTCGTTCTTCAGCGCCTCACGGTACGCCGACAGCACGGCCATGACCAGCAGTACTGCCGCGCTCGCGATCCAATGCATGTCCATCTTGCCGCTCCTTGCATCAATCAACTGGAGCTTCAAACTATCAGAAAAAAATCGGCAAATAATTGAAGCGCCCGCGAAACCGCTTTCAGAATCCGATAAACCCATCATGTGGAATTCCGTTATTTCCGGGCGAGATTTTTTTATTCATTGATCGAATTCTTGCGCATTACGATTGGACCAGACTTCCCGTTCGTCCGTCTTCCTCTTCACCCGTCGCAAGGAATCGAATCGCATGCAAGCTTTCAGCGGATCGTCTCTGACCGCGCCGCCCGTCGCCGATCACAAGGAGCACGTGATCGACGCGATGCGCGGCTTCGCGGCGCTGCTCGTCGCCTATTTCCACTGCCGCCAGGTCGTCTGGGTCGGCATGCAGAGCTTCCATCACGCTTACGGCCATGCGCTCGCCCCGGGCGTGATCGCCGGCTACCTGACCTTCCCGTTCGCGTGGGGCTCCGCCGGCGTGCCGATCTTCTTCGTGATCAGCGGCTACTGCATCCACCGCAACGCGGCGCTCAAGCTCGCGGCCGATCCCGCCTACCGGCTCGACGCGCCGAACTTCTGGGCGCGCCGGTTCGCGCGCATCTACCCGGTGCTGCTCGCCGCGCTGCTGTTCACGCTCGCGCTCGACGCGGTCAGCCTGCAGATCGAGCCCGTCAGCCACAAGATCCGCGACATCGGCGTCACGGCGTTCCTCGTGAACCTGTTCTCGCTGCAGGGCGTCGCGGGCTATACGTACGGGTCGAACGGCGCGCTGTGGACGCTGTCGCTCGAAGTGCAGTTCTACGCGATCTACCCGCTGCTGTTCGCGGTGCGCCGGCGCATCGGCATGCCGGCAGTCGTGGCCGCGGTCGCGCTCGTCAACGTCGCGTCGGCGTGGCTGCTCGAACGGCACGACCTGCAGTTCTTCACGTCGTACTGGCTGTCGTGGACGATCGGCGCGTGGATCGCCGACGTGCGCGCGCAACCGGCGCGCGGTGCGGCCGCCGTGCCGTCGCGCGCGTGGTACATCGCGGCCGCCGTGCTGCTGGCCGCAGGCTGCGGCGCATTCCATTTCGGCCAGTACGGCGCGTTCCAACTGTGGTCGGCCGGCTTCGCGTGCTTCCTGTACCGCGCGCTCGCCCGCCCGCCGCGGCCGACGCCGCCGCTGCGCGTGCTCGGCTGGTTCGGCGACTTCAGCTACTCGCTGTACCTGATCCACCTGCCGCTGTTCGTCTGCCTCGGCTCGGTGCTGTTTCACTCCGAACTGCAGCTGTCGATCTGGCCGTCGTTCGCGTTCATGGCCGCTGCGATTCCGGTCGCTTACCTGTTCTACCGGCTGTTCGAGCGGCCCGCGATGATGTGGTCGGCCAGCTTCAAGCCGACACGCACCACGCGCGTCGTCGCGCCGGCGCCTGAGCGGACGGCCTGACGCGGCCGCGGCCTCGCCTCATTCCGGAGCCCCCGTGCGGCGTTGCGCTGCACGGGGGCTTTTTCATGGCCGTGGCGCGGTTGGACGACCGGTTGAGCGGGACGGGGCAACCCTCCGCTGCCCGACCGCGCTACGGCCCGCATCGGCCGTTCCATGTCGACTTCTACCGCTCAACAACCTCTGCATCTTCTTGCCGCTGGGCGATCTGGGCGATCTGGGCGATCTGGGCGATCTGGGTGATCTAGGTGATCTAGGTGATCTGGGTGATCTGGGTGATCTGGGTGATCTGGGTGATCTGGGTGATCTGGGTGATCTGGGCGATCCGGGCAATCCGGGCGATCCCGGTCGAAACGACGACCAGCGAATCTCGCACCCGACACGGCGCGCAACCCCCTGCCCGCAACAACGCATCCACCCCAAAAAGCAAAACCCCCACGCAGCGCAACGCCGCATGAGGGCCCACTTGCCACCCGTTTCCGGCCGGCTCGCGCCAATTATTGCTTCTTAGCCTTCGCGGCCTTCGCCGTATCCGAGAGAATCTTCTCGACCCGCTGCACGTAGGTCTCGGTCCCGAACCGCCGCACCGCCGTCGCGCGCCCGCTCGCGACGAGCCGCTCGCGCAGCGCGCCGTCGCGCTTCAGCGTGTCCAGCGCGTCGGCCAGCGCGGTCGCGTCGCCCGGCTCGCAGAGCAGCCCGTTGTCGCCGTCCTCGATGATCTCGACGACGCCGCCCGCACGGGCCGCGACGACCGGCCGGCGCGCGAGCATCCCCTCGACGATCACGCGCCCGAACGGCTCGGGCGTGATCGACGTGTGCGCGACGACGTCGACCGCCGTCATGCACGCGGCCACGTCGCGCTGGAACCCGAGGAAATGCACGCGCTCGTCCATCCCGTGCCGCGCGACGGTTTCGTGCAGCTGCGCCGCGTATTCGTCCTCGCCGAACAGCGGCGCGCCGACCAGCACCACGTGCATGTCGGGATGCCGCGCGGCGGCCTCCAGCAGCACGTGTTGCCCCTTCCAGCGGGCGAGACGGCTGAACGAGCCGACGAGCCACGCATCCTTCGGCAACCCGAGGCGCGCGCGCAGCGCGGCCTGGCTGACGCCGTCCAGCGCATCGAACGGCTCGGCCGAAATGCCGTTGAACACGACGTCGACGTGCTGCGGCGTGAAGCCCGTCAGCGCGCGGAACGCCTGCGCGGACGCGTCGGAGTTCGCGATCACGCGCGTGACGCCGAGCCGCGCGCAGTACTTGATCGCCAGCAACTGCTTGCTGCCGAAATGGTCGGTGCTGACGATGTCGCGCAGGTGCCAGACCACCGGCTTGCGCGCGAGCCGCCCGGCAAGCGCGGCGACCACCATCGCGCGCTGCGTGTTCGCGTAGATGACCTCGGCGCGGCGCGCACGCCGCGCGACGTCGCGCACGAGCCGCACGAGCTGTTTCAACGCACCGGCCGACACGCCGCCCTGCTTGCGCACGCCGGCGAGCGCACCCTGGTCGACCACGTCGACGCGCGCGCCGATCTCGTCGAGCGCCGCGCGGAACGGGCCGTCGTCGAACAGCAGCACGTCGGCGTTCGCGCGCATGTGTTTCATGATCTCGAGCAGCGACAGTTCCGCGCCGCCAAGCACGCCGCTCTGATCGAGCACGAGCGTCGCCGGGCCGCGCGCGGCCGGCATCGGCGCGACGGCCGTGCCGCGTTGCGCGGTCGAGCCGGGCAGCGCGGCCTCCACATAGTCGAGAAAACGCCGCCGGAACGTATCGGCGGAAAACCGCTGCGCGTTCGTCCGGCAGGCGTTCGGCGTGAAGCGCTGCGGCGCGCGCTCGAAATCGTCGACGGCCGCGACGATCGCCTGCGGCGTCTGCTCGTCGAAGAACAGCCCGGTCGGGTTCGCATCCGAGCGCGGGTCGAGCACGGTTTCGAGCGCGCCGCCCTTGCCGTACGCGATCACCGGCGTGCCGCAGGCCTGCGCCTCGACGACGGAAATCCCGAAATCCTCCTCGGCCGCGAACACGAACGCCTTCGCGCGCCGCATCCGGTCGTGCAGCACCGCGAACGGCTGGTAGCCCATGATCTCGACGTTCGGGCCGGCCTTCGCGCGAATCTTCTGCATCTCCGGGCCGTCGCCGATCACGATGAGCTTGCGCTCGGGCATGCGCGAGAACGCGTCGACGATCAGGTCGATCTTCTTGTACGGCACCATCCGCGACGCGGTCAGGTAGAAATCCTCCTTCGCCGCATTCAGCGAAAACGCATCGACGTCGACCGGCGGGAAGATCACCGCCGCATCGCGGTGATAGACCTTCCTGATCCGCCGCGCGATGAACGCGGAGTTCGCGACGAAGCCGTCCACCGCGTTCGCGGTGCGCGTGTCCCAGTTGCGGATGTAGTGCAGGATCATCCGCGCGAGCAGCGATTTCGGCCCGTGCGTGAGGTTCGACTGTTCGAGGTACTGGTGCTGCAGGTCCCACGCATAGCGGATCGGCGAATGCACGTAGCTGATGTGCACCTGGTCCGGCCCCGTCAGCACGCCCTTCGCGACCGCGTGGCTGCTGGAGATCACGAGGTCGTACTCCGACACGTCGAGCTGCTCGATCGCGAGCGGCATCAGCGGCAGGTAGCTGCGGTACTTGGTGCGCGCGAACGGCAGCTTCTGGATGAACGACGTCGTCACCGGCTTGCCGCGCACGAACGCGCGATCGTCGAGGAAATCGACGAGGCTGAACAGGTCGGCATCGGGAAAGCACGCGACGATCTGTTCGAGCACGCGCTCGGCGCCGGCGTAGGTGACGAGCCAGTCGTGGACGATCGCCACGCGCAGCGTGCGCGACGCATGGCGCGCGCCCGCCTGCCCGGCCGGCGCCGGACGGTGCAACACGGCGGCATCGCCGGCTTCGGCCACGGCGGCGTCCGCCGTGGCAAGGTTCAAAACGGCGTGTTCCGCCAGATCGCGATTCATGCAGTTTTCCTCGCATTGAGACGGACAAACAGGTCGCGCACGAGCGCGCGCAGCCCCGGCGTCATCGTGAGTGACCACGCGACGTTCAACACCACCACGATCGCGCACATGCCGATCGACTGGACGAGCCCCGGCCATGCCTGCGCGAGAAACAGGCTCGCGAGCAGGAAGGCCAGGTGCGCCAGCATGTCGAGTACGATCGCGCGCATCCGGATCGCCGACAGGTACAGCAGCACGCCGTAGTCGACGAACGCACGCGCCGCGACGACCACCGCCGCGCCGATCAGCCCGAAGTGATGAATGCCGAACCACAGGCCGCCGACGAAGAACGGCATCTGGACGAGCCCGGCGAATGCCGCGCGGGACGGATTGACCTGCGACTGGATCAGGATCCGCGTCACGCTCGCCTGGCCGACGAGCCACACGCTGATCACCAGCACGCGGCCGACCGGCGCCGAGTGCGCGGCCAGATCGGCGCCCACCCACAGCGTGAGGAACGGCGCGAGCGCGAAGATCGCGACGATGCCGACCGGCGTGAACACGCCGTTCAGGAATTCGAGCGACTGGCGCGCGAGCGTGTCCGCGTGGTCGCGGCCCACCGCCGACAGGCGCGGGAACAGCGTGCGCACGAGCGCGTTCGGCAGCATGTTCAGGCGCGTGACGAGGTTCTGCGGCACCGTGTAGTAGGTGACGAACTTCGCGCCCATGCCGGCGCCGAGCATCACGCGGTCGAGCGTGTCCGCGATCATGCTGGTCGTGCTCGCGATCAGCATCCAGCCGCCGAAGTTGAACAGCCCTTTCGCGGTGCCCCACTGCGGCGGATCGATGCGCCGGATGCCGAGCACCTTGATGCTCGCGTGGCCGAGCATCACCGCCGCGATCAGGCGCGCGACGACGGCCGCGGCGAGCACCGTCTGCAGGTTCGGCGCGATCCACCACGCGGCGCCGAGCGGCAGCAACTGGAACAGGAACGTGCCGATCGTCTGGTTCGTGTTGAACACGCCGAACCGTTCGGCGCCGTTGATCGCACCGGCGAACACCCACGACACGTTCGCGAGCGGAATCGCGAGCGCGAGCCACGGCAGCGCGAGATACACCTCGTGCTGCATCGCGGCCGATACCTTCGTGAAATACGCGGTGTAGACGAATGCGCCGAAATAGATCAGCAGCCCGCCGACGATGCCGGTGCCGAGATTCAGCCAGAACGCGCTCCAGAACACGCGCGCGCTTTCGTCGTCGTTGCCGCTCGCGAGCGCCTTCGAGATGTGGTTCTGCGCGGCCATGCTCATCCCGAGATCGAGGATCCCGAAATAGCCGATCAGCGTCCACACGAGGCTGACGACGCCGTAGCGTTCGACGCCGAGCGCGTGAATATAGGCGGGCACCGTCACCAGCGACACGAAGGTCGGCAGGATCAGCCCGATGAAGTTGATCGAAACGTTCTTGAGTATGCCTTTGTCCATGCTTGAGCCTTGTGTGACGGGGACGACGACGGCGCGCCGCCCGTCACGGTTTCCAGCGATACATCAGCACCTTGCCGCGCGCGTCTTCCTCGACGAACACGAGGTACTCGCCGTTCTCGCGCCGGAACGCGCTGATGCCGAACGGCACGTCGACCCAGCCCGACGCCTTGCCGACCTCGGCGCCCGGGCTCATCACGCCCACTTCCTTGCCGGTGTCCTTGTCGTACACGTGGATCTTGCCGACCGGCTCCACGGTGAAGATGTAGCGGCCCTCGACCGTGATCCCGATCAGGTCGAAGATCGGCTTCGCGTCGAGCTTCCACGGCAGCGTCACCTGGTAGCGCACGACCGGCGAGCCGGTCGACCACTTGTCGTAGCGCACCAGCACGCGGCCGACTTCCTTGTTGATGCCCGGCTGCGGCGGCGCGTCGGCCGTGTAGCCCGTCACGTACAGCGTGTCGGTCTGTGCGTCGTAGATCGAGCGGCGCAACTGCGTGAACGGCTGCGGCATCGGGTAGGTCGTGACCTTGTCGTACGAGTAGATCGGGTTGCCGGCCTTGTCGACGCCGCCGTACTGGAACCGGTGGATACCGCGCACGTCGCTCGTGCGCCAGATGTCGCCCTTCGTGTCGACCCACCAGCCCCAGCCGCCCGCTTTTGCCTTGCCCGTCGTGTTGATCTCGAACTCGTCCGCGTCGAGGCGGCCGTTGCCGTTCGCGTCGCGCCACAGCCAGTCGCCGCCGGGCGGCTTGTTCGGCACCTTGTCGACCGGCCGCGCGCGGCCCGCGATCAGGCCCGACGGAATCGCGACCTCGCCGTCGCGCTTCGCGTCGAAGCGGTAGATCTTCAGGTGATCGGCGTACATGTCGGTCAGGTACAGGAACGTGCGGCCGTCGACGCGGCGCGCGATCGGCATGCCCGGCCACTGGTCCGTATGGAACACGGGGTCGTCCGGATACTTGAAGCGGTTCGACAGGAAGCCGGCGTATTTCCAGTCCTGGCCCGGCGGCTTCGACAGGTCGAGCTCGAAGCGCTTGTTGCCCGTGTACACGCTGTTCGGCCGCGCGGGGTCGAGCCACGCGCCGTCGACGAACAGCAGCCCCTGCACCTGCCAGCGCAGCTTGCCGTCCGGCGTATAGCTTTCGAGCACCGCGCCGAGCCCCGCGCCGATCGTGTCGTGGCGCGGCCCGATGCCGTTCATCGATACATACACGTTGCCCGCGCGATCGACGCCGACACCCGTCAGCCCGTTGAAGCGCTGTGGCCCCGGCCGCCCCGGCACGGGGCCCGCGAAAATCCCGCCGCGCTCGCCGAGCGTGCCGGACTGCGCATAACCCTTGCCGCCCTTCGAGAAGATCAGGATCTGCTGGCGCGGCCCGTTGTCCGCGACGAGCACGCGCCCTTTCGCGTCGACCGCCACATCCACCGCATCGGTGCCGTCGGACAGCGCGGGCGCGTCGTCGAGCTTGCGGCCGTCCGCACGCACATGCACGAGGTGCGCGGGCCCGCCCAGCGTATCCGTGAGCAGCCACAGCGTGCCGTCGCCCGCGAGCGCGATGCGTCCCGGCTCGTGCGCGCTCCACGTGCCCTTCGGCTGCATCGTCTCGGCGTCGTACACATCCACCGCGTCGCGCGACGGATTGGTCGCGAACAGTATCTTGTCGTCGGCCGCGAGGCCGCCCACTTCCGCCTTCACCTCGCCCACTTCCGAGCGCGCGGGGGCCGGCACCTCGTTGATCATCATGAAGCTCGCGGCCATGCGCGCGCGGCCGGTATCGGCGCGGCCGCCCGGCGCGGCCTGCGGCACCGCGCGAAACGGTGCAGGCTGCTTCATGTCGCCGATCGTGCGCCGCGAGATGCCGAACCACTGCTTGCCCTTGTCCGGCCAGATGCCGGGCGACTGCAGATGGCCGCGCTCGTTGCCGACGCCGATCGCGACGTACGCATACTTGCTGTTCACGGCGATCGCGTTGCCGCCGAGGTTGCCCCAGCCGTGCGTACCGCCGGCGAAGCCGAGCATCTTCCCGTCCTGGTAGACGCTCGCCTCGGCCCCGCTCTCGTCCCACGGCGAATTCGTATACACCTTGCCTTCAGGCGTGACCGCAATCGCGCGGATATCGATCTGCGTCCAGCTGCCGTCGCCATAGCCGAACGTGTTGCCGATCCACGACGTCGTCGCGGGCAACACCGTTTCGGCCGGCGCGGCGCTCGCCAGCAGCGTCGCGCATACCGTCATGCCAACCAGAATCAGACGTTGCAATGCGCTTCTCCAGACTTGATGCAGAAGTGACCCGCGCCGCCGCGGACTGCCGCCGGCGCAACCTGTCACTAAATGGGTTTCAAACGTCGCGATGCAGGTTACAAGCAAAAATAATCACAAGAAATTTGGAAATATTTGGGGATGTTTCTGCCTGAAATATCGAACCGGAACGAACGAAAAAAATCCGCCCGATGCGGAAATAACGACCGCATTTCCGGCCCTTGATCCGTAGAAAATGCCGCTCCGGCACGCCAGCAGCGGCGCTCAGCCTGCAAACCTTTCATCCCGCGATTGAAACCGGCGTCATTCGAATGCTTTCAGCCGAATAAATGACGTGCGTTTTTTTGCCGATTTCTTTTCCCTAGAATCGATTGCGATTCAATATTTCATTTAAAGGCATGCAATACGTACACGCACCGGATGCACGTGTCGAAGGAGCCGCGCAATGACGGGCCTCTCGCGACCCGCCGACCTCGCCCCGCCGCAACACGGCCGCATCGTGCAGCTCGACGGACTGCGCGCGATCGCAGTGGGCGCGGTATTTCTGCAGCACGCGCTGAAGGCGCCGCTCTGGATGGGTGTCGACCTGTTCTTCGTGCTGAGCGGCCTGCTGATCACCGGCATCCTGCTGGAGCGCAAGGCGCGCGGGCAGTCGTACTTCAGCCATTTCTATGCGCGCCGCGTGCGCCGCATCCTGCCGCCGTACGTGTTGCTGCTCGCGGTCTCGACGCTCCTGTTCGGCGCAAGCTGGCTGCCGCACTGGCCGTGGTTCGCGTTCTTCTCGACCAACATCGGGCTGTCGCTCGGCAGCATCGGCCATGACAGCCTGAACGTGCTGTGGTCGCTCGCGGTCGAGGAGCAGTTTTATATCTTCTGGCCGTTCGTCGTGCTGTGGTGCTCGGAGCGTGCGCTGTTGTGGGTCGCCGCCGCGCTGATCGTCGCCGCGCCCGTGCTGCGCGCGATCGCGACTCCGTGGTTCGATTCGTTCTGGCCGATCTACTACCTGACGCCGTTCCGGATGGACCTGCTCGCGGCCGGCGCGTTGCTCGCCATCGTGCTGCGCCGCGACCGGCGCGCACTGGAACCGTTCTACCCGCTCGCGATCGTCGGCGCGCTCGTGTCGCTCGCGATCCTCGGCTGGCTGCACCTGTCGTTCCCGCGCTTTCGGGCCGCGAACACGCCGCTGTCGAATGCGGCGCTCTACAGCATCTCGCTGTTGCTGTGCACGTCGATCGTCGTGATCGCGCTGCGCGGTCGCGGCATAGTGCAGCGCGTGCTGACGAACCCGATGCTCGTCTACGTGGGCACCGTCAGCTACACCGTGTACCTGATCCACCTGAGCGTGCTGTACGCGCTGTGGCCGCTGCACCTGAACCGCTTCGTCACGGCCGCGCTCGCGCTCGCGATCACCCTCGCTTACGCGACCCTGAGCTGGTACGGCTTCGAACGGCGCCTGACGCGCGGCCCCGCGCGCCGCGCGTTGCCCGCCGCCGCCGGCACGACCGCCTGACTTTCATTCTCCATCGATTCAACTAGGACAACGCCATGAGCCAAACACGCAAGAAGGCCATCATCACGGGGATCTCGGGGCAGGACGGCGCTTACCTGACCAAGCTGCTGCTCGACAAGGGCTATGAGGTCACGGGCACGTACCGCCGCACCAGCTCGGTGAACTTCTGGCGTATCGCCGAGCTCGGCGTCGACACGCACCCGAACCTCACGCTCGTCGAACACGACCTGACGGACGCCGGCTCGAGCCTGCGGCTGCTCGAACGCACGCAGCCCGACGAGCTGTACAACCTGGCCGCTCAGAGCTTCGTCGGCGTGTCGTTCGACCAGCCGGCGACGACCGCCGAAGTCACGGGCCTGGGTCCCTTGAACCTGCTCGAAGCGATCCGCGTCGTGAGCCCGAAGACGCGCTTCTACCAGGCATCGACGTCCGAGATGTTTGGCAAGGTGCAGTCGATTCCGCAGACGGAAGCCACCTCGTTCTATCCGCGCAGCCCGTACGGCGTCGCGAAGCTGTACGCGCACTGGATGACCGTGAACTACCGCGAGTCGTACGGCCTGTTCGGCAGCAGCGGCATCCTGTTCAACCACGAATCGCCGCTGCGCGGCCGCGAGTTCGTCACGCGCAAGATCACCGACACCGTCGCGAAGATCAAGCTCGGCAAGGCGACGCGCCTCGAGCTCGGCAACCTCGATGCAAAGCGCGACTGGGGCTTCGCGCTCGAATACGTCGAAGGGATGTGGCGGATGCTGCAGGCCGACGAGCCCGACACCTATGTGCTGGCCACCAACCGCACCGAGACCGTGCGCGACTTCGTGCGGATGGCGTTCGCGGCGGCCGGCTATCAGATCGAGTGGACCGGCAAGGGCGAGCAGGAACGCGGCCTCGATGCATCGAACGGCAACGTGCTCGTCGAAGTGAACCCGAAGTTCTACCGCCCTGCCGAGGTCGACCTGCTGATCGGCTGCTCGGACAAGGCCAGAAGCAAGCTCGGCTGGGTGCCGGAAACGACGCTCGAACAACTTTGCCAGATGATGGTTGAAGCCGATTTGACGCGGAATCGCCACCATGACACGTTCTGAAGCCGGACGCCCGTCGCGCCGTGCGTTCGTCACGGGCCTGACGGGATTCACCGGCCGCTACATGGCGGAACGCCTCGAAGCGGCCGGCTACGAAGTCTGGGGGACGGTCGCGCCCGGCGCGCCGCAGCCCGACGATCCGGCATTTGCGCGCTGTACGCTGCTGCCCGTCGACCTGCTCGATGCCGGGGCAATGCGCGCGGCGGCCGCCGACGCGCGGCCTGACGCCGTCGTGCATCTTGCCGCACGCGCGCACGTCGCGCAGGACGAGCCGTCGCAGGCCTACGCAGTCAACATCGTCGGCACGCGCAACCTGCTGGCCGCACTCGCCGGCCTGGATCGCCGCCCGTCGGCCGTACTGCTCGCGAGCAGCGCGAACATCTACGGCAACTCGACGGCCGGCGTGCTCGACGAAACCGTGCCGCCCGCTCCCGCGAACGATTACGCGGTCAGCAAGCTTGCGATGGAATACGCGGCGAAGCTGTGGGCCGACCGCTTGCCGATCGTGATCGCGCGGCCGTTCAACTACACGGGTGTCGGTCAGGGCGAAGCGTATCTGCTGCCGAAGCTCGCCGCGCACTACGCGCGCAACGAACCGCGGATCTCGCTCGGCAATCTCGACGTGAGCCGCGATTTCTCGGACGTGCGCGACGTGACGACCGCGTACCTGAAGCTGCTCGAAACCGCTCCGGCCGGCGAGACGTTCAACGTATGCTCGGAACGCGCGTATTCGCTGAAGGAAGTATTGGCGATGCTGTCGCGCATCGTCGGGTACGTGATCGACGTGACGGTCGATCCGCGTTTCGTGCGGGACAACGAGGTGAAAAGCCTGAGCGGTTCGCGCGACAAGCTGCGGCGCGCGGTGGGCGAACTGCCCGTCACGCCGCTCGACGAAACGCTGCGGTGGATGGTGGACGCGATGCGCGCCGCCCCGCACGGGCACACCGGCTGAATCGCACGGCGCATGCGCGAACGCGGTGCGCCGGACGGAATGGCTTCATGCAGAAAAAACAACGGGCCGCCTGCTTTGCAGGCGGCCCGTTGCCGTTGATGCTTCGATGCGGCGAAAGCGCCGCGGCGCTCAGCCTTCCAGGCCGCGCGCGAGATCGTTACGCAGGTCGCCCGCGTTCTCGAGGCCGACCGACAGGCGAATCAGCCCTTCGGTGATCCCCGCCGCCGCGCGCGCTTCCGGCGTGATGCGGCCGTGCGTCGTCGTCGCCGGATGCGTGATCGTCGTGCGTGTATCGCCGAGGTTGCCGGTGATCGAGATCAGCTTCGTGTTGTCAATCACGCGCCATGCGTTCGCACGCTGCTGCTCGGGCGTGTCGCCCTTCAGCTCGAACGACAGGATCGCACCGCCCGCCTTCTGCTGACGCTTCGCGAGTTCGTGCTGCGGGTGAGACTCGAGGCCCGGATGAAACACGCGCGCGACGGCCGGATGCGAATCGAGCCAGCGCGCGATCTCCAGCGCATTCGCCGACTGCTTCTCGACGCGCAGCGACAGCGTCTCCATCCCCTTCAGCAGCACCCACGCGTTGAATGCCGACAGCGTCGGGCCCGCGCTGCGCACGAACGGGAACACCTTGCCCATGATGAATTCCTTCGAGCCGACCAGCGCGCCGCCGAGCACGCGGCCCTGCCCGTCGAGGAATTTCGTCGCCGAGTGCATCACGACGTCCGCGCCGAGCTTCAACGGCTGTTGCAGCACCGGGCTGCAGAAACAGTTGTCGACGACGAACAGCGCGTTCGCGGCCTTCGCGATCTTGCCGATCGCTTCGATATCGGCGAGTTCGGTCAGCGGGTTCGACGGCGTCTCGAGGAAGAACATCTTCGTTTCGGGGCGCACGGCTTCCTGCCACGCGTTCAGGTCGGTCGGGTCGACGAAGGTCGTCGTGATCCCGAACTTGCTGAAGATCTGCGAGAACATCCCGAGCGTCGAGCCGAACAGGCTGCGCGAGCTGACGAGGTGGTCACCCGCCTGCAGCGCGGACATCACGACCGACATGATCGCGGCCATCCCCGATGCGGTGGCAATGCACGCCTCGCCGCCCTCGAGCGCCGCGAGACGCTCCTGGAACATGGTGACGGTCGGGTTCGTGAAGCGCGAATAGGTGAAGTAGTCTTCCGAATTCGCGAAGCGC
Source organism: Burkholderia stabilis (assembly GCF_001742165.1). NCBI lineage: Bacteria > Pseudomonadati > Pseudomonadota > Betaproteobacteria > Burkholderiales > Burkholderiaceae > Burkholderia > Burkholderia stabilis. Next base: position 28,321 of record NZ_CP016443.1, on the reverse strand, counting down.
TCGGCCGCGTCGGCCGCGCTCTGGAAGCAAAAGCTCGACGTGAGGAACAGCGCTTCCGAGTGTTCGTTGAAGTCGCTGCGCAGCGTGCCCGCGCGCACGGCAAGCGTGTCGAAGTTGAGGGAGTCGTCCATGTTCCGTTTTCCGTATTCGATGGCCGCGCGTGTCGCGCAAGCCCAACCAAAAACCAGGCCAAAACAAAAAGCCCGCTATGCGTCGGCATCAGCGGGCTTCGGTGCGGTACGACAGCGATCGACTCGGGCCGACTGCCGCCGGCCTTCGCTTTAGCTGTTTTGGGAAGTTGCCCCGCGTCCGCAAGCTGATATCAAATCGACGCAAGGCCACATCCTATCACGCCTCCGCAAAAGCGTGCGCCGGTGTCACTCGACCGACAGTTGCAGGTTCATCTGCGAACGCTCGGTGTCACCAGCCGTATCGCGATCGGCCTGCGACGCCGGCGTGAGGCGCGCACGCTCGATCGCATCCAGATACTCGGGCGTCACGTCGCCGGTGATGTAGTTGCCGTCGAAGCACGACGCCTCGAAGCGTTCGAGCTTCGGGTTGATGTCGCGCACCGCGCGGCGCAGATCGTCGACGTCCTGGTAGATCAGGTGATCGGCGCCGATGATCTTCGCGACGTCTTCGTCGGTGCGGCCGTGTGCGACGAGTTCGCCGCGCGTCGGCATGTCGATGCCGTACACGTTCGGGAACTTCACCGGCGGCGCCGCCGACGCGAAGATCACCGACTTCGCGCCCGCATCGCGCGCCATCTGCACGATTTCATGCGAGGTCGTGCCGCGCACGATCGAGTCGTCGACGATCAGCACGTTCTTGTCCTTGAACTCGATGCTCATCGCGTTGAGCTTCTGGCGCACCGACTTCTTGCGCACGGCCTGCCCCGGCATGATGAACGTGCGGCCGACGTAGCGGTTCTTGAAGAAGCCTTCGCGGTACTCGACGCCGAGCTTCGCAGCGACCTGCATCGCAGCCGGGCGCGACGAGTCGGGAATCGGCATCACGACGTCGATCGGCACGTTCGGCAGCTCGCGCTTGATCTTCTCGGCGAGATAGTCGCCCATGCGCAGGCGCACGTTGTAGACGGGCACGCCATCGAGGCACGAATCCGGACGCGCGAGATACACGTACTCGAACATGCACGGGTTCAGCGTCGGCTGCTCCGCGCACTGCTGGCTGTGGAAGTTGCCGGCCGGGTCGATGAAGATCGCCTCACCCGGCTGCACGTCACGCACGAATTCGAAACCGATGCCTTCGACCGCCACCGACTCCGATGCGACCATCCACTCGGTGCCGTGCTCGGTTTCGAGCTTGCCGAGGCACAGCGGGCGGATGCCGAACGGATCGCGGAACGCGAGCAGGCCGTAGCCGGCGATCAGCGACACGATCGCATACGAGCCCTGCAGGCGGCGATGCACGCCGGAGACAGCCTTGAACACCGAGGCCGGATCGAGCTCGAGGCCCGTGGTCGACAGTTGCAGCTCGTGCGCGAACACGTTGAGCAGCACTTCGCTGTCGGAATTGGTGTTGATGTGCCGGCGGTCGATCCGGAACATCTCGTCCTTCAGTTGCTGCCAGTTCGTCAGGTTGCCGTTGTGCGCGAGGATGATCCCGAACGGCGCGTTCACGTAGAACGGTTGCGCCTCGGCTTCGCTCGACGCCGAACCGGCCGTCGGGTAGCGCACCTGGCCGATGCCGTAGGTGCCGGGCAGGCTGCGCATGTTGCGCGTGCGGAACACGTCGCGCACCATGCCGTTCGCCTTGTACATGTGGAAATTGCTGCCGTCCGCCGTCGCGATGCCCGCCGCGTCCTGACCGCGATGCTGCAGGAGCAGCAGGCTGTCATAGATCAGCTGATTGACCGGGGATTGGGAGATAACGCCTACGATGCCGCACATGGCATGTCCTTCAGAATGACAAAATCGGTTACGTCCTGCCCGGCCGCGTCGTCACACGCGTACGTACTGGGCCATGCCGTCGGGCAGGAGCTGCTTCAGCTCGTGCACGCCCTGTTCGGCAAAAGGACGCAATAGCGCATTGCGCCAGAAATCCTGTTTGGGCAGTTCGGTCAGCCCGGCCGCCGCGACCAGCAGCACGACCAGCACGCAGCCGCGGACGAGCCCGAACATCATGCCCAGCGAGCGGTCGACGCCGCCGAGGCCGCTCGCCTGCGCGATCCGCGACAGCAGCGCGTTCGCGACGCCGGCGACCAGCACGACGCCGATCACGAGCAACGCGAATGCGATCACCCACTGCGTCAGCGCACCGCCCGGCCAGTTCGCCGGGATGTACGGCACGACCATGCCGACGTAGCGGCTCGCGATCACGATCGCCGCGATCCAGCCGATCAGCCCGAAAATCTCCGACACGAAGCCGCGCCACGCACCGCGCAGCGCCGACAACACGATCACCGCCAATACAGCGTAGTCGAAAGCCGTCAGCATCGTGCGTTACTGCGTCAGGCCGGCTTCGCGCACCTTCGCGATCGCGGCGGAGGCCGCCGCGCGATCCGCGAACGGGCCGGCACGCAACAGTGTAGCCGTGCTGCCATCCGCCTGCTTGCGATGCTCGACATATGCGGGCACACCCGCCGATTTCAATTTGGTGGCCCACGAACGGGCCGTCGCGTCGTCCTTGAACGACCCGAGCTGCACCGCGAAGCGCGCACCGGCCGGCGACGCCGGCGACGATGCGTCGCCGTCCGGGCTCGCGGCGTCGGTGTTCGCGACGGCCGCCGGCGCCGGCTTCGGCGCAGCCGGTTTCGCCGCAGGGGCGGCCGGCTTCGGCGGCGCCACGTTCGCGGTGGTCGTCGTATCGGGTTTGGCGGCCGGCTTCGCGCTTTCCTTCGGCGCAGGCGCCGGTGCTGCCGCAACGGCGGCATCGGACGCCGGCGGCTCGTCGTGCGCGACGCCCGCCTGCACGTCGGACGCATCGTCGTCACGCGGGGCGACCGCCTGATGCGCAGGCCGGTTCGGGATGTCGATCGCGATGTCGTCGGTCACCGGCTTCGGGTGCGAATCGAGCACCATCGGCAACACGATCACGGCAGCCACGACGAGCGCGATCGCGCCGACGAGGCGACGGCGCGCGCGTTGCTTTTCTGGAAGGGTCGGATCGAGGAGCAGTGCGTCCGATTCCGGACGCTCGGTGCGGCGCGAGCGTCGCTCGACGCGTTCAGTGCGCTCCGTGCGCACGTTCCGGGAGGTCCCGGTACGACCGGCGCGCCGCGGGGGCGCATCGTCGTCTTTCTTGCCGAACGAGAAAATTCCCATGAATGGCTGAGTCCGAAACTGCCCGTCAGTCAGTGTTGCTGCGATTTACGGTAGGCCAGCACGCCGGCAACCGTATGGAAACTGCCGAAAACCACGATTCTATCATTCTCGGATGCTCTTTTTAGTGCATCGCGAAACGCTTCGGCAGGCGACGTGTAACGCGTCACGCTCGAATCGGGCCCCTCCTCCACGCCGGCCTTGCGCAGCGCGGCTTCGAGCTGCTCCGCGGACGCCGCGCGCGGCAATGGCAGGTCGGTCACGCACCAGTGGTCGATCTCGCCCTTCAGGTGCTGCAACACGCCGTCGATGTCCTTGTCGTGCATCGCGCCGAACACTGCGTACGTGTACGGGAAGAAGCCCATGTTGCCGAGATTCTGCTCAAGCACGGCCGCCGCGTGCGGATTGTGCGCGACGTCGAGCACGATCGCCGGCTTGCCCGGCAGCACCTGGAAGCGCCCCGGCAGTTCGACGTTCGCGAGCCCGAGCCGGATGTCCTGCGCGGATACCGGCAGCACCGGGCGCAACGCCTCGAGCGCGGCGAGCGCGGCCGATGCATTGATCAGCTGATTCGCGCCGCGCAGCGCCGGATACGCGAGCGCCGGATAACGCTTTTCGCGACCGAGGTAGCTCCACTGCTGACGCTCCGCACCGGCCTGCGCCTCGTAGCGGAAATCGCGGCCGACGAGCCACAGGTCGGCGCCGATCGCTTCGGCGTGGTCGATCAACGTTTGCGGCGCGGCCGGATCGCCGCAGATCGCCGGCTTGCCCGCACGGAAGATGCCGGCCTTCTCGAACGCGATCTTCTCGCGCGTGTCGCCGAGGTATTCGGTGTGGTCGATGTCGATGCTCGTGACGATCGCGCAATCGGTATCGATGATGTTGACCGCATCGAGCCGGCCGCCGAGGCCGACTTCGAGGATCACCGCGTCGAGCCCGCGCGAGGCGAACAGGTGCAGGATCGCGAGCGTCGTGAATTCGAAGTACGTGAGCGACACGGGCTCGGGCAGCGACGTGCGCGCGGCTTCGACGGCCTCGAAGTGCGGCAGCAGTTCGTCATCGGTGACGTTCTGCCCGTTCACGCGCGCGCGCTCGTTGAATTCGAGCAGGTGCGGCGACGTGTGGCAGCCAACCTTGTAGCCCGCGCGCACGAGGATCGTCTCGAGGAACGCGCAGGTCGAGCCCTTGCCGTTGGTGCCGCCGACCGTTATGACGGGGCATGCGAATTCCAGCTGCAGCGCCGCCTTGACCTGCCCGATGCGGGTCAGGCCCATGTCGATGCCGACCGGGTGCGCGCGTTCGAGATGCGAAAGCCACGCGTCGAGAGTGGGAAAAGTGCTCATCGGATCAAATCTGGATCGGTACCGCCACTACGCCAAAAAACGAAGCGCGCCGCCTGACGCTGAAGCCAGGCGACGCGCAGAGTTCACAACCTCGCGCCGGGTCAGGCCAGCGCGTCGGCCGGCTGGCGCTGCAGCAGCGCCAGCAGTTGCGCGATCTCGTCGCGCATCTTGCGGCGGTCGACGATCATGTCGATCGCGCCCGTCGTCAGCAGGAATTCGGCGCGCTGGAAGCCTTCCGGCAGTTTCTCGCGGACCGTCTGCTCGATCACGCGCGGGCCGGCGAAGCCGATCAGCGCCTTCGGTTCAGCGATCACGACGTCGCCGAGGAACGCGAAGCTCGCCGACACGCCGCCCATCGTCGGATCGGTCAGCACCGAGATGAACGGCAGCTTCGCCTCGGCGAGCTTGGTCAGCATCGCGGTCGTTTTCGCCATCTGCAGCAGCGACAGCAGGCTTTCCTGCATCCGCGCGCCGCCCGATGCGGTGAAGCAGATGAACGGCACGTGCTGTTCCAGCGCATTCTGTGCGCCGCGCGCGAAGCGCTCGCCGACGACCGAACCCATCGAGCCGCCCATGAACGAGAACTCGAAGCAGGCCGCGACGACCGGCAGCGTGTGAATCGCACCGCCCATCACGACCATCGCGTCGGTCTCGCCCGTCTCGTCCATCGCTTCCTTCAGACGATCGGGGTACTTGCGGCTGTCCTTGAACTTCAGCGTGTCGACCGGCACGATTTCCTGGCCGATTTCATAGCGGCCTTCCGGATCGAGCAGCCCGTCGAGACGCTCGCGTGCGCCGATGCGCATGTGGTGATCGCACTTCGGGCATACGTGCAGGTTCGCGTCCACGTCGTTGCGGTACAGCACGGCCTCGCAGGACGGGCACTTGACCCACAGGCCTTCCGGAATGCCCTTGCGGCTTTTCGGGTCGGTCTGCTTGATCTTCGGCGGCAACAGTTTGTCGAGCCAGCTCATCGTATGGTTTCCTGTTCCGTGGCGGGCCGGGCCGCATGGCCCGCCCGCTCCCTGTGTTGTGTTTATCGCGCCGTCTTGCCCGCGCCGTCCAGGGCGGCGCGCAGCTCGGCGATGAATGACTTCAGCGCGGCGGCCGCGCCTTCCGGCGCAGCGCTTTCGAGCAGTTGCACGAGGCGGCTGCCGATCACGACGGCGTCCGACACTTCGGCCACCGCGCGCGCCGTTTCGGCGTCGCGGATGCCGAAGCCGACGCCCACCGGAACCGGCACGCGCGACTTGATGGCCGGGATTTTACCCGCAATGCTCGAAACATCCAGATTTCCCGCGCCGGTCACGCCCTTGAGCGACACGTAATACACGTAGCCGCTCGCGATCTTGCCGACGTCGGCAATGCGTTCGTCGGTCGACGTGGGCGCGAGCAGGAAGATCGGATCGATCTGCGCGGCGCGCATCTTTTCGGCGAACACGCCCGCCTCTTCCGGCGGATAGTCGACGACGAGCACGCCGTCGACGCCGGCCGCATGCGCTTCGGCCGCGAACGCGTCGACACCCATCCGCTCGATCGGATTCGCGTAACCCATCAGCACGACGGGGGTTTTAGGGTCGGTTTCGCGGAAACGCTTCACGTCGGCGAGCACGCTCTTGAGCGTGACGCCGCGCGCGAGCGCGCGTTCCGACGAGCGCTGGATCACGGGGCCGTCGGCCATCGGGTCCGAGAACGGCACACCGAGCTCGATCACGTCCGCGCCGCCTTCGGCGAGCGCATGCATGAATTCGACGGTTTTCGCGGGATCGGGGTCGCCGGCCGTGATGAACGGGATCAGGCCCTTTCGGCCTTGTTCGGCGAGCGCGGCAAAGGTTTGCTGGATACGGGACATGGCAATTTTCCTATGTCGATCCGAAGTGGGCGCTTCAGCGCTTGCTCCGGTCCGATACAAAGTAAGAGTTCGGCGACGCGGCGGCGCGATTCACGCGCACGCCGGCGCAGCAAGCGCGTTCACGCGCTCGTGCGCGATCGCACAATAACTTTCGTTGATCTCGTAGCCGACGAAGTCGCGCCCCTGCCGTGCGCAGGCCACCGCGGTCGTGCCGCTGCCCATGAACGGATCGAGCACGCGGCCGCCCGGCGGGCAGCTTGCGAGCACCATCCGCTCGATGATTTCCAGCGGCTTCTGGGTCGGATGATCGACGCGCTCCGCGTGCTGCCGGTGCAGGCGCGAGACCGACCAGACGTCCTTCGGGTTGTAGCCCATCTCCAGCCACTTGCTGCCTTCGAACAGCTTGCGCGAGCGGGCCTTCTTCGTGTCGGCGTCGTACGGGATGCGGACCGGATCGAGATCGAAGTAATACGCCTTGGAAACCGCGAAAAAGCCGATGTTGTCGTGCACCGACGTGAAACGGCGCGTCGTGCCGCCCATGCTCGGCACGCGGCGGTCCCAGATGATCTCGTTGACCATCGTGAGCTTCGTCTTCAGGAAACTGAAGATTTCCGGCGCGTACTGCCATGTGCAGAAGATGTACATCGACCCGCTCGGCTTGAGCTTCGGAATCGCGAGCTCGAGCCACTCGCGCGTCCACGCGAGGAAATCGTCGCCCGAACGCTTGTCCGAGTCGTTGCCGTAGTCCTTGCCGAGCCCGTACGGCGGATCGGCGACGATCAGGTCGATCGACGCATCCGGCAGGTGCGCGGCATCGGTCAGGAAATCGCGGTTATGCAGTTCGATCCCGGACGGCAGCGCGCGCGGCACGGCGACGGCGGACTGTACCGCCTCCGCGTCGCTCGCGGCACCGCCGCCCGGTTCTTCGATCAGGTCACGCATCGGTCGGGGTCAGAGCTCGATGCCCGATCGCTCGGCGACCGTGTGCATGTCCTTGTCGCCGCGGCCCGACAGGTTGACGAGGAGGATCTTGTCCTTCGGCAACGTCGGCGCGAGCTTCACGCCATACGCGATCGCATGGCTCGACTCGAGCGCGGGAATGATCCCCTCGATCCGGCAGCAGTCGTGGAACGCCTTCAGCGCTTCCTCGTCGGTGATCGGCACGTACTGCGCGCGGCCACTGTCCTTCAGCCATGCGTGCTCGGGGCCGACGCCCGGATAGTCGAGGCCCGCCGACACCGAATGCGTCTCGATGATCTGGCCGTTGTCGTCCTGCAGCAGGTACGTGCGGTTGCCATGCAGCACGCCCGGGCTGCCGGCGATCAGCGACGCCGCGTGATGGCCCGTGTCGAGACCGTCGCCAGCCGCTTCGACGCCGATCAGCTGCACCGACGTATCGTCGATGTACGGGTAGAAGATGCCCATCGCGTTCGAACCGCCGCCGACGCAGGCGATCACCGCATCCGGCTGCCGGCCGGCGAGCTCGGGCATCTGCACCTTGCACTCGTCGCCGATCACGCGCTGGAAGTCGCGCACCATCATCGGGTACGGGTGCGGGCCCGCGACCGTGCCGATGATGTAGAACGTGCTCTCGATGTTCGTGACCCAGTCGCGCATCGCTTCGTTCAGCGCGTCCTTCAGCGTGCGCGAACCCGATTCGACCGGCACGACCGTCGCGCCGAGCAGCTTCATCCGGTAGACGTTCGCGGCTTGCCGGCGCACGTCCTCGGAGCCCATGTAGACGATGCACTCCATGCCGAAGCGCGCGCAGATCGTCGCGGTCGCGACGCCATGCTGGCCGGCGCCCGTCTCGGCGATCACGCGCTTCTTGCCCATGCGCTTCGCGAGCAGCGCCTGGCCGATCACGTTGTTGATCTTGTGCGCGCCCGTGTGGTTCAGGTCCTCGCGCTTCAGGTAGATCTGCGCGCCGCCGAGCGTCTCGCTCCAGCGCTGCGCGTGGTAGATCGGCGACGGACGGCCGACGAAATGCTTCAGCTCGCGCTCGAATTCGGCGACGAAGTCGGGGTCGCTCTGGAATTTTGCATACGCCGCGCGCAGTTCGTCCAGCGCGTGAATCAGCGTCTCGGCGACGAACACGCCGCCATACGGGCCGAAATGGCCGCGATCATCAGGAAGGTTGTACATGGTGTCTCTCTCGATCGGTCGATGCGCCCCGCTTTCGGAGCCGCACCGGCTTGCATCACCCGGCGTCCGCTTCGCGCACCGCGCGTACGAACGCCGCCATCCGGGCGTGATCCTTCACGCCCTTCGCGCCCTCCACTTCGATGCCACTCGAGACATCGACAGCAAACGGGCGCAGCTGGCGGATCGCATCACCGACGTTTTGCGCGCTCAAGCCACCACTCAAAACGGCCCGATGCGCGAGCTCTGCGGGAATAAGAGACCAATCGAAGACCTTGCCGCTACCGCCGTAGTCCGGCACAAGGGTGTCGAACAGGAGGCCGCGCGCTTTCGAATAATGAAGAGCCGATTCTACCAAATCGGACGGCTGCGTCGAGGGGCCGACGCGCACTGCGCGCAGCCAGGGCAAACGTGCCGCGCGACCGAGCGCTTCGCACTGTTCGGGCGTCTCGTCGCCATGGAACTGCAGCACCGTGAGCGGCACGTCGCGCACGACGGCCTCGATCTCGGCTTCGGTCGCATTCACGAACAACCCGACGACCGATACGAACGGCGGCGCGAGGCGCGCAAGTTCGGCCGCCTGTGCGACCGTCACCGCGCGCGGGCTCTTCGGGTAGAACACGAGGCCGATCGCATCGGCGCCGAGCGCCGCCGCGTGCAGCACGTCCTCCGGACGCGACAGCCCGCACAGCTTGATGCGCGTGCGCGGCGGCAGGCCGGTCGCAGCGGAAGTCGAAGGAGAAACGGCGTGATCCGTCATGATTGAAGGTCCAGATCGGCCCAGACGCTGCTCCACGGCACGCTGCCGAGCTGCGCGGGCGGGACGGCGAATTCCGCCGGGTAGCCGACGTGGGCGAGGTAAAGCCCGTCGGCCATGAAGGTGGGCGCCGCGAGGTTGCGGTCGCGCCCGGCCAGCACGTCGGCGACCCAGTCGGCCGGATAACGGCCGCGCCCGACCGCGACGAGGCAGCCCATCAGGTTGCGCACCATGTGGTGCAGGAACGCGTTGGCGCGGAAGCGGAAATGAATGAAATGGCCCGCGCGCCGCACGTCGATCTGATACAGGTGTTTGACCGGCGTCTTCGACTGGCATTCCGACGAGCGGAACGACGAAAAATCGTGTTCGCCGATCAGATGCGCGGCGGCGGCGCGCATCGCGTCGTCGTCGAGCGGCGTATGGATCCAGCCCGCGCGCCCGGCCAGCATCGGCGAACGCACGGGGTGCACGTACAGCGCGTAGTAATAGGTGCGCTCGAACGCGGAAAAGCGCGCGTGGAACGTGTCCGGCATCGGCTTCGCCCATTGCACCGAAACGGTCGACGGCAGGAACGCGTTGGTGCCGCGCACCCACGAGAACACTTCTCGATCAAGGTCGGTGTCGAAGTGCACGACCTGCCCAAGCCCGTGCACGCCCGTGTCGGTCCGACCGGCCACCGTCGTGTGCAACGGTACCCGCGCGAACTCGGCCAGTGCATGCTCGAGCGCATCCTGCACGGTCTTGCCGTGCGGCTGCGCCTGCCAGCCGCAGAACGCCGCGCCGTCGTACTGAATGCCCAGCGCGATCCGCATCACGCCTCGTCCGCCAGTTTTGCGAGCAGCGCACGCGCATCGTCGCGCGTCGCAGTGTCGTTCGCGTCGACCACTTCCTGCAGCAGCGTCCGCGCGCCGGACAGGTCGCCCAGTTCGACGTACTCGGACGCGAGGTCGAGCTTGTTGCGCGCGATGCGCGCGAGCTCGTCCGGCGTCAGCGCAGGCAGCGTGGCGCCCGGCGCGGACGGCAGGTCGAGATCGAAATCGAGTTTCAGCGCGCCGAACTGCGCGCCGCCGAGCGGCGGCAGCGACGACGTCGCCGACGAGCCTCCAGCGTGGCCGGCGGGCGTCGCCGCGTCCGGGTCCCATTCGAACTCGTCGTCCTGGTCGGCCTGATATTCAGGGGCCGGATTGATCGCGCCAATCGGCTGACGGGGCGTGGCCAGACCGTTAGTTGCGATTTGATCGGTATCGAATTGCCCTGCCCGAGCGGCCGGTTCGTCTGCCGTCGGCGACAGCTCGTCCGGTGCGCGCGGCGGCAGCGGCATGTCGAGGCTGTTGAGCGCGCTGATCGCGTTCTGCATCAGCGCCGCGTGCTGGGCGTCGGTCGGTGCAGGTGCGGCAGGCTGCTCGGACGGCGTGTCGGCGGCGGCCTGCTCTACCGGTTCTGCGTCGTGCGAGGTCGAAACCGCATCGTGCGCCGGTGCTACGGCAACATGGGCCGGCAATTCGGGCTGGTCGTCATGCGGCGGCGTCGCTTCGTGCGCCGGCGATGCGTCCGTTTCATGCGGCTCGACCGTCTCCGCCGCTGCGGCAGTCGCCGCGGCGAGATTCACGTCGGCTGCCGCGTCGCGGGCGACGGGCATCTCGGGCCGGATCGGCAGTTCGCGATCGACGGACGGCGCTTCGTCCGCTTCGTCAGCCGGGGCACCGCCGGCTGCAGCCGGCGTGCCCGCATCGTCCGTGCTCCGGCCCTTCCGGCGCTTACGCCACACAAAACCGGCCGCGAGAACGATCACGGCCGCACCGGCCACTGCGGCCGGGCGCCAGTCCATCTGCTCGGTGCTGCGTGCAGGTGCCGTCACGGGCGCGGCGGGTTGCGCGGGCGCCAATACGGGCGACGCCACGCCGGCGACAACGCCGGATGCCGTTTCAACGGCTGACGATGCCGCGGCCGGCGCGCTCGCATCGTTCGCGGCCGGACGCGGCGCGACGGGCGACGGAGCAGGCGCAGGCGCGACGCCGTTCGTCGTGGCCGGCTTGCCGATACCGTGCTTTTGCAGCTCCATCAGCACGCGGTTCTTCAGCGCCAGCAGTTGCTGCAGGCTCGACGGCCGCGGCTGTGACGCACCCGTGGCGGGTGCCGCGCCGGCTGGTCCGCTCATGCCCGAAACCTGGCTGCCCGCCGCAGGCGCGGCAGCCGTTTCGCTCACGGGCGACGGTGCCGACTGGATCGCACCGCTCCACACATGCGGACCACTAGCACCGGCAACGGGCGCCGCCGGCTGCAGGCTCTCGACAGCCGATGCGCCGTGTGCAGCCGAAGCACCGACCGAAGCCGACGCCCCCGCCACCATCGCCGCCGCGACACTCGCGCCGCTCACCGGCGCCGCATGCACGGCCGGCGCCACCGGCGCAGACTGCACCGCCGACCCCGGATGCGGCGCGGACGCGCCATGCTGCGCGACCGCCACACCGCCCGATGCGGCGACGGGTGCGGAGGCTGCCACCGCACCGGATGCACCGGATGCACCGACCGGCACGAGTGCCGCGCCCGTTGCATCGAGCGCGGGCACGGTCAGCGTCGCGCCGACTTTCAGGCGGCTCGCGTCGTGCTTCATGAACGCCTGCGGATTGGCGTCGAACAGCGCGCGACCAGCGCGTGCGAGCACGCCCGGATCACGCGATTGCGTGGCCGCTTTCGCGATGTCGTTCAGCGACTGGCCCGGCTGGACCGTCACGGTAAGCGGCGCAGCGCCGCCGGCAGCGGACGCCGGCAATTCGCCGGCGCCGGCCGCCCAGGCCGACGCGGCTACGCCGAGCGCCAGGATCGCCAGCGCGCCACGCACGGCGCGCGACAGACGGGACTGACGCGGAAACAAGGAAATTCGGGACATCGTTGGCTCTATCGCCGCGCGCGGGCGCGGCTCGGATTCGCAGTTGGAAGCGTCAATAAAGTTGCCGCAGAAATGCAAAAGCGTCGCGCGGAACGCGACGCTTTCGGCGGGTCTGTGCGTCGTAACCGCGTAGTTTACTTCACACGATCGGGTTCGGGCCGAATTCGTCGCCGGTTGACGCGGCCGGTCGCACTCGCCCATCGACACGCGCGGCGATCGGGCCGGGCCGCGGCATGCGTCGACACGCTGCATCCTGCGCATCGGATTTTTCAAAAGGGCGTGCCAGTGGATGAAAACCGCCCGCGACAATGCCGCATCCGCGACGAAGACCACGGCTCTTGCATTCTCGTCGCGCGACCCGCCCGCCCGGGCCCGGCGCGGAAACGCGACCGGAAAATCGGGCCCGCCGCTCAACAATTCGCACCGCCTGCCGTTAATGGATTGGCAACCGCCAAATCAGAAAAAATCCCGCCGGCCACCAATCCCATTCGAATTAATTTCAATTGGCCGATAAGAAGGCAATTCCCCTCTCTTATCGGAGAATTGAACAATTACGCCTTGAAAGACCCGCCCCACAAGGCTCCCCGCCCTTCCACCCCTCTCTTTGCTCATACAAAAGCAATCGTTTCACCGTCAATTCAATTACATTACACAAAATTACACAGATCAAATAATTGCCGTCGCTACGATCGTTTTCAAACAAGAATCGGCGCAATTCGACCGTCGCGTTCGCACATGCCGGAAAGGCGGGAGCGCGATCGGCCGGGCTGACGCCGTGAGGTGCCAGAGGGTCATCGCGCAGTCGCAGGACTGCATTCACTCACCAGCTCGTTACGGGGATCGAACATGGGCTATCAGCAGGGTTTGAGCGGGTTGGCCGGCGCGTCGAACAATCTCGACGTGATCGGCAACAACATCGCGAACGCAAACACGACCGGCTTCAAGCAGGGTCGCGCGAACTTCTCCGACATGTATGCGAATTCGGTCGCGACGTCGGTCAACACGCAGATCGGCATCGGCACGAAGCTCGAGTCGGTGCGGCAGCAGTTTGGCCAGGGGACGATCAATTCGACCAAGTCGTCGCTCGACGTCGCGATCAACGGCAACGGTTTCTTCCAGATGTCGAACAACGGTGTGACGACGTACTCGCGCGACGGCACGTTCCACCGCGACAAGACCGGCGCCATCGTCGACGCGCAAGGCCGCAACCTGATGGGTTATGCGGCAGGCGCGGGCGGCACGATCAACACCTCGGCGACCGTGCCGCTGCAGGCACCGACCACCAACATCGCGCCGCAGGCGACGACCAAGATCACCGGCCAGTTCAACCTGAACTCGCAGGACAAGGTGCCGGCCAAGACGCCGTTCAACGCGAGCGACAACACGACCTACAACTACAATTCGTCGATCCAGGTCTACGACACGCTCGGCGGCTCGCAACAGGTCACGATGTATTTCGCGAAAAGCGCGGCCGGCACCTGGCAGGCCTACGCCGGCGTGCAGGGCCAGACGCCGACGAATCTCGGCACCGTCACGTTCGATGCGTCGGGCCGGATCAGTTCGACGACCTCGGCCGCCACCGGCCAGCCGACACCCAGCCTCGGCCAGTTCGCGTTCTCGATCCCCAACACGACGGGCGGCGCCAACCCGCAGAACCTGACGCTCGACCTGAGCGGCACGACGCAGTACGGCGGGAAGAACGGCGTGAACAACCTCGCGCAGGACGGCTTCGCGAGCGGCACGCTGACGACGTTCTCGATCGGCACCGACGGCAAGCTGACCGGCAATTACTCGAACGGCCAGAGCGCGGTACTCGGCCTGATCGCGCTCGCGAACTTCAGCAACCCGAACGGGCTCGTGAACATCGGCGGCAACCAGTATGCGGAGAGCGCCGCGTCGGGCGTGCCGCAGATTTCCGCGCCCGGCAGCACGAACCACGGCACGCTGCAGGGCAGCGCGCTGGAAAACTCGAACGTCGACCTGACGACCGAGCTCGTGAACCTGATCACCGCGCAGCGCAATTACCAGGCCAATGCGCAGACGATCAAGACCCAGCAGACGGTCGACCAGACGCTGCTGAACATGCGCTGATCCGCGCATGAAAAACGCGCCGCGCCAGCCTTGATATCGTCAAGGCCGACGCGGCGCGTCATCTTGTGCGGCCCGGCCCGCAGGGCCGGCTCACGCAACCGGATTTACTTGTCGAGCAGGATGCGCAGCATGCGGCGCAGCGGCTCGGCCGCGCCCCACAGCAGCTGATCGCCGACGGTGAACGCCGACAGGTATTCGCCGCCCATCGCGAGCTTGCGCAGGCGGCCGACCGGCACCGTCAGCGTGCCCGTGACGTTCGCCGGCGACAGGTCGCGCATCGATGCTTCACGCTCGTTCGGCACGACCTTCACCCAGTCGTTCGCCGATGCGAGGATGCCGTTGATCTCGTCGAGCGGCACGTCCTTGTTCAGCTTGATCGTCAGCGCCTGCGAGTGGCAGCGCATCGCGCCGATCCGCACGCACAGGCCATCGACGGGGATCGAGCCCGGCTCGCCCATCGCCGGCTTGCCGAGGATCTTGTTGGTTTCCGCGCCGCCCTTCCATTCTTCCTTCGACATCCCGTTGCCGAGATCCTTGTCGATCCACGGGATCAGCGAGCCGGCGAGCGGCACGCCGAAGTTGCTGGTCGGCATTGCATCGCTGTTCATCGCGGCCAGCACGCGGCGGTCGATGTCGAGAATCGCGGAAGCCGGATCGGCGAGCTGCTCCTTCACCGCACCGTTCAGCGTGCCCATCTGCGACAGCAGTTCGCGCATGTTCTGCGCGCCCGCGCCCGATGCGGCCTGGTAGGTCATCGCCGTCATCCAGTCGACGAGGTTCTCGCGGAACAGGCCGCCCAGCGCCATCAGCATCAGGCTGACCGTGCAGTTGCCGCCGACGAAGTTCTTCGTGCCCTTGACGAGCGCGTCCTTGATCACGTCGAGGTTGACCGGATCGAGGATGATGACCGCGTCGTCCTTCATCCGCAGCGACGATGCCGCGTCGATCCAGTAGCCGTTCCAGCCGGCCGCGCGCAGCTTCGGGAACACGTCGTTCGTGTAGTCGCCGCCCTGGCACGTGATGATCACGTCGCACTTCTTCAGCTCGTCGACGTTGGTCGCGTCCTTGAGCGTAGTCTCGTTTTTCGCGAACGACGGCGCTTTGCCGCCCGTGTTGCTGGTGCTGAAAAACACCGGTTCGATCAGGTCGAAATCGCCTTCTTCCTGCATGCGCTGCATCAGGACGCTGCCGACCATGCCGCGCCAACCTACGAGACCTACGTTCATGACTAACCCTTTGATGGAGCTTCCCCGCCATTTCCGTCCCCGCTGTGACCGCGCGGGGAAAAAGGCGGGCACGACGGACGATCAGCGTTTAATGATCGTTTTCGTGGTAATGGTTTTCGTGATGACGATGGCGCGCGCACCCGCACGGGCAATGTTGCCGTGGAGTTTCAAGACCGGGGAGATCAGGGAAATTTGCGCCATCGTTCGAGTCTACACAAACCTATTCGGCCGCACAACGGCCAACCCGGCGCGAACGCGCGGTTTTTACCGGCCGCGTTCGCACCCTTTACTACCTGCTTACAGCGCCGCGATCACCGCGTCGCCCATCGCCACCGTGCCGACCTGCTTGCAGCCCGGCGTCGCGATGTCGCCCGTACGGTAACCCTGTTCGAGCACCGTTTTCACCGCACGCTCGATGCGATCGGCCTGCTCCGCGCGATTCAGCGAGTAGCGCAGCAGCATCGCGGCCGACAGGATCGTTGCGAGCGGGTTCGCGATGCCCTTGCCCGCGATGTCCGGCGCCGAACCGTGCGACGGCTCGTACAGGCCCTTGTTGTTCTTGTCGAGCGACGCCGACGGCAGCATGCCGATCGAGCCCGTCAGCATCGACGCTTCATCCGACAGGATGTCGCCGAACATGTTGCCGGTGACGATCACGTCGAACTGCTTCGGCGCCTTCGCGAGCTGCATCGCCGCGTTGTCGACGTACATGTGCGACAGCTCGACGTCCGCGTATTCCTTCGACACGTCGATCATGATGTCGCGCCAGAACTGCGACGTTTCGAGCACGTTCGACTTGTCGACCGACAGCAGCTTCTTCGCGCGCTTGCGTGCCGCCTGGAACGCGACGTGCGCGATGCGGCGCACTTCCGGCTCCGAATAACGCATCGTGTCGAAGCCTTCACGCTCGCCGGCGAACGGGCCGTCCGGCGCGGCGCGCACGCCGCGCGGCTGGCCGAAGTAGATGTCGCCGTTCAGTTCGCGCACGATCAGGATGTCGAGGCCCGCGACGAGTTCCGGCTTCAGCGGCGAAGCGTCGACGAGCTGCGGATAGCAGATCGCCGGGCGGAAGTTCGCGAACAGCTCGAGATGCTTGCGCAGCCCGAGGATCGCCTGCTCGGGGCGCAGCGCGCGCTCGAGCGAGTCGTACTTCCAGTCGCCGACCGCGCCGAACAGGATCGCGTCGGCTTCCTTCGCGAGCGCAAGCGTCGCGTCGGGCAGCGGATGGCCGCTTGCCTCGTAGCCCGCGCCGCCAACCGGCGCCTGTTCGAGTTCAAACTTCTCGTCGAGTGCGTTCAGCACCTTCACCGCTTCGGTGACGATTTCCGGACCGATGCCGTCGCCGGGCAACACTGCAATTTTCATGCGTCATTCCTGACTGGGTAGGTTAGGGAGGCAAGCCGGCGAGCGCGCGGAGCGCGCGCCCGCCTCGAGGGCGCTATCAGCCGACCAGCTTGGTGTTGAGCCACGGCTGCTTCACGAGCCGCTCGGCTTCGAACTGGCGGATCTTGTCCGCGTGGCGCAGCGTCAGGCCGATGTCGTCGAAGCCGTTCAGCAGGCAGTACTTGCGGAACGCGGTGATCTCGAACGGATACTCGCGGCCGTCGCCCGTGCGCACGACCTGCGCATCGAGATCGATCGTCAGCTGATAGCCGTTGAACGCGTACGTGTCGTTGAACAGGTGATCGACCTGCTGCTCGGTCAGCACGATCGGCAGCAGGCCGTTCTTGTAGCAGTTGTTGAAGAAGATGTCCGCGAAGCTCGGCGCGATGATCGCGCGGAAGCCGTACTGCTGCAGCGCCCACGGCGCGTGCTCGCGCGAGCTGCCGCAGCCGAAGTTCTTGCGTGCGATCAGCACCGATGCGCCCTGGTAGCGCGGCTGGTTCAGCACGAAGTCCGGGTTCAGCGGACGCTTCGAGTTGTCCTGGCCCGGCTCGCCGTGATCGAGGTAACGCCACTCGTCGAACGCGTTCGGGCCGAAGCCAGTGCGCTTGATCGACTTCAGGAACTGCTTCGGGATGATCGCGTCGGTGTCGACGTTCTCGCGATCGAGCGGCGCCACGACGCCGGTATGCACATTGAATTTTTCCATGATCCGTCTATCCGGTTGGAGGGCCGGCCTTCAGCCGGCGCACATCGACAAATGCTCGGCGGGACTCGTCACTCCGCGGCGCGCTTCAGCGCGTTGCCGGCGGCGTTGACGTCCTGCCCGAAGCCCTGGACGGTATTGCAGCCCGCGAGGCCGAAGCCCAGCCCCGCCAGCGCCAGCGCGGCAACCAGCCGCGCAATGACCTTCGATGCCGTCACGCGTTACCCCAGCTTGCGAATGTCGACGAAGTGACCTTCGATCGCCGCCGCCGCCGCCATTGCGGGGCTCACGAGGTGCGTGCGACCGCCCGCGCCCTGCCGGCCTTCGAAGTTGCGGTTCGACGTCGACGCGCAGCGCTCGCCCGGATCGAGCCGGTCGGCGTTCATCGCGAGACACATCGAGCAGCCCGGTTCGCGCCATTCGAAGCCCGCATCCGTGAACACCTTATCGAGCCCTTCGCGCTCGGCCTGCGCCTTCACGAGGCCCGAGCCCGGCACGACCATCGCGAGCCGCACGTTCGACGCAATGCGGCGATTCAGCTTCTTCACGACATAGGCGGCCGCGCGGATATCTTCGATCCGCGCGTTCGTGCACGAGCCGATGAAGATCTTGTCGACCTTGATCGCTTCGATCGGCGTGTTCGGCTCGAGCGCCATGTAGGCCAGCGCGCGCTCCATCGCGTCGCGCTTGACCGGATCCTTCTCGCGCTCGGGATCGGGCACGCGACCGTCGATCGACGTGACCATTTCCGGCGACGTGCCCCACGTGACCTGCGGGACGATCTCGGCCGCGTTCAGCTCGACCACGCGGTCGAACTGCGCGCCGTCATCCGATTTGAACTGGCGCCAGTATTCAACGGCCTGATCCCATTCCGCGCCGGTCGGCACGAACGGACGGCCCTTCAGGTAATCGACCGTCGTGTCGTCCACCGCGACCATGCCCGCGCGCGCGCCGGCTTCGATCGCCATGTTGCAGACGGTCATGCGGCCTTCCATCGTCAGCGCGCGGATCGTCGAGCCGCCGAATTCGATCGCGTAGCCCGTGCCGCCTGCCGTGCCGATCTTGCCGATGATCGCGAGCACGATGTCCTTCGCGGTACAGCCGCGCGGCAGTGCGCCCTCGACCTTCACGAGCATGTTCTTGCTCTTTTTCTGCAGCAGCGTTTGCGTGGCGAGCACGTGCTCGACTTCCGACGTGCCGATGCCGTGCGCGAGCGCGCCGAACGCGCCGTGCGTCGACGTGTGCGAATCGCCGCACACGATCGTCATGCCCGGCAGCGTCGCGCCCTGCTCCGGCCCGATGATGTGGGCGATGCCCTGGCGCACGTCGTTCATCTTGAACTGCGTGATGCCGAACGCATCGCAGTTCGCGTCGAGCGTGTCGACCTGCAGCTTCGAGACGGGATCGGCGATGCCGTGGCTGCGGTCCGTCGTCGGCACGTTGTGGTCCGACACGGCCAGGTTCGCGCTGATGCGCCACACCGGACGCTGCGCGATCTTCAGCCCTTCGAACGCCTGCGGGCTCGTGACTTCATGCAGCAGCTGACGGTCGATGTACAGCAAAGTCGTGCCGTCATCTTCGGTGTGGACCACGTGGGTATTCCACAGTTTGTCGTAGAGAGTCTGTGCCATGGGTATGCGGGGTCGTTGTGACTACAAGCCTTACGGATGCGGTCGATTATGCCACGCAGAACGCGTCACGGCGCAGGCCGGACGCGAAAAAACCCATTAAAAACAGTGGTTTGGCTAGTAGTTCCAATACCTGTATCGGCATTACCCGGCAAACGGGGCACGCCGGTCCGGATCACCGCGACCGCGAATCGCGTCGCCCGGACCGGGCGTGATGCGCCGAAACCCCGCGACTCAGCCGTTCGGATATTCGCGGTTGATCAGGTCGAGCCGCAGCATCGCGAGCTGCATGCCGGCGTTGTTCATCAGGTAGAGATCGCGGCGGCGCATCGCCGGCTGCTGCGCAGACGTGTCGTAAAGCGACGGCAGCACGAGCCCGGCCGGCACCGCCGCCTGCATCCCCGCCGCATTCGACACGCGCACCGCGATCGATGCCTGATCCGCGTGCGTGACGATCGCGACCGTGCCGAGCGCCGCAGCCGAACCGGCCTGCCTGACGATCGCGGCAGCGACGCCGTCGGGCGTCGGGATCGGGCTGCCGGCAACCGCGGCAGGCGTCGCGATCGACGTCACGCCGCTCGTCAGACCGTATTTCGACGCGAGCACGCTCGCGACTTCCTGCTGCGCGTAGATCGGCGCCGCAATCGTCTGGCGAAGCCGGAACACGGCATCGGCGATCGCTTCGTTCGCCGGCCCCGGCACGGGCACGGTGCCGGATGCAGGCGCGCGGCTGCCGAAGCCGTACGCGACGATCGTGCGGACCCGGCCGGGATCGACGCTAGGCGGCGTCCAAGAGAAGAAGGTGTCGAACAGGTAGCCGGTCTCGTCGGCGGCCGTTGCGCGGTCGTTCAGTTCGTTCGTCAGCTTGCCGAGCATCTGGCGCTGCAGTTCGGCGTCGGACACCGGCGCGTCGTTCGCGAACACGGGTGCGGCGGCCGCACAGGATGCGGCAAGTACGGAAGTGGAAGCCAGGAAATGGCGGCGGGTCTTCATGGTCATCGGAATCAAGTTGGGAAGCGGGAGGCGTCAGCCCTTCGGGAACGCCTGCGTCGTCGCGGCAATCGCGCGTGCCAGCATCTGCGCATACATGTCGTGCACGAGATACAGGCTGCGATTGCGCGTCCACGGCTGGCCCGATTGCGGGTCGTAAAGCGTCGGGAGCGACACCTCGGCAACGGCCGCGGCCTTCATGCCTGCCTGCTGGGAAGTCTGGATGCAGCGCTTCGCATGATCGCGATGGCCGACCACCGCGACGGTGCCCATCGCGGCCGCGCCGCCGGCGCGCGACACGGCAACGCCCGCGACGCCGGCGGTGCTCAGGTACACGATCGTGCCGTCGCTCGCGGTCACCGGCTCGATCGACGACAGCACGTCGGCGCCCATGCCGTATTTCGACACGAGAAAGCGCGCGATTTCCCACTGCGCGTAGACCTTGACCGGCTTCAGCTGGCGGATGCGGTACACGGCATCGGCGAGCGCCTCGTTGACGGGCCCCGGATCGGGCAGCGCGGCCTGGTTGCCGCCGTTGCTCGACGTGTTGCCGCTCGCCGCGTTCGGGCGATTGCCGAAGCTGTACGCGACGATCGCGCCGATCTGTGCGGCCGGGACCGTCGGCAGGTCCCACGTGAAGCCGACGTCGGTCAGCGCCGGCACGATCGCGTTGACGGTGGCCGCATCGTCGAGTTGCGCATTCAGCTTCGCGGACATCTGGGCGGCAAGCGCCGCATCGGTGATCGGCGCCGACGTGACGTCGTCGCCGCCGCAGGCGCTCAGCAATGAAGTCGCCGCAACGGCCGGTGCGGCGGCCAGGAATTGTCTTCGGGAGGGCGTCGTGGGATTCTGGCTCATGAGGGAAAGACGAAATGACGCGAATGACGGCCGTGTCGATGGCTCGACGCCGGCATCGGCATGCGCAGGTTCTCGGGAAATGGCAACCGGGTGACAAGGCGAGACGCGGTCACGCAAACCGGCTCGCGACGAGGTGTCGAACGACGCAACGCGATCCTAGCGGGCGTCGGTTAAATTGCGGTGAAACCGCCGCCCGAATCCGGCCTGTCGCCACCCTGCTTCGCCGACAAACGCATTCGTTTCACCCGTGGCGAGCCGGCGCAAGTTCGTTTCGCTGGTGGCGCGCTCGCGGCACTCGCCGGGTATCGGAGTGCCGATACTTCGCGCTACGATGGCGCGACGCACGTTCCCACGATCCGCCCCGGAGCCCCCACGATGAAGCTCGGCCTGCAGGAATCGCTCGCGCGCCTCGACGAAGAAGGCACGCTGTTCACGACGCTGTTTCGGCACGGCTCGCTCGATGTCGAGCTGTACCGGCCACGCATCGAGGACCGGCAAAAACCGCATACGCGCGACGAGGTCTACGCGATCGCCACCGGCACGTCGCACTTCGTCGTCGACGGACGCGAATGCGATGTCGCGGCCGGCGACGTGCTGTTCGTCCCCGCGCACGCGGAGCATCGCTTCACCGGCTTCTCCGACGACTTCTCGACATGGGTGTTCTTCTACGGCCCCGAAGGCGGCGAACGCGGCGGCAGCGGCGCATGACGCACCGCGCGCGGCGCTTTTCGCGCGATCTCCTAGACTGTCTATTCGCCACCGGCGGCGCACGGCCGCCCGGTCATCACGATGCCGGCGGCAACCGGCTCGCCTGACAGGAGAACAGCATGCGATACGAACTCTATTACTGGCCCGAGATCCAGGGGCGCGGCGAATACGTGCGGCTCGCGCTCGAAGCGGCCGAGGCCGACTACGTCGACGTCGCGCGCGAGTCGGGGCGTGGCATGGGGGTGCCTGCGATGATGCGCATGATGGACAGCACGAAGGCGGAATGCGTGCCGTTCGCGCCGCCGTTCCTGAAGGTTGGCGAGATCGTCGTCGCGCAGACCGCGAACATCCTGCTGTTCCTCGGCGCCCGGCTCGGGCTCGCGCCCGACGACGAAGCCGGCCGGCTATGGGTACACCAGATCCAGCTGACCGTCGCCGATTTCGTCACCGAGATCCACGACACGCACCATCCGATCGGCAGCGGCCTGTACTACGAGGACCAGAAAGCGGAAGCCGCCGAGCGCGCAGCCGATTTCCTCGCGAATCGGCTGCCGAAATTCCTCGGCTACTTCGATCGCCTGCTCGAACAGAATCCGCACGGGAGCAGCCATATCGCGGGCAGCACGCTCAGTTACGCGGATTTGTCGATGTTCCAGCTGATCGAGGGCCTGCGCTACGCATTCCCGAAAGCGATGAAGCGCGCCGAGCGGAAGGTCGCGGCGCTCGTCGCGCTGCACGATCGCGTCGCACAGCATCCGCCCGTCGCACGCTATCTCGCGTCGGCGCGCCGCATCCCGTTCAACGACATGGGGATCTTCCGGCACTACCCGGAACTGGACCAGTAGCGGCGCGTCAATCGCCGTAGCAATAGCGGCTGCGCATCGCGTCGAGCGGGTTGCCGTCGGCGAGCGTGCCACCGAGGCTGCGGATCACCGCGCTCGCCGCGTTGATCGCGGTCTGCACCGCGCCTTCGATCCAGCCGCCCGTAAACGAGCAGCAGCAGCCGGCCAGGTAGATCCCGCGGTCCGTCGCCGGCTCGGCCGCCGTCTGGAACTGGTAGAACAGCGCCTGCGAGTGGACGTCCTCGCCCGGATAGTTCAGCTTGAATGCGCCCAGCGCGTAGCGGTCCGACAGCCAGTCGTGGCTCGTGACGTTGCGTGCGTAGTCGTCGTCGAGCGGGCGCAGGTGCGCGGCGAACGCCGGCGACACGACGCCGATCTCGGCGACGAGCCGTTTGAACCGCTCGATCTTGTCGGTGAGCGACAGGATCTTGTGCGAATCGTCTTCCCACGTGTAACTGATCAGCACGACGCCATGCGCATCGGGATCGTCGGGCGCATAGTCGAGGCAATAGATGCCGCGCGCGAGCGTGTCGGTCTGGATGTTGTGCGGCAGCCCGTGCTTGAGCCAGAACTTGTCGCGGGTCAGCACGAACAGCTTCGACGAGCTGACCATGTGCGTCTCGTTGATCGCGCGGACGACTTCCGGCGCAAACAGGTTCGCGATGCCCGTCATGCCCATGCCGACTTGCATCGCGCGTGTCGTCGTCGCGACGATCACGCGGTCGAACACGCGCGTCGACCCGTCGTCGAGCGCGAGCGCGAGCGCGAACGCGCCGTCCGGCTGCTTCGTCACACCGCGCACGGCCGCGTAGACGATGCAGTCGCGCACGCGCGCGGCCTCGCCGCCATCGTCCAGCAACCCCTGCGCGAGCGCGAAGATGCCGGCGGGGATCAGCCGCTGGTCGACCTCGAGCTCGTTGACGACGATCCGCAGGATCTCGAGGAACGACGCGCGATAGACCGGCTGGAAGCCGCCCGACCCGATCCCGAGCGTGCCGAACAGGCGCAGGTCCTCGCCCTTGCGCCAGCGCACGCCGCCGGGCGGCGTCGCGCCGGTGAAGATCTTCACGATCGCCGAATAGAACGACTCGTCGCCGAACCGGTCGATGTACTGCTGCCAGCCCTGCCGCGCCTCGTCGTAGCAATGCGCGCGCAGCAGCGCCGTCAACCCGGCCGGCGCAGGCAGTTGCGTGCCGTCGTCGAGGCGCACGCCGTCGCGGATGAACGCGCGCCAGCCGCGGTCGACGCGGTCGAACAGCGCGGGCGGCGCATCGCCGGCCGGCCAGCGGTACGCATGCCCCTGGTAGTGGATCTCGGTGTCGACGATGCCCGGATCGGGAAACGCCGAGGCGCTGTCGACGCCGAACCGGTCGAGGTAGTGATACAGCGCTGCCTGCGACGGCGGGAAACGCATCGCGCCCATTTCGGCGAGCAGATGCGGATGATCGGGATTGATCGACTGGGTCAGCAGGCGGCCGCCGACGCGCGCGCGGTTCGCCTCGAACACGACGACCTGCCGGGCGCCCGCGCGCAGCAATTCGCACGCCGCGACGAGGCCGCCGACGCCCGCGCCGACGATCGCGATCCGCGCGTCGCGCGCGCATTCGGCCTGCAGCGCGCCGAGACGGCCGCCGGTGCGGGACAGGAAAGCGCCATAGTCGTACAGCGTGTCGATGTACGGTAGCGTGTGCGGCAGGCGTTCAGGGGCGTTCATGGAGTCGGGGCCAAAGGCTCATACGGGCAGGTGGATGCTGCCGAGCGGTGCGTCGGCATTGACGAGGTCGACGCGCTTCACGCGAATGCGCAACGCGTCGTCGCGCACCGCAAGTTCATGCGTGTACCAGCCGGCGAACAGCGTCTGCTCGTCGCGTCGCGCTTCGATGTAATGAAACGGCGTGCGCAGCACGTACACGCCGTGCTCGTGATCGGCGCGCTCGACATGCGGCTGCTGGAGCAGATGATGGCCGCGGCTTGCCGGCTGCTGCGAAAACGTGCGGCGGCCGGCCAGACGTTCGATGCGGATGCGCAGCAGCAGCCGGTCCTCGTCCATCAGCGCGCCGTGCAGCCCCGTGTCGGGCTGGTCTGGCGACAGCGGCATCCAGTAGCGTGCGTCGTCCGCGTACAGCGCGAGCCAGTCGTCGTAGCGCCGCTCGTCGAGCAGGCGTGCCTCCTGGTAGACGAACGCGGCGAGCGCATCATGCGGCAAGGTGCGCATCGGCCGCCTCCGTCGTCGATGCGGGCGCGATGTAGCGCAGCCACGCGCGGAACTGGTTGCGGATCTGCTGCTCGCTGGTGCCGTTCGTTTCCGACGTCGGCCGTGCGAACTCCTGCGGATCGAACAGCCGCCCCACGTGCACCCAGTCGCGCGACTGCGTCGCGAGGCCGCGCTGCGCGCGTTCGTACATTTCGAGATCGTCGTGCGCGACGATCGACGTCGGCGCGTTGATCAGCCGGTTGTACGCCAGCGTGCGCTCGAACAGCGAATCGGGTGCGCCGACGAGACGGAACGACCACGACTCCACCAGCGTGCGGTCGGCCGCGAGCGGCTTGAACACGCGCAGGATCTGGATCGGCCCCTTCACCATCGCGTTCGGAAACAGCACCGTGTTGTGGCGAACCTCGCCGAGAATGTGCGCCGCGCGCGCTTCGCCGTAGGCCGCCACCATCTTCTCGTGATACCCGGGAATCGGCGTATAGCGCGCATGGATCGAATCGGCCGTGCCGGTGTGGCCGTGCCCGTTCGGCCATACGCGCAGCCCCATCTGCTCGAAGAACGCATGCGGCTGGATGAACGGCTCCAGCAGCTCGACCGCCATCGGCTTCGCCCCTTGCGCGCCGTCGCGCGCCCACACGCGCACGGCCGTGCCGGCCGACGATTCGTGCGCGACCATCGGATGGCAGGTGTCGGTCTGGTTCTCGACCAGCATCTTCCAGTTGCACGCATGCACGTACCGGAACACGCCGCCCGCGACTTCGACGCGCCCTTCCGGCGAGCGGTCGACCAGATTGTCGAGCGACGACAGCGCATCGCCGAAATACGCGTGGAAGCCGACGCCCGTCGCATTCAGTCGGCAGAACACGAAACCGCGATGGTCATGAGTCGCGCCGACCGCCTGCATGCCCTTGCTAGCCTCGCACGATTCGAAGCCCGTGTTCTCGTAGCCGCGCCGCAGCGGGATCGCATACAGGCTGCCGTCGGTCCGGTACGACCACGCGTGGTACGGGCAGCGGAAGAACGTGCCCGTGTTGCCGCACGCATCGGTCACGAGCTGCGTGCCCTTGTGCGAACAGCGGTTGTGGAGCACACGCACCGACCCGTCGACGTGGCGCACCATCACGACCGGCTCCGCGCCGATCGTCGTCGTCACGTAGTCGCCGGCTTCCGGAATCTGGCTGACATGGCCGACGTAGACCCACGTGTTCGCGAACAGGTGGCGCATCTCCAGCTCGAAGATTCGCGGCGACAGGTAGAGATCCTTGTGCACCTCGGTATCGCGCACGAGCGCCGTCACCGCATCGGTGAACGATTGCGCCGTCATGCCCGCCTCCGGCCGCGGACGCGCTGCCGCCGCGCGCTCTCGCGGCGCGCGGATTCGATTGCTTTTGTGGTCATCTCTCAGGTTTCTAGTCTTGGGTGCCGCTCGGACAACGTGCGCCTGCCGCCGGGCACCCAACGGCAGGCGTTGCGGATGACGGTCAGCCCGTCACCGGTGTTTCATGCAGGCGCAGCCAGCCGATGCGGCCGCTCGCGTCGCGCTCGAACACGACGCTCGAACGGCGGACGGTACGCCGCCCCGCTCCGTCGACTTGCGTCTCGCGATAGGCGATCGCCGCGCCGCCCTGCCACGCGCTCACTTCGTGCAGCTCGTCGATCGCGATCCGCAGGCCGGGGCGCGCGCCGAAGCCGCGCGAGAACAGGACGTCGACATCCGCGAAGTCCAGCGCATGCCCCTGCAGCGAAATCATCGAAAAATGCCGCGAAAAACGCGCGAGCAACGGCGCGAGCCTTTCACGCGCGGCGCGGCCGGACAGCCATTGCTCGATGTCGACGTGCGCGTCGACGACTTCCTGGAAAAACGGGTTTGGCACACTCATCTCGACCCTCACGAACGTTGGGAAACCGGCTGCCCGGCAGGTGCGCGGCGCCCCGCGAGGCGCGCGACGAACGGCAGCGGCAGCAGCGTCAGCAGCGCGGCCAGGCCGAAGCACTGCTGGTACGGCAGCCGCGCGTCGTCGCCGTGCATCGACAGCAGGAAATTCAGCGCACTGCCCAGCACCGCGACGCCGAGGCAGAAACTCAGTTGCCGGTTGATGTTCCACAGTGCGCTCGCGTCGCCCATCCGTGCGGCGGGCACGTCGAGGAACGCGGCGCTTTGCGACGTGCTGGTGCACATGCTGGCGCCGAGCCCCATCGCGACGAAGGCGAGCACGCGCCCGGCCTCGAAACCGGCGAGCGGCGTCGCGAGCAGCGCGATGCCGATCCCGTCGATCACGATCCCGCACATGAACAGTGGCCTCGCGCCCCACTTCGGGAAAACGCGGCGCGTCGTCGCGATCGCGACGAACGACGCAATCGCCCACGGCACCATCAGCGCACCCGTATGCGTCGCGCTGAGCCCGAGCGTGTTCTGCAAATACAGCGCCGCAACCAGGTTCACGCCGGTGAACACGCCCGGCACGCATAGATAGACGATCAGGCCGATCCGGAGCAGCGGCTGCGCGACCAGCCGCAGGTCGAGCAGCGGCGCGGCCACGCGTCGCGCATGCGCGACGTATGCGCCGCCGGCGACGAGCGCGATCGCGAGCGGCGCGATCGCCTCGCGGCCCGCTCCCGGTTGCCCCGCGAACGTCAGGCCGAGCAGCAGCGCGACGAGTGCAGCCGCACTCAGCACGAGGCCGCGCACATCGAGCGATGCCGGGCGTTCGCTTGCGTCGTCGGGCGGCAGCCACGCGAACGCAAGCACGCTGGTGGCGGCAGCCAGCGGCAGCATCGCGAAGAAGATTGCGCGCCACGACGCGCGATCGACGATCACGCCGCCGAGCGCCGGCGACAGCGCCGGCACGAGCAGCGCGACCATCATCACGATCGAAGTCAGGTGTGCGCGCGCATCGGGCGGATACGCGCGATAAGCCATCGTCTGCCCGACCGGAATCAGCAGCCCGCCGCCGAGCCCCTGGATCAGCCGCCACACCAGCAGCGCGCCGATCGACGCGGACAAGCCCACGCCGAGGCTGCCGAGCGCGAACAGCAGCAGCGACGCGATCAGCAGCCGGCGCTCGCCGAAACGCCGCGCGAGCCACGTGCCGAGCGGGATCACGACGGTCAGCCCGAGCACGTACATGTTGCCGATCCACGCCAGTTGGGCGACCGATGCGTGCAGCTCGCGCTGGATCGTCGGATACGCGGCGTTGATGACGAACATGTTGGCGAGGTCGATCGCGAACCCGAGCAGGTAGACGGCGGCAATTTTCGAGCGATCGGTCATGTCGGCGGAAGACGAACGAAACGCCGCAGTGTAAGGTTCGCCGCACGCGCCGATAAGACCGCCCGGCCGGCAAGACTGGTCGAAAAATTTTGACAATCAGGGCAACATGTCGGTTTTCCAGCAGAGCAGCCGACACGC